>JAWLCW010000014.1:0-153394 GCA_041686935.1 Mariniphaga sp. | reverse complement strand
CTTAGGGCCTACGTCAAGTCTGGTGAATGGGACGAGTTTTGGCACAGTTACTATCAACTGAATTATAAAAAATGTGCGTAATATGAGAACTGCACCCTTTGTTTATAATTTCTGCCTCTTTTTGTTTGAATTCTGAGTCTTCCCGAATGTTATAAAAAAAAGGATCCATTTTAACTAATTGAGCTAAAGCAAAATTAATAACCTCAGATTGACAAAATTTCTCAAGATTTTCCAGAGCTTTTTCTTTTTCACCAAAAAAAGCAAACAAGGCAGCCTCATCGTAAAAACTATATTTGTTAACGGCGTAAGGTCGATTTCTTTGAGCAGCCTCATTGCTGTATTTTCGTTGTTTATCAAAAAATTCAATGCCCATTTCTTTCTGACCAGCCTTCCAATATGAATATCCAATTCTGTGACTTGTGTTTAACATCTCAATTCCCGGTCCATCTTCAAGGACTAATTCAAAATATTCAAGCGATTTTTTGTATTCCTCCATAAAACTATAGGTACAACCTAATAAGATTAAAAGTATTTCATTGTCAGGATCAATTGAAATTCCTTTTAAAGCATAAAATATCGATTCATCAAAATCACCTGAATAAAATAAGTTATGGGCCAGACATTCATAGTAAAAAACAGAATCATTATCAAACAGTAACTTTTGATCCATCATCTCCCTGGCATTATCCAACATTCCTGCTCTGGATAAAACACTAATCAACTTTTCAAGGATAATTGAAAATTCTTTTCCTTTGTTTAATTTGGTGGCCTCGTAATAGTTTTTAACCGAAAACACAAGATCTCTTTCCTGGTATAAATCTCCCAAACCCAAATACGCTTTCCAGTCATTTGGATTGAGTTGCAATGACAATTCGAATTCTTTTAGCGCTTTTTGTTCTTCATCATTATAAATGTAATAATAACCTAATAATGTATGCGCTTCATTTATCTGGTTATCTATTGAAATTGCTTTCTCCAGAATAATTTTAACAGAATCAATAAAATACTCTTCAAAATAGTTCTTCCAATAATATTTGTCCCAATAAACAGATGCAAGCCCGACATAAGCTTTTGCAAAAAGAGAATCATATTCAATTGCTTTTATATAAAAAAGTTCTGCGAGTTCCAGATAATCATCTGTTTTGTATATTAAATAGTTTAATGATTCTTCATTGCCCCGCCGATAAAAGTCATAAGCAGTGAGGTTAATGGCAGGTATTTTCTCAATTCGTTGCTTTTCTTCTTCCGACAGTTCAGCATTAAGTTCCAGGGCTACTGACTGAGCAATAATCCCTGGCAATTCAATTATATTGTTTAATTCATTTTTGTAACTAAATGATCTAATAACATTTTCATTTGCAGCATTAACTAAAGTAAGTATCAAATTCATTTCATCTTCCTCGACATGCAAGTTTCCGCTAAAGATAAACGAACAATTTATTTTTTTACCTATTACTTTATCTGTTTGATTTGAATACGGGAGAACCGAAGATGACGACATTACCCTTAAATTTTTAATTTGGGAAAGTTGATTTATAATTTCCAACATCATTGCATTGGCCAAATAACTTTTTTCAGGGTTTGCACCCAAATAATTAAATGGACGCACTGCAATTGATTTTTCAACTGGAGATTCATTTTTCAGAATAGAAAATTTCCCATTAATATACAGATATGCAAATACAAGAATTAAAACCGAACCAGCAATTAAAAAAAGTATGTTGGGGAATTTTTTATTCGATTTTGGTGTTTCATTTGATTTTACTTCTTCACTTTTTTTATATTCACCCGGCGCTACTCCAAAATAATCGTGAAAGCTTTTTATAAAATAAGATGGGCTTCCAAAACCCACCTTAAATGCTATTTCAGAACCTGTAAGATTTCCCTCTTCCAAAAATTCTTTTGCTTTTTCCAGCCTTATCTCACGAATAAACTGGCTGACCGACTTATTGGTAAGCGCTTTTAACTGACGATGAATGTGCGAACGGCTCATCTTTGTTATGCTGGCCAATTCAGAAACTCCGAATTGTTCGTTTTGCAGGTTGGCTTCCACAATTTTTGCAAGCCGTTTAACAAACTCATGTTCCGATGTGGAATTTCCGTCCATTCAGTCTGATTTATAACAATCTTGTTAACTGATTTAATGATTAAAAGTTACGGATTTTTGTTTGAAATGGCAATTTATGAAGACTTCAATTTTTTTGGTTACTTTTTTCTGGCTTTCCCCGGAGTAAATCTATAATACCAGTGAAAACATTAATTGAAATATGTAGCGCTGTGAAATTCGCACAGGGAAGTAATTTTTTTAATGGTAAATTTTCTGTTTTGGAGTGCCTGCCGGGCTTTTACTAACCTTTTTTGGCTAATGAAACGGCTTGCAAAACAATTGAAAACCTCCTTCAGTTTTTTGGTGAAGACCCGACCGGCTTATTTCCATTTCGCGGGCCAGTGCAGAAACACCAGACCGGTGGTCGGTAATCCGGGCCACAGCTATGGTGTTTAGCCGCTATTTGAAATTTTCTATTGATAAAAGTGAAGCAGTCATTTTATAGCTTTTATCATTCAAGTTATGCCAATTGCAAATGTAATACATAGCACTTATGTTGCAAGAGGTTTAAACAATGTTGCAGATGTTTGCACTTATGTTTCAGAAGGTTTTTTTTAGGTTTTTGGAGTGAAATTGCCTGGTATATTGAGGAGTTCTTGCTAAATATGAAATCAGATTCTGCGAGAATGATTAACAGGTTTTTTCAAATTATTCGACCCTGGTCAGGGTAGTAGGTTTATAGAAAATGTTTTCGCTATAAACATTTGGCTCCGGCCGGAGTCAAACAAATAGTAAAAGCACCAGTTCACTTCGCTGGTTCAAAAATTTCTGGTAGTTTTGTTTTTCGAAAAAACTGAAAAGATTTGAAAAGAAAGCTCTTTTTATTTTTTGTACTGTTTGCTGTATTGGTTCAGTTGAATGCGCAGCAGGCCGATTCTGCCGACTTCAGGTGGGGAAATGGTTTTTACTACAACCTGAATGAGGGCGAAAGTGTTACATTTAACCAGGTTGAAGTGAAACTGCTGAAAACTGAAAACCATTACAACCAGGTGAAAATAGGGGAGGACACGCTTTGGCTGAAAGTGGCCCGTCGTTCGGTTCCGGAGCAGTTGGTAGGTATCAGGGTATTTGTGGCCGACAACAAAAAGGTAAAAGCGCTAAATTCAGGTTCTCCGGTTCATGGCCTGTTAACCAAAGATGCGCTGATTTGCCTGAGCGATTCCCGTTTTCCTCTCCTTGACCCAACCCAATACATCTTTCCGGTTAGTTTTAACGACGGATTTATGTGGGGCGCCGAGGAGGAGAGTTACATGTTTTCGTACTATAAAACTGACGAAACCGATAAGCAGCCTGCACACAGCACTTTTGCAGGCATCGGATTCGATTTGCACGATGCCCGCGGAATAATGAAACACTGGCTGGTGGCTGTGGAAAACTGCCGGGTAGTTTGGGTGGAATCCAAAGGATTGGACGAAGCCGGAAACCAGGCCTGCGTTTTGCTGGAGAGCGAGTCGCAGCCAGGAATTTATTATTATTACAATCGCCTTTACTCTAAAAATCTGGCCGTTAAAAAAGGACAAAAACTGGTTCGTGGCGATGCCGTCGGTACGGCATGGGGCAACAATGCCTGGGGCCATTTTCAGTTTGCCGTGGTAAAATCGCAAACCGAGCCAACGCGTGAGGAATGTCTTCATTATGCCATTAACGGATTTTCCCAGCTATTCGGATTGTATTTTCAGCACAATGGTTATGCGGCGCGTTCGTTTGCCCGCGGGCGAATTCAATTCGGAAAACCCCGCCATTTGAACGGCAACCAGAAAAACAGCATGGCTTTTGAACCGTATTCGGGAAAAGGCTGGCTTTTGGGAAAATGGAACCCGGCCGACAGGGTCGAATGGATTTCGGGCAGAAACGATGGAAATGTCCGCCTGAAAAAAGTGCTGTTTGAGGGAACGCCGGCTCAGTGTAAAAATCCAACCCATTATTTTGAATACCAGATAACTGTTCCAAACGGTACTTATCGTGTTCGCGCAAAAGTGGGCGATCTGTTTTTACCGTCGTGGCAGAAGCTTGAGTTTGAAGGAGTAGCATCGCCTGCCAAATCGCTTGACGCCGGTGAAACCGACTGGACCGGCGAGAGGGTGGTTCGGGTAATCGACGGAACACTCAATATCAGAATTTACATTGATGAAGAAGGGGGCCGGGTTGCGGGCTTAAGCGAGATTGTTTTCCAGCGGGCTTATTAAAAAGAATAAAGTTCAGGAAAAGTTCTTACATTTATCACTCATTGGTAAACCTGAAATTATTTCAATATGAATAAAAAACGGTTCAAAAGGATAATCGGGCTGGTTATTCTGGCTGTTATTGGATATGGAATCTGGTTTGTGTGGCCACGTCTCCCCATCATTACAGCTTATGCGGCAAAAGGAATGTGTTCCAGCGTGTTTCTGGCAAATAAACCTCCGGAGAGAATAATAGCCGAAGACCTTTCCTTTTTTCCTATTAATCTGGCTCTGACAAGGGTTGATTTCGAAGAAAAAACGGCTACTTCCACTGTTTTCGGACTGGCAAAACGGAAGGCCGTTTTTCGGGATGGACACGGAGTTGTTATTGTTTTGAAAACACCGGAAGAGGAACTGAAAAAATCAGGTTTTCGTATTCCTGATCCGGGTTATTCACCGGATACAATGCCGTGGCCCAAAGGCAACATTATTTCCGATACCCTGCCGGGGGGTGTGGATTACAACCGGCTCCATGAACTCATTGACACCTGTTTTGATTCAACTGGCAGCGAACCTTTCAAAAAGACTCTTGGAATTGCCATTGTTTACAACAACCAGATTATTGCCGAAAAATACCTCGGTGGCTACGACCATAATACCATGTTTCATGGCTGGTCGATGACCAAAAGTATTACCGGCGCATGGGCCGGAATTCTTGCCGACAGAGGGCAGTTAACCCTGGATGAACCGGTTGGCATTGAAGCCTGGGAGGGTGATGAGCGGGAAAATATTACCGTTAAAAATGTTGTTCAAATGTCCACCGGCCTCGACTGGTACGAAAACTATTTTACCATTTCCGATGCCACAGTCATGCTTATGCAAAGCGAAAATATGCAGGCTTCGGTTACTGACAATAAACTGGAATATCCTCCCGGTGAGCACTGGAATTACTCATCGGGCGATGCCAATTTACTTTCGGGAATTATTCGGAACCGGATAAATAACGATGAAAAATATCATACAAACCTTTATACCGATTTACTGCATCCCATTGGAATGCTGAACACTAAAGTGGAAACCGATGCCAGCGGGTTGTTTGTAGCTTCGTCATACAGTTATGGCACTACACGCGATTGGGCAAGGTTTGGCTTATTGTTCCTGAACGAGGGAGTTTTTGCCGGCGATACCATTCTTTCGCAGGAGTGGGTTGACTTTATGAAAACCCCGGTAGAAGCATCGAACGGAAAATATGCCGGTACGTTTTGGTTGCAGGAACCCGAGGAAGTTAACAAGTTAACTGAGGTTCCGGACGATATATTCTTTGCCGATGGTTTTCTGGGGCAACGCATTTACATTATTCCTTCCAAAAACCTGGTGGCAGTCAGAATGGGATACGGTATGAGCAACTTCAGCATGAATGACTTTTTACGCGAAGTGATTAAAACATTGCCGGAATAAATTCAATTTTATCTATCTCTCATCATAAAATTAAATGACTGGTTCTAGAACCAGACTTAATTTTCATTGTTTCACCATTTAAATATCATTTATGAAAGAATTTCTGAAAGGAAAAAGTATATCGCTTGTTTTTTTAGCAGCAGGAGCCCTCGGAGGATTTTTATACTGGAGATTTGTGGGTTGTGTCAGCGGCACCTGCCCAATACAGTCGGTCTGGTACTGGAGCACCTTATGGGGCGCTGCTGTTGGTTATCTGGTTGGCGATTTTATCAATGAATTTGTTCAAAAACGGAAAAAGAAGGCCGAAGAAGGAAAATGAACCAGCGTTTTTTAAATATAATCAAATCATCGAAACCGGTTCTGGTAGATTTTTATGCCGATTGGTGCGCGCCGTGCAAAGAAGTGCCGCCTATTTTGAAAATGGTAAAGAAGGAAATAAAAGGTATCAGAATTGTAAAGGTTAATGTGGACGAAAATCCATTTATTGCCAGTCATTTTAATGTGCACAGAATACCCACTTTAATTGTATTTAAAAACGGAGAACCTGTGTGGACGCACGAAGGCATTTTTTGTCCTGAAAAACTGAAATCTGTTATTCGCAGCCGGATGAATGGAAATTAGGAATTTTCATCAACCACATTTTTCATTTTTTTCAAACCCGTTTTAGCAACTTCCAGCGCATCTTTTTTCCAATACCCCGGGTTGAATAACTCCAGCGAAAGTACCTTTTTGCCACCAGATTCCTTCAGGTATTTAATGATTTGGTTGAATGGCGCCGCGCCATCGCCCGGGTACACACGGTCTGCATCCTTTTGTTTTTCACGGGGGATGGTATCAACAAAATCGTTAAAGTGAAACATTTCTATGGAGTTACCCGACATGAGTTTCAAACTTTCATACGGACTTCCGCCCCGGAACATGTGGTACACATCGGGTAAAATGCAGGCTTTGGGATGGCCGGTTGCCGATGCAACAAACAATGCCTGCGAGATGTGGTAAAGATTAGCCGACGGACCCCAGATTTCGAGTTGGGGCAAAACGCCGGTCTGGTCGCCTAACTTTAAAACTTCCCGGTACCTTTCAGCTACTTCAAAAAGGTCGAGCAGCGGAGGACTGGTTGCTCCTGCCGGCGGAGCAGCAATGCGTTTACACCCGATTTGTGCCAGCATTTCCATTTCCCGTTGCATCTGTTCCATGCCGGCATTCCGGGCGGTTTCATCATCTACTGCCCACTGCGCAAAACCAATCGCATTTTCTATGGTCAGGCCCAAATCATCCGAATATTTTTTCAAATCCTTTAAACTTCCGCCTTCCTGAACATACTTTTCCAGGTCGCGAACCCAGATTTCAATGCCGTTGTAACCTGCTTTGGCCGTTAGTTCAAATTCCTTCAGGAATCCAACTTTCTGGCCCGAAATGGTGCTGGTATTCAGGCAGTATGAAAAATTGCCTTCCATCGAATTGGTATTCGCGGCTACTTTTCCTCTGTTAAGTAATGTTGCTCCGGTAAGTAATGCCAATCCTTTTAAAGTTTCTCTTCTTGAAATCATATTTTCGTTTTTTTCAAAAATAACATTCAGAATTTAAAGTTTAAACAGATTCCTGAACAATTCTTCTGGAATATTACAAAAAGATACAACCATTTCCAAAAAAATCAAAACCGCAATCCGGCTAAAAATGAAGCTTCTGCTTGCTTTTTCCGGTGGCAATTCCTAATTTGGCTCCACTATATTTTATTTAAAATAACAGGATATGAAAACAACACCAGAACACGATGAACGTATAGCAAAAATGACTTTCGCTTCTGTATATCCGCACTATTTGACAAAAGTGGAGAAGAAAGGCAGAACAAAAGAAGAATTGTTTCAGGTAATAGAGTGGTTGACCGGTTTTGATGAAAAAAAGCTACAAGAACTTATTGAAAAGGATGCAACTTTTGAAACCTTCTTTCAGAAAGCAAAATTAAACCCAAATGCGCACCTCATTACAGGAGTAATTTGCGGCTACCGGGTAGAAGAAATTGAAAATCCGTTAACACAACAAGTAAGGTATTTAGACAAGTTGGTGGACGAATTGGCGAAAGGCAGAAAGATGGAAAAGATTAAACGAAGTGAGTAAAAACGAAGAACGAGGCATCCCCGCTAAAAGATTAAACTCAGCACCAGATACTTCAGGAACAGTCCCAGCACACTGAAAATCATTAAATCTCTCAGCCGGTATTTTAACAATCCTGCTGCCAGGGCAATTACAGGCGATGACAACGGTAAAAAATTAAACACGAAAATCGTCAGGTTCCCGTATTTCTGAATGTATTTTTCTGCTTTCAGAATTCGCTTTTCGCCCACCAGACTGGTTAGTGATTTCAGACTGAAAAAGAGTCCGATAACATAATCGGTAAATTGCGCCGCAACCGCTGTAACAATGGCAATCCATATCAATTCCGTTTCGCGGTAATAGGAAAGGTAATAGACAAAAGCCATTTCAACCGGCATGAGGAGAAAAAAAAGATATCCCGAAAAGTGAATCACTCCGAATGAGGTAAGGCTTTGGGTCCGCCCTTCATACAATTCGCGGCCTATGGTAAATGAAATAATAGCAATAACAATTAGTGATACTAATACAATGTATATTGCTTTCGAAAGTTTGATTTTTTCTTTTTCCATTTATATCTTTTTCACACGGCTTTTGTTCTGAAAAGTTGAATCGTGTTCCTAAAATATTTTTTTTGGAAAGGTAAAAAAAATATAATCGATAACTGAGGTCATATTCTCGTTTTCCGGGATTTTAGCGATGGTGAACAGAAAAAGAATCCGTGGGAAATTGTATAATCGATTTCAGCATGATACCAAAAAAAATGTATCTGGTTTCCGTTTATTCAACCGTTACTGATTTGGCCAGATTACGGGGTTGGTCCACATTGCATCCACGCAAAACGGCAATATGATAGGCAAGCAGTTGCAACGGAATTACAGCAAGCAGGGGTATCAGGGCCGGGTGCGATTTCGGTATTTCGATTATATCGTTCGCCATCTCCTTCAACCCGGTGTCTCCTTCGCTTACTATAACAATTATATTTCCCTTACGGGCTTTGACTTCCTGAATGTTGCTCACAATTTTTTCATACCAGGCGTCCTGCGGGGCCAACACCACCACGGGCAGGTTGCTGTCAACCAGTGCAATAGGTCCGTGCTTCATTTCGCCGGCAGCATAACCTTCTGCATGAATGTATGAAATCTCTTTTAGCTTAAGCGCACCTTCCAATGCTACCGGAAACAGATATCCCCGCCCAAGGTAAAGTGCATTAATTGCATCCTGGTATTTTTCAGCAATTTTTTTAATCTGAGCACTGTTTTGAAGAATAGCCCTGCCTTTTGCCGGAATTTCAGCCAGTTCCTTCACCAAAAGATTGTATTCTTCTGGTGAAATGGTGCCTTTTGTTTTAGCCAGTTTCAGTGCAAAAAGGGTTAAAACGGTCACCTGTGCCGTAAAAGCCTTGGTTGAGGCAACGCCTATTTCCACCCCTGCGTGGGTGTAAACTCCCGCTTCCGTTTCCCGCGACAGGGAAGAACCCACTACATTGCAAATTCCAAGTACAAGTGCTCCTTTTTCCTTTGCCAGCTTTAGAGCGGCCATCGTGTCAGCCGTTTCTCCGCTTTGGCTTATTAAAAGCACAACATCCTTTTTCCCCAAAACCGGTTTCCGGTAGCGGAATTCAGAAGCGTATTCCACTTCCACAGGAATCTGTGCGTATTCTTCCAGCAGGTATTCTGCAATTAACGCTGCATGCCACGATGTGCCGCAGCCGATAATCACAATCCGTTCTGCTGCGGCAACCTTCGGAAATACATGAAGCAACCCACCCAATACAATTTCTGAATATTCAGGTTTGAGGCGCCCTTTAAAAGTTTCTTCTATGGTTTGGGGCTGTTCATAAATTTCTTTTAGCATGTAATGCTCAAATTCTCCTTTATCCAATTCACCTATTTTAATATCCAGATTTGAAATGGTGAGGGATACCGGATTATTTTCAACGTTTTTAAGCGTGAAATTATTTTTTTGCAAAATAGCCATGTCATAATCGTTCAGATAAACCACATGGTTTGTAAATTCGGCAATAGGCGACGCATCGCTGGCAACAAAATACTCGCCGTTACCCAGACCTACTACCAGCGGACTTCCCTTTCGGGCAACCAGCATTTTGTCTTTTTCATTGCTGCACAAAACTGCAATTCCGTATGCGCCAACCACTTTCGACAACGCAAGCTGAACCGCTATTTCGGCGGAAATTTCATCCCCCTGGTTATAAAAATATTCAATCAGGTTTGCAAGTACTTCCGTATCTGTTTCGCTTCGAAACACAAAACCCTGCTCCTTTAATTCTAATTTCAACTGACTGTAGTTTTCTATAATCCCATTGTGTACAATAGAAAAAATCCCGTTCATCGACTGATGCGGATGTGCGTTTTGATCGCTCGGTTCGCCGTGTGTCGCCCAGCGGGTATGTCCAATTCCAATGTTGCCTGTTGTATTTTTCGACAGAACAAAGCTCTCCAAATCAGAAACCTTGCCCATTTTTTTGAACAGTTCTAAACTGCCATTCAGCAATGCTACACCTGCTGAATCGTATCCCCGGTATTCGAGTTTTTTAAGTCCGTTTATCAGAATTGGAAATGCCTCTTTGTTTCCGATATACCCTACAATTCCACACATATCAGTTGAATATTTTAAGTTTAATGCATAAATACCAGTGGCAACATGGCCTCACAAAGTCGTTTTAATTAACCTGTACATCAATGTTAGTTGCTTTTTTTACACGCTCAATGAGCCCGTTGCCAAGGGATTCTTTGGTTTGCATGTGAACCTGAATCGCTTTTACCGTATCATTTTTTTCGAATTCGCCCCGCACCTGTGCAAAATCGAGTTCACGGGCTCCGTTTTGTCCATCTACGCCAAAACCGGTCATTTTAGTCAGAGAAAATTCCTTTTTTGCATCTTCGTAAAGCATCCTGTCAATTTCCAGCACGCTTTCCTTCCATTTTTCAACTACGGCAATAACATCAGAAGCTGAGAATTCGCTGATTTTTTTCCCGTAAAAATCACTCAGAACATCGGCAGCCCAGGTCCACTCGTAATTGTAATAATTGCTGTGCAGTGCAATCAGAGAGGCATTAACTTCCTCGAGCGTTGTTATTTCACTTTTCTCAATAGAACTCAACAGTTTATCAAGGGCTTCGAACGGACAGATCAATCCCGACAAATCGACCCAGTAACCTTTACCGATTGAAGTATCCGGATGAAGTGTGTTTCTAATCTCCTGATCCGAGAGGTATTCTTTCCCCTGTAATCTGGTAATCAGTGAATTTCCAAGAAATTTCCAAATAGCCATTTCATACAGTATGATACCCCGGTCGAGGGCTCTTTTTTCAATCTTCATTTTATCGTAACTGTATTCACTGGCAAATTCACCTGAAGATTTCCGGATATTAATCAGTTTCTCCCGCCCTTTAATCATCTTGTGAATGGTATATGGGCTTAGTAAGTTAAAATTAATCAGATCAAGCAGGTTGGAATCTTTCCGGTTATCGCGCCGTGGCCATTTTTGGGTGTCACGCACAGTTCCAATACTTTTCAGGTTGATTCCTGGTACCAGAATACTTTCATCGTTGCTTTCTATGAGGTACGAAAACGGAAAATCTGCTGTATCGCAATGTTTGTAATGCCGGCCCATAACAAGTGAAAAAGCACCGATTCGCGAAGGCCAAAGCAAATACGAATCGCTGGTAGTTTTGGCGCCCCGCTCCATAATTCCCTGGTGAATCGGACCCAGTTTGTACAGGTGGTTGCTTTGATTTGATCCGCTTCCGGCATTCATAAACGAAAACATTCCGGCAATTAAAAGTGTCGATTTATGGTGGGTGACTGTATATGGCCCGGCAAAAACGGAGCAGGCTTCTCCATGAAATCCCTGGCAATTGGCAAAAAACAGGGAATTAACTGCTGAGTAATGCTTGTCGAGAAAACAACCCTGGCCAACAAAACATTTGGAAATAAGAGTGGAATCGGTTATCCGGCTTCCCGAACAAACGATAAAATCGTCCATTATTACACCTTCGCCAATAATTACAGGGGCTTCGGGTGTACTGTTGATGCTGCCGTTCTGTAATTTTTTAGTCCCGTCAATGGTGGTAGCGGCCCCGATTTTAACATTTAAAATGGTATTGCAGTTTAAAATCTTTGAATTGGCGCCAATAAATCCGTAATTGCTTTTAATATTACCTGTATAATCTTCTACCATCTTTTTTAAGGCAGAAACCACATCTGGTCTGTGCCGGTAGAGTGCAAGCATATACGCCACATGTGCTGAAAGATAATCGTAAATGGGAATGGCGCGGCCGCCACCTTCATTTATGGCTTCTACCTCAACACCATTTCCAAAAGAGGTTTCACCGTCAACGGCAATGGTTGTTACATTGTGAATAATTACACCCTCTGCTATGTTATAGTTGGCAATGTAACTGCGCACATTATGAATCAGGGCATTTCTTCCTACTTCGCAATTGTGCAGCCATGCATTGTAAATACCCGTATGAAAACTGATTCCTCCAATCAGTTTTACCGAATGATGAAAACTGTTCAACCGGATATGGCCTGTAAATTTGACATTTTGAATATGATCAGGACTAAAATCGGGAGAAACTTTAACCAGATTCCAGTCGGGCGATGAACACCCCTGATGTACCAGTTGCCCTATTTCCTCGTCGAAAAGCGGACGATAATAATTATTTGTGGATTGAATCATTTTTTTTATGTTTAAGTGGTTCAAATATATGACGATTCAAAAAGAAAACAAGTCAACAAAACCTAACAAAAACCTGTGTAGTTGAAAATTAAACATATCATTTATTAAATAAATATTTGAATATAAGTTTTTTATAAAATTTAATTACATATCAATAAATTTAAATTCTCCAATAAAAACTTAACTATTCTTATTGAAAATGATTTAGTGCCGGGGAAAAGTTATAACCTTTCCGGCATTAATAAAGTTAGCCATCAGAAAGTGTAAAGATTTCGTTTAGTTTGATTTTTCTGCCGGTTAAATTTCCGAGAGGTAATTGAAAAGCCTGATTTCTCGTTTAAGTTTCATTTTTTTACGCAGCCTTACGCGAGCAATTTCCACACTTTGGGGAGTAAGATTGCTTAGGCCGGCTATTTCCCTGCTTGTAAGGCCAAGTCTCAGGCAGGCTGTAAGTTTTTTGTCTTTTTGTGTGAGTTTGGGATGTTTTACCAGTAACCGATCCATAAAACCGGGATATAATTTTTCGAGTTGCACTTCCACCAAATTCCAGTCAACCGAATCATCAGGTAATTTTTCCAAAAGCTGAATCAGTTTTTCAATTTTTTCCTGGTTGTTTTTATTACCGGTTTCAGCTATATTTTTTATATGTTGTGTTACCTGTGCAATCAACTCGTTTTTTTGCGAAAGTTGTAATAGAAAAGCCACCAGTTCACGCTCTTTTATTTCCAGTTCCGATTTTAACCTTTGGTGGTTTCGGCTTTCCAGTTCCTTGCCGGCAGAAAGCTCATTCATGTGACCCAGAATTTTTTTCAGACGGGTTATATCATGCACCGATGCACGAATGCCCAGATATCGCCCCTGCCTGTTATACACACCCCGTACGTTAATTGAGCACCATCTAATCTGCCGGGTCCTTGTCATGATACGAATGTCAAGCGATGGATTAACCAAAATCTGATTAAGCGCGTGGGTAAGAAATTCTGTAAATTTATTCCGATCGGTATTGTAAACAAGGAAATCCGCCAACGATGTTGATTCTATTATTTGATTGGCTGTGTAACCGGTAAGTTCGAGGCACGATGGCGAACAGTAATTTATTTTTCCTGATGGCCCGAACCAAAGTTCCCACCCAAAGGTAAAATCCGCTATCAGTTGATAAAACTGCCTTTTTTCCTGCTCTTCTGCAAGCAATGTGCGGGATTCTTCCAGTTCAAATTTTAATTCTGAAATTTGAGTTTCCAGTCTTTTAAAATTATCATTATTTTCCCCGGTGTGCATATTTGTCGCCATCCATTTTTACAGGTATCATTTTCCCGGTTAAAATTAGCAACTCTTCATTAAAAACCAAGTTGGATATTCAGTATTAACATGATTAACATAATATGATTCAAAAAGGCAAGAAAAACCCCGGAGTCTCTACTCCGGGGAAAAAAACCAAAAATCAACTAACCTTTAAACCGCCTGGCGACTTCGTCCCAGTTGATGAGATTCCAGAATGCATTTACATAATCCGGACGTCTGTTTTGATAATTCAGGTAATAGGCGTGTTCCCACACATCAACTCCCAGGACGGGTGTTCCCTGAACCTCTGCAACATCCATCAGCGGATTATCCTGATTGGGCGTGGACGAAACCACCAGTTTATTGTTTTGAAGAACCAACCAAGCCCAACCTGATCCAAACCGCGTTAACGCAGCCTGGACAAATGCCTCACGGAAATTTTCTACTGAATCAAATGATTCTTTAATTGCATCGAGAAGTACTCCTTCCGGATTCGGAGAACCGCCCGGAGCCATTACTTCCCAATACAAATTATGATTGTAATATCCTCCTCCATTGTTTCTTACAGCCGTAGAATGCCCAGAAACTCCTTTCAGAATTTCCTCAATGCTTTTTCCTTCAAGCGCACTTCCTGCAATTGCATTATTCAGGTTATTGGTATAACCTGAATGATGTTTCGTGTGGTGAATTTCCATGGTGCGCGCATCAATATGCGGTTCCAGTGCTGTGTAATCGTAATTTAATTTTGGTAATTCGAAAGCCATATCTTTTTGTTCTTTTTATAAAATTAATAAAATACTCTTTGGTCTTCTATGCAAATATAAGGTTCGTTTTCTCTCCATCCAAATATTTTAGGATAAAAACATATTGAAATCCTTTATTGTTCATCGAAAAGTTTAATAATTCCTGATTTTTTTTATTTCTGTTACCTTTGCCCCTTTCTTAAATTAAACGATGAACCGCGACATTCTTCGGCTTGCCATTCCAAATATTGTCAGCAACATTACGGTACCGCTGCTTGGACTTGTGGATCTTGCATTAATGGGTCATTTGAAATCTGAAATTTACATCGGTGCCATTGCTCTGGGCAGCGTCATTTTTAATTTCATTTACTGGGGATTTGGTTTTTTACGCATGAGTACATCGGGATTCACGGCACAGGCATTTGGTAAACAAGATAAAACAGAAACCATTACGGTACTTGCACGGGCATTAGCGGTTGCAGTGTTTATCGGGTTTATTGTTCTGGCATTGCAGTTACCTGTCGCATGGGCCGGATTTAATCTGATTGGAGGCAGCGAAGAAGTGAAAACTCTGGCCCGGGAATATTTTCTTATCCGCATTTGGGCTGCTCCGGCAGCTCTGAGTCTGTTTGTTTTCAGCGGCTGGTTTTTAGGTATGCAAAATGCGAGATATCCTATGGCAATCGCTATTATAGCTAATGTGGCCAATATTTTACTCAGCGTGCTGTTTGTTTTTGGACTGAACATGAAATCAGAGGGTGTGGCACTGGGAACAGCTCTTTCACAATACATCGGACTGGCTCTGGCCATCATTCTTTTCCTGAAAAAATACCGTGAACTGATTCCATTTATAAAAGCCGAACGGGTGTTCAACTTAAAACGGTTAACCGAATTTTTTAGAGTTAACTCCGACATTTTTATTCGTAGTTTTTGCATCATTCTGGTGTTTACCTTTTTTACTTCGGAATCTGCCAACACCAACGATACCATTCTGGCCGTAAACTCGTTGCTGATTCAAATGCTGCTATTCTTTTCGTTTTTTATCGACGGTTTTGCATTTGCCGGTGAAGCTTTGGTGGGTAAATTTTTTGGTGCACGGCAAAAACCGGAATTAAAAAGTGTGGTAAAGCTGCTTTTTATTTGGGGTGTGGGTCTGGCGCTGACGTTTACATTGGTTTATCTGTTTGGAATGAACACCATTCTCAGAGTACTTACCTCGCAGCAAGAAATCATTGAAAGTGCACAGCCTTTTATTTTTTGGGTTATAATAATCCCGCTGGCCAGTTTCAGTTCATTTGTATGGGATGGAATTTATATTGGTGCAACAGCGTCGGCGGCTATGCGTAACACGCTGATTGGTGCAACAATTCTGGTTTTTGCACCGGTTTACTTTTCTCTGAATCCACTTTGGCAAAACCATGCGCTCTGGCTGGCTATGGTGTTGTTTATGTTTGCCCGGGGTGCCATTCAAACTTTCCTTTTCAGGAGATCTGTTTTTTCCCGAATTCAATAACCCGCGACCTTGTTGAAGTCGTTTTCCCTCGAGAATCCGTTGTTGCTCAAATATACATTCCTTCCAGTGTCGTGGTTACCGGATCTTCAAATCCGGAGGGATTGCATGATTATAGAAAGTAAATAATAGCACGAGACCCGCACGACTTCTGCGGGAGTCGAATTTTTTCTTTGTTGTTTCGGCGGTACTATAAACATTCGACCTCGCTGAGGTCGTTTCCTTCGATGTTTCGCCTCTGCTATAAACATTTGACCTCGCTGAGGTCGTGGAATGCAGGCTTTTAAATCCCGGCGGCCTGTTCGGTTAACCAGGCAGGGATTGTATGTTTACAGAAGTTTGTTTGAAGAGCCGGAACCCGGAGGGTTCACATGTTTATAGAAAATGGGAAGCACCAAATACATACGACTCCAGCCGGAGTCGAATTTTCTCAATTATGAATGCCTTTTTTCTATACACATTCGACGTCTCTGAGGTCGTTTCTTTCGTTGTTGCGCTTCTGCTATAAACATTTGACCTCGCTGAGGTCGTTTTCCATTGTTGGTTCTTTTGTGCTATAAACATCTGACCTCTCTGAGGTCGTTCTCTTTGTTGTTGCGGTTGTTGCTGCCTAATTTGCCAGTTTCCGAATTAGACCAAGCAAAGCCAGCAAAACAACCGCCCCAATGACAGCCGTAACCAATGTGCCAAAAAACCCGCTGTTGACAAATATTCCCAGTTCGTGCAGCAACCAGTTGCCAAACCAGGCTCCGGCAATTCCTACAATAATATTCAGCACACATCCATATCCCTTTCCGCGAATAATAAGCCCGGCAATGGCCCCTGCCACCAAACCAATTAACAATACATACAACATGATTAAAAAATTTGAATTCTGTTTCAAATTACAAAAACATCGCGGCAAAAAAAAGAAGCTGTTCAAAAAACCTGTTTAATGAATTAAAAGTTTTCTGAACAGCTTCCCGGTTAAAACTTATTGATTATTTTAATGCACTACGGCTCCTTCATCAAGGCCTTTTCCACTTTTGTTTCTGTTTTTAATCCAAAACGATAGAATAATAAAAGCGACAATTAAAATTGCCGGCAGAACAGCCATGTTTCGCAACGTCATTTGCGGACCGGCTGTTTCAATGGATTCACCCATAATGGGCAGTACCATGGAAGTAGCAACAAACCCTGCTCCTCCAAGGATTGACATTCCCAATGCTCCTGTTTTTGGTACATATTCAGCCGCTGCACCAATCATGGTGGGCCAGAAATAACAAACGCCCACAGCAAATACAGCAGCAGAAACCACGGTCATAAAGGCGCCGTTGGTCACGCTCAGTAACAGCAAGCCGGCAACAGAGAAAACGGCTGACCCCAGCAAAACTCCCGGAGGATTCAACCGGTGAATCAAACCTCCTGCAAAGTAACGACCAACTGCCATTAAACCGGTTACAACAGCGAGAATAATCATGGGATGAACACCTTTATTATCGAGTAATGCATTAATCCACTGCGTTGTGCCCAGCTCGGTTGAAGCAGTAAGCAGCATACAGGCAAAAATAAACGGAAAGAGCAGCGTAATTTTATTTACTGCTTTACCTTCAACGATAATTAAAACGGCAATAACCCCGATAATAATCAGCGGCAACTCATAACTTCCGGTAATGGCATGTGAGATGGATTGTACATTGGCAACCAGAATCATAAAAACTACCGCCAAAGTAATGGTAATTGGAGCTCCCACGTTCCGCATCATTTCCTTGTAGCTTACACCGGAAGAAACGCGTTCGGTTTCGGGGATTTTCTGGCCTAAAAACATAAATCCGTAAATGGCAAGCGGTATAAACAGTAATCCCACAAGCACCTGCCAGGGCAAATTAAGAGAGTCGATTACAAGGGCGGCCAGTAAACTGCCAATTACAATTCCGCCCGGAAACCAGACATGGAACCGGTTCAGCATTTTAGATTTCTTGTCGGGATAAATGGCTGTAACCAGCGGGTTACATGCTGCCTCCACACTTCCGTTGCCCAACCCGATAAATACGTTGGCAATAAACAGCGAGGTGTAATCTTTTGCCAGTAGCAACAATACAATTCCCACCAGGTGCATCCCAAAAGCCATCCACACTACGGTCCTGGTTTTTACAATGTCGATAAAATAACCACCGGCAAACATGGCCACGGCAAAACCCCAGAAGGCAGGTGCAAATGCACGTCCCACCTGCTCGGCAGTCAGTCCGTAATCACCGGTAAAAACGCCTTCAATTCTTGCTCTTATAGCAAACGTCATTGCGGTAACCAAAAGAGCCAGACAACTTGCAATAAAGAGCCTTTTTCGATTTACATTTTCCATAACTTGATTTGATTTAAAAATGTTTGATTTAAATTATTTTGATTTAAGCCTTTCCAATAAAGTTTTAAAATTAACATCAGTTGTCCGAGGCTAAATAATTAATGGTTTGGCGAAGTAATCTTCTGAAATCCTCTGTTTCATAAGTCCGGTAGTCGTGCCCGGGCTGAAGGTAAATTATTTTCGACTCGTTATACCGATTTTCCCAGCCGATGATTTTTTCGCTTTTGGGATGGTTTGTGGTTAAAATTGGTGTAACATTTTCCGAAACCCTGTAATTTCCGTAAACTTCATCGAAAAATCTCAGACTGCTGAAACCTTTTGTGGCCGGGTGGTTTCCAACGGGTTGAATATAAACCCAAACATCGTGCTCGTAGGTTGAAAGTTCTTCTTCTTTAACTTTAACGCCGCGATGTTTTTCCACATACCTTCCGCCCAGAAGTTTTTCAAACTCCGGCCAGTTTTGGTACGAAACCAACGCGTGGTGCAAAAAAAGCATGGGCTTTCCCTTTTTCGTCAGATCAACGTATGCCTTTTTTTCCGGTTCCGAAATTTCCCGCCACATGTCGTAAAAAACAAGGACGTCGTAGTTTTCACCAGTTCCCTGTGCTAATTTCCGGTTTGCTTCGGGCTGAAGAAAATGCTCGTATTCAATTCCTTCCAGTGCATCGAATAGCTGAAAAAACTGGATGGTATCGTACGAATGTCCACCGGTTACCAACATAATTTTTACGGGTTGAGCATTCAGGGTAAAGATAATCATAGAGGCAGCGACAATGGTCAGAATCAGTCTCATGGTTATTATCATTGTAGTTTTGAAATAGTAAAAATAGAAATTTAATTTACTTTCAAAACATCATTTCGTTGAAAAGCTTTCGTTTGGTTTGATTTTTTTGAAATGGATGTCCGTATGCAGTCATAAATATTAAAACCGCCAAAAATTCGTTTATATTTAAAGAAAATTCCATATTTACCTTATGGCAGTAACAGCAAAAAAAATAAAATCCATTGTGGTCTGGCTCATTTTGGCCCTTGTATTTTTTTTGCTGGTTGCGGGAGTTGTAATATGGATAAAAATCCCTGGATATGTAATTAACGAACTGGCCGGTTTTACGCATGAAAAATCCAACGGACAATATTCACTTACGATAAAAAAACTGAAAAGAGGATTTTTCCCAGTTTCATTGAGGTTTAGCGACGTGAATTTTTCGCCAACTGAGATTGCATTAAGTAGCTACAATATCAATCCCGATCAAACACTTTATACATTTGAAGCTTCGGAAATTGAACTAGCGGGTATCGATTTGATTAGCCTTTACAAAAACCGCAGGTTTAATATAAATAACATCAGGTTTGTGAAACCGGTTATAAAGTTGGAAGGAGAGGAGTTGCTCCGACCCGATTCGCTGGAAATAACCTCAGGTTTGATAAAAGAAATCCGGCCGTTGTTTCAGTTTGTAAACCAGGTGAACATCAAAAAAATAGAATTTGAAGAGGCGAATTTTGGTTTTTATGCCGCGGCAGGAGACTCCGGTTTTATTTCGAAGGCTGAAAAAGTAGCTGTGGATGTGCTTGGTTTCAGAACCGATTCGGAAATGATTAAAAATGACGCCGGCTTTTTTGCAACCGACGATGTCCTTATACGCATGAACGATTTTAGAAACGATATGGGTGACAGCCTGCATGTTTTAACTATTGACACTTTGCTTTATTCGCTGAAAACCACCGATATCAGGGCTTCAGGTTTCCGCCTTTTTCCATTTGCACAGCCAGCAGATAAAAATCTTTTTGAAGTGACAGTGCCTGATGTTTACGTGAAAAGCCGCAGTATAACCCGCTTTGCACTCAATGATTCGCTAAAAGTGGGTTTTCTCGAATTTAGCAAACCCGAAATCAGATTTTTTCAAAAAGAGAATCCGCAAAGGCTAAACCTTGAAGACATTGATAATTTCGATTTATATGCGCTGGTGCAAAACCAGTTCAAAATACTTGAAGTGGACAGTTTTTTTCTTTGGAACGCCCAACTGGAAATATTCAGGCAGCCCGAAAAAAATGACTACCGGCAGCGGTTTGAATCCATTGACATTATTCTCATCGGTTTTGCACTTGATTCAACGTCGGCACGAAACCGGGAGAAACTGCTGCATGCCGACGAACTGGAAATGAAAGTAGCGGGTTATCATCTCCGGCTCGAAGACGATGAACATCATTTTAGCGCCGATTCTCTTTTTGTCTCCACATTTTCTGACCAGATAGGATTAAAAAAAATTCACATTTATCCGGAAAAAGAGAGTAAAACCAAAAACCGCACCGAGGTAAATATAAAATGTGAAGCCCTGAACATCGAAGAAATCATTCTTCGGAATTTGTACTACACCCGAACAATGCCCACCAATAAAATTGAAATTATTGAACCCAATGTGAACTTGTTGTATCATATTGAAATGGATAAAAACAAAAAACAGGAAGAGGCAGGTCTGCTGTTTGAACTGGTTACAGATTATTTAAAGGGGGTTTATTCAAATCTGGTTTATATTGAAAATGGCCGGCTCGAAATCAGAAACAGCTATCAAAATGTTTTACAGGGATATTTTGAAACAACATTCAATTTTAGTCTGACCGATTTCAGCCTCGACTCGGCAAGTGTTGAACGCACCGATCGGTTTTTTTATGCAACCAATTTTGACCTGCATTTTTCAGATTACCAAATGCGGCTGGTTGACGACTTGCACAAGCTTGAAGCAGAGCGGGTTTCGGTTTCGAGTACAAATCGGCAGGTTCAGATTGAAAACCTGAATCTGCAACCTGCCATCGAAAATGCAGACATCTCCGACCTCCGGAAATTTAACCGTTCAGAGTTATTTCATATTTCCGTACCACAAATCAATCTTCGCGATGTGGACTTGCGCAATACCTTTTTCAACAAAAAACTGCGCATTTCAAGTTTTAATATTATCGATCCAACAATACATTTTGAAAACTTTGGCGTGCTTAGAGATGAAAAAGAAAGCATGGAACTTACGGAATTTTATCAACTGATATTCAACTATATAGAGGATTTTGACATCGGCAGCTTTTCGGTGCCAAACGGAAAACTTACCTGGGTAAACCACACCCGCAGAGGCAGAACCACATCTTTTGATAATGAGTTTTCCGCTTCACTTGAAAATTTCAGGCTGAATGAGTCAGAAATGGCGAAGGAGCGGTTGCTTTTTTCGGATAATTTCGACATTACCATAAAAGATCAGGAGTTTGAACTGTCGGACAGTGTTCATGTTTTTAAAGGAAATGAAATCAGGTTATCTTCGGCCACCTCATCTGTACATGTAAGAAATGCATTGTTGTACCCGCTTATTACTTCGAAAAACTACAGCAGGCTGGCCACTACATACCAGGTTTCAATTCCAGAACTTAACATCGAAGGTTTTGATTTTAAGAAAGCATGGTATTCGCAGGAGCCTGAAATTGACAGGCTTGAACTGGTTTCGCCTAAATTTCAGATTTACACACAACCCGAACTGGCCAAATCGCTTGACCTGAATGCTTACCGGTTTCCTCTTCCTCCGTTTATTGAATCGCTTCAGTTAAATGAATTTAGTATTAATAACGGGGAGGCAATTACATACAAAACAACAGGAATGCAACACCGTCCGCAGGCCAATTTCAACTTTAGTTTTTCGATGCCTGGTATTTTGCTGAAAAACGATCAGGAGAATCAAATTAATCTCACCAGCGAAAACATAGTGTTTACTGTTTCCAATTTCAGAGCTCCGGTTGACGATTATCACAATATTGGAATTGATGAAATCGGTTTTAACCGTGAAAAAAAAGCAATTTCAATATTGAATCTGAAAGTGAATCCGTTTTTAGCTCAAAAAGATCGGAACCGATTTTCCATCTTGGTGCCTGAAATGACTTTTTCAGAATTTGACTTGTCAGAGGCTCATGGCAATAACAATTTCAATTTTAAAAATATTGATATTTTCAATCCCGAAATTGCTATTGAAATTAACCAGGAAATAAAAGAAGACACCCTTGAGTTTTTACAAACCCTTGATTTGTATCCGTTTGTTGAAACACTGGTTAACCAGATTAAGGTAGAAAATCTCAACCTGAACGATGTGGATTTACACTTAAACTGGTTAAGAAAACCGCTGTTCAGAAACAAAATCAACATAGAGTTTAAAAATATTCTGCTTAGTGAAAACCAGCCACCTGCAAACCTCCTGAACTCGCAGGAATTCATAATTTCCACAACCGGGCTGAGTGCAAAAAGCAAAGATGGGCTTTATGAATTCAGCACAGACAGTTTGATATACAATTCAGCCCGGCATAATTTACTGGTGAAAAACATTGAGGTGAATCCCCTTATGCCAAGAGAATTTTTTCCAAAACAAGATGGCTTTCAGACCGATGTGGCAAAAGCAAAAATTGCATTTGCAGAACTGAAAGGAATCAATGAAAAACGTTTCTTGCAGGAAAATATCCTTAATGCATCGTTACTTAATATTGGTCCTGCACATGTTGAAATTTTTCGCAACAAACGGTTTCCGTTTAACCATAGTCAACGGCCGTCATGGCCACAGGATTTAATAAAAAATACGGACCAGCCTTTTATTTTCGATTCTGTGAAACTGGCACCATCTTTTATCAGATACAGCGAATTGCTGGGCATTTCTGATGAACCGGGATTTGTTGAGTTTAATGATTTAACATTTTTTGGCGGAACCATTTCAAACATGGAGAATGAATGGAACAAATACGGAAATTTTGAAATGGAGGCCTCGGCAAAATTAATGAACCAGGGGCTGCTTGAAGTAAATTTCAGTTTTGATTTGGCAAGTAAAAACTACCAACACACAGCAAAAGGAAAACTGGAATCCATGCCTTTGTCTGCGCTTAATTCAATGGTTACAAAATCTGCTCCCCTGTTTATAGAGGAAGGACAACTGAACCGGTTAGAGTTTGACCTTGCATTTGATGAGAAGCAATCTTCAGGCAATTTATTTTTTGGCTACGATAACTTAAAAATTGCCGTGCTCGATTACAGCAGCGATGAAATCCAGAAAGCAAGATTTGCTACTTTCCTTGTGAACAGAATGGTATTAAATTCCAGTAATCCAAAGGGTAACGAACTGCACCCGGTTTCAATTCAGTACTCGCGCGACGAACAGCGATCGATACTTAACTTTTGGTGGAAGTCGCTCTATTCAGGAGCCAGGGAAGTTTTGGGTATGGACAAGTAAAAGCACATTTTTTATTTTAGCAAAACGAGCTGTTGTTTTTTTTGTACTTTTGGAAAAAAAGTAGCCATGAAAAACAGGTATGCAAAAATAGTTCGGGGAATAATTGTAACTCTCTTATTTATTAGCTTTTCAGCATGTCATAACCTCTTCAATAAAGATAAAGACGATCCCGAAACACAATACCTGGTAAATTACGAAATGGTGCGTTCTTATCTGCCGGTAATGGTTGAAAGTATTTTTGAACAACTGGTAACACAATTCCCTGAAATGGAGGTAATTCAGGAAAGAGTAAAGCATGGGATTATTATTTATAAAATAACATATAAAACTTCTTTTGAGGGAGAACCAAAAATTGCATCCGGGCTTGTATGTGTGCCTACCGGTGAAGGTGAATTTCCGGTTATAAGCTATCAGAATGGCACCAATACACTTCACAAAAATGCGCCCTCGGTAAATCCAAATTACGAACTCTACGTTCTGTTGGAAATGGTTGCATCTACGGGGTTTATTATTTCCATGCCTGATTACCTGGGATTCGGATCTTCAGACAATATGTTTCATCCCTACCTGCACAAAGAATCAACTGTTCAGACTGTGCTCGACATGCTCAGGGCAGTGGACGAACTGGCATCAATCAGGAATATTTCGATGAATAATGAACTTTACCTGACGGGTTACTCGCAAGGAGGCTGGGCAACTATGCAGGTTCATAAAGCCATTGAACAAGAGTTTTACAGCGAGTTCAATCTGAAAGCCAGTGCTCCGGGAGCCGGTCCGTATGATTTAAATTTTATAAATGAACATATTTTAAGTCAGGAAATCTACCCAATGCCCTATTTCGTTGGTTATATTTTCAACAGTTATATGAATTTTGAAGAGATGACTACTCCCATTGGTGAAGTATTCAATCCTCCCTACGATTCATTAATACCAGTTCTGTATGATGGAACAAAATCAGGCGAAGAGATTAATGCTGAGCTTACTACAAATGTTGCTGAGCTTTTCACTGAAAATTACCTGAGTAATTTTAAAACGGACACAAGCTTTACTTCAGTTTTGGAAACGCTGGAAATGAACAGTATTAAAGCCTGGAATACCTCTGTTCCAACGAGGATTATTCACGGCACTGCCGACAACTTTGTTCCTGCACAGGTATCAGTAAATATTTACCAGGATTTTTTAAGCCAGGGAGTAAGCCAAAACAGGGTTCAACTTATTCCCATGCCAGATGCCGATCACATTGAAGGTATTATTCCTGCCGGCCTCATATCAATCGGGTGGTTTTTGGAATTGACGGAGTAATTTTCTGGGTAATTGAATAAATACGGAGGTTTAAAGATTGTTTTCCGCCCTGAAATCATCCACTACTTTTCTTAACCGTTTATTTTTCAAAGCTTTCGGATAAATATCAAACAGGTAGTTTAGCTGAATAAATTCTTGTTTCATGGCTTCCCGCAAAAAATTCAGGGCTTCTTCTTCATTTTTACTCTCAAGCAAAAGACTAACCATTCTGTATTTCAGTAACGAATCATCATTTTTCTCAAGACCCGATTTCAGAATACGTATGGCATTATTTACTTCGCCAAATTTTATAAAAACATCAACCCAGGTAAGCCAAACTTCTGTGTTTTCAGCTTCAAGTTCCGCTGCCTTCACCAAAGCTTTTTCTGCTTCAACCGGACGGTTGTTATCATTATAAACTTTGGCCAGCGTAATCCAGTATTCAGGGTTAAGGCTATCGATGGCCAGTGCCTTTTTAATAAAAACAATGCTCTCTTGCCACTTCCTTTCAATCCACATAATCAGCCCAACACCAAACCAGGCAGAGTCGTTTTCTTTATTCAGCTTTATTGCCTTTTGATAATAAAATTCTGCCTGCGTATGTTCATCGAGATTTAAATAACATTCTCCAATATAACACCAGGCATCATCATTTTCAGGGTCAAATTCAAGGTATTCGGAATATTTGGCAATGGCTTCCCTGAATTTTCCGGCGTTGGCATAGGCATTTCCAATATTGAACAGCGACTGGTCAAACTCTTCATTCAGAGCAAGGGCAAATTCGTAAGCTTCAACGGCTTTTTCAAAGTTTCCGGCTTTATTGTAGGAAATTCCAAGGTTAAACCAAATGGAAAAATTAAACGGATCAATGTCCAGATAACGGTTATAGAAATCAATACTTTTCTGGTATTCGCCTTCCTGATCGCTAAAAAATCCCAGGTCGTAAAGAGCCATCTCATTTTCGGGATTTAGTTTCAGCGAACGTTCAAAATATTTAATAGCTTTTTTGGAGTCGCCAGCCTGAACATAGGCCGAACCAATGTGATACAGAATATCGTCCTTTTCAATTCCTGAATGTTTTAAGGCTTTGCGAAATGATTTTTCGGCTTCGTTTTCTTCGCCCAGCATCAGCCATGCCGAACCTTTCATTAAATAGACATCGGGATTTGCCCGTTCAACCTGCTCGGCCAAATCAAGATATGTTAGTGCATTCTGGTATTTACCCTTGCTTAACAGCACCTGGGCATATTTAAGCTGTAACGGAACGGCTCCGGGATGGATCTGGATTCCCTGCCGCGCAGCGATTTCGGAAGAATTAATGTCTCCTTCATCCAAAAGATACTCCACAATACCTTCAAATTCAGAAACATCAAAATAACTCTTCCTGCCCAAAGCCAACGACCGTTTAAAACGGCTGAGAGCCTCGCCAATGTTTTCCTCACTTAAATAACTTCGTTCTTCCTTGTTCATTCGATCTCCAAAAATGAAACTGCGAAATTAACAATTCACTCCGAATAAAGAAACACACTTAATTTAAAGGTGTTGATCCCTTAACAAATCATTTACGGTTTTTACCGGATTAAACGTTTCAATGGGAACTTCCACAAAAAGTGTGTTCCAGTTGCTCATAGCCCCGTTCCAAAGTCCGGGTAACTCCTGTGCTTTCAAATCTTTACCGTCTTTCGATTTTTTTGAAATAAATCCCGCTGCCGGATCGGTAAATTCAAGCAGATTGTATTTTTCCCCTTTGTAATTTTTAACGGCACAAACCAAATCAACCGGATTAAAATGTGTGGCATGTCTTAAAATGGTCTGTTGCTGAACACTTTCCGGATCAATCTGCGAGCTTTCTACTACCTGAAGCGAAATGGTGCCATCCGGATTTTTTGTCCAGAAAGGCCCCCCACCGGGTTCTCCTTCGTTTTTAACCATTCCGCAAACACGAAGCGGACGATTAAATTTTTCTTTCAGGTAATGAAATAACTCTTCTTTTTCGGTATAATATTGGTTTTCTGGTGGTTTTGTATTTAAAGCATTTTCCATAAAATTAGCTGCTTCTGCCAAAAATGCGCTTTCGAGACTAGCCGGATGTCTTTCGTTTAAAGTTTTCTGGTAACGGAATATCTTTTCCTGGTATTTCAGCAGAACTCCGGCCAACGCTTTTTTGTATGCAATTGTGGGTTGTTTCAAACGGTCGGGAACCACGTTGTCTATGTTTTTTACAAAAATGAGGTCGGCGTCCAAATCGTTCAGGTTTTCGATCAGAGCGCCATGTCCTGCCGGCCTGAACAGCAGACTTCCGTCAGTCTCGCGAAATGGTTCATTTTCCATATCAACCGCTATGGTATCGGTGGATGGTTTTTGCAAACTGAAAGAAACTTCGAGTGTAACGGCCAGCAATGTTTCATATTTGTTCTTCACTTTTTCCAGGAGTTCCTCAAAAACCTGTTTGTGCTCGGGTGAAACGGTAAAATGAAGCCGGGAAACATTTTTATTGTCTTTTGAATAATGAGCGCCTTCAACCAAATGTTCTTCAAACGGTGTGCGTTCCAAACCGGGGTATTTATGAAATTTCAACAACCCTTTGGGAAGCGAACCGTAGTTCAAACCTTTTTCGAGCAAAAGGAATTCAATCCAGTTTCTGCAAACTTCTTCAGCATCCCTGTCTGCAATTGCTTTTTTCAAATCGGCGAAAAAGGCAAATTTTTCCTTGTTCACCAGAAACTGCCTTGCTGCAGCATTCTTAGCCAGCGCAATTTCAGGATTCTCATCGTATTTGCATTCATCGAGGGCCTCAAACAGCGCTTTAAACATGCGGCTGGCTGCACCTGAGGCCGGCACAAATTTCAGCGGAATTATACCGGCGGAAATTTGGCTATCGAACCTTTCATCGTTCGCTTCAACTCCTTTATTGTCAAGCTTAATTATCCCGTTTCCAACCGTGGCTGCCTCAATCACTTCCAGATATGGAAATCCTTTTTTGAAGTTTTCAATCTGCTTTTGCACCACATCAAGCTTACTGCCACGTTGTTTTATTTGATTTTTATCTTCTTGAGAGAACATATTTACCTTTTTTAATTCAATTCTAAAAATAGAAATAAGATTTTGTTTTGAAAACTATTACCAACCCAGTTTAAACAAAGTTTTCAATTATTTTTTAACAGGTGTAAAAAAGAATATTGTAAATTGCCTGCAAAATGCAAAAGTTTAGTTGGGGGCACACAAAACGGTACAATGATTTTCCGACATACTTCCGCAATCTGTTTTCAGAACGGGTGCAGAAGGTTTCGGTTGACGCCGGATTTACCTGTCCCAACCGCGACGGAACCAAAGGCCGGGGAGGTTGTACTTATTGTAACAATAAAACTTTCAAACCCACTTACTGCAACCTCGAAAATTCTGTAAGTTACCAGGTGCAGCAGGGCATTCACTTTTTCGAAAAAAAATACAAAACGATGCGGTTCCTGGCCTATTTTCAGGCATACACCAGCACATGGGCGCCGCTTGAAATTTTGATTCCGCTTTATGAAGAAGCCCTCCGGCATCCCAAAATTGTTGGGTTGGTTATTTCCACCCGGCCCGATGCAGTAAATGAAGATCTTCTGAATTATCTGGCAGATCTGAGTAAAAAAGTTTATGTGATGGTGGAATTTGGGCTGGAATCGCACCTCGATAATTCGCTTGAAAGAATGAACCGTGGTCATACTTTCACTGATTCGGTTTGGGCGCTGGAACAAACTGCAAAAAGAGGGATTCACAACTGCGCCCATTTGATTTTGGGATTACCGGGCGAAAACAGAAACGACTGGCTTAACCAGGCGCGGATAATTTCACAACTACCTGTTGATAATTTAAAGCTGCACCAATTGCAAATTCACAAGGGCACGGTAATGGAAAAACAATACATGCAAAACCCGGAAGATTTCCATCTTTTTTCAGCCGAAGAATATGTTGAACTTGTTGCAGATTACCTTGAATTGCTGAATCCGAAGATTATTGTAGAACGTTTTATCAGTCAGGCACCACCCGAAATGCTCATTGCACCAAAGTGGGGATTAAAAAATTTTGAATTCGTTGCCAAAGTAGAAAAAAAGCTAAAAGAAAGAGATACCTGGCAAGGACGGCTTTTCTAATGTTTTTGCGTCCGATCGTCAATGACCACCAGCCGGTATTTTTGCCCACGCATGATAACCCGATGCGCATCGATGTGCAAATGTTTGGTTACTATTTTGTTATGAATGTAAAAATCGCGTATTAAAACCAATTCAGAAAGATTAGATCCGGAAAGTAAATCCCTCATTTGACAATGTTTGCAAAAACTATCGTTGGAATTCACAATTTTGTCGCGTTGGGTACAACCCATAATTTCGCAAAACTCGTGTTCAAGAATATCTCCCTTATCACTTTTGGTTAGCTTTTGAAAAGCTTTGTTAAAATACTTAACCTTAAAATTGTGATCGGCGAGAAAAATTGCCTGCGGATGGTGTTCAATCAACTGGTTCAGCAGGTCATTTGCTTCCTCTATCCTTTGAAATTCAAGTCTCATGGCAATCAGTTTTAATGGGTTAGAAACTTTTGACCAATTTCTTTTCTTTTTAGAAATCGTTTAAAATTCATAAAAACCAAAGTAGCAATTATAATTTATATTAACAACCCAACATGTTTTAGAATATTAAAAATTTTTCAACCGGAGTATTCAGGAGTCAGCAGAACCAAAAACTCGTTTCAGTAAAGCGGTAACTCTTGCAGCCGGATTTTCTCTTATCAGCTTTTCTTCGTCTTCAATTTTCAGAAAAAGACCATCAAGTGCCTTTCCCGTAAGGTATTCATCAAGTTGGGTATTAACGGGTTTTAGTCCGGCAACCTGACCAACCAGTGTGCCGGCCACTTCATTCCATTTCGAGGTGAGGGTATTCCAGCTTTGAGATGTAGAAACATTTCCAACCAGTTTTTTGTCAAGCGAAGTTTGGATTTTTGGACGGTACAGATTATACAAACCATCGTAGGTAGTTCGGTGCAGGTACATGGTTGCTGCATTGTTTTCTCCTCTCAAAATCCCAAAAGCATCGTTTATGGTCATGCTTTTAATACTGTTCACAAAAATGGGTTTTGCTTCGGATACTGCATCTTCGGCAGCCCGGTTAATCCGCAGCAACACATCGTCGAGCAGTTGCTGACCGCCGGGAACCCTGCCAATGTTGTTTACAATAATATCGGCTTCAGGCGGAAGAAGAATTTTTACCAGTTCATCTTTATAATAACCATCGGTTGCCCCCAGAATATCAACTGATTTATTTGTTCCCACAACCAGGGCTTCCTTTAAACCTGCAATAATTTCAGTTTGGGTGAGCGGTTTTTCTTCATCTAAAGTTTGTTGCGCAATCTGCATCAGTTCGGCACAGGATGAAAAAATAAATGCCAAAATAAAAATTAACGAATAGCGTGTTTTCATATTTCTGATTTTTCAGGTAAAGATAATTATTTGAACAACTGTTTAATCATATCTTCCCTTCCTTTTGCTTTTAACTCCTGCATAATCGATTTCCGGTATTCACGTTTGTACCAGAAAAAAAACTTGCGTTGCTCGCGTTTATCTTTTTGATTTCGGGCTGTGTAAACTTTTTCCATGGTATAAGGATGGTAACCGGAATAGTAAATAACTGTGGCCAGGGTCATCGGAGTTGGTGTAAAGTCCTGCACCTGTTCCAGCCTGAAATCCATATTTTTGGTTTGAATGGCCAAATTCGCCATATCTTCTGATTTGCTTCCGGGGTGGCTGGAAATGAAATAAGGGATGAGCTGTTGATCCAGTTTTTCTTCTTTGTTTATTTGTTTAAACTCCCGGGTTAGTTCCTCAAACAGTTTAAACGAAGGTTTCCGCATAAATTTCAGCACTTCATCGGAGGTATGTTCCGGCGCCACTTTGAGCCTGCCTGAAACATGATTTTTAATCACCTCACGTAAATACTGCCTGTTTATTTTATCGGTTTCTTCGTTTCCTGTTTTTTCCAGAATCATGTCGTAACGGATTCCACTCCCAACAAACGCTTTTTTAACTTTTGGATTTTCCCTTACCTTTTTATACAGGTCAAGCATGGGTTTATGGCTGGTGTCCAGGTTTTTACAAATGGTAGGAAAAATGCATGATGCACGTTTGCATTTCCGGCAAATTTCTTCATGAATGCCTTTCATTTTGTACATGTTTGCAGAAGGTCCGCCTAAATCGGAAATATACCCTTTAAAATCGGGCATTTGCGTAACCTTTTCAACTTCTTTTAAAACCGACTTTTCTGAACGGCTGACAATAAATTTTCCCTGGTGTGCCGAAATGGTACAAAACGTGCAACCGCCAAAACATCCCCGGTGAATATTTATGGAATGGCGAATCATTTCGTAGGCAGGAATAGCACCCTTCCCGTTGTAACGAGGGTGGGGGAGACGTGTGTAGGGCAAATCGTAAACCCGGTCAATTTCCTGTTCGGTAAAAACCGGCCAGGGAGGATTAACCACCACAAACCGGGTTCCAACTTTTTGCATCAGTTTTTTGGCTTCCATTTTATTGGATTCCTCCTCAATGTGCATGAAATTACGTGCATATTTTTTTTTGTCCTTCAGGCATTCTTCATGCGAAGAGAGTTCAAATTCATTCCATTCTTTTTTGGTAGCGTATTTTTGTTCCTGCTCAACTAAAAAAGCTGTTTGCGGTATCGTAGTAAGATTGGAAACCGGTACCCCTCTTTGCAAAAGCCGGGTAAATTCCACAATCGATTTTTCGCCCATTCCGTAAAACAGCAAATCAGCGCCGGAGTCAACCAATATTGAGGGCATTAGCCTGTCCGACCAGTAATCGTAGTGGGTTACACGCCTTAAAGAAGCCTCTATTCCACCAATAACCAATGGTATCTCTGGATAAAGTTCTTTCAGAATCTGGGAATAAACGATAGTGGCATAGTCGGGCCGCTTATCGGTATTTCCGCCCGGAGTGTAAGCATCATTGGAACGTTTCCGTTTGTTTGCCGTGTAATGGTTTACCATCGAGTCCATGTTTCCGCCGGTTACGGCAAAAAACAACCGGGGAGCCCCAAGTTTTTTAAAATCACGCAAATCGTCCTGCCAGTTGGGCTGCGGAACTATAGCCACTTTCAGCCCTTCTGCTTCCAGAATTCTTCCGATAACTGCTGCCCCAAATGATGGATGATCGATATAAGCATCACCGGTAAAAAGAATAACATCGGCTTGCTCCCAGCCCAATCCTTTCATCTCTTTTCGCGAGGTGGGCAGCCAGTTTTGAGTATGTTCAAATTGTTTATTCATAATTATCCTCTGTCAAGATTAACAAATTATTTCCGGTTTTGATGAAAATACTGTTATTTTTGTTTTTGTATTTTGCCTGGTTTTCCTCGGAAAACGTAAAAAATATTTAATGGAATTACTTAAACTGAAGGACATTTTTAAGGCTCCTCCTGCCCTTTCGCTTTTCGGTGGTGAATTTTTCGCCAAATTTCTGATGTATATTCTGCGATTCAACAAACTCAATAAAATTTACGAACAAATTGCATCGAAAAAGGGAATTGAATTTATTGATGAAATTATACATGTGCTTGAATTCAAGATTGAATTTGAAAAAAACGAACTTAAAAAGATTCCGGCAACCGGACCTTTGATTGTTGTTGCCAACCATCCTTTTGGCGGCTTTGACGGATTGCTGCTTATTAAATATCTTTCGCAGGTAAGGCCAGATGTAAAAGTTATCGGAAATTTTCTGATGCAGAAAGTTGACCCGGTTTCAGAATATTTTATCAGTGACAATCCGTTTAATAATAGTGACCCCGATATACCGGAAAAAGAATGTAAAGGGACAAGAGAAGCTGTCAGCCATTTGCAAAACGGGGGTGTTTTATGTTTCTTCCCGGCCGGTGATTTGAGTACCTACGGAACTTTCGACAGTATTACCGACCAGGTTTGGCAATTCCCGATGGTGAAATTTGTAAAAAAAGCCAGGGTTCCTGTTGTTCCTGCCTATTTTCAGGGAACAAACAGCCGGCTGTTCCATTTTTTTGCCAAAATCCATCCTTCTTTACGCCAGGTAAGGCTGCCTTCAGAAATCCTGAGTAAGAAACACAAAACCATTAAATTGCGGATTGGAACTCCCATTAAAGTAGAAGACCAGGATAAATTCTGCGATGTTTACCAGTTTGGTCGGTTTATCCGGGCTAAAACCTATAGTATGGAATCGCCCATCGAAGTAAAACGTTTTTTTAATTATAATCTGAAACCACAACACAAACCCGAAACGATTATTGAACCGGTTGCTGCAGAAAAAATACTGGCCGAAATCCAAAAAATTAAAACCGATTTTACGCTTTTCAATCTGAAAAACTACACGGCTTTTTGTGCACCATCAGAAGAAATACCAAATATTTTGACTGAAATAGGACGTTTGCGGGAAATCACATTCAGGCAAGTTGGCGAAGGGACAAACCGCAGCATCGATATCGACGAATTTGACCTCTACTACCACCAGATGTTTATTTGGGATGAAGAAGAAAAACGAATCGTAGGAGCTTACCGAATCGGAAAAGGAAAGGATATTCTGGAACAATACGGAAAGCGCGGTTTTTACCTGCAATCGCTTTTTAGAATAAGCGACGATTTTAAACCAGTGCTAAACGAAAGTCTTGAATTAGGGCGTTCGTTTGTGATAAAAGAATACCAGCGAAAACCGATGCCGCTGTTTCTGCTCTGGAAAGGCATTCTCTACTTTCTTCTGAAAAACCCGGAATACCGGTATCTGATTGGCCCGGTGAGTATTAGCAACAACTATTCAAAAATATCAAAAGACCTCATCATCCGGTTTATTATGCAGAACCACCTGAACTGGAAAATGGCACAGTTTGTTAAACCGCGCAACAGTTATAAATTTAAAAGCGACAATGCAGATATTAACATTCTGATGGAAAACATGGAGCGCGATATTAACCGGCTCGACAAAGCCATCGGCGATTTGGATGAACTGAATTCGGGACTGCCGGTTTTGTTGAAAAAGTACATTAAACTGAATGCAAAAATTATTGCGTTTAATGTAGATCCGAAGTTTAACAACTGCCTCGACGGGCTGATTGTGCTTGACGTGAACGATGTTCCCAAAAGTACAATTGAATCGCTTTCGAAGGAAGCCAACGACGGATCAATTTTAGAACGGTTTTATTCACACAGGGAATAGCAAATCATTTCCAAAACTCAAACATCTTCCCTTTTGCACCGAAAACCGGGTCATTTTTCGGCAACGGAACCTGTAAAATGTTTTTTCTTGCATTTTCTGTTTCAGTCTCTTTGCCGTAATTCATATCCCAGCGCTGACCGTCAGGATAAGCGCCAACCACTGCAAATCCATCGCCGGAGTCAATTCGTTTGTGGGTAGTGCCGGCTGGTAAAACTACCAAATCGCCTTTTTCAATTTTAACCGGTTCGTTTTCTGGTCCTCCCAATTGAACAACTGCCCAGCCTGAATAAACACCAAGTGCTTCATGCGCAGTAGAATGGTAATGCTGAAAATTGTAAATGCCGTTTCGCCACGAGCCTCCCCAGTTGTTTTGGGAAAAAGCTTTTTCAATTTCTGCTGCCGGATCAGGACTTGAAAAATCGAAAACGCTTTTATACAGCAGAACCGGCAAATCCGGATTATTGGGGAAATTTTCGTTTTCAGAAAAAAGTAAGGCTTTTATTTCTTCTGATGTTTTTATTTGTGCCTGCATACCATTAAAAATTTGAAGTGTGAAAACCAGTAAAACAAATCTTAACTGCATTTCATCAAAATTTATACGATTCAATTTTTACAACAAGTTAAGGATACTTTTTGTTATTTTTGGCGCCTTAAAATTGCTGAATATCCAACAATAAAAAAATGAACAGAAAAACAAAAGACTACCTGCTTTTAACACTCAAAGGAATGGGAATGGGAGCAGCAGATGTGGTTCCCGGCGTTTCGGGCGGAACGATTGCATTCATCACCGGAATTTACGAAGAGTTGATTGACTCCATCAAATCAGTGAATCTGAATGCGCTTAAGCTTTTTTTCTCATTCAAATTCGCTGCATTCTGGAAAGCCATTAACGGCAACTTCCTGGTGAGTGTTTTACTTGGAATCGGAATCAGCATATTTTCGCTGGCCAAAGGGCTGGAGTACCTGCTCCACCATTACCCAATCCTGGTTTGGGCATTTTTCTTTGGCCTGATAGTAGCCTCGGCCATTTATATAGCCCGAACCATAAAAAAATGGAATGCCGGAGCAGTAATTGCCGGAATTGCGGGAATTGTGGTGGCTTATTTTATTACAGTTATTTCGCCAGCCGAAGCCAACACTACCTGGCTGTTCATTTTTATTTCAGGTTCAATCGCCATTTGTGCCATGATTTTACCCGGGATTTCGGGCAGTTTTATTTTGGTATTGCTGGGTATGTACAAATTTATTCTGTCGGCAGTTGGCGATTTAAACATACCGGTGCTGCTTGTATTTATTGCCGGTGCTGCTATTGGTATCATTGCATTTTCCAACCTCCTTTCGTGGTTACTGAAGAATTTTCATAATCTGACCATTGCTGTGCTCTCGGGATTTATGGTTGGTTCGTTGAATAAAGTCTGGCCATGGAAGGAAGTAACTGAAACCTTTGTTGACCGGCATGGCGAAATAAGACCGCTGGCTGAAAAAAACATTTTGCCCGGAACTTACGAAAACTTAACCGGAAACGAAGCCTGGTTGTTGGGCGCGATTCTTTTGGCAGTTTTTGGTTTTGCACTTATTTTTGTGGTTGAAGGATTTACAAAAAAGAAAAAATGAAGAAGTACGGACTGATTGGTTTCCCGCTGACTCACTCTTTTTCAAAGCGGTTTTTTACTGAAAAATTTGAAAGGGAAAATTTGGAGGCTTCGTATGAGAATTTTGAAATTGAAGACATTTCCTGGTTTCCTGAGGTTGTACGCAACAATCCGGAATTAGTAGGATTGAATGTAACCATTCCGCATAAACAATCTGTTATACCATTTCTCGACGCATTGGACGAAGCAGCCGAAACGGTGGGCGCAGTAAACACCGTTAAAATTTTCAGGGATGGAGATAAAATTCATTTGAAAGGATTTAATACCGATACCTGGGGATTTGAAACATCTTTGAAACCATTATTAAAAGACTACCACAAAAAAGCTCTGATTTTAGGAACAGGCGGTGCTTCTAAAGCCATAAAATATGTGTTGAACAAACTGGGAATTGATTTTATTTCGGCAACAATTGAAGAATTGCAGGAGAAAGAGATTCTTTACGAAGATATCGATGAAAAAATGATGGCTGAACGCCTGTTAATCATAAACGCCACGCCGCTTGGTACTTATCCCAAAGTGGAAACTTCTCCCCCCGTTCCTTACGAATTTTTAACGGAAAAACATTTGCTTTTCGATTTGGTTTACAATCCTGGAATAACACAGTTTATGGAAAAAGGGAAAGCACGAGGTGCAGCAGTGAAAAACGGATATGAAATGCTGGAACAACAAGCATTAAAATCCTATGAAATCTGGAATAAATAAAGTTATGGAAGAAAAGAAAAAAATATTATTCGTTTGCATGGGGAACATTTGCCGATCGCCCAGTGCAGAAGCGGTTTTTACAGGGTTGGCCCTTAAACAGGGTGTTATTGGAAAATTTGAAATTGATTCGGCCGGAACCGGGCCCTGGCATGTTGGAGAGCCTGCTGACAGACGTATGCAAAAACATGCCGTAAAACGGGGGTACAACCTGACAAGTATTGCCCGGCAATTTGAACCGGATACCGATTTTGACCGGTTCGATTTAATTGTAGCCATGGACGATGAAAATGTACAGACGTTAAAAAACAATGCCCGGAATGAAAGTGATCGAAAAAAAATTTATAAAATAACTGAATTCAGCAAGGAGTGGAATTACGACGAGGTTCCTGACCCGTATTACGGTGGCGATGAAGGGTTTGAACTGGTGCTCGATCTCCTGGAAGATGCCTGCGAAGGATTGCTGGAACAAGTTCAGAAATAGTGGTCTTAATGTTACTGGATAATTTCCATTGAAACCGAAACAAAACCCGGTTGCTGCTCCAGTACATTGGCCAGTTTCTGAACATCCAGATTTCTGGTCACCCCAACCATAAAAGTAATTTTATCAGTAGATTCGTTAATATTTCGGTCGAATCCGGTGGAATTTATGCGCACATCAAGCATTTTAAACACTTCTTTGAAAGTTTGAATTCCTGAAAAATTCTTTTTAACAGTTAATTCAATTTTGCGCAGAGTTCTTTCCTTAAAAATCCGTTTTTCAAACAAATCCATTGCGGTTAATGCAAACAAAACTACCAGCACTCCAATAATGCTAACCGTGTACATTCCGGCTCCAACACCAAGGCCAATTGCTGCCATTGCCCAAATGGAGGCTGCTGTTGTAAGTCCTTTTACATTGGCGCCAAATTTCAGAATAGCGCCTGCCCCCAGAAAACCAATCCCTGAAACCACCTGAGCAGCAATCCGGCCCGGATCACCATTTTGAAAATCGGTAAAAGTTTGCGGAATGTAAATAGAAATGAGCATTACCATGGTGGCGCCAATGCTGATAAGAATATGTGTGCGTAACCCCGCAGGCTGGTTATGGGTTTCCCGTTCAATACCAACCAGAGTCCCCGCAAAAAAACTAATTAGAAAACGAGCCAGTGCAGTTTCCCAGGTTATTTCATCCGACATTAAAATCTGATTCAGGTATTCCATAATTTCAATATTTATCACACGAAATTACGAAATAAAAAAGATTCAAATGGAATGATTATTACACAGAAAATTTCAATTAAAAAGCGGCATTAATTATCGAAATGATAAAGAAAAGTAACCAACGCATCATAAGCTGGTTTGTTTTGGCCTTCGATTTCCACCACAATTTTCACCTGAATCTTAGCTATTCCGCGCAGATTCTTTATGTCGTGCAAAGAAACTATGGCCCTAATTTTATCGTTTACCAAAACGGGTTGCTGAAATTTCAGTTTTTCAATGCCATAGTTTACAATCATTTTCACATTTCGCACATCAACAATGGAATACCAAAGGTAAGTAAGCATGGAAACGGTTAAATAACCATGCGCAATGGTCGTTTTAAACGGTGATTCATTGGCTGCCCGGTCAGGGTCGGTATGAATCCACTGGTAGTCGAGGGTAGCGTCTGCAAATTTATCGATTTGTTCCTGGGTAATCTGAATGAATTCCGAGGTCCCTATTTCTTTTCCGAGAAATGCTTCAAACTCTTCGTAATTGTTAATGATTGTTTTTCCCATTTTGTGCTGAATTTTAATCGGTGCAAAATAAGGCATTTTCAGTTTCTTGCGGAAGAAAAGTTACATAGTACATTAAAAATAAAAAATGAATCGGCAAAGTACCCCGAATATTAATACCAAATGTTCCAAACTTAAACGGAGATGAATTGTTGAATTTATTTTTTCAACTTTGCAGCTTCATTTTTTTTCAGTGAAAAAACCATGAATAATATAATTAAAAGCACCACTTTTCTGGCTATTTTGGCTACCTGGCTTTGGTCCACGGCTTTTGCAGGGGTAAAAATCGGGCTCGAATACCATTCTCCGTTGCAATTTGCCGGAATACGCTTTTTAATTTCAGGAGTCTCAATACTGCTCATTTTTGGAAAGTTTAACCGGTTTTATACTGAAATAAAATCGAATTTAAAACTGGTGCTTTGGCTTTCAATGGTTCAGATATTTATTCAGTATGCCCTGTTTTACAGCGGATTAAATTTAGTTCCTGGCGCACTGGGAGCCATGATAATCGGTTCTTCTCCTTTATTTATTGCCATAGTTGCCCATTTTGCTTTTCAAAATGATAAAATGACACCCATAAAAACAGTCAGTATTTTAATAGGGGTAATTGGTATTGCAGTAATAACACTGGGCCGAACAAAGGTTGAAATTAGGAATGAATTGGAATTTTTGGGGATTGGGTTACTTTTAATCAACAACTTGGTTGCCGGTTATGCAAATGTGATGGTTTCCAAATCTCCCCAAGAAATTTCCCCTTTGGTGCTTAGTTCATCAACATTAATTATTGGAGGTTTGCTGCTTTTAATGGTTTCAATACCTGTTGAAGGAGTAAATACCGGTCCATTTCCGCTAAAGTACTATCTTGCTTTAGGATGGCTGAGTTTTTTATCAGCAGCGGCAATTTCAATCTGGTTTGTTCTTCTAAAGCGCCCGGGTGTAAAAGTTTCAGTTCTGAATGTCTGGAAATTTCTTATTCCGGTTTCCGGAGCAATTCTTAGCTGGATTATTCTTGAAAACGAAAAACCAGATTTAATTTCAGTATTGGGAATGACAGTGATTGCCGTTTCACTTATAACCCTGAGTTATGCGAATCGTAAATCAATAAAACAAAAAACCGAACTTAAAAAAAGCCCGGTTTCATAAAAAACGTTTTTATTTTTTAGTTCTCATCAAGCACAAGCAATTCTATTTTTCTGAAATCGGTGGGATGGCTTTCAGCCTGAATGGAAATAGTTCCGCTTGTTATTATTATGTCTCCATATTCAGCAAGTAATTTTTCAAAGTACTGATCTCGCGGATCGAGTTGTGGTTTTTCATAACTCATCACCTCTTTCCCCTCTACAAAATGACGGATTATTTCACCACCCCGAACTTCAACCTCTACGTTAACCCACTGATCACCATGAAAAGTTTCTGAATCTGAAGTGGTGCAATGCTGTTCAATTAAAACACCATCCATAACCACATTGGTACCCGGCGTACAAAGGTTCATGGTTGACCGCTCATCAGTACCGTTTCCGCCCAGCAACTGTACTTCAATAGAAACAGGAAAATCCTGGTCAATTTCCATCGATTCGGCACTTTGACCATGCAACATCAATCCATTGTTTCGGAAAGCCCAGCCGGGACCTCCTTTTACCTGCTCGCCTACAAACCGGTATTCTACCCTAAGCCGGTAGTGAGAAAACTCGCCGTTATAAAACATGTGGCCAAACTGGCTGCCCCATTCGTCCCAGTCATCGTAACGAACCCGTAACAAACCGTCTTCCACTCTGAATGTGTTGTTGAAATTGTAACCCAGTTCGTAACCGGTAAATTTAATCTGCCAGTCATCCAGATCTTTACCATTGAATAACTGAATCCAGTTTTCCTGAACCTCAGATTGAATCGATTTTTCACTTCCCTGCTGGGATTTTTGTCCTGAACCACAAGAAGATACTATAAAAGCCAAGGCAATGGCGATTATTTTAAAACTATAAGTTAAAGTCCGCATAAAAATTATAATTTAAAACGTTAAATTTCAATTTTAAAATTAACAAATTTTATTAAAAGCCACCAAAATACTTCAAAACTCAACAAAAAAATATATATTCGCGCTTTATTGTTTGGACGCAATAAAATAAGTTAAATAGAATTTGCAGAAATTTAATGCTAAGTTTTCTTAAAATTATTATGAAAATTAGTTTAAAATAATTGCTTAAAAGGCAAATTATTTTAATTTTGCGCAACCATTAAAAAAATAATAATGTTATATACCGAACTATTTCTTAGTGTTTTAGCATTTACACTTGCTTTATCCATCGTTATTATATCAATCCCTCCTATTTTGAGGGTGGCAAAAGCAAAAAACCTTTTTGACCCTATAGACGAGAGAAAAATTCATACCAGAATAGTTCCGCCTTTAGGGGGTGTTGGTATTTTTATCGGATTCGTAATCAGTACAATCATTTCGACTGATGGATATACTTTTGATGGATTAAAATATATTATAGCGGCAGTAATTTTGATGTTTTTTATTGGGCTAAAAGACGACCTGCTGGCGATCTCCGCCAAAAAAAAATTTACTATTCAGATTTTTGCGTCAGTTTTGTTAATTACACTTGGAAACTTTCACATTCAAAATTTACACGGTTTTCTGGGAATTTATGAAGTGAATTTTGTTTTTGGCACTTTAATTACTTTGTTCTTAATTCTTACTATTGTAAATGCGTATAACCTGATAGACGGAATAGATGGATTAGCCTCAGGTTTAGCTATTTTGGCATCGGTATTTTTTGGATTTTGGTTTTTTATGTCCGGTTTTATCCAGTATTCAATTATGGCTTTTGCAATGGCAGGCAGCCTAACCGGTTTTTTCTTTTTTAATGTTTTTGGAAACGCAAACAAGCTTTTTATGGGTGACACCGGATCGCTTGTGGTTGGGATGATTATGGCAGTATTCGTAATAAAATTTAATGAATTTAATATAAGTTCAAATGCGGCATATTTTATTGAAGCCTCTCCGTCTGTTTCGTTTGCTGTGGTATTAGTGCCATTGACAGATACGCTCAGGGTTATGACAATCAGACTACTCAACGGAAAATCGCCGTTTTCACCAGACAATAATCATATTCACCACCGGTTGCTTCATTTGGTTCCAAATCATTTGGCAGTAACTTTAATTATTGTTGCTTCAAATATTGTTGTTATAGGAATAGCATTGTTGTTGAATTACGTTTCTTTCAATGTCAATCTGCAATTTCTTATAATTTTTGCTTTAGGTATTTTCCTCTCGTTTTTACCTTCCCAAATTATTCGATGGAGAGAGGTAAAACAAAGGAGACAATTAAAGTTTGCCGGTTCAACTACCTGAATTATTTCTGCAGGAAAACCGTTTATAACAAAATAATCAGTACCATCTCTTTTCCATCCCGCAAAATATCCAGAGTGATAGTCTGTCCGGCTTCAAGAGTTTGTAATCTGTTCATGTAATCATAAATATTCCCAACTTTTCTGCCATCAATAGCAGTAATGATATCACCCTTTTTCAGTCCGCCTTTATCGGCAGGTTTGTCTTTGGTAACCGCATCAACACGCAATCCGCGGCTTTCCATACCTGCGTAATCGGGCATTATACCCAGCGAAACTTTAAAGCGGCCCCCCCGGTTGCGCTGAAATTTAGGCCCGGCTTCCTGGAAAGTTAGCCTTTCATCGAGTGAAGCTACCTCTTTCACAAGCAAATGGGCAAAACGGATAACCTCAACGGCTCCGTCATAATTAATAAATTCGGCACGGTCGTTTGGAGTATGATAATCGGCGTGTGCACCTGTAGAAATAAAAAACACGGGAATATTTAGCAGGTAAAACGAGGCATGGTCGGATGGGCCAATTCCTTCGCCCGATAACGCCAGTTGAAATCCGGGATTTAACCGGTTTAAAATCTCATCTGTTTCTTTTGACGTTTGTGTACCACCAACACTAACGGCTTTGCTTTCCGAATCTAGCCTTCCTACCATATCGAAATTAAACATCGCAGTTATTTTTTCTGTTGCAACCGGTGGATTTGATGTAAATGCCTTTGAACCAATAAGTCCCATTTCCTCAGCGCCAAATGCAACAAAAAGGATACTTCTGCGGTGGTTTTTATCGCCTGCCATTTTTTCTGCAAGCTCAATAACCGCAGCAACACCCGAAGCGTTGTCATCAGCTCCGTAATGTACTGAAACTGTATCGAGCGCACGCGAACCCGATCCCGGACCACCCATGCCCAGATGATCATAATGAGCGCCCACTACAACATATTCATTTTTCAAAACGTCATCAGTGCCGGGCAATAATGCTGCAACATTCTGCGAGACGGCCTTTTCGAGTTTAACATTTACAGTTACAGAAACAACTGCATCCGTTTCAAATCCCAGTGGTTTGTTTTTTTTATTGATTTCAGCTTCAAGTGTCTCCACTGTATATCCTGAAGGAATAAGTATTTTATCGGCTACTGTCCGTCTAACCTGAATAACCGGGATGTCGTAATGGCTCGCATTTTTATCGAAGAACAACGCCGATAATTCATCCTTTTCATTAAATGAAGTCCCGGCAACCAAAATCAACCCTGCAGCCTTTTCATCTGCTGCTTTAAGTGCTTTGGCCCGTTCAGTTGAAAACTCAACGAAAGGGCTTTGGGGATTTTCCAAATCGGGATCACCTTGCAAAACCAGCAACCATTTCCCTGCTACATCCAGATTCTCAAAATCATTCCATTTTAATGTATCCATCTCTATTTCTAATCCGTAACCGGCAAAAACAACTTGTGCCACAACTGTTGAATTGGCCGAAAATGCATAAGGAGAGAAATCGCTTTCCACCTGAAATGATTCTTCATTCAGACTGAATTGGTTGCCATCTCCGATTTTTGCTGAAGTAACGAGTTCAAATTCCTGAAATCCATCTTCAAACAATAAATTCAAACCGGCATTTTTAAATTTTTCACGAATAAAGGCGGCAGCCATCAAATCACCCGGGTCGCCTGCTTTTCTGCCTTTCAGCGAATCTGAAGCAAGGTATTCAATTATTTCCCGGATATCATTTTCATCAATTTCAGGATTAAAACGGGGAGCACATGAAGCAACGAAAAGAAGCAACAAAAAGAAAATCAGATATTTTTTTGAAATAACCAGCATGGCACAAACAATAATTAAAAAACAAGGTAATAATACGTATTATTCATCGTAATAAAAAGCAGATGTGTATATTTACATCCTTAAAAATTAAGGGGAATTGGTTTGGTTTCATTCGGTGCAAAATATTGGTTTATCTTTTTGCTGGCAATTTTGCTGGCTGCCTCTGGCATTGTATTTTTATTGTATTTCAGAAATAATGACAACAAAGAACTAACGGATAACCAGAGACGACTGTTAATGGTATTCAGGTTTTTTTCTTTCGGGTTGATCGCCTTTATGCTTCTTTCGCCTTTTATCCGAAGCCTGAAAAAAATGGTGCAGAATCCAATTGTTATTGCTGCATGGGATAACTCGGGCTCTGTGGTTGCAACCGGAGATTCCATGCAACTTGCCAGTGAAGTGCAGGCGTTAAAAAACAGAATTACCCGGGAACTGAAAAATGATTATACATTTATCAATTACACTTTCGGGCAGGAGGCAAGGCCTGAAGAAAACCTTGATTTTTCTGAAAAACAGTCGGATTACAGCAGTTTGATTACTACGTTAACAAATAACCATTTTAATGAAAATGTGGGAGCGCTTGTAATTGCCGGCGACGGAATTTACAACCAGGGAAAAAATCCGGTAAACATGATGGATTACCTGACTTTTCCGGTTTATACAATCGGACTTGGAGATACTACAGAAGTTACCGATGCCCGCATCCAGGGAATCAGGGTGAACCGGACCTCATTTTCAGGAAACCGTTTTCCGGTTGAAATTGATACCCGTTTCTCAAAACTTCAGGGGCGCCCGCTCAAACTAACTGTAACAGAAGGTGATGCCGAAGTGGCTCAAACAGTGATTACGCCAACAAACAACGATTATTTTTATACGCATCAATTTATTCTTGAGGCTGGTACTCCCGGATTAAAACACTTTACAGCGACCATTGAAATAGTAGAAAATGAGAGAAATACAAAAAATAACACCACACAATTCGTTGTAAATGTTCTTGAGAACAAACAGAAAATTCTTGTTCTTTCAGATGGTCCGCATCCCGATATCGGAGCCATAAAAAATACATTGGAGCAACAAAAATCGTATGAAGTGTCTGTTTTTACCGAAGAACCATTTCCTTCAAACTTTTCAGATTTCAACCTGGTTATTTTGAATCAGTTGCCCACTTCGGGCAAATCAATGGCCAACATCGCAGGCAACGATGCCGGCGAGCGGGTTCCTCTTCTTTATATTGTAGGAAGAAAAACTTTTCTGCCGCAGTTAAACGCACTCGCAACCGGAGTCCAAATCAATCCGCTTGCCGGGTCAGGTGAAGAAGCACAGGCTACTGTAAATCCATCGTATGCTACTTTTACTGTCAGCGAAAATTTAAGAGAAGTGGCGCCGAAATTTCCACCATTATTGGTGCCGTTTGCCAATTACCGTCTCGAACCTGAATTTAATGTATTACTTTATCAGAAAGTAAAAAATATTGAAACAGGCAAACCTCTGATTGCAACCGGTGTTCAAAACGGAAAAAAAACCGGCTTTATTTTTGGCGAAGGAATTTGGCGATGGCGGTTAAACAATTATTTTCAGAATCAAAGCCACAACCAGTTTAACGAACTGGTGAATCAACTTATTCAATACCTTGCATTACGGCAAAATGAAGATAATTTTATGATAGACTTTGAGCCGGTTTATGCTGAAATTGACAATGTTGTGATGCACGCCGAAGTTTATAATGATGCTTTTGAACGGATTACAACAGAAGAAATTACCATTATAATAGAAAACGAACAGGGCAATGAATTTCAGTTTACTTTTGATGTGCGTGGCAATGGTTATTATTTGAATGCCGGAAATCTGCCGGCAGGCAATTACAGTTTTACTGCTGAAGTAACCATTGGCAATCAAACTTACATAGAATCCGGCAATTTTGCGGTAGCTGCGGTTAACCTTGAAAATATTGTTACCCGGGCAAATCACCGGATGCTTTATCAACTGGCTGCACAAACAGGTGGCGGATTTTTTTCTTCCGGCCAGGCAGGCGATTTAATTGATGAAATAAAAAGCAGCAACACGCTTAACCCAGTAAGTTACTTTCAGGAGATGGTAAACGAATTGTTAAACCTGCGCTGGATATTTTTTGTGATCATTTTATTGTTAAGCGTGGAATGGTTTTTGAGGAAGTACTGGGGCATTTACTAACACAGGATTTCAGAGCATGAATATAAAAACCGTTTTAATCAGAACAATTTTTAAAGCATCAATTTTTTTATTGATTGGTTCGGTTTTTTCGTGTTTTCCTACCAAAAGTCTGGTTATAGATATTCCTCAGCCGTCGGCAAGTGAACTTCCATCATCCATCCAAAGCGTTACCATTGTATCCCAGGCAGTTGACAAAAATTTTACAAATCTTCAAACCGATTCACTGCAAAAGCTTTTTTTCGAACAGCGGTTCAACCTCGATACAGTTATTTACGATTTTCAAATGGCCGACACAACAATGAAAGCACTTGGCGAACTTCTTTTTGAATCGGGCCGGTACGACTATGTCATTCCCGAAAACCGGTTTCTGGAATCGCCAAAAACATCGCTTCTGGCAACAGAACTTTCGTGGGAAAAGGTAACAGAGCTTTGTAAATTGTTTGAAACCGATGCGGTGTTATCGCTCGATCATCTTAGAACCAGAGTGATTACCCAATACACCAATGAAACTTTTTTTGATCCCTTTCAGGGTGGATTTAATTCGGCCGCACGAGCAAATATGAAAATTTACTATGAGGCGCTTTTCAGGGTTTACGATCCGGCACAGCAGAAAGTATTACTTCGTGAGTTTATTACAGATACACTTTACTGGGAAGATACCGATGTTTCAGCCCGTAACCTTTTCGGAAGATTTACCCCGGTTAAACAAGCACTTACTGAAACCGGAATTGTTATTGCACTGGAACTTACAGATAAAATTGCCGTGCGCTGGCGTCCCGAGCGAAGACGGTATTTTATCAAAGGAAATGCAGGTTTCAGGCAGGCAAACCAGTTTGCAGAGCGCGGAGACTGGTTAAATGCTGTTCTAAAATGGACAGAAGTTGCAGAAAAAGCCAGCTCAAAAACACTTAAAAGCAAAGCACAACTCAATGTTGCGTTGGGTTACGAGATATTGGGTGATATTGACATGGCCATTAAATGGGCGCTGGAATCTTATGAAACCATGTACCGGCCCCTGACTTATGAATACCTTGAAATTCTGAGAAGAAGAAAAAACGAAATTAAAAACACAAAATGAAAATGCGGGTTCTGCCGGCAATAATTCTCCTCGTGGCGGGTTTTTCCTGTACAGTTTATAATGAATACCCCATTGAAGTTTATAAACCGGGGGAATCAGTTATTCAACCCTCAGATAAGAAAGCAGCAATTATTTACCGAAATTTTAAATATCCCGGCGATACGCTTCAGCATTATTACAAAAACGATCTTATTTTGGTGAAAGCCAAAAACGACCCCCCTGATCTCGACAGTCTGCTTGTTACTGTTTGCCTGAATGAACTGGCAACCAATCTCAACAACAACAATGCATTTGGGGAATTACATGTTTTTCCGTATCACACGTTTGAAAGGCATTCGGGAGAGCATTTAAATGAGTTTTCAAAAGATATTATTGAACAGATCACTTCTGCCTCAGAATCCGATTTGTTGATTTCTCTGGACACCTGGTCTTATTTCTTTTCTTCATATCCGCAAACCTTTGATACTCCCGAAACGAATGAAGTGATTACTGTAGCCGTTTGGAGCATTCATGACCCGGCGAAAAATATCCTGATTGAACGGAAAACAATGATTGACACTGTTTTTTGGAACGGATACGATGATGAGGGAAATTATCAGCAAGGTTATAAACCACCACCCCGGCTTACTGCATTGGAACTGGCATCGGCTTTGGCCGGTGTAAACTATGCCAAACGGTTTTATCCTACCTGGCAGACTGTAAACCGGATGTATTCCGTTCCTCCTCTTCCTGATTTTTCTGAGGCTGCTCATCATTTTGAAGAAAGAAAATGGGATAAATCCATTGCACTCTGGCGAAAATATGCCGACGACCGAAACGGCAAAATGGCCATCAACGCCCGGTATAACCTTGCGCTGGCCTTTGAGATGAAAGACGATTTGGAAACGGCACAAAAGTGGCTGACTGCCGCCTTTGAACTGGCTTCAAAATATCGGAGCAGAAAAGACCAGAATATGATTCTTACCTACCAGAAAATTTTGGATTCGCGGCGAAAGGAGGTTTTAAAACTCAACAGGCAGCAAAATGAAATTCGCCCGTAAGTTGAAACTACTGGTTTTTGCCGGACTGTTTTTATCCGCCTGCAATACATTACACAATGTTAAAACTGTTGACATTGAAATTTTTGTGCCTGCAAACGCAATCTTTCCTGAAAAATATGATACGATAGCCATTCATTACAACAATTTTAATGCAGCCTATAATCCCAATTTTGCAGCCTACATTGAAAATAACAGGCAGATGACTGACTTCACAAATACCGACAGTTTGGCTGCGGAAACTTATTACAGGTATTTCCTTCATACATTAAAATCAAATTCTTTTTTCGACTCTGTTATTGAAATTGAAAGAGCTGATTATTCGAAAACCATCCTTTCAGACTCCATTTTAGAAATTGGTTTTATTGAGTTGGAAGACAGTTTGAATTCCATTTTGATTCCTGTTGAATATGAACCTGTTGCCAATTTCTGGTCGATAGCCGGAAAGTTTCAACCGCAAAAAGAAAACAGCGAAGTAAGATATCTGGACCCGCTGCTGGGGTTGTATTCCAGAGAAGAATTGGTTCAATTGGCCGATTCAACAAATTCAAAAATACTGTTGTCGTTAGATTATTTTGCAATAGTTGACAGAAAATATGCATTCGACAAACAAAAGACAGCAGAATTTTTTGATGTATTTGTAATTGCATACTGGAATTTTTATGACCTGAAGAATTTACGATTATCTTATTATTACGATCGGGTTGACACAGTCACCTGGGATTTTCGTGAAGTAGTAGAAATATTCCCGCCAAGAGAGGATGCCATTCAAAAAGCAGCCGAAATTTCAGCTGTTCAGTTTGCCGGGTTTCTTATTCCACACTGGATTGAAGTTCAGCGGATGGTTTACCGCTCGGGGAACATGGATCTGAAAAAAGCCGATGCATTGGTGGCAGAAGGAAAATGGTTGGAAGCAGCAGGAATCTGGCGCAAACATGTTGAAAGCCCAAACAAAAAAATAGCAGCTAAAAGCAAGTTCAACATGGCGCTGGCGTGCGAAATTCTGGGTCGGTTAGATGCTGCTGTTGACTGGGCAGTGCAGTCGTACCTCGTTTTCGGGCAGAAAAATCCTGTTCATGAACAAAACAGCCTGCAATACATCAATATTTTAAATCAGCGAAAAATGGACATAAAACGAATTGAGTACCAGTTTAACCCGGAGTCCGTACCCCTGCAATGAAAACAGCCGGCCCAAACCGGACCAGCTGCTTCGTTATGAAATACTTTTAAATTTTCAATTCAACACCAGCATTACAATCGATTTTGAAGGAAGATTAACGGTCAGTGAGTTCCCATTTACTTTTACATCACTGAAATTTTTTGAATAAACTTCCTCCGGTTTCCCGAAATCGTTAAAGGAATTCACCTTTTCGGCAGTAACTATTTCACCTTTGTTGAAAGTCACTTTGTCGAGTCCGCGCAATTCACACGAGATGCTCACTGCCTTATTGGGATTCAGGTTGCTGATGGTAATATGAATTTTTCCGTCTTCCGATTTTGATGCGGAGGTTGAAATGGCCGGAATGCTTTTGCCATCCAGCTCATAATTCTCAGATACCAAATCGGTTGGCAATAATGTAGCGTCTTGGTGCACCTTATACATTTTAAACACATAAAAGGTGGGTGTTTTAACAATTTCAGCATCTTTTGTTAAAAGCATAGACTGAAGCACATTTACGGTTTGGGCAATATTTGCCATTTTCACCCGGTGGCAGTATTTGTTGAACAGATCGAGGTTAACCGCAGCCACCATGGCATCGCGCAGTGTGTTTTGCTGGTAAAGAAATCCGGGATTGGTGCCGGGCTCCACATCGTGCCATACTCCCCACTCGTCAACCAACAGTCCTACGCGGTTGCGTGGATCATACCTGTCCATAATGTTGATGTGGTTCCTCAGCAATTCATCCATAAACAGGGTTTTACTCATGGTTTGGAAATATTCGCCCTCGGTGAACTGCGTGGCAGATCCTTTTTGGCTCCAGTTGTGTGTAATGGTGTAATAATGCAGTGAAATGCCCTGGAAACTTCTGCCGGGATTTCCGTATTTCATCAGGGTTTCCATCCAGTGGTAATCGGAATCGCTGGGCCCGCAGGCTATTTTGTATAACCGGTTGTCGCCGTAGTCTTTGGTATAGGTGGAATAGCGTTTCATTTCGTTGGTGTAGTACTCCGCTGTCATGTTGCCGCCGCATCCCCAGTTTTCGTTGCCCAGGTTCCAGTATTTTACGCCCCACGGCTCTTCCTGTCCGTTGACTTTGCGCAGGTCGGTCATCGGGCTGATATTGCCCGAGTTGAGGTATTCCACCCACTGCGACATCTCCTGAACCGTTCCGCTGCCCAGGTTTCCGTTAATCACCGGCTCGGCATCCAGTTGCCGGCACAGTTCCATAAATTCGTGCGTGCCAAAGTGGTTGTTTTCTGTCACGCCGCCCCAGTGCGTGTTAATCATGGTAGGCCGCTGGTCGCGCGGACCAATGCCGTCCATCCAGTGGTATTCGTCGGCAAAGCAACCGCCGGGCCAGCGCAGGTTGGGAATGCCCATTTCGCGCAAGGCGTCCACCACATCGTTGCGGATTCCGCTGGTGTTGGAAATATCGGAATCTTCACCTACCCAATACCCACCATAAATACAGCGGCCAAGGTGTTCCGAAAAGTGGCCGTAGATGTGCCGGCTGATTTTTTCCTTGCCGAGATCAGTGTTCACTACAATTTTGTTTTGTGCCGTTGAAGTAAAAACAATCAATGACATCACCGCGAAAAATAAAATACTGATTTTCATTTTGTTCTGGTTTATGATTTAAAATTATAAGTACTAAACTAACACATAAAATTAAAAAAACAAGGTTTCTGTTTTTTTTAGGATGAATTTTTTACAGGAAGACTATATTTGAATAAATCAAAAAAACTGATGTTTTTGAAAACTCATCAATTTGAAACAGATGAAATACAAGTGTGTAATTTTCGATTGCGATGGTGTTTTGGTTGACAGTGAAGCCATCTCTGCCAAAATTTTTCAGGAAATGATTATTGAATTAGGCTTAAAGCTTGATTTTGAAATTATTCTGGAACAGATTACCGGCACTTCAATGAAAGAAAATTTGAATTTTTTCAAGGAAAATATGGGTGGAGAATTACCTGCCAACTTTGAAAATGAATTCAGAAAACGTTCATTCAAAGCCTTTAAAACAGACCTCAGACCAATTGAAGGAATTCATGATTTATTAAGGAAAATAAAAATCCCAATTGGGGTGGCCTCCAGCGGACCGGTTAAAAAAATAAAACTAAACCTTACTACTACCAGCCTGATTCATTTTTTCGGGGAAAATATCTTTAGCTGTTATGAAATTCAAAGTTGGAAACCCGAACCTGAAATTTATTTACACGCAGCAAAAAAAATGGGCTTCAAACCTGCCGAATGTGCTGTTGTTGAAGATAGTGAAGCTGGTGTAAAAGCGGCAAAAACAGGTGGTTTTGATGTTTTTGGATTTACGAACTATAAAAATAAAGTTGCTTTTGAAGAATTAGGTGCAACTGTATTTTTTGAAATGGATGAACTAAGCAAATTGCTCAGAATTGATTAGTAGTTCGCTTAAAATTGTAATTTTAAATCAACTAAGATTGAAAAAGGAGTATCTTTTTAAAACAGGCTTTAATTCATTCATAAATGAAAAAATCAAGAACATCAATCACTGATATTGCAAAAGTGCTGAATATATCCCCGTCAACTGTTTCCAGAGCTTTGAATAATCATCCGGCAATCAGCACCAAAACCCGTGATGCAGTGATTGAACTGGCCCGAAAACTCAACTACCAACCCAACCTGTTGGCATTAAACCTTTTGCGCAACAGAACCAATCTGATTGGAGTTATTGTTCCTGAGATTACCAGCTATTTTTTTTCGTCTGTCATCAGTGGTATTCAGGATTTGGTGAATCCACTTGGTGTAAATATGATCATTGGGCAATCCAATGAATCGTATGAAGAGGAAAAATCAATAGTTAATACCTTTGCTTCAATCCGGGTCGATGGTTTTCTTATTTCTCCTGCATCGGAAACAAAAAATTTCGATCATCTGCAAATGCTGACGGAAAATAACATTCCTCTTGTAATTTTCGATCGGGATTGTGAAGGGATTGAGGTGGACAAGGTTTTTGTAGATGAATACAAAGGAGCTTTCCAGGCAGTGGAACACCTCATTAAAAGCGGTTGCCACCGGATTGCACACATTGCAGGATCGTCAACACTTTCAACCTCAAGGCACAGGCTGGAGGCTTACAAAGATGCGTTAAAACGTTACAGTAAGCCATTAAAGGAAGAATATATTGTTGAATGTGAGGGTTTTGCGCCGGAACACGGAATTGATCCCACTAAAAAGCTACTGGCTTTGCCAAACCCTCCCGACGCCATTTTTACCATTAATGACGGCGTTGCAATTGGTGCGATGTATGTTTTAAAAAATTCAGGTATTGTAATCCCGGATCAGATTTCGGTTATCGGTTTTGATGATGACCCACACTCTTCTTATTTCAAACCATCGTTATCCACCGTTTGGCAGCCCACCTACGAAATGGGAATGTTATCCGCAAGAATCCTGATGAAACGGGTAAATTCAAACAATGACATCTCAAAAATCAGAATTGAAAAACTGTTTCCCGAACTCATTATCAGAGGATCTTCAAGATAAGTATTTTATTTTTTGCGAAATTGTTCAACCCATTTATGCAAACCTTTGCATAAACTTTTAACGGTTATTATTTGGATTCAATATAAATAATGCCGTACATTTCGTTGGAAAATAATTCATAACTAATTGAATTTCAATCTATGTTAGTTTCTGCCAGCAAAATATTCAAAAAATGCTACGGACGGTACGGAATTGCTGCGGTAAATATATGGAACATGGAACAGGTTCACAGTTTGTTTGGTGCAGCCCAAAAAGCCAATGCACCTTTTATTGTTCAAACCACTCCGGTTGCCCGAAAGTATGCCAGTGCAGAAATGTTGCTGGCGATGATTTCGGCTGCGGCAAGATTATATCCCAAAACTGTTTTTGCAGTTCATCTTGACCACGGAAATAAAAAACACGCTTTCGATTGTATTGAATCGGGTGGGTACAATTCGGTAATGATAGATGCCTCACATGAGCCGTTTGAAAAAAACATTTCAATTACAAAAGAGGTAGTTGCAAAAGCACATCTGAAAAATATTTCGGTTGAGGCAGAACTTGGTGTTTTAAGTGGGATTGAAGATGATTTGACAGTTGATGAAACACACAAAAAATTTACACAGCCTTCAGAAGTTGAGGAATTTGTGAGTAGGACTGGTTGCGACAGCCTCGCGGTTGCGGTTGGAACAAGTCATGGCGCTTATAAGTTTTCGGGAGAACAGGGTTTGCAATTTGAGATTCTGAAAGAAATTCAAAAAAGGCTTCCGGGATTTCCTTTGGTTTTGCATGGCGGTTCAACGGTGAATATGAATGAAATCCAGCGGATCAATGCTGCTGGTGGTCAGTTGGGAACTGATGCAAAGGGTGTTTCAGACAAAGAACTTTTAAAAGCAATTGAACTGGGAGTCTGCAAAATCAATATTGCCACCGATGCTCGTCTCATCTGGGCGCGTGTTCACCGCGAATTTTTCAAGCTATCACCGGCACAATTCGACCCGATTATTCCGGGCAAAACATACATGAATGAATTTGAGAAATTCATTCATGAAAAATTTGAGTTGATAAAAGCAACAGGGAAAGCCATAGAATTTAAATAATTTTAAAATGATAAGAGATAAAAAATATAAACTATTAGCCAGACCCAAATCCGGATTTGGTATTTATCAGAGTGTTTTTCAGGAAGAAACCGGCTGGCAGTTTTTGAATTTCCAGGCCCGCTTGATGAAAAAGGGTGAGAAATGGGTTGATAATACCTGGGAAAACGAATATGCCATTATTTTGCTTGGTGGCAATTATTCAGTAAAAACCGACAAGGGAAACTGGGAAACCATCAACGGGCGCAAAGATGTTTTTAGTGGAATCGCCCATTCGCTATACCTCCCAAGAGATACCCAATTTGAAATAACTGCCGAAAGTGATGTGCTCGATATTGCTTATGGCTGGTGCGAAACCGACCAGGATCACCCGGCATATTTCAAACGCCCCGAAGAAGCTGCGATTGAAATTCGTGGAGGTGACAATGCAACCCGCCAGATTAACAGTTTGCTGCAACCCGGTTTCGATTGTCACCGGCTGGTTTGTGTTGAAGTTTATACCCCTTCCGGAAACTGGAGTTCTTTTCCGGCACATAAACACGACAAACGGAAACTGGATGACGATGGAATGGTGACTGAAGCTTGTTTGGAAGAAACCTATTTCTATAAAATGGACAAACCACAGGGATTTGCCATTCAGCAAATATACAACGACGACAGAAGTCTGGACGAAATTGCCGTAGCCCGCAACAACGATGTGGTTTTGGTTCCTGAAGGATATCATCCGGTTGTAGCAGGCCATGGTTACAACGTTTATTACCTTAATTTTTTAACTGGTAGCGACCAGTTACTTGCGAATACAGATGATCCTGATCACAAATGGATTTACAATTCGTGGAAAGGACGCGACCCAAGAGTCCCTCTTGTAACTGCAGAAATGAATAAAAAATAAACTTGAAAAATGAACAACGATAAGATTTATGATGTGATAACTTACGGAAGGTCGTCGATTGATCTTTATTCACAGGCAGTCGGAACCCGTTTCGAGGATATTCCCGGATTCCATGCGTTTGTGGGCGGTTCGCCATTGAATATTGCTGTGGGCTGCAGCCGGCTTGGATTAACTGCTTCCTTGCTTTCAGGAGTTGGGAAAGATAAAGTGGGCGATTTCATCCTCAATTTCTTGAAAAAAGAAAACGTGCGTACTGAAAATGTGCGTGTTATTGAAGGAACCCGAAGTTCGGCGGTAATACTCGGAATTGAACCGCCAGACCGTTTTCCGCTGGTGTATTACCGCGATAACTGTGCCGATTCACAAATCGATATCGACCAGGTTTTAAATGCCGGAATTGAAAAGTCAAGATTGCTTGAGGTTTCGGGTACTGCATTAAACATTGAACCTACCCGGAGCGCTGCTTTTCTGGCTGTTGAAATTGCACGCAAAAATGAAATTCCGGTTATACTTGACCTCGATTTCCGAGCCGACCAGTGGGGCGATATTCGGGCGTTTGGAGTTACAACCCGCGCCTTCATGCGCAACGTAAATATTGTGCTGGGTACCGAAGAGGAAATTCTTGCTTCCTTTCTTGCAGATAAATCGCAGTTGGTTATCAGCCACCAGCAAATTTCTGCACCGGAAATAAAAGGTGATATTAACAACGCAATTAACGGAATTCTCCAACTCGGGGTTGATGCGCTGATTGTAAAAACCGGTTCGCGTGGAGCCATTATTTATCTTCCCGATGGTAAAATCCAAAAAGTTCCTGGTTTTCCCGTTGAAGTATTAAATATTCTTGGAGCTGGTGATGCTTTTGGGTCCGGTTTTATTTACGGATATCTGAAAGGATGGGAATTGTATAAATGCTGCAGGATGGGAAACGCCTGTGGTGCACATGTGGTAACCCAACTGGGATGTGCCAATTTTAATCCTTACGAAAAAGAAATTCTGGAGTTTATTGAATCAAAAGGAGGTTTTTGAATTGAACATATTAATCAATTTTAAAATATGAATACTAAAAAACTTACAGTTGCACAAGCCACCATCGAATTCCTCAAAAACCAGTATTCTGAACGTGATGGAATTATGCAACCCTTTTTTGCCGGATGTTTTGGCATATTTGGTCACGGGAACCTGGCAGGTTTTGGTCAGGCATTGCAGCAGAATCCCGATTTCAGGTACTATTTGGTGCGGAACGAGCAGGCTGCAGTACACACTGCAGTTGGATATGCCAAAATGAAAAACAGGCTATCGACGTTTGTTTGTACTTCATCTATCGGTCCGGGTGCAACAAACATGATTACCGCGGCCGCAGGAGCAACCATTAACCGCATACCGGTTTTGCTTATGCCAGGAGATATTTTTGCACGCAGAGTTGTGGCGCCGGTGTTGCAGCAACTCGAATCAGCCTTTTCACAGGATATTTCAGTTAACGATTGTTTTAAACCTGTTTCGAAATACTGGGACAGAATTAACCGGCCCGAACAACTGATTACTTCCCTTCCGGAAGTGATGCGTATTTTAACATCACCTGCAGATACCGGGGCAGTTACGCTTTGTATTCCACAGGATGTTCAAGCAGAAGCTTATGATTTTCCGGTTGAAATGTTTGAAAAACGGGTTTGGCATGTTGCACGTCCGCGTCCCGATTTAAATGCTGTCCGGCGCGCTGTTGAACTAATTCGTTCAGCCCAAAAACCAATGATAATTGCAGGCGGCGGTGTAATTTACAGTGAAGCAGAAAATGCACTGGCGACTTTTGTTCATCAAACCGGAATTCCTGTTGGGGAAACATTTGCAGGAAAAGGTTCGCTGCCGTACAATGATTCGCATAACCTGGGCGCTACCGGCGCTACCGGAACTGAAGGAGCAAATACTATCAGTGCTGAAGCTGATTTGGTGATTGGAATTGGTACGCGTTACAGCGATTTTACAACGGCCTCGAAAACAGCATTTCAAAATAAAAATGTACGGTTTATCAATATTAATATTACTGAATTTGATGCACACAAACACAGTGGTCTGGCTTTAACCGGCGATGCAAAAGTGATTCTGGAAGAACTTTCAGAAAAACTTAAAACATATAAAGTTGATGACAATTACCGGAAACGGGTAGCCGGTTTTAACAAAATCTGGGACGAAAAAGTAAGTTTCGCATATCAGGCAGAAGATAAAGCCATACCAGGTCAGGCAGAAGTAATTGGTGCAGTGAACACATTTTCAAATGCAAACGACGTTGTTCTCTGTGCTTCGGGAAGCGCACCGGGCGATTTGCACAAACTATGGCGTACCCGAAACTCAAAAGGTTTTCATCTTGAATATGGTTATTCCTGCATGGGTTACGAAATTTCGGGAGGAATAGGCGCAAAAATGGCTTTTCCAGACCGTGAAATTTATGTAATTCTGGGAGATGGCGGATATTTAATGATGCCTTCGGAAATTATTACATCTCTGCAGGAAAGAGTTAAAATCACCATCATTTTGATTGATAACAATGGTTTTGCCAGTATTGGAGGCCTTTCCAAATCAATAGGCAGCGAAGGCTGGGGTACAAAATATTCTTACCGGAACCAGGAGACTGGAAAACTCGAAGGAGAGAACTTGCCGGTTGATTTGGCTTTAAATGCACAAAGTCTGGGTGCAAAAGTATTTAAAGCGACCAATATTGCTTCGTTTAACGAAGCGCTGAAAAACGCAAAAAAGGAAGAACGGACAACAGTAATCTACATCCAAACCGTTCCCGAAAGAAAAATGGCAGGTTACGGTTATGCCTGGTGGGATGTGCCGGTTGCCGAGGTATCAGAATCAGAATCGGTGCAAAAGGCGCGTGAGAATTATGATGTTCAGAGGAAAAAACAACGATGGTTTTTATGAATAATCAATATAAACCAATTGAAAAAGGAATTGACTAAATGCTAACAGTAACCACTTTTATCGGATTTACTGCTTTTGTCGCTCTATACGTCTGGTACAGACTGCGAAAAGACAAAATGAATTCTTCTGATGACTATTTTCTTGGAGGGAGAAGTTTAACCGGAGTTGTGATTGCGGGTTCAATGTTGCTTACCAACATTTCAACCGAGCACCTTATCGGAATGAATGGTTCGTCGTATAAAAACGGATTTATAATCATTGCGTGGGAAGTTACATCAGCATTGGCACTGGTAGTTGCGGCACTTTATTTTATACCGAAATACCTGAGAATGGGATTAACCACCATTCCTGAATATCTTGAAAAAAGGTTCGATGGAACAACTCGCAGTTTTATAGCACTTTTCCTTGTGGTTTCCTTCGTGGTTACACTTTTACCAATTGTATTATATACCGGCGCCATTAATCTTGAAAGTATTTTTAATATTTCCGAAGTTTTGGGTGTTACAAAATCAGAAGGTTTATGGATTACCGTGGTTGGCATTGGAGTAATAGGTTCGTTATATGCCATTTTTGGCGGATTAAAAGCGGTTGCCATTTCCGATTTGGTTAATGGGTACGGATTACTGATTGGAGGACTTCTGGTTCCGGTGCTTGCACTTTACAGCATCGGAGATGGAAATATACTTGACGGGATTTCAAAAGTATATCACCATGCTCCCGAAAAATTTAATGTGGTCGGCGCCAAAGATTCGGTGATGCCTTTTGGTGTTTTATTTACAGGTTTAATTATCAACCAGCTCTATTTCTGGGGAATGAACCAGACCATTATTCAGCGGGCTTTAGGTGCCAAAAACCTTAATGAAGCCCAGCGTGGGTTGCTTTTTACCGGTGTACTGAAAATTCTGATTCCACTGGTGATTATTCTTCCGGGAGTAATTGGGTTTTACTATTTCGGAGATTCGATGTATGAAAACCAGGATTTTATTTACCCGGCACTCATTAAAAAAGTGCTGCCTTTGGGTTTTGTCGGATTTTTTGCAGCAGTTGTTATGGGTGCAGTACTCAGTACGTTTAACAGTGTGCTGAACAGTGCAGCAACCATTTTCAGTATTGATGTTTACAAAAGGTTGATGAATAAGAATGCATCAGAAAGACGTCTGGTATGGGTTGGTAGGGCAACTTCATCAACACTCGCTGTTTTCGCCGTTATATCTGCTCCGTTGGTGGCAAACGCACCGGATGGATTATACCAGTTGCTTCAACAGTTAAACGGAATTTTCTTTATTCCGATTGCATCAATAATGCTTGCTGGATTCTTTCTCAAAAGTATTTCGGCAGCAGCAGCAAAAACAGCCTTGTTTTTCGGATTGACTTTTTATGTTTTAGCCACTTTTATTTTCAAAGTCAACATTCACTTTATTCATATCTGGGGAATTGAATTTGTTCTGAATATGATACTCATGTTTGTGGTTTCGCATTTTTATCCGCGAAAAACTTTTAATGATAAAGCAGATGCCTTAAAAGTAGATATGCACGGGTGGAAATATGCCTGGCATCTGTCGGCAGTGCTTGTAGTGGTAACAATTGGTATTTATATCGTATTGGGACATAATTAAATAAATAATTAATTAATAAACTATATGGAGATCTTAAAAAATTATATCAACGGAAGATGGTCAGAAAGCAGGGAGCCGCAAACTGCAAATGTAGTGAACCCTGCAAATCAGGAGATTTTGGCAAAAATCCCGTACGGAGAAAATACAGTTGCCGACGTTAATTCGGCAGTAGCCGCTGCTGCCGAAGCATTAAGGGAATGGCGCAACACACCTGTGATGAAACGTGTTCAGCCACTCTATAAAATGAAACAATTGCTAGAGGAAAATATTGATGAAATTGCCCGGTTGATTACACTCGAATGTGGTAAAACCTTTATCGAATCGAAAGCAGAAATGCAGCGTGCAATTGAAAACGTGGAAACTGCCTGCGGTACGCCGATGTTGATTCAAAGTGAATTTTCGGAAAATGTGGCTCCCGGTATAGATGAATTTATGATTCGCCAGGCGGTTGGAGTTTGTGCAATAATTTCACCGTTTAACTTCCCGGGAATGATACCATTCTGGTTCCTGCCTTATGCTATCGCCTGTGGAAACAGTGTTGTGGTAAAACCTTCGGAAAAAGTACCCTTAACCATGGTGAAGGTTTTTGAACTGATTGACAAACTTGATTTGCCCAAAGGATTAATAAATATGGTTCACGGTGGAAAACCATCGGTGGATGCGTTGCTCGATAATCCGGATGTGAAAGCTGTAAGTTTTGTTGGTTCAACAAACGTGGCAAGGTATGTTTACCAAAGAGGAGCCGCAAATGGTAAACGCGTTCAGGCGCAGGGCGGAGCAAAAAACCCTGTAATTGTAATGCCCGACGCCGATATTGAAATGGCTGCGCGGATTGTTGCCGACAGTGTGTACGGATGTGCGGGACAGCGTTGTCTGGCAGCTTCAAACATAGTTACAGTTGGCGATTCAAGTGGAGTTATTACGGAAGCTCTTGTGGAAGCAGCAAAAAGCAAAACCACAGGTTTCGGTCTTAATGAAGGCGTTGAAATGGGTCCTGTAATAACCAGGGAAAGCAAATTAAGAATAGAATCACTGATTTCCAAAGGGTTAAACGAAGGAGCCAATTTGCTGTTAGATGGACGAAATGCCATAGTTTCCGGCTACGAAACCGGAAATTTTCTTAACCCTACTATCCTCGAAAATGTGGATTTAGCCGGAGAGGTAATTAAAACTGAAATTTTTGGTCCGGTAATGAGTTTGCTTCACATGAAAACCATTAATGAGGCCATTGACTTTGTTAACAGCAACAATTACGGGAACATGGCCTGTTTGTTCACTTCCAGCGGGTTAAACGCCCGCACTTTCAGAAACCGTGCAAATGCAGGAAACATTGGAATTAATATTGGCGTGGCGGCTCCAATGGCACAATTCCCGTTTAGTGGATGGAACAGCAGCTTTTTTGGCGATTTGCACGGACAAAGTCGGCATGCAATCGAATTTTTCACTCAAACAAAAGTAGTTATTGAACGCTGGCCCAACGAATGGACGCGCAAATTTTAAATGATACAAGTATGATAAAAATAGCAAACGCGCCTTGTTCGTGGGGCGCACTCGAATTTGAACTGGAAGGAAAGTCACTTGGATATCAGCAGGTGCTTGATGAAATGGTGGAAACCGGTTATGCCGGTACCGAACTTGGCGATTGGGGATTTATGCCTGCGAACCCGGAAGAATTGAAAAATGTTCTCGAAGAGAAAAAACTGGAATTGCTGGGAGCATTTGTCCCTGTTGCCCTTGCCAATGAAGCAGCTCATGAAAACGGTGTAAACCAGGCTTTAAAAACTGCCGGGCTGATGTTTGACGCAGGTTATAAAAATGCGTTCATTATTTTGGCCGATGAAAACGGGTCGGTGGAAGAACGTACACAAAATGCGGGCCGGATAACTCCTGAAATGGGTTTAACAGAAAACCAGTGGAAAATATTTGCAGACGGAGCAGAAAAAATTGCCCATGCCGTGAAAACCAAATATGGTATGCGAACCGTTTTCCACCACCACTGTGCAGGTTATGTTGAAACACCTGCTGAAGTTGGTAAACTGATGGAAATGACAAACCCTGATTTACTCGGTCTTTGCCTCGATATGGGCCACTATACTTTTGGAGGCGGCGACCCGGTGGAAGCGCTGAAAAAATATTACAACCGGATATGGCATGTTCATTTCAAGGATTTCGATCCGAAAATTGGTCAGGCTGCCAGAGAAAATAATTACAATTATTTCATGGCAGTGGCAGAAGGCATTTTTTGTGAACTCGGTAACGGAAATGTTGATTTTGAATCGATTGTGGATATTCTGAATAAAAATGGATACAACGGTTGGATTGTGGTTGAACAGGATGTTTTACCCGGAATGGGTTCTCCAAAAAAATGTGCAGACCACAACCGGAAATACATAAAATCGCTTGGGCTTTAAAATGAAAAATAAATTGAAATAAACCACAATAGACACATAGAACACATAAGTTTCTTAAGAAATTTCTATTGTGCCCTATGTGCCAATGTGGTTATAAGAAATTGAAAAATAAAAATGAAATGAAAAAAATTAATGTAGCAGTTGCCGGCCTGGGCAGGATTGGAAAAATTCACCTGAAAAATTTATCGCGGAACTTCTCCGAAATAAAAGTAGTGGCGGTAATGGATATTTTGGATGAATCGAAAACAATTGCCGAAGAATTTAATATTCCCGTTTTTGTAAAAGATTTTGATGATTTGCTGGCTGTGTCTGGCTTAGATGCTGTTGTAATTTGCTCTCCAACAGACACACATGCCGATTACGTGGTAAAAGCTGCAAAAGCCGGAAAACAAATCTTTTGTGAAAAACCACTCGATTTGTCACTCAGTCGTGTACAGGAAGTTTTAAAAATTGTTGAGGAAAATGGTGTTAAACTAATGCTGGGTTTTAACCGCCGATTCGATCCTGAGTTCAAAAAAATACGCCAACTGGTTAAAAATGATTTTGTTGGCGATGTTCAAATTGTAAAAATCACCAGTCGTGATCCTGGTCCGCCTCCCGTTTCATATATCAAAGTTTCGGGTGGAATGTTCCTGGATATGACCATTCATGATTTTGACATGGCCCGCTACATCTCTGGGAAACAGGTAAAAGAGGTGTATGCAAAAGCAACAGTTAAAGTTGATCCTGAAATTGGTCAGGCAGGCGATGTTGATACCGCAATTATTACACTCACCTTCGAAGACGATACAATGGCTGTTATTGATAATTGCCGGAAAGCAGTTTACGGCTACGACCAGCGGCTCGAAGTTTTTGGCAGCAAAGGAATGGCACAGGCCGGAAATAATTTCCCAAATAACCACAAACTGTACACGGAAAAAGGTGTTTCGGGCGATTTACCACTTCACTTTTTCCTCGAAAGATATGATGCTTCCTACAACCAGGAAATCCGCGAATTTATTGATGCACTTGTTTCGGACAGCGAAATGCCGGTAGATGGAACAGACGGACTGCTTTCCATTGCAATCGGACTGGCAGCAAAAAAATCAGTAGCCGAAAGTCGTCCTGTGCAACTAACAGAGATATTAACATCTTAATTACTTTATCATGAAAAGAAGCAGGCGAGGTTCTCGATTTTTTAAAGTTTATCCGTATCTGTTAAAAAAATTATTCATACCGAATTTCGTCCTTACTGCTTTTTTCCTTTCAATTTCTTTTTCTGGTGTTGGTCAGATTTATTCGGGGAATTCGTTGGTTACTTATTTTAGGAATTTAGATTCTAACCCGGAAATTATCCGTTTCTCAAATACCATAGAAATAAATAATTCAGGAGGGCATCTTCAGGGAATTCAGTCCATTAAAACCAACACAGGTGATTACTTCGTTTTAACCGGAAGTTCCGATTCATACTCTTATTACACAGTTATAAAACAGGGAGATAAAAACGAGGTGATTTTGGTAAATAAGCTGATGGACAGACCTTTTAAACATGCAGGCGGGTTCCAGATTTTTCAAAATTACCTGGCAGTTGGAATTGAAGACAACGATGCAAAAGACAAGTCGAAAGTTTGTATTTATGATATTTCAAATCCGGAAAATCTACAGTTGAAACCTGTTTCTGTTATCGAAAGGGCCGGAGTGCCAATGCGTTCGACAGCCGGTTGTGTGGGAATGACAAACTATAAAGATAAAATCCTGTTGGCAGTTGGCGACTGGGATACAAAAAACATTGATTTCTATTCCTGCAAATCCGGTGAATTTCCAAAAGCTGATTTTGAACTTTTCTTTTCGCTAAACACCGAAACTGATTCAAAAGAAAACTGGGTTGATGAAAATTGGCTTCCTTACCAAAATATCAATTTGTTTTCGACAATTGAAGATGAGTTGTATTTAATTGGACTTGGTCAAAACAATAAAAATGAGAACGTTGCCGACTTATACCAGCTAAAAGAGGACAGCAAAGCAAAATTTAAGCTGATAAAACTGGCTTCGAAAACTTTCAATTGTGAAAATGAAGTCAGTTTTAAGACTGGTGCCGGGGTGGGATTTAACGGCGATGGCGAATTGGAAATCATTGGCTGCGGTTACAATATTCATCAAATTTCTTATCTGAATTACTTCAGCATAAACAAAGAAAAGATTCAAATTTTGCCAGCTCACTCACACAACGACTACGAGCATGAGAGACCTCTATTTGATGCTTTGGATTGCAGGTTTAAAAGTATCGAAGCTGATGTTTTTTCGGTTGGAGATTCGCTTTTTGTGGCTCACGATTTCGACAAGATAAAACCCGGAAGAACACTTCGTCAGCTTTATCTTGAACCGCTTAAAAACCAAATCATTCAAAATAATGGGTCGGTTTATGGCAATGGCGAGGAGGTTATTCTGTTTATCGATATTAAAGACGATGGATTAAAAACGTATCAAAACCTTCATCGAATCTTAACAGAATATAAAAGTCATTTAACTTTTTTTGCGCACGAAAAAAAGTACGAGGGAAGTATAATGGTAGTGGTTTCCGGCAATCGTCCCTTTGAATTTATGCAGTCGCAAAACATTCGTTATGCAAGTTTCGACGGTCGGCTCGAAAATCTTGATTCAGGCATTTCTCCCAATTTAATGCCGGTTGTGAGCGATAACTGGGCCAAATATTTTTCGTGGGACGGTACCGGAGAAATGCCGGAAGAGGAAAAACTTAAGCTTAAAAGTTATGCGGAAAAAGCAAAAGAACAGGGGTATTTACTCCGGTTTTGGAATACTCCAAACCGCACGCCGAAACAACGAAATGCGATTTGGACAGAGTTAAAAAATGCCAATGTTGGTCTGATTGGAGTGGATGAACTAAAAGAATTACAGGAATTTTTTAGAAATAATTTTTAACACTAAAATGAATGAAATATGAAAAAATGGAAAACTACAACGGTGTACTGAAACACAAACGACATTTTAAAAGTCGGTTTAAACTGGTAAACACATTAGTAATAAATGTGAATAGATGAGAAGAACTAATATTTTTTTTAAAAACGTAATTATTGAATCTTATGAAAAAAGTAAAAATGAGGAGTCCTTCATTTTTGAAAAGTAATTATTTGCTTTTTCAAAAATTGAAATTAATGGTTATCATCTCTTTGATAACACTTACCGGGGTGCTGGCAAATTCAAATCAGCCGGTGTCAGACGAAAATTTTAAGGAAAATGGCGTACTGTCAGGTCAACAGCAAAGGAAGCAAATTTCGGGTTTGGTTGTTGATTCTAATGGAAACCCAATCCCTGGAGTATCAGTATTTGTTAAGGGCACAACTACGGGGATAACTACCGGCATGAGCGGTGAATTTACCCTTGATGTACCAGCAGATGCGCAAACGCTTGTATTTTCTTTTGTAGGAATGAGAACGCAGGAAATTCCAATCGAAGGGAAAACTGTAATCAATGTTACCATGGAGGAAGAAACCATTGGTTTGGAAGAAGTAGTAGCCATAGGTTATGGTATTCAGCAAAAGAGAGACATTACCGGCGCTGTGGGTTCGGTGCAGAGCGAGAACTTTAACAAAGGTGTTATCAATTCACCCGGACAGTTATTACAGGGAAAAGTTGCCGGGGTAAATGTGACTTCATCGAGCGGTGCTCCGGGCAGCGGACAGCAAATTACCATCCGCGGGCAGGGAAGTATCCGCCAGGGATCCGGACCACTGTTTGTAGTTGACGGTTTCCCAATAGGGATTGATGGAACCGGTTCGGCCAGTAGTCAGTTAAACTTTCTCAATCCTGAGGATATCGAATCGATGGACGTATTGAAAGATGCTTCGGCAACAGCAATTTACGGTTCGCGAGGCGCCAACGGTGTAATTCTTATTACCACTAAAAAAGGTAAATCAGGGGTTTCAAATGTAACGGTATCTTCCAATTTTGGTGTATCGAATATGGCCCGTCAAATTCCGGTTTTCACTGCCGATGAATTCCGCAAACAAGTAGTGGCAATTGGAGGTAAACTTGAAGACCGGGGGGGAAATACTTATTGGCAGGATGAATTAACAAGAACTGCAATAACTTATGACCAAAACCTGGTAATGTCGGGTGGAACCGAAAACCTTACATACCGTGCATCACTCGGTTATTTTGACCAGGAAGGTATAGTAATTAACACTGGGTTAAAACGATACAGCGGAAGGGTCAATGCCACTCAAAAACTGATGGATGGAAGATTAAATATTGATTTTGTTTTGAACTCAACAATTGAGAAAAGTGAAAATGCAATTATGGGGACTTTGGTTTCTGAAATGCTCGATTTTAATCCTACCTATCCGGCGCGGGATGAAAATGGCACCCCGGTAAAATATCCCGATTTAACAAACCCGTTAATTCATGCCGATTTATACAAGAATTTTGGAGAGAATCGCAGAATCATTTTCAATATTGCACCGTCATTTGAAATTATTGACGGTTTGGTGTATAAACTGAATTTCGGTTACGAAAACAGGTCATACGATATTGATCGCCAGGATATGCCAAATACAGATCCTTTTGAAGAGGGAAGACTGGTACAGGATTATTCAAATGGTGAAAATACATTGTTCGAAAATTATTTGACCTATACCTTAAATAAGGAAGATCACAATTTTACATTGCTTGGAGGTTATTCATACCAAAAAAATTATGATCGCTGGAGAACCTGGAGCATAGATAACTTTGCCGATAACGGTATTGAGCCGCGTTACAATCCCGGTTTAGGGCAGAAACTTACACTTGTTGATAATCAACCCCAGGGATGGGCGCGTATTAACGAATTACAATCCTTTTTTGGAAGGGCTAATTACAGTTACAAAGGCAAATACATGGTTACCGCCACGGTTAGGGCCGATGGTTCTTCAAAGTTTGGTGAAAACAATAAATATGGTGTTTTCCCGTCGTTTGCTGCCGGGTGGAGAATCTCCGAAGAGTCGTTTATGGAGTCATCTTCGCTGTTTAATAACCTTAAACTCAGGGCAGGTTGGGGACAAACCGGTAATCAGGAAATTCCGCCAAAAATTACTCAGGCTTTGTACACTACAAGGGTTTCAAATACAACCAGTTACCCACTTTCTGAAACCGGACCGTATCCGGCAGGAACCACGTTTGTACGTTTGGCAAATCCAAACATTCAGTGGGAAGTTTCAACACAAACCAACATCGGGCTCGATTTTGGAATGTTAAAAGGAGCACTCACCGGAACCATAGATTATTTCCATAAAGTTTCAAACAACATTCTGTTGGAAGTTGTACCATCCGATCCGATTCAGCCTGCCACAACCTACTGGACCAATGTTGATGATATGAATATTACCAATAACGGATTGGAAATTGCCCTGGATTATAATCACAGGAATATTAACGGATTTTCATACAATATCGGAGGCAATATTACATTTATCGATAATGTGGTGGAAGGTTCTCCGTTTACAATCGTGACCACTGGCTCTGCTTCAGGTTCAGGGCTTACCGGCGCAACAATCAACGGAATGATCAATAGTTACCCGATAGGTACATTTTATATGCAAAAATTCATGGGAATAGGATCTGATGGTTTATCCGTTTTCGCAGAATCGGACGATGCAGGCCGCATGGTGGTTGGCAGCGCCTTACCCGACCTGCTGTACAACTTTTATGTCAGCATGGAGTATAAAAGATTCGACCTGTCCTTAAACTTTAATGGGGTTTCGGGTAATATGGTGTATAACAACACTGCCATGAATAAATTTTATAAAGCAAAACTGGCGAACTCGTTAAACACAACTGAAAAAGCCATAGAATTTCCAAATGAAAGTATTATCAATTCATCCTCTGTTTCAACACGCTACCTTGAAGATGGATCGTTTCTTCGTTTAAACAATGCAACTTTTGGATATAATTTTGACACAAAATCGGTTAACTGGATTGAGAATCTTCGCTTGTCAGTAACAGGTCAGAATTTATTTGTAATAACCAATTATTCGGGATTTGACCCTGAAGTGAACCAGGACCGGTCAATGAATGGAATTCAATCGTTTGGGATAGATTTGGACGGATATCCAAAAGCAAGGACATTTGTTTTTGGTATTAATGTAACTTTTTAATTAACTCATTATGAAAAAGGAAATGAAAAATAAAATAGTATCAGCCGTTTTGGCATTTTTCCTGCTTTTTGGCTGGAGTTGCACCGACCTTGAAGAGCAAATTTTAGATGAATCTTTATCAGGCGGGGCATCGGAGAGTGACCTTGTAATAAATAGTGTGGCACCGGCCTATGCCTTGTTGCCCGATTTTTTTCTGCATACCAAGTATTTTGCAGTACAACAAATATCCACCGATGAGGCAATTCTTCCTTATCGTGGCGGAAGGGACTGGGGCGATAATGGTATTTATATCGAACTGCACCAACACACTTACACTCCTGCACACCGAAACGTCCGCGACTGCTGGAATGGACTAACAACAATGATTTCGAGAACAGTTTCGGCAATCAATACAATCGAACCTTTGGCATCTTCCAGTACCGAAGCCAAAGTATTTTTAGCTGAAGTCAGGGGTTTAAGGGCTTATTATAACATGCTAACTCTTGATTTATGGGGACTTGCATTTAAAAAAGATGATCCAAATGTGGTTTCTGAAATTTTACGGGGCGATGATGCTGTTGAATACATCAGGAGTGAGTTTGAAGCAGTTGTGGAGGATTTGAGGACTGATGTTGGTCCGGGACGCTTAACCAAAGGTGGTGTATATGGGCTTTTGGCACGACTTCATTTAAACGCTGCTGTTTACCGTGATCCGTATGCAACCAGTTTTAATTTTACTGCTGCTGATATGGATAAGGTTATCGAATACAGTAACATGGTCATTAACTCGGGGCAGTACGTTTTGTCACCGGAATACTTCGCAATTTTTGATAACGATAATCATACCAACAAAGAATTGGTTTTCGCGGTTGATCAACGACCCGACCTGAACGGCCACAACCGCATGTCATACTTTTCAATGTCTGACAACTTTTATGGTAACCCATTGCAACCCAGAGGAAATGGAACCGATGGCCCGGCAATTACTCCTGATTTTTATCAGTCATGGGTAGAGGCCAATAGCCCGCTTGATCCGGCTGAGGCTGATGCCCGGTTCTTTTGGGAAAGGATGATTGTTGGAGCAGATTCAGCTATCGCAGCCGAAGATTTTGAAGTAAACCGCGGCATTTACAGAGGCCCGCAGTACGGATTGCTGAATACCGGAAGGCAGCAGCCATTTATTCAGACTCCCGATGGGCGTTATAAAATTGGCAAATTGCGCGACTGGCGTAGAGCTGAAGAAAATGCTTATGTTGACTTTATTGAAGAGATAAATTTTACCGCTGAAGGAAGCGACTACAATACTGGTTACAGGGTTGAAAAATACCAGTGGAGTAAAGAATCAACCGATGGACGAAACAGGGGTGAAGTTGATTTTGTAATTGTTCGTTTGGCCGATTTGTACATGATGAGAGCAGAGGCAAAACTACGTAAAGGTGATGCTGCCGGCGCTTTGGCCGATGTAAATCTGGTAAGGGCTTCGAGAACAGCAAGACCTGCGGTCACACCAAAACCGCTGACATCCATGAATGCCGACATTCTTTTTCGTGAACGTGGATTCGAATTTTACTGGGAACACCAACGTCGGACGGATATGATCCGTTTTGGTAAATATGAGGGAACCTGGGTTGAAAAAACCAATAGCGATGTAAATAAAAGACTGTTCCCAATTCCACAGACAGCTATTGACGGAGCTTCTGACAACGAAGGGTATTTGGTTCAGAATCAGGGGTATTAAAATTGATACAATTTAACATGATTTTTATCCGGGGAGGGATTGATTTTCTTCCCGGATTTCATATTTTCTTATCTTAAATTTTAAAAGCCAAAAGAATAAAATGAAGTCCTTGTTTTTGTTAACAGGAATTTTCCTGTTTTTTTCCTGCTCCAACAAAACATCAAACAAAAAAGAAAATCAGGGAAACCTGATTCAGATTAAAATTGCTGCATATAATGTTGAGTACAGTAAAAATGCAACTGCCGCCGAAATTGGTGAAGCACTGAAACCATACAATTTTGATGTGGTTTGCTTTTCGGAGGCACCGGGAGGAAACTGGACAAAAGAGGTTGGTGATGCAATGGGCTTGAATTACTTTACTGTTGAAAAATATTCAACTGCCGGACATGACGACAAATATAAAACCATTGTCAGCAAAACACCCCTTTATGATTTCCGGGAAGTTTTAATGGCCGACACCCTGCATACCGCTACCAATGCCAAAACCAAAATAAACGAAACCGAAATCAGTATTTATGCCGTTCATTTCCCATTTGGATGGCGAGACCAGGCGCACATTGATGAAACTACATATAAAATAGCCACTTTTGTTGAATTCCTCAAAGCAAAACAAACCGAAGAAATTTCGTTGGTTGCCGGTGATTTTAATTTTGTCCCATCCAATTCCGACAGCACCAGTATGTATTACGAAATGTTTGTTGAAATGAACATGGATGTTACCTGGAAAGATTTGGGTATCGACTTTACAAAACGCAGCACCTGGAATGCACTCGATCCTGAAGATGACGGAAATAGAGAAGTAATAGATCATATCATCTACAATCGCCAAAAAATGAAGGTGCTGGAGGGAGAAATCATTGAAATGGAAAAGCCACTATCAGACCATAAGCCGGTTTGGGCGTTACTTGAGGTAAAATAACAGAAATTGAAAAAGTTTAAAAATGAAAAATATAGAAGAACATTGTTTTTTTTTTAAATCATTTAACCAGCCTTATTCCATCAGAATAAAATGTTATCATCCGTTTTCGATACAAATTGCCAACTGCCTTCTTAAAATTCTTCTTGCTTATTCCCAGCAAAGCCTGAATGATTTCTGGGGAGGTTTTATCGTTTAATGCCAAAAAACCATTGTTCTCGCGAAGGGTTTCCATCAGTTTTTCAGAAATGGGGTCAATTTTATCGTAGCCCGGTTTTTCCAGCAATAAATCTATTTTATCGTCGTCCCTGATTTTATTGATAAAACCTTCCAGCTTTTCGCTTGGCGACAACGTTTTGAAAACCTGATTTTTATATAGAATTCCCCAATGCTGGTTGTTTACAATGGCTTTGTAGCCGATTTCCGTTTCTTCAGCAATAAGCAGGGCCACTTTTTCTCCCGGTTGATAATCGGGAGGAACATTGTCCAGAAACTTGTCGATTTTTGCAGAAGCAGCAATGCGGTTGGTTAATTTATCCAGAAAAACAAAAACCAGGTATTGCCTGTCTTCCGTCATTTTTGCTTTTTGTTCGCTCATGGGCACCAGCAAATCTTTGGGCAGTCCCCAGTCGAGAAAAGCCCCGAACCGGTTGGTTTCAATCACTTTCAGAAAGGCAAACCCGCCTACCATGGCCAACGGATTTTCAGTGGTTGCCACCAGCCGGTCTTCCGAATCGGAATAAATGAACACCGTAGCCTGCCGGCTGGCTTTTACCTCGTCGGTTACAAACTTACGGGGCATTAAAATTTCGCCCAGATTTTCACCATCGAGGTAAACCCCGTTCTCCGTTTCCCGAACCACATTCAGGGTATTTATTTTTCCAATTTCTGCCAATGTATTTTTATTTTATTGAATTGATTTCAGGTTTTCCAAAACACTTTCCGGCACCTTAAAAACCGTTCCGTGCCGGGTTCCTTCCGGAAAATGAATCTGGCCGGAAATGTCTTCCCAGTTTTCGAGGTCGGACGAACGCACTGCACCCATCTTCCGTTCGATGTATTTATCGAAATAGACCACCCAGTGTTCACCGATTTTCACCGGAGTCGGTCCCTCGGCCCAGTAATCGCCGGTAATGGGCTCCGATGCTTTGCTGTAACCTTCGGTAAGCCGGTCGCTGGTAGTCACCCTGATGTTTTTCTCGGCCGGGTGCCGCGTTTCATCTTTCAGGATAAGAATGTATTTCCCGTTTTCTTTCACCAGCGTGCCGTCGATTACATTAAAGCCCTGGTTGTAAAACAGTCGGGTTTCGCTAAAGGTTTCAAAATCTTTGGTGGTTACATAATACATGCGGTGGTTGTAACTGTCGTCGCCGGTGGATGCACCCTCCGGAAACCTGCCGGGAATAGTGGTTGACCAGAAAATGATGTACTGTTCAGAATCTTCATCGAAAAAAACTTCGGGCGCCCAGCAGTTGCGGGCCGTGAGTTCGTGTTCCATCACCGGTATGTATTTTTGCTCCGACCAGTTAATTAAATCCTCTGAACTGGCGTAACCGATTCCCTTTTCGTTCCAGCTCACCGTCCACACCATGTGAAATTTACCGTCGGGACTGGAAATGATACAGGGGTCGCGCATGAGTTTGTCGTTGCCCACCTGCGGCGTTAAAAACGATTGATTATTGTTCAGCGCCTCCCAGGTTAAACCGTCGTAACTGTAAGCCAGGTGCAAACCATCCTCGCCGTTTCCCTGAAAAAAGGAAAACATATACACTTCATTTTCTTTCTGCCCGCATCCTGCTATCAAAAAAAGTAAAATCCCTGCAATCCAAATTATTCTGTTCATACTCATTTTAAACTTTTTGTTTATGAGATAAATACCGAAAGACAAATCCCCACCTAATCCCCACAAATCTCAATCAATCACAATTAATCTCTCTTTTCTTCGTCATCCTCCCGACCTCTTCACCTTGTACCCCTCCGCTTTCAGCAATTCCATCACCCGTTCGCGAAAATCGCCCTGAATGAGAATTTCACCGTCTTTCACAGAACCACCCACGCCGCATTTGGTTTTCAGCATTTTCCCCAGTTCTTTTAAATCGTCTTCATCGCCCACAAAACCGGTAACCAGCGTAACACTTTTGCCTTTCCGTTTTTTGCGGTCGAGCATTACAATCAGCATTTGCTGCTGCGGTGGCAACGTTTTTTCTTCTTCATTTTCAGTTTCATACTTAAAATCCGGATTGGTGGAATACACCATGCCTAGTCGGTCTTTCCAGTCGTTTGCCATGTTTCCTTTCTTTCTGTTCAGGTGAACAAAGTTAGTTTTCTATACCAATTTTTTGTAACTTTTGGCTCGAATTTAAAAATGAAAACGAAATGAGAACCATAGTTATTCAAATCATTCTCGCAGCAATGCTGTCGTTTGCGGCATTCAGTCAGCAGCAGGAAACCCCGTCCATTACCGTTGAAAAAATATCAGACAACCTTTACCAGCTTTTGGGAGGCCGGGGTGCGAACGGCGGATTTTACATTGGCGAAAACGAAGTACTGGTCATTGACTCAAAAATGGATAAAGAGTCGGTGGAAGGCATTTTCACAGCCATTCAGGGTTTTACCAAAAAGCCGGTAAAATTTCTGGTGAACACCCACGCCGACGGTGACCATGTAAATGGCAACGAATTTTTTCCACAAGATGTAACCATCATTGCTCATGAAAACTGCCGGAAAGAGTTTTTCCATCCCGGGCGCGACGGATCTCCTTCGCGGTGGGAGAACGAAGAATTGCTGCCGTTTGTTCCGCAGGTAACTTTTAACGACAAATTGTATCTGCACATGGGCAACCAAACCGTTGAAATGTATTATTTCGGTATTGGCCACACCACCGGCGATAATGTGGTGTATTTCCCAAATGAAAAAACCGCATTTATTGGCGACCAGGTTTTTAAAGGGCGTCCGCAACTGATTCACTCCTACAAAGGCGGAAATTCGTTTGAACATGTAAAAACCACCGAAAAAATGCTGGAAACACTCGACGCCGTTCAGTTTTGCAGCGGTCATGCCGACATTATGACACGCGAAGACATTGAACAGCATTTGGTTGAAATGAAGAAATTTCAGCAGAAAGTAAAAAAACTGGTTAACGATGGAAAAACACTGGAAGAAACCCAGGCTGAATTTAACGAAAACGAAGCAAGGCTGGTAGAATCAGTTTATGGTGAGCTGAATTAAATTTTCTTCATCACAATTTTGTCGTTATGGATATTTTATTCTCAAATCATGCGTTGGAGCGAATGAATGCCCGTAAAATTTTTAAAGAAAGCGTTTTTCAATAACTGTAATCACTGTTTACAGAACATCAAAATTTGAAAAATATGGTTATTAAATACAATAAAGAAATTGATGCCATTTACATTAAATTTTCTGATGCAAAAATTTTTGAGAGTGATGAAGAAAAGCCAGGAATAATTCTGGATTATGACGAATCCGGAAATATTATCGGGATTGAAATTCTGGAAGCTTCAAAAAAGACCAATCAACCTAATGGCATCATTTACGAAGTGGCTTAATATCCCCAATTTACGCCGTCATTCTTCAGTACGGCATAATCCGGTCGCGGATTTTTTTCTGAAAATACTTTCAATTGTTCATAGGGCTCGATAACGATTCCCTTTTCCGTAATTTCGCCGGTTTTGTCTGTAACCGCTTTCAAATTCAGTTTCAGGTGTTTGGCCAGAAATGGATATACCGCTTTTCGTTTGGGTAATTCGTAACCGTGACCTTCTTCCGGCAAATGCACATTTTTCACTTTAGCTTCCACTCCCATTAGTCTGTAAATGTATTGAATGTGCGGAAACTCAACCTCCGGGGTATTTTTTGTCCAGTCGGCGCCGTTTGAAACCAGCAACATGTGGCGCGGTGCAGCCAGAGCCGCAATTTCAACGTTATTGGTCTGGTGATGTTCGCTTTTATGTATGGGCATTCCGCTTTCGCACACACAACCGCCAAAAAAGTGGGCCGAAACCTGAACTACCGGAACTGTCACTTTTATCCGGCTGTCGATAGCTGTAAGTAAAAACGCCTGTGTTGCTCCGCCAGATGCTCCGGTAATGGCAATCCGCTCCGGATCGGTATTCTCCAGCGAAAGCAAAAAATCGAGTGCCCTGATGCTGTTCCACAACTGCTGTTTCAGCGCCAGCGGGTGTTTATGCTCCCATCCCCATTCGGCCATTTCGCCGTAGCCCACCATGTCGATGGAATAAACCACCGCACCCATTCTGGCCAATGCCGCACACCGAATCTGGGCATCTTCGCGATATCTTCCGTAATCTTCCGGTTTGGCCCAATGCCCGTGGGTACTCAGAATTCCGGGCATTTTCTTTTTTTGCTTTTCAGGAAAATACAAGCTGCCGGTAACAAAAACACCGGGCAAACTTTCAATGGCCACATTTTGCACCGAATAACCTTCGTATTTGCGAATATCTGAATAACGTGGTTTAAGTGGCAATTTTTCAGGAAACGGAACCAGTCCGGCACCTTTCAGAATTCCCTGCCGGATGATTTCCGCCCTTTTCAGCCACGCTTCACTTGTTGTATATTCCGATTTCAATTGCTGAATCACTTCCCGCGCCTCATCTTCGGTGTAGTAATGACCTACACAAAGGTTCGATTCATTATGATTCTGGGAAAAAGCGGGGTTGAAAGGAATTGAAACTGCCAGGAATATCAGGAAGCAAAAAAGTCGTTTCATGTTGTCATCTTTTATTTGGTTTCGAAAAGTTAAAGATAGTATTTCAGCAGAATTGAACAGAAAAAAAGTCTGAACTTTAATTTCTGAATGTATTTTTAAAAAAACCTAAATTTTCATTTTCCCAAAATCCATTACCTTTGCCGCCGGAATTTTAAAAGCAAAAATATGAAGGCATACGTATTTCCCGGACAGGGAGCTCAATACCCCGGAATGGGGAAAGATTTATATGAGAACTCAGGCGAAGTAAAAGCATTATTTGAAAAAGCCAACGGAATTCTTGGATTCAGCATTACCGAAATTATGTTCGAGGGTTCTGCTGAAGACCTGAAACAGACAAAAGTAACGCAGCCCGCCATTTTCCTGCACTCAGTTTTGCTGGCGAAAACACTTAAAAATTTTTCACCCGATATGGTTGCCGGCCACTCGCTGGGCGAATTTTCTGCCCTGGTGGCAGCCGGTGCGCTTACCTATGAAGACGGACTCACTCTGGTTTCAAAACGTGCCATTGCCATGCAAAAAGCCTGCGAGGCGGAACCTTCAACCATGGCCGCCATTGTGGGCCTGGACGATGAGGTGGTGGAGGAGGTCTGCAATTCCATCGACGATGTGGTTGTGGCGGCAAATTACAACTGCCCCGGCCAGCTGGTGATTTCGGGTTCCATTTCAGGGGTTGACAAGGCCTGCGAACTGCTGACCGAAAAAGGCGCCAAACGTGCACTTAAACTTCCGGTAGGAGGAGCTTTCCATTCACCGTTGATGGAGCCTGCACGTGAAGAACTGGCTGCTGCCATCGAATCCACTCTGTTCAACACGCCGGTTTGCCCGGTGTATCAGAACGTAAACGCACTGCCGGTTACCGACCCGGTGGAAATCAAGCAAAACCTGATTGCCCAGCTAACGGCTCCGGTGCGGTGGACCCAAACCGTGAAAAATATGATATCCGACGGCGCTGCTTCGTTTACCGAAATAGGTCCCGGAAAAGTGTTGCAGGGGCTGGTGAAAAAGGTTGAACGGAATATGGAAACTGCTGGGATCGATAAATACGAAGGATAAATTATCAAAAAGCAAAAATCAAAAAATCAATTTTCGAAACAAGATAAAACTGAGAATTTTGAGCTTTTAAGTATTTGAAAATTGGCGCTTTTGTGATTTGAATTCTGGAATTTCATTCAAAAAAATCGGGTGTAACCGGAATTACCCAAGGTCGTTATTATTCGACACTTTCGGAGTTATAAATAATTTTCTCCAACATTTTCGTTTTCAGTTTTACATCCCCGGTAATCGCATGAACTGAAACGGTTGCACCTGAAATGGCATCGATGTTTTTGCCTGCTTCCAGAGGTTGTTCACCCGAAAATCCTTCAAATTGCTTCAGCCAGCCACGGGCGGCAATTTCATGTCCGTAACTGGCCTGGTAGTTAAAAACCCGGACGACTTCCACTTCAGCAGAGGCATTAAATATGATCAGGTAATCAAAATATTCCCCATCAAAGTCGGTGTTCGAATTGCTCGGCAGAGAGCAACCTCCCGCCCGGCAGGTTTTCACATTTCCAACATGCAGATAACCGGCAGGGCGTGGACTATCAGCGGTATAAACAGCGTAGAACTTATCTCCGGAAAGTGGCTTGCCATAAAGGTTTTTTTCTTGTAATTCCACATTGTCTTTTCCGAAAATGCTGTTCAGCGTCCTTACAACCGGTTTGGGCAGGTCACCGGGGATGCCTGCACCAAACAATAAAACAGAGGAGAGGATGAATGTAGTCAAAATGAAATTTTTCATGACATATAATTAAAACATGACACCAACTCCCGCATTGAACGTTTTAACGTAATTACTTTCACCGGTCGTTTTTACAAATTGCATATCGGCTTTCAACAGAGCTCCGCGGGCCATTTCCCACTCCAGTCCGCTGATTATGGCCTTTTTGTCATAAGCCGGATTCAAAGTAAACCCCTGTTCAACCGTATTTTGGGTATTCCATTTTTCGTAGCGAACAAAGGGTTTCAATTCCGAACGGACATTATGCAACGGCCTGAACACGTTATAAGCTGCTTCCAGATAAAAGCCGGTTAACGAACTTCCCACGTCGTTGGGTGTACCGTCTGGTTTAGCAGTAAAATGGTTATACTGGTCAGTGTTCGAAATTCCGGCGTAATAGTACTGACCTTTCAGCTCAAGTCCTTTAAATGAATACCTTGCATCGAGTCCGAACATGGCGAGCCCCACCACCGACGAATCGGCCCTGGCCATTTCCGAAGCATTGTTTTTCTCCACTCCATTGTACAAAGTGCTTTGGGTATTTCCGGCATATACCGAGGCCCCCACGTTGAGTCCGCGAATGCCGAAATATTCCATTTTCCCTGCAAAATTGGGCGAGCTGAAAATGCTTTCGGCTCCTTTTTGCCTGCTGCTCCTTAATCCTTTTCCGTTAAGCAGTGGTCCACCGTCATAGCTTTTGAAACCATTCATCAAATAAGCCTGATATTTTATGGAAACCGGCAGAATATACCCCATAAACCCGGCGCCGATTTCCCGCCATGTAGTCGGTGTAATGTAGGTATCAATCAGCGGGCGTTCCACTCCCCTGAACAGGTTGGGCTCGTGATACTCGTTGGTAATTCCCATGGGCGTAAGCATCAAACCTGCTCTGAAATTGATAAAGTTGTTGATTTTGTGCTGCAAAAAGGCTTGTTCAATATATACCTCTTTTACATGTTCAAATTCAATTTCCGAAATAAACTGTGTGCTGCTGTTGAAACTGTAACCCAGCAACATAATGAACCGGTGTACGTCCATGTTCCCGTTTAGTCTTACCTCCGCATCGAGTGGCTGATTGTAATGAACGCCACCGTACCCTCCGATTTTCAGGTTACCATCGGTGTGAAGCAGCCGCTCGGCCACATTAAACCAGAGGTTACCGGGTAAACTGTCTCTGAGTTGTGCATGAACTAATCCGGGAAATATAAAAAGAAGGAAAAAAATCAAATTTCGTTTCATGTTGTTTTTATTTAGATTCATTATCAATAAATATCAGGGCAAAACTACAGGAACGAAATGGCGCCGGAAATCCCAAGATGTTGGGATTTTTTGTCAGATAAGATCTTCGGGGTTGATGGTTTCGGTGTCGATAAGGTTGTTCAGAATGGCATATACCGTTAATCCTGAAATAGATTTAATGCCGGTTTTGTCGGTAATATTTTTCCGGTGGGAGATTACGGTATGGATGCTGATGAATAATTTATCGGCAATCACTTTGTTTGAATGTCCGAGGGCAACCAGTTGAAGTACATCCTTTTCTCGGGCAGTAAGTTCCTCGCTGGTTGAGTATTGCGTTGACTTTTGGGATTTATCCCAACACCGGGCCACTAATTTTTGAATTTGGGAGGACTGTGTTTTCGAGGTAATAAAAAATTTGCATAAAGGGAGCGGTTCAGCCGGTTCTTCGTGATCATTGAGAAAGGTGATCCATTTTACCCGGTTATTTTTCTGAAATTGCTGAAAATTGGTAGTTTTTTTTGGTAAGATGTTTTCATATATAATCACAATATCCTGCCCCTTTAATTCGCAAAATGCTTTTAACTCTTCTTTTTTTTCAAGCAGAATAATTTCAACATTGAAATAACTTCGCAAAATGGCATTCATTCCCTTGCGGATGATTTCTGAGGAGTGGATTATAAAAATTTTTCTGTTCATTTCAATCAATCAGTATAACAGACTTGCAATTTACCAGGCTTTTTATCTGCCAAGTTTGTTTTCAATTTCAATTGTCATGGGCATAAGTATTTTATCTTCAATTCGCGCATGGTCCTCCAAATCTTTTTCAAAAAGTGAAAGGGTAATGAGAAAATCATTGCAGATGTTTTCATCGTAGTCGGGCGAAATGTATTTGATAATGAGATTTTTCAAATCATTCAGTTTTTCATCCACATTGGAATGTTCCTTTTCAAATGAGCGGATGGTGTACTTGGGGTCGATTTTGTTGTTTTTTACCAGGTTTATTACGTACGGAAAAACCCGTTCTTCTTCATAGTCGATGTGCTGCGTCAACTCTTTTTTGTATTTTTTGTAAAAAACATCCACCATCTGAAGCCCTTTAAAATCGTGGTGGCTGCTAGCAATAAGTTTTTCCAGCAGTTCATCAAGTTTTGGTACGATATATTTAAAATAAAACTGATGGGTTTTCCGCAGGTAATGGGTAATTTCAAGGGGAGAGAAGGAAAGCAACTCCTCTCTGGGAAAATATTCTTCGTTGTGGTAGGTATTAACAATAGCCAGGAAAAAACTTGTGCTTATTTTTTTCTCCAGGCAAATGTCTTCAACAGTTTTGTCTTTGATGCCCAGTTTAATTCCAAAGCGGTTTAACACCGGCAACAGGTGATAGTTCCGGTGAATAAGATAGGAAAGTTTGTCGCTCTTTATAAAAATTTCCATGGTATTTTTATTTTGTTTTCAGCAATCAGTATCACATGATTGCTGAAGGTTTTTGTTTTCTATCTGAAATGTGGTATGTTCAATGCTGAACTCTTTTTTTAGTTCATTCTGCAGCTTAAAAATGAAATTATCGTCACTTCCATCGGGCATTACAAGGTGAGCAGTTAGTGCAACCTGGGTGGTACTCATTGCCCAGATGTGAAGGTCGTGCATGTTTTCCACTCCGTTTTTCGATTCAATAAACCGACGCACTTTTTCAACATCTATGTTTTTGGGAACGGCGTCCAGTGCCAGGTTAACCGAATCGGAAAACAACCGCCACGTTCCCCATAGAATAACAACTATGATGATGAAGCTCATCACCGGATCAATCCAGTTTTTGCCTGTGAGCAGAATAAGCAAACCCGATATAACAACACCAAGTGAAACCGCTGCATCGGCAGCCATGTGAAGAAATGCCCCGCGGATGTTCAAATCGTGTTTTTGTCCTTTCATGAACAGCAGGGCAGTAAATGTATTGATGACAACACCTATGCCGGCCACAATCATAATCTGTCTTCCCCCCACCGGTTGCGGGTTTTGTAGTTTTCCAACGGCATCCCACCCGATGGCAACTACTGCACCAAACAACAAAAGTGCATTTAAAATGGAAACCAGAATGGTGGTTTTGCGCAATCCGTAGGTGTATTTGCCCCGCGGCCTTATGGTTGCCAGCCATGCGGCAGTCCAGGCAAATGCAAGTCCCAGCACATCGCTGGCGTTGTGGCCCGCATCGGCCAGAAGCGCAGATGAATTAGCCATAATCCCGTAAAATATTTCAACGGCCACAAACAATATGTTCAAACCAATGCCAATGGCAAATGCCTTTTTGTGTGAAACCGTCTGCGTATGTTCATGTATATTTGCCATTCGTTATGCCATCGTTATAAATAAACAACAAAATAAATACTTTTTAATCTGTTTTGGTAAAAATTAAACGGGTATGTTGAATTCTTTAAACCAATATTTAATTTTTTGATGCAACCAAATATATTGTACCCAAAATTTTTTCCGATTTTTACTGTTCTAAAAAGAAAACGGATTGAAACCACTTTCAAGAAAACGAGTTATAGTTTCGGTAACCAACGACCTGGTTTCTGATAACCGGGTGCACAAAGCCTGTTCATCATTAACAGAAATGGGTTTCGATGTTTTGCTGGTGGGGAGGAAATTACCCGGTAGTATGGCTCTTTCTCCACGCAACTACACAGCCAAAAGGTTGAAACTCTTATTTCGGAAAGGCCCGTTGTTTTATGCCTGGTTTAATTTCAGGCTTTTATGTTTATTGTTGTTTTCAAAATTCGATTTGCTGCTGGCCAACGACCTCGACACCCTGCCTGCTAATTTTTTGGTATCGAGGCTGAAAAGAAAACCGTTGGTTTACGACAGCCACGAATTTTTCACCGAAGTTCCCGAACTGGTGCACCGTCCAAAAGTTAGACGTATTTGGGAATGGATGGAAAGACAAATGGTTCCGAAACTGACGTCTGCTTACACCGTTTGCGGTTCCATTGCCAAAATCTACACTGAAAAATATGGTGTGCCTTTCAGCGTGGTTCGAAATCTTCCGGTTACGACTGATTTGAAAAAAGAGAAAGAAGAATTTCGTTCCGATACTAAAAAAAACATTTTGTACCAAGGTGCTGTAAATGTGGGGCGGGGGCTGGAACAAGCCATCAGGGCAATGCATTTTGTTGACAATGCATGGCTGCTCATTGCCGGAGACGGCGATATCAGGCAGGAACTGGAAAAACTGGTTGCCAGTTTGGAGTTGAAAAACAAAGTAAAATTTCTGGGCCGGCTTTCCATCGATGAACTTTCGCAACTCACTCCGCAGGCTCATTTGGGGCTTTCAATCGAGGAAGACATCGGGTTGAATTACCGTTTTGCACTGCCAAACAAGCTGTTCGATTACATTCAGGCCAGAGTGCCTGTTCTTGTTACCGATTTACCTGAAATGGCAGCTATTGTCACACAATACGAAATTGGCGAAATCACACCTTCGCTTGAACCGGAAAAACTGGCGAAAATATGTATTGAAATGTTACACAATGAAACCAGGCGCAAAATTTGGAAAGAAAATCTCAAGAAAGCTGCCGGTGAGCTTACCTGGGAGAATGAAGAAAAAGTTTTGAAAGAAATTTTTCAGCCTTATCTTTAACTTAATACAATCCGAGCAGGCTCTCAAAGTCGAGCAGAATATTTTCCTTTGCCGAATCGGAAATAAATCCGCCGGTGCAAACCAGGGTGCGGGCTGGTTTACTTGCAATGGCAGCAAAATCGTGAGTGGCCATCATAATGGTTTTTCCTTCTTTGTTCAATTCCAAAAATAAGTTCAGTATTTCAGTTGACGTTTCGGGATCAAGGTTTCCGGTGGGTTCATCGGCCAAAATGATCAAAGGATCGTTCAGAATTGCCCGGGCAATAACTACACGCTGTTGCTCACCGCCACTCAGTTGATGGGGCATTTTTTGTTTTTTTTCAGTCATGCCCACACGCTTTAGTACTTGTTCAATGCGTTCCAGGATATCCAGTTTGTTTTTCCAACCTGTGGCTTTCAGCACAAAAGCCAGATTTTCATAAACATTTCGGTCTGGCAGAAGCCTGAAATCCTGAAAAACGACACCCAGTTTCCGGCGCAAAAGTGATATTTCCCTGTTCCTGATATTCTGAAGAGAAAATCCTGCTACCTGGCCGGTGCCTCTGAATAAGGGGAGTTCGGCATTGAGGGTTTTTATCAGGCTCGATTTGCCGGTTCCCACTTTCCCGGTAACGTAAACAAATTCGCCCGAATTTACTGTCAGGTTTATATCTGACAGTACCAGTGCCTCGCGTTGGTAAATGTCGGCAGCAACAAGTTCAATTACCTTCTTTTCGTTCATCTTATTAGAATTCATGCCGAATATATATCTATTTTTTTTACCTGTTCAGATAATAAAGAAAAGAAATAAACAGTTTCATGTTAAGAAATTGAAACAAGAAAAGCCTTGCATAAACAGGATTATATCTATTTTAGAATTTTGGTTTAATCTGCTGTACTTTTTTGGCACGGTTTTTCGATGAAACCGCTAATTTCAATTTGGAGATTAATGAAATTACATGAACATGAAAACAATACGAACTATTTTTTTTCTTACTTTATTATTTACCGCGTCAGGCTCCCTTTATGCCCAAAAAACAACATTTTTTGAAGATGTAGGAAGGGATGTGCAAATAGCACACGAACTTTACCGGCAAAGTAAATACAATGCTGCATTCAGGCAATTTGAAAAAGTGCAGAAACAGGTGGATGCTAAATCGGAACTCTATTCTGAAGCTCTTTATTTTAAAGCGGTATCTTCAATGAAAGCCGGACACACTTCCGGTTACCGTTTGCTCGAACGGTTTATTGATGATTACCCCGACAGCCCCTATATGAACAACGCACTGGTAAATTTGGGAGATTACCAGTTTGAACGGAAACAATATGCAGCAGTTATAAAAACTTATGATGAAGTTGACCGTTTATCGCTTTCGGAAAATGAAAGGATAAAACTGCAATACCAAAACGGGTACGCCAATTTAATGATGGACAATACCGACTTGGCATTAAAAGAATTTTTTGAAATAAAAAATTCGAATAACCTTTACAGCAGACCGGCAACCTATTACTGGGCTCATATCATGTATTTACAGGAAAATTATCAGTCGGCTCTCGACGGATTTTCCCAGCTTGAAACCGATCCGGCTTACTCGAGGGTAATTCCGCTCTATGTAAGTCAAATCTATTACAAACAGCAACGTTATAACGATGTGGTGAATTATACCGTTTCCATTATAAACGATGTGGAAGAAGAGCATAAAGCTGAATTATCGAAAATTGTTGGCGATTCCTATTTTCATTTACGTGAATACGCCCAGGCGATTCCTTACCTGGAAATTTATTATCAGACTCCTGGACCAAAAACCCGGGAAGACAATTACCTGCTTGGGTATTGTTACTACACTACCGGTGAGCCGGAAAAAGCTGTGCCGCTGTTTGAAAATGCCTCTAAGGGCAGGGACGAAATGGCGCAGAATGCCTATTACCATTTAGCTGACAGCTATATAAAACTGAATGAAAAAGAAAAAGCACGTGTGGCTTTTGAAGCCGCTTCTGAATTTGATTTTAATGAACGAATAAAGGAAGATGCCTTGTTCAGTTATGCCAAACTTACCTACGAACTTTCCTATTCGCCTTTTAATGAAACCATTAAAGCATTCGACAGGTATATTAGTCTTTACCCAAATTCCCAAAGAAATACGGAAGCCTACCGTTATTTAACCGAAGTTTTTATGGTTACGCGCAACTACAGCGATGCCATAAACTCTATTGAAAAAATCGAAGTGAAATCTCCCGAAATCCTTCGCGCTTACCAACGTGTTACGTTTTACCGGGGTCTGGAGTTGTTCAACAACCTGGCATATAATCAGGCCATCGATCATTTTAACCTTTCGCTTCAAAACGGAAGCCATAGCCGGGAATTGAACGCACGGGCGCTTTTCTGGAAAGCAGAAGCGCTTTACCGAACTGGTGATTACAGCAATGCAGCCGACAACTACGCGCAGTTTTTACGCACGGCCGGTGCTGTTTCGCTTCCCGAGTTTAAAGATGCTGAATACAACCTTGCGTATGCTTATTTTAAACTTGAAAATTTCAATCAGGCATCTTTGCATTTCAGGAATTATATTAATGCCATGCAAGGTCAGCGATCTGAAAAACTAGCCGATGCATTCAACCGTGTGGGTGATTTTTATTTTTCAACTATGGAATATTCACTGGCAAGGCAAAATTACCAGCAGGCATTTGACATGCGTATTTTCGATGCCGACTATTCTTTGTACCAGATTGCTTTCTGCCAGGGATTACAGCACGATCAGCAGGGGAAAATAAATTCATTGCAACGATTGCAGGAAGGTTTTCCAGATTCGAAATTTGTTGACGATGCTTTGTATGAACTGGGTCGTGCATACGAAAGGCTTGGCCGGTTTGACGAAGCTACACGCAATTATCAGAAATTAATTAATAACCATTCTGAAAGCGCCTATTACCCGAGGGCTCTTTTACAACTCGGACTAGTTAGCTTCAATAGCGGCAATTTTGGTCAGGCACTTTCGCATTACAAACAGGTAGCTGAAAACTTTCAGGGAACACCTGAAGCTCAGGCTGCATTGCAGGGCATAAGAAACAGTTATGTGGAAATGAACAACGTGGACGGTTATTTTGCATATACCCGTACCCTGGGTGGGGGAGTAAATGTGACTGCTTCTGAACAGGATTCGTTAACCTACACTGCTGCTGAAAGATTGTATATGGCAGGAGATGCGCAGGCAACTGCTCAATTGCAGCGGTACCTGCAGCAATTTCCAAACGGAAGTTTTGCCACCAACGCGAATTTTTACCTTGCCGAACTGCTATATAAAGAAGGAAATTTTTCCCGAGCCAATGAACATTATACTTTTGTAGCACGCCAACCCAACAATATTTTTAGTGAACAGGCTCTTTCCCGAGCCTCAGAACTTACTTTTAATGCCGGGCAGTATGAACAGGCACTGGAGTTTTTCAACCGGCTCGAAAGGGTGGCGGGAAGTAAATGGAACCAGTTGAAAGCTTTTACAGGACAGATGAGGTGCAATTTTCATCTTAAACGATACAATGAGGCTATTGAAGCTGCCGGAAAAGTGAAAAAATCGGAAGTTGCCAATGAAGCCTGGATCAGGGAAGCCAATTTCGTTTCCGGAAAATCGCATTACCAAAGCGGAAATCAGAATGCAGCCCTTGAACACTTAAAAGCAGTATCTGCCGATACAAAAACGGAACATGGGGCAGAAGCCAAATTTCTTGTTTCCGAAATTTACTACAAACAAAACCAGAAGAAACAGGCCGAAGATGAAGTAATGGATTTTATTTCGAAAGGTACGCCATTTCAGTTTTGGCTGGGTAAGGCATTTTTGCTTCTTGCAGATATTTACCTCGACCGTGGCGATGATTTCCAGGCAAAACACACCTTGCGCAGCGTGGTTGAAAATTACGGTGCAGAAAATGACGGTGTAAAAGCAGAAGCTTCACGAAAGCTGGCTGCAATAGAAGCCAGGGAGCAATCTGACCAGCAAAGAGCCAGAGACAGTTCGTTTCAGTTAAGAATTAATGACAATTAAATACCAATGAATATGTTCGCGAAAACAACAAAATATTTTTTCCTGTCCCTTTTATCAGTTGCATTTGCGGGTAAAGCACTTGCGCAGCGCGATACAACACTTACACAGGAAGTTGAAGTAGTAAAATCATTCAGGCCTACAATTTCTGACGCCAATAAAATAAGCAGTATGCCGGCTATAGAAGATGTTCAGCATGAAAAGCCGAATTTCAATTACAGCATTTTCAGTCAGCCCATTTACAATACATTTTCTGTAAATACGCTTAAAGCAGCAACAGTAGCCACTGCCCCAAGAGAAGACACCGGTTTTGGTCTGGTGCGGGCGGGGGTTGGAAACTACAACAGACCTTATGCTGAGTTGTTTTTTAACAACCAGAGTTCAAGAAGTACCATTTTTGGTTTACACGGAAAGCACCTTTCTTCGCATGGAAAACTTACCTTAGAAAGTGAGGACAGGGTAGATGCACCATTTTCGGAAAATGAAGCTGAAATGTTTTTGAAACATCTTTTCCGCGGTTCGGTTTTGTCTGTTAACCTGGGTTTGGACCACAATGGTTTCAACTATTACGGATATCCGATAGAGCCAATTCCTGATCTGTTAAAAGAAGACAATCAGCAAATTAATTTTTTGGGTAACAGACAAACTTTTACAAAGGGAAGTTTCAACATTGGCCTGGAAAATGCCGCTGCACGAAAAAATGATTTTACCTTCGATTTTAATTTTCTGTACCACTATTTTGGAACAAAAACCGGGCAGCGTGAGCACAAGGGAGAGTTTAAGGCTGATTTGAAAAAGCCTTATTACAACGGGACAGGATTTCTTGAGGCAGGAATTACATACTTGAGTGTCAGCGATATTTCAGAACAATACCTGATGGCATTTGGTAAAAACCAGTTAGAAAGGGGGCTTAATCAGCAAACCTGGATTATGGCAAAACCTGCATATATGTTGGGAGGCGATGTAGCCAATATTAAATTGGGTGTTAATGCCTGGTTTGTGATTGACAGCAGTACAGACATCCTCGCTAAACTGGCTCCCAACATCCGGGTTAATCTGGTGCCGGTAAAAGAAATAATTAACATTTTTGCCGGTCTGGACGGAAATTACATCAATAATCATTATTCAAAAATTGCATACGAAAATCCGTTTGTCGATCCGGAACATCTTGTTAAAGGTACTTTTGAGCAGTTTCATTTTTACGGCGGTTTTGATGGCAAATTGGCTACAAAAACTAATTTTAAATTAACTGCTGATTATTCTATTATAAAAGATCAACCGCTTTATTACCAGTTTAAATATAGGAGCTCGGATTCGCCTTTTGCTTCTGATATAACAGACAATGATTTTGATATTTTATACGATAACCTGAATTTGCTAAAATTCAACCTTGAAATTTTTCATGCTGCCTATGACAAGGTAAACCTTCTGTTATCGGGGAATTATTACGTATATAAAATGGAAACAATGGAGGAAGCATGGAACCTACCCGACTGGGATGCCAAATTTTCTTTGAGTTACCAGGTTTCAGACCAGTTGAGCCTCTCCACAGATTTGTTTTTTACCGGACAGCGAAATGCACTTATAATGGGGGTGACAGGAAGTGACCCGCGGCCATTAAGAAATAACGAATTGCTGCAATTGGAAGGGTTACAAATGGAAACTTACAACCTCCCAACAGTTTTCGACCTGAATTTTAATGCCAACTATAAAATTACAAAACAGTTTTCGGTGTTTGCCCAACTTAATAATTTCGGATTCCAGAAATATCAGCGCTGGCTGGGTTATCCTGTTCAAAGTTTTAATGTTTTGGGTGGTTTGAGCTATGCCTTTTAGCAATCCGTTTACCAAGCATAAACCGAGAGGGTGAAAAATACTTTTTAAGACAGTTTTGATTCTGTTTTTTGTGCTCATTATCAGGTTTATAACTTGTTGAAAAAATAACACTAAAAAGCCTGAAAATCACCTGCATCTTCAGTATATTTTGTTATATTTGCGCGACACTTTCAGAAACTGCACCAATGTCAGTTAAGTGTCTGTAAATAAGATTGTTAAGTTTAGGCGGAAATAAAATTGTCTTCCCCATAACAATCAGTTTATTAAATAATCAGGCAGAAAGAAAAAATAAAGGAGAAAATGAGTGAGATTGAAAAAAAAGTGAATCCTTCGGGAGGAAACGGAAATTACTCGGCATCAAGCATCCAGGTATTGGAAGGATTGGAAGCCGTAAGGAAAAGACCCTCCATGTATATTGGAGATACCAATGAAAAAGGCTTGCATCATTTAGTTTACGAGGTGATTGACAACTCAATAGATGAGGCCCTGGTTGGGTATTGCAGTAACATCGATGTTTTTATTCATTCAGATAATTCTGTTACGGTTAAAGATGATGGCCGGGGAATTCCTACTGAATTGCATGAAAAAGAAAACAAATCAGCACTTGAAGTTGTAATGACCGTGCTCCATGCCGGTGGAAAATTCGATAAAGACTCGTATAAAGTTTCAGGTGGGCTCCACGGAGTAGGAGTATCCTGCGTAAATGCGCTTTCATCTTTTTTGAGGGCAGAAATCCGCCGTGACGGGAAAGTATGGGTTCAGGAGTATTCTACCGGAAAACCTCAAGGCGAAGTAAAAGTGATTGGCGAAACTGAAGATACCGGCACCATTATTACCTTTAAGCCAGACCATTCTATTTTTCAAAACACTGTTTATAAATACGAAACACTGGCCGCAAGGCTACGTGAACTTGCCTTTCTGAATGCCGGAATACGTTTGACAATAACCGATGAACGGCAGCAGGATGAAGAAGGGCAAAATAAAACAGAAACATTTTTTTCAAATGAGGGTTTAAAAGAATTTGTTAATTATTTAGACGATACGCGGGTCAAACTTACAACTGATATTATTCATATTGTTACCGAAAAGAATGATATTCCTGTGGAAATTGCCATGCAATACAACACCACATTTGCCGAGAACATTCATTCCTACGTAAATAATATCAATACAATTGAAGGAGGAACGCACCTTACCGGTTTTCGCAGGGGGCTAACCCGTACCCTGAAAAATTATGCCGAAACATCGGGGATGCTTTCCAAACTTAAATTCGATATTAGTGGCGATGACTTCAGAGAAGGATTGACGGCTGTTATTTCTGTGAAAGTTGCCGAACCACAATTCGAAGGCCAGACAAAAACCAAACTGGGTAACTCAGATGTAAGCCTGGCAGTCGATCAGGCGGTCAGCGAGGCCCTTTCTATTTACCTTGAAGAAAATCCCAGATCAGCTAAAATTATTGTCAACAAAGTTATTCTAGCGGCACAGGCTCGCCACGCAGCCCGCAAAGCCCGCGAAATGGTTCAGCGGAAAAACGCTCTTTCAGGAGGTGGTTTGCCCGGAAAATTAAGTGACTGCTCAGAAAAAGATCCTTCGCTAACCGAAGTTTTTCTGGTTGAGGGAGACTCGGCAGGTGGTACAGCCAAACAAGGCCGTGATCGTCGTTTTCAGGCCATTTTACCTCTCAGAGGTAAAATTCTTAATGTGGAGAAGGCAATGCTGCATAAGATATTCGAAAACGAGGAAATTAAAAATATTTTTACCGCGTTAGGTGTAACCATAGGAACTGAGGAGGACTCCAAAGCTCTGAATTTGGAAAAACTCAGATACCATAAGGTAATTATTATGACAGATGCCGATGTGGACGGAAGCCACATTGCTACCCTTATTATGACTTTCTTTTTTAGGTATATGCAAGATCTTATAAAAGCTGGTCACCTTTACATTGCCGCGCCACCGCTCTTTTTACTCAAAAAAGGGAAAAGGGAAACTTATGCCTGGTCGGAGCAACAGCGCCGCCAGATAATTGATGAGTGGGCCGATGGAGTGGAAAGCAACATGCATACCCAGCGCTATAAAGGTTTGGGTGAAATGAATGCTGAACAATTATGGGAAACCACAATGAATCCGGAAAACCGCACACTGCAGCAGGTAACAATTGAAAATGCAGCAGAAGCAGACCATATTTTTTCCATGCTTATGGGCGACGATGTTCCTCCACGGCGGAAATTTATTGAAGACCATGCTACGTATGCCAATATTGATGCCTAACCAGAAATAGAAATAGAATTCCACTAAGGATCCGGAATTTTTTCTCCGGATTTTTGATTTTATAGAGCAGATGAAAATTTGTGTTTTTTCTTCTTCAAGTAATGCCATTCCGAATATTTATTTCGATGAAGCACAGATACTTGGCCGGTTAATTGGCGAACAGGGGCATACTCTTGTGAATGGAGGTGCAAATGTAGGATTAATGGAAGCTGTTACAGTAGCTGCTTCTGCAACTGGTGCCAAAACCATTGGGATTATTCCGGAACGAATGGTAAAGCGTTCCCTGGCATCATCCAATTCACACGAGGTGATAAGCACCAGAGATATGATGGAACGGAAAGCAAGAATGCGAGAGTTGTCGGATGCATTTATAGCATTGCCCGGTGGTTTTGGAACACTGGAAGAAATTCTTGAGGTGATTACGCTGAAACAATTAGCCTATCATTCAAAACCAATTGTTTTTATAAATGTCAATAATTTTTTCGGTAATTTGTTTAGTCAGTTTGAGTTGTCTTTTTCGGAAAAGTTTGCAAAAGAGATTTACCGATCACTCTATTTTTTGGCAAAAAATTCAGAAGAAACGATGGATTATATTTTGAATTACAAACCCTCGGAACTGGATTCGAAATGGTTCGTAGTTCCTGATAAATAATCCAAGACTATTTCTGACAAATTTTCAGTAATTATAATTAAACAAATTACTTTTTAACAAAAACAGTTGATGGTTGTTAAAATATGCAAAATGAAAGGGAATTAACAAAGTATTAAAAAACACTGGCAAATTATTTGCGTTTAATTCAACACTTTGTTAAATTTTAATTTTATAAATATGAAAAATGTAAAAAAATATACACTGACGTTTTTGCTGGTATTGACCAGTGCGTTTTTGGCTGTTTGGTTATATAGTACCTTTTTTAATCAACCGCAGGTTGTAACAGTTACAGAGCAGCGACCGATGAGTTTTGTAAACTTGCCGGCAAATAGCCAGCAGCAATTACCTGATTTAACCTTTGCTGCAGAAAACTCGATACATGCCGTAGTGCATATTGCAACCCAATCAATGCGCGGTGGCGGATGGTCGAGCGGAAATCCGTTTTTCGATGAATTTTTTGGGTTACGCAGGCAGGAACCTCAACTGGCAATGGGTTACGGTTCAGGCGTAATCCTGTCCGATGATGGTTATATTGTTACAAACAACCATGTAATTGAAAGGGCCCAGAAAATTAAAGTAATTTTAAATAACAAGCGTGAGTATGATGCAAGGCTTGTAGGAACAGATCCATCTACCGATTTGGCACTGCTTAAAATTGAAGCCGATAATTTGCCATACCTTACCTACGGAAATTCGGATGATTTAAAACTTGGAGAATGGGTTTTGGCAGTTGGTAATCCGTTTAATCTTACTTCTACGGTCACGGCAGGTATTATAAGCGCCAGAGCCAGAAATCTGGGGATTAATGCAGATCAGTATTCCATCGAATCATTCATTCAAACCGATGCCGCAGTAAACCCTGGTAATAGCGGAGGTGCTCTGGTAAATCAGCAGGGAAATCTTGTGGGCATAAATACAGCAATTGCTTCTAGAACAGGTTCTTATGCGGGTTATTCTTTCGCAGTGCCTGTTTCAATTGTTCAAAAAGTAGTGGAAGATTTAAAAGAATTCGGCGAAGTGCAGCGAGCATTGCTTGGCGTGAATATAAGAGATGTGGACGCAACTCTGGCCAACGAAATGGGGCTGGAAAAGGTTGAAGGTGTTTATGTTGCCGGTGTTGCTGAAAACGGTGCGGCAAAGGAAGCTGGAATCAGAGAAGGTGACCTTATAATGAAAGTTGCAGGAGAGTCGGTAAATTCCTCCGCTGAACTTCAGGAGCGGGTAAGCCGTTTTAGACCAGGAGACGATGTAAAAATTGAAGTTAAAAGAAAGGGTGACAGGAAACAATTTACTGTAACGTTACGTAATAAACACGGCGACACTCAAATTGTGCGGGATAATATCACTGTATTAGGCGCAAGATTTGAAGTAGTTGGCAACAATGATAAAAGGAATTTAAACATTGAATTCGGATTGAAAATTACAGATTTGAATGGGGGTAAACTAAAAGATGCCGGATTAAGTAAAGGGTTTATCATAACCCATGTAAACAAAAAACCGATGTATGAGGTGAATGATTTTAAGAGAGAGATTGGAAATGCGAGGGGAGGGGTTTTGGTTGAAGGCGTTTACCCAAATGGAGAATTGGCATATTTTGTTTTTGGTGTTGATTGATAATTGTAAAATATACAATACTTTTAACAAACCATTAATAATTTTATTTTAGAAGGCCTGCTCCTTTTTTCGCTAATTATTAATGTTCTATATTTGCACGTTTTTTTAAGGAGAGTTTATGAGACAGCTAAAGATCACAAAGTCCATCACTAATCGTGAAAGTGCCTCGTTGGATAAGTATTTGCAAGAAATTGGAAAAGAGGAGCTTATTACCGTTGAAGAAGAAGTTGAACTGGCCCAGCGTATTAAGAAGGGTGATCAGGCTGCTTTGGAAAAATTGACAAGGGCGAACCTTCGTTTTGTCGTATCGGTGGCAAAACAATATCAGAATCAGGGGCTTAGCCTGCCCGATTTAATTAATGAAGGTAACCTGGGGCTAATAAAAGCAGCAGAAAAATTCGATGAAACACGCGGTTTTAAGTTTATTTCATACGCTGTGTGGTGGATTCGGCAGTCTATTTTGCAGGCACTGGCCGAACAATCGCGCATTGTTCGTTTGCCACTGAATCAGGTAGGGTCGCTGAATAAAATAAACAAAGCCTATTCAAAATTTGAACAGGAACATGAACGCAAACCTTCGCCTGAGGAATTGGCCGATTCTTTGGAATTGCCTGCCGATAAAGTTGCCGACACCCTGAGGGTTTCAGGAAGGCATGTTTCGGTAGATGCTCCTTTTGTTGACGGTGAAGACAACAGCCTTCTGGATGTTCTTGTGAACAATGATTCACCCAATGCCGATCGTGCGCTCATCCAGGAATCGCTTGCCCGCGAAATACACCGGGCTTTAGCTACACTCACCGAGCGGGAAGCTGATATTATTCGTCTTTTTTTTGGGATTGGTTGTCAGGAAATGACACTTGAAGAAATAGGTGAACGTTTTGGCCTTACCCGCGAAAGGGTTCGCCAAATAAAAGAAAAAGCAATCAGAAGATTGAGGCACACCTCAAGAAGTAAACTTTTAAAGACCTATTTGGGATAGTTTTACTATAAAGATAACAAAACCGGTGACCGTAAATGGCCACCGGTTTTGTTATATAGATACATCTTTTTCAAGAAGAACCACATTTTCAACATGATGGGTATGAGGAAACATGTCAACAGGTTGAATTTTTACTGGTTTATATTTTTCATTCAGAAGTAAAATATCTCTTGCCTGGGTTGCAGGGTTGCAACTTACATATACAATTTTTTTCGGACCAATTTCGAGAATTGTTTTTAATACATCGGCATGCATACCGGCTCGGGGTGGATCGGTAATAATAACATCTGGTTTTCCGTTTTCGGATATAAAATCCGGGGTTAGTAATTCTTTTATGTCTCCTGCAAAAAAATGCGAATTGGAAATTTTATTCATGTTTGCATTTACTTTTGCATCTTCTATGGCCTCAGGGACATGTTCAATTCCAACTACTTTTTTTGTATGTTGAGCTATAAAATTGGCAATAGTCCCAGTCCCGGTGTAAAGGTCATAAACAATTTCGTTACCGGTAAGACCTGCAAACTGCCTTGTAATTTTATATAATTGATAAGCCTGTTCGGAGTTAGTCTGGTAAAAACTTTTTGGTCCGATTTTAAACCGTAACCCTTCCATTTTTTCAAAAATATGATTCCGTCCGTGAAACAGGAATATATTCTGGTCAGTAATGGTGTCATTACCTTTCTGGTTAATCACATACATAAGAGAAGTAATTTCTGGAAAGTTTTCTTTTATTTTATTTAGCAATTCAATTCTTGCTTTCATGTTTTCCCGGAAAAATGAAAGGATAACCATCACTTCGCCAATAGAGGTTGTTCGTATTATCAGTGTTCGCAGAAATCCTTCCTTTTGTTTGATATCAAAAAAGCTTAATTGCATTTCATTAGCGCACTTGTAAATGAAATTTCGTATTTCATTTGAAGGTGGTGGTTGCAACCAGCATTTTTTTATTTGAATCACCTTGTCAAACATTCCCGGAACATGGAAGCCCAAGGCATTGGAATTGCCAATTCGGGTTTTCGATTCCATTTCTTCGGAAGTTAACCACTTTCGGTCAGAGAAAGTAAACTCAAGTTTATTCCTGTAAAAGGTATCATTTTCTGAACCTAATATTGGCTCAACCGAAGACAAGTCAATTTTACCGATCCTCTTCAATTGGTCTTCAACCTGTTTTTGTTTGTAATAAAGTTGTTTGGCGTATGGGAGAAATTGCCATTTGCAACCTCCGCAAATACCAAAATGGTCGCAAAAGGCCTCTTCGCGGTCCGGAGAATATTCATGAACTTTGGTAACAACAGCCTCCTGGTATCTTTTTCGTTTTTTTATTACTTGTAAGTCAACAACATCGCCAGGAATTACCAACCGGGTAAAAACTACCATATCGCCAATTCTGGCCAATGCCTTTCCTTCTGCCCCAATATCCTCAATTTGAACTTTTTCGTAAAAAGGTTTTTTTCTGCTTCTTCCCACTTTTTTTTCTGCAAATATAGTGTTTATAGGCAATTGAGACGAATTTTGTTTGTTTTTTGGATTCCCGGAAAAAAACTCACTTTCCCAAATTGGGAAAAATAATGTAGTTTTAGCCAATAATGAACTTTTTGTCAAATAATTGCTTTTCTAATCGAATTTTTTTTAATTATATTTGTTTTGATTTAATGGTTGGTTTTATTTTCAGAAATAGAACTTAAAAAGGGGAAAGCATCTTCTGTATTTATGATTGGTTTTGTGTTTAGGGGTTTGTAAATCATCAATCATCTTCAAAAAGCGTCCATAGCTTTCCCCTTCTCTTTTTACCCGAAAGGGTATTTTTTTTGTTCGCTATTTTACTCCATTCTGATTTCGCATTAATACTTATCTTTGGCTTTTCCTTTAAAAGATGATATCGTTAGATAAAATACAGGTAAGTTTTGGCGGGTTTGATTTGCTCAAAGAATCAAGTTTTTTGATTCAATCGGATAACCGGATTGGTTTGATAGGAAAAAACGGTGCCGGAAAAACAACTTTGTTGAAACTTATTGCCGGTTTGTTGCAGCCAACTTTGGGTGAAGTCAATATTCCAAAAGGAACTACTATTGGTTATCTTCCCCAGGAAATGAAACTCAAAGATTCCAATACCCTTCTGGGTGAAACTGTATTAGCTTTCAGCGAGATTCTCGACATTGAAAAAAAGATTTCAATGCTGAACCATGAAATTTCCATTGCTGTTGATTTCCATACTGAAGATTATCTTAAAAAACTTGATCAGATTTCGGAACTGAATGAACGCTATACAATTTTGGGCGGTGATTCATACGAGGCCGAAATGGAGCAAACGCTTTTTGGACTTGGATTTGAACGTACTGATTTTAACCGTCCCACTGCTGAGTTCAGCGGGGGCTGGCGCATGCGTGTCGAGCTGGCTAAATTGCTTTTGAAGAAGCCAGATGTTATTTTGCTCGATGAGCCAACAAACCACCTCGATATCGAATCGATTCAGTGGCTCGAAAATTTTCTGAAGAATTATAGAGGCGCCGTGGTAATGGTTTCGCACGACAAAGCTTTTCTTGATGCAGTTTGCAATCGTACCCTTGAAATTTCTCTGGGAAAGATCACGGATCAGAAAATGAATTATTCTGCATTTGTGAAGTGGAAAAAAGAACAGCGGGAAATTCAGATGGCAGCCTACCGGAACCAGCAAAAGTTGATTGATGATACCGAACGTTTTATTGATCGTTTCAGGTATAAAGCGACCAAAGCTGTTCAGGTGCAATCGCGTATTAAACAATTGGAAAAGCTCGACAGAATTGAGGTGGAGCAGGAAGACAATTCGGCACTAAAAATAAAATTTCCACCTGCTCCCCGTTCCGGAAGAGTGGTAGTTGAGGCCAAAAATATTAGCAAAAAGTATGGCAGCCATCTGGTTTTAAATGACATTGACTTAACGATGGAAAGCGGGGAGAAAATTGCTTTTGTGGGGCGCAACGGCGAAGGGAAAACCACTCTTGTTAAAATTTTGCTTGAGCAAATTGAGCATGAAGGTACACTGAAAATCGGGCATAATGTTAAAATTGGCTATTTTGCCCAAAATCAGGCTCAGTTGCTCGATGGAGAATTAACCGTTTTTGAAACCATCGACGAAATAGCTGTAGGTGACATTCGCACTAAAATTCGTGATATTTTGGGCGCTTTTCTGTTTTCAGGTGAAGATGCCGACAAAAAGGTTAAAGTGCTTAGCGGAGGTGAAAAATCGAGGCTTGCCATGATTCGCCTGATGCTTGAGCCGGTAAATCTGCTTGTTTTGGACGAGCCTACCAATCATCTCGACATGCAGTCGAAGGAAATATTGAAGGAAGCACTGAAACATTTTTCGGGTTCCGTTATTGTGGTTTCTCATGATCGCGAATTTCTCGATGGTATGGTAGATTGTGTTTATGAATTCAGGAATAAAAAAATAAAACAGCATCTTGGTGGTATATACGATTTTCTGCAAAAGAAGAAAATGGAAACTTTAAAGGAGCTTGAAATTTCTGCCAAAAACAAAAAACCGACCAATAACAACAGTCAAGAAAATATTCAAGTTCAGTTAAAAGGGATAAATTTTGAAGATCGGAAAGAGATTAACCGCACTATTTCGAGGTTGGAAAAACAGGTTATTGAAACCGAAGCGAGGATCGAAAGTCTGGAATCTGAAATTGGTAAAATAGATAAGATTCTTTCGGCACCAGATAAACTTGATGTTCAGGAAATTTTTGGCCGGTATGCAGAGTTTAAAAATGAATTGGCCAGAACAATGGAAAAATGGGAGGTGGAGCATGAAGAACTTGAAAAATGGAAAAACAAAAAAACCTGGTAATGCATAACGAAGATTTTATATTTGGTACAAGGGCAGTAATTGAAGCCATCAGAAATAATCGTCCCGTTGAAAAAGTTCTCATAAAAAAAGGTCTTGAAAATGTGTTGTTTGCAGAATTGTTCCAACTGATTAAAGAAAACAATACTCCGTTTCAGTTCGTACCGATTGAAAAGATAAACCGGATTACCCGAAAAAATCATCAGGGAATTCTTGCTTTTTTGTCTGCTGTTGAATATACAAATATTGAATCGCTGGTCCCTATTCTTTTTGAATCCGGTGTTGATCCGTTAATTCTCGTTCTCGATCAGATTACCGATGTTCGGAATTTTGGAGCTATTGTCCGTACAGCAGAATGCGGCGGTGTTCACGCAATTGTTATTCCGGAAAAGGGAATGGCACGAATTGGCGCAGATGCTGTGAAAACCTCGGCAGGAGCTCTTCATTCTGTTCCGGTTTGCAAGGTGAAAAACCTGCAAGACACATTGCGTTTTTTGAGGAATTCGGGTATAAAAGTGATTGCTGCCACTGAAAAAGCAACAGCATTTTATACTGAATCAAAAATGAATATGCCGGTTGCAATTATTATGGGAGCGGAAGATGAAGGAATTTCGCCGGCGATTCTGAAAATAGCCGATGAACAGGTAAAAATTCCATTGTTTGGTAAAATTGAATCCCTGAACGTTTCAGTTGCTGCCGGCCTACTGATTTACGAGGCAGTTAGGCAAAGAAGCTAACTGTTTACCGGAATTGTGCGCTTAAATGTTTGTTCCAGCGAAATAAAAGTTTCTGTACTGGAAATACCTGAAATTTTTTGAACCTGATTGCTCAAAATACTTTTCAGGTGTTCGTTGTCTTTGGCGTAAACTTTTACAAAAATGGCATATTGCCCGGTGGTATAATGACATTCCACTATTTCGGGAATAAGTTTTAATTTTTCAACCACTTCAGAAAAAAGTCCCCCTTTTTCGAGAAAAATACCAATATAACTGCAGGTTTTAAATTCAACTTTATTTGGGTTGATGTGGTATCCCGAACCAATGATTACCCGGAGTTCTATCATGCGGTTAACCCTTTGGTGCACCGCAGCTCTCGAAATTCCAACTTCTTTTGCTACGTCTTTAAATGGGATTCGGGCATTTTGAGTTATTATGTCAAGAATCTTTAAATCAACATCGTCTAAAGTATTTTTTAATGTCATCTTTTTACAATTTTCTATCAAAAGTAGAAAAAAACAAGATAATATATTGCCAATCCATCAAAATGAAAAAGTTTTTTTCAATTGGTATTCAAAATGATAATATGAATCTTTTGTTATCTGTTTGTTAAAATATTAAACTTATAATTGTATTTTTGTTTGAAAAAGAATTATTATAATGACAATATGATAATTTTACTCATTATTTATTTCTTTTAGACATTATAAAGACTAAAAAATCAGAAACATGAAAAGTACAAAAAAATGGTGGCTCATTTTGGGCTTGTTGATTTTCGCTGGTTTTCTTGGCGTAATTCTTCCTTCCGGTTCTGTAGAACAGGATTATTCGCAACTGGTTCCGGGTGACACCGCCTGGATGTTAACTGCAACAGCTTTGGTTTTATTAATGACACCTGGCCTTGCTTTTTTTTACGGGGGTATGATTCAACCCCGGCATATTATTTCCACCATGCTGCAAAGTTTTATAGCAATGGGCATTGTTAGCATTTTGTGGGTCATTGTCGGGTTTAGCATCGCCTTCGGAGAAAGTATTGGTAATGAGGGTTTTGGTTTATTTGGCAATCCGTTAACCTTTTTCATGTTTCGGGGAGTTGGGGGCGGAACTCACCCTGATTTTTCACCCACTTTTCCGTTGGCAGTATTTGCCATGTTCCAGTTAAAATTTGCCATTATTACACCTGCTCTTATTACCGGTTCTTTTGCCGGCAGAGTTCGATTCAGGGCCTATATGCTTTTTATATGTCTTTTTTCCATTTTTATATATGCACCGCTTGCACACTGGACATGGCACCCAAACGGATTTTTACGGAACTGGGGAGTTCTTGATTTTGCAGGTGGAACAGTTGTGCACATGTCGGCAGGATTTGCTGCCCTTGCCGGAGCTATTTTCCTGGGAAGAAGGAAGGATGCAATGAAAAAATTCAAGCCTGCCAATATTCCTTATATTTTACTTGGAGCCGGCATGCTTTGGTTTGGCTGGTTTGGTTTTAATGCGGGTTCGGCGCTGGCAGCCGACTCGGTTGCTGCCCAGGCACTGGTAAATACAAATACCGCTTCTGCTGCTGCCATGCTTACCTGGATTTTTTATGATGCTGCAAAGGGAATAAAACCTTCGGCGGTTGGTGCTTCAATTGGACTGGTTGTGGGACTTGTCGCCATCACTCCTGCCGCCGGGTTTGTTGATGTTGGTTCCAGTATTTTTATCGGTGTTATTGCGGCAATTATAAGCAATTATGCCATTGCGTTAAGAACAAAATCGATGCTTGACGATACGCTTGATGTTTTCCCTGCGCACGGAATGGGTGGAATAACCGGGATGATTTTTACGGCTGTTTTTGCTGCCGAAGTAGGATTAATTCATGGAGAAGTAACCACATTCCTCTTTCATTTGCTGGCTCTTGTAATTGTTGGGGTTTTTACTTTTGGAGGTTCGTTGCTGATGTATAAGATAACTGATTTAATTGTTCCCATGCGTATTTCTCCCCATGGTGAAAAAATTGGACTTGATATCAGCCAACACGATGAAACATATAATTTTGTTTACAGAGAAGATTAAAAAAAGCCGGCTAAGAACCGGCTTTTATATCATTGTACAGGAACCTGTCGTTTAAAATCCATTTCAAGTGAAATAAATGTTTCAGTTCTGGCAATTCCTTCTATCTCCTGAAGTTTTTCATCGATTATTTTTTTCAGGTGCTTGTTGGTTTTGGTTTGTATTTTAATGAAAATTGCATATTGCCCTGTTGTGTAGTGACATTCCACAATTTCAGGAATTTCCCTCATTGCTTTAACTACTTGCCTGTGGTATTTGGCTTTTTCAAGGTAAATGCCCATGTAGGCGCAAGTATTATATCCCAGTTTTTGCGGATTTACAATGAATTCACTTCCTGTTACAACTCCAATATTTAGCAATCTCTGCACACGCTGGTGAATTGCAGCTCCAGATACGCCGCATTCTCTGGCAACTTCCAGAAATGGTATCCGGGCATTTTTCGTTATCAGTTTCAGGATTTTTTCATCCAGTTGGTCAATGTCGGCTGCCTGATCGAGGTAATCTGCTTTGTCCATGTTTCTATTTTTCCGATTGAGTTTCAAATTATAAAACAAAAGTATGAAAAATTTACAATTACAAATCAGGAATGCTTTATAACATTGCAATCATAATTCCAGCAGATTTTTAGACTTTCCTGCTTTTTTTTTCTAAACTTTCTGAATCATAGAGACTTGATAATGCCTTTGAAATATCAGCTCCTGAAGGTTCCTGAAATACGCGAAGATCAAATTCCGGGATAACTGCAAGAATATGGTCAAAAATATCAGCCTGAATGGATTCGTATCTGGCCCATGCCTTGTCTTTGCAAAAAACATAAATTTCAACAGGAAGGCCTTTTTCTGTTGGATGCAAATGCCTCACGAGGAAAGTCATATCGTTATTAACCATGGGGTGCTGGTGCAGGTACATTTCCAGGTATTTCCTGAAAACTCCGATATTAGTTTGCCTGCGACCACTAATAACATCATCATCCGAAATGTTTTTCTTTTTATTGTATTCCCTTATTTCCTTTTCTTTCTCCCTCACATAATCGCGAATTAAAAGGAATTTTTCCAGGCGGTTCATCAGTTCAGTGTCGCAAAGTTTTATGCTTGTCATGTCTATATTTACGGCTCGCTTTATCCTTCTTCCCCCCGACTCTTCCATACCTTTCCAGTTGATAAACGATTCGCTTACCATAGAGTAAGTAGGTATGGTTGAAATGGTTCTGTCCCAGTTCTGTACTTTTACCGTATTCAGTGTAATGTCTATTACCGTACCGTCAGCGCCTCTGCTGCGCATCTCCACCCAGTCGCCAATTTTTACCATATTGTTTCCCGAAAGTTGTATGGAAGCTACAAAGCCCAGAATGGAATCTTTAAAAATTAAAAGCAAAACAGCACCCATAGCTCCCAAACCTGCCAGTAAAACAGTGGGGTCTCGTTCAAGCAATATGGAAATGATTAAAATACCCGATAACGAAAAAATCAGGATTTTAAAAAGCTGAAGGTATCCTTTAATTGGGCGGTGGGTCGCATACGGGGTAGTATTATAAATATCGAGTGCTGCATTAAGCAATGAATTCAAAACGAATATGAAGATAAAAACAAAGTATATCTGGGCTGTTTTGGTTAAAAAACCGGCAAGTGAAAAATAATAATCACTGGAGAGCATGCTCAGTGTTGCTTCACTTAGTTCGGTCAGCTCCTGGTGGATTACAGGATAGGAAAAATCGGCTGCGTGATAAAGGATAAACGCCGGAACCAAATGGGCCAGGTTTCTGAAAACTTTCCGGTTAACCAGCATGTCATCCCATTTGGTTTTTGAGCGAAGTGCAATTCGTGTGACAATTCTTAAAATAATCTGCCTGGTCAGGAAATGACCAAGCCAGGCCAAAAAAATCAAAATGAATAGAGTGGTAAATGCTGCTCCTGGTTTAGCAAACATTTCCAATTGATCAACAGAACGAATCGTTTCAAGCAGAAATTTATATACTGATCTCATTTTTTATAAGCTGATATTTTTAATTTTAGCCAAAAATAACAAATGCAAATAAAACCATGAGGAAGTTCCTTTTAATTCTTGTAATTGTACCATTTTATTCATTTGGGCAAAAATCATTTTCTGATTATTTTTTACAACAATCACTGCGTTTCGATTTTTTACTTGGTGGTAATGAAAGTGAAGCGAGGGTTTATCCTCAGCAAATGAAACTGGAGCCGCATTGGGCAGGCTCATTAATCAACCTGGTTGATACGTTTAATTTTGGTACTTACCGGTTTCGTGTGCTGGATGCTGAATCAGGGAAATTATTATTTTCAAAAGGATTTAGTACGCTTTTTCAGGAATGGCAAACCACGGCAGAGGCAAAAGAAACGAATAAAACATTTTATCAGGCAGTTATTTTTCCCTTTCCCCAAAAACCGGTAAGACTTGAAATTGATGCCCGGCAATGGGAGGGGCATTTTAAAACAATTTTTGAGTCCATTATTGATCCGGATGACTATTTTATTCTCAGAGAAAATCCGAATTTGTTTGAATCGGTGGAAATTCAGAAAAACGGAAAGCCAACTGAGAAAGTAGATTTGGTAATTTTGGCTGAAGGTTATACCAAATTGGAAATGAACAAATTTTTTGACGATGCACGCAGGGTAACCGGATATTTGTTCGATGAAGAACCATTCAAATCTGAAAAAGATAAGTTTAATGTAATTGCAGTGTTCACTCCTTCAATTGATTCTGGTACAGACATCCCCGGTGAAAATGTATATAAAAATACTGTTTTTAATTCCACTTTTTACACTTTTGATCTTGATCGCTACCTCACAACAAGCGATATGAAAACCATTTACGATGCAGCAGCCGGTGTTCCCTGGGATCATATTTATGTGCTGGTTAACACAGAAAGGTATGGCGGAGGCGGTTTCTATAATTTTTTAAGTATTTGTACATCCGATAATCAGTTGACAAAAGAAGTTTTTATTCATGAATTCGGCCACGGTTTTGCCGGGTTAGGAGATGAATATTATACCTCATCGGTAGCATATGTAGATTTTTACAACCTTGAGGTGGAACCATGGGAACCCAATCTGACTACATTGGTTGATTTTGGAAGGAAATGGCAATTTATGCTGGATGGTTCAACACCAGTTCCCACACCCAGGGCAGCAAAATACAACAACACAGTTGGAGTTTTTGAAGGAGGCGGTTACCTGGCAAAAGGCATTTACAGTCCGTTTATGGATTGCCGGATGAAAAGCAACAATGCCAAAATGTTTTGTCCGGTATGTACCGATGCAATTAAACGTACAATCGACTTTCACTGCAAATAAAAACGGATCTGGTTTCCCAAATCCGTTCCTTTTGCTGTTTTTTCAATGGCTATTCTTTTTTCTCCAAAGCATTTGTGATAAAATGAGCTACAATTAATGCAACTCCTCCGAAGAAGAAAATCATAGTAAAAAAGGCTACAACTTCATTTACAGCTTTTGCGAGGGCAAATCCGGTGATTACACCTATTGCTAATCCGATTAGGAAAATACCCCACTTCAGTAATGCAAATTTGGACGATTCCGTTTTGAATATACTTGCATCTGCTCCTTTATCAATTAATGCAAGCCTTTCTTTAGTGCGCGTAGTCCAGTAAACATAGAGTATGGCAAAAATTGCCAGAAAAAATCCGATTGGTACAAAAATTCCTTCCATGGTATTTAATTTTAAATTGTTAATTTTTTCAACTTTCTGCCCTTTTGACGCTGGTTTATTTCATCGGTTACACTTTTTTATCATTATTCTTTTGAATAAATTTGTAACCACATTTAATTTTTCTCGTCAAAGGTACAGATGGAAAAAAAAGACGATAATTATTACATAGAAAAAGTTATTAGCGGACAGACAAGCTACTTTTCATATATCGTTGAAAAATACCAGAGTATTGTTTTTTCCATTGCACTTAAAGTTCTTAAAAATCGTGAAGATGCTGAAGAAATGGCGCAGGAGAGTTTTGTAAAGGCATTTAAGTCGCTGCATACATTTCAGGGAAAAGCCAAATTTTCTACGTGGTTATACCGGATTACATACAATACATGTATTTCGGAAACCCGGAAAAAAAAGCAATATTTTACTTCAACTGACGAAATTCAAATAAGTGATGAGTCAGAAGAAATGAACCTGGATGGAATTCCGGCAGAAAACCGTGAAAAGTATGTAAAGGCAGCACTGGAAAAACTTCCGGAAGATGAATACACACTGGTTTTGTTGTATTATTTTGAAGAACAGTCGATTGATGAAATCAGTAAAGTAACCGGATTAACAGCCAGCAATGCTAAAGTTAAACTTCACAGAGCCCGAAAAAAGCTCTATACTATTTTAAATGAGATGTTAAAAGAAGATTTATATACCATATTATGAAAACATTTGAACAAGATAACAAATTGAGGCAATTGCTTAAAAGTGTGAAACTGGAATCACCCGGTCCTGATTTTTCTGCCCGGGTAATGAACCGGGTTTTTGAAGAACAACCTGCACGTGAACAGGTAAAACAATTGCCGGTTTTGGGGAGAGGATTCTGGATAATAGTTGCACTTTTTGCTGTTCTTGTAGCTGCTGTTGCTATCGTTTCAGGAGGAAGTAGCTCAGCCGAAGCGGCTCCTTCTTTGCTTTCACAAGTTAACACAGATGCAGTTATGACCGGTTACCGTTCATTTTTTGACAAATTCAGCTCATTACCGGCCGGAATAGCAGGAATATTATTGGGTGCATCGTTGCTGGTTTTTCTTGAAAAATTTCTGGGATCACGCAGACATGCTGTATTGCAATAGTATGATAAAAATAAAATCTGGTCCCGGTTAAAACGCCGGGATTTTTTTTGATTAAAAGCACGATTCCGAAACCAGGTATTTTCCCACATAGGTATCAACACCTTCTTCCAGTTCCATAAATGGTCTGGTATAACCTATTTCCCTGAGTTTTTGAATTTCGGCCTCAGTAAAATATTGATAACGCCCCCGTAAGTCAACCGGGGTGTCAATAAAAGAAATTTCAGGATTCATTTTAAGGCTTTGGAAAACAGCCTGGGTTAAATCAAAGAAAGAACGGGCTTTACCAGTGCCAACATTGTAAATACCAGAATTTTTCTGATGATGCATAAAGTAAAGCATTACTTCAGCAATGTCGTCCACGTAAATAAAATCCCGGCTTTGCTCTCCATCTTTGTAATCTTTATGGTGAGACCTGAACAGTTTCATTTTGCCCGTGGTTTGAATTGTACTAAAAGCATGGAGTACTACCGAAGCCATTCTTCTTTTGTGGTATTCATTCGGACCGTAAACGTTAAAAAATTTCAGGCCTGTCCAAAATGGGGGAGTTCGGGTTTGTTTTAAAGCCCAAACATCAAAATCATGCTTCGACCAGCCATACAGGTTTAAAGGACGAAGATTTGTAACATTGCTGTGCGAATCGGAAAATCCTGATTCGCCGTTACCGTAAGTTGCTGCTGATGATGCGTATAAAAGCGGAACCTGGATTTCGGAACAAATATTCCACAACCGTTGTGAATAAATCAGATTGAGTTGCTGGTAAAGTTCAGGTTCAAGTCCTACCGTATCGGTACGTGCACCCATGTGAAATATAAAATCCACATCAGCCGAATGTTTTATCAGCCATTTAAAAAATTTATCCCTGTCTATAAATTTTCTGTACTTTTTATTGAACAGGTTAATATCCTTTGAAGGATCATCAAAACGATCAACCAGTATCAAATCGTTATAACCGGCCTGATTAAGTTTTCCTGCTAAATAACTGCCGATAAAACCGGCGGCACCTGTAATTACTATCATTCTTTCAAAGCGGTTTAATTTGGCAAAGTAAAATCAAATTGTTTACCTGACAAAGTGGTCCTCATTATAACTCCGGTTATTATCAAAATATTGTACAAAGCATACATTTTTTTTCTTAAAAAATGAAAAAGAAAATCAGCTTTTTTTGAATCCCGGTAAATCATTCGTTTATTCAGATGTAATAGAGATGCAAAAGGTTGCTTAATCCCTATGTTTTGTTGCCAATTTTTTCATTTTTTATATGGATGAATTTTAATTGGTTGCTTTTCTGAAAAAAAATTGATCTTTGTATGAATTTTTACAAACATCAATATGTGTACACCTGAAAAAAATAATTCAAACGTTTACGAACGAATTGAAGTGTATGATGAAGTTATTACAAAGGAACTTTCACAAAGTTACCAGGATATTCTAAAAACATTAGGTGAGGATATGACACGTGAAGGTCTTAATAAAACGCCCGAACGCGTAGCCAAAGCCATGCAGTTTTTGTTGCAGGGTTACAAAACAGATCCTGTGGAGATACTGAAGTCTGCCATGTTTAAGGAAGATTACCGCCAAATGGTAATTGTAAAGGATATTGAAATTTATTCATTGTGTGAGCATCATTTACTGCCTTTTTTTGGGAAAGCTCACGTGGCATACATACCAAACGGAACAATAACCGGGTTGAGCAAGATTGCCAGGGTAGTAGATGTTTTTGCGCGCCGTTTGCAGGTGCAGGAAAGATTAACTTCCCAAATTAAGGAATGTATTCAGGATACCCTTAAACCGCTGGGAGTTGCGGTGGTTATAGAAGCTCAGCATTTGTGTATGCAAATGCGTGGAATTCAGAAACAACATTCCATTACCACTACTTCCGATTTTACCGGTGCATTTCAGAAAAATGCAACCCGCGATGAATTTATCAAGTTAATCAGCACTAAATTCAGTTAGTGAATTTATAAAAATTCAAGACAAACAGGAGCCGGAATTTTTAACTCCTTTCCTGTAAATTCAGGAATTCCGGTTTCAGCATTTATTTTGAAAACCACAATATTTCCACTGCGCTGATTTGCAACCAACAGAAATATTCCATCAGGACTTAACGTGAAATTTCGGGGCCAGTCGCCACGAGTCGAAACCGTTGTAATCATTTCAAGTTTTTGGGTAACAGAATCTGTTTTATAAACTGCAATGGAATTATGCCCCCGGTTTGAACCATATAAATATTTTCCGTCGGGTGAAACATGAATGTCAGCACAATAATTTGTCCCGCTGAAATCTTCAGGTATTGTAGAAACTGTTTGCAATTCTTCCCATCTGTTACCATTTTTACTGAAAGAAGTAATTGTTGAATTTAATTCATTGATTACATAAATTATTTTCGCGTGCGGATGAAAATCGAAATGTCTGGGACCTGCTCCGGGAGCCAGTTTAACAAATGGTTGTTTGGCAGGTAAAAGTTTTTCTTTTTTCAGGTCGAAAATATTCAGTTTGTCGGTCCCCAGGTCGGCGCTGAACACCTGTTTTCCATCGTGCGAAAATCTGATGGAGTGCGCATGAGGCGCAGTTTGTCTTTTTGTCGGCCCCGAACCTTCATTTACAATAACTGAATTTGCCGGGCTCAGACTTCCGTCATAGTTCACTTCATAAAGAGAAGTTGATCCTCCGCCATAGTTTGCAATAGCCACAAATTTTCCATCGGGCGAAACATCAACATGGCATGGGTCTGCTCCGTTTGAAATCTGCTTGTTTATAAATTCCAAATCGCCGTTTGGTCTAATTTTGTATGCGTTTATATATCCGCCTGAATTTTCGATAGTTGACGGCGGACGTGTAACCGCATAGAGTTTTTTCCGGTCGGGTGAAATATTCAAAAATGAAGGATTATCAATTCCTTTAAACGTTTTTTCAAGCGAAATTTCACCGGTTGAATGGTTAAAATTGCAGAGGTATATTCCTTCTGCTCCCTCAGTTGTAAAGGTTCCCACATACAACTTTGAAATTATTTTTTCCCGGGCTGAAACCGAACAAACCATAACAATTGACAGAAATACGAACAAAAGTTTTTTCATAATTGTGTTATTTATTCTTTTTGATTAAAGAATTTTATACCAAATTGAACATTTTTTTGCAATAAACACTTTTTTATGGTAACTTTTTACGAATAATTTTTAAAAGAAATGAATTATGAAAACATTAATTTTTGGATTGATACTGGTTTTTATCTCAGGTTTGGGTCTGGTAAATGCCCAAAAACTTGAAAAGGTTTGGGAAACTTCCGATGGGTTGCAAACTCCTGAATCGGTTCTTTACGACGAAGAAGCTGATGTAATGTATGTATCGAACATCAACGGAAATCCATCGGAAAAAGATGGAAAAGGGTTTTTAAGTATTTTGAATTCGGATGGGAGTGTAAAGAATTTAAAATGGGTTGAAAATCTGAATGCTCCTAAAGGAATGGCACTCCATGACGGGAAACTATATGTTTCAGATATTGATGTGCTTGTTGAAATTGATGTTGAAACCGGCCGGATTATCAGCAGGTACCACGCAGCAAATGCTGTTTTTCTTAACGATGTGGCAGCCAGTCAGAACGGGATGGTTTTTGTTTCTGACACCCGCACCGCAAAAATTCATGTTCTTCAGGGAGGCGGATTATCCGTTTGGTTGGAAGGAGAACCCTTTGAAACACCGAATGGCCTTTTTACCGAGGACGGAAAATTATATGTGGGTGATCAAAATGTTTACGAGGTTGACATTAAAACCAAAGAAGTTAAGCTCTTGATTGCCAATGCAGGTGGAGTGGACGGTTTGGAGAAAAACAACCAGGGTGAATTTGTTTTTTCCAATTGGCCGGGCCGGATTTTTATTCATAGGAATGGGAAAAGTATTAAACTGCTCGATACCACCGAACAGGAAATAAATACTGCAGACCTCGATTTTTCACTGAAACTGGATTTGGTTCTTGTTCCAACTTTTTTTGATAACCGGGTTGTGGCATACAAGATTGTTGACTAAATTGGCTGAAAAATTGGAATCAGTTATATTTTAAACAAAAACAAATGGAAGAACCAAAAATTGCAGCTAAGTTTCCAAAAATGGTAACGCTGGAACCGGGAACATTTTTCTGGTGTGCCTGCGGAAAAAGTAATAATCAGCCTTTTTGCGATGGTTCGCACAAAGAATCAGAATTTACTCCGCTATCTTTTGAAATAGAAAAAAAGAAGGATGTATGGCTATGCCAGTGCAAAAGGTCGAAAAACAAACCGTATTGCGACGGAACCCACCGCGAACTTTAAAAAAACAGCCGGATTAGCCGGCTGTTTTTTTATAACTAATTTCTTTTGAAATATTCTTTACTGGCATTGCAAATCGGGCATTTGTAGTCGTCAGGCAAATCTTCAAAAGGTGTTCCGGGAGGAATTCCGGCTGTAGGATCTCCTTCTTCCGGATTGTATTGGAATCCGCAGATAGTGCAGGTAAAGGTATCCATACTGTTTTCTGAATCTGTTTCTTTTTTTTGTGGTGTTGATTCCTTTTTGTCTTCGTCAGGTTCTTCGCTCTCCAGTTTATCTTTTTCGATATACGTGGGCGAATTTTTTGGCGACAACATTTTGTATTTTTCGCGGTAATGAGCATAAGTTAAAGGTTCTTCATCCGAAATAACTTCGCTGTCCAGAACTTCTCCTATTATTAAAATATGTGAGCCTACATCCTGGCTCGATACCACTTTGCAATCGAACCATGCCACCGATGAATCAAGTACAATAGGAGCGCCTGTTTTGGCTGTGATGGTTTTAATATTCCGGAATTTATCAACTTCAGTACCCGACATGAATCCAAATTCACCTATAAGTGAAGTACTTGCATTCCTGCCCAAAACCGAGATGGAAAAAATTTTGCTTTGAAGTATTTTTTCTGCCGATGCATTTTTTTTATGGCAACTTATGGCAATTTGCGAGGGATTTGATGTTACCTGAAAAACAGTATTCCCAATGTAACCTGCATTTTCTTCATTTAACCGGGTGGTTATGATGTAAAGTCCATAGGACATTTTGTGAAAAGCTTTGTATTTCATATAATACCTTTTTTATACTTTTATAAAATTAATAACAATAAAAATAACAGAACAATGAAAAAAACCACCATGTTAACTCTTTTTTTTGTGATTATCTTATCAACTGCATTTTCTCAGAATTTTGAAACATTGGGAGAAAACATAAAACAGTTGCAAACAGATAGTAAAAATCTGAATCATCGTTTGGATATACTGGAAAAAATGATTGACGATGTACTGTGGTACAAGAAAGTAGGAGATATTGCTCACGTGGACAAACTTTATATTTACGGGCCACCTAAATGGAAAGAAGAAAACCTGACAGCCAAAGGCGCCGGTAACCATGTGAAATTCTGGACTTACGTTTTTTTCCCAAAAAGCCTTGATATTTCCAAAAAATACCCGTTGATTGTATTGCCTCACGGAGGCGTTCATGCGGATTTTACAACGTATTATGCGCATATTGTCAGGGAATTTATAAGTCAGGGGTATGTGATTGTTGCACCCGAGTACAGGGGAAGCACAGGATATGGGAAATCGCACTTTGAAAAAATTGATTATGGCGGACTTGAAACCGAAGATGTTTTTTACAGCCGTAATTATATGATTGAAAATTTCAGTTTTGTTGATAAAAACCGGGTTGGTATTGTTGGTTGGAGCCACGGAGGATTAATCGCCCTGATGAATATTTTCGATCACCCAAAAGAATATCAGGTTGCTTTTGCAGGCGTTCCGGTTAGTGATTTAATTGCGCGAATGGGATATCACACCCAAAATTACCGTGATTTATTTGAGGCCGATTATCACATTGGGCAGAATGCCAGCGATAATGTGGCTGAATACCGTCGCAGGTCGCCCGTATGGAATACCCATAAATTTGACGGAACACCTCTTTTAGTTCATACAAACACCAATGATGATGATGTGAATGTGCTGGAAGTGGAACACCTTATAAAATCATTAAAAGCAGAGGGAAAACCATTTGATTTTGAAATTTTTGATGCCCTGCCGGGCGGACACTCTTTTGACAGGATGGATACTAAAAAAGGTAAAGAAATAAGGCTGAAAATCCATCAACATCTGGCAAAACATCTGAAACCTGAAAAACCGTTTAATAACCTCGACGATTTACAGAAGGCCGGATACAAATTTTAATTCACATTTTTTAAGAGAAAAAAAGTTTTGTTTCAAAAAGGGAAAATATTTAAAAAAAATTCCTATTTTGGCACTGTAATTTTAATTATGGGCGATTAAATAATTTTTATTGAAATGACCAACCCAAAAAACAATGTCAGCTATAAAATCTTCATCGTTGAAGACAATAAACTGTATGCTCAGGTATTAAAAAAACAACTTGTTGATAACCAATACCAGGTAAAAGTTTTTTATACAGGAAAAGATTGTATTTCCCATCTCAACGAACAACCTGATGTAATTACACTGGACTATACTCTTCCTGATATGACAGGGCATGAAGTATTAAAGGAGATTCAAAAGAGAACTCCTGAAACCAATGTTATTATAATTTCTGCACAGGAAAGCATCAGCACTGCAATTGAATTAATGAAAGACGGAGCTTATGATTACATAATGAAAGCTCCGGATACCCGTGAAAAACTTACAAATATTATTAAGAATATTTACCAGTCGGACCAACTGAAACAGGAAAATACACGGTTAAAAGACGCAATTAAAGATCATTACAGCTTTCGGAAACTAATCAAAGGAAACAGCAGGGAGATTGATCATGTTTTCAGCCTGATGGAAAAGGCGATTCAAACCAACATCTCTGTATCAATTTCAGGTGAAACAGGAACAGGAAAAGAACTTGTGGCCAAAGGAATTCACTACAATTCACCCAGAAGTAACAAACCGTTTGTTGCCGTAAATGTATCAGCCATACCTGATGGTTTGGTTGAAAGTGAATTGTTTGGACATGAAAAAGGTGCTTTTACCGGGGCTGATTTCAGAAAAATTGGAAAATTTGAACAGGCTAACACCGGAACTTTATTCCTTGATGAAATTGCAGATTTGGACCTTAACCTTCAGGCAAAACTTTTACGTGTTTTACAGGAACGTGAACTGGTGCGCCTTGGCGGAAACGAGATTATTTCACTCGATGTGAGAATTCTTACGGCTACCCATAAAAACATGGCAACCCTGGTGAACGAAGGCAAATTCAGGCAAGACCTTTATTACCGTTTGCTTGGTTTGCCTATTGAATTGCCGCCGTTGAGGCAAAGAGGGAACGATATTATTTTACTTGCAAAATATTTTGTAAACGAATTTTGCAAAGAAAATAAAATGAGCCCCAAAACGATTACCGAAGAAACCAAACAATTACTTAGAACTTACCATTATCCAGGCAATATCAGAGAATTAAAAGCTGTAATGGAACTTGCATGTGTTATGACCAATGGTGATAACATTAAACCTACCCATCTGAATATGAGTGTAGATGAGAATGTCCAGAATCTTCTTTCCAATGAAAAAACACTTGATGAATACAATTATGAAATTGTAAAACACTTTTTGAATAAATATAACCAAAATGTGAGACTGGTTGCCAAAAAACTTGATATCGGTAAATCAACCATCTACCGGATGTTGCAGAAAAAAGAATTTGCAATCAACTAAAATCTCGCTTCTTTTTTTCCCTGATTTTGCTTTCGAACAAATTATTTGCTTAATGTTTTGCTTTCAAATAATATTTTTTATTTTTGTAGCGCAATACATTCTGTATTGCTTGTGTGTTTGGGGGTTAACTTAAGGGCGGCTTTTGAGCTGCCCTTTCTTTTTAATTTCTTTCAATCTATTTTCTTTCATATTCTATTTATTCCATTTTTGTTCATTATTTTCGTGATCGTCTAAGCTTCATAAAATATTACAATTTAGGATTAATGAGTGTTCTTGGAAACGCAGAAATTGTTTTGATTTATATTGTTGGCACCTTCGGAATGATAATACTTGCCGGTGCGATATTTTTCTTTTTTGTTACCTATCAAAAAAGACTTTTGATAAAAGAACTGGAGATTAACCGGATAAAATCAGAGCAACAGGAAGAGATGCTTAAAAATACAATTAATGCCCAGGAAAAGGAAAGAAAACGCATTGCCCGCGATTTGCACGATGAGGTAGGCGCTATGCTGTCGGTAGTAAAACTTAATATTAACCGGTTTGAGAAAAAATCCGGTCATGCCGATTCAAAAGAGCTCGCACAGGAAACAAAAACATATATTGATGAAGTAATTACCCAGGTACGTAGAATTTCCAGAGATTTGATGCCACCATCGCTTGAAAAACTGGGCCTGTATTTTGCCCTCGAAGACCTTACGGCATGGATAAAAAAAGCTGGCCAGATAGACCTGGAAATCTGGAAAAGCGGGGAACCTTTTCGGTTTGATGTGAAAAAAGAACTTGCCGTTTTCAGAATTATTCAGGAATTATTAAATAATTCCATAAAACATTCCAGGGCATCGAAAATTGAAATTAATATTCGTTTTACCTCCAAAGGAATGGCTGTTTTTGTTAGGGACAACGGTGTTGGATTTGAACTTAAAAAAATGGTGAAAACGGGTCTGGGGTTGCAAAACCTTGAAAGCAGAGCCCAGATAATCGGAGCCGGTTTTAAAATGAAATCCCGCCCGGGAAAGGGCACAATGGCTATTTTATATTTGCAGACAATTAGTTGAGGAATATGGACAAAAATAAACAAGCTGTAGTAATAGTTGACGATCATAAACTTTTCCGAAAGGGAATTCATTCTTTATTGGAAGACTTTAACTTTGTTGGTGACATTTATGAAGCCGGCAACGGCATGGAATTACTTGAGTTGTTAAATAAATTGGAACAGAAATCAGTTATCATTCTCCTGGATATTCAAATGCCGGTGATGGACGGTATTGAAGCACAAAAAAGAATCCGTAAACTTTATCCTGGAATAAAAGTAATTGTTCTGACAATGCAGGATGACGAACAATTGATCTTACATATGATTTCCGAAGGAGTAAATGGCTATATGCTAAAAAATGCAGAACCTGAGGAGTTGGAATTAGCCTTGCAAAAGGTCATCAAAAACGATTTTTATTTTCCTCCCGATATGTCGGGATTGGTTTTAAAAAGTGTTACCCGGAAAAATAAAACAGTATTTGATTCATCCGAATTCACGGACAGGGAAATTGAAGTGCTTGATTTAATCTGTCGTGAATATACTGCAACTGAAATTGCAGACAAACTTAATCTTAGTCCACGAACTGTTGAAGGCTACAGAAGTAAGCTGATAGACAAAACAGGAGCAAAAAATACTGCAGGCCTGGTTGTGTACGCTCTGAAAAATAATCTTGTTTTTATATAAAAATGAAAGGGGTTCTGGCCAGAACCCCTTTACGGATCATCCGTAACCCTTCTTACCATTTTACATTTCAGGAATAGAGAGAACGTGCTGATAGGAGAGAAATGAAATGCTGATGGTATCAGAAAAGGTCAATCCCGGTGTGTCCAAGCTTACAGGATTGAGGAATGGGGTAGTATCGTTTTTTGACCAATTCTTTTTCATTTTGATTTTTAAAATTGTACGAATACAAATTTCGGAAAAGAAAAATGACTGTGAAAGAGTATTTCTACGTATGGAAAATGCGTAGAAATACGGTGTGGTTTTTGCGTATTTCTACGCAAAAAAAAGCCGCCCAAAACGGACGGCTTCAATTCAAGTATCTTGTAATCAGATTTTTATTTTATGTTGGCCTGAGCTGCTGCAACCCGTGCAATAGGTACACGGAACGGTGAGCAACTGACGTAATCCATGCCTACACTGTCGCAGAACATTACCGAAGAAGGTTCTCCGCCATGTTCGCCACAAATACCTACTTTAAGATCGGGTTTCACACCACGGCCTTTGTCAACTCCCATTTTTACAAGCTGACCAACCCCTTCCTGGTCGAGTACCTGGAACGGATCGATTTTCAGAATGCCCTTTTCAATGTAAACCGGGAGGAATTTTCCGGCGTCGTCGCGTGAATAACCAAAGGTCATCTGTGTAAGGTCGTTTGTTCCGAACGAGAAAAATTCAGCTTCCTTAGCTACCAAATCAGCAGTAAGGGCTGCGCGCGGAACTTCAATCATGGTTCCAACCAGATAGTCAACTTCCGAACCTTTTTCTTCGAACACTTTTTTGGCTGTTTCATGAATAATATCGGACTGCATTTTGTATTCCTTTACAGAACCAATAAGCGGTACCATAATTTCGGGCAACACGTTAACACCTTTTTGTTTCAGGTTAACGGCTGCTTCAATAATGGCCCTTGCCTGCATCTCCGTAATTTCAGGATATGTGTTCCCCAAACGGCATCCACGGTGTCCCAGCATGGGGTTGAATTCGTGCAAGTCGTCAACCAGTGCTTTCACATCATCTACCGAAATTCCCATTTCTTTTGCCATCTCTTTCTGGTTGGTTTCTTCGTGGGGTACAAATTCGTGAAGCGGCGGGTCAAGGAGGCGAATGGTTACACCGTAACCTTCCATAGCTTCCAGGATTCCTTCAAAGTCTTCGCGCTGATAAGGTAATAGTTTTTCCAGTGCTTTGCGTCTGTCAACTTCAGTTTTTGCCAGAATCATTTCGCGCATGGCTTTAATTCTGTCGCCTTCAAAGAACATGTGTTCTGTACGGCAGAGGCCAATGCCTTTTGCTCCAAACTGACGGGCAATCTGTGCATCTTTAGGTGTGTCGGCGTTGGTGCGCACATTCATTCGGGTAAATTTCTCAGCCAAATCCATTATTTTGGCGAAGTCGCCGCTCATTTCCGGATCTTTGGTGGTAATTTTGCCTTCATACACTTTTCCGGTTGAACCGTTAAGTGAAATCCAGTCGCCTTCCTGATACTCTTTCCCGTCAATGGTCATTACACGGGTTTTGTAGTTGATTTTAACTGCTCCGGCGCCTGAAACACAACATTTTCCCATTCCGCGGGCAACAACTGCTGCATGAGAAGTCATCCCGCCACGGGCAGTAAGAATACCCTTGGCAATGTGCATACCCTCCAGGTCTTCGGGCGATGTTTCAACACGAACGAGAATTGAAACCGGATATTTAGCAGCTTCATCGGCAAAGAAAACTACCTGACCAGTAGCAGCTCCAGGTGAAGCAGGCAATCCTTTTGCAATTTCGGTGGCCGATTTAATGGCTGAGGCTTCGAATACCGGGTGAAGCAACTCATCCAGTTTATTGGCATCAATGCGTTTCAACGCTGTTTTTTCATCAATTATACCCTGTTCAAGCAAGTCAACAGCAATTTTTACCATTGCAGCCCCTGTACGTTTTCCATTACGGGTTTGCAGCAGCCACAATTTACCTTCCTGTATGGTAAATTCGAGGTCTTGCATGTCTTTATAATGATCTTCCAGTTTTTGCTGGGTTTCTTCGAGTTGTTTGTAAATTTCGGGCATGGCTTCTTCCAGCGAAGGAAATTTGGAAGCTCTTTCTTCTTCGCTAACGCCTTGCAATTCAGCCCATTTTTTGGAACCGGAAAGGGTGATTTCCTGCGGTGTGCGAATACCGGCTACTACATCTTCTCCCTGTGCGTTAATCAGGTATTCACCGTTGAAAACATCTTCGCCGGTTCCTGCGTCGCGGGTAAAGGCAACGCCAGTACCGGAAGATTCTCCCATGTTGCCAAATACCATGGCCTGCACGTTTACTGCTGTTCCCCATTCATCAGGAATTTGTTCCATACGACGGTAGTAAGTAGCACGCGGGTTATTCCAACTGTTGAAAACAGCAGCAACTGAACCCCAGAGTTGTTCCCACGGGTCAGTAGGGAAGTCTTTTCCGGTAACTTTTTTTACTGCAGCCTTAAAACGCCTAACCAACTCCTGTAAATCTTCGGTTGTAAAATCGGTATCAAGTTGAATTCCTTTTTCTTCCTTCAACTCATCAATAATTTCTTCGAACGGGTCATGTTCTTCTTTGCTGGCAGGCTTCATATCCATTACCACATCGCCATACATTTGTACAAACCGGCGGTATGAGTCCCATGCAAAACGTGGATTTCCCGATTTCCGGGCAATTCCTTCCACGGCATCATCGTTCATTCCGAGGTTTAAAACGGTGTCCATCATACCCGGCATAGATGCCCGGGCCCCCGAACGTACAGACAATAAGCATGGATTATCCTTATCTCCGAAAGTTGTTTCGGTAAGTTCTTCCACCAATGCGACGGCCGCTTCCACTTCCGGTTTAATCAGATCAAATGTTTTTTCCTGACCAATTTCATTGTACATGGTGCACACTTCGGTGGTGATGGTAAATCCCGGAGGAACCGGAACACCGATTAAATTCATCTCTGCCAGGTTAGCACCCTTGCCACCCAGTAGGTTTTTCATGTCAGCTTTACCATCGGCTTTTCCAGCTCCAAAAGTATATACATGTTTTGCCATAAATAATGATTTTATAATTAATAGTAATAAAGAAATCTTAAAATTTTGGATTGCAAAAATAACGCTATTTTTTTAGAATAGAAACAAATAAGCGTTTTACAAGTCGGATATCAGATGAGTTATTTCCCTGTATTTTAGAGGAAATAAGTCTGTTGTGTTAAGCAAATATAAATTTTCTATCTTCAAATTTTCGAATTTTCGTGTTTTAAATTTCATTCTCCGGTATTTTTTATCTGTTTCAAATTAAAGAGAACAAATATATAAAATTCGGGTTAATTACGAGATAATAGGATGATGTTTATCTTTTTGATTATGAAGAGTTAACATTCTTTAACTTTGATTGAATTCCCTTAACAGTATTTGTTCGTACTTTTGTAATTGTAATTGAATGTAAAAGTGTTTTTTCATAGAGAATAGATTTGGTTAGGTTAGAAAAAACAGGAGCAATTTTCTGCTCCTGTTTTTTTTGCGAAAAAAAGTCAATCGGTATCTATTGTTATTTGCATTTGTCCTTTTTCCAAATTAAAGCATAGAATTGTTGATGTTTTATCTGAAATAAAAGTATTACATTTTAATTCGCCGGAGTTTGAAATTTTATTAAATGGTTGACCTGTTTTTAACTTCAACTTTTGAACAGGTTTTTCAATTTTAAGTGTGAAATCATTGCACGAGAACAGAGCATTCATTTGAATTGAATTTTCTGATACAGCGATTTCGGTTGTTTCCTTTGCTGCCCAGTATCTTGATATTTCACTCAGTTTCATCCAGGTTAGATGATTGTATTTCTGATTTAACCGGGTGACTATTGTTTTCAGAATATTGAAACCCACCTTTTCGCCGTTGAAATATATGCCCGGCCAGTGGCAAACCATAATGGCCGGTTCTCCGCTTTCAATAACTTCCACCATACGTCCGTGTTGTAAATCTTTGGTAATAAATTTATCAACATTTCCGTGAACAAGACCGTCCCAGCCTCCAAACCAATCGCCGGTGCAGCCAATTATGGAAACTACGCAATCTGATTTGTTTCCTTTATTCGGGAAAATTACTTTCGGAGCAACGCTTTTTTCTTTTTCGGTATATAAATCGCGGAAGTAATGCGGAATTTCTGAACCATAAACATCTCTTACAGATTGAAATGCACTGATGGCCAGATTTTCCTGATTGCGGCTTCCGTACCCTCCCGGCGTGGTGATTCCTTCGCAGGGCAGGCCGGCATCTTTTAAAATTTGTAAAGCATAGGCCTGGTAAGCAGTTAATTCATCAGCACTTTTGTTTTGGCTCCATTCCCAGTTTTCCATAAATTCAGGAGTGGCTTTATCGAATGGTTTTCCTGTCTTTATGTCAATTACCCGGGTGTGGCTTACCATTTCGGGATGGATATCCCAATTGGGCAGAATGACTTCACGAACCAGGTTCAGGCTGTTTTCCAGTTCTGTTTTTGTCCAGCCCGGAATAAATCGGTTGACCCAACCCGTGCAAGCCGGATACGGAACTATGCTGTATTTCCCTTTTACACCGTGTTCAATGCTCCATTCTCCGAATTCGCGGACAAAACTATCGGGAATTTCCCGTGGAAGTTTTCGCCAGTCTTGTTTGTAATTCTCCGGAAAAACTTCAGCAAACTGGGGAATTCCAAAATGTGCCAGATTAACCAGGCAAGTGGAATCATCAATTATCAAACTCACCGGTACCCGGTTCAGCGGATTTAATACCCGGACCGTAATCTTTTGATTACCTGACAACAAGAAAGCAGGAGCGAGTGAAACACACAATCCTGTTTTTAAGGTGGTTTTTACAAATTCACGTCTGTTCTGTTCCATGGAACTGAATTTTAAAAACAACAAGTTACATTAATTTTCTTTTGTTTTTACAAATGGCCAATCGGAAACATTCGTTTTTAAGGGACTGATTTCTTCTCCCCAATATATAGTTGTGTCAGGGAAAGGAATTTCAATTTTCCTTTCATCATTTTCTTGAAAAGAAAATAAACCGGAACCGGAACATTAAACTTTCTTTTGGCAAAATGGTCGAATAACAGTTGCAACAAAAATTATGAATAAAAAATCTTTATTTCATTCATTTGTTTATTGGTTGAAATCAACTGAAATGTTTTCCCGCCCGTCCAGGAGAATTCCCGGGAAATGGCGGCTTTTTGAGTATTATACCGAACCTGCAGGCGAGCTGATAAACATAAAGGAAGAGCAGTTGAAGAAGGAGGATTCCTTTTGGGAAATTGAATTTGGGGAAGACGGTCGTTTTCAGCAAAAATCCGGTCTGAGCATAAAATTTCTGGAGGGAGCAGAATCCTGTAAATGGAGTTTATCAAAGAACTTCATTACTTTAATGAATCCGAATGACTTTCGAAGAAATGAAGAATTTCAGTTTGCAATTGTAAACGAAAACCTCAAATTGCTGAAAAAAGACACTTCAGGGAAAATTATATTTTTTGGTTTTTTTCGAAGACCGGACTAATCGTTATTACTGATCAAAAGATAAACTCAATTCCCGGAATTTTCCGTCTGGTTAATAATTCAAAATTCTTTTAACTTTGTTCGCTTCATTTAACCAGTTAAAATGAGAAAAATATGAATTTAAAAACTTTTTTGATAGTTGGATTAGTAGTGTTAATGGGATGCGCAACCACAGGTAGTAAAGAGTTGGTAGGAACCTGGGAAATTATTGAGTTTAGGTTGATAGGTACAGGCGGCGATCCGGTTAGCAACGAAAAAGTTTTGAAAGATGCAGGTGCCGTGTGGGAAATGAAATTTTCCAAAAACGGAAAATTCAGGCAGGATTTCAACATGCGTCAACGTGATATGACAATGGAATTTGAACAGGGGACCTGGGAGGCCGGCGAAGATTCATTAAAAATAGAACTTGATTTTGATACCATTACCTCCGTTTTGCCCTATTTGTATAAATTGGATGAAAATATTCTTGAACTCACATTATCCAATGATTTTTACAATACAAAAGTGGTTACCAAATTCCGGAAGAAATAGTTCATGTAACTGAATTTCTTGTTTTTGTGAAGGATTGGTATTCTTTCAATTCCATAATCTCTTTTAACCGGTTAACGGTTTGCCAAATTTCAGTGAATGAAGAATAAAGCGGAGTGATGCCAAACCTTATATTGTCGGGTTCGCGAAAGTCCGGAATTATTTTTGGTTTTTGATTTTTCGGATTTATTAGTGCCTGGCAAATTCGATAGCCTTCTGGGTGTTTCAGCGAAACGTGCGATCCCCGTGAATTCCAGCCGGCAGGTGAACCGGAGGAAAAGCCAAAAGAGGATAAAAATTTGTCAGCCAGAAAGAGCAAATACCCGGACAGCTTAATGCTTTTACTCCGCAAATTATTTATGCCAGCCTCAATAATTAAATCAATTCCAGGCTCCGCAGCCATCAGGCTAATTACCGGCGGTGTACCCGCCAGAAATTTTCTGATATCCAAAGCAGGTTCATACTTTAATTTAAACTGAAATGGCCGATTATCACCAAACCAGCCTTGAATAGGAGAAAAAAGTTTATCCTGCAACTTTTTTCCAACGTACAAAAAAGCCGGAGCACCGGGACCACCGTTTAAAAATTTATAGGTGCATCCAACTGCCAGATCTGCGCCGGATTTTTCCAAATCCACAGGAACGGCGCCTGCCGCATGACTCAAATCCCACAGCATGAGCGCCCCTTTTTCGTGCGCCCATTCGGTCATTTTTTCTGAATCGTACAAGAATGAACTTTTGAAGGCAACCAATGAAAGTACCACCAGCGCTGTGTCGTTTGTTATTTTTTCTTTCAGGTCCTGCAAATCAATCGAAACCCCATCTGCCGATTCGGCTAAAACAATTTTGTATTCAGGTCCTTTTTCCTTTAAAATTCCCTGAAGAATATAAAGGTCGGTGGGGAAATTGAAAACATCGCTAACAATGGTTGTTTTTCCTTTTTGTAACTTAAGTGCGGCATGTACAAGTTTGTAAAGATTTACCGAGGTGCTGTCTGACACAATTACCTCGCCCGGCTTTGCCCCAATTATTTGGGCAATTTTATCGCCTAACCGGACGGGCATTTCATACCAGTGTTTGTTCCAACTTTCTATTAGGTCAGTACCCCACTGCTTTTCGGTAATATCTGCAATAAATTCCTTTGTTTTAAGCGGGAGCATTCCCAGGGAATTTCCATCGAGGTAAATGGTGTTATCCGGTATAAAAAAACGTTCGCGAAAATGTTGCAACGGATCGTTCTTGTCGTTTTTTAAGGCAAATTCAGCCGTGGCTTCGAAATTTAAGTTCATTTCATTTCATTTGATTTTTTCCATTTCAACCCACAATGGAAAAACAGATTTTCCACCGGCCATGTATTGGGGAATGAGATCGCACTCCGTTTCATTAAAGTGAACATCTTTCATTTCAATAATATCGGTCGGGATATTTTTGTTTTGCTGCCTGTAAATCAGCGAATTTGTTTCCAGGTACATTGTTCCTTCAGATTCCAGCGGGTGAATAAATTTAAACCGGATATTGTACTTTCCTTTCTGAATTTTCACCCGCCAGAAACCAAATACCTCTTCCTGGGTCCAGATTCCTCGGGCTCCACCGGCATTGTTTCTGTTCAGGTAAACCGGATTTTCATGTTCACTCCCAATAACAATGCGCGGTGGATTTTGCAGGTGGGGCGAATTGGATAATTCCTCAATAATATAGTCGAGTTCTGTTTTCATTTCCGAAGCAAGTTTTTTGTTCCCGGGTAAAATGTTTTTCAGTTCGAATTCATCTTCCCTGATATTGAACAGTTCAAAATTTTCCAAATCTGAACTGAAGTTCGTGTTTCCAACCAGTTTATATGGGCCTTTTTGCAAAGCAATATTTTGATAAAGTTCAGGCAAACGTCTTGTCCAGTAAAAAAACAGCGATCGGGTTTCAAAAACTTCCGGCTTTTCTTCTTTCAGCAGAGGTAAAAAACTTTTTCCATCGATGGTGCGGTCAGTTGGTATTTTGGCTTTACACAGTTCTGCCAGTGTGGGAAGAATGTCGATATGGGCAATAGTTGTTTCAATTTCCCGATTTCCTTCAAAACGTGACGGCAGTCTGAAAAAGAACGGAACACGCACCCCGCCGCGGAAAACACTGCCTTTTCGTCCTCTCATTCCTGCTACATACCGGAGTTGCTGTGGTCCGTTGTCAGTCATGAAAATAACAAGGGTATTGTCTGCAATCTCCAACTCTTCAAGTTTATGCAAAACTTTGCCTACATTGTCGTCAATGTTGGTCACCATGGCATAAACCTTCCGGGCATCTTCTTTATCTTTTTCGCTCATAACAGGGAATGGCCTGTTGTCGTTTTCAAAACCGGATACGGGGTCAATATTTTTGTACATGTCATAATATTTTTCAGGTACTTGCAACGGCGTGTGCGGCGCGTTAAACGAGAGGTAACAGAAAAACGGTTTTCCATGATTCTTTTCGATGAAATCAATCGCCTCATCGGCAAAAATATCGGAGCAGTAGCCTTCATAACCCTTTTGTTCTCCGTTGTACCAAAGCACCGGATCGAAATAGCTGCTGTCACCCTTAAAAAAGGTAGTGAAATCGCCCGGTTGACCCATGCCCCCCGAAAGGTGAATAAGCGATTCGTCAAAACCCTGATCGCCCGGGCGAAATGGATAATTGTCGCCCAAATGCCATTTTCCGAACAACCCTGTATGGTATCCGGCAGTTTTAAGCATTTCTGCCAATGTTATTTCTTCGGTTGCCATCATGGCTCCACCGTTGTATGTGTCGCGTACTCCGGTTCGTAATGAATATCTTCCGGTCATCAGACTGGCGCGGGTAGGTGCACAAACCGGTGAAACATAAAACCGATTAAACCGGATGCTCTCGCGGGCAAAGTTATCGAGAACCGGCGTTTTTACATGCGGGTTTCCGGTGAATCCCAAATCGCCGTAGCCCTGGTCGTCAGTAATAATGAGCACTACGTTGGGATGTTGAAATTCTTGAGCTGAAGAAAAAACTGAGGCCGCCAGTGTGAGTGAAGAGAGTGCAAGAATGGTTTTAGTGGTTTTGAACATTTTGATTTGATTTTATATGTTAAAATTCAAGGAAACGAATTAAGTTACTCTATTTTAAAAACATAACCGCTGGCTGTGTTGTATTTTCCGCCTTGTGTTGTGGTAAAAAGGTATTCCGGTTTTCCATTGTTCATTAAAAGCTGGGGGCGTTCAAACCTCCCATACCTGCTCAGATGTTTTGGCGCAGGCGGTTGATTGAAATAATAATCAGCCTGGAACCATGCGATTTCCGGTTCTTCCCAATGGATGCCATCTTTCGACTCAAAAATCAGCCCGTATTCATGATTGAAAAAACCCATGTCGCGGGCAATGAGTTTGAATTTTCCGCTTTCATACCACACAAAGGCATCTTCGAGTTGTTCGTTATTTCCCAGGTATGAAAAATCAATCACCGGATTTTTTTCGTGTTTAATGTATGGTCCGGTAATTTTGTTAGCAATGGCTAATCCGTATTTCCGGTTACCTCTGATTCTTTGACCCTGTGCCTGTTCATATTCTTCACTGTTCCATGATTTGTAGTACAGCCAGTATTCCCCGTTGGGATGCACAAGAAAGGCGGGATTTGTTGTGCAATGGTCATCCCATGCGTTTACCGGGCCGGTTTCAAGAAGTGGTTTGTCCATTCTTTTCCATGGTCCGTTTAACGATTTGGAGGTGGCCAGACCAATCCGTTTTGTGTTCGTTTTTCCGTTGGAGTTGCCCATGTAAAATAGGCAGTATTCTCCATTTACGAACTGAATGTGCGGGTTATGGCAGGTTGTAGCGTCGAAGAATCCTTCGCGGGATTTTAAAATGGTTTCCTGGTATTTAAATTCAGAATCCGGTGAGTCTGCAACAGCGTGTGCAATTTCGCATTTGTGAATCCATCCGCCCATCCCGTATTGTTCCGGCCAGCGGGAATAGAATACATGAACCTTTTTGTCTTCTCCGTAAACAGGAGTATTGCACCAAACATAATAGCCTTTTTCTTCCAGAATACGGCCAACCGGTTTTAATTTTTTGGAAAAATTGGATTCTTTTGGTTCAGAAGAACTGTAAAATTCAGGTTGTGATTCTTTTATGCCTTTCAGAACCAGAGGAGCCATAAACAGATTCTTTAAAAATTGCCTTCGGTTTGCCATGTTGATTTGTGGTTAAAAAAATTCAGGTTTCCCTTGCAGGGTGCGGCTGAATATCTGTCAATTCCCCAATTTTTACCGGACGTTTTTCATCGATTGATTTTCGGGCGGCAATTCCAATCAGACACGACATGGCACCATCGCGGGTTCCTGCTGCATGTTTCAGCGGGTCGGGCATATCGGGGAAACGGAAAATTTTGTCCTGCAATCGTGAATCTCCTCCGCCATGACCACCGCGGGCTGCTTTTACTTTGATAATTTTGTAATCGCGATCGAAATTGTTCATCACGAAAATCTCATCATAATCCGTTTCACCGGCATCCTCCTGGTTCATTTCTGCTGCATGAAGGGTTGCCTGGTTGATTTTTTCCTGACTACGCCAGGGGATACCACTCCAGGATTCCACCCGGCCTTCCTTTCCGTTGAAAGCGATGCGCCAGCCTTCATACGGAGAATAAGTTGTAAGCGAATAGTTGACAACGATGTTGTTTGCATATTTAATCTGAAGCGACATTTTATCGTAAATGTCTATCTGCTCGCGCCAGAGGCAGTTGTCGCGAATGTAACCGTCGTATTTTTCGTTGGCCACATAAAGCTCCATGGCGCGTTTGTCTTTTGTAATGTCCCAAAAATACCGGCATTTGTCGGTGTAGGCGCAATTTCTGCAGTTGGCGCCCCTGAACGGGTTGTTTTTTCCGTAATGTTCCAAAGCCCCGTAAGCAGTAATTTCCACCGGATCGGAATCAATGAGCCAGTTGAGCATATCGAAGTGGTGGGTGGCCTTGTGTACCAAAAGGGTACCTCCCTTGTCGCGTTCGCCATGCCACCTTCTGAAATAGGATGCGCCGTGGTAAACGTTCAGGTACCAGTTAAAATCAACCGAAGTGATTTCTCCCACCGGCTTTTTTGTCATAAATTCTTTTAGGGCAGTGGGAAGGGTGGCATACCTTAAATTGAACCCGACAATACACTTTTTGCCCGTTCTTTTCTCGGCATCCAGAATGGCCTGTAATTTAACTTCATCGGTGGTTATGGGCTTTTCGGTCAGCACATCCACTCCCAGTTCCATGCTTCGTACAATAAACTCATCATGATTTGAATCCATGGTAGCCACCATCACCAGGTCGGGTTTTGTTTCGGCCATCATTTTTTCAAAATCGGTATAAACAGGGCAATCCACGCCCATGTATTTTTTTGCCAGTTCAAGCCTTCCGGGGTTGATGTCGCACAACCCGGCAAATGTGACCAAATCGCTGTAATTGTCCACAATCCGTTTGCCCCAGAAGCTGGTTCCGCGACTTCCGGCGCCAACCAAAACCAGCTTTTTTTTGTTGTTTCCGGCTACGGCAGCACCCGCCGGATTTGAGAGAAGTGAAGCGCCGGCAGCAATTCCGGCAGAAGTGACAATAAAATTTCGACGTTTCATAGTTGTTGGATTTGAATTACCAGGTTATAAAAATAACAAAACAGCGTTTCATTTTACATTATTTTGAGCTTTTAACATCAATAAGATTTATTTAACAAAAGTTTGAATGCATTAAGTTGGATTAACGCTTTTCATACTTATGTTTGAATAATAATTTTAAAACCCAACTTTTATGAAAAATCAAAAATTGAAAATCAGGCACATTCTGTTTTTTTCTGTTTTAATTGTATCTTCTGAAACACTTCATGCGCAAACTGAATTTGGTGTTAAAGGCGGCTCATTGTATTCCTGGTTTCGGAATGATTACCAGGGAATGCTTTTCGATTTTGACCAGAAAAGCGGAATAATGGCTGGAGTGTATTTTAAGAAACATGACTTACTTGGACCTGTTGGTTTACAAACTGAATTTCTGTATCAGTTAAAGGGAGCAAACACCTATATTTTATATCACGGTGCTGAAAATTCAGGAGGATATTCCATTGGTTATTTTGATAAATCAAAAGCCCCATGGATTCGAAATACCGAACATTATCACTATTTTTCAATACCTGTTTTGTTTTCTTTTTCACCGGTAAAATTTTTGGATATTTATGCAGGGCCTGATTTTGGATATCTTTTTTCCTTCCCGGAAAAACGTTTGGGTGCAGGAGATTTAAACCGTTTTTCTCTCGGCCTGGCAACCGGAATGGCATTAAAATTAAGCGAAAATTCCAAAGTTGATTTCCGTTATTCCTCAGATTTTACAACACTTTATGATACAGGCTCAACAAAACTGCAAAACCAGGCATTCTCTTTTTCAGTTCAACATGCATTGTTTAAAAAAGAATAAGTTTGGATTTCCTCAATTATACAATATCAAAAAATGACTATTCCTAAATGCAGTTCAAAAAGGGTTTTCTGTTTTAATGGAAAACCTTTTTTATTCATATTTGCAGGATGAAAACTGCACGAATCATTTTACTTTTTCCGCTGGCATTTCTCAGATTGCTGTTTATCCTTTTTGCTTCAGCTTATGTGGTAATAGTCGGCCTGGTTTGGCTGAAATTTTTCGGATTCAGCCGAAAACTTCAAAACCGGACAATGCGCACCTGGGGAAAAAGTATTTTGTTTGTATGCGGAATAAAAGTGAATATAAATAAAATACCAACCCATTCGCATTTTATTCTGATGCCAAATCACAGAAGCTATCTCGATATTTTTATTGTTTCGGCAGTTACTCCGGCGGCTTTTGTCGCTAAAGCCGAATTAAAGAAATGGCCTCTGCTAAAAGCAGGTGCAAAAATCACCAATACCATTTTTGTTGCCCGCTCCGAATTACAAAGTCTCCTTTCTGCCATGAACAAAATAAAAGAATCAGTTAACCGTGGAATTCCCGTGGCGCTTTTTCCCGAAGGTACTTCTTATAAAGGTCCGCTTACCAAACCTTTTAAAAACGGTAGTTTCAAAATAGCTGCCGACTCCGGTATTCCGGTAATTCCAATGGCCATTCACTTTGACGACGAAAACGACGCCTGGGTGGATGACGATACGTTTGTGGGCCATTTTTTCAGGCAAATGAGCAAACCGGTTACACGTGTTACAATTCGTTATGGTAATCCGTTAATCAACGCCGATTACAAAATTCTTCAAAAAGAAACGCGGGAGCAAATTGACAGAATGTTACATGAAATTATTTCAGGCGCCAGGTAGTTTTCCTTTTTTCTTTTTAAACCAGTAGAAAACCGGAATTCCCGAAAGTGCTGTAAGAATGGCAATGGTTGATTCCCAGGGCCTTTCGAAATACGCCAGTACCAGAATACCAAGGCTTACCAAAATAAAAAAAACATGGGCCACCGGGTAGCCGGGAAGTTTCAGTTTGCTTTTTCCTGTCATTCTCAGTTTGAAAACTCCCAAAACTGCCAGAATAGGGAAAATACCCAAAGAAAACCCCATATAAGCCAGAATTTGTTCAAAAGTTCCTGACATAACCAAAATAATGGCAATCGCACTTTGAAGGATGAGTGCGTTTTGAGGAACCTTGAAACGGGGGTGAACTGCCGATACCCATTTGAAAAAATAGCCGTCGCGGGCCATAGAATAATATACACGCGGCCCCAGTATAATAAAAGCGCTGAGCGATGAAAACAAAGCAAAGGAAATGAGCAGCGAAATAATGGTTCCGGCAAAATCACCAAATGCCAGGTTAGCGGCAACTCCGCCAATTTCAGGTTCGCCGGCCATTTTTTCAGGAGGAATGGCATATACAAAAAACAGGTTCAGCAACAAATAAAGAATGGTAACAATACCTGCTGAAATAAGCAGAGACCGTGGAATGACCTTCAGCGGATTTTTAATTTCGGAACCAATATATGTGGCTGAATTCCAGCCGCTGTATGCAAACATGATAAACATAAGCGAAAGGCCCATGGATTTCCAGCCCGAAAAACTGAAGTTGAGCGCCTGTCCGCCGGCTGAAGAAATTTTAAGGTGGCTGAAATCGCCTTTTCCCAATGCAAAACCGGCTATTATCAATCCGGCAACAAGTGCTACTTTAAGTATGGTTAGCCCGTTTTGTACTTTTGCACCCAATACCACGCCGCGTGAATGTAAAAGGGAAAAGGTAAGAATGACCAAAATAGCCAATAGCCTGCTGAACATTTCCGGACTCATAATTTTATCGAACAAAAACCACGACTGGAAATCGGGAAACGCCCAAATGAAATACTTGCTGAATCCGATAGCCGATGCTGCAATGGGGGCCGAAAAACCCACAATCAGCGAAAGCCACCCGCTTAAAAAGCCAAGCATAGGGTGAAAAAGTTTTGAAATAAAAGTGTACTCGCCACCTGCTTCAGGAAAAGCTGCTCCCAGTTCGCCGAATGCGAGCGCACCACAAAGGGCAACCAACCCGCCAATCAGCCATAATGCAAGCATAAGTAGGGGATTTCCCAAAAATCCCATTAAATAACCGGTGGTGGTAAAAATACCGGCCCCAATAATGTTGGCCACTACAATATTCGTAACCGGGAAAAGTCCCAGTTTCCGTTCGAGATTGTCAGAAGAGTTATTCAATTTTTGAGTGGTTTTTCGGCGGTTTTGTAGCTTATGGAAATTCCTGAACGACTGTTTTTCGCAAAGGTTGTTTCATAATTATCGAGGCTCTCCACATATTCCAGAAACTCACGAATGCCTGAAACCCGCAAGGCCGTGTTATGTGCTGTAAAACAACCGCCCACCTCCAGTTTGGGATCCATGTCAATAAAGTAGTTTTTATACCAGTATTTATCCGCATCACTGAACACAAAATCGTATTTGCCGGGAAGTTGCGGCACCAGTTCATGTGCATCGGCCAACCGTGCATCAATGTATTTATCAATGCCGGCTTTTTTAAAATTGGCTTTTGCCTCAAGCCAGCGTTCCTTGTCAATCTCTATGGTAATGAGTTTTCCACCGGTTTTGCTCAGTGCCCAGGCAAGCCAAATGGCTGAATGTCCGGTTGAGGTTCCAATCTCAACAGCCCTGGTATATCCGTTGTTAACAATCAGGTCATACAGAATTTTACCATCGGTGAGGGGCACGTTCATGTCGCGCCAGTTGTTTACATTTTCTTCCAGAAAAGCTTTAACCTTTCGGTCGGTATTGTTCTCTACCTCAGGGAATTGCGCCTGAGTTGACGAACATCCAAAAATCAGAAAGGCAATGAAAAAATATTTCAGTTTCATGAGACCTCTATTATTATTGAAGTCCTAAAGATAGAAAAAATGGATTAACTCCCTTGAATTTTCAGATGTTCTTCAGTTGAGATTTCTGTTTCGGCCATAATTGTTTTATTGTCTTTATGGTCGAAAAAGGCGTTCAGGAAAACCGGAATACTTTGCGAGGCCACACTGTTTGGCGAGTTGGTAAGATAAACAATACCAATACCATCCTTCTGGCATAAAGCAATTTCAGCTTTATAGCCATGAACGTAGCCACCGTGGTAAGCAATATTTCTGTTTTTATAATCAACCAGTCGCCAGCCTAATCCATAGTTTTTTGAATCCACCCGGTCCCAGTATCTGAAATAGCCACTGCGAAGGTGGGTCACAATCTGGGGTTCAAATAATGTTTTACTGATTTCTTCTGATAGCAATGGCTTCTCTTCGTCGAGCAAGGCAAGCAGAAATTGAGCCATATCAGAAATACTGGCATTAATTCCGGCAGCCGGAGAAGTGGAATAATACCTGTCATTTAGTCTGATTGGCCTGTAATATCCGCTTCCTCCTGAATGAGGATAAGCTTTGTTCGGATTATCCCTGAAACTTTGAAAATCAGTGGAAGCATCATTCATGCCAAGCGGTTCAAATAGTTTTTCTTTAACCAGTTCCCTGTAATTTTTCGAAGTTTTTACGGCAAGAATGGTATCAACCAGGCTGAACATGACATTCTGATACCCATAAATTTGTCCGGGCGGAGCAGAAATACCTGCCTGTTTTAACCTGCTGAAAATAGTGCCAAAAGGAACATGGCCTTCTACCAGGTCGTCATAAGCATGCGGAACAAGTCCTGTAGTATGGCTCAAAAGATTGCGGATGGTAAGATGACTGGTGCTGCCGGAATTTGCCAGTCTGAAGTCCGGTAAAATTTCGGTTACCCGTTCATCGAAATCGAGCACTTTTTCCTGTGCCAGAATTCCGGACAAAACTCCTGTAACCGGTTTTGATACCGAAGCCAGCCTGAATATGGTATGCTCATCAACGGAGTCGGCAGTTCCTGTTTTCCGGGTTCCAAAACATTTCAACAAGGCAATCTGGTCTTTATAGATAATGGCAACTGCAGCGCCAACCGTTCCCGATTCTGAAATTTGTTCTGTCAACCAGGTTTCATATTCCCCCAAAAGCCCTTCCATTTCAAGCAACTCTTTCTCCGATTGCAGAAGTTGTTTTTCAGGTGGTTCATAATAAATATCGGGAGAAGATGAAATGCGTTGATTAGTGGTAGTAATCAAAACAAAAAACAGAAATACCAACAGTGCAAAAAATCTTTGTTTTTTCATGTTTTTTTTATTGTCAACCTTTTTTGGTAAAACATGGAACTCGCCATAATAACAATCTGACTATGTGTGAAATTTTTTCTAATGGCTCGTTTCATCCAATTCTTTTCTTTTTTGAGAATAATTAAAAACGTCGCTTGATTTAATTTTGCCGAAATTAAAAAAATCATAGACAAAATCAATAGCTAACTTCAATTAATTTTAAAACATCAGTTGTTAATAACAAAAATGGTTCGTTATCATTTTGTCTTTTTTTAAGGTATTTTGTTGCATTAGTGGTGAATAATTTTGATTTTATTAACTTATGTGTTATTGGTTTAAAAATAAAAAAATGATTTTTTCAATTTGTGTCAAATACATTTTTTATTTTTAGAATCCGTTAAAATTCTGCTGTATGTCAAAAAATTATGAGTTTCGTTTAAAAAAAATGCTGGTTTACTTTTTTATTGGCTTACTTGTTTCCTGTGCGCAGGAACCGGAAAAGGTCATCGAAATAAAAGGCATTTACGGCCATCCGCAACCTTTGTGGGATAAAGGCCATAACCTTGCTGAACTGGGTGTGAATGCTGTTTTTGTGCACAGCGGTTCCATTAATCAGGAAATGATGAACCGGGCGCGTGCCGAAGGTATGAAAGTGTATGCCGAGTTTGCTACTTTGAACGGTAAAAATTATGTGGAAGATAATCCCGAAGCCTGGGCCATCAATGAAAAGGGTGAACAGGTGGAGGCCGCATCGTGGTTTATGGGTGTTTGTCCTACCGACCCGGGATTCAGGCAATACCGTTTCAACCAGTTGCGCGGGCTGCTTTCTGAATTTGATATTGACGGGGTTTGGATGGACTACGTACACTGGCATGCCCAGTTTGAAGAGCCGGAACCCATATTGCCCGAAACCTGCTTTTGCGACCATTGTCTGGCTTCGTTTTCAAAAGATACCGGACTGGAAATTCCTGAAGGAAACACGCCTGAAAAAGCCCAATGGATTTTGAAAAATTATGACCCGGAATGGCGGAACTGGCGTTGCAAAGTAATTCTCGACTGGACAGTTGAAATCCGGAACATTATCAACGACATGAAACCGGGCATTATGCTCGGAATATACCACTGTCCGTGGACTGATGAGGAATTTGACGGTGCCCGGAGGCGAATTCTGGGACTCGACTACGATTTGCTCCGCGATTTTTTCGATGTGTTTTCGCCCATGGTTTACCATGCCCGAATGGGGCGCGAACCAGACTGGGTAGAAGAAAATATTACCTGGTTTTGCAACAGAATGAACGTTGAAAACGGAAAATTCCCGAAAGTTTGGCCAATAGTGCAGGCATACAATAATCCATACACCGTTTCTGCTTCCGAATTAAAAACGGTGCTGAAAGGCGGTCTCTCCTCAAAATCAACTGGAGTGATGATGTTTACCACCCGCGCTGTGGCCGAAGATGAGGAAAAAACTGCAGTGATGAAAAGGCTTTATGAAAAATTGGATTAATCAGGATTCAACATAGTTTGAGAATAGTTGTTTCATTTTCATTTTTAAAGACTTTAACTATGAATAAATTTTTTCCTTTCAAAAAAGTGTTGACCTCGTTGGTTTTGATGATTTTCTTTTTGTTTACGCTTAAAGCTCAGATACCCGCGCCAACAGAACATTTTGGTTTTATGCCCGGCGACGACCGGATGCTTTTTCTGTATGAAGACATGATGGACTACATGAAAAAGCTGGAGGAAGTTTCGCCTGAAATAAACATTGAAGAGATTGGCAAAACCGAAATGGGACGGCCTATGTATATCGTTTTTGTTTCGTCGGAAGAAAATATCCAAAATCTCGAGTCCCTGCGCCAAATCAACCGCCAGCTTGCACTGAATGAGATTCCGGCAGGAACAACCCGTGAAGAACTTTTTGAAAAAGGGAAAGTTTTTTTTCTTTCCACCCTCAGCATGCACGCAAATGAAGTGGGGCCGGTGCAGGCATTTCCCCTTGTGGTTTATGAACTGATTGCCGGAACCGATCCCCGCAGGGAACTTATTCTGGAAAATACAGTGGCCATGTTCATTCCGCACAATCCCGACGGAATGAATATGATTGTGGAACATTACAACAAACACAAGGATACGCCGCTGGAAACCAGTAGTATGCCGGGAGTTTACCACAAATATGTGGGGCACAACATCAACCGCGATTTTGTTACGCTCAGTCAAAGCGAAAACCAGGCTGTGGCCGAAACCTATTCCACCAAATGGTTTCCGCAGGCGATGATTGAGCGGCACCAGATGGGTTCAACCGGGCCGCGGTTTTACGTTTCGCCGCCGCACGATCCCATTGCCGAAAATGTGGATGCCGGAATCTGGAACTGGATGAGGGTTTTTGGTTCGCGCTCGCTTAAACAGATGACCGAAAAGGGTTTGAAAAGTGTTTCGGTGAATTATCTGTTTGATGATTACTGGCCGGGCGCTACAACTACCTCAATCTGGAAAGGGGTAATCGGGATGCTCTCGGAAGCTGCCAGCGTACAAATTGCAACACCTGTTTACATCGAGCCCAATGAGTTGCGTACTACCGGCAAGGGATTGGGCAGTTACGACATCAGCATTAATATGCCCGAACCCTGGGGAGGCGGCTGGTGGAGGCTTTCGGATATTCTCAGCTACGAAATGGAAAACAATCTGGCCAACCTTCATACATCAGCTATTCATAAAGATGAAATTCTAAAGTTCCGCAACGATGTTACCCGGCGCGAAATTAAACGCGGGATGGAAGAAGCGCCTTATTATTACATTCTTCCGCAAAACCAGCACGATTTAAGCGAAATGGCTGATATGGTGAACCTTCTTCACCGGCATGGGGTAAGCACTTATCAGCTAACCGAAAACTTAGTTTTGAGCGATCGCCAGTTTCAAACAGGCGACGTGGTAGTTCCGCTGGCGCAGCCCTACCGGGCATTCATTAAAGAGGTGCTCGAAAAACAAAAATTCCCGGCCAGGTATTATTCCGAAGGCGGCGAATTCATTCAGCCCTACGATATTACATCCTGGTCGCTGCCGCTGCATAAAGGTGTAAATGCACTGGAAATAAACACTCCGGTTTCAGGACTGACAAACAAACTAAAACCGGTAGCCATTCCGTTCAGCCTGAAAAATGAACCGGATGCAAATGCAGCCTGGGCGCTGTTTTCGTCGTCGAATAACGAAAGCTACAAGGCGGCTTTTATTGCCCTCGGTGAAAAACTGGAAGTGGAGCGCACAAAGGAAGCTTTTTCTTTTAATGGAAAAATTTTCCCTGCCGGAAGTTTCCTTGTTCCAGTCAATGGTAAATTCAGCGAGGTAAACGAAAAATTAAGTGTCAGCCCGGTTTACCTGGCCGAAAAACCCGAAATTGCCACAACCATACTGAAAACTCCACGGGTGGGAGTTGTGGAAACCTGGCAACACGACATGGACGGTGGCTGGACCCGTTTTTTGTTTGATCAGTACCATATTCCATACACCGTTTTGCGTCCGGAAAATTTCCAGACCGTAAACTTGCAGCGCGATTTTGATATACTCATTTTCACCGACCGTCCCAAATCCATTTATATGACCGGAAAATCGGAACGCGACGGCAAACCGGTTCCTTCCAATTATCCGCCTGAATTTGCCAAAGGGATGGAAAAAAAAGGATTCGACAATCTGATGAAATTTGTGAACAACGGCGGTAAAATAATGGCCTGGGGACCGGCAACCGAACTGTTTCTGGGACCTGTTTCCATTGGAGAAAAAGACGATGAAAACAAAGAGGAATTTATGCTGCCGGTGAGCGACATTGGGAAAAGCCTCTCGGCGAAAGGATTGTATGTACCCGGCTCGCTGCTGCGGCTCAATTTTCGGAACGACCATCCGCTGGCCTGGGGAATGCCGGAACAGTGCGGGGTATTTCACCGTGGTACGCCGGTTTTTCGCACATCCATTCCCGGCCTCGATATGGACCGGCGCGTGGTGGCTGCATTTCCCGAAGATGAAATTCTGATGAGCGGTTTTGCCCAAAAGGAAGAATTGCTGAAACGCGAAGCTGCCCTGGTTTGGCTGAAAAAAGGGAAAGGTCAGATTGTGCTCTCTTCGTTCAATCCGCAGTTCAGGGCATCCACACCGGTTACATTTAAATTGTTGTTTAATGCAGTATTGCTGGAGTAGCCGCATTATTTTTAATTTTAGACCATTAAACCAAAAAACAATCAGAATTATGTTATTCAACCCAATTGAAATATTGAAATTTTCGCTTTTAAAACGAATCTCAAAATCACTCTTATCAGGCAGGAAATTTTTGATTTTTTTAAGATTGATTTTTCTGATTTTATTTGTCGTGCCTGCGGCCTGCGAAAAAGAAGAAAACTCACATGACACGGAAGTTAAGGTAAAACGAATTGACCAAAACTGGATTCCGCTGTCTGATCGTTCAGGCATAGCCATAACGCTTTCAAGAGGAAGTGAATTATTTCAGGGAGTAACCGATGAACAGGGCAAGTTCGTTTTCTATGATTTACCCTATGGCATTTTTGATGTGTCGCTCGAAAAAGAAGGATTTATTTCAGATTTAATCCTGCCCGAAATTACCCATCACAAAGGCGATTCTGTGTGGTCACATTCGTTCAATATGGTTGAAATCCCGCATTTTAAACTAACCATCGACAGTATCATTATTGATCCTGCTTTTGGACAAAAGCTGCTGGCGTATGGTACAATAACCGAAACCAGTGGCGAACCTCCCCACCAGTATGGAATGCGGGTTTTTTTCGGCGATACTCCCGATGTTTCGAAGGACAATTACCTTTATTACCATTTTGGCACTATTCTGAAAAGACTGATAAAAGAAGGGTATTATGAAATGTGGATTACAGCCTGGTATGGAAGGCTGATTCAGGGAGATTTCGACACACTGTATGTACGCGTTTATCCCTGTGCTTTTTATAATGAGTGGTTAAAACTGCGCGAGGACGGATTGGGAACTCCGGCAGATGTTTTTGAATGGATAGTGCCTGAACATTAAAACGATAAAATATGAAACTTTTATTGCAGTTGGAAGAAGCCGGAATGTTGGTTCTGGCGTATATATTAAGTTTTGTAATCGGCTACGACTGGTGGGTATTTCTTGTTTTCCTGCTGGTTCCCGACCTGAGTATGCTGGGCTATTTGTTCGGAACCAAAACCGGAGCGTGGATTTATAATCTTTTCCATTTCAGAACACTGGCCGTTGCTGTTGGAATTGTTGGCTACCTCATTTCCGTTCCCGAAGTGATGCTGGCCGGAATCATCCTGTTCGGCCACAGTTCCATGGACCGGATTTTTGGTTACGGGCTGAAATATTCCGATGATTTCAAAAACACCCACCTGGGCAAAATCGGGGAAAGCAAAGTCGGGTAAATTTGTAATCGTTCGACCCAAATTGAGACCCATGGAATTTTAACAAGGGTTAAAATGAGAAGGCTTATTTTGTTTTTGTTTTGGTTGAAAGTTGCGAACATCTTTGCCCAAAGTATTGAAGTTCCTGTGGATTATAACAACCCTGGAATGGGCCAATTCAACCTTGAATATGAATTTGGGGCGGAATACAATCCGGCCAAACCAACGGTGATTGTAATTGCTGATGCCCAGCAATTTATTCATTGCAGATGATGATCACACCTTTAAACAGCTTCAATCAAACGGCGATTACGCAGCAATCATTCAGGATTTTTTTAAACAGAATGGTGAAACGGTGATTTCACGTTACGGAATATACCGATGGTTTGAAGAGTAGCTCTATATTCCGTTATGCTATCGCACCGGGCGATGGTTAACTTGTTAATCAGTCCGCTAAAATCAAACAATAAAATTATAAACCAGCAACTTTTCATTAAATTTGAAAATCGAAACCAGCTAAAATGGATATTTCGGGGGTTTACAGAATGGTTTTAGCTGGTATCGGGTAGAAGAAATCGAAGACAAACTGATGCAAAAAATCCGATATTTGGATAAGCTGGTTGATGAATTGGCTAAAGGAAAGAAAATGGAGAAAATTTTGAGAAAGTAAACAATCAAATTATATAATATTCTATGGCAGAATTAAAAACAAAACAAAATGATGCAGATGTAAATGACTTTATAAATTCATTTGCAGATACTGAACAAAAGAAAAAAGATAGTTTTGAAATTCTCAGACTAATGCAGGAATTTACTGGTTATGAACCCAAAATGTGGGGACCTTCCATCATCGGATTTGGAAGCTATCATTACAAATCTGAAAGAAGCAGGCAGGAAGGCGATTGGCCGCTTGTCGGATTTTCACCGCGAAAAACAGCAATATCCCTCTATGTTTATTCAGGTTGTTCAGGTCAGGATGAATTGCTGAAAGAACTGGGTAAATTCAAAATGGGGAAAGGTTGCATTTATGTAAAAAAGCTTTCTGACATCAACCAGGAAACGCTTAAAAAATTGATCCGGACAACCATTGATTTTCTTCAGTCGAAATACAAGTAAGAAAACTGAATCATAAATATGGATAAAAAGGTTAACACAGAAAAACTCAATCATTTACTAAACAAAATGATTGACAATAAGAGCGTATTCAGTGCAGTAATGAAAGTTGAAAACAGCGCGGGAAGTTTTTCATGGTCGGGTGCTGCCGGCAGTATGCAGGTAAACAGCAGATATTTTATTGCCAGTGTTACAAAATTGTACATAACAGCGGTGGTCATGAAATTAATGGAGGAGGGTAAAATCACGTTAAATGATAAGATTTCGAAATATTTGCCTGAACATTTTTGTGACAGATTGCATGTGTTAAAAGGGATCGACTACTCGAATGAAATTACCGTTTACCACCTGATTACAAATACTTCCGGCATACCCGATTATTTTTTTCATAAACAGAAAAACGGAAGGACAGTTGCCGATGAACTGATGGAAGGCAACGACGAACCATGGCCTATTGAAAGAACAATAGAACTGATAAAAAATTTAAAACCCAAATTTAAGCCCGGAGCTAAAAGAAAAGCCTCTTATTCCGATTCCAATTATCAACTGCTTGGGAAAATTATTGAGAATGTAACCGGAAAATCGATTGGAAACGTGTTTGACGAAACCATCTTTTCGCCACTGAATCTCAAAAACACTTACACTTACAATGACCCAAATGATGAAACACCCGTACCGTTCTTCTGTGGGGCTAAAAAATTATGGCTGCCAGAATATATGGCATCGGTGGGACCTGAGGGCGGCATAGTATCAACGGTTGATGAGGGAATGCTGTTTCTGAAAGCATTTTTTAAAGGAATATTTTTTCCAAAAGAAAAAATTGAGGAACTCAGGAAATGGAATTGGATTTTTCCGCCGCCGGGTTTGTTTTTATACGGAATTGGTTTGGAAAAATTGTGGATACCCTGGTTTGTTTCTCCTGTAAAATACCCGGGTGAAATTCTTGGATTTTGGGGGCAGACAGGTTCTTTTGCATTCTATAATCCTAAAACAGACTTATATTTCTGCGGCACTACAAATCAAATAAATGGAAAAGGGCACCGGTTAGCTACTGGCTCCATGCTGAAAATAATAAAGTCGGTGTTATAACAGATTACGATAATCCTGCTAAACAATAAAAATTTAAACCAGCAGCTTGCTTTACAACCAAAAGATTTTTAGTTTTAAAGCCTTGAAACTAAAACAAAAACCGTTTGAACAGAACACCCGACATATTGCCCCGGCAAGCGTTTCACCGAAACCCTGTTGTTCTAAAAGAAAAATTTGTGCAACACGAGGGGAAAGCCGAATTGAATTATGAAATAGTTTGGGGTGATAATATTTCCGACAGGAGGAAATATTGTATAGTTTTGGAGGATAGACAACATAGCGCAAATTTTTAAATAGAACATCATGTAAAAATTCAATTTAATCATTCTTTCTTTATTATTCCCTGCAATAGTTTTTGCTCAGGAATATAGACCACTTTTAGACCCTACTGTAGCGTGCTCTTATGGAAGCCCAAATAATCCTGTAGACTGGGAAACGAATAAAACTAAATTAGTTCATTACTTTTTTATTGTTGAAGAAATGCCAAAGCCGAAAGTTTCATTAATTGAAATTGAAAACATGCTTAAGGTAAGAGTTCTTTTCAATGACAAGGAGCTAAATATGAAAGGCCAAATAGTAATTCAATGTTTGGTAAACTGTGAAGGCAAGGCAGGAGATTTTCAAATAGTTCATTGTCCATCTGAAATGGCAAATATTGGTTTCCAGATATTCGACGTTTTAAAAAATAATTTTAAAGACTGGGAAGCAGGAGTTCAAAGAAAGCAAAAAGTTGATGTTCTTGTAAAAACGATTATCCATGTTGATAAGGGAAGAATAAAAATAAATATGAATTATTAAAACGAAAAAAATGCGCTAACATTGTGCAAATTTCAGGGCGGCGTCTGGTGGTACGCGGTCGGCGGGTTCACGCCCGATTTCCCTCGTCCTTCGGACAGGAAATCGCACGCAACCCGCCCCGAAAACTTGCACTGAACCGTTGGCAGCAAGCAAACAGGACATCCGAGACACATTGAAAATTGACAAATAAAATAATTATCTTTGTATAAAAATTATTAATTATGAGAGCATTAGAATTTAAATCAAAAATAAAAGATAACCAGATTCTGATACCGACAAACATACAATCAGAGCTTAATTCAAATCAAGATAAAGATGTTAGGGTGATTGTACTAATGGATGATTCAGATTTATATGACGATTTGATTTTCCAACGATCAACACAAAGCCAATTCTTAAAGGGTTATGCCGATTCTGATTCAATTTATGACAACTATTGAGTATGGATAAATTGATTTTCGGAGACATAGTTTTATTGAAATTCCCCTTTACAGACACAAAGACATTTAAGAAAAGACCCGCTTTGATAATTAATGACTTCAGTGACGGTGATATAGTTGTTTGTAGGATTACAAGCAAAATCTATAAAACCCCTTTTGATATTTACATTGATAACTGGGAAAAATCAGGACTAAAATTACCATCAGTGATTCGTGTACATAAATTGGCTACATTAGAAAAGGATATGGTTGAGATAGTCATAGGGAAAATAGACAATTCATTAAAAGAAAATATACAGACAATTATTGCAAAACTGACTGATTGACACAGTTGAACCCCGAAAAAAGACAGCAGGTTTGTTTACATCCTGTCTTTTTTCGAAGGCAGTTGATATCGAAAGCACGCTCAATTCTGTTCGGATTGGCTATCCTGGTTTATAAACCGGCCTTTCAGAATTTGTGGCCAGATGGTGAGTCTGCTTAATGGTAACAGTTTAATATCGCCCCGTTTTATTCCGGTTGATTCGATATGGTTGATTATATCTTCCGCAGGGTCTTTTTCAAGGAGAAATACTACCGGATTTGCAAGTTGTTTTATTTGCCTTGCGTGGTGGTAATGGAAGTTTTTCCGGAGAGATTCATCAATAAGGGCGGCCAATTGTTCATGCGGTATATTTAAGTCATCACCGGGATCAATATAACAACAGTAAAATGCTTTGTTTCCGTTTATAACAGGGCTTAGCATAAAGAACCTGATTTCTGGCCACTGTATTTTCACCTGGTTCATAATTTCCCTTACGTGCTGCAAACTGACCTTTTCTCCCCGAATGTCTAAAACATAATCTCTCTTATATAAAAATTGCAAAAGGGGTAATTTCCTGCGGTAAAAACCTGTGACTCTAACTACGTCATTCATCCGGTAGCGGTATAAACCGCCACCGGTGCTTATAACAGGTTCATATTCCTCATGCAATTCAAGTTCGCCAAGAGATTTAAGTTCATCGTTTCTGAGATCAATGAATTCCAGCAGGTGCGAGCGGTAGGCGGGCAACCCTGAAGTTTTGCCAAAAGGGAAGGAGATGATTCCCTCTGTTGCAATAAGCCCTTTGGGTTGTATCCAGATGGAAGGGAATATTTTGCGTAACTCCGCAAGGCTGTTTTCTTCCGGATCATCGGCCCAGCAACTGATTACCCGTAGTCTGGGCCATAAGAGCCGGAAAAAGTCTGCTTTGGCCGGATCAATTGATCGAAGTTCGCGGGCACGGCGTGGGTTTGGTTTTAGTTTCAGGCCTGCAATTCCACCGGAACCGGTTTCAACGGGAACACCGGTTACCCCTGAGGAGATACTTCCTTTTTCAATGTCTGATACTATATCGGGAAAGCTGGCCTTAATTTTCTCAAGCAGGATAGTTAAAAATGACGGGTGCCATACTGAGATCAATCCGAGGTGTTTGTCACTAACAAGAAAGAAAATTGTTGCCCTGGCCCAGGCTTCATAACCGGAAATGTTTTTAACCTGGCCGGGAACAGTCATTATCTGGTCCATCACCCGGCTTAACCTGCCGCCCAGGTATTGGCTGTCCTGCTCAAATCCGACAGGTATTGAGTGGCTTGGTTCGTTTTTAGTTTGTGCAGCCGGACTAATTGACCAGTACTGGTTGCTGAAAAACAGGGAAGGCCATTTTAAATACAAGCCAAACAGCCAGGGTTGAATGGCCCGTTTAAATTCTTTCCGTAGCCCGTGCGTATAGGGTATATATTTCGTATGTGAGGTAGTGCCGCTGGTAGGCTCAAGAATCAGAACCTTCTCTTTTGTAAGCACATTTGGCTCATTTTTTTTTATTTGCTTTATGTGGCTCTCATAATCATCCCAGTCAGTCAGGGGCAACTCTTGCGGATTGCCGCGACCTTTTAAACTCCAATTTTTCAGAAAAACCGTCTCCCTGTTTTTTTCATAAAGGGAAATGAGCTTTTTGCCCTGAATCTTTCTGAAATTGCGCAGGTTTATGAAAAAACCAATACCTGCCCACAAAGTGGAAAGAAAAATAAGAGTGTTTGCAAGCAGGCACATACATCTTCTCATGATTTTTCCCAGTTGAAGTTAACGGAAGTACTTTTCCATACCCTTTCCAACAAGGGATTGAAATTGCTTTTGCAGATATCAGTAATACAGGTCAGTTCATCTCCATTGTAAAAGAAAGGGTTTTTATCAAGGAAGAACTGAATATCAGGGTTTCTGAGCCTGCCATCATTAATTTGAGCATGTTCGGGTTTTAGCCGGTCTTTTTTTTGCTTGTAACAAATCAGATGAGCCTGCGGGTTGTATTGGTCTCCAAACTTATAAAAGGCAACTGCATTGAGAATTTCCTGATAATAGCCGGGAACCACCTTGTTGCGAACCGGGTAATACTCCTTAAAATAAACAGGAAGGAACCGGTAAGTACGGTACCCTTTGGAGATCAGGAACCAGTGGATAGGAATTTTTGGATGGTTTTCAATAATGGCATACATGAAATGGATGAAAGCGCCTGACAGGGCATGCGTATTGCGGGCTTCCTCCCTTATAATGGTGTCGCCGCTGAACAGATAAAGATGGTACTTTTGCTCTATCTTCAGCCAGATAAGCTGTATGGTGGAAAATCCCTGCAACTGTCCCCGGCCATCTGTTATGATAATTATCCAGTCCTTCTCCGAAAGGTCTTTCAGGAAAACCTCTTCAATTACATTATCATAATATTGAGCGTGCAATTGAAGCAGATTATTTTTCTCTGCTTCCGTCAATTCACCAAGTCTTATTATACTTGTCTTGCACTCCATATACCGGTGGTTAATGTTATTAAAGCCGCAACAGATCAATAAACGGTATTCTTTTATTTCGTTGCAGCATGTCAGCCGAAATCTTTTCTGCCGTAAATTTATCATTGTTTAGTTTAAATATACACAGCCGGCTGGTATAATTAATTTTCGGAAAGCGGCTGAGGCTTTTTATTAACGGACTCTTTTCATGCAGCGAAAGGCTCAGGTAATGTTGTCCGCTGCCCGACATGGAGTTGTAAACATGCAACAACAAAGCCTTGAAAATTTCCGGATTATCATCCCTTACAACTGGAAACCCGGCAAAGGCAAGTTTAATTTCTTCGCCTTTTCGGAGAATGGAATGCCGCCGCCTGAGCGCATAATAAGCGTTGAGCGGCACCCTTAACATGCTGAATGACCTGGAGTAGCCTTCCATAATATACTGTTTGTAATTTTTTATATCAGGAAGGGAACATACACCTGCCAGTTCCCCCTTGTTGAAAATTGCAAAAAATGATTCGGGTTGAAGCAGGCCCGTTGCATATGCCCCGGAACTGAGGTCAGGAAAAAAATCACTCCGGGTTCCCTCCTTTTTCAGGAAGGTTAATATCAGAGGCATCATTTTTTCATCTCCCCTTACTATTTCAAACCTTTTGCCGGGTTTGACATTTGTTGCGGTTTTTCTGATCGGGACAGAGTAAGTGTGCAATAAACCCATATCAATAACCTCGGGCATCCGCGGCCTGTTTGATGCGAGAATATTCCTTGTAAAGTTGTCTTTGTCGATCAGGGTGGCATAGTGAAAATCTATTGGCAGTCCGGCAGGGAGATTTTCCATCTCCCTTATACCTTTCAGCAGACTGATTCCATGCCGTGCGTCCGGGTGGATTCTCAGGTTACTTATATATCCGGCAGTATTTATTTCGCCGTCTATGTAAAGTCGCTGGATGTTCCTGCTTCCCACTGCCACGATTTTATTGTTTATTAAACCAATCAGGGTTTGCTGAGGCATGCCCTGGATTTCCACAGACCTGATGTATGAAGGTTCCCTGAGGTAGCGGATACGCAGCATCCCATTCAGGGGTATTTGCTGCAACAACTCCCTTATGGCAGCATCATCTTTCTCTGTGGCAAGTCTGAATTCCATATTTTACTGATTTTTGCCTACAGGTAAGCCCTGTCTGAATTCCACATCTTTTCGGGCAGTGATGTTGGAAAGGAAATAGACCAGAGCTTTTCTGGGTGATCCGCAATTGGCTTTCAAATCCAGGCTCCGGTAAAATATTGACGACCAGGTAAAGAATTTTTTGCGGTACATGTAACAAAGATCAGAAAGTTGTTCTGCTTTCAGGGCACCGGGATGAAATACCACATCGCCAAACTTATAGTCATCTATCAGCCACCACTTTTCTTGGATTAGCTTATTTTCTTCTTTGAGTCTCGTGTAAAGCGGTGTTCCGGGAAACGGCACAAGATGATTGAATGCGTTCATATACAACCTGTTTTGTTTGGCGAACCTGAACACATTTTCAAAATCCTTTTCAGTGTCGGAAGCATAACCAAAAACAAAAGTGCCGTAAATAATTAACCCGAATTCCCTCATTCTCTGAATGGCCAGCGTGTAGTCGGCATACTGCAGGTTTACGTTTTTGCCCATCTGCTTTAAGTTGTCTTCATTAAATGATTCAAAACCAATAAGAGCCCCTATACAGCCTGAATCCCTGAGTGCCCTGAGCAACTCATCATCTTTACTGATATGAATGCTAACCTGTCCGAACCAGTTAATTTTCAGAGGTTTTAATGCCCTGCACAGTTCAAGGGTACGGTTCCGGTCCATGGCCAGGTTATCGTCAACGAAAAAAAAGAATTTGCGCCCCGATTGTTTTATGTCGGCCACAATTTCGTCTATTGGGCGGTTGCGGTAGGATTTATTGAAAAAACCATAAATTGAGCAAAATTCGCAGTGGTAAAGACAGCCTCTGGAAGTCTCCACCAGTCCAATTTTCAGATACCGTTTGTTGCTGAAAATGGAACGGTCGGGCAATATGCCACTGGTTACCGGATAGATTTCGTTGCGGTATTCCTTTTGCAAATTACCGTTTTTGAAATCGTTCAATAGCTTTGGCCAACTGGTTTCAGCTTCACCCACAACCACAGCATCGGCATATTGCTTCACTTCTTCGGTGGCAAGAGTGGCATGAAAACCTCCCATTACCACCGGAATATTCCTTTCCCGGTATTGCCTGGCTATATCATAGGCCCGTTTTGCAGTATAAGTTTCGGTAGTGATTGCCACCAGGTCGGTGGGTTCATCATATAATACAGGTTCTATGCGATCATCGAAAAAAGCCTTTTCAACCCATGAAGGAGTTATGGCCGATAAGACAGCAATAGACAGGGGTTCCATACACCATGTTCTGGCATATGCAGTGCCTGATTTTTTTCCTACGGCAGGTTGTATGAAGGTTACCTTCATGAAATAATGGTTTTATCAGGTGTAATAAATTCTGTTCTGTTCATTTTCCAGGCGATTGAGATAGATACGGTATGCAAGGTTGCCCATAAATGAAAAGGGGAAACGGGTCATCAAGGCAGTTGTCCTTTTGAAAATAGATTTGACAGTGTACGTTTTGTTGTATGCCTGGCGGAACCCTTCGTCCAGTTGTGCAGGGGTCATGTGTCTGGGCTGAAAAACAACATGCTGTGTGTCGTAATGTTCCCACCGTCTGTGCAGGAGCCGTCCTTCCTTTGAAAGTCTGCTGAAGGCTTCCGTGCCCGGGAACGGAGTATATATGGCATAACGGGGAACATCAATCCGGAGCTCATCAATCATCTCTACCGTGTCATTAAATACAGACAATGTATCGTCATCGGATCCGAAAATAAAGCAACCCATCACTACAATATTTTTTGCATGAAGTTTATGAACAAGATTCCTGTAATGATCGGGTTTGTTGAAACCTTTATTCATTGTTTTCAGGGTTGCCCTGTTGATTGATTCCAGGCCGATTAGAAGAAAAATACAACCGCTCCTTGCCATCAGATCAAGCATTTCATCATCGTCTGAAATGCGGCTGGTGCACAATCCGCCCCAACTCTTTTTCAGAGGGATAAGCGCGGTAAACAATTCTTTGGCATATTCCCTGTCTTCGAGCAGGCTCACATCATTAAAAGCAAACCTGCCGGCAGGGATATTTCTTATCTGATCAATCACTTCGCCAACAGGCCTGGTGTTCCATTTCATTCCGGCAGCCGGCACCGAGCAAAAATCGCATGTACCCTTGCATCCGCGTGAAGCAAATACCACATGGGGATTCATATAGGCATACTTTTTCAAATGTTGGGTATGGGGAAGACTGTAATTTTCAAGTGATATTTCATTGCCATGATAGCGCTTCTGTAACTTGCCACCGACAAAATCGCGCAACAACTCAGGCCACTTTTCTTCGCCATACCCGCTTACAATGGCATCGGCATGTTGCAAAGCCTCATCCGGCAGCAGGCTCACATGTACGCCGCCCAGCACCACGGTTGCACCCTTTGCCTTAAAGTGGGCCGCAAGTTCATAGGCTCTTGTTGATGTCCCCGTCAGGCAGCTCAGTGCCACCAGGTCGAAGGACTGGTCCATGGGTATCTTCTGTACACTTTCATCAACTACGGTCAGAGTGGCGTTGATATCGGGTGGTACAAGCGCCGCCAGGGTGGTGAGCGTTAGCGGCGCCTCACGAAAAGAGATATAGTGATCGCCAAAAAGTTTGAGTTTATGAATGCGTCCATCGGGCAGGGCAAGCAGTATTCTGGGTTTTATTTTAGCTTCTTCCAAGTTTCCTGTTTTTATGTTTTATCATCTCCTGTCGGGTAAGCAAATTTACTATAAAGAACAGTACAAAATGCGATAACTTATTCCTGTTTATCCTGAGTTTGAAACCCCGTTTCAAAATGGAACCAAAGCTGTAAAACTCTTCCTTTGCCTTGTGGCATAGCATGGTCAATTCCCGTGTGGTATTTACAATTTTAAGAGCGACAATGGTCAGAGGCTCCACGCACCAGGTACTGACTAAGCCCTTGCGAATCTTTGCCCTGCAGGTTTCTTTTTCGGCCATCGATGGATATATGAATACTTTATGCATGGAGTAAATGTAATAATTAATCGATATTCTCAAATAGACCAAAAACCTAATTTCAAATTCCGAACCTACTATATAACTAAAGCAGAAAGCGACAGCATCGCGATAATATTTGTAGAACAAAAGCTATTGATGTAAAAAGAAGGTGCAGCGCACCGCAATATCTCTTGTGTTACGGTGCGCTGCACCTTCATGGTATAATTCAAATCTCAATCTGCAAATATTTGGGTGCGCTGCACCTGCCGCCTTGAAGCTATTCATTTTGATGTTCGTTTTAAAAATCGTGATGATTTAGTAAAAAAGCCTGACCGCTCAAACTCAAAACCTTATTCCTTTTACAACTATTGCAGAGGCCGAAAAATGAAGGCAACTATTGTTATATTTCAATCAACTCGACCAGGAGCTTGAATCTACCATCCGGAAATATGAAGATTAAAATTTTCTACCAGCAACTTGCTTTGCAACCAAAAGATTTTTAGGATTAATGACTGAAAACCAAAACAAAAATCGTTTGAACAGAACATCCGACAGAGTGCCCCGGAAAACGTTTTACCGAAGCCCTGAAATTTTGCAGATTGCGTTTCCGTTCGGTCAAAAATTTTTTACTAAAACAATTGGTAACCCAAAATCCACTAAAAAAATAGTGTTTGGTGGGTTTGGGAAATATGAAAAGATAAAAAAACGTTGTGCGAAAGTTTAAGACGAAAAACAACTTGCGCAATATTTCGTATATTTGAAAAAATACAATTATGATTATTGAGCGAACACCAAATGAAATTATTTTTAGGTTTCCAGGAAATATGAATTTAGATGACCTGCAAGACTTGACAGATTTGTTTGAATATAAGGAACTAACCAAGAATACCAAATCATCGCAAAAAGATGTTGACGATTTGGTAAAATCGATTAAGAAGGGTCGTTGGGAAAGAACAAAACAGCAACTTGACTAATGAGAATAGTTGTTGACACGAATATTGCTTTCAGTGCAATCCTCAATACGAACAGTAAAATTGCAAGAATACTACTACACCCCAAAAACAGATTTAATTTCTACTCGACCGATCAACTATCGCGTGAGATAGATGAACATAAGGAAAAAATTCAAAAGATTTCAAACTATTCAGAAGACCAGCTAAACAGAATTATAACGTTGATAACCAATAAAATAAGGTTTATTAACCTAAGACTTATCCCCAAAGAATCCTATGAACATGCTGAATCATTGACTCAAGACATAGACATTGATGATACTGAATTTGTTGCTTTAACTGAGCATATCAAAGGAAAACTATGGAGTGGTGACAAAGAATTGAAAAAAGGGTTGACAAAGAAAGGTTGGAATAAATTCATCTCGACAGAAGAACTTTTCAATATAATAATTTGACGAAAAAGTCAAGAACCTTCGCACAACAATACCTTTGCCCAATGGGCTATAAAAGAGCATTTTGAAACGACAGAGCCCTGTAGAAGTTGGGTACGGGTGTTAAGGTAAGCGCCCGCAAAACGGCTACTATAGTTCTCAATAGCGATATCGCTATTATGGTTTGCCTTTTCAAAAATGGATGCCGCCTCCGTTTCGTCAGTACTTCAATAAGTTGCCGCAGTGTTGTCACCAGATTGTAAAAAGTAAAACCCGGTTTGCTGCCGCTGGCGCATCCCGGTAATCCGTGCCCGTGAGCCCGGTCATGCTATCGCCCCCCGCTGGCGTGGATTTGTCACAAAGTGATGCCTTCGGCGCAATCCGTGCCAATAATAATCCCTGCCAACCCAACCACACTAAACAATAAAAATTTCAACCAACTGCTTGTTTTAAATCCAAAAGATTTTTAGTTTTAATGCCTTGAAACTAAAACATAAACCGTTTGAATAAATCACCCGATATAGCATCCAGAAAAGCATTAACCCGAAACCCTGAAATTTTAAGGATTGAATTTCCGTTTAAAATTTTTGTTTTTGACAAAACAATATGTATTACAAAAATATGAATAGATAAAATACTTGTATGGCAATTTGAAATAAGTTCACCATCAAAAAAACAAAATTATGTTTAGACTATTTAAAAAGAAAAACTCAATTCATGAGCCATTAGAAAATCAAATTTCTGATATAAAGAAATTAGATCCATTGATAGCAAACGAAATATTAAAAGGAGTATCATGCGATAAATTGCCAAAAGCAACAGGGAATTTTGGTTCAATAACAAATCCAATTCCTGTAAATGGACCGTTAGGAGAAATTAAATATTTAGGAAAATTAAGGGGTAAAACAGGGCATGCTGTGTTTTTTCATAGAATAGGAAGTACAACGTCAACTGCAACTGATAATCCCGTTGATATATTTGAATTGGTTTGTCAAGATGGAACTCAGTGGAACAAACTGTACTTTGATCTATATCACCCCAGGAGATCAAATTTAGCTCCAGAAGGATATAATCTAATGCCTTTAAATAACAAACTAAAAAAAGATGCGCCGTTTGCTTATGGGGTACCATCAGTTGTTTCAAATTTTCCCTTTGATTTACCCAAGAAGTTAGATGAATATTATGGAGGAACAGGAGCTCTTTCAAGACATGCAAAAATATGGCTTGAGAAATACTCATTTCAACGTCCTAATAAAAAACAAAGTACACTAAAATCTTCAAACCAAAAAGAGATAAAGAGCACTGATGATATTGATAATTTTACTTTTATCACTGATATACTAAAACAATCTCTAGATGTTGAAAAGGAAATATTATTAAAAAATCAAATGCAATTAATGGGATACTCCAATCCAAAATTATTTGACGACAAGTTTGTGAGAAAATTATTAATCGAAAGGTTTATTTTTCTTCGGGCTTTTTTAGAGTGGGAAAATTATAAGCAGTTAAATACTGATGACGTGAATCGTTATATTTCTTCAATTGCAGCTAAAGTATATAATATCAGTCATCAAGAGGCATTTCAATTTATTGACAAAAGACAAAAATTGTACTTGTCAGAACTTAATTTACTTAAAAAACAAAAATATCCACATCCTGGGAAAATATTATGGTGTTTACACAATCCCACAAATGACGAGATAAATAATGAACTCACAAGTTGTTGTGAGCAAAACATTGTTGCCGGTTTTACTTTTATTGAAGTAATTCTTGGTGTTTTTAAAGATTTTATTAAAAACTTTGGAATCCAAAGAAACTGAGATGAAATAAAATAGTTATTTAAAAATAATACTTTAAATCGCAGAGTTAGATAGATAATGCATCCGTTGAAAATTGGTTGAACTTGTGCATCATTATTAGAAAGTTAATAAAACAATTTTGGAAATTATAAATTTAACATCATGAACAGTATCACACCTGAAAATGTAAAATTAAGAGATTGGATTTCTGTCGGCAAGAATAATGCAGTTGTTTGTCATATTTATGAAAATGAACCTGGAAAAATTGAAGTTGTTTATTTAGACCGGAGAAACAGAGCTATTAACGAAGATGTTCATTATAAAGATGGAAAATGGACTTATGTTTACGACGGACCAAATGGGGGATATGCAGACAATTACTCAAGACTTGGAGAGTTTGTTTCTATTTTGAGAGCTGGACGCTGGAGAAAATAAAAAAAATCATACAATAAAAGTATATTTAATGTGACTTTTAGAGGGTAATTCAACCGCAGTTTTCCGTTTCGACACCGTCAATAAGAATTTGGTGATTGGGGTAAAATAAAAATAAGTGAATTGGCTCTGCACAGTTTGAAATTGAATCGCATCAATTCCCCAATTCCACATAACCAAACCGTTGAATCCACATACCAATCACCTATTGCCTAAAAATTTTTTTTAAATAAAACACCTCCCCGTCCTTTTTTGCCTTTTCCTTTTTGCCATCTAAGTAAAATGAGCTATTTTCAGCGCCTTAAAAGAAAAGGGAAAATGAAGAGAATATATGCGTTTTTTACCTCGCTGCCGTTTATGGCTTTTTTGTTTTTAACGCTGGCTTTTACCATGGCCATTGCCACATTTGTGGAAAGCAGCTACGGCACTCCTGCCGCCCGTTCGCTCATTTACAACACCTGGTGGTTTGAGGCGCTGTGGGCGTTGTTTGCCCTCAACCTGCTCAACAACCTGTTCAAATACCGGCTGCTCACCAAACGGCGGTTCACCATCGGGCTGTTTCACGTTTCGTTTCTGGTGATGTTGCTGGGCGCCGCCATCACACGCTGGTTCAGCTACGAAGGTATGATGCACATCCGCGAAAACGACAGTTCGAATACCATCCTCTCTTCCGATGCCACATTTTTTGCCGGCATTGGCAGCCAGAGCGAAGAGGAAACCGTGCGTTTTTCGGAAATCACACCCCGCCAGTTTTCGGCGAAATTCGATGTTAACGGCCAAAAAGTGGAGGTAAAAACGATAGGCTTTTTTGCCCATTCCGAGCGCAAAGCCATCCCGTCGGCATCGGGCGAAGCGGTGCTCGATTTTGTTTTTGCCGATCCCGATCGCCAGGGAATGCAGTCGTTCACCTTCCGCAGCGGCGATGTGCTGGAATACCCCGGACTGGTGGCCGGTTTCGAAGCGCGGCAGGAAACGCCGGTGCGGTTTTTTATTCAGGATGAAGAACTGAAAATGGTTTCGGTTTATCCGGTGGAGGAAACCACCATGGCCGCGCAGGAGACCATTGAATATGAGGCCGGCGACACCATTTCCGTGCAAAAAATGTTTCTGTACAATGTGAATAATTTCCGGGTGCTGGTGCGCGATTTTTATCCAAATGCCACTTTTACGGCTGTAAAAAGCGCCCACGAAACACACGAACAGGCTGTTTTGGTTCAGATTTCCGACGGCGTGCGGCAACAAACCGTACCCGTTTTCGGTCATGCCAGCATGGCAGCCGACACAGTTGAAATTCCGCTGACCAACTCCACCCTGAAACTGGCTTACGGCGCCAAACCCATTCATCTGCCATTCCGCATTCACCTGAAAGAGTTTCAGTTGGAACGTTACCCGGGCTCCGAGTCGCCTTCCTCTTACGCCTCCGAGGTGGTGCTAATTGACGAAGCCGAAGGAGTGGAACGCGATGTGCGCATTTTTATGAATAATACGTTGCTTTACAAGGGGTTTAAGTTTTTTCAGTCGTCGTACGATCAGGATGAAAAGGGAACCATTCTTTCGGTAAACTACGATTGGTGGGGCACCTGGATTTCCTACCTCAGCTACTTTCTGCTGGGACTGGGGTTCCTGTTGTCGCTTATCAACAAAAATTCCTATTTCCGTTTTCTGGCGCAGCGATTGAAGCAGAATACGTCAAAAACGGCTTTGGTTGCAATCCTTGTGGCAGGATTCTCCGTTACCGCTTCGGCACAGGTTGGTGCCGGCGCCGGCATTCCTGCCATCGATCCGCAACTTTCAAAAACATTCAGCGAATTGTGGGTGCAAAGTGTTGACGGGCGCTTTAAACCATTAAACACAATGAACAGTGAAATTGTGCGCAAAGTAGCCCGGAAATCAACCCTTTACGGCAAGTCTGCCGACGAGGTTGTACTGAGCATGATGACTTACCCCGAAATCTGGCAAACACTGCCGTTTATCAGAGTTGACAGTAAAGAACTGGCTGCCGAACTGGGAGTATCCGGGAGAACCGTTTCGGTGGAACAGATGTTCGATGGCCAGGGGAATTACATTCTGGCTGAAAAAGTGCGGGCCGCCTTCAACAAACCTGCCGCTTTCCGCAATCAACTAGAGAAGGAATACATTTACCTCGACGAGCGGGTGAGTATCTGTTTTATGGTTTTTCAGGGAAGGTTGTTCAAAGTTTTTCCACGCGAAAGGGTAGAGGATCCCTGGTATTTTCCGGGTGAAAATGCTGCCGAATATTCAGGGGGCGACTCCATATTTATTAAAAGCGGGTTTAACCTGATGTTACAGTCAATAAGCAGCGGAAATATTTCGGAAGCGCTGGAAGTACTGAATGCAGTGGACAGTTTTCAGAAAAAATACGGAGGAGATTTGCTGCCGTCGCAAAGCATAAAAAATTCGGAGTTATTGTACAACAAGGTGAACCCGTTTGAACGGATTTATCCCTGGTACCTGTTGTTTGGTTTCCTTTTGCTGGTGGTGCTCATTTCGAATATTTTCAGAATGAAACCCCTGCCTGTTTTTCTTCGGAAAACGTTTTTTATTGCCATTGTGGTTCTGTTTGTTGTGCATACGGCAGGCATCATTCTGCGCTGGTATATTTCGGGTAGGGCGCCCTGGAGCAACGGTTACGAGAGTGTGGTTTATGTAGCCTGGGCTGCCATGTTTGCCGGTATTCTTTTTGGCCGGAAATACCCCATGGTAATTGCCACAGCTTCATTTCTGGCAGGTATTTCGCTGTTTGTGGCGCACCTCAACTGGATGAACCCCGAAATCACCCCGCTGGTTCCCGTGCTGAAATCGTACTGGCTCACCATTCACGTTTCCATAATTACCGCCAGTTACGGCTTTTTCGGACTGAGCGCCTTCCTGGGTATTCTGGTGCTGGTGCTTATTGTTATTCGCCGGAACTCCAATGAAAACAAGGTGAACCGGTTTATTGACCAACTCACCACCATCAACGAAATGTCGGTTACGGTTGGGCTGTACTTTCTTACCATTGGCACATTCCTGGGCGGCGTTTGGGCCAACGAAAGCTGGGGTCGTTACTGGGGTTGGGACCCAAAAGAAACCTGGGCGCTGATAACCATTATGATTTATTCGTTTGTCGCCCACATGCGGCTGATTCCGGCATTAAAAGGTGTGTATAATTACAACATAGCTTCCGTTTTCGGATTTGCTTCGGTATTGATGACCTACTTCGGCGTGAATTATTTCCTGTCTGGCTTGCACTCTTACGGGAAAGGTGTGGCCGACGGCGTGCATCCTTCCGTACTGGTCACCTTTGCAGTTATAGGCGGATTAATGATTTGGGCATATCTGAAAGATATGAAGTACGAGAATAGCAGTAAATGATATCTATGCAGCTTTGAGTTATGCAGCCGACAGAGAGAACCGGATTTATCATGTGGCTGTATGAAGTTTCTTTTTGATCAAGATACTCATGTTTGCAGGTGTACGACAAATTCCAGGTTTTAAATCACTTAACAAACAATCAATTTTTTACACCGGTGCTTGACAGGCTGTGTGAAAATGGGATTTTTTTGCACCGTGGCTTGAGCCCGGTGTGTCATAAACATATAAACAAGTTGCGGCTCTTTAGCCGTTAAAATGCTGGATGTTAACGGCTGGATATTTCGATGATGCTGACCCCCTGTTTCGGTGATATTGACCCCCCTTGCAGTAAGTGGTTCAAAGAACAGAGTACATGACAATATTACATCTTT
>JAWLCW010000013.1:0-157947 GCA_041686935.1 Mariniphaga sp. | reverse complement strand
AAATCCTGAATAAAGGGGTCAGCTTCCGCCGGAATGTCAGTCAAATTTTAGACTGAAAACATCCAAATTTAAACCCGAATCCGGGGGGTCAGCTTGCTCTGCATTATCCATTTGTCTTTGACAATTCTTTTAATCCGATTTAAAATCTTAGTATCAGAAGTTTTCATACACCAAATCCTTTTTACGCATAAAGCAAATATAGTGATTTTGGGTTTGGTTTGTGGAAAGCTCGAATACGCTACAACCCCCGCCATTACTTATACACAATTATAGCCAGTGGTTATTCTGACTTAAAATCTACTAATTCGTAGTTAGCGTTTCGTCCTCTTTCGTCAGTTTGTTGCAAGATGCCTTTTTCTACCAAATCTTTTATGTCCCGCAAAGCGGTGTCGGTAGAGGTTTTGGCCATTTTAGCCCATTTTGAGGTTTGTAGTTTTCCTTCAAAATCGTCAAAGAGTTTGTTGAGTATCAAGCGTTGACGTTCGTTGATGGGAGTATGTTCATGGATTTTCCAAAACTCCGCTTTGCGCAATACTTTTTGTGTGGTGTTTTCGGTGGCGAGCATCGCATTTTTGAGACAATGTAAAAACCAGTCGAGCCATTCGGTAATGTCACCTGAACTATGTTGCACTTTTTGCAATACTTCGTAATAGCGTTTGCGTTCGGCTAATATTTGGCCCGACATGCTGTAAAAACGCTCTCCACTGCCTTCCGCACGGGCAAGCAACATATCGGTTATGGCTCTTCCAATTCTGCCGTTTCCATCATCAAAGGGGTGAATGATAATAAACCAAAAGTGTGCTATGGCGGCTTTTAAAACAGGGTCAAGTTGGTTTTCGTTGTTGAACCAATCCAGAAACTTGTCCATTTCCGTTTTTACCAATTCAGGCTTTACAGCTTCGAAATGCACTTTTTCTTTGCCCATAGCGCCCGAAACTACTTGCATTTCGCCGGTGCGGTATCTTCCCACTTCTATTAAGTATGGCCCGCTGTACCCTGTTGGGAAAAGTGCTGCATGCCAGCCAAACAAACGTTTTTCGGTTAAAGGCAAAGTGTAGCGTTGAGTGGCATCCAGCATCATTTCTACCACTCCTTCGATGTGACGACTGCTCGGCACGAGTCCTGCGGTGTTGATGCCCAAACGCCTTGCAATGGACGAACGTACTTGTTCATAATTGAGCAATTCACCTTCTATTTCTGATGATTTTACTACGTCTAAGGTTAAGGCGGAAAGTGTGGCTTCTTCTTTAGCAGAAAAACCCAAAGCGTTCATTTGCCCTATTATTTTTCCTTGCATAAGCCGTACCTCACCAAATACGACATTTATGGCTTTATCCTGCCACGAAAAATCTGTCCAGTTTTTATGCTCGTAAATGTATTTTGCCATTACCTGAAACTATTTTGCGGTAAATATACGAATTATTCACCGCACGTATGCGGTGATTATTTTGCTTTTTCACCGCAAAGGGAACAGGTTGTAATCAAATATTATGAGTTCGGTGCTTTATTATAAATTTGACTCATTCATCTTTTCTTTGTTTTTAAATATTTCATTTTGTAACCTAAAAAATCGCTCAATCTGTTAAGTGTTATATACTTGGCCCCAGTACCTTTGTAAAGGCTCTCAAATGAAGACCAATTTGAAATAATATATTCTTTTAGCTTTTTTGAATCTATATGTGTTTCAGTTTTAATAAAAACCAAACAATCAGAAAGAATATATTTTTCTGACTTTTTCATGGTACATACTTTAGATGGTTTTGGGTTACCAACTCTATGTATAACGACACCCGGACCTGATATTAAAGGATAATTATTTTGCACCTTATATATTACATTGACAATCTGGTTATTTCTTAGATTAGTTGAGTGTATAAGAAGTTTGGTTGAATTAGTATCTACTAATAGTTCATTCATACTTAACTGACCTCTAATGATTTTTTCAATTTTCACATTCGGTTCAATCCTATTTTTTAGAGGTGATTTTTTCCTTATACTAAAATCGTTTAATGAAGCAATTATAATATTTGGTGGATAACATGCTTTAAAGTATTGTTTATCCCTTTCTTCTATAATTGTGAGATTGTATTTCTTTTCTAATACATTCCATATTTTTAAATCTTTTTGAGAATAAGCAGTACTAATTGGTAGAATGGAAACAATAATACCGTTTGGAGCCAGATATTTGATTGATTTTAGCAAAAAAAGCATAGCTGTACTGACATTATAATTTACACCATTAAATTCAACCTTATGAATCTTACTACCTTTACATGTAAATGGTGGGTTTAAAAGAATCAGTTCAAATGTTTTATCTTTCAATAATTTACAGTTTGATTTTAATTCTTCATTTAGAAAATCACAACTTTCAACATTCCAATCCGGATGAGTTTTTTTTAGCTTTGTAATTGCATCATTTGATATATCAATACCAAATAATTCTGCATTTTTCCATTTTGCTTGAGCAGAACGTAATAACTCTCCACCACCTACACAAAAATCAGCTATCGAATAAATTTTCTTTCTATCAACGTGGCTAACTAAAATCTCAGCTAATGAAGTTGAAGTATAAAATGAATCATTCAAAACTAAATCTCTTTAAATAATTTTGTAACACAACATTCAACTAATAATCCATTTCCCTCTGTCCTTACAGTCTTTCTTTTGGGATTATCATAAATTAATTCGACATCTTTGGGGTGTTTAATAGCAAAGAGCATGGCTCCAATTGCATGTGGTTTTGTTCCAACAGGTGCTAATTTAATTTTTGATTTTCCAATCTTATTATAAATTCTTGTCAATAATATGTAGGCTTCAACTAATGAATTAGCAGCTGCGAATTTAATATTCTCATAAGACCTTGTGGACTTTAAGGGGCGTCTATTCCCCCAATAAGCAACAAAAGGATATTCAACTCTAAAACCTGGAACTCCTATTATAGGTATAATGTTGTCATATGCTGGTTGTACATTATCAATTAGGTACGTAAACCGACCTCCTTCAAAACCCAGTAAAGCAATAAATTTAAAATCATAATCATCAGGAATGATATTTGCGAAACCAGGCAGTGGTTCAATGCCATCTATTTTTTCCGACAAATCATTTAAAACGCCTTCTGCACTAAATTGCTTTATATTATATGATTTGGGTTCAAGATAAATAATATGAATTTCGAAATTAATACCATCTTCATTTATTAATTTCATCGCATTATAAAGAAATGCTGCTGAAATTCTATTATTAAGGCCTGATACATCTATGTATAGAACCGATTTAAGATTATCAAAAAGAAATTTCTTAATACTGGTAGAGTTTCTTAAATTATATTTAGTTTGAACTCCATTATCAATAATGATATTGTCTTTTTCATCTTCGATTTGTTGAATTTTAACGAAATCTATACAAGTAGTATATTTTGGTAACAACGAATCGATTGTATGACTCCTGCTTTCTGTTGAATAGCCGTATAAATATAAACTACCTAATATTGGTGAGAAGTCATTTATTTTAGAATAAATAGTAGAGTATTTATAATCTATACTAATCATTGTAATAATTTTCAAAAAGTAATAACTGTTCCGGCAATTCCTTAATCTTTGATTCCTTAATATTGCTTTTTGCTAATATTTCTTTTATGTACTTTTTAGGTTCATTTATCACTCCTAAGAATTCTTTTTCAGTTATATTCATATTTCTTTTTCTGCGATAACTAAAAACAAAATACGGTGCAAATATCGGATGTATTGCATAAATATAATCTCTAGTAGTGTTTTGATCACTCAATTTATTGCCGGGAATTCTAATTAGTGCTAGGTTCATTACTGCTGCATTAATTATTTCGTCACATTCTTTAGAAGTGTTTTCTGAAATGCTAAATTGAACTAATTCAGGTCTACTTTTTATTTCTTCAGATGCTAATACATTAAAAATCCTACCGAATCCTAACAATAATCTGGTTAATTGAGCACCATTCTTCCAGAGGCCCTCTAATTCCGTTAAGTTTTTTAAACCAACCGCTTGAGCTGCGAAAGTTTGGCTTTCGTGGCTTACAGGAATTGGTAGATTGAATCCATCACTTATATGTTTTTCATAGGCACGGTATACTAAATCCATTAGGTATCGAATATTTCCGTTCGCTAACTTCACATAAGTATTCCAGCCTGAATAATATTTCTGAATACCTACCATACCTCTTCCTTTTCTGATTTTAAACAGCATCTCATATTTGTAGGTATTATATCTTGTATCCCATGCCTTTTTGTTTTTTAAATAATCTGCTATCATTTCAGTAAAATTAACAGAATGTAATGAAGCCCAATAAAATATAAAATAAATATATAGTGGGGATAAATCTTCAATTTTTTGTTTGATTGCTTTTGGCAACTTCAAGTATTCCTTGAATAACTCTGTGTCTTTAACTTTTAATTTGATAGCTTCATCTTCATACGAAAGGTTTACTAATGATTCTTCAATAGTGAATTTTTCACTTTTTTCTTCAATTAGTTGCTGAATTCTAGGCTGACAAACTCTTTTTGCAAAATTAGAAAAGTCTGACTCTTCAGTTAATCTTTTTTCGATGTTAATTAATACATAATCGGCAGGATCATGTAATAATTCATCTTTGTTCAAAGTATGCTTTATTCTCCAACCAAGCTCTCTTACGCCAACTTTAAATGTATAATATTCAGTACTATGTTTTATAAGAGTATTTATTAATTGTTGTTGATTGTCTTCTAAATTTTCATATTCATCAATGAGAATATAAAACATTTTATTGTTGAACTGCTCTAAATTGATAGCATGTTCTGTTACAATATTAATAGGATCTCCAGACATGGACAATTCTATTGAATTACATTCAGCGACATTGTTAATCTTTGACTGAAACTCATACATGTTTGTATCAACTAATTCTAGTAAATGTTGAAAACTATTACATTCCTCCTTTATAATAAGGGACTTAGAGATTAATTTACACACACGGGGACTCAACTCTTGATCTGAGTTAGATATTTTTCTATGCCATTCAATAAAATTTAAAATCTCTCTACAAATAACCAAATTAAAATAATGCCCGAATATCTTTTGCCATCTCGCATTATCAATATCACCTCCTATGAATGCTCGTACATGATTTGTTTTAATTTTAATGTAAATTCCAATAAAATCAGAACAATCAAATATTTCTAAATTAGAGTTATGTAACGCATATTGACCTTGATATGATAATCCTTTTAGTACTGTTGTTTTACCTGTACCTCTTCCTCCTTGGAGAATACAGGGTCTATTGTCTTTTAATGCTACAAAATAAGATGGTTCCGTAAAAAAATCATAAATTTTCCCTTTAAGCCATTCAGCACGATAGCTACCAAAAAGCGCATTTAAATTTTTTAATTGATCTGACTTATTCATCTTAAATAGACTTTTTTGATTAATGAAACCCAATTGTTTGTTTCCCAGTAAAATATGGCAGGTATTGCATCTGGAGCTCCATGTTCAAAAGCAATAGCCAGACCTTGTTTGTTAAATCCTTTTTCATCATTTACCGATTTTCCATCAGTCGATGGAATGCCCAATTCTTTACTTTTCTTTAAAATTAGTTCAACCCCATCTTCAAAATACTGATTATTATTCCTCCAACAAATGCAATTTTTGTTAAATAAATTATATTCCTCATTGATAATATGCGCTGGCGACAAGATAAGTCCTTCGCAATAATTTTGCAGTAACTCATAGCCTTTATAATTAATAATCAAAGGGGCATAGATAAATTTATGATTGTATTTTTTTGAAATTTGTTCCAAGTTAAGATTATCTGTCCCTCCCTTATTTCTGCACCAAGCTTTATAACATTGAGATCCGGAGCCAACAAAATCATCAACAAAAACAACAGGTAAGGGTACTTTTGCTGATTCTAGCAATTTGTGTAAATCTCTGTAATCTATAAATCTTTCCTCAGGAATTTTGAGAGCGTTTTTAAGTTTTCTTGTAAATAAATAGCCACTATCAGATGTATTTGGATCCTCCCCAGGTATAAATGAATAGAAACATCTAGTTTTGAAGTCTTCATGTTCCCAATCAGGGAAGTAATTTGATAATTCATATCCAGCTCGACCAACTGATGTCCGTAACATTTGGTCCACCATGTTCTCAGGATAATAATTGAAAAAATCTAACATTAAACAAGCCAATTCTTTTTCATAATTATCCTTAAAATTACTTAGCCAACCTTTGTAATTAAACTTGTCAGATAATGGACATGTCTGGACATCTCTAAAGTAATTATAGCGTTCAATAGTTTCTTCAATTATATCCATATTTAATCAAATAATTATTGGTTTCAAATTAGATTTTATTTAAAAAATATTTTCTCAAATATAACCACATTTTCAGATTCATTTTCCCAATTATTGCTTCAAAATTGGTAGTGTTCACTGTCGCATAATTTGTTGTCAGTCATACATAAATATACAATATTTCCATCCATCGGAATTATTATTAACTTCTATTATTTTATAATATAATTCGACTTCCCCCTTAGGTTGCAAAAAGAAGTGGAGTAAGGAAGGATTCTGTTGTGGGTTTCTCGGTTCGGATTTCAACATAGGTTTTTGGTTTTTATTTGTTTTAAAAATATTACGGGAGCTAAAATAGAAATTGCCGGCGGAAAAAACAAGCAGGGATTTCTTTTTAATTCAAATTGCGGTTTTGGGTGAAAAGGATGTTTCTCTACGGGATGGTGAGCGTTGGTTCAATGTTCTAAAGGGAACCGTTCTTTTTCGGAGAGAACGGTTCCTTCTGTTTGCCAGTATTCACAACACTTAAAGGTTCAAAATTTTTACTTTTTGGTGAAATTGTATTTTACCGGAAAATTTACGGAGTTGGCAATAAAACACAATTCATGGGCTTTATGATCCCGTTTTTGGAATTAAAGCCGAAGTATTTAAAAACACAAATGGGAACTAATCTGTTACGAATAGTTCCCATTTCACTTAGGTCAACCGAAGTTTTCCCGAGCGCCAGGCTACAGTTATTGTGGCCGGCTTTGAATTCAACTTTGCAGATGAATTGTTTGCCCTGTACTCTCCGGTTTAGCTTTCTACGGCGTAAACCTTTGAGTAGTCCGTTTGGCTTTCCGGATGCCTTCCCGGACGAAGTGTCTTTCAGTGCTTTCGATAGTTTTCCGAAGAAATTTATCGATGTCAATGAACATTTGGCGGTTTGACCCGCTTTGTGCCATGCAGTTTGAGCTGTTCAAAAAACCGAAATTTTTTGATGCCTTCCTTTCGGTTGGCGGCCTCCTGCCTGAAGACTCAATCTTGAAAGAACGTCTGGTTCTCTTCCAGTTGATTGAATGAACCTGTGGTTTCCAGACTACCTGGTTCAAACTTCGGCTCCTCTGATGTGCCTTCCCGAGGGAAGGGAAGAAATGGTTCCGGTTTCAACTAAGAAACGTTTCCCGTTTCCACATTTTTGGAGCTGCCTTTTATCGCTCACCTGGTAAAAACAAAGATAGGTTAAAAGACCAGTTTGGTGCAAATTTTTTCAGTGGTTTGTATTCACCATGTTTCAACGTGCGTTATTAACAATTGTTGAAAAACATTCCAATTCTTAATTGATAAACGAAAGCGCTTTTTCAATAGCCGCTCCAAGTCCTGAAACATCCTTGCCGCCTGCAGTGGCATAAAACGGCTGGCCTCCCCCTCCACCTTTTATTTCACGACCGGCATCCCTTACAATCTGGCCGGCATTTAAGCCCTTGTCGGTTACCAGGTTTTCCGAGATCATAACGGTTAAATTTGGTTTGCCTTCAATATCCGCTCCCAGCACTAGAAACAGGTTTTCCACCTCATTTTTTAACTGAAAAGCCAAATCCTTCATCATGGTAGCGTTGTCCACATCAACCTGGTCTGCTATAATATTTATTCCGTTTTCGGCAAGCACTTTACTTTTCAAATTAGCTTTTAGTATTTTAAGCCGTTCTCTGCCAAATGCTTCAATTTTTTTCGAAAGTTCTGTGTTTTCTTTCAACAGATTCATCACGCCTGCGAGAATATCATTGGAGCCTTTCAGTGTTTCGCGAATGTTTTTCAAGGTTTGAATTTGGTCGTTGACATACTTTTCAGCCCGTTTCCCCGTTATGGCTTCAATTCGGCGCACGCCAGCTGCAATGGCACTTTCCGACACAATTTTAAACAACCCGATTTGCCCGGTTGCTGCCACATGGGTTCCTCCACACAATTCCACCGATTCGCCAAATTTTATTACCCTTACCGATTCGCCGTATTTCTCACCAAAAAGCATCATGGCACCCATTTCCTGTGCTTTTTCCATGGGCATTTCCCGATTTTCCTCCTGGGGGGTGTTGGCCCTTATTTTTTCGTTAACCAGAGCTTCTACCTGTTCCATTTCCTCTTCGGTCATTTTCTGAAAATGGGAAAAGTCGAAACGCAGGTGGTCGGAGTTCACCAGCGAACCTTTCTGCTCGACATGAGTTCCCAGCACTTCGCGCAAGGCGGCATGAAGCAGGTGTGTTGCGGTATGGTTGTTGGCCGTTTCAGTCCTTTTTTCGAGGTTGACAACAGCACGGAAAGTTTGTTCCGGGTTTTCAGGTAATTTCTCTGCAAGGTGAACGGTAAGGTTGTTCTCTTTCTGTGTGTCAAAAACAGGGGTTTTTACTCCGCCGGCTTCAATGTAGCCCGAATCGCCAACCTGACCGCCCGATTCGCCGTAAAAGGGTGTCTGGTCGAATACCATTTGCCAGTACGATTTCTTTTTCTGGGTTACTTTTCGGTAACGTGCAATCCGAATCTCAGCTTCCGTAGTATCGTAACCCCAAAATTCGGTCTGGTCAATCTTTCTGATTTCAACCCAATCGCCGGTTTCCAGTTGGGCCGCATTGCGCGACCGGTTTTTTTGCATTTCCATCTCTGCGGTAAATTCCTGCTCGTCGATGCCTAATCCGTTTTCGCGCGCAATTAAAGCAGTCAGGTCGAGCGGAAAACCGTAAGTATCGTATAAGGCAAAGGCATCTTTTCCTGAAATACGGTTGCCGTTTTCATTTCGTACTTTTAAAATGATTTCATCCAATAGTTTAATGCCTGTGGAAAGTGTGCGTAAAAACGACTCTTCTTCCTCCTTAATCACTTTTTCAATTAGTTGCTGTTGGGCTGTAAGCTCGGGGAATGCATCACCCATGGTGTTTTTCAGTTCCACTGTCAGGCGATAAATAAATGATTCCCTAAAATTCAGAAAAGTATAGCCGTAGCGCACAGCCCTGCGCAGAATACGGCGGATAACATAACCGGCCTTATTGTTTGAGGGCAACTGGCCGTCGGCAATGGCAAAAGCCACAGCCCTCAGATGATCAGCAATAACACGCATGGCGATGTCGGTTTTTTCTCCTGCACCATATTTTATATTGCTCAGTTTTTCAATTTCAGTAATAATGTTTTGAAAAATATCCGTATCGTAGTTGGAAGTAACACCTTGCAAGGCCATACATAACCTTTCGAACCCCATTCCTGTATCCACATGTTTGGCCGGTAGTTCCTGGAGGCTGCCATCAGATTTCCGGTTAAATTGAATGAAAACCAGGTTCCAGATTTCAATCACCAGCGGATGCTCCTTGTTTACCAACTCCCTGCCTGGAATGGATAAACGCTCAGCTTCCGGGCGCAGGTCAACGTGTATTTCAGAACAGGGGCCACACGGCCCGGTGTCACCCATTTCCCAGAAGTTATCTTTTTTGTTTCCGTTCAGAATACGGTCTTTTGGCAGGTGTTTTTCCCAAAATCCGGCAGCTTCATCGTCGCGTTCCAGATTATCGTCGCTGCTGCCTTCAAAAACGGTGGCGTACAACCTTTCGTCAGAAATTCCCATGCGGGTCACCAGAAATTCCCAGGCCCAATCGATGGCTTCTTTTTTGAAATAATCGCCAAACGACCAGTTCCCAAGCATTTCAAACATGGTATGGTGGTAAGTGTCGAGACCTACTTCTTCCAAATCGTTGTGTTTCCCCGAAACCCGCAGGCATTTTTGTGTGTCGGCTACCCGCGGATATTTTACCGGTTCGTTTCCCAAAAACTGGTCTTTAAACTGATTCATGCCGGCATTGGTAAACATGAGGGTCGGGTCTCCTTTTACCACCATGGGTGCTGAATTAACAATCTGATGCTGTTTCTCTTTAAAAAATTCAAGAAAAGCGTTGCGTATTTCTTTTGATGTCTTTCTCATTCCAAACTTCTTTCTGCCTTTTTGTTAAAATATATTAATGTAAACTAAACAAATTGCCTGAATGAAAGTTATTTGTTTATTTTTACGACGTGAAAAAAATTCACGACATTTTAAAATTGTTGCAAAGTTAGGTGTTTTAATTAATTTTGCTTAGTACAGAAAATAAAAAATAGCCGGAACTTTATGGCGAAAAAGAAATACAAATTTAATCCCGACACCCTTAGCTACGAACGAGTAGGAATATCGTTCAAAGAAAAATTCGGAAAAATTATTACTTATTTTTCAAGCAGCTTTGCACTGGCTTTGTTAATGGTTGTTGTCTTTCTGAATTTTTACGAAACTCCCCGTTCAAAGGCATTGAAAAGGGAAAACCAGCAGTTGATCAGTCAATATGAACTTATGCTTCGTGATATGGATCGGATAGAGAATGTTCTTGCCGATTTGCAGCAACGGGATGATAACATTTACAGGATAATATTTGAAGCCGATCCAATTCCGTCCTCAGTTCGAAAAGCCGGATTTGGTGGCGCGAACAAATATTCACATCTGGAAAATCTGAATAATTCAAGGCTTATTGTTGAAACGGCCAGAAAACTGGATGTGTTGGCAAAAGAAGCTTATATTCAGTCAAAGTCATACGACGAAGTACTTAAAATGGCCTTGAATAAAGAAAAAATGCTGGCCAGTATCCCTGCTATAATGCCGGTAGCCAACGAAGATTTAAAACGAACAGCAAGCGGTTGGGGTTATCGGATTCACCCGATTTACAAAGTGCGGAAAATGCATTACGGTATGGATTTTACAGCTCCTGTTGGAACTCCGGTTTATGCCACTGGCGATGGAAAAGTGGTGGAGGTGAGTGGTTCGCAGAGAAGCAGGGTTGGTTTTGGGCTGGTTGTAAAAGTTGATCACGGTTATGGTTATGAAACTGTATATGCCCATTTAAACAGGTTTAATGTAAAAATCGGGCAAGAAGTAAAAAGGGGCGATGTTATTGGCTACGTGGGTAATTCCGGAGGTTCAACTGCTCCGCACCTTCACTATGAAGTTCACAGGAACGGAAGTGCTGTTAATCCGCAGCATTATTACTTTAAAGATTTAACTCCTCAGGAATACGAAAGGATGATAGCTATTTCTTCGAATATTGGCCAGTCACTCGATTAGTAAAAGTGCCCTACAAAAAGCCGAAAATAGAAAAAATTTTTTTCTCCATTGGCGAGGTAGCCGGAATGGTTGGAGTAACTCCGTCTTCGATACGTTACTGGGAGAATTGTTTTGAAGAGTTAACCCCGCAAAAAAGCAGCAAGGGCACTCGGCTTTTTACGAAAGAGAATATTGAAACAGTTAAGTTCATTCATCATTTGGTAAAAGAACGCGGATTGACCATTAAAGGAGTTCAGCAAAAATTAAAAAACAACCGGAACGAAACCCTTGAAACATGGGAAATTGTCAAACGGTTGCAATTCGTGAAAAAAGAACTTCTGGATATCCGAAACGAAATGGAGGATTAATATGCTTCAGATAAAAAATATAATTAATTACCTTGAAAGTTTTGCTCCGCCAGCACTAAAGGAAACGTATGACAATTCGGGTTTGATTGTGGGCGATCCCGAAGCAGAGGTATCTTCGGCGCTGGTTACCATTGATGCTACTGAAGCTGTGGTTGATGAAGCCATTAAAAAGAAGGCAGGAATTATTATTGCACATCATCCCGTCGTTTTTTCCGGTTTGAAAAGGCTTACCGGAAGAAATTATGTGGAACGTACCATTTTGAAAGCCATAAAAAATGATGTTGCAATTTATGCTGCTCATACCAATCTCGATTCGGTAACAGGTGGTGTTAATTCCAAAATTTGCGAAAAACTCGCTTTGAAAAACTGTCGGATTTTGCAACCTGTTGAAGGAAAGTTAAAAAAGCTGGTTACATTTATTCCACACAGTGCCGCAGAAAAAGTACGCACCGCTGTGTTTGAAGCAGGTGCAGGGCACATTGGCAATTACGATTACTGTGGCTATAATATTGATGGAACGGGCAGTTTCAGAGGCAGTGAAAATACCAATCCTTTTGTAGGTGAAAAAGGAAAAATTCATTATGAGAAGGAAATCAGGTTTGAAACAATTTTCCCCGGCTGGCTGCAGGGCAAAATTATTAAAGCAATGATTGAAGCTCATCCTTATGAAGAAGTAACTTATGATATTTATCCGCTGGAAAATACTTTTGAACAGGCAGGTATGGGAATGATCGGCGAACTGGAAAATTCCCTTTCAGAAAAAGAATTTTTAGGACTTTTAAAAAATACTTTTAACACCGGCTGCATAAAACATACCGTATTAAAAGGAAAAAAAGTGACCAAAGTGGCTGTTTGCGGAGGAGCAGGTTCATTTTTGCTAAACCACGCCATTTCTGCCAAAGCCGATTTTTTTGTAACGGGCGATTTTAAATACCACCAGTTTTTTGACGCTGAAAACAAAATTGTAATAGCCGATGTGGGGCATTATGAAAGTGAGCAATTCACTAAAGAACTTTTTCATGAATTACTTATGAAAAAATTCCCTAAATTTGCAGTCCGTTTTTCGGAGGTAAATACCAACCCGGTATATTACTTTTAATTTTTTTATGAGTTGAATTTAAAGAATAAACAACGATGAATACATCAATTCCAAGGCAAGAAGACAAAGACATTTCAATTGAGGAGAAACTGCGTGCATTGCATGAATTGCAAAGCGTTGTATCTGAAGTTGATAAGATAAAAACCCTGAGGGGAGAGTTACCACTGGAAGTACAGGATTTGGAAGACGAAATTGCAGGGTTAAGAACCAGGCTGGTAAATCTTGAGGATGAAATTAAAACCCTCGAAACTGCAATTAACAACAAAAAAATTGCCATAAAAGACTCGCAGGCGCTTATTGCCAAATACACCGAACAGCAAAACAATGTGCGGAACAACCGCGAGTTTGATTCGCTTTCCAAAGAGATTGAATTCCAAACCCTTGAAATTGAACTTTCGGAAAAAAGGATAAAGGAATTTACCAGTGAAATGACGGAAAAAAAGGAGATTATTGATTCCTCAAGAACTTTGCTTAAAGAAAGAGACGAAGACCTGGACAGGAAGAAAAACGAACTCGACGAAATTACCCAGGAAACCAAAATTGAAGAAGAAAAGCTGAAAGGGAAAGCCGAAAAGATAGAATCGTTTATTGAGCCGCGGTTACTTACTGCGTTTAAACGCATCCGTAAAAATGCAAGAAATGGCCTGGCTGTTGTTACCATTCAGCGTGATGCCTGTGGTGGCTGTTTCAATAAAATTCCGCCACAACGCCAGCTTGATATCGCCAGCCGGAAAAAAATTATTGTTTGTGAATACTGTGGACGGATTCTGGTGGATAAAGACATCAGCTTGGTGGAGGTAGAATAAACACATTCGTTCAAAAAATATGCAAAAGCGCGGCAACTTTTCCGCGCTTTTTTTGTTCCTTTAGCATTAAAACAAAAAGAAATTAATATGAAGAATTTAATTGGTACAATCGTTTTATTTCTTTCTGCGGCAGGTTTAACAGCACAGGATGTTCAGGATACCACTTACTGGAAAGTGTCAGGACAGGCATCTGTTAACTTTAGTCAGGTTTCATTTTCGAACTGGATTGGCGGAGGAAAAAATTCTGTTTCGGGCGTGGGTTTGTTCGATATGAGCGCCAATTATCAGAAAAACAAACTTCATTGGGAAAACACAATGAAAACCGGATATGGATTAATGAAGGAAGGTGAAAATGAAGTGGTTAAAACAGATGATAAGCTAGAATTGAACTCGAAGCTTGGGGTTGAAACAAATAATGAGCATTTGCTTTATTCAGCATTTGCAAATTTTTTAACGCAGTTTGCCGATGGGTATAAGTATCCAAATACAACAGATAAAATATCAGGCCTTTTTGCACCTGCCTATCTTACCATTGCCACAGGTATCGATTACAAACCTTCTGAAATGTTTTCGCTTTTTGTTTCTCCTGTTTCCGGAAAATTTACGTTTGTGACCGACGAAAAACTTTCCTCGGAAGGAGCATTCGGTGTAGAGGCGGGGAAAAAAGCGAGGGCTGAAATGGGTGCCATTGTTAAAAGTGAATTCAAAACGCCTGTTATGAAAAATGTTAGCCTTTCAACAACCTTATCGCTATTTTCAAACTACTTTAACAATCCGCAAAACATTGATGTGAACTGGGATGTGACTGTTAATATGAAAATCAACGATTACCTTTCGGCCAATTTGCTAACCAACCTGGTTTATGATCACGACATATTAATTCCACTTGACGACCAGGGAAATACAGGCAGAAGAGTACAGTTGAAACAACTTTTTGGCGTTGGGTTGAGTTATAAGTTTTAAAGGTTGAACTTTGAACTTTGCGTTCCGGTCACCAGCTTCCGCCGGCGCCTCCACCGCCAAAACTGCCTCCGCCAAATCCACCGAAACCACCTCCACCGCCAAAACTGCCGCGGCCGGACGAGAAGTTTCCAAATGATCCGCTGTGCCGGCCACCCGACATCATGCCAAGAGCAATCCACAACGGTAAGTTTTTACCCGGAGAATAAAATCTCCGGCTTCGTCCGCGTAAAATGGGTATAATTACGAAAAACAGCAACAGTAAAAAAATGATGGGGAATCCATTACCCTGACGTGCGTAGTTTTCACGGTAATACTCGGCTGTATATTCACCGCGAGTAATATCCATAATTACGCCGATACCTTTATCAAGCCCTTTGTAATAGTCGTTTTCTTTAAAATGGGGTATCATTTCATTATCTATAATCGTTCCGTTAACAATAGCATCGGGTAAAATTCCTTCCAGTCCGTAGCCCGTGGCAATAAAAACCCGGCCCTGTTCATTACCTGATTTAGGTTTTACCAGAATAACCAGCCCGTTGTCTTTTCCCTGCTGTCCAACTCCCCATTTTTCACCTATACGAAAAGCATAATCTCCCGGATCATAACCTTCCAGATCTTTTATGGTAACTACCACTATCTGAGTTGAAGTTTCACGGGCAAATTGTTCAAGTTTTGCTTCAAGGGTGTTGTTTTCATTCTGGTTCAGAATTCCTGCAAAATCGTTAACGAGCCTGGGTGGAACCGGGCGGTTGGGTATTTCTGCTTTTAAAATTGTAAAGCCAGACAACAGAATAAAAAATATCAGAAATCGTTTCATAACTTTAATTTTTACCGAATGAAATTTCATCCGAAAGTTCATTCACATCGTCTTCCTGCCAGGGGAAATGCTGTTTAAGTTGTTCTCCCGCTTTTTTGATGCCGGCTGACAATCCTTCCGTGAATTTTCCTTCACGAAACACAGCAGCCATTTCCTCTTTGATATTTTCCCAAAAATTTTCGGGTACTTTTTGGTTGATTCCGGCATCGCCTAAAATGGCGAATTTATGGTCTTCAATTGCCAGGTAAAACAAAACACCATTCCGCAACTGTGTTTTATGCATTTCCAGTTTTTCGAAAATGTATGCAGCACGGTCAAGAACATCTTCTTTGCAGTGTTTTTCAATGTGTACCCGAATTTCTCCGGACGTATTCGTTTCGGCAACCCGGATTGAATTGGTAATTTGTAATTTATTTTCTTCTGAAAAATATTTCTGCACATTCATAATCTAAAAATCAGAATTGTACAACAGGCGGCTGGTCTGCTCCCTGCCGTGCTTCAAAATAATTTTTCTTGTCGAAACCAAGCATACCGGCGTAAATGAGCTGCGGAAACTTACGGATGTAAGCATTGTATAACTGGGTAACCTCGTTAAACTTCCGGCGTTCAACTGCAATCCGGTTTTCTGTTCCTTCGAGTTGAGCCTGCAAATCCAGAAAGTTTTGGTTTGCTTTTAAATCGGGATAACGCTCTACCACCACCATTAACCTGCTTAACGCTGATGTAAGTCCTTCCTGCGCCTGATTAAACTGCTCAATGGCCTGTGGTGACAAATTGTTTGGGTCAATATTTACTGAAGTGGCTTTTGAACGGGCTTCAATTACCCCAACAAGTGTTTCCTGCTCAAAATCTGCATATCCTTTTACTGTATTCACGAGATTGGGAATCAAATCGGCCCTGCGCTGGTAAACGTTTTCAACCTGCGACCATTGCGAAGTAACCTGTTCGTCCAAATCAACCATTTTGTTGTAACCGCAACCTGACAGGAATAATCCTGCAAATGCAACCAAAAGTATGAATAATCCCTTTTTCATTTTGTTTTCATTTTAGTATTAACCTGCAAATATTCTTAAAATGTGTGAAATATCATCATAAAATTCGGGGAAAGCCCCTAATTTGCCGCTGGATTTCATCTATCAAAAGATAAACCAAAAGCAGAGATCATGACAAAGGAAAAATTTTACCAGGTTGTAAAGGAAGGTATTTCTTCCGAACTTCCTCGTCCAAAGCCTTACGATTTAAAAGTAAATCATGTCCCCCGGAGGATTGATATCTTAAACCGGCAGGAAAAGATTCTGGCAATTAAAAATGCTTTGCGTTATTTTCCGAAAAAGTTTCACGACATTTTGGCACCTGAGTTTTTGGAAGAACTAAAAAAATACGGACGGATTTATATGTATCGTTTCCGGCCTGATTATAAAATGTATGCGCGGCCAATTGATGAGTATCCCTGCCGATCAAAACAGGCTGCATCCATCATGCTGATGATTCAGAATAACCTCGACCCGGCCGTGGCACAACATCCGCACGAACTGATAACTTATGGCGGAAATGGCGCGGTGTTTCAAAACTGGGCACAGTACCTGCTTACAATGCAATACCTGGCCGAAATGACCGACAATCAAACGCTGGTAATCTATTCCGGCCATCCGATGGGCCTGTTTCCGTCGCATCCTGATGCACCGCGCGTGGTGATTACCAACGGAATGATGATACCCAATTATTCTTCGAAAGACGACTACGAAAAATTTAATGCGCTGGGAGTTACGCAATACGGGCAAATGACAGCCGGCTCTTACATGTACATCGGTCCGCAGGGAATTGTGCACGGAACCACCATTACATTGCTGAATGCAGCACGCTTTCATGCCGATGGTCCTGTTGAAGGGAAAATATTTGTGTCCAGCGGATTGGGCGGAATGTCGGGCGCACAGCCAAAAGCTGCAGTAATTGCAGGTATGATTGCAGTGGTTGCAGAAATAAATCCGCAGGCATTAAAAAAACGTTACGAACAGGGTTGGGTGGATGAGGTTTTTTCCAATCTCGATTCATTGATAAAACGCATGCTGGATGCCCGTAAAAACAAAGAGGCCGTATCGCTGGCTTACCAGGGGAATGTGGTGGAATTGTGGGAAAAACTGGCTGAAGAAAACATGAAAATCGATTTGGGTTCTGACCAGACGTCGCTGCATAATCCGTTTGCAGGTGGCTATTATCCAGCCGGTTTAACCTTTGAGGAGTCGAATAAAATGATGACCGAACAACCAGTGAAGTTCCATCAGAAAGTGTATGAATCGTTACGGAGGCAAGTAACAGCCATAAATAAACTTTCCAAAAATGGAATGTATTTCTGGGATTACGGAAATGCCTTTTTACTGGAAGCCGGAAGGGCAGGCACCGAAATTTACGATAATCGTGGCGAATTCAGATATCCTTCGTATGTGCAGGATATTATGGGGCCGTTGTTTTTCGATTATGGTTTTGGGCCATTTCGTTGGATTTGCACGTCCGGGAAAGGTGAAGATTTGGAAAAAACCGACCAGATTGCTGTAAAAGTTTTAACGGATTTGGCAAAAAAAGCTCCGGCTGAAATTAAACTTCAGATGGAAGACAATTTGCACTGGATAAAACAGGCCGGACACAATCATCTTGTGGTGGGTTCACAGGCCAGAATTCTTTATGCCGATTGCACCGGCAGAATAGAAATAGCCAAAGCATTTAACAAGGCTATTCGTAATGGAAAAATATCTGCACCGATTGTACTGGGCCGCGATCATCACGATGTTTCAGGCACTGATTCACCTTATCGCGAAACGTCAAATATTTACGACGGCTCAGCGCTCACTGCCGACATGGCGGTGCAAAATTTCGTGGGCGACAGTTTTCGCGGCGCCACCTGGGTATCTTTGCACAACGGCGGTGGAGTAGGGTGGGGCGAAGCAATTAACGGCGGTTTTGGCCTTACTATCGATGGTTCTGCTGAAGCGGAAAAACGCCTGAAAATGATGCTGCACTGGGATGTGAATAATGGGATTGCCCGAAGAAGCTGGGCGCAAAATTCTCCTGCCAGGTTTGCCGTAGAAAGGGCTATGAAAGAAAATCCGGAGTTAAAAGTAACATTGCCTAACGAGGCAGATGAAAAGCTTCTGGAAAGTTTATTCTAAAAAATCATCGAATAGGGCCGGCTGATTTCGCGGCGAAGTTCGTCAATTCCAATATTCCGGCTTTTCCGAATGGTTTCGCGGCCATCGAAAAAAACCAGGATGGTGGGCGCTGCAAAAACCTGGTGCTGACCGGCCACATCGGGCAAAACATCGGATTTCACATACACCGGTTTTATTTTCGGAAATTCTTCCTGAATCAATTCCGCCACCTTGGGTTTTAAAACTTTGCACACGTTACATGCTTCGGTTGAAAAATATCCCAGCAATGCCGGTTCCTCTTGTTTTAGCTTGTTAAACTCTTCCAGTGATTGAATTTCTGTAAACATTTTCTGAGATTTTTAAAACTGGCCTGTACGAAGCATAACCAGGGTACAGTTTTCAACGGTTTCAATACCAGCCGACTCAAGCTTCTCTTTTAATTCGCGGTTTTCAGCCCCGGGATTAAAAATTACACGTTTTGGTTTGAGATTAATTATCTGATTATAATATTCGGGTTGGCGTTTTACCCCAATATACATCGTAACAGTGTGGATATCGATATTTTCAGGAAATTTGGTTTGAATAGTCACTCCGTCCACCTCCCCGGTGCGTTTGGCAAGGGCAAATACATCGTGGCCGTATTCCCTGAGCATTAAAATGGCTTTGTTCGAATAGCGCTCAGGCTTTGTGCTTGCGCCAATAACCAGGGTTTTTTTGGGATTGTTTTGCATTTTAATTAAACTTTATAAACCAGTACTACTGCATGAGCAGAAATTCCTTCTTCACGGCCTTCGAAACCCAGTTGTTCAGTTGTTGTAGCCTTTATCGATATCTGGTCAGTTTCGATTCCAATCATTTGTGCCAAAACCTTTTTCATTTCGGGAATGAATGGCTTTAGTTTGGGCCGCTGGGCGCATATAGTAGAATCGATGTTACAAATTCTGTATCCCTTTTCTTTTATTAAATCTCCGGTTTTTTTCAACAGAATTTTACTGTCGATGTTTTTGTATTTATCCGAAGTGTCGGGAAAATGAGACCCAATATCGCCAAGACTCAAAGCGCCAAGAAGTGCATCGCAAATGGCATGGATGAGCACGTCGCCGTCGGAATGGGCAACTGTTCCTTTATCGTGAAGAATCAGAATACCACCCAGCCATAATGATTCACCTGCTTCGAGGCGGTGCACGTCATATCCCTGGCCGATTCGAATCATGGTTACCGCTGGTTTCCAAATGCTTCCACATCAAACGATAGCGTAAAACGCAGGGTATTTGCCAATGGATGATTTTGCTGGGTAGGCAGCAGGTAAGAAAAATCAAGTGAAAAAACATTCATCCTGAATCCTGCGCCAAAGGTCATAAATTTCCGGTTTCCCTTATTTTCATGTTCCCAGAAATAACCGGCCCTGAGCGCAAACTGGTTGTTGTACCAGTATTCAACCCCAGCCGAAAGATTAATTTCCTGCATTTCTTCCTTGAATCCACCCGGTGCATCTCCAAACGAAGAAAATATGCCGGCAATTACCGATTTGTCTGAGTTAATTCCTCCGGGATAAATAATGGCACCTTCTTCAAACAACGTCGTATCCTTTGGAGGAGTAGGAACCAGCAGCTTATTGGCTTCAATGGCAAAAGTAAATTTATTGTACTGGTCGGCTTCAGTGGTGTATGCGGCGCCAAGTTTCATCATGGTAGGAATAAAGTCTTTTACTTCACCTTCGGTATATGAGATTTTTGCACCAATATTCTGAATGTTGATACCTGCAGAAAAGATATTGTCTTTACGATTGGCTCTGAATTCGTTAAAATAGTAAAAGGAAACGTCGGCAGCATAGGAATTTCCGGGTCTGGATTCAACTCCATTAATAAGTTGGCCGCCGGTTAAATCTGAACGGATATATCGGATAGCTACAGAACCCGAGAATGTTTCGGAAAGAAGACGGGAATATCCCACGTCCAATGCAAATTCATTAGGACTTTGCTGGCCTTCGTAAGTTCCGAATTCACTTGTAAAAATGATATCTCCGAGTGAAAAATACCGCAATGAACCACTTACTGTTTGTACATCGTCAATTTTTTTGTAGCCTACCAGATAAGCCATGTTAATATCGTCAACAAGAGCACGCAGCCAGGGCGAATAGGACAGACTGACTCCCATATCACTTTCCATAAATGCATATTTGGCCGGATTCCAGTGCTGTGCACTCAGGTCGGGGGTTGTGCCAACTCCTGCATCGCCCATCCCGCCGGCTCTTGAATCAGGGGTAATGGAAAGAAACGGTACTGCGGTTGTAATAGTATTGGCTCCCGATGTGGTTGCCTGGCCTTTCGCAATTTCTGAGGTAAAAAGTATGAGCGAAAAAACAAATAATAAACGAACTGCTTTGATCATAATTTCTAAAAAATTGAGCGTTGCAAATATATAAATTGTAACCGATGCAACAATTAAACTAAAGAGAGAGAACGATGTATTTTACCAAAAAGTACATTAATATTAAATTTTAACGGGCTACTATTATTTTTCCTGCCTTTGAAGTAATCAAACCATCTGAATTCTGGGCGGTCACCCTGAACAAATAGATGCCGCTCCGTAACTGTATTTTCAAGTCGTTTAAATCCCAGCGTACCGGATTACTAACAGCTCCGTTTGAGCTAACCTGTGCTGAAAAGTAGTCAATTCGTCTTCCTCCCTGGTCAAAAACTTCAAATATTGCTTCAAATGAAGCATCTGGCTGATTGTGTTCAAAAGTAAAAAAGGTGTGGCTGGAAACGGGGTTCGGATAATTACTGACTGCGGAGATTGCAAATTCTCCGGTTACTTCGAATTCAATTTCGGCCTTGGCCGAATTATTGGCCACATCCCATGCTTTAAGCTTCAGTGTGTGTTTGCCTTCGGGCAAATTTCTTAACGGGTACCTTACAATACCACTGGTAAAATCTCCAATATTGGCCTGGTAATGATTATTCAGGACAATCACCCTGGAATAATCGTCATTAAGCACGGCTGTTATATCGTGCCCTATACCTGATCCTACGGTATTTATTCCGTTTTCATCAGAGAGATAAGCCAGTAAAGTGGGGTTTTTACTTACCTTGTCGCCCGAAATAAACTCAGGGGAGTCGAGGTAAAGTTCAATTTTGGGCCCCTGATTATCGGCAATCTGCGAACCCTGCCCCCCTATTAAAAAATTGTCAAATGATCCATGTGCATCTGTTTCGCCATTGTCTGCATAATACATTATTTTTCCTTTTCCTATGCTGTAGGAAATATCTTTGGGAATAACAAAACTAAATGAAAAATCTCCGTTACTTACTTCAGCAAGTCCCTTATAAATAATGTTGTCCTGCATTTTAAAGCTAAAAGGACTTTGACCAGCATTCCCTCTGGTTTCCAAAACAGTGGCCTTGTCGAATATTGTTGGGATAATGTTTCCTGAAAAATCACTGAATTTATTACCGAATTCATCACCAACATACCCGGTAACAGTTATTTTTTGCAAAGCACCAATTGTGTCCGGTGCATTGGAAGCATCGTGATCATTAATCGTATTTGTGAAAACCCTGTGCTGAGGATATGCAAGCCTTAGGGCCGGGTTTGCCAGCAAACTGAAATTTCTTTTATTGGTGGTATTTATGGTGTTGATTTTGGCCAGACGCATGATATCGCCCATCCGGTAATGATTTCCTCCGGCATCTTTTTCAAATACAAAATTGTAAAAACTACGGCTTAGCAAATAGTTTGAATAGGCAAAAACAAGCCGTGTGGTTGAGAACAGGCCTATTCCTCCGCCGTTTGGATTAAACAATACATATTCACCGGCTGAAGTGTCATCTGCATCAAAACGGCTGAATTCACAGGTTGCAGTAACAAAAATAAAGAGTTTTTCATTGTTAGACCAGGCGTTTATGTGGCTAATATCCAGCACTTTTTCGTCGGCCAGAAATCGTTCATTTGCATGTCCAACATAATTTAACAGCAACACACCATCTTTTACCTGTTGGTTGATTGCCTCGGTCACTTCCGGGTAGCTTTCGCCTCCGGGACCTGTAATTTGCTGATAAGCATCAAAATAGATTTTATTTGTAATGAATTCCGGGTGGTTATCGTTTACGTGGTTTGCCAGCTTTTCAGAATCTGACATATGCAGGTTTCCGTCTTCGTCGTCGGCAATAAAGCAAACAACATTTCTCCAGTTGCCAAGAGCCTGCCGGGCATGATAATCTCTCACTTTTTTAACGGCAATATCGGCCTGAAAAGAAGTGGAAGCCGGTATTCTTCCAATACCCAAATCAATAGCGCCGCGGTAAACACTTTCACCTGCATCAAGCATTACAAAATAATCATCGGTAACAAAAGAGCTTACAGGACTAAGTGAATTTTCTGATTGGAAGGTGGGAATAAAGCCAGAACTTCCGGGAATAATTCCCTTGTTATCGTAGCTTCCGTCGCCAAAAAGCAATACATATTTTAGTCCCTGGTTTCTGTCATAAAACATTTTTATGAAATTACGGATACCGGTGGCGTCTTTATTGCCGCTGCTAAACTCGTTATAGACTTTGTTTGCCGAAACCACTTCCACTTTCATTCCGTCGTATGTGCGATGAAAATCGGCCAAATCATTTGCCTGGTTCAAAAAGTTTGGATGAGAAATAATAAGGAATTCAGGCGTACCCAACCCATGCAAATTCTGGTTTTCCACTTCGCCAATCAGTTCAGGTTCCGGAAAATTACCGCTTGGACTAAATGCTGCATACTCCCGCAATTGCAGGGCAGGCTGTTTTCCTTTTACTACATTCCCCTCTCGTTGTACAGGTACTTCTTTTACATTAAATATATCGGTAACATCCCAGATCTTTAAATCTGAAAAAGAAGTCTCCACAGAAAATTCAAGAATGTTTGATGGCCCTGTTGACCCCATATCCCGAAAAAAAAGAGCTTCATTTGTTGTTTTTAATTTTCGCAGGTAGTTTAGTTCAACAAAGTCGAGCCAGGCTTCTGCATTGGAACCGCTGCCCAAAAAACCTATAGTTAAGTCGAGGTTTCCTGAATGACCTGAAATTGTGTAAAGAGCAGAACGTTCATCGGCATAAATTCCTGCATTGTCTGAGGTATTAACCCGCGAAAATCCAATTTTACCCAAAGTGTTTTGGTTTGCTGTAAAAGTCATTTCTGAAGCAGCAGACGACCTTGCGGCAGCATTTAACCTAATGTCAATTCCGGCTGTATTTTCAGTGTCGGCAAGCTGAAAACGAATGTTTCGGGTTGTACCGTTGGCAAATCGTTCGCTGAACCATTGTTTTCCGGAATGCAGCAAGTTAAACCGTTCGTTTTTAAAAAGTTCATAATCAACAAACGAAGTAATACTGTGGGTTGCAGGATTCTCCGTTTCAGGGAGCGTTTCTATTAAACCGGAGGTTCCCGGCATTTCTCTGAGAAAAAAATGTCCTTTCGCAGCATAAGGATTAATCCTGTGTTCAAAACGGTTTGTTACCGTATTTGCCTTCCATTCAATGTTTCCCGGCGCAAAAAAGAAAATACAATCTGTTCCGTTGTTTTTTCCATGCCAGACTGGCAGTGAAGGCAAATCGTCGTAAGTTATCACTCCCGGATTTTCGGAAAGAATGGTTCCTCCGGCTCCAAAAACTTTTACCTGCGAAGGATTTGAAAATCCCCAGTCTGTTAGTTTTGAATATGGAATTTTATAGATTCCCTTAACTGTTGTACTTATTTTAATCCATTTTCCATCTTTTAACTCCGATTCTGTTTTCCAGTTATGTACAGATGTTACAGCAGATTTTAGCTGATTCGGAACTTGTTTCAAGTTAAACTTTTTCAGAAGATAGAGTTTCTCATTTTTAGAAATTACGGCTGGAATCTGAATTTCGATTTTATGAATATCACCTGATTTGAGCCGGGTTTTTCTGATTTCTGCTTCAGATGGAAATATTTCTGAAAATTCGTCCGGGTTTTTATTCTCAATTTCTTCATAAACCGGGTTTTCTAAAACAAACTGAATATCGTTTGCTGCTCCTGCTACATTCACCAATTTAAAATAAACCGGAATTTGCGATCCGGGATGTGTATATCCTGCATCTGAAAAAGTAAAACCCAATTTGTTTTCAGGGTCATTTGCTACATGCCAGTCTATGGAAATAACTTCCCTCCGGATATCGGATGAAGTGAAACCGGCAAACAGTATTAAAATCAGGATAAGGTATTTATTCATTATAGCCCATCAATTTTGTATGGAATAAAACGCCCGCTGAAAATAATTATTGCGGGCGTGACCATTTACAATAAAACAGTTATTTTTGCCAAATAACAGACAAAGATAACCAGATGGTTCGAAAATCGTGAAAAATTATATTGCAGCAAAACAATAAGAATTCAACAAATCAGTTATATTTGTGACAATTGGAAAAAAATGAAAAACACTAATTTAATGAAGCTAAGGACGTTATTGTTATTGTTTTTAGCCGCATTCGTTTCAGGATGTGGTTTATTCGGAGGAGGAGGGAGAACTGAAACCTCGCGAACAACCGGTTGGGAATACAATTCCGAAGCAACCGGAAACATTCCCTATCTTTCAGGTTATGAACAAGATGCCGGACCCGGCTTGGCATTTATTCAGGGCGGCACATTTGTTATGGGTCGTGTAGAGGAAGATGTTATGTACAAATGGGACAACCATCCGCGAAGGGTAACCGTGGCATCTTTTTATATGGATGAAACTGAGGTTTCAAATCAGGATTACCGGGAATATGTTCACTGGTTAAGGCGAGTGTATCCCAACGACAGGCAAAAAATAAATGCTGCCCTTCCTGATACAACTTTGTGGAGAAGCGAGCTAGCCTACAATGAACCTTATGTGAATAATTATTTCAGACATCCGGCCTATACTGATTATCCCGTTGTTGGCGTTACCTGGGAACAGGCAAGTGCCTATGCTTCTTGGCGAACTGACAGGGTTAATGAAAAGATACTGGTAAGCAGAGGTATTTTGCAGCATGACAATACGCAATCAGGAGAAAATGTATTTACAACCGACACTTATTTGGCAGGCTTATATCAGGGAACCCAGGGGGAAAGGCCACAGCAGAATCCTGACGGAACAAACCGCAGGGTGATGTGGGAGGATGGCCTGATGTTGCCCTCATACAGGCTTCCTACCGAGGCTGAATGGGAATATGCCGCCTATGGCTTAATTGGAAACACCGACGGAGAATTGCTTACTGACCGCCGGATTTATCCGTGGAACGGAGCATACCTGAGAAAAGATACCCGTAGGGATAAAGGTCAAATGAGAGCCAACTTTGTAAGAGGTAGAGGCGATATGATGGGTATGGCAGGAGCACTGAACGATAATGCCGATATTTCGGCACCGGTTTTTTCCTATGAACCCAATGATTACGGGCTTTACTGTATGGCAGGCAATGTAAACGAATGGGTTGCCGATGTTTACCGTCCTCTCTCTTTTCTCGATGTGGAGGAATTTCAACCTTTCAGGGGAAATGTGGTAACGGAATACCGTAGGGGACCAGATGGTCAGTTGATGCGCGATCAATATGGAAAACTGGTTCAGGATACCATTGCTGATTACCGGAATTTCCGTGACGGAAGTACCGATTCTCAAATTGTTGATACAGGTGACTGGAATTCAGAGGAAGGAAGAAGTACTGTAAATATGTATATTCAGGATGACCGCCCGGGATTTTTCTCATCACTGATAAGTGATGAGGTAAGAGTTTATAAAGGCGGTTCATGGAAAGACAGACCATACTGGCTTGTACCCGGTACCAGACGATATCTGGAACAATCAAAGGCTCAGAACGATTTGGGTTTCCGTTGTGCGATGACAAGAGTGGGAAGCCCGGAAGGATTTTAACAGAATTATTATAAATCAACGAACCTCATTTGCAAGCAAATGAGGTTTTTTTATTTGTTTGTTTTAACCAATGAATACGGAACAAATATACCAGTTGTTTCTGATGTATCCGAAAGTGGAAACCGATAGCAGAAACATCTCTGAGGGTTGCCTTTTTTTTGCTTTGAAAGGAGAAACATTTAATGGTAACCGGTTTGCCGCCGATGCTTTGAAGAAGGGTGCTGCCTATGCCATAATTGATGAACCCGAATTTAATACCTCAGGGAAAACCATACTGGTAAAAAATGTGCTTAAAGCATTGCAGGATTTGGCAAATTACCACCGGCAACAGCTGGGAATTCCTGTACTGGCTATTACAGGCTCAAACGGAAAAACCACTACAAAAGAATTAATAGCAGCCATTTTAAGCACAAAGTATAAAATCTCATTCACTCAGGGAAACCTTAATAATCATATTGGCGTTCCGTTAACGCTGCTCCAAATGGATAGATCAACTGAATTAGGCGTGGTAGAAATGGGTGCCAATCATCCTTTTGAGATAGGTGAACTTTGCACCATTGCCGAACCTGATTTCGGAATTGTTACCAATGTTGGAAAAGCTCACCTCGAAGGGTTCGGTTCGTTCGAAACCATAAAAAAAACAAAGGCTGAATTATATGAGCACGTGAAAACAAAGGGCGGAACCATTTTTTACAACAGCGATAATCCAGTACTGACAGAACTGGTTTCCGATTATCCAAATAAAGTGAGTTATGGCGTGAAGAATGCCGGATTTACAGGCCAGCCGGTTTTATCTTCCCCATTTATCCAGGCAAAGATAAATTTTCCTGAGGGAGTTTTACATCTGAATACGCATTTGACGGGGCATTATAATTTCGAAAATGTTTTGGCTGCTGCGTGTATCGGAAACTATTTTGAGATTGACCCGTCGCAAATTCAGACAGCCGTAGAAAATTACCGTCCTCAGAATAACCGGTCGCAATTGATTGAAAAAAACGGACTGAAAATTATTATGGATGCCTACAATGCTAATCCTACAAGCATGATGGCATCCATCGAAAGTTTTGTTTCAGTATTTCAATCACCACGTTTTCTTATTTTGGGTGATATGCTCGAACTGGGCGAGCAGGCTATGAAAGAACATTCCGCCATTTTAAGCCAAACAAAAAAATACCACTTTAAAGCGGTATTTCTTGTTGGGCCTTTATTTAAGAAAGCAGGCCTAAGTTATTCGTATAATACATTTTCAGATTCCGAAGAATTATGTCGTTTTTTAACCCATAATCCAATTCAAAAAGGTGCTGTTTTGGTAAAAGGTTCGCGTGGAATCCATCTTGAAAAACTACTTGATATTCTTTAGTTTACCAAAGGTTTTTCTACTTTTAGCACATCTGAAATCGCTTTTTCAAAGGTTGTTTTTGGAAGCGCGCCCATTGCCATTTGCGGTTGTCCGTCAACAGGTACAAACAGCAGCGAAGGAATACTCTGAATTCCAAACATACCAGCCAGTTCCTGTTCCTGTTCGGTATCAACTTTATAGATTACCAGCTTGTCTCCGTATTCTTTCTGCAGTTCTTCCAATACGGGAGCAACCATTTTACACGGGCCACACCAGTCAGCATAAAAATCTATCATACAGGGAACTGAACCCTCGTATTTCCATTCTTTATTTTCTTCAAAGTTGAAGACTTTTTCTTTGAAAGTCTCTTTTGTTAAATGTTCCAACATATTTATAAAATTTAAAAAATTAACATATCTAAATTTGTATATATTTAGATTACAAAGATAATACCATTTCATCTGAATGAAAAACGGAACTCTTTTTAATTCAAATATTAGTAATTTTGTCACGATTTTTATCCTGAAGTGTCAGGATTTTCTTTTTTTGAAACCTATTTTGTCAGGGAATGGATAAAAGACTGAATAATCAAGTATTTAAACATATATCGGAAACGGCCGATGGTATGCAGCAGGAAACCTTCGTAATTGGCGGGTTTGTTCGCGATTTGATTTTGAAAAGACCATCAAAAGATATTGATATAGTGACTCTTGGAAGTGGAATTGAGCTTGCCGAAAAAGTTGCCCGCAGCCTGAAGCCCCGACCAAAAGTGACAGTATTTAAAAATTTTGGAACCGCCCAGCTAAAATACCGGAGTTACGAAGTTGAATTTGTTGGTGCCCGAAAAGAGTCATACAGAAGTGATTCGCGAAAACCTTTTGTTGAAAACGGCACATTGGAGGAAGATCAGAACCGGCGGGATTTTACGATTAACGCATTGGCCTTGAGCTTAAACAAAAGTAATTTTGGAGATTTGATTGATCCCTTTAATGGGTTGCAGGATTTGGAAAACAAAATAATCCGTACACCGCTTGACCCCTCCGCCACTTTTTCCGACGACCCTTTGCGTATGATGCGAGCTATCCGGTTTTCAACCCAATTGGGTTTCAAAATTGAGGTAAAAACCATGCAGGCTATTGCTGCGAACAGAGAACGGATAAAAATCGTTTCGGCTGAAAGAATTTCAGATGAGCTAAACAAAATTGTACTTTCTCCAAAACCTTCCGTCGGATTTAGATTGCTGGAGGAAACAGGTTTGTTGGAAATTATTTTCCCCGAATTGCAAAAAATGAAAGGAGTTGATATTGTTAACGGAACCGGCCATAAAGACAATTTTTACCATACTATCGAAGTGCTTGACCGAATAGTTCCGCATACCGACAATCTTTGGTTGCGTTGGTCGGCTTTGCTGCACGATATTGCAAAACCTGCTACAAAAAAGTTTATTGAAGGGCAGGGGTGGACTTTTCATGCCCACAATTTTCTGGGCGTAAAGATGGTGCCAAAAATTTTTCGCAGGCTTAAATTGCCGCTGAATGAGAAAATGAAATATGTTCAAAAAATGGTTGGACTTCACATGCGGCCAATTATACTTTCGGAAGAGGAAGTAACTGATTCGGCAGTGCGAAGGTTGTTGTTTGAAGCGGGAGATGATATTGATGATTTAATGACACTTTGTGAAGCCGATATCACCTCTAAGAATCCGGAGAAGGTGAAACGATACATGAAAAACTTTAAAATTGTGCGGAAAAAACTTAAGGAAATTGAAGCAAAAGATGCTGTCCGCAATTTTCAGCCGCCTGTTTCAGGAGAGTTGATAATGGAAACATTCGGACTTTCGCCAAGCCGCGAAGTTGGGCTAATTAAGGATGCCATTAAAGATGCCATTCTGGATGGGGAAATAAAAAACAACTATGAAGAGGCTTACGCTTTTATGTTGAAAAAGGCCGCTGAACTGGGTCTAAAAACAAAAAATCAGTGATTAAACCGAAGTTTTAAAAGTATTGGTAAGTGATCGCTGAATCCGCCCTGGTAACGGAAACCATTATAGGTTCTGTTCGTTTTTTGTCCTCCATACCGCTCATCTTTTTCAAGTAAAAACGGGAGTTTTACAATTTGTGCCCATTCGGGTTTGGTAAAAATGCTGCTTTCTGTATTCAACAAACTGCCGGAAACGATTATCTGGTCAAATACCGACCATTGCGATTGGTATTTTAATGTTCCCAATTCATTGTTTATCCACGGGTAAGAAAGGTTATATAATTTCCGGGTGTCAGGGATTATTTCTGTTTCAGAAATATTTTTTGTGCCCAAATGCAGGGTTAAACTTTCATCGGTTGGCTGATCGTTAAAATCGCCAATGATAATTATTTTAGGATTTGGGTGATTTTCATGCAAAATTTCAATTTGTTTTCGCAAAGTCCTGGCAGCTAAATTTCTAAGTGACTGACTTTCCAGCAGGCCGGAATATCTCGACGGCCAGTGGTTGGCAAATAAATGAATGGTATCTGTTTTATTTATTATTCCTGAAACATAAAGAATTTCTCTTGTTTTTATGTCAGAATCATCCGGATTTTTTAATGGAAAATATTGATAATTTAAAGGATAGAAATGTTCATTATTATAGAGTAATGCTACATCAATACCGCGTGGATCAGGTGATTCTTTGTGAATAATTCTATAAGGGTAACGCCGAAGCGGAGTATCATTCAAAAGCCTTTCAATTACATACCGGTTTTCAATTTCGCAAAGCGCAATTAATTCAGGAGGATTCCAGCCGGAAGAACTCAGGATTGCTTTTGAAAGGTCGTTTAGTTTTTTTACAAATCGTTTATATGTCCATCTGCGGTCACCGTTGGGTGTAAATTCGTCGTCTAAAGTATTCGGGTCATTTTTTATATCGAAGAGATTTTCCACATTGTAAAACAGAACAGAAATTTCATGCGGGGTATTTTGAGAAAAGGCTATAGAATAAAAAAGGAGGAGAAAGAGAAAAAGCAGAAGCTTAATTTTCTTTCTTTTTTTCAATTCGTTCATAGGCTCCCAGGTCTGGTCCGTCATCAGATAACCGGTCTTTGTTCAGGATATCCATTGGGAAAAGTTTAGCGATGTCAATGCTACCAATATCTTTTGCTGCCGACAATGTGTCCAGTGCGTAGTTGTATTTATCGTATGGGTCGATAAATAGCGGGTCGTAATCCGGCCCTTTCCAAACGTTTCTGAAGTTGTCTTTGTTTGAGGTATTAAAGGTGTCGGGAGCCTGAATAATACAATGGTCGAAGAAATATTTGAATGCGCTTTCCTCGTTTTTTCCCAGCTCAATTTCCATTTGATTATTCCCGTAGATGATACTGTTCCCGAAATAAGCTTTGTTCAAATCGCCGGTATATGTAACTTTCGATCCGTCTGATTTTTCAATAACCAGGGCATTTGAGAGTACCAGCGAAGCTGTTTTTCTCACCCTGCTGGAATATCCGCCCCAGTAATTAGCAATGGTTGTATGAATAAATTCATATTCGCCGCCAACCAAAAGTGCAGCAGCATAAAAACCGCAGTTGGCAATTACATTGTTATACCCCGTTACTTTCGATTTCATGGCAAACAAACCGGCATAGGCCATGTTTTCAATTTTCGAGTTGGAAAGCTCCAGTGTTGCATATCCTTCATTTTCTATGGTTCCAACCTGAAGTCCGATATTTGCATTTTTTATGTTGGTGAAGTTAAACACATTACCATGGCTTCCTGAAAACAGGATAATCCCATTCCACTGATCTGGAATATTTTTATACGTTTCCTCAAGTCTGTCGGCTGTAAAAAGGATAGGGCTTTGAAAATTTCCCTCAGCTTTTACCGTTCCCCTGACGTAAAGCCCGGCCCCTTTATGAAAGTAAATTCTTGTCCCCGGTTCAATAGTTAGAGTTGATGTGCTGTCAACGTAAGCATAATCGTAAACAAGGTATGGTTTTTCAGAAGTCCAGGTAGTTGTTCCGATTGTCTCACTTTTTACCAGTTTAAAATCCTGTCCGTAAGCAATCAGTTTAATATTTTGCCGGTTGGCATTTGTGGTAAATTCGATGGAATCCTGCACCACCATGGGAAGATCTTGTCCATTGGGATCGATGGTAACTTCAACGAAAATAAAAATACTGTCTCTGGCAGGGACCTCAACTTCGTATGCTTCGTTGGTTGGGGTTCCGTTAATGTTTAATCTGAAATTGGAAAAGTCGCCTCCTGCCACTCTGATGCGGGAAATCAAAATGTTTTCATCGTATGGGTTAAAAATTTTCAGATTTTGTGTTGTTGAACCAATGGTGGTGAATATAGTATCAAACATTACTGTATCCGCAGAAAACCTGAGCCGGGCATCGGGAGAACTCAAATATCCCTCATCTTCGCAGGAAAACAGCGAAAGAAGCAATACAGCCACAGTTAATATTTGAAGCAGATACCTTACCAATTCCCCAGATTTTAATGCTAAAACGGTATTTTTCCTATCTTATTACTGCAAAGATAGTAAATCAATTTACAAAAATTAACATTTATTTGCAACTATTCATATTTTCGTGCAATTTTTTCTGAAATTGCCCATAAACCAACCAAAGTAATAAGTCCGTTGAGAATTAATAATTCAAATCCAAATTTGTAGCCGTGAAACAGAAATTCAGAATATTTTGAAATAAAATAGCAGCTAACCGGAGAAAGTACAGCCACTAAGGGAACCCAACGATCGTTTACATTTCTTTTGGAATACATTCCGAATACAAACAGCCCCAGAATTGGCCCGTAGGTATAACCGGCCACGGTGAAAACAGCCACTACCACACTCTCGTTGCTTATGGCCCGGAATACCAGAATAACCACTGCCAGTAAAACAGAAAAACCAAGGTGAACCCACTTTTTAACGTTTCGTTTTTTTGTTTCTTCAAACCTGTCAATTCGAATAAAATCGATACTGAACGAAGTTGTAAGCGCGGTGAGGGCCGAGTCGGCACTGGAATATGCTGCTGCCGTAATTCCCAACAGAAAAGCAATACCAACTGTTAAACTTAAATGGTTTAAGGCAATCAGCGGATAAAGGTCATCGGTATTGGCCGGAATTTCAACTCCTGTTTCATGTGCAAACACATAAAGTAAAACACCCAGGCACAGGAATAAAAATACAGCAACCAGAAATGACAGGCTGAAAACAACCATATTTTTTTGTGCTTCTCTTTTGTTTTTGCAGGTGAGGTTTTTTTGCATCATATCCTGGTCCATGCCCACCATTACAATGGTGATGAACATTCCGGCAAAAAACTGTTTGAAAAAGTTATTCCCGGAACGCCAGTCCCAAAAGAATATTTTAGAAGATGGCTCAGCAGTAATCCGTTCTGTCAGTTCAGATAAATCAAAATTCAGAGTCCGGCTGATTGAAATGATGGTAAAAATAACAGCACTCACCAAAAACAGGGTTTGCAGCGTATCTGTCCACACAATGGTTTTTATTCCGCCTTTAAATGTATAAACCCAGATTAAGGCAATGGTAACCACAACAGTTATTGTAAACGGAATATCGAACGCATCGAAAAAAGCGATTTGCAAAACAGTGGCTACCAGGTAAAGCCGGAAAGCTGCTCCAATAACTTTTGAAATCAAAAAGAAAAATGAGCCGGTTTTGTAGGAAGAATTTCCGAAGCGCTGGTCAAGAAATGAATAAATGGAAACCAAATTTAACCGGTAGTAAAGTGGAAGTAAAATGCCTGCTACCAGCCAGTAGCCGGCAATATTTCCGAAAACAAACTGGAGATAGGAAAAAGCTGAATTGCCAACTTCGCCTGGCACCGAAATAAAAGTTACGCCAGATAGGGTTGCCCCAACCATTCCGAAGGCAACCAAAAACCAGTGGGATTTCCGGTTAGCTGTAAAAAACGCCTGTGTATCGGCGTTGCGCGATGTGAGCCACGAAATTCCAACCAAAACAATAAAATAACCTAAAACAAGGCTTAATACCAGATAGGGATTCATACTTATTCAAAATCGGGGTAGAGTAAATATTTTTTTCTCATTCGCTTGTATTCTTCCAGTTCGGGTTGCCAGCTTTCCATAATTTCAGCTTCCGAAAGCCCCTGTCTTATTTGGTGTATCAGTTTATCGGTTCCGGCAAGCAGGTTCAGCCACCGTTCGCGGGTGAGGAATTCCGTTTCATTTTCGTATTTATTGTAAAAATCCAGAAAAAATTTGAGGGTAAACTGAGGAATTTCATCCAGTTTCCTTAAATCAACTCCGTAACAAATTTTGCCTTCATTCAGTGGTTTTACTGCTGCTGTTGGAATGCTTCGGGGCGTAAACTGAAAGTCGCCCAGTTCAGGTTTTAATCCTCCCAGCACCTGAAAGGGAAAATCGGTGCCACGGCCAACACTTACACTGGTGGCCTCGAAAAAACAAATTGAAGGATAAAGCCGCACTGCCAAATCGTTCGGCAGATTTGGCGAAGGCGGAACAGGGAGCGAATAAATCATTTTGTGCGAATAATTTTTCGTCGGAATTACAGTAAGTTCGCATTTTTTGTTTGCACCCAGCCAACCCTCGCCATTTATCATTTGGGCCAGTTCGCCAACTGTGCAACCATGAACAATGGGAATGGGATGCATTCCCACAAACGATTCAAAGCCCGGTTTCAAAACCGGCCCGGCCACATAGTCGCCATTGGGATTGGGCCGGTCGAAAACAACCAGTGGTTTGTTGTTTTCGGCGCAGGCTTCCATTACCAAATGCATTGTTGAAATGTAGGTGTAAAACCGGCAACCCACATCCTGAATGTCGAAAACAAGAATATCCAGGCCAGCCATATGCTCTGGCAAAGGTTTTCGGGTATCACCATAAAGTGAAATCACCGGAATTCCGGTTTTGCTGTCCACTCCGTCCTCAATTTTTTCACCTGCCGATGCATCGCCCCGGAAACCATGTTCCGGTGCAAATATTTTCGCCACTTCAACCTGTTGGTTTCGCAAAAAATCGATAAGATGAATTTCTCCCACACGCGAAGTGTGATTTACGACCAATCCCACTTTTTTATTTTGAAGAACAGGAAGGTATTTTTCAGGTTGTTCGGCTCCTGTTTTAATATCGGCAGTATTTTTTCCTCTGCACGAAATGGAGAAGAGTATCAGCACAAAAATCCCCAATTTTTTCAGCATCTGAATTTTTTTTAAATTATCTCTGCTAAAATACCATTTGCAACATGGAAAACCTAAAAATTTAATCTGTATTTCCGAATGGAATGGTAAAACCCAGCCATGGGATGCCCACAAATCCAATATCACTTTCTACAGGAAAAAAAAGGCCAAAATCGAGTGCCGCCTTTTTAATAATCCAACGTGCGCCGCCACTCAATATTCCGCCACCACCTTCACCAAAGCCGATGTAATAGTTTTCTGAAATAAAATACCACCTAGGGGAAAGTCTGAACATTCCGCAGAAATTAATCAGTGGTCTGGATGCCCATTCTCCTCCGGCAAAGCCATATCCCAATCCAAAGGATACATTATTGTCGGGTGTTCCAAATGTGGAAACTCCGTAAACAAGGCCGAATGAGGCATCTCCCTCTCCAAGAATGGTGCCGGCAATAATTCCCGCTCCAAGGTTAATCTTTTCTTTTTCAAGAGGAATGGATACTTTCGGACTGATAAAAACCGGTGTTGGTGCGCCTGCAAAAAGAAACAAAGGAACAACGGCACCACCAATTGAAAAATTATCTGTGATACCATAGGCAAACTGATTCCAAAGAACCCAAATGTTTTGATAATACCCCTCGCCCTTTTTTAATCCATATCCGTTTGGGGCCCAAAAGTAACGCGATGCCTGTGGATTGGGAAACCATACTTGCCCTTCTTTGACTTGAGTGGATTGAATTTTAGTTCGCGTTCGTATTTCGCTTTTGGGAATTGATATTTCGCCCAGTATTTTGGTCAGGAGTATTATTTTTTCCGAATCTTCTCCGGTAATCCGCCCGGTATATTCATTTCCGTCGCGTGTTTCGATTCGAACCAGCGAAGAATCTGATTCGTTTTGAGCAGAAAGATATTTATAACTTATTGAAAAAAACAACAGAATGGAGAGGAACCTAATCGTTTTCATAGCTGCGGGTTTTAAATTTCAGAAATAAAATGCCATGAAAAGTTACGGATAATTTTAAATAAAGACAATAGGGTATGTTATTGTCTAATTGCCTTTGTTCCGGGCTTTTCCCATTTCCTTGATGTGTCCTTTGCTGAGGTTTTTTTATCACCGGTTTTTCCTTTGTTGTTCCGGCTAAATTTTTTTCTGCCTGATTTTCCACGCGGTTTCCCGGCTTTCCATTCAGGGCCTTTGCCCAAACTTTCCGGCAGCGGAAGTTTTATCACTTCGCGTTCAATCAGTTGTTCAATCTGTTGGAATTTCCCCATATCCTTCTCACTTATAAGGGTTAGGGCAACTCCTGTGGCATCGGCACGCGCGGTGCGGCCTACGCGGTGCACATAGTCTTCTGCATCGTGCGGTACATCGTAGTTTATTATCAGGTTAATTTCCTTAATATCGATTCCCCGGCTCAGCACATCGGTTGCCACCAGAATACGTGTCCGGCGTGCTTTGAAACCTTGTAATACCTTCTCCCGTTCAGTTTGCTCCAAATCGGAAGAAATGGGTTCTACCGACATTTTGTTCTTTTTGAGCGACCTGGCCAGTTCGTTCACTTTTACTTTGGTGGAGCAAAAAATGAGAATGCTGTTGTAGTCGGGCTTGTCGGCAATAAGGTGACTGATGAGTTCTGTTTTCTGATTCTCGTAGCATAAATAAGCTGCCTGCAAAACTCCTTCGGCCGGTTTCGACATGGAAATATTGATTTCTTTCGGATTAACCAGGATTTTCGAGGCCAGCGACCTGATTTTAGGAGCCATTGTGGCGCTAAACATCAGCGTTTGTCTTTTTTTCGGCAAAAACGAAATAATTTTCAAAATGTCTTCATGAAAACCAATATCGAGCATCCGGTCTGCCTCATCGAGAATCAGGTATTTTATGGTGTCGAATTTTACGTATCCCAGATTAAGATGGGCAATGAGTTTACCGGGAGTAGCAACAACAATATCGGCGCCCTGTGTAAGCGCCCTTTTTTGCTGTCCCCAGTCGTCGCCGTCGCTGCCACCGTAAATGGCAATGGAGTGAATTCCGAGTCCGTATGCAATTCCCTGCACTTGCTGGTCAATTTGCATGGCCAGTTCGCGGGTTGGAACTAAAACCAGCGTGGTAGTATCGCCGGCTGGGTATTCCAAAATCAAGTCGAGCACCGGAATTACAAAAGCAGCTGTTTTGCCGGTGCCGGTTTGCGCACAGGCAATCAGGTCATTACCTGCAAGTATTTCAGGAATCGCTTGCTCCTGTATTGGGGTTGTGTTTTCAAAACCCATATATGAAATGGCATCAAGTATATTATCGTGAACGCCTAATTCAGAAAACTTCATTTAAACAATTGAATTTGGTATTAAAAAAAGGTTGAAAACAACTGTCTGTTTCCAGAGTGCAAAGTAAACGAAAAATATTGATTTACGGGAATTTAAAAATAACTCAGGATTTTTTCAATCAACTCCATTCCTGCATGTTTCCCTTTTGTTGAAAAAAATGTATTTCCGTTTAAATCTGAAAGTTTTAATTCAATTTCCGAGTCGATGCTTTCTTTAATAATCCGGTTCATCTGGCCGGTCACAGGGGCATTCAAATTTCCGCTGTTTTGCTGAATGGCAACTATTTTCAATAAGTGACTTTTGTTCTGTATTTCAATTTCCAGTGTTTTGTTGGAAAAATTGAGCCGGGTAATTTTCGATTTGTTGTAGGTAGCAAACAGGTAAAACTTACCATTCAGGTAAAGAAAACAGATGTGCCCGATAAAAAAGCTGCCCAGCCAGGGAATTTTAGCCACAGAAAAGGTGAAGGAACAATCCGGTGCGTCAAAAGTGTTACAGTGCAACCAAATCCATGATTCAGGGAAAGAGGTTCCCCAGTCTTTTTCTATATAACCTTTTCCTTTTGAAAAATCAACCGGATTCCCGTTTAGCCTCAATTCTCCGCTTAAATAATGCAAAACTGAAGCTATTCCGTGCTTGCATTCCATTAACGGAACGAAAGAGTACCAGCCCATAATTCCCGGTGAAAAAAAACTTTGCGGATATTTAATTAACCCGGAATAGTCAATTTTTCCGTTAACATTGAAATCTTTTGTTTTAATATTCAGGTAAATACCTTCTTCGGAAAACCGGGAATCTGCAATCCTGATTTCCAACTTATCAGGAGAACAGGTAAATGCTGTCAGCGGATACCTTACATAGGACGTTTGTCCTGAAATGCCGTCAATAAACTGGATAAAGCCATGTTTGTCTGTTTTTGTTAATGAAATACCTGGAATAAATGAAAAAACATGTTTCCCGTTTGGGGATACATGCTTAAAATACCATCCCTCAAAATAGTTTCGCTTTTTGAAGTTTCCCTGAAAAACTTCAGGCTTAAATAATTTCACATGCAGCGTTTTACAGGATTATTCCCTTATTTTTTTGTATGCTTCCCAATCGAACGTTTTCAAAAAATCGAGACCTTTTTGTGCGCCCAGTAAAAACAGTTTCTTTTTCTTGTCATCGTCCATTTTAAAGTTCAGCCAGTTAAAATCTTTATCGGCATCAATAAAACAAATCAGTTTTCGGAAGTCGGGATTTTGAAGCAGAAACTCATTATCAGAATCGTGGCGCATGGTGTTTACCATCGAGCCCATAAAACTTCCCAGGTCGTTTACAGAAGAAAACTCCTGGCGGTACGAACTCAGTTTTACCCCAAATGTTGGTTTTCGCGGAACTGTGCCGGGTTTGGAGTGAAAAACATTAATAGGGAAATTTGAGATCATACCACCGTCAACAAACTTAACTTCGTTCGGAACCGGACCGAAATAATTGGCAAGATTAATCCATTCACCGGTGGCAGGTTCGCCGGCATTGGGAATATTTTTTATTTCGAGCGGAACAAAGAAAAATGGTACTGACATAGACGCCCTGACCATTTTTGCCGGTGAAATTTCATCAACCTTATCGCCCCAGTATAAATGGCCCATTTTCGGGAAAAGTACTTTTGTCTGAGTGGTAATGTCGGCGGCAATGATGTGCATCAGTGTGGCTTCATCAGTTAATGGTTTTCCGGTAATCCGGTGTTTCAAACCTTTCGGAAAATATTTACTGCCAAGTTTTTCTTTCAATTCTCCAATTGTGGTTACCTGGTTCGGCGACTCTTTTAAAACAGATTCAATCCATTTTTCAAATTTTTGACCCGGGTTAAGCCCAAGGTCAATAAACAAGGCTTTTTTTACTTTCCTGATATTCCACAATAATTTTCCTAATACCCTTTTGAATGGTGTTCCATCAATAACCTGCTGCATAATTCCTTTTAATGCCGGATCGCCGTCAACAAATTCAAACAAATCCTGTTTGGCCAGCACATCAAGTACAAGTTTCGATTTTTTCTTGTCCATGGAATCTAATCCAGCCAATACCAGCGTATTAATTGCTCCAGCCGATGTGCCTGCAAGGTGAAAAAAACGGATTCCTGCCGTTTCCAGAATATATGTGTAACCAACAAGCGCAATTCCCAGCACTCCACCGCCTTCCTGCACGAGGTCCACATACTGACGTCCTTCTTCGTCAATTACATCTGAAAAAATTCTGGTTTTTAACTTTTCAGCCTCTTTAATCATTTGCTGAAATTCCGTTTGGTTGGTAAAATCTTTGTAATTCATTTGCTAAAATTTAACTGGTTTTAATTTTCAGAGAAAAAGGTACGAAATTTACCTTATATGCAAATACATAAACAAAAAAAAAATAAGCAAAGTCAATTTATAGTAATATGAGTTTTTAATCCGCAATTTTTGCATGTGCCGTCAAATTCAGGTTGAACTATGCGGGTTAAATAATGATTGCGCTCAATAAGCAGCGTGTGGCAGCTTGGACACCGTGTGGAGGAACGCTCTTCGTCGTTTACATTTCCGAGGTAAACGTAGTTTAAATAATTGGTGGCTATGGCGTACAATCTGTTTAGTATTTCTTTAGAAGTGGGAGGGAGTGAAAGTTTATATTGCGGAAAATAGCGAGAAAGATGCAAAGGAACAAACGGGCCTAATTCTTCAGAAATCCATTTTACCATATCTTCAAAACTTGATTCATTGTCGTTTAAACCAGAAATGACAAGATTTGTAATTTCCAAATGGTTTCCGTTGCCAGCTATTGTTTTGAGGCATTTCAATACCGGTTCCAGTTTACCTTTAGTCTGTTTTTTGTAAAAATTATTATCAAATGCCTTCAAATCAATATTAAATGCATCGATTAGCGGTAAAATATTTAAAAGCGGTTTCTGATTGATGTAGCCGTTGGAAACAGCCACATTTTTTAATCCGTTTTTTTGCGCCAGTGCAGCTGTGTCGTACATAAACTCGTAAAAAGTAAAGGGTTCGTTGTACGTGTAGGCAATTCCTGCATTGTTATTCGTGGCAAGCGCCTTTTTTATAATTTGTTCTGAAGTTACAGTGTGAAAGCCCCGGAAATCGGCTGCCATACATTGCGATATATGGTGGTTTTGGCAAAAAGAACAGTGCAGGTTGCAGCCCACTTCGCCAATGGAGAGGATGTTTTTACCGGGGTAAAAATGGTATAGCGGTTTTTTCTCGATGGGATCGACACCCAGCGCCGCCACCTGGTTGTAAACATGTGTAACCAGCTTTCCGTCTATGTTTCCGCGAACTTTGCAACTTCCGGTCTGCCCGGGCTTCAGCTCACAAAACCACGGACAAAGTTCACATTTTACCCGGTTGTTTTCTTTTTTTGTATAAAATAATGCCTCCTGCATAGTTGTTGTTTTGCCTGAAAGTACGGATTTTTAACAAAAGGGTTATTATTGGGCACATGAGCCCAGGTCGGCAGCCCAAAGCCCTGGAGTTATTGGGGAGGTGAACTCAAGTCACCACCACGAAGTAAAGGCCACTCCTCAAAGGAAGGGTGGCCAGATTTTTTTTATGCTCAAAATTATTTAAATAATGAATGCGCGGTTTAAAACCGCGGGTTCCGGAAATCAGCTTCCAAAATCGTCGAAAGCGATATTTTCGTCGGGTACGCCCAGGTTGTAAAGCATTTTCTGGCAGGCGTCGTTCATCATGGGCGGGCCGCACAGGTAGTAATCAATTTCCTCGGGCTCCTCATGTTTACTCAGGTAGTTGTCGTAAATCACCTGGTGGATAAATCCGGTTGGGCCTTCCCATTTATCCTCTGGAAGCGGCTCCGAAAGCGCCAAAATGAATTCAAAGTTGTCGAATTTTTTTTCAATGTCGCGGAACTGTTCGTAGTAAAAAACTTCTTTCCACGAACGGGCTCCGTACCAGAAAGTTACTTTTTTCTTTTGTTCTTTTACGGTATGGAACAGGTGGAAAAGGTGCGAACGCATGGGGGCCATTCCTGCACCGCCGCCAATAAACATCATTTCGTTGTCGTTGTCTTTCAGGAAAAACTCTCCGTATGGGCCTGAAATAGTTACTTTATCTCCGGGTTTGCGCGAAAAGATAAAAGAAGAACAAATACCTGGGTTTACTTTTTTGAACGCGTTGTTGGCACGGTCCCACGGCGGGGTGGCAATTCGTATGTTCAGCATAATGATGTTACCCTCTGCCGGGTGATTGGCCATTGAATAGGCACGGAATGTAGGTTCCGGGTTTTTCATTTTCAGGTCGAACATGCCGAACTTTTCCCATTCGTCGCGGAATTTTTCCTCCACATGGATGTCCTGGAAATCCACTTCAATTTTCGGCACATCAATCTGAATATAACCTCCCGATTTGAAGTTGAGACTTTCGCCCTCGGGCAGCCTTACAACAAATTCTTTGATGAAAGTTGCCACATTGCGGTTTGAAACTACTTCACATTCCCATTTTTTTACACCCAGTACTTCCTGTGGAATTTGTATTTTAAGGTCTTCCTTAACTTTCACCTGGCAGGCCAGCCGCCATTTATCGTTTTGCTCCTTACGGGTAAAGAAGTCGGTTTCGGTGGGCAAAATTGAACCGCCGCCTTCCAGTATCTGGCACCGGCACATGGCGCAGGTTCCGCCGCCCCCGCACGCCGAAGGAAGCAGAATTTTATTGTTGCTCAGTGTTGAAAGCAGTGTGTTACCCGGTTCGGTTATAATTTCCCGTTCTCCTTCGTTAATGTTGATTTGCACCTCGCCCGAAGGAGTGAGCTTTTTCTTGGCAAATAGCAAAATAGCCACCAGCATTACAATAACTCCCAGAAATACCGCCACACTGGCAATTACAACGGTTGTTTGTGTCGAAAGCAATAGCATTGAAAATGTATTTTTATTTTACAATTTAATTCCCATAAAACCCATGAATGCCAGACCCATCAGGCCGGTAACAATAAATGTAATACCCAGGCCGCGCAAAGGCGCCGGCACATTTGAATACTGTATTTTTTCGCGAATGGCAGCAATACCAACAATGGCCAGAAACCAGCCCACACCAGAGCCAAGCCCGTAAACGGTAGCTTCGCCAATATTCAGAAAAGCTTTTTGCTGCATAAACAGCGAACCACCCAAAATGGCACAGTTAACGGCAATCAACGGCAGGAAAATTCCGAGCTGCGTGTAAAGCACCGGCGCAAATTTTTCAACAATCATTTCAACCAATTGCACCATAGATGCAATTACGGCAATAAACATGATGAATGAAAGAAAACTGAGATCGACATCGGCAAAGGTTGGGCTAATCCATGTTAAAGCACCTTCCTGCAGCACATAGTTTTCCAGCAGATAGTCAACCGGAACGGTTATACCAAGAACGAAAATAACTGCAATTCCAAGTCCTGTAGCCGTTTTTACTGTTTTGGAAACAGCCAGGTACGAACACATGCCCAAAAAGTAGGCAAAAACCATGTTCTCGATAAAAATCGACTTGATAAATATATTAATCAGGTTTTCCATAACACTTTCTTTTTAGGTGGTTAATCTTCAATTAACTTGCGGTTTTTACTTCGCTGTACCCAAATAATTATTCCCACGGTAATGAGTGCCATGGGCGGTAAAATCATCATCCCGTTGTTTTCGTAAAATCCTCCGTTGGCAATGTACCAGCTATCGGGAATAATCTGGAACCCGTAAATGGAACCTGAACCAAACAGCTCGCGGAAAAATCCGACGATAATGAGGATAACACCGTAACCGGCAGCATTTCCCACGCCATCGAGGAACGAAGGCCACGGGCGGTTACCAAGGGCAAAAGCCTCGAGCCGGCCCATGATGATACAGTTGGTGATAATCAGTCCCACAAAAACCGAAAGCTGTTTGCTTACATCGTAAACAAAGGCTTTCAGCACCTGGTCAACCAAAATTACCAGCGAAGCAATTACCACCAGTTGAACAATGATACGGATGCGGTTGGGAATGGTATTGCGTAAAAGCGATATAATAACATTTGCAAAACCCATAACGGCAACTACAGAGATGGCCATAACAACCGATGGTTTGAGTTGCGCGGTAACCGCCAGCGCCGAACAAATACCCAACACCTGCACGGTAATGGGGTTGCTGTTGTTCATCGGGTCGCTCAGCAGCTTTAAATTTTTCTTTGAAAACAGTGGTTCGCTCATCTTCTATGATTTTTTCTTCATTAAGAATTCCTTGTAACTGTTAAAATCATCCAGCAGCATTTGCTGCAGGCCCTGGCTGGTTATGGTGCCACCTGAAATTCCATCCACGCTGTGTTCAGCGGGCGCATCCTGGCCGGGTTTGGTAACGGTTATCGAAACCAGGTTTCCCGAGTCGTCGAAAAGTTTTTTTCCTTTAAACTTCTCCTGGAACCAGTCGGTGGAAATTTCTGCGCCGAGCCCCGGAGTTTCTCCCTGGTGATCGAAATTGGCGCCGTAGATGGTGTTCATGTCATCATTCAGCGAAACGAACCCCCAAACAGGCCCCCATAATCCGGCGCCACGTAAAGGGAAGATGTATTTCAGTCCGCTTTCGGTTTCACATTCAAACACCGGTAGCATTCTTTCTTCCACAGGTTTTGCTTTTTCCCTTCTTAAATCCACTTCAAAAGCATCCACTCCTTCCACTATTTCGCCTTTTGAATTCACCACATACTGCGTTTTAATTTGATCGGCGTAAATTTCTTCGGTATTGGCTACTGTGGTTAAAATATTCACCGAAGCCAGGATATTTTGTTTCTTTTCAACTTCTATATTCCGGGTCTGGCGCGGTTTAAGCGCCATGGCAACTGATGCCAGAATGGCGGCGACCAGAATTACCATTACTGCCGCATAAATGAATGTATATGTATTACTGTTCCTGTCCATAATCTTGAATTTTTTCGGTTATGCGGAAATTTTAGCCCGTTTCAACCGCCGTTTAACGTGTCCCTGAATCACATAATGATCGATAAGCGGTGCAAAGGTGTTCATAATCAGAATGGCAAGCATCATCCCTTCGGGGTAGGCCGGATTTACCACACGGATTAAAATTGCCAGGATACCGATGAGAAATCCGTAAATCCATTTTCCTTTTTCAGTTTGAGTTGCCGAAACAGGGTCGGTGGCCATAAATACAGCGCCAAAGGCAAAACCGCCAATTATGAGGTGTTGCCAGAAGGGGAGTGCCATGTAAGGATTCACCGCAAAAATATTCAGGATAATGCCCATAAGCACGCCGCCGGCAACCGTGGAAACCATAATTTTCCAGTTTCCGATGCCGGTAATGATTAAAATTGCTGCCCCGATTAATATGGCCAGGGTAGAGGTTTCGCCTATTGAGCCGGGAATAAACCCAAAAAATGCATCGGCAACGCTGAAGTTGGCTGTTCCAGCGGCCAAATCGGCCATAGGTGTTGCACCGGTAAATCCGTCAATTGAGACGTCGTTTTTTCCCAGAGCTACCCACACTGCGTTGCCTGACATCTGAGCAGGATAGGCAAAAAACAGGAAGGCCCGTGCCACAAGGGCCGGATTCCAGATGTTCATGCCTGTTCCGCCAAAAACTTCTTTCCCGAAAATAACAGCGAAAGCGGTGGCAACAGCAACCATCCAAAGCGGTGTTTCAATGGGCATAATCAAAGGAATAAGCATCCCGGAAACCAGAAATCCTTCGTTGATTTCGTGTCCGCGCATCTGGGCAAAGGCAAATTCAATTCCTAATCCCACTCCGTATGAAACAATAACAACAGGCAACACTTTTATCAAACCATATAAAAACAAATCAAAGAAACCCGCCCGGGCAACTTCTCCAATAGCTATGTAATGTTGTAACCCTATGTTATACATTCCAAACAGCAATGTCGGGACCAGCGCCAAAACAACAATCGACATTGTGCGCTTCATATCGATGTAATCGTGTATGTGTGTGCCCGTTTTCGAAGTATGTTTGGGCACAAACAAAAAGGTGAAGAATCCATCGTGCACAGAGTTCAGCCAGTGGTATTTTGCCCCCTTCTGAACGTATGGTTCTGTTTTTTCAAAAAAGTTTTTTAAGAATTTCATCTCTTAATCAGACTGATTTATGTTTCTGCAAAAATTATCCAAGTTCTTTTATCATGGTATTGATTCCGGTACGTAATATATCCTGTACTTTAATTTTTGAAGTACAAACATATTCACACAGTGCAAGATCTTCTTCAACAACTTCGTAAATGCCCAGTTGTTCCATTTTGTCAATGTCGTCGGCCAGACAGGCTTTCAGTAAAAATACAGGAAGAATATCCATGGGAACCACCTTTTCATACTGACCTGAAAGTACAAATGCCCTTTCGCCGCCATGAAGGTTGGCATTCATTTCATATTCCTTTTTCGGGAATAATTTCGAAAGAAATGTTTTGGATGCACTGAACTTTTCTATACCCGGATCTGCCCAGCCGAGAAGTTCATAATCGTCGCCTTCGGGAATTACAGTAATTTGCGAATCGTAAAATCCGATGTAGTTTAATGGTTTTACTTTTGCGCCGGTAAGTACATTTCCGCTGATAATCCGTTGTTTGTAATTCGCTTTTTTCAGTCGTCCGTCGGTAACTGAAGATACCGGCGCACCCAGAACAGTTTGAAAATATTTTGGTTTTTCCACTTCACTGCCTGTAAGGGCAATTACTTTGCTGAAATCCACTTTTCCTGTTTCAAACAATCTTCCGATAAAAAGTACATCCTGTGGATTTATTGTCCACACAACCTCTCCTTTGTTAACGGGAGAAATATGATGAATCTGAACACCCGCATTGCCGGCCGGATGTGGTCCGATGAACTGTCTGATTTCAGCATTTTTTATATTGCCGAATACCGATTTGTTGCTGATGCCCAGAAAAACTTTTCCATCGGTGAGTTTTGCCAGTGCATCAATACCATTCTGGAATGTACCCAACTGGCCCTCCATGATGAAATTATAGTCGGGTGCAATTGGTGCGGTATCGAATGTTGAAACAAAAATCGCTTTGGGTTTTTCATCGGGCGAGGCTACAATGCCATACGGGCGGCGCTTAATGAACGGCCACACACCACTTTTCAGTATTTGTTGTTTTACTTCTTCGGCAGAAAGTGAACCGGGACTGGCTTTTGTAAATTCAGCCGAACCCACTCCTGCATCCGTTTCAATAACCACTTCAAGAATCCGGCGGCGTTCACCGCGGTTAACCGATGCAACCTTTCCGCCAACCGGTGCAGTATAAACTACTTCAGTATGGTATTTGTCGTAAAATAATGCATCACCGGCTTTTACTTCGTTGCCTGGTTTTACGCTCATTTTTGGTGTGAGCCCCGGAAAATCGGTGGGTTTTAACGCTACCGTGGCAGGGACGGGCAGCGTCTCAAGTACCGTTTCAGCAGCCCCTTTCAGCTTAATATCCAGCCCTTTCCTTAACTTAATGACATCTGACATTTTTATCAAGAATAGTATTAATTTTCAGGTTGGCAAAAGTAAATAATTAATTCTCTTTTACCAACGGTAATTACTGAAAAATGCAAGTTTCAAAATATACTGATAAGTCAATATGTTTGTTGTAATATGTCAAAAATTAAACTTCTGGCAGATAAAAAAAATGGAATCAAAAACAGTTTGACAGATTAAACAGTGTTTTTTTTCGTTGATATACTGAATCTGTACAATTTAGATAATTGTGGGTTTTTGAACTTTCAGATTGATAACGAAAGAAATATCTTTGCAAAAACAGATAAAACTTTTTTTTTGATGAATAAAATCAATGTTTCGGGAATGTTATTTCTACTCTTACTTGTTTTTTTTGCTCAGGCACAGGAAGGGAATTTTTATTACGAAAATGCCGTTTACAAAGAAGAAATAAAAACCATGCTCATGTATCGTGAAGGATTTGAATTATCGAATCCAATTTGGGAAATGGGCGAAGAAACGCCTTTGATTTTTAAATTCGATGATCTTTCGGGTGAAGTAAAAAATTATTATTACACTGTTATTCACTGCGAGGCCGACTGGAACGAGAGCTTCATTCCACAAACCGATTACATTGATGGATTTACCGAATATCCCGTGGATGATTTTGCCCGGTCATTTAACACTACTTTCAATTACATCAATTACCGGATTTATCTTCCGAACGAAAACATGATTTTTAAACTTTCAGGAAATTATACCCTTGTGGTTTACGAAAACGGCAACAAGGAGGATATTGTACTGAGCAAACGGTTTTACGTGGTTGAACCCCTGGTTGATGTGGCAGGAACCGTTCGCCGGGCCACCCTCGATGCGTTTAAAGGTGAAAACCACGAGGTTGATTTTACGGTTTTTCATGATAATCTGCCCCTTGACAATCCGCAGCAGGAAATAAAAGTGGTGGTTATGCAAAACAACCGGTGGGACAATGCCATTCGCGATTTGAAGCCGCTGTTTATTCGCGACAGGGCTTTGATTTATGATTATAACCGCGAAAACGTATTTGTGGCAGGAAACGAGTTTCGTTATTTTGATAACCGTACCAACCGGGTAAATGGCGAAAACGTGCTGGCAACAGATTATCACAGACCATACTTTCACAAAACACTAATGACAGATGAAGTGCGCTCAAACAAACGCTATTTTGAGTATGAGGAGATGAACGGTAAATATGCGGTGGAAAGTCAGGATCGTGAAGTGGAAGATTACGATACGGAATGTGATTATACGTTTGTGCATTTTACCCTCCCTCTTGAATCCATTCTGCTTGGTGGAAGTGTAAACGTTTTTGGAGCTTTAAGTAACTGGAATGCAAACAAAAACAACGAAATGACCTGGAATTTCGATACCAGCGCATACGAACTCACCCTGCTTTTGAAACAGGGATATTATAATTATATGTATGTGTATGTGCCGCAGGGTTCAGCGGTTGCCGACCATAAAAATCTTGAAGGCAGTTTCTGGCAAACCGAAAACGACTACCAGATTTTTGTCTATTACCGCGAAATAGCAGGACGATTTGACAGACTTGTTGGTTATCGGCAGTTGAATTCGAAATTTAACAGATAAATTTAGAACTCTTTCTCCCGGCTAATCTCCAACATTTTGCATAAAATCGGGAAATCCGCTTTCCGTCCAGCGAACTACCCGTGCACGTGTTGCCCGATTGGGATCAGAAAGTTCGTGCCCCTGAATTTCCTTGTAGTCGCGGGCATGGTAGATCATAATTACGCTTTCTCCGTCTTCGGCAATGGTAAACGAATTATGTCCCGGTCCGTATCGTTTTAATTCTTCGTTGGTGTAAAACACCGGTCCCGGAGATTTGTTCCAGTTGGAAACATCCATTAAATCAGAATTTTCGTCTATCCACAGCAAACCCATACAGTAATTGTGGTTGGTAGCACTGGCTGAGTAAGTCACAAAAATTTTTCCGTTGCGCTTTAAAACTGCCGCTCCTTCATTCACATTGTACTTCATCCTTTCCCAGTTGAATTCAGGCTCGGTTAAAATCACTTCGGGGCCGGTTAGCGTGGTCGGATTTTTCATTTCCGACATGACCAGTGCCGTGCCGTGGTCGCCTCCCCTTACATTTTGCGCCCAAATTAAATACCGTTTGCCCTTGTGTTTAAAAGTGGTGGCATCCAGCGAAAATGATTCGCGCTGAGTCTTAATTTGTCCTTCTTCTTTCCATTCGCCTTCCATCGGGTCTTCCGAATCGTTAGACAAAATCCACATTCGGATATTCCAGATATTTTCTGCTTCGCCGGCGGCAAAATAGATATACCATGTTCCGTCTATCCGGTGTAATTCGGGCGCCCAAATGTGGTGTCCCATAACCCCTTTTTCGTATTTTCGCCAAACCACTTTTTCTTCGGCATTTTTTAGCCCGTTTATGGTGGAAGCTTTTCGGATAACAATCCGGTCGTATTCCGGCACGGTGGCAATCAAATAATAGGTGCCATCGTCTGTTTTGTGTACCCATGGATCGGCGCGTTGTTCCGCGATGGGATTGTCAAATTGCAGGGTTTGGGAAACAACATCCGGAGAAAAAACAAAACCTGTTACAACAACAATAAAAATCCAAAATAATTTCATGATAAAGCAATTTTTTAAGGTCCTGAAATATACAAATCATTTTAGTTTATGGCGTCATTTTTATTGTTGCATTCCGGAATTAGTAGGCGGGTGCAGTAGTAGAAGGAAAACACAAAAACAAATGATCATCAGCAGGCATGTGCCGGCGGAAATATTACATTACGACGTTATTATGTGTGGACATTTCCTTACTTTTATGTTTTTTAAAAGAATATGAAACAATTCATCAGTGACCTGAAATTGGAGGTTGTAAAATACTACGATAACCTGGTTGGCATTACCCCGAAGCTTATTGCTGCTGTTTTGGTTTTGCTTTTGGCCTGGTTCCTGGCCAGACAAATTCGTCGGATTTCCGAGAGAAAGCTAAAAAGGCAAATGGAAGACCCTCTGCTGGCCGACTTCCTTTCAACACTGATACGCTTTATAGTTTTTATTACAGGCCTGCTCATTGCACTGAAAATAGTTGGCTTCGGTGGAATTACTGCCAGTATTCTGGCAGGTGCAGGAATTTCTGCATTTATCATTGGCTTTGCCCTGCGTGACATTGGAGAAAACTTTCTGGCAGGAATACTTATGGCCTTTAAACGTCCTTTCAGGGTTGGCGATTTTGTGGAAACAGGTTCCATTAAAGGGAAAATTATTGGCCTTAATATTAGAGATACCCAGCTTAAAACTCCCGATGGCAAGGATGTTTATGTTCCAAATGCAATGATCATTAAAAATCCGCTTATCAACTATACCATCGATGGTTTTTTGCGATACGACTTAGTGGTTGGTCTTCCTTCCGACTCGGACTACAAAGCTACTATGCAGGCCATTGAGGATGCGGTGATAAAGGTTGACGGAATTATAAAAAAACGGCGAAAAACAACCGTAAACATTACAGGCTTATCCGCTGGCAGAGTTGATGTTACCGTTCATTTCTGGATCGATACCTTTACGGTTAAAGAGGACACGGAAAAAATTCGATCGAAGGTATTTGCAGCCGTTCAGAATGTTATTAAATAGAGAGAATCAGATCGAGGTACCATTTTTTGAATTTCAGATTTCGAAGAAATAACAGTCTGGAAGTGCCATAAAAAATACTTCCATTGATTTTAATTTTGTAAGCCATTCCTTGAGAGAGGGGATGGTTCTTCTGTTTTATAACCAATAATTTTTTAATTTCGGGCCGGAAATTAAATCCTTTTAAAATGAAAATCAGGTTTTGGTTACTGGTATTTTTGGTTGTTTCCCTTTTTTCGTGCAATCAACCTGCAAAATATATTTACAATGAAGGCTACATTTACGGTACCAATTACCATATAGTTTATGAAAGCCCCGATGGAAAAGACTTGCATGAAGAAATAAAACAGTTGCTGAACGGATACAATAAAATTTTTTCCACGTTCGATTCCACTTCGGTCATTTCAAAAATAAACAACAATCAACCGGTAAAACCTAATTCTGTTTTTTTGGAATGCTTCAATCGTTCAATGGAAATTGCCGAATTAACAAACGGTGCATTCGATATTACTGCCGGACCAATGGTGAATGCATGGGGTTTTGGACCTGAAGAACGGAAGAAAATGACGCCGGAGAAAATTGACAGTTTGAAAACAATTACCGGTTTTCAAAAGATAAAACTGGAAGATGGAAGAATAGTAAAGGAAGATCTAAATATGAAACTGGATATGAGTGCTATAGCCAAAGGATTTACCAGCGATTTAATTGGGAAATTTCTGAATGATAAAGGTTGCGGAAACTTTATGGTTGAAATTGGCGGCGAGGTAACAGCAAAAGGGAAAAACGAAAAAGGCCGTACCTGGACTATTGGAATAAGTAAACCCGACGAAATGGCTTTTTTTGCTTTAACCGATATTCAGGCAAAAGTACAGCTTCCTGATAATTCGCTGGCCACTTCGGGCAACTACCGTAATTTTTATGTGGAAGACGGGAAAAAATACGCTCATACCATCGATCCCAAAACCGGATATCCGGTGCAGCACAGCCTGTTAAGCGCCACTGTGTTGACTGACAATTGTATGGATGCTGATGCGTTTGCCACTGCATTTATGGTTTTGGGACTTGAAAAATCGATTGAAATTGCCGAAGAGTTTCCTGAGCTGAAAGTATATTTTATTTACGCCGACGATGAAGGCGCGACCCGGGTTTATTTTTCTGAAAACTTCAAAGAGCATCTTGCGGAATAAATAAACCGAAAAAAATTCCGGCTTACCTGTTTATTTATTGATTTTTGCAATCTTTAAATCGTTAAAATTGACTTGCTTTTCCACTTTGGCGCGTTCAATTTTGTCCTGCGTTTGTGCACATGCAATACCTTGTTTTTTCAAATGTTTGTTTCCGCCAACGTGGGTGTTCGGAAATTTACCTCCGCTTTTCAGCAAAATCCGGGTGGCAAATCCCAGCATGGCTATCGAAACCAATGCAACTGCCAGTAAAATTACCTTCAAAACCATTTTTCATTCCCTCCTTTTTAAAGTGCAAAATTACACCTTTAATTAAAGCATTTCTAAAAAAAGAACCCGTTAGTCGTAAAAATGTTGAAGTTGGTCTAAAAATTTTCATTCAGGCTTTTCAATCCCTTTGATTTTTGTAATTTTAATTGAATTTTAAATTATTGTAATCATGGAAAGACATATAAATGTTGTGGCGGCATTACACATTGGTATGAGTATTTTGGGAATCCTGCTTGGTATATTTGTTTTCATTCTTTTATACTTTATTGGTGATTTATCAAATGACCAAGATGCCCAACTTGTGCTGTCAATTATTGCCAGGGTGGTTTTTGGGTTTATCATTCTGCTCAGCATTCCGGGAATTATTGCCGGAATAGGTTTGTTTAAAAGAAAAGAGTGGGCACGTATCCTTACACTTATTGTTTCTGTGCTCGATCTGGTAAATTTTCCTATTGGAACCGCAGTTGGTGTTTATTCCATCTGGGCATTGGTACAACCGGAAGTGGTTCAGCAATTTAAGCAGAATTGATGGCTCAGTACGAAATAAAAATTACCGGTAGAGTTCAGGGGGTCGGTTTCAGATATTTTGTGCAAAAAAGAGCAAATGAGCTTGGCGTCAAAGGTTGGGTGAAAAATACCCGCGATGGAGGTGTGCAGGTTATGGCGCAGGGAAATTTAAAAGACATGGAAACGTTTTTGGACTACCTGCGAATGGGACCTCAACTTGCACGTGTGATTCAGTTTGTAAAGAATGAAATGCCGGAGCTGGAGGATTTTTCAGATTTTTGTGTGAAATATTAAAACGGACAGGCTGGCTTTTCTGATTTCTAAACGTGTTTACAGAAAGAATTATACCCATCATATTAAAAGGTTATATTTGCCACAAAGAATACTGGAAAATGAAAAACTATCACCTGTCGCCATCCCAATTCAGGGAAGAGGGGAAAAAAATTATCGACTGGATTGCGGATTACTATGAGAATATTGAAAAGTACCCGGTACTGTCGCAGGTAAAACCGGGCGAAATTAAAGGGAAATTACCCGAAAATCCTCCCAAAAAAGGTGAATCTTTTGATGCCATGATGCACGATTTGGATGAAATTATTATGCCGGGAATTACACACTGGCAATCGCCCGTTTTTTATGCATATTTCCCGTCGAATACTTCGTTTCCTTCCATTTTAGGCGATTTAATTTCATCCGGGCTGGGTGTACAGGGAATGATTTGGGCTACAAGCCCGGCGGCTACCGAACTGGAAACCCGGGTGCTCGACTGGCTGGCCGAAATGATGGACATGCCCGAAAAATTCAAATCTGCTTCAACCGGAGGTGGTGTGATTCAGGACACTGCTTCCACTTCGGCACTAACTGCTGTAATTGCTGCCCGCGAGCGTGCTACAAAATTTGAATCGAATAAAACCGGTGTCAGGCAAAATCTGGTGGCTTACGTTTCTTCTCAAACCCATTCATCGCTTGAAAAAGCCATAAAAATGGCCGGAATTGGCAGCGAAAACCTTCGAACGATTGATGTGGACGAACAATTTGCCATGCGACCGGAGTTGCTGGAAAAGCGAATTCAAGACGATAAAAGAAATGGGTTTCTGCCATTTTTTGTTTGTGCAACTATTGGCACTACCTCTTCCAATGCTATTGACCCGGTTCGCAAAATTGGTGAAATCTGTCAAAAGGAATACTGCTGGTTTCATGTAGATGCTGCAATGGCCGGAACAGCTATGCTTTGTCCCGAGTTCAGGCATTTTAAAGATGGTGTGGAACTGGCCGACAGCTACTGTTTCAATCCACATAAATGGATGTTTACCAATTTCGATTGCGATGTATTTTGGATCGCCAACCGGAATGAACTGATAAATACCTTTTCCATTTTGCCGGAATATCTCAGAAATAAAGCAACTGAATCGGGCGAGGTGTTCGATTACCGGGACTGGCACGTGCAATTGGGCCGGCGGTTCCGTTCGCTGAAACTTTGGTTTGTAATCCGGCATTACGGCGTTGAAGGTTTGCAGTTTCATATCAGGAAACATGTTGAACTGGCCCAAAAGTTTGCCGGGTGGGTTAAGGAATCTGCAGATTTTGATCTGGTGTTGAATCCGCCGCTTAATCTGGTTTGTTTCCGGCATAAATTAAACGATGCGTTCAATATGAAATTAATGAACGCTGTGAACAAAACGGGCAAGGCATTTTTTACCCATACAAAATTAAACGATCAGGTTATTTTACGTATGAGCATCGGCCAAACCCACACCGAAGAAAAGCATGTACAACAAACGTGGGATTTGATTGAAAAAATAGCAAAGGAGTTGAAGTAATTAAGTCTGTTGGTACAAAAAACGTATTCATCTCTGTATAATACCAATATTTTAAATGTGGATATTTTTAAAAAAACAACTTTTGAAATGTTGTTATTTAAAATATTCTTACATTTGTAATGTTGCTAATTTCAAAAACAAAAAATGGAAACGAATTTACTCCAGTTAGTGGTAAACGAACAATTTGAAAATTTCAATTCAAAACCCAGGGGAATAATTAGAGATATTAACCACTCGGATTATTTTGAAACAGAGCAAATAACTATAATCAGTGGTATTCGCCGGTGCGGAAAATCAACTTTATTATCACATTTTGCTTCTAACTTTAAAGATTTTCACTATATAAATTTCGATGATGAACGTTTAATTAGCTTCAAAGTAGAGGATTTTCAAAATTTACTTTTAATATGGCATAAACGTTCAAATAGTAAAGTCCTGTTTCTCGATGAAATACAGAATGTATTTCAGTGGGAACGTTTTGTTAGACGTGTTCACGATCAAGGGTACAAAATTTTCCTTACCGGAAGCAATGCCCATTTGCTTAGTTCAGAACTTGCAACTCATTTAACCGGAAGATATTTAAAGATTGATTTGTATCCATTTTCATTTTTTGAAATTATTAATTCTCAAAATATTGTATATGATGAAATTACCACTCAAATCCAGGCAAAAATAATGTCGGCTTTTGATCAGTATTTAACAAGTGGGGGATTTCCTGAATGGTATAAATCAAAAAATATAGAATCTTTACAAAACATTTATGACGATATTCTATACCGCGATGTGATTGCAAGATATAAAATTCAGGAAATTAAAAATCTTAGAATGGTTTCAAATTTCCTAATGACCAATATTGCCAAAGAATTTTCCTATGAGTCAATAGCTAAAATAGTTCAAATAAAAAGTACAACCACAGTTAAAAACTACACCATGTTTCTTGAAGCAGTATATCTTTTATTTGAGCTCTACAAATACGATTATTCGTTAAAAAAACAATATGTAAGCAACAAAAAAATATTTTCAATAGATAATGGGTTAAGAAATCAGGTGGCATTCAAACATTCAGCAGATAAAGGTCGATTGCTTGAAAACCTGATTTATATTGAATTAAAACGGCGCCGCAAAAATGTATTTTTTTTTAGAGAAAAATATGAATGCGATTTTATTTTGGAACAAAATGGTTCAATTACTGATATTATTCAAGTTTGCTCCATATTAACCGGAGAAAATGAATTTCGGGAACTAATGGGGCTGGTTGAAGCTGCTCAAATTTTTAATTTAAAAAAAGGTCTTTTAATTACTTACGATATAGAAAAAATTATCGACTTTAAAAATATTGAAATCCAATTCATCCCTGCCTGGAAATGGTTATTGACAAAAAAGTTGAAATAAAAAACCCCGGCTTTTTTCTGGCCGGGGAATTATTATCTGGTTAAACTTCTTCGGGTTTAAGAACTTGTCGGTTACTTTTTTTATCATCTTTTGTCTGGCCGTAACCGTATCCATATCCGTAACCATATCCATATCCGTAACCATAACCGCCACTGAAACTGTAATTCTTTTTGCCCAGTTTAATGTCGTTTACTAATATTCCAACGCCTTTCATCTGGTGTTTTACAACTTCTTCCAGGGCATTTTTTAAAGCCATTTTGTGTGTGAATTTATGCCGAACCACAAAAATGTTGGCATCAATAATATCATGAAGATGGTATAAGTCAGCAACATATCCTACAGGAGCTGAGTCAATTACAATTACATCGTACCGCTCTTTAAGTTTTTCAACCAGCTCACGCAGTTTGTCATCTGTTAACATTTCAGCAGGGTTTGGCGGAATTGGGCCTGCCGGAATAAGTTTCAGGTAAGGGTGTTTTGTTTTAAAGGTAATTTCCTCAATTTTACCATTGCCGATGATGTAGTTTACCACACCCAAATCAGAATCCAGTTCAAATTCATCTTTCAGTTTCGAATTGCGCAAATCGAGGTCAAGCAATACGGTTTTTTTACGCATTAACGCAAACGAAGAGGCAATATTGATAGAATTGTAGGATTTTCCTTCTTTGGGAAAGGTGGAAGTAACTGCAATTACCGGATTTGGTTTCCCCTTGGTAATCAGGGTTAATTTAGTTCTGATTGCACGGTACGGTTCACTTGCCGGCGAGTTGGGTTTGTCAAGTACAAGGGTTCGTCTGTTGCCTTCTTCCTTGTTTCGAAATACGTGACCAACAACCGGAAAATTTGTAACGGATTCAATATCTTCCTGCGAAACAATTTTGGTATTGAAAAATTCTGCCAGCATAATTCCGCCGGCAGGAAGAGCAAGTCCGAGCAGCAACCCAATTGCATAAATCATCATCGTTTTTGGTTCTACCGGTCCGGTCCCCAACATCTGGGGTTCTTCAATCATCTGGCTGTCCGGAATGTTCGATGCCTTTGCAATTTGAGCCTCAGAAAGTTTTTGAAGCAGAAAAGTGTATGTTTCGTTGTTTAATTTGTATTTCCGTTCAATGTTCACATAATTTCTTTCTGTGGCAGGAAGACGTCTTACCTGAGCTTCAAAACTTCGGATACGCTGATTCAGGTTGTTTAAAGCCATATCCGACTGTGAAATAATGTTGTTCACGTTTTCGCGCAATGAATTTTTAACACTTTCAATCTGGGCATTAAGCCTCAAAATAGTGGGGTGATCAGAATCGCGCCTGATGGAGGTCTGGCTCGCTTTTTCTGTAATTAAATCATTTAATTGCATAATCAGACTATTCAACAGCGGATCCTGAATACCCATTGCAGAAGGTGCAATTACAGTTTCCAACTCCTGACTTGCACTTGTTGTAATATATTCTCTCAGGTAATGGTAATACTTGTTTTGAGTTTCCAATGCAACACGATCCTGGTCAAGCTGACGCATTTGTTCCAGCAACTGTTGTGACTGAATGGAAATGTCCAGCACCTGATGTTCGCTTTGGAATGATTCCATCCGGCTTTCAGAAACACTAAGTGAATCAGAAATACTTTCCAGTTGTGAAGTAATAAACTGAATGGTGCGGTTGGCATTTTCATTTTTTTTCTCCAGGTTATCCAGTTGGTACACTTCCGTCAGTTTATTCAGGAATGCAATTCCTTTTTTTACATTAAAATCTCTGATTATCAGGTTTAAGATTGAAGTTTCTTTGTCGTTTCGGGAAACTTCAAGATTATTTCTGTATTTTTTAACGAGGTCATTTTTTGAATGAAACCTGAATTTAAAATTATTCTGTGCGTTGGGATTAAACTGTTCATTAAGCAGAATAATAAATGAACAATGGTCTGAATCTAATTTGGTGCCCGCATCTATTTCGCGTGCAAAAGAAAGATTGGGAATCCGGCGAATAATTTCCTCTTCCTGGTAATCATAAATGATAGCCTCTTCTTCGTCGATGCTGATTTGAAGTTTTCCGGTTGGCAAAATGGTCAGGTTAAAATCACCTTCAATAATTTGCGGATGATCTTTGTTCCATATTACCTGAAAGGGGACCTCTTTGTACCTTTCGGTTACAGAAACCCTGCCCACTGCGTAGTAGCTTACCTCAAAATCAAGTTCATCCAAAGTTCTTGAAATAATCGGGGTTGAACTGAGTATAACCAATTGGTTGTAAATATTTTGCATGCTGTTCATGCCGCCAAGCCCCTGGAAAATATTTTGCTGAGCTGCACCCATTGCACCAGATAAAGGCGAACTGGATTTTCCTTCCTCAACCAGCATGGATGCATTAATTTCGTAAACCGGAGTTTTGTATCTGTTATATAAAAAAGCCAGTCCAACTGTAATTAATAAAGTCAGTATAAACCAATACCAGTTGCGTAAAAATTTAAAAACGAGTTTTTTCAGATCAATGCTGTCATCGTCCTGATTTTGAGTGATATTCCTGTTGTTTGTATTTGTTTCTGTATGGGTCATTTTCCGAAAAGATTTAATACCAATAATCCGATTGAAATTATTGACGCGGTTATACTTAATGGTGCTGAATATGGCAGATTTTTAGCACCGTAAACTTTAGTGCTGTGTTCTACATATACAATATCATGAGGCAAAACATAATAGTAGGGCGAATAAATAATAGTCGGGTCAGTAAGATCTAACTGTGCTACGTGTTTCCCGTCGGGCAATTCACGAATTAATTTTACGGTTTGCCGGTTACCGTAGTCGCTAATATCGCCGGCAGTACCCAAAGCTTCAAAAATAGTAAGCTGGTTTTTTACCATCAGTTTTTGTCCGGGTTGTTTTACCTCGCCAAGTACAGTAATATTACGGTTAACCAGTTTTACAAAAACAGAAGCACTTTCTAGATAAACATCCACTTTTTCCTGAACAATATCTCTTACTTCTGAAACGGTTAAGTTTTCAACCGGAATATTTCCCAGTTGCGGGTAAGAAATATAGCCAATATCGTCCACAAGGTATGTTATTAGTTCAAGACTGTTTGCCGAACTGCCCATGTTTCCAACAGAGCCTTGTGTATTGGTCAGGTTCAGGAATGCAGCATTTAACGGGTCGTCGCTGATAACCTGGATAAAAAGCTGATCGTTTGACCGGATTTTGTATTCATCAGGCATCGGCCCATTGATGTAGGTTACTCCTGGTTCAATGCCATTCAAATAAATCAATTCATGTAACGGGGTACTGCAGGAGGTTACAAACAATACCACAATTACAAGCAAGCCCAATTTGCTTTTTTTAAGAGAATTTTTGGTTAACATGCCATTTTTTTTTATTGGCTGCAAATGTACAAATTTTTAAGTACCTTTTTTTTTATTTTTTTTTAAAACGGTTGAACAACTCGTTGCATAATATTGAATTAACTAAAATTTCTGTTTTTAACTTTACTTTTATCTTTGCCAATTATTTATAATTTTGAAGAATTATTAAAAAAGAATTAGAAAATTTTGAAGCATTTGTTGTTGATATCGTCCATGATTATTTTTTGCAATTTATTTGCTCAGGAACCATTGATGCCTTTGGTTACTGAACCAGACTCTTCCATGCTGGCAGCCGAAAGGCAACTTATATATTACCAGTTGTTATCCGGAATTGACCCGTCAGGTGAGTGGATGCAGCCCGTTCAATTACCCGGGTTCGATTTCGCGAGTGAAATGATAAAAAGATGGAATTTTGATTTCCCTGAAACATCAATGAATCAGATTTCATTCAATCATTTCAGACCCGGATATTTAGGAGTGGGGCTTTCTCCTTTTTTGCGAAACGAAACGGTATTCAGCGGTTCGGCATATCAGTTGAACGAACGGGTTACGTTCGGCGGATACAGTTTTGGCGCCAATTCCGCTTTTACAGATCCTTTCCCCAATCAGGGAATGAACAATTTCGATGTGCGCGGCTCCACCATTTTTTTGCAGTACAACGTATCGAAAAACTTTAAAATTGAAACCCGGGTAAACGTAACACAAGGCCCCGGATTTTAATTTGAAAATCTCCACTTTGAACTTTGAACTCAGAACTTTAAACTCAGAACAACACCATGTTAACTGTTTATAAAGCATCGGCAGGCTCCGGCAAAACCTTTCAACTGGTGGCCGAATACCTGAAACTACTGCTGAAAAATCCGATGAGTTACCGGAACATTCTTGCTGTTACTTTCACCAACAAAGCCACCCAGGAGATGAAAAGCCGGATTCTCGAGCAACTGCATCTTCTGGCTGAAAATGAAAAATCAGCCTATCTTGTTTTGCTGCAGGATGCAACTTCGCTTCCTGAAGAATCCATCAGGGTACGGGCAAAACAGGTTTTAAAAAATATTTTGCACGACTACAACCGGTTTTCTGTAAATACCATCGACTCATTCACCCAGCGGGTAATAAAGGCATTTAACCGCGAAATGGGAATTTCACCGCATTTTATTCTTGAACTCGACAACGAATTAATTTTAGAAGAAGCAGTTGACCGATTGATGGCGAAGGTAGATACTGACAAACAACTGCGCAGGTGGCTGGTAAAGTTTAGCGAAGAAAAAATAAAGGAAAATAAAAGCCAGCGGATTGAGGCAGATATAAAAGCCCTTGGCGGCGAATTATTTAAGGAAAAATTCCAGGTGTTTTTTCCTGAAAATGAGTCAGAAGAAAACCCCTACAACCGTGAAAATCTGGAAGATTTCAGGAAAGAACTGGAGAAAATCATTCACTGGTGCGAAAGTACAATCAGAAAAAAAGCGGCTGATTGTATGGATGTCGTCCAGAAGGCCGGATTTACAGTCGATGATTTTTTGTATAAAACAGGAGGAGTTGCCGGATTTCTGAAAAAAATGGCCGATGGTGAACTAAAAGAACCGGGCACCCGTGTGCTTGCTGCTGCCGAATCAACAGAAAAATGGTTTTCCAAATCACACGAACACAAAAATGCATTGGGTCAACTTGTTGAAACAAAACTTCAGCCTTTGCTGCAGGAAATTCTGGAATTTTACACAAATAACGAAAACAAATACCTGTCGGCCATCGAAGTGCGAAAACAGTTGCGCATGCTGGGAATCCTTACCGACCTGAAAGAAGAAGTGAAACTCCTTTTGCAGGAAAAAGGAATTTTGCAGATTTCAGACTCCAACCTGTTACTGAGTAAAATCATTGGCGAAAGCGATTCTCCTTTCATTTATGAAAAAGTCGGTTCGCGATTCGACTATTATATGCTCGACGAGTTTCAGGATACCTCTTCGCTGCAGTGGAACAATTTTAAACCGCTGGTTGCCAATGCGCTGGCGGAAGGTCATCCGGCGCTTCTGGTGGGCGATGTAAAACAATCGATTTATCGCTGGCGCAACTCCGACTGGAACATTCTGGCCTCCCATATTCATTCCGATATTCCGAATTATTCACCCATCGAAATTCCGCTCGAAAAAAACTGGCGCAGTCAAATCAATATCATCGATTTTAATAATGCTGCAATCGGTGCGCTGAAACAAACCTTCGAAGATTTTTTATTCACCGAAATTGAAGATAAAAGTTACCGGGGAAAATTCAGCCAAATTTATCAGCATTTCAGGCAGGAGCCGGGAAAATCGGGTGCTGAGAAAAAAGGTTTGGCCGAAGTGAATTTTTTGCCGGATGAGGATTTTGAGGAACAGTCGCTTAAACTACTGATAAAGCAGGTGAAACAATTACAGGATAAGGGACTGAAAGCATCTGAAACAGCAATCCTCATCAGGAAAAACAAGGAGGGTGCAAAAATCATTGAAGCTTTTATGGAAGAATCGAAAAAAGAAGAAAATGCCGGGTACAACCTGACGGTGCTTTCCAACGAATCCCTTTTTCTGTTTGCTTCGAGGGGTGTGAATATAGTTATGCTTGTAGTTGAACTGCTTATCGATTCTCAGGCAGAAATCAGAAAGGTTGCCCTGCTACACCTTTGGCTTTCGTGGCTGAAACCTGCTCTGAAAAAAGTGGGATTCGCTTTTTCGGACGAACCTCAATTAACCCTCAATTTTGAAACTTTAACGTCTGAAAGTTCAGGAATCTGGTCAATCGATGAAAATTTTGAGTCGGTATTTGAAACCGAACTCGGAGAAAAAATAAACCAACTCCGGCAAAATGTGCTTTTGTCTTCCCTCGACGAAACAGTTACCGAAATTTGCGCGGTTTTCGGGCTCTTTAAAATAAGAGCTGAACTTCCGTTTCTGCAAACCCTTATCGACCAGGCTGCCGATTTGAAAACTTCACTTTCAAACGATTTGTCAAACTTCCTTTTTTGGTGGAATGAAAAAGGCTATAAAACCTCGGTAGGTGTTAACGAAGAAGTGGATTCGGTGCGCTTGCTTACTGTGCATAAAGCAAAAGGACTGGAATACGAGGCCGTGTTGCTTCCCCATTTCAACTGGGATGTATCGTGGATTGGAAACCTGGCGCCAATGCTTTGGTGCCATCCCGAAACCGAACCATTTAACCGTTTCCCGCTGCTGCCGGTGAAAGCGGGGAAATCGCTTGCCAAAACAATTTTTAGGGATGATTATTTTGAAGAAAAAGTGAGCAGTTACATCGATACCATGAATTTGGTTTACGTGGCTTTCACCCGCGCCAAATCGGCCTTGTTTATCAACTGCAAAAAGAAACCGGAAAAGGAGAATTCCAAAAAACCGGAAACTCCGGGAAATTCAGTCAATTCGATGCTGGAATTTGCATTGAAAAAGATGGCAGGTGAAAAACAGTTTGCCGGGTGTATGAATGAAAATGATTCTGTTTTCCGGTTCGGTGAGCTGTCTGTTTTCAACTCCCGCCAAAATGCACAGAAACCGGCGTGGATAGAAAATTATCAGTTTTATGATTTTCGTGACAGAATCCGGTTGCGGCTCAACAGTGAAGATTTTCTGACGGGAGAAGAACACCGCCGTTCGGTGAAAAACACCGGAAAGCTGGTGCACGGGATTCTGGCCGAAGTAATAACCGCAGAAGACATTGAACCCGCCTGCAACAAAGCATTTAAAGAAGGCCGAATCAGCGAAACAGAACAGAAAACAATCCTGAAAAAGCTGGAAACCAGCCTGCAAAATCCGGTAATCAACCGCTGGTTCGATGGCAGTTTCGCCATCTTAAACGAACGGAACCTATTGGCGCCGGGCAAATTGCTGCGGCCCGACCGGATGATGATTTCCGGGAAACATGCCATTGTGGTGGATTACAAATGGGGCGAAAAAATGCCTGAAAAATACCACAACCAGGTTTCCCGCTATGCCGAAACCTTAAAAAAATGTGGTTTCGAAAAAGTGGAGGGATTTCTTTGGTACATCAATCAGGATGAAGCAGAACAGGTGGTGTAATGGAATAAACCCTTAGGGTTACGAAGTTCCCTAAGGGTTTTTGCCATTAAAATATTTTATACTTTTGTACAAAAGATATAACAAGAATGGAAGCAACATTTAAAAATTTCAGATATATCAATTTGGCAACACTAACTTCCTCCGGCCAAAGGAAATTAATTGATGTATATAAAAGATTGCTTCAGGAATTTCCAAAGCAAAAAAAACCAAAAGAAACTTCTGTATTTGAGAAAGGTATAATCGAACTTTCTAAGATAAACAACGAAAAAAACATCTGTGTTGGAAAAGAAATAAATATAGCAAAATTAACTGACGAAATGTATGATGCAGTACTTTGACACAGATGTTTTGGTCCATTTTGTAATAAAGCAGGACTTGACTAAACACCAAAAAGCACAGGAATTAATTCTCCAGGCTGCAAAATCCAATTCTTTTTTCATAACAAATATGATTTTAAGAAGATAAAACGATATACTGAATTAAAAATTAATATTTTATAAGTAGATAATGATTCAAAGAATTCAAACCATTTACATATTTATTGCCGCTGTGCTTGTGGCATTGTTGTTACAACTCGATTTTGCAGAACTGGCAGTGGAAGGCCAGCTGTACGTTTTCAATGCCAAAGGAATCGTCAGCGACGGCCAGATTTTATTCGACGGGCTGCCGGTAATGGGTTTTATCGGGTTAATTACCCTGCTGCACCTTGTCATCATTTTTCTGTACAAAAAACGCATCCGGCAAATACGGTTTCTTTCATTCACCATAATCCTGCTTCTGGGTCTTGTGGGTGTGATGTTCTACTTTTTGTATGCAGCATTCGACGGCGCCGAAATTGTATTCAAAATTCCGGTCGTTTTTCCGGTACTGGCAGTCATACTCGACTACCTGGCCATCCGTTCCATTGGAAAAGACGAAGCGCTGATTAGAAGTCTGAACCGGATACGGTAACCGGTTATGAAAGCCATGATTTTTGCCGCCGGACTTGGAACCCGGCTGAAAGAAGAAACCCAAAACAAGCCCAAAGCGCTGGTTGAAGTTGGCGGAAAACCCTTGCTGCAACATGCCATTGAAAAATTAAAAACAGAAGGATTCACTGAAGTTGTGGTCAATGTCCATCATTTTTCTAAAATGGTTATTGAATTTGTCAACAGTAATGATTTTGGCCTTCCTGTACACATTTCCGATGAAACAGACAAACTGCTCGACACGGGCGGCGGATTGAAAAAGGCAGCTCCACTTCTGGAAGGAGACAAACCGATTCTCATTTACAATGTGGACATTCTGGGCAACCTGGATTTACAAAAACCGATAAAAGAACACCTTCAGTCCGGTGCGCTGGCCACGCTGGTTGTGCGCCACAGGCAAACGCAGCGTTATTTCAAATTTGATAAGCAAAAAAGACTGGTGGGCTGGATAAACAAAAAAACCGGCGAAAAAAAAGCAGCAATTCACGAAAACTTTGAAAATGCTACCGAGATGGCTTTTAGCGGAATTCACGTTATCAGTCCCGAAATTTTTAAACTGATGCCTGATGTGGATCGGTTTTCCATAACTAATTTCTATCTTGAACGGGCAAATAGTCATCTCATCAGGGGATATTTCGATGAGTCGGAAATATGGATGGATGTGGGAAAACCAAAGGAACTGGAAAAAGCACGTATTATATTTGGGTAGCAGATTTTTTTGTCAGGTTAGTTTGAAAATAATTCATCATGGGAACATCACGTCGCAGTTTTTTTAAAAAGGCAGCTTTTGTTTCTGCCGGAAGCGTCCTGTTCACAGGTGCTGCAAGGGCAAATACTGTTCAAGAGGAACGGTACAGTGCTTTAGATAAGGTTATATCAAAACCGGTGCTTAAACGGGAACTTTTCCCCGAACCGGTAATTATTGAAACACTAGAATTGTTGCGATACCAGAACAATTTTATCTGTCGTGTCCGATCTCAAAATGGTGCTGAAGGAATTTCCGTAAGCAACAACATGCAGATGGTATCGCTGTATCCGATTTTTACCCGTCGGCTTCAGCCTTTTTTCCCGGGCAAGGATGCACGGGATTTGGAAAATTTGCTGGATGAAGTGTACGTTTATCAAAGCAATTACAAGTTGCAAAACCTGGCACTTTGGGTTCCGCTGGCTACCATCGAGTTTGCCATTCTCGATATGTTGGGACGAATAGCTAAAAAATCAATGGGTGAATTAATCGGTGATATTCATCATCCGGAAATAGCCGTTTATCAGGCCAATAATTTCAGGGGTAGATCAGCCGAAGAATCAATAGAGGGGATTAAAAAACAGGTGGAAGAAACACAGGCAAAAGCGCTTAAGTTTAAAGTTGGCGGAAGAATGAGCGACCCTGAAATTCCACCGGGGCGGTCTGAAAAACTCATTCCGCTGGTGCGCAAAACTTTTGGAGACGAAATGACCATTTATGCCGATTCAAATGGTTCTTACGATGTAAAGGAAGCCATTCGTATAGGAAAACTGATGGAAGAATACAAGTTCGATTTTTACGAAGAGCCAGTACCGTTCGACTGGTACGAAGAAACCAAAATGGTGGCCGGTGCTCTGAATGTTCCAATTGCCGGTGGAGAACAGGAACCCAGCATGCATAATTTCAGATGGTTAATCGGAAATGAAGCATTGCAGATAGTTCAGCCCGATATTTTTTATTTCGGCGGAATGATACGTTCCATGAAGGTGGCGCGAATGGCCGCCATAAAAAATATGGTGTGTACACCGCACATTTCCGGTTCGGGTTTGGGGTACCTGTACATGATGCACTTTGTTTCGGCAGTGCCCAATGCCGGACCTTACCACGAATTCAAAGGATTTAACAACGAATTGCCGCTGGAGTCACCTACTTCCGATTTGCAAAGCCACGGCGGAATTGTAAAAGTGCCGACCGGCCCGGGGCTTGGGGTGGAAATTGATCCGGAATATATTCGGAAACACCAGTTGGTAAAATAGCTGATTAAATAATGACTGAATTAATAAAGCTAAAAGAAAAACAGGGAGGAAAACTGAAAAGTTTGTTTTTAGGTATTTTGGTTTTTGCGGGAATTTTATTGTTCGCCGACCTGGAGCCCGGAAAGCCTGAAATTACACGCACTTTTGCAATCGCTATGCTCATGGCCATTTGGTGGGTAACCGAAGCTTTGCCGCTATCTGTAACCGCCCTGGTTCCCATTGCGGCTTTCCCGTTGTTAGGCGTAATCGATGGCCGTACCGTTTCAGAAGCTTATTTCAATCACATCATTTTTTTGTTTATTGGCGGTTTTATTATGGCACTGGCCATGGAACGCTGGAATTTGCACAAAAGAATAGCTTTGGTTATACTGAAAGCAGTAGGGGTTAGTCCTGCGCGTATTTTATTCGGTTTTATGCTGGCTTCGTTGTTACTCTCCATGTGGATTTCCAACACAGCAACCACTATGATGATGATTCCTATAGTTACTTCTATCATCCTGAAAATTGAAGAAAGTATTGGCCGCGAGCGAATTTCAAAATATGCACTGGGATTATTGTTCGGAATTGCTTACAGCTCTTCCATTGGGGGAATGGCTACCCTGGTTGGCACCCCAACCAATCTGATATGTGTGCGTATTTTTTCCGTACTTTACCCATCCGCGCCTGAAATTTCGTTTTCCCAGTGGTTTATTTTTGCACTGCCTGTTACCATATTTATGTTTGTGGCAGCTTTTTTTCTGCTTTATTTTCTTTACAAACCGAAAGAAAAATGGCACGAACTTTCAGCCGATACTTTTAGAAATCAGCTAAAAGAACTTGGGAAAGCCAGTTATGAAGAAAAAGTAGTTTTTATTTTATTCCTTTTGCTGGCTGGTTTTTGGATAACCCGCGCTGAAATAAGCTCCGATAACTTTACATTCAGCGGATGGGCTTCGTTCTTCGAGAGTCCGGGTTTTATAAACGATGGGACGGTTGCCATATTTGTTTCGTTACTTCTGTTTATCTGGCCGTCGAAAAACAACAGAGGTGAAAAAATCATGAACTGGGAAACAGCCAACCGCCTGCCCTGGAATATTGTATTGCTTTTCGGTGGCGGATTTGCTCTGGCACTGGGATTTGAAAAATCGGGACTGGCGCTTTGGTTTGGAGAACAGCTTGCCTGGGGAGAATTTATTCCTTCTATTGTATTTGTGCTGGTTATAGTTACCATGATGTCGTTACTAACAGAACTTACTTCCAATGTGGCTTCCACCCAAATGCTTTTGCCGGCCTTTGCAAGCATTGCGGTTGCCACCGGCGACAATCCGCTGCTGTTTATGATTCCGGCAACCATTGCTTCCTCCCTGGCATTTATGTTGCCTACCGCTACTCCGCCAAATGCGATTATCTTCGGTACCGGACGGGTAACAATAGATCGGATGATGCGCACAGGTGTTGCCCTGAATATTCTGGGAATTTTAATTATTACCCTGATGACCTACCTGCTGATTGGCCACTTTTTCGAAGTTTCGCTGAATATAGTGCCCGACTGGGCAAATTAGTTTTATAAGCTGGCCCAGATACGCGCCAAAGAATGACCTGGTGCTTTTAAATTCAAATCGAGAAAATAGCCAAATGGCGTTTGAGCTGTTTCGTATCCGCCGTTTTGCAGCCGCTTTTCAGCTAAATCGAAAATCTCCTTGGTAAATTCAACCGATGCTTTTGATTCGGATAAATGGGCAAACGAATGCAGAATAATTTTTTGGCAGTTGTTTTTCCGGGCAGACCATTTCAGGTGATTCACCAGTTTTTTTTCGCGACTTTTCACATCATTTTCCTCGTCACTTTCTTCAACCTGTATAAATGCCAGAATTGAATTGGTATAAGTGGCTCCTTCAGTTATGTCCTCTGCCGTTTCAAGGTTTTTTTGTGCCGGGGTGTAACTGAATTCATCCACGTACATTACAAGAACTTTCATTCACTCATCATTTTTAAAAGCAACTCTTCGCTTTGTTTGTCTATCCAGGCATAGAACTGCTCTTTTTGTTCATCAGATAATTTTGCCTTCGGGTGCATTAAAATGTATGGTTTTAATGGCATGGTACCTTTCTCAACCTCTTCTTTCATTTTATCCAAAACGGTAAGTTTTCCCAACATATCCATCTGCCCCCATTCCGAAAGGTTGAGTTCTTCTTTACCGTCGGTTATGTGTTTATGAATCATCCACGAAACCGGCGCAAATTGATGATACCACAAATAATTTGTCTGTTCTGAATGACAATCGAGACAGGCATTTTTCAGTATTGTCTGAACACCCTCAGATAAAGCTGTATGTTCAAATAAATGATTTTGAGTGATTTCACCCCGGTTTTTTTCGGGAAGAAAAAAATGTGCTATGACCAGAATAAACAGCAGTATTAATAAGCTAATACGCAAAACTTTTTTCATAACTGCCAGATTATATGAAACAATTGGTTTGTGCGATCAATTTCCGATTAATGCAGAAGCTTCTTTTTTAGCCCAGTCGGCCAAAATTTTCACCTGTTCTTCGGTCAGTTTTTTATCCGGATTGTTTTCCAGGAACTTTTTGGGCGGCATTTCTCCTTTCTCAACAGTTTCGGCAATATCTCGCAGTTTGGTAATTTTCCGCACTTTTCCCAAATCGTCAAACGATTTAAAATCGAGCGCTTTTTTTGCCTTGTCATTTTGTGAATCAATGTTGTGGCACTGAAAACACGACTGGTCTATAATCGTTTTAATATTTTCAGGCATCTGCATTTCTGACGCACCAGGACCTGGTTTAAAAGAGTAGTTTACAATTGCAATGCCTGAAAAAACAGTAACCAGAATAAAAACCGGGAATACAAATTTTCTCATAGTTCTTAATTTTTGGTGAATAAATTTCATTGAATATACGTTATTATTTGTTGAAACACAATACCTGCCTTAAAAGTTGAATATGTATTCTGATTTTTTAAGGAAAAGAATTTTAAAAATGGTAAAATTGTGCTCTGGATATAAATATTAACTTTGACCAAAAAATAACAGGAATGTACAGGTTTTTAATTACCTCATTTTTACTGTTTTTTACAGTTCTAATCGTAACCGGGCAAATTTCGCAGGGCGGCAGTCCAATTCAGATTCCCGGCTTAAAAAGTTTGGAAATCTCCGAAGAAATTATGCCTTATGTAAATAACAAAGAACTTGAGGTAAGAGTTGCCGGAGATCCCACAGAAGAAAATCAACTGAAATCATTGCAATTTGCCTGGGGTTTTGAGGTAAATATTTCACCTGCAAAAAATGGAATTTGGACAACCAATGTGAATGGTTTCGATGTTTGGCAGGTAAAAATCAGGTCTGCCGGTGCCTATTCCCTGGGGTTAATTTTCGACAATTTTGACTTGCCGGAAGGATCACGGTTATTTGTTTACAGCGAAAAACACGGACATATTCTGGGCGCATTTACTTCCTTTAACAATAAAACTTCCGGTAAATTTGCCGTTTCGCCTGTTGCAGGTGATGAAATTGTGGTTCATTATGAGATTCTTTCTGGCAGAGATGGTAGAAATGATTTTGTAATTTCGCATGTGAACCACGATTTTATAGGAATTTTAAAATACAGCGATCGGCGGCCCATGGGAAAAACAGCCGGATCATGCAACGTAGATATCAATTGTTTGGAAGGAGAAAAATGGTCGGATGAAAAAGATGCTGTTTGCCGGATAATCACAACCAAATCAAAACCCAGCGGAACAATAAGCGAAATTTGCACAGGTACCCTGGTTAACAATACACGGGAAAATGAAAAACCCTATATTATTACGGCAGCACATTGTATTGAAGATGCCCGTTTTGCTGAAACAACCGTTTTTGCATTTAATTACGAAAGTCCCTATTGTGCTCCGCTTGACGGCGATCCCGGAAATTCCATTTCCGGTTCCAGATTACTTGCAATTTCCGACAGCCTCGACTTTGCTCTGGTTGAACTCAGCGTAATTCCTCCGCCCGAATTCAGGCCATATTATGCAGGGTGGGAGAGACGTCAGCTAATTCCTGACTCCACCTTCAGCATTCATCATCCTCAAGGCGACATAAAAAAAATTGCCATTGACAGAAATCAGCCAATCCATTCCAATTTTATTTCCGGATATACTCCCAATGGATTTTTAAGAATTGCCCGTTGGGAAACCGGTGTAACCGAAGATGGTTCTTCCGGTGGGGCGCTGTTTAACCCGGATAAAAAATTAGTCGGCACACTTACAGGTGGTTCAGCAACCTGTTTTAATCCGGTTAACGATTATTTTTCGCGGTTTGAGCTGGCCTGGGAATATAAACCTGATTCTTCGAAACAGTTAAAATACTGGCTCGATCCATTAAATCTGAATCCGGGCAGTTTATCCGGAAGAAGGTTTTATGCTGATGAAAATTTTTGTATCTCATATACCAACCTGGGCCGCTTCGATGAACATGAGAATGTGGTTTTAAGAAAAAACGGTCAGTTTTCAGGGTATTGGGGAGGAACTAATAATGTTGGAATTTCCGAATTTGCCGAACGTTTTATTCTGACTGGAGAAGAAAGAATTCATGGCGTTTCTTTGGGAATCGGGAAAAGACTAATTGGGAGCAACAACAACGATAAGGAGCTGAAAATTAATGTTTATAACGGGAATGACGCCCCTGAATCACTGATTCATTCCGAAATGGTTAAAATGAATACTCTGGTTGCCAATGCAATGAATTTTATTGAGTTTACAAATTATGTAGAGCCCGCCGGAACCTTTTTTGTAGGATTTGAAATGATAAACATGCAGCCGCAGGATTCCTTTGTGGTTTTCCAGTCATTACGCGACGCCGGAAAAGAAAATTTCTTTTGGTTTAAACAAAATAATTCATGGTACGATTTTAAATCGGAAAACAGTGAAAATTATTCTATGGCAAATGTTTTCGAACTGATTGTATGCAATGCAACTGAGTTCCCAACCGATACGCCTTTAGTGAAAAAACCGTTGGCAGGTTTGATATATCCCAATCCGGCAGCCGGCAGTTTTGTTTTTGAAGCAGGTCAGGAAATCGATCCCGAAAAGGTCAGTGTTTTCAATCTTATTGGCCAGGAAATTAGAGCGACAAAAACTTTAGTGGCAGTGAAAAAAGTTCAAATCGACTTGTCGGGGAACATTCCGGGTATTTACTTTGTGCAGTTTAAAACTATGTGGGGAACAGTTTCAAAAAAAGTGACCTACATCCCCTGGTAATTGTAATACTATGCGAATTGTTTTTTATTTGCTGATATTAACCTTTTTGGCCGGAGGCTGTTCACAATCAGGTAATCATTTAGAATTTAAGAATACCAATAAATATGCCCGCGGGTTTCAAATTGACAGGGGAGATGAAGTGACCAAACTTACGGTTTTTAATCCCTGGGAAAAAGCAAAAAACATTTCGGTGGAATATTTTCTGATTGAAAGGGAAAAAATAGTTCCTGATGAACTTGCAGGGAAATCCGTTATCAAAACTCCTGTTGAACGGGTCATTTGCCTTTCAACCACTCACCTCGCCTTTTTGGAAGCATTGGATGAAACGGATGCCGTGGCCGGCATTTCGGGAAGCCAGTATGTTTCGACCCCGAAAATCAGGGAAAAAATGGAACGGGGCAAAGTACCCGATGTGGGTTACGGGCAAAACCTGAATTATGAACTGATTGTTAGCCAGAAACCTGATTTGGTAATGGTTTACGGAATTGGCGGCGAAGTAACGAGCTATACAAAAAAAATGGAGGAATTGGGAATTCCGGTAATTATGGTTGCCGAATACCTGGAAGAAACTCCGCTGGGGAAGGCTGAATGGGTAAGATTTATAGGGGTGCTTTTCAATAAAAACAAACAGGCAGAAGATTTTTTCATACACATTGAAACCGAATATATCCGGTTGAAAAATTTAGCTTTGCATGATACCCAAAGGCCGAAAGTACTGGTGGGGTCTCCTTATAATGACTCCTGGTGGGTTCCCGGGGGAGAATCATACCTGGCGAATTTAATTTCAGATGCCGGTGGTTTTTACCTCGGAAAAGAGAATTCCTCGCACGAAAGTTATGTTATTTCATTTGAACATGCACTTACCTGGGCGGGTGAAGCCGATATCTGGATAAACATGGGAAATTATGTCAGTAAAAAAGAAATTGTGGGCGCCGACGAACGGTTTGGGCATTTACCGGTTTTCAAAAACGGAAAGTTGTACAACAATGTAAAACGCCTGGGCAGCCACGGAGGAAATGATTTCTGGGAAAGCGGAACTGTGAATCCGCATCTGATTTTACAGGATTTGATTTCTATTTTTCATCCTGGCTTAATAGAAGAGGAAATGATTTATTATCAGGAAATTAAATGAGTTCAATAATAAAAAATAAAAAATATCCTGTTGGCCTGGTGTTTTTTCTCCTGGCACTTGTTTTTTTATTGTTTTTTACAGCCGATATTTTGTTAGGTTCTATTATTATTCCGGTAAAACAGGTGTTTCTTGCCTTTTTCCCATCATCAGAAACCAGTGAGGCATTTAGAACGATTGTGCTCGATTTTAGGCTTCCAAAAGCATTAACGGCTGTTTTTACAGGCGCTGCCTTATCGTTGAGTGGCTTGCAAATGCAAACGGTTTTCCGTAATCCACTGGCCGGACCTTATGTGCTGGGGATAAGCGCAGGCGCCAGTTTGGGCGTGGCCCTTTTTGTGCTGGGATTTTCTTCTTCGCTGGCATTTGGTGTTTTTTCGGCCACAGGCGCCTGGTCGCTTGCACTGGTGGCGTGGGCAGGTTCATTTCTGGTGATGTTGCTTGTTCTTTACGTTTCAACCCGGGTAAACGATATAATGACTCTTCTTATTTTGGGTATATTATTTACCAGCGCTGTTACAGCCATCGTTAGTATTTTGCAGTATTTCAGCAACGAATCGATGCTGAAAGCCTTTGTAATCTGGACCATGGGAAGCCTGGGCAGTGTTACCAAAACACAACTTACTGTGCTGGCGCCCGCTGTCCTGGCCGGAATTATTCTTGCTTTTCTGAAAATTAAAGATTTGAATGCTTTTCTTTTGGGCGAAGATTATGCCCGTTCGCTTGGAGTTTCCATTAAAACAAGCCGCGTGATTATTTTTCTCAGCACCAGTTTGCTGGCCGGCACCATTACAGCTTTTTGCGGTCCCATCGGGTTTATAGGTATTGCCGTTCCGCACATTTGCCGGGTAATTTTTAAAACGGCAAATCATTTGATTCTGGTTCCGGCAGTCATTTTAACCGGAAGCATTGTTATGCTTTTCAGCGATATCGTTTCGCAGCTTCCGGGCATGCAAACCACACTTCCCATCAATTCGGTTACCGCACTAATTGGCATCCCGGTTATTATCTGGATGATTGTGAAGAACAGAAAATTTGTTTCGGTTTCATGAAGGAAGAAAAAATAAATATAGAACTGAAGCAACTTTCGGTGGGGTATGAACAGCCCGGCGAAATACCTTTGGAAGTTTTAAAAGGGTTGAACTTTAACGCTGCCCCCGGTGAAATGGTGGCGCTTATTGGCTCCAACGGAATCGGAAAAAGTACCCTTCTGCGCACTGTTGCAGGATTTCAGCCGTGGTTTGCCGGCGATATAAAAATTGGCGAGAGCCGTTTAAAAACCCTTCGACCCAAAGATATGGCCAGAGTAATGAGTTTTGTTTCCACCGAGAATATCCGGATTCCCAATCTTTCGGTATTCGATTTGGTGGCTTATGGCCGGTTCCCTTATACCAACTGGATTGGAATGTTAACCGGTGAGGACAATTTTATAGTAAACGAAGCCATAAAAAAAGTGGGATTGCAGGGATTTGAGAAGCGCCCGGTAATGCAGATTAGCGACGGCGAAAGGCAGCGGGCCATGATTGCCCGGGCGCTGGCACAGGATACTCCGGTTATTATTCTGGATGAACCCACGGCCTACCTCGATGTTAGCAACAAATACGAAATATTTCACCTGCTGCAGATGCTTGCAAGTGAAAAACAGAAAACCGTTATTCTTTCAACCCACGACCTGAACATTGCCCTTCGCGAGGTGGACAAACTTTGGATTGTTACCGAAAATGGAAACTACCAGGGCGCGCCTGAAGATGCCGTGTTAAAAGGATGGCTGAATCAAATGTTTCGAAATGAACACATTGGGTTTGATGAAAAGGAAGGTGAGTTTTTTTTCAGAAAAGAATTTAAGGCGAAGGTGAAAGTGGAAGGCGAGGGGTTACCTTTAATCTGGACACTCCGCGCCCTTAACCGCAAAGGTTACCAAATTGTTATGCAGGCTGAACCGGATTTCAGTGTGGTAGCAAAATCCGATGGCTGGGAGTTAATATCAACCGGGTCAGTCAGGGAGTTTCAAAGCATTTATAAACTCCTTGCTTTTCTGGAATAGAAACATTCTGTACCTTTATGCCAAAAGTATTCTGAATATTATGAAAGAAATAGAAATTTTTTGCCACAACACACATTCCAAACATACGTATCCGCTGGGAACTTCACTTCTGGAAATCAGCCTCGATTTAAATATTAAGTTAAAAAATACCGTTTGCGGCGCCATAGTTAATAACCAGGTACGCGAGCTTTCCTTTTGCCTGGTAAAGCCGAAACACATCGAATTTTTTGATGTTTCGCACCCCGACGGGATTCGAATGTACATCCGCAGCCTGATTTTTGTAATGTATGCAGCCGTTAAGGAAGTTTTCCCACATGTGTCACTTCGCATCAGAAAGGGGATTTCAAACGGTTATTTTTGCGAACTTTCGGGTTTTGGCCGCGAAATTACCGACCCCGACTTGCAGGTTATCAAAAAAGAAATGCAGGAGTTAATTGAAAAAGATATTCCTTTTATTAAAAAAGGCCTGTTAACTCAGGATGCAGTGGAACACCTGATGAAAGAAGGTCTGGATGAAAAGGCACAGCTTTTTGAACAAAAAGGCCATCTGTTTTCCAGCCTCTATTTTTTAAATGAACTGGGGAATTATTTTTACGGTCATTTGCTGCCTTCAACCGGTTACATCACAAATTTCGATCTGATGAAATTTTATGATGGTATTTTATTAAGGATTCCCAAACCGAATAATTTTAGTGAGTTGCAGGACGCCCCAAAACAAAAAAAGCTGTTTGAAATTTACCAGGAACACAAAAACTGGGCGCAGATTCTGGATGTAGCCACCGTAGCCAACCTGAATGAATATACCTTGCAAAAAAAGGGCGGTTACGTCATTAAAATTTCTGAAGCGCTGCACGAAAAGAAAATTGCTGAAATTGCCAATAAAATAAGTGAACGAAATGGAGATGTGCGACTGGTTTTGGTAGCAGGCCCATCTGCTTCCGGCAAAACAACATTTAGCAAAAGACTGGGTGTTCAGCTTGCAGTAAACGGACTTCGGCCATATCAGATTTCACTCGATGATTATTTTGTTGACCGGGAGCATACTCCGCGCGACGAGCATGGAAATTACGATTTTGAAGCACTTGAGGCAATTGATGTTGGCTTTTTCAACGAACAACTTCTTGAATTAATGAAGGGAAAAGAAGTACAACTCCCCAAGTTTGATTTTCACCGTGGACAACGATATCTGAACGGCGATCATTTACGATTGCGATCGGGTGATATTCTTATAATAGAAGGCATTCACGGAATAAATCCCCGGCTGTTACCTATGATTGATGAAAAAAACACGTTTAAAATATTCATTTCGGCGCTCACACAAATTTCAATTGATGAACACACGCACATTTCCACTTCCGATAACCGGCTGATTCGGCGTATGATTCGCGACAGCAAATACCGTAGTTACCGGGCTGCCGAAACTATTAAACGGTGGCCTTTGGTCAGAAAAGGAGAGGAAAAGAATATATTTCCCTACCAGGAAAATGCCGATGTGATGTTTAACTCGGCTACGCTTTATGAACTGGGAGTTCTGAAAAAATATGCCGATCCGTTGTTGAAAATGGTGCTCGAGAATCAGCCGGAATACATGGAAGCCATGCGGTTGTTAAAGTTTCTGTCGTATTTCAAACCCATTGACGATGAAGAAATTCCGCCTACTTCGCTCCTTCGGGAGTTTTTAGGCGGGAGTAGCTTTTTGTATTAGATTCTTTTTGGTTACCTTTAGTCAAAAATCACCAGTTATTAACTTTTAAACTGAAAAATTATGGCATTTGAATTACCAAAATTACCGTACGGGAAAAACGCGCTGGAACCGTTTATCAGCGAAAAAACCATTGAGTTTCACTACGGAAAACACCATCAGGCGTATGTGAACAATCTGAACAACCTGATTCCCGGAACAGAGTTTGAAAATGCTTCGCTCGAAGAAATTGTAAAAAAAGCCGAAGGAGGTATTTTTAACAACGGCGCCCAGGTTTGGAACCACACTTTCTACTTTTACCAGTTTAATCCGATTGGCTGTCACGAGCCCAAAGACGAAATGAAAGCAGCCCTTGAAGCCAAATGGGGATCGGTTGAAGCATTCAAGGAAGAATTTTCAAAAGCCGCTGCCACCTTGTTTGGCTCAGGCTGGGCATGGCTGGTAAAAACTGAAAGTGGCGAACTGGAAATTGTACAAACCAGCAATGCCGGAAATCCGCTGCGCGACGGCAAAACTCCACTACTTACCTGCGATGTGTGGGAACATGCCTATTACCTCGACAAGCAAAACGCCCGGCCCAAATACATCGAAGATTTCTGGAAAGTTATCGAATGGAAAGTTATTTCTGAGCGGTTTGCAGGATGAAAATTTGATTTTAATTTTGAAGTCGTATTAAAAAACTAAAATCAAATAAATATGAGCGTTGAAAAAGTTCTGGAGACCATGAAATCTGCCGGCAAACCGTTAAAAGCCGGTGAAATTGCCGATGCTGCCGGACTCGATAAAAAAGAGGTGGACAAAGCAATGAAAGTGCTTAAAAAGGAGGGCAAAATTGAATCGCCCAAAGTTTGTTACTGGCAACCGAAATAAAAAAGGAAGCCTGGCCTCTATCAAAAAAGGCCAGGCTTTGTTACGAAAAATGAAACTAAGTGTTATGCCATTTAATTAAATGTACCAGTTAATTAATTGTTCCAGTAATTCCTGCTTGCCGCTGATTTGTTTCGGTTCACCAACTTCGCGGGCAATTTCACGAAGGTCTTCCAGCGAAAGTTTGCCGGCTTCAAAATCGGCTCCTTTGCCGCCATCGAATGAAGCGTAGCGGTTTTTACGCATTTTCAGGTAGTCTGAATCACTCAGAATTTTGTCGGCAATCACCAATGCACGTGCAAAAACATCCATTCCCGAAATGTGTGCAATAAAAATATCTTCCAGATCGGTAGAATTTCTGCGGGTTTTTGCATCGAAATTAATACCTCCGTCAGTAAAACCACCAGCCTGCAGAATTTCCAGCATGGCTTCGGTCACTTCGTAAATGTTGGTCGGGAATTCGTCGGTATCCCAACCGTTTTGGTAGTCGCCCTTGTTGGCATCAATGGAACCTAACAAACCGGCATCGGCAGCCATGCGCAGGTCGTGCGCAAATGTGTGTCCGGCCAGTGTGGCATGGTTCACTTCAACATTCAGTTTAAAATCTTTGTCGAGCCCGAAATGCCGCAGGAACCCGATAACGGTTTGCGCGTCGAAATCGTACTGGTGTTTTGTCGGTTCCATCGGTTTTGGTTCAATCAGAAATGTTCCTTTGAAACCCTGCTTACGTCCATAGTCGCGTGCCATGCTCAGGAATCGGCCCAGATGTTCAATTTCGCGTTTGGTGTCGGTGTTGTGCAGGCTCATGTACCCCTCACGACCACCCCAGAAAACGTAGTTTGATCCGCCCAGTGCGATGGTAGCGTCAATGGCGTTTTTAATCTGAACCGCCACGTTTGTAATCACATTGAAGTCGGGATTTGTAGCGGCGCCGTTCATGTAACGCGGATCGGAGAAAACATTTGCCGTTCCCCAAAGCAGTTTCACTCCCGAAGCTTCCTGCTTTTGTCTGGCCACTTCCACCATTTTTTCGAGCCGTTTTTCTATTTCAAAAACCGAACCGTCGCCCACCACATCGGTGTCATGAAAACAGTAAAACGGGATGTTCATTTTGGTAATGAATTCAAATGCGGCATCCATTCGTTCTTTGGCAGCATCCATTACATCGGAGGCGCCATCCCAGGGGAAAATCTGGGTTCCCGGTCCGAACGGATCTCCTCCCGTCCCGCAGAAGGTGTGCCAGTAAGCTACTGCGAACCGCAGATGGTCTTTCATGGTTTTGCCTGCAATCACTTTGTTTTCGTCATACCACTTAAATGCCGTTGGATTTCTTGAATCAGGGCCTTCGTATTTTACCTGTCCGAGGCCTTTGAAATACTCTTTGTTTCCGATTAATACTTCCATTTTTAATTTATTATTTGTGAATGATTATTTATTATTTTAATGCGTTATCCAGTTCGGTTTTCCAGTTGTTGTATGCATCCTGGTATTCCGCTTTTTTGTCTGCATCCGGTTCTACGGTTTCCAGTTTGGTAAGGTTTGCAAATGCTTCTTTTACCGATGCATAATATCCTGAACCGATTCCTGCGCCGCGTGCTGCACCTACCGAGCCGTCGGTGTTGTACAATTCGATTGTGGCACCAGTAACTCCGGCCAGCGTGTCACGGAAAACCGGACTGAGAAACATGTTGGCTTTTCCTGCCCGAATCACTTTGGCATCGATTCCGGTGTTTTGCATAATGTCCATTCCGTATTTGAACGAGAATACAATTCCTTCCTGCGCTGCCCGCAGCAAATGACTTTTATTGTGAATATTGAAATTGATTCCATTGAACGATGAACCGATATTCCGGTTATTCAGTACCCTTTCTGCACCGTTTCCAAATGGCAAAATGGTTACACCTTTCGAGCCGATGCGAACTTCGGCAGCCAGTTGGTTCATTTTGTCGTATGAGAGATTTTCACCAGCCAGTCGTTTGAGCCAGGCATTCAGAATTCCGGTTCCGTTGATGCATAGCAAAACACCTAACCGCGGATTTTCTGCCGAATGATTTACGTGCGCAAAGGTGTTTACCCGCGATTGCGGATCGTATTTAATTTCATCGCTTACACCGTAAACCACGCCGGAAGTTCCTGCAGTTGCTGCAATTTCTCCGGGGTTCAGCACATTCAGTGAAAGGGCATTGTTGGGCTGGTCGCCAGCGCGGTAGCTTACTTTGGTTTTCGGCGAAAGTCCAAGTTCCGCCGCTATGTCTGAATTAAGTTGGGCCTGCACGGCAAATGTGGGTACAATTTTAGGGATGATATTTTTTGAAAAACCATAGTTTTCGAAAAGCAAATCTGCCAGGGTGTTGGTTTTGAAATCCCACATAATTCCTTCGGAAAGACCGCTTACAGTGGTTTGTATTTCGCCAGTGAGTTTCATGGCAATGTAATCGCCGGGGAGCATAATTTTGTGCACGTTTTCGAAAAGCTCCGGTTCATTATCTTTTACCCACTTCAGCTTCGAAGCGGTGAAGTTGCCCGGTGAATTGAGCAGGCTGGAAAGGCAGCGCTGTGCACCAATTTCTTCAAAAGCCTTGTCCCCAATTACCGCAGCCCGGCTGTCACACCAAATAATGGACGGACGAATGACTTCGTGGTTTTTGTCCACCATCACCAGTCCATGCATTTGATATGAAATACCAATGGATTCGATGCTTTCAGGATTCACTTTTGATTCGTTCAGTACATCGGCCAGTGCCAGTTTTAGGTTTTTCCACCACAATCCGGGCTCCTGTTCAGCCCATCCGGCCTGGTGGGCGGTTATCTGCATTTCTTCTTTGGGAAAAAACGAAGAGGCCACGCTATGGCCGTTTTCTCCGTTCACCAGCGAAACTTTAACCGATGAACTTCCGATGTCAAATCCGAGTAGGTACATGATATTTAATGTTTTATGTTTCTAAATTTCATTGAACTGTTCTGTTCTGGTATGCTTTCAAAAGTAAATGCAAATTACCGGCTTTCAAAATAGAAAAAAATGTTTTATAACAGTATTAAATAAATTAATTTAGAATTAATGCATATTAATATCTGAATAATCATTAAATTGATACAATCGATTTTGACTCATATTAATAGTTAAGAGAATGAGAACTGTAATAATAACTTTTCTAAACCTTTCAGCAATGAGTTATATGGCATTCGCCCAGAATTCGCTGAGTGATGAATCCATTAGAGAAGCGATAAGAGACCTTGAAATGAGGGAAATCAAGGCTGTGGCAGATAAGAATGTTGAAGAATTAAGAACAATATGGGCCGAAGATTTTATGGTTAATAATCCGTTTAATCGGGTGGTGCATGGCAGGCAAGAGGTGATTGATCGCATTGAATCCGGTTTTATCAACTACTCTTCTTTTGAACGGGAAATAGAATCGATAATGATACTCGATGATATTGTCATTGTGATGGGTTTGGAAACGATTATGCCACTTGGCGGTGGTTACGAGGCCGGATTGATAATTCATAGGCGCTATACCAATATCTGGAAACAGGAAGATGGGCAATGGCAGGTGAGGGCCCGGCATGCCAATGTGATCTGCGGAAATCAGGATTAAAGGAAACCTGTCTGAACAGGTGGATTCCGCCCGGAAGTTATAAAAACCCGAAAATAATTTCCACACCGACCCGAAAGGTGTTCAGCCTGGAAGGCTCATTTCCGGAGTGAAGATAAAAGGAACCTTTCTTTTCGCAGAGAGCGGTTCCTTTACAGCGATGATCGTAATTTCAGTGTCGTTGGTACTTCAAACCGCAAAAATTCTCCGGTGGTAACAAACCCGGCCGCCTTTTGTCCCATCAGCTCAAAGTCGGTTGAAATAACGGTAATTCCGTTTTTGACATACTTTTTCATGGGGGTTTCATTGTAGGAAATGACACCCACATCGCGGCCGGGCTCAAATGTTTTTTCGGCACACTGGTCTAAAAAGCCGGCAAGGGTGCGGTCGCTCACCAGAAAGTAAAGCGCACCGTTTTTTATTTTAAACTCTTCTTCATCAAATATTACCGAATGTTTTAGCCCGAAATCGGCACAAAATTTTTCGAAATAATAAATTGAATCTTTGGGATGATATGTAAATGCCGGATAGTAAAAAATGAATTCCCTGTACCGTGCAATTTTTTCCAGGTTTGCTGCCAGACAATCGTAAACAGGCTGGCCAAAGTTTTGAAATACGGCTGACTGGTTGTCGGTTGCATGAATTTTCCAGTCGATGACCAGCAACTGTTCAGCAGGTATCTTTTGAATAATTTCCGGGATTTTAGGATGATCGAAATTCATGATAATGTACTTGCTGTATTTGCCGAGACTTTCAAGCACAATCTTTTCAAATTGGTTGATGTTGTAATGGTGAAAGTGCAAATCGACACTGATGCTCTTGGGAAGGTGCTTCAGAAACGAACCGTAAAGCACTTCTTTGTATGCTTTAAACGTGTCGAGAAACAGAAAGACTTTGGTGATTTTCCGGGTAACAAAATAGCCGCGGTTGGGTACCGATTCAACCACGCCGCGTTTTTTCAACTCGGCATAAGCTTTAAAAACGGTGTCGCGCGAAAGGTTGCTCTCTTTCATAATCTGGTTTACCGAGGGCAGCATTTCGCCGGCCTTCAACTGGTTGCGGCTGATGGCATCCATAATGGCATCAACCAGTTGCTGGAATTTTAATGTATTTGAATTATCATCAACAATAAACTTCAAATCCGTCATGGTTTTTTGTTAGACAGAACAGCAACCGTTCTGTTCTGTTCTACAAAACTATAAATTAATCTGGTTGCATAAAACAATAGACGGAACAAAGCTGCGTTAATAGAAAAGGATAAGGGAAAAGTTACAACTTCAGAGTGGTTAAGTTTGGTCAGCATTACTTCTTATTAATTTCAGTAACTTGTTCCTTATCCTTTTTAATTGTCTAAAGGTAAAAGATAATTTCCAAAATCAAAAATCAATTTTTAACTTTCGCAAAATCAAAAACCAAAAATATGTTATTTGACCTGATATTAAAAAACCGCAGTTACCGAAGGTTTGACCATTCGGTTAAAATTGAAACTGCACAGATAGAAAAATGGATTGACCTGGCCCGGCTTTCACCGAGTGGCCGGAATATGCAACCACTTAAATATGTGATTTCTACCAACGAAAAAATTAACAGTCTGATTTTTCCCAACCTGGGCTGGGCAGGGTATTTAAAAGAGTGGATCGGCCCTGCTGAAAATGAACGCCCGGTGGCTTATGTGGTTGTGCTGCTTGATAAAAAACTGGCTGAAACGTATTACTGCGACGACGGCATTGCCATTCAGAGTATTTTACTTGGCGCCACCGAAGCCGGTTTTGGCGGATGCATCATCGGTTCGGTAAACAAAAGCAAAGTGGCTAAAATTTTACAACTACCCGAAAATCTGGAAATTTTATGGGTGGTTGCACTTGGAAAACCGGTAGAAAAGGTAGTGCTTGAAACGGCGGAAAATGGTGAGATTAAATACTGGCGTGATGAAGCTAAGATTCATCATGTGCCCAAACGTCCACTTGAGGAGTTGATATTCAAGACGATATAAAAAGAAAGGGGCTGCCGGAAAAACTTCTGACAACCCCATCTTTTTGTTTAACCTTAAAATTAACCTCTTATGAAAAGTGCCTTTATAATATGTTGTGCCATTTTCGGATTTTCTTTTAGCCGGCGGGTAGAATATTTAAACCATTTTTTGCCAAACGGAACGTAAACCCGCATTTTATGCCCCCGGTCGATGACTGACTGCCGCAATTCCGGTGTTACGCCGTAAAGCATCTGGAATTCGTACATATTATCCGGAACCTGATGTTTCTCAATCAGTTTGTAGGAATTTTCCACCAAATACTGGTCGTGTGTGGCAATGCCCACATAAATTTTGTTTTTGAAAAGAAATTCAAGGTCTTCTAGAAAATGTTCACGAACCTCGTTATATTTTTTGTATGCAATTTTTTCCGGTTCCACATAAATTCCTTTACACAGCCTGTAATTCAAAGGTGTTTCCTTCGTATGCAAATCCATAAGTGCCTCGAGGTCGGAGAGCGTTCTCCGCAGATAAGCTTGTACCACCAAACCCACATTTTTGGGAAACTCACTGTGCAATTTCCTGTACAGTTCAATTTCCATGTCAACACATTGCGAGTCTTCCATGTCGATGCGAACAAAACTTTTCTTGCCGGCAGCAAATGAAACCACTTCGCGAATATATTTGTAACAGACTTCGTTATCTATTAATAACCCAAACATGGTTGGTTTTAGAGAAAAGTTACCGGCAATTTTTTCAGAAGTAAACCGGTCAATGATTTCAAGATACTGCTCTTTGTTCGTTTCTGCTTCCTCAAGGGTTTGAATAAATTCTCCAAGTAAATCAATGGTAACGTCAATGTTTTGCTGGTTTAAAAGTTTTGATGCCAGTAATCCCTCCTCAATGGATTCTCCGGCAATATAACGCCTCGAAAAAACCCAAACCAGCTTTTTGGGCATATAGGGCAGTATATTTGCAATCAGTTTATTCAACATTCTTTGTTTTAAAGTTCAATTATTAAATATGTTCTTTTGGGTAAAAGTACAACCTGCCGGTGGTTTTTTTCAATGATGTTTATCAGTGCAAAGTCATGATTTTATGCAGGTTTTTTTTGAAAGGCCATGATTGGAAGAACTTTGAAAAAAGTGACAAAATCCCCTTTTGCATTGTTCTGAAAAAATTATCTTTGCGCGATTGAAGTCCAAATTAAAATTGTTAAAATGAAAGGATCATCATTAATTGTTTCGATTGTAGCGCTAATTGCTGTTGCTGTGTTGTATGTGCTTTATTTTACCGGGAATAGCCATCCCGCAATTGAATCGGAGGTAAAAGAGGCTCTGGCGTCGTCCGAAGGCTCGTTGAGAATTGCCTATGTGAAAGCCGACTCGGTAATACTGAACTACGATTTGGCTCAGGACCTGCACGATGAGTTTACCAGACGGCAGGAAGCGTACAACAGCGAGTTTGGAACAAAACGACAGTCGTTTGAAAGAGAGGCTGCCGCATTTCAGGAAAAATTACAGCGAGGTGGATTTCTTACTGAACAACGTGCCATTCAGGAACGAGACCGATTGGTTGGCAGAGAGCAGGAAATTTTACAACTTGACCAGGATTTGTCTGGTAAGCTGGCAGAATTACAGGCAACAAACAACAGACAAATTTTGGACAGCCTCTTGAATTACCTGAATGAATTCAACAAAAACAATAAGTACGACTATATTTTTAACGGTGCTGAAGTTCTGGTAGGTAATGAGGCTAACAATATTACGGCCCAGGTGCTGAAAGCATTGAATGAACGGTATGCAAAAAATGAAAAAACGAAATAAAAAACACTTTTTTAGTTTGAAATCCGGGGAACACTCCGGATTTTTTTTGCTTAAATTGCAAATTGTCGTTGGTGTATTATCCATTTATGTTTGCAAATAAATATATCGAGAAAAACCGGGATTCTGCATTAATTCCCGGTTATCCTGAACCGCAAACGGGAATATCGGTGGTAATTCCAAGTTTTCGTGAACCCGATGTTTTGCAGACACTTCAATCGCTTTTAGCGTGTTCACTTCCTGAATGTAAGGTTGAAGTCATTGTCCTTATAAATCATTCTGAAATGGCTTCCCAAGAAATTAAAAATCAAAATATTGCAACCCGAAAAGAAATTGATGGGTGGATTTTTTCGAACCAAAGGGGTGGTATTAAATTTTTTACAATCGGACCTCTCGAACTGAAAAAAAAATGGGCTGGCGCCGGGTTAGCCCGTAAAAGTGGTATGGACGAGGCCACAAGACGGTTTAATCTTTTGAACATACCCGATGGTATCATCGTTTCGCTGGATGCCGATACACTGGTGGAAGAAAATTATTTGGTTGAAATAGAAAATTATTTCAGGCAACATCCTGATCATGTGGGCGCTACAATTGCTTTTTCACATCAAACACAGGGATTAACCGGAAAACATCTGGAAGGGATTCAGCTTTATGAAAAATACATGGATTATTACAAGAATGCCCTGGGTTTTACCGGTTATCCATATCCGATGTTTACGGTGGGTTCTGCATTTACCGTAAAAGCTGAAGCTTACGTGAAACGAGGCGGGATGAACCGCAGGCAAGCTGGCGAAGATTTTTATTTTTTGCAGAATCTGGTGCAGATTGGCCCTGTTGGAGAAATTACCGGTACCACCGTTCATCCCTCAGCCCGTTTGTCCGATCGTGTTCCCTTTGGTACAGGTCCGGTTTTGCAAAAATGGGTGAAAGGGGAGGAGGACTTAACCAAAACCTACAATTTTCAGGCGTTTGCCGATTTGAAACAGTTTTTCGATAAAAAAAATAAACTTTTTAAAATCAGCGAAACTGAATTCCGGGAATCATTGGAAAAATTGCCCGCTTCTGTATCAGCTTTTTTATTGGAAGATAATTTTTGGAGCAAAATCAGTGATTTAAATGAAAACTGTTCTTCACAGGTAACTTTTCAAAACCGTTTTTTTCAAAAATTCAACGCATTCAAAATACTGCAATTTCTGAATTTTTCTCACGGGAAATATTACCAAAAAGCCGATATTGACGTTCAGGCCAATCAGCTTATAAATTTAATGCCGCATAACTGAATATTTTCCGTCTGTTTATTTTATTCTCCGGACATCTTTTGCCACCTGGATAACTGGTCGGCGTTCGATTTCGAAAAAGTCGGCCAGTGAGTCGGGCATACGCCGGTAGTTGAGTTTGGCCTGTAAATAAACCTCATCAGGCAGATTCTGTGGAACAGTAAACGAATAGTTTTCGGTACGCACTTCCAGCGGCCCCAGCCGGTTTTCAATTTCTTCCACACACATCCACTGTGCATAAGTAAACTGGCCCTCGCTATCGAGGAAAGCGCTGTGGTACAACCGATCGCCTTCGGGTAAAGCATCGCGTGCAATAGGCTCCGACAGTTTGCTGTGCGACGGGTAAGCCACTACTTCATTGCTGGTTATAAAATATTTGTCGTTGGGGTCTTCCGGATTTTTGGGAACCGGAATATGTAACAGTTCATTTCCCTCTCTGTCAGCCAGCGAAAGCCTTAGCCACACATCGCGCTCTTCGGTTGAACCGGTAGGGAATTTATGGCCGGTAGCCACAGCCTGTACATCTACTGAAAAATCAATTTTTCGGCCCGCTTCAAACCCGGTTTCCGGCAGTTTGATATTCACTGTGGCAGCGCCTTCCACAAATTCGGTAAATCCGCCACCAAACCAGTGGTCAGAGTTGACAGGCCTGACAATGCCCATTTTCGCTGGTTTTCCACCCATGGGTTGCATGTGGCAGGTTTGGCAGATTACACCCCTTTGAGGATAAACACTTTCATCGTATTCAGTAAATGTTGCTTTAACCCAAACGTTATAGGGATTCAGTTCGTTATGACACGATGAGCACATATTCGGATCTTCGTATATTTCAGAAGTAGCCGTTTCATGGTGTGGCGACCACGGAAATTCCAAATCACCAAACTTGGTGTCCACCGCTTCGGTTGCTGTTGAAACATAATCGTGGTTAAAAGGCGGATCGTTTCTGAAATGGCTGATGGTGTGGCAGAAATCGCAGAAAATACCGCGGTCGGCGCGGGTTTTGTAGCCGTCGCCTGCATTCCAGTGATTGTCGTAAATGACTGCTTCAGGTGGAACCATTTCGCCGGCAAGAAAAGCGCTGGGCGAATGGCACCCGATGCAGCCGTCTTTTACATCTTTCAGCTCAGGCGCAAACGACTCGGAGGCCAGCACCAAATCGTAAAACTGTTTCTGGAAGAAGTCTCCGGTAAATCCTTTGGAGTGTTGCGATACGTTCCAGCGTTCAAATTTATCCCAGTGGCAGCCTGCGCAAATCTGCGGGTCTTCAAAAAAATGGTAGGGTTTAAGCTGGTTTCGGGCTTGTGACCGGAGTTCCTTTCTGTTTTGTGCTATCGCCATTCCGGCCAGTATCATGATGGTGAAATATATTGCAAACTGTTTCATCGTTAATTTTTTTCGTTTTTGATATTGGTCTGTTTTAAATGGATTCAATTTAAAAGAACCCGATGGAGAGTATGGATTTAAACACGAAATTGTCGGCCGGATTTGTAAGTCCGAAACCGGCGCCGGTATGCCAGATAATGCGACCGTGCGTTCCAAAAACAATATCGATGGCCGGAAATATGTAGGTTCGCGATTCGTTGAACGGTGTCAGGTCGCTCAGTTCACCCCATTTGGAGTAGAACTCGATGCCGGGCTGAATTTTCAGGCTTTCACGATAATACCAGCCGCCATTCAGGGCAAATTCCACGCCTTCGTCCAGATCGGGCCCGCTGATGGTTTTTTCGAAAGTAGGATTCAGCACTACCGAATGAAACCGGAAATCTTTTTCAAGAATCCATTTGATTTCAATCTGTTCTGCATTTTTGTAATCCTTTCGTGGAAGAATGTATTCCACGTAAAGACCTAAATCTACCGGACGTTCGGCTTTTTCCCAAAACCGTCCGTGAAACATCAGCGCTTTGGTACGAATATGTTTTAAATCCTGTTCTTTGGGCTGCTCAAAATCGAGATAAATACCAGCGGTCCATTTGTTGCTTAGGCCGTATTCCAGTTCAATCGAATGCGCCATCAGCCCCTGTCGATCAACCAAATCGCCAAAAAAGGAATACTGATGGTCGGAACCAATGGCACTGAACCAGTAAACCAGCTCTTTTTCACCGGCTTCGGCAGTCATGTAAGGATAAACTTTGTAAAACTGTGCGGAGGTAAATAACGGAATCAGCAAAACCGCAAGAAACACTGCTTTTTTTATCATGGTTTCAGGTTTTAATTGATTTTTGAATGTCTTGCTAAGGTAATGAAAATGGGGCAAAAAATGTTGAAGGATATATAATTTATATCGGGTCTAAAAAGTTTTATGTAAAAAACCACCGCCCCTGTTTAAATCGGAAGCGATGGTTTTTTTCTTTTTTCCTCTGGAGATAGGGGAGTCTATTTCAGTCCGTTTGCCAGCATATAATAAATTTCATTCCAACGCAATTCTTTTTTGAATGTGGTTACATCGGTTTTTTTGTCGATAACCACAAATTCCACGTCGGCATATTCTGCAAACGTTTCAATATATTCCGGAGTTAGTGCCAGCGTAAATGCAGAGTGATGGGTTCCGCCGGCGTAAATCCATGCAGCGGCTCCGTCGGTCAGGTTCGGGTGTGTTTTCCAAAAGGCTGAAGCTACCGGAAGTTTGGGCATTTTTTCCAGTGGCTCAATTACATCAAGTGTATTTACAATCAGCCGGAAGCGGTTGCCCATATCGATTAAGGTTACATTCATGGCATCGCCAGTGGAACTTTCAAAAATGAGGCGGGCCGGAGCGTCTTTACCGCCAATTCCCAAAGGTTGAACTTCAAGCCGTGGCTTTTGTGCTGCAATGCTCGGGCAGATTTCCAGCATGTGGGCGCCGAGAACCGCTTCATTGGCAGGGTCAAGATGGTAGGTGTAATCTTCCATAAACGAACTGCCACCCGGCATTCCTTTCGACATGGTTTTGATGATGCGCAGCATGGCCGCCTGTTTCCAGTCGCCCTCGGCACCAAAACCGTAACCGGCAGCCATCAGTCGTTGTGAGGCCAGTCCCGGCAGTTGGTCGAGGCCGGTGAGGTTTTCAAAGTTGGTGGTGAAAGCTTTAAAATTGCCGTCTTCCATAAACCGTTTCATGGCAATCTCATAACGCGCCTGAACCCGCACATTTTCGTGGAATTCACCGCCCGGTTTGCAATTTTCCGCGACATCGTAAAGCGACTCGTATTCCTTGTAAAGTGCATCAACCTCTGAATCATTCACTTTTTCCACATATTCTACCAAATCGCCAACACCGTAGGCCGAAATCTGCCAGCCAAATTTAATTTGTGCTTCCACCTTGTCGCCTTCGGTAACGGCTACTTCGCGCATGTTGTCGCCAAAACGGGCCACTTTCAGACCTTGCGAATCGTGCCAGCCAATGGCTGTGCGGCACCAAACGGCAACCTGGTTTTGCACGTTTTCATCTTTCCAGTGGCCAACCACCACCTTACGGTTTTTCCGCATACGTGTGTTGATGAACCCGTATTCGCGGTCGCCGTGGGCGCTTTGGTGCAGGTTCATATAATCCATATCAATTTCGCTCCATGGCAGGTCGCGATTGAACTGGGTATGCAGGTGCATGTAAGGTTTGCTGAGCACTTTCAGTCCGCCAATCCACATTTTGGCCGGCGAAAAGGTGTGCATCCAGGTAATTATCCCAATGCAGTTTTTGCTGGCACTGGCCTGTACACAAATGTCCAGAATTTCATCCGGCGTTTTCACCACCGGTTTGAAAACAATCTGAACAGGCATTTTTCCCGAGGCGTTCAAACCTTTTACTATTTCTGCCGAATCGGCATCTACCTGCTTTAATGTTTCTTCTCCGTATAAATGCTGGCTTCCGGTTACAAGCCATATTTCCAGCGTGTTAAAATCAGTCATGGTTTATTGCTTTTTAAATTTTAGCTAAAGGTAGAAAATATATTTTAAAAGTAAAAATTACATTTTAAATATTTCAATCGCACAAAATATAGTTGTCGCGCCGGGGATTAACTACCAAAACCGGCAGATTCCCGGCATTTCGTACTATTTTCCTTTCCGGCAGGCCAATCAGCCAGTCGAGGGGAGTGATAACGGAACTTCCCAGCAAAATGAGAAGATCTGATTTTTCTTCAAGTGCAAATTCCAACGCTTCAAAACTGTTTTGTAAACTGGATTTTCGCCCTTTAAACATTTTGTGGCTTACATTAAATTTTAGGTAAAGCTTTTTTGCCAGGGTAATATTCCGTCCTATTTGTTTTTGCGATTCTTTGCTTTTTTCGTTTGCCGCGATAGCAATTATTTCTGATTGGTTAAACCGCCCGAACCAAGAACTCCAAAGTGCAGAATCACTGTTTTCTTTGCGTAAATCAACAGGCAGAACAATATTTTTAAATGAAGAAATGGGTGCTTCAGTATTGATAAAAAGAAAAGGCACCGGACTTTCAGTAACTGCTTTGGAGAATTTTTTGAACTGCCCGGCATCCGTAATTAACAGAATGGCTTCATGATCATCTGCCAGAATATCAGGTATTTCACGGAGGTTTTCTTTTAAAAGCAAAACCGAAGTTTTTAATAAAGGAATTTCTTTTTTGATTGGGATGGTATATTCAATCAACTTTTGGTTGAACGCTTCGCTCTGTTTCGAATTTTTGTAATTCATCCGGTAAACCAGGCAAAGTTCCTTTTTAAAAACAGAAGCCAATTTTATACCGTTTAAAATGAGGTTTTTATCGGCAGGTGTAAAGGTTATGAATACGACAATCTTTTGTTCTTTTTTTTCGCTCATTGAAGAAGTTTGGTCAAAAATAGAGATTTCCTTTTAGTGGAGAAAACTGCAGGTTGAATTATATCAGGAATCAATGCCTTCAAAATATGTACTTTTACAACCGATAAACAATTTGAAATGATAAACGAAAAGCTGTTCAAACCTGAACGCATTGCTGTTATCGGGGCTTCCAACAACATTATGAAGCCTGGTGGGAAAATTGTAAAAAACCTCACCGAACACGCTTTTAAAGGCGAACTATTTGTTGTCAATCCAAAAGAAAAAGAAGTTCAGGGAATTCCTGCTTTTTCAGATGTGGCAGATTTACCGAACGTTGATTTGGCCATTTTGGCTATTCCGGCGCAGTTTTGTTTGTCTGCGGTAGATGTTTTGGCATCACAAAAAAATACAAAAGCTTTTATTATCATTTCTGCCGGTTTTGGCGAAACCAGCGGGGAAGGGAAAAAACTGGAACAGCAAATTGCGGACGTGGTTAACCGGCACAATGCCTGTTTGATTGGCCCCAACTGCATTGGCGTGATGACTCCTCACCATGCCAGCGTTTTTACCACTCCGATTCCCCCGTTAACTCCACATGGATGCGATTTTATTTCCGGTTCCGGCGCCACGGCGGTTTTTATCATGGAATCGGGAATTCCGAAGGGGTTACGTTTTGCCAATGTTTTTTCGGTGGGAAACAGCGCTCAGACCGGAGTGGAAGATGTTTTGGCTTACCTCGATATAACATATGAGCCGGGCGTGAGTTCCAAAGTGAAATTACTGTACATAGAAAATATAGATAATCCCGATAAATTGTTGTTTCATGCCTCTTCACTCATTAGAAAAGGGTGTAAAATTGCAGCCATCAAAGCCGGAAGTTCAAAAGCCGGAAGCCGGGCTGCATCGTCACACACGGGTGCTTTGACCAGCTCCGATGCGGCTGTGGAAGCGCTTTTTCGCAAAGCGGGAATTGTCCGTTGTTATGGCCGGGAAGAACTCACAACAGTGGCCAACGTGTTTATGTGTAAGGAATTGAAAGGGCGAAAACTGGCCATCATCACCCATGCCGGCGGGCCGGGAGTTATGCTTACCGATGCACTGGAAGACGGTGGTCTGAAAATTCCTCAGATACCGGATTCGCCTGCAAAACTGGCTTTAAAAGAAAAACTTTTCCCGGGTTCTTCCGTTGAAAATCCAATCGATTTTCTGGCTACCGGTACAGCAGAACAATTGGGTGAAATTGTGGATGCCTGCGAAAACGATTTCGATGTGGACGGCATGGCGGTTATTTTCGGTAGCCCCGGGCTTTTCCCCATTCGCGATGTTTACGAAGTTCTCGACAAAAAAATGAAAAAGTGCAAAAAACCGGTTTACCCGATTTTGCCATCTATTATAAATGTGAAAGAAGATGTTTCCTATTTTCTTTCGCATGGGAATGTAAATTTTCCCGATGAAGTTTTGCTGGGCCGGGCGCTCACCAAAGTCATTCATACGCCGCCTCCTGCACCATCCGAAATTTTACTGAAGGGAATTGATGTGGATGCCATCAGAAATATCATTGAAAATGCACAAAACGGATACCAGCCGCCCGAGGTTATTCACCGGCTGTTTGATGCAGCCGGCATTCCGCGTGTAAAGGAAATTGTGGCCAAAACCGAAACCGAAGCGGTTCTGGCGGCTATGAACATTGGGTTCCCTGTGGTTATGAAAGTGGTTGGTCCGGTGCACAAAACCGATGTGGGAGGTGTGATTCTGAATGTTCGAAATATTGATCGGGTTCGAAAAGAATTTCACCACCTGAATGAAATTGAAGGGGTGGAAAGTGTTTTGGTAGCGCAAATGGCTTCCGGACTGGAACTTTTCCTGGGTGCTACCTACGAACAGAATTTTGGGCATGTGGTGCTTTGCGGGCTGGGAGGAATTTATGTGGAAGTTTTAAAAGATGTGGCTTCAGGTTTGGCACCACTTTCCAAAAAAGAGGCAAAATCGATGCTGCACCAATTAAAATCCTATAAATTGATGAAAGGTTACCGGCGTCAGGAAGGGGTAAATATTCCCCTTTTCGAAGAAATTATTGTCAGGCTTTCCAGCCTGTTGCGACATGCTGCAGAAATTAAGGAACTCGACATCAATCCGCTGCTTGGCAACAAAAAGGAAATTCTGGCTGTGGATGCGCGGATTCGGATAGAAAAATAAATCCCGCCCTTACTTTTTAAGCAGTTCTGCCGTTTTTTCAATGTATTTCTGAAATTCATCTTCGGTAAAACCCACCGAAGAAACCACAATTTTTCCCGTTTTGTCGATGATAAAATTACGCGGAATGTTTTGTGTGGCATAATTGGAGAAAATTTCGCGTTTTGGATCGGGATAGAACGGCAGGTTAAAATTTTGTTCTGCTTTAAATTTATTGATTTCTTCCCACGTATGTTCGCGGCCAATTACAAGCAGTTCAAAATCGTTTCGGTTGCCAAATTTCTCGTAAACATCTTTTTGCAGGTGCGGCAACTCTTTCCGGCAGGGACCGCACCAGGTGGCAAAAAAGGTAATCCAAACCACCTGGCCTTTCAAATCTGAAAGTTTTTGGGTTTTCCCGTCATTTATTTCGAATGAAAAATCAGGCGCCTGCTGACCTTCTATTACAAGTGTAAACTGGTCCTGGGCAAAAAGTTGAATAGTTCCGGTAAGAACTGTTAAAATCAGTAGTGAAAGTTTTGTTTTCATAATTTATCAAAAAGAAAGTCATAGCATCGCTTCAGGTGATACTATGACTAAAAATTGGGTTTTACATTTATGCCAATCAATATTGTGACACCAAAAATTCGTTGACTGCAATTTCAATGCGCTGTTTTATTTTCGAAGTGTCCGACTTTTCAAATGTATCACCGGTAATGTTTTCAAAAAGTTCAATATACCGGTCGGAAACCGAGGTCACAAACTCTTCCGACATTTCGGGAACGGTTTGTCCCTCTTTCCCCTGAAACCCGTTGGCAATGAGCCACTGGCGTACAAATTCCTTCGAAAGTTGTTTTTGCGGCTCATTGGCTGCCAGTCGTTGTTCGTAACCTTCGGCATAAAAATAGCGCGATGAATCGGGTGTGTGAATTTCGTCGATGAGGTAAATTTTCCCATCTTTTTTCCCGAATTCGTATTTGGTATCTACCAGAATCAGTCCTTTTTCGGCTGCCATTTCGGTTCCACGCCGGAACAGTTTGCGGGTGTATTCTTCCATCATTTCATATTCAGCTTTGTCAACCAAACCCTGTGCAATAATTTCCTCGCGCGAAATGTCTTCGTCGTGGCCGGTTTCAGCCTTGGTAGTTGGCGTAAGAATGGGTTCTGCAAATTTCTGGTTTTCTTTCATTCCTTCGGGAAGCGGTATGCCACAAAGCGAGCGTTTTCCGGCTTTGTATTCGCGCCAGGCATGGCCGGTTAAATACCCGCGGATAACCATTTCCACTTTGTAAGGTTCGCACATGTGGCCCACTGTTACGTTGGGATCGGGCGAAGCAATCTTCCAGTTTGGTACAATGTCGGCAGTGGCATCCAGAAACTTTTCGGCAATTTGGTTCAGCACCTGCCCTTTGTAAGGAATTCCCTCGGGCAACACCACATCGAAGGCCGAAATGCGGTCGGAAACCACCATCACCAGCAAATCGTTGTTGATGTTGTACACATCGCGTACTTTACCGTGATATACACTTCTTTGTCCCGGAAAACGAAAATCAGTTTTTGTTAATGCGTTGCTCATTGTTTTTTATTTTATAATTGTTTGCAATTCCTCAATTTTTGATTTGTAATTCTTTTCTTTTAGATATGAAATCCAGTTAGAAAGAGTTACAATTTGGGACGCTTTTTTGTTTTTCAACTGTGAAAAAAGACGACGCAAATTTGGATTGTTTCTGCTTGTTTGCCTTTTGGTAATTCTTTTAAGACTGTTTAAATCATCAGGTAATTCAAAACTTTTAAGATTAATTCCAGCTTCATTTGCCGATTTTAAAATGAATGATTCAACAGCAGGAGTAATTTGTATAATATAATGATGTTTTAAAGGATGTTTAAACAGGTATAAATCTCCTGAAGAAGCAACAAGTTCAAATTCTTCCAAATATTTAATCTGCCTTTTATCTTTGTCGATTATACCCACGGCAAATGAATCGGCTAACTTTTTTTGCATCGTTTTAGAAACCTCGTTGCAACTTTTTTGATGATTAAAAGTATTGAACGAACCGGTTATTGTTTCAACAAGGTTGGTATCAGTATAACATTCAGGAATTATGGCATAATTCACCTTCATTTCAGAAACGTTTCGTAATTGGTGAATAGATCGATGCCATAACCGTAAATATTATCCATATCCTCTTTGCTGAGTTTATTGGCTACTGTTTCCCCATTTTTATAATCGACCATAAAAATGGATAATTCATCCCGTGCATTTTCAAGAAAATAATCCAGAACATAAGGACTATGAGTTGAAAGGATGAATTGATTTGATTTGGCGTCGATTATTTCTTGCGTTATGTGAACGATGTAGGGCGGAAAAGCATGTGCTTCCGGTTCTTCAAAAATTAAAACGGAATTTTGGTTTGAAGCGATGGCTGTTTTATAGAAAATTATACGTTGTAAAGTATCCGCAATTGAATGATAAGGGACTAAAAATATTTCATTTCCCTTTTGGGGCTTCATTATCTTTAACTCCTGACTTGCCTTATCAAAGACAAGTTTGAGATTATAATCTTCAAAAAGGTTTAGAATATCTTGTTTCAAAATTGGGTTTTCTTCAATAGCCGATAAAATATTGTTTCCGAACGGGGGTTGAAGAAATGGCAGATTTGCTTTTCTTCCTTTTACATATAGTTTAAAAATATAATTCTTTATTAAGGGAAAAATTAAATTATCCGCTTTAAAGGTAATTTTCAGTGAAGAATCAAATTCGAGATAATAATTTGAATCCTGTTCGTGAATCAATATGTGGCAGGAAGTTCCATTGAAACTTTTTTTTTCAATTTTATCCTTGTCTAATGAACATATACAACTTGTTTGATTAGTTTTAACTGAGATGCTGTTGTCAGTAATACCATCAAAAAACATCTCATTAATATTTTTTAATCTTATTAAATTTGAGATTTTTTTCTCAGAACCCAAAGCAAGATATGGTAAGCTAAATAGTCCGAGTGCTTCCAGTATATTAGATTTTCCGGCATTTGGTCTGCCAATAAACAAATTTATTCGGCTTAATCCTTCCAATTTTAATTGTCGGATTGACTTGAAATTTGAAATGGCAATATGGTCTATGAAATTTTCCATGAATCAAAGATAATCAACTTTCCTCTTTTTTACCGACAGAAAATTATATTCCTGATTGGTATCTCTTTTTTAAATACTTTGTACTCTCTACTCATTTCTTTTACCGGCTTTTCTGGTTTCATCTGACTTTGCTTTTTCCTCTGCCTGATCTTCATAATATTTTTGGTAGGCATCCACAATATCACGCACCAGCCGGTGGCGCACAATGTCGTTGGTGTTGAATTGAACAACCGAAATGGATTCAATGTTTTGAAGCAGTTTCATGGCAAAAATCAGCCCCGAGTTGCTGCGTCGGGGAAGGTCAATCTGGGTTACATCTCCGGTAACAATAAATTTGGCATTGAGTCCCATTCGGGTTAAAAACATTTTTAACTGGTTAATGGTGGTGTTCTGGGCTTCATCCAGAATAACAAACGCATTGCTGAGTGTGCGGCCGCGCATAAATGCCAGCGGAGCAATTTCAATAATGCCGTCTTTCATAAAATCTTCGAGCTTACGGGGCGGAATCATATCTTGCAGGGCATCGTACAATGGTTGCAGGTACGGGTCGATTTTCTCTTTCAAATCGCCGGGCAAAAAACCCAGGTTTTCACCCGCCTCCACTGCCGGACGGCTGAGAATAATTTTTTTTATTTCCCGGTTTTTCAGGGCACGAACTGCCAGTGCAATGGCCGTGTAGGTTTTTCCCGTTCCGGCAGGACCAATGGCAAAAATCAAATCGTTTTTATTGCATTCATCCACTAAAACCCGCTGATTGGGTGTGCGTGCCCTCACCGGTTTTCCGCTGTTTCCAAAAACAATAATGTCCTTATCAACAGTCCCGTTTTCATCCAGCGAGGAAAATCCGGTGGAAAGAATCTGCAGAATAGTTTCTTCGGTGATAACATTGAACTGGTAATAATGGTCGAGAAGCTGAATAAATTTTTTCTCGAAGATTTTCAGCTCTTTTTCTTCTCCCTGAAGGTAAAGCAAATGACCACGTGCCGTAATGTTTATTTTGGGAAACAACGATTTAATGAGGTTCATTTTCACGTTGTTTATCCCGAAAAATTCCAGAGGGTCAATCCCTTCCAAATGAATTTGTTTCTCCAATATGTTTCTTTAAATTGTTAATTGCCGCTCAAAATTACAAAATTTAAATCGAATTTTAATTGTGGATAATTAAAGGAGAAAAATCGGGCCGAAGTTTTACAGAATGGTTAATTTCGTTGAAATTTTGTGGTAATGGAACGAAAAGTTATAGCATTTAAAGAATTACTCGACATAATGGACGAACTGCGGGAAAAATGCCCGTGGGACAGGGAACAAACACTGGAGTCGCTTAGAAAACTAACCATTGAGGAAACGTATGAACTGGGCGATGCGATTCTGAAAAAAGATTTGCAAGGTGTAAAAAAAGAGTTGGGCGATTTGATGCTGCACATTGTTTTTTATGCCAAAATCGGTTCCGAAAAAGGAGCTTTTGATATGGGCGATGTTTTGGAAGGAATCAATAAAAAACTGATTTACCGCCACCCGCATGTGTTTGGCGATGTGGATGTGAATGGCTCACCGAAAAAAGTGGAAGAGAACTGGGAAGCGCTGAAGCTGAAGGAAAAAGGTGGAAACAAACGCGTGCTGGAAGGTGTTCCTGCCGCCATGCCGGCGTTGGTAAAAGCCAACCGCGTTCAGGAAAAAGCCAGCGGCGTAGGTTTCGACTGGGAATATAAGGAACAGGTTTGGGATAAAGTGAAGGAAGAAGTGAAGGAACTCAGCCATGAAATCGACAAAGTAGATAAAGATAAAATAGAAGCCGAGTTTGGCGACCTGTTTTTTGCCATGGTAAATGCTGCCCGTCTTTACGGAGTTGACCCCGAAGCCGCTCTGGAGCGCACTAACCTGAAATTCATCAAGCGATTCAACTATCTGGAAAGTAAGACACTGATGGAAGGTAAAAACTTACACGATATGTCGCTCGCCGAAATGGATAAAATCTGGGAAGAGGCAAAAAATCAGGAATAGTTTTTGAGTTTTGGCGGGGCTTGATTTCTGAGAAAATTTTTTTGTAATAAACAAAAAGAATAGCGGACGTGTTTTACGGGTTATTTAAATATAGTATCTTATGAAAAACAGGATGAAATTCTTTTTGTATGCAACGTTTATTTTTTTCGTGTTTTTGAGTACAGGTTGTTCAAAGGATGAAGAAAATCCAGGTGAATATTATATTCGTTTCGAAGCAAATGGCAACAAAGTAGAGTATAATAATCAAATTAGCCTTACTGCAGGTTTTGGGCAAAGTGGCAACCAGTATGTTGGTACAGTTAGCGGATGGAATGATGCCAGTTCAAATATTACATTGATTTTATATGATATTGAGCCAATAACTGAAAGCACCTATAGTGGATATACAGCATCAATCAATGGAGTTATGGGTGTGGTTTTCTCCTATAAAGAAAAAGAATCGGGAGCTGTTTTCAGTTCGGGAGTAGCCGCTGACCATGATGCCAGGATTACTCTTTCAGAAATAACTGAAACCGGCGTTAGGGGCACATTTGGTGGTACAATAACAACTGCCGGCCAACCCGATATCAACATTACGGAAGGTTCATTTTTCGTAAAACGGGTTTTAAATTAATCTTACTGAAATCTACCCCATTAAAAGCGTGGTGTTTTTATTCGATTCATTATCTTTGCACCTCTTTTAAAAAGAATGAATAATATGGTAAAAATAACGCTTCCTGATAATAGTGTGAGAGAGTTTCCTGAACCTGCAACAGGTATGGAAATTGCACAATCTATTTCACCCCGTCTGGCAAAAGATGTTTTATCGGTTTCAGTAAATGGTGAAATCTGGGATTTAACCCGGAAAATTGACAAAGACGCTGCAATAAAGCTTCACACATGGGACGACCGCGAAGGAAAGGAAGCATTCTGGCATTCATCTGCACATCTTATGGCTGAAGCCATTGAACATTTTTACCCGGGAACTAAATTCGGCATCGGGCCAACAGTGGATGTTGGTTTTTACTACGATATTGCCTTACCCAACGGACAGCAGCTCACCGAAAAGGATTTGCAGAAAATTGAGCAGAAAATGCTGGAACTGGCCCGGCAGAAGAACGATATTGTGCGGAAAGAAATTTCCAAAAAAGATGCGATGGAAATGTTCACTGCCAAAAATGATGAACTGAAACAGGAACTGATTGGCGAACTGGAAGACGGAACCATTTCTCTTTACGAACAAGGTAAATTTACCGATTTGTGTCGCGGGCCGCACCTGCCGAATACCGGTTATGTAAAAGCCATAAAATTAACTTCAATTGCCGGTGCTTACTGGCGTGGCAATGAAAATAACCAGATGCTCACCCGTGTTTACGGAGTCACATTCCCCAAACAAAAAATGCTGGAAGAGTATCTGGTGATGCTGGAAGAAGCCAAAAAGCGCGACCACCGCAAAATTGGCAAGGAAATGGAACTTTTTACTTTTTCGGAAGCAGTGGGGCAGGGGCTGCCGCTTTGGTTGCCAAAAGGAGCCCAGTTGCGCATGCAATTGGAAGATTTTCTGAAAAAGGTGCAAAAAATATACGGTTACGACCAGGTTATCACTCCCCACATTGGCGATGTGAAACTGTACAAAACTTCAGGCCATTACGAAAAATACGGGAAAGATTCGTTTCAGACCATTACCACGCCTGCCAAAGGTGAAGAGTATATGTTGAAACCCATGAATTGTCCGCACCACTGCGAGATTTATAAGGCAAAACCACATTCTTACAAAGATTTGCCTGTCCGAATGGCCGAGTTTGGTACCGTTTACCGTTACGAACAAAGCGGCGAGCTGCACGGACTGACCCGCGTGCGTGGTTTTACACAAGATGATGCACATATTTTCTGCCGGCCCGACCAGTTGAAAGATGAATTCAAAAAAGTAATCGATATTATTTTTATCATTTTCAAAGCTTTGAGTTTTGATGACTACACCGCCCAGATTTCATTACGCGATCCGGATACACCGGAAAAATACATTGGCAAATCTGAAAACTGGGACAAAGCCGAAAAGGCAATTATTGAGGCTTGCGAAGAAAAAGGATTAAAAACCGTAACCGAAATAGGTGAGGCTGCTTTTTACGGTCCAAAACTCGATTTTATGATTAAAGATGCGCTGGGCCGCAGTTGGCAGCTCGGAACCATTCAGGTAGATTACAATCTGCCCGAACGGTTTAACCTGGAATACATCGGTGCCGACGATAACCGTCATCAGCCTGTAATGATACACCGTGCACCTTTTGGCTCAATGGAACGATTTGTGGCTGTGCTGATTGAACACACAGCCGGGAAATTCCCTTTGTGGCTTGCGCCCGAGCAGGCGGTTGTTTTACCAATCAGTGAAAAATATAATGAATATGCTCAAAAAGTTTCAGGTTTGCTAAATAATTCCGATATTCGCACCGTCGTTGACGACCGTAATGAAAAGATTGGTAGAAAGATACGCGATAACGAACTGAAAAGGATACCTTATTTACTGATTGTTGGAGAGAAAGAACAGGAATCGGAAACGGTTTCGGTTCGTCGTCAGGGAGAAGGAGATATAGGTGGTAAACAAATCGGCGAGTTTGCCGGTTTTATTGCAGACGAAGTTAGAAATCAATTATCCGGATTGTATAACTAACTAAATAATAGGAGGATTTAACTATAGCTATTAAAAGAAGAGGACCCGGCCAAAATTCTTTCAGAAAAAGGGATACAGGGCCGCAGCACAGGATTAACAGGCACATTACAGCGCCTCAGGTACGATTGGTTGGCGAAAATATCGAAAACCAGGGTGTTTACCCCTTGCGGGATGCATTGCGAATGGCCGACGAGATGGAATTGGATTTGGTGGAGATTTCCCCTAAAGCTGAACCACCGGTATGTAAAATAACCGACTATTCCAAGTTTCTTTACCAGCAAAAAAAGAAACAGAAGGAGATGAAGGCGAAAGCCCAGAAGATAGTAGTAAAAGAAATCCGATTCGGGCCGCAAACCGACGAACACGATTTCGAGTTCAAATTGAGGCACGCCGAAAAATTTCTGAAAGACGGGGCGAAGGTTAAAGCCTACGTGTTTTTTAAAGGACGGTCGATTTTATTTAAAGAGCAGGGAGAAATTCTTTTGCTTAGGCTGGCCACCGAACTCGAGGATTTGGGCACTGTGGAACAAATGCCCAAACTGGAAGGAAAACGAATGATAATGATGATTTCACCTAAAAAGAAATAATACAGTTCTTTGATAACATTTTAACAAAGTAGGATTATGCCAAAGATGAAAACAAATTCCGGCGCCAAAAAACGTTTCAGGCTAACCGGAACAGGGAAAATTAAAAGGAAGCACGCCTATAAAAGTCATATTTTGACAAAAAAAAGCACGAAGCGTAAACGGAATCTCACCTATTGGACTGTCATCGATAAGACCAATGAAGACAACGTGAAGCAAATGCTGGCCATGAAATAATGGTCATTTCAAAATTTCCTTTTAAAAATTAAAAAGAGTAATTAACCAGGTTATTGTGCCATAAGTTTTTCGCCGGCTGGCGGAGACGCCTTTAACCAAAAAAGTAAAAAGTATGCCAAGAAGTGTAAATCATGCAGCATCACGTGCCCGGAGGAAAAAAATTCTGAAGCGGACGAAAGGTTATTTCGGAGCACGTAAAAATGTTTGGACAGTCGCAAAAAATACCTATGAAAAAGGTTTGCAATATGCATATCGCGACAGGAAAACCAAAAAACGCAATTTCCGAGCATTGTGGATTCAGCGTATTAACGCCGCAGCCCGTATTGAAGGACTGTCGTATTCGCAGTTTATGGGATTGTTAAAGAAAAACGATATTGAAATTAACAGGAAAGTACTGGCCGATTTGGCCATGAACCAGCCTGAAGCGTTCAAAGCCATCGTTGAGAAAGTGAAATAACAGACTGTATTATTTTAGGTGAAATAGATAAAAGCCCGGGAGATTCTTCCGGGCTTTTTATGATCAATTTTTCGCAGCGGGTTTCGCATTGAAACAGATTTTCCGATATTTACCTCTCATTCTGATAAAAAAGAAATGGACAACCCGGTTGTTTTTGTAGCCGTTTATTTTGTTTTTGTTTTGCTGCTGGGGGTTTATTCCTGGTTCAAAATAAAAACACCTTCCGATTATTATGTGGCCGGCAAAAATGCGCGTTTAGTGCCTGTTTCGGGAAGTTTGCTGGCAACTATTTTAGGTGGTTCTGCTATTCTGGGCACCATCGAACTGAGTCAGAGTGTGGGCTGGGCCGCATTGTGGTTTTTGTTTTGTGCGTCGTTTGGGTTGTTTTTGCTGGCACCCCTGGCCAAATATGTAAGTCGTTACGGAAAGTTCACTTTACCCGGTTTGCTGGGTCATTTTTTTGGGGAACGGGCGCGGTTTATTTCGTCGCTGGTAATTCCGCTGGCGTGGCTGGGTATTGTGGGGGCGCAGATTATTGCCGCGGCCAAAATCCTTGCCGGACTGGAAATAATTGGTTATTCTGCTGCTGCTGTTCTGGCCGGAACGGTTTTCATTTTTTACACCCTCTTCGGCGGACAGGTAAGCATTTTAAAAACCGACACACTTCAATCCGTGCTTATTGTGGCCGGACTGGCAGCGCTGACTGTTTTTGCTTCCCGTTCACATGAAGCTGCTTCCCTGCCGATACTTGAAACCGGCGCCCTGTTTAACGAATCGTTTACCGGAGTGGATTTACTGATTCTGGTGCTGACCTATTCCGTTACGTTTGTGGTGGGCCCCGATATTTATTCCCGCGTGTTTTGCGCCAAAGATGAAAAAACAGCCACCCGAAGTGTGCTGATTGTGGCCGTTATCCTGATTCCCATCTCGTTCGGACTGACCTATTTGGGCGTTTACTCCAACGCCACCGGAAGCCGGGAAATCATGTCGTTTGCCCAGCACTTGCTGCCCAACTGGTTTTACGGCCTTTTTATTGCGGCGCTGCTTTCTGCGGTGATGTCGTCGGCTGACACCACGCTCCTTACTTCGTCGCTCATCCTCAGCGAACTGTTCCACAACGACATGGAAGAAAAAAAGGCTTTCCGGCTGACCCGGATTCTGATTGTTGTGCTTGGAATTTTGAGCATTGGCATCGCCCTGTTTGTGACGTCTATTTTGCAGTCGCTGCTGCTGGCGCTCACCTTTTTCTCCGGCGCGTTTGTTGTGCCCATGCTGGCCGGTTTATTAAAATTAAAGGTTGTAAATCTGCAACTCACCGCTGCCATGCTGTTTGGCGGGTTTGTGGCGCTGGCCGGTAAACTCATTAACCTTTGGGGCGACCCGCTAACTGGGAATTTGATTATAATTCTGGCGTTTGTGGTAAATGGAGGACTGCTGTTTATAAAGTTTGGGAAAATAGGAGGGAAGGTCAGATAAATGTAAGCTGGCTTATGTGACTTTAGCTTTAAAATTCAATTTGGTTTTATTCAGGCAATTTCTGTATTGCGCCTTTTTATCTCATCCAAAAAGTCTGATTTATTGCTTTGCGTGCCTTTTACTTTTTCTTTTCTCTTTGTCGGCCTTTATGTATTCACTAATCATTTTTTTTCTCTGTTAATGGTTTTGGGTCAACAAAGAAATCTACTTCCAAAGGTTCTCAAATCATATACTTTTTCTGCGAAAATACTTAAACACTTCCATGGCCAACAAAATAGGTATTGCCAACACCAATATATACAGCCATTCGTTAAAAGTTACGGGTTCAACTCGTAATATGTTTTGCATAAATGGAATTTGCATACTTAGAATATGGATGCCTTGTGCAGCCAAAACCCCAAATACAAGGATGATATTTCTCTTTAATGGCACTTTAAAAGCCGAAACTCTTTCGGAACGGGCATTAAAAGCATGGAAATTTTGCATAAACACCATAAGCAACAAGATAAGGTTGCGGGCGTGTAGTTCCTCCATTTGGGTGTATGTGTTTAAATAATACCACAGTCCACTAACAATTAGGCCCATAGTTGCTCCAGATACAATGGTTTGATTGACCATAAAAGGGTTGAATATTTTCTCGGAAGGCTTGCGTGGTGGCCGTTTCATAGCACCCGGTTCTCCTCCTTCGAATGCAAGGGCAACGTCCTGTATGCCATTGGTAACTAAATTTAACCACAACAATTGTACGGCAAGCAGCGGCAGCGGCAAACCAGCAGCTATTGATGCCAAAAACAGGATAATTTCAGCGGCTCCTGTTGAAATCAGAAGGTAAATTACTTTACGCACATTGTCGAAAGCAAAGCGGCCCTCTTCAACACCCGCCACGATGGACGAAAAGTTGTCGTCCACCACAATCATGGAACCAACCTCTTTGGCCACATCGGTACCGGAGCCCATTGCTACCCCAATATTGGCGCGTTTAAGTGCGGGGGCATCGTTTACGCCATCGCCAGTAACAGCAACAAATTCACCGTCACGAATTAAAACATCAACAATCTCCAGCTTTTGGGAGGGCGAAACCCGTGCAAAAACAGATGTAGATGCCACTAATTTTTCAAAAGCAGGGCTATCGTGAGCTCCTGATTCGGCTAGCATTTGTCCGGTTACCACAGAGGTATTATCATCAGCTATTCCTAATTCGCGCGCTATGGTGCCGGCGGTCTCGGGATGGTCGCCGGTTATCATGATTACCTTTATTCCAGCTTCCCGACATTGTTCAACCGATTCTTTAGCTTCCGGTCTTAAGGGGTCAATAAAACCTACAAGTCCGTAATAGGTTAATGCAGGAATATCTTCATTTTCATAAATTTCTTTTTTTTGATATTCCTTGTATTCGCCACTGGCAAATGCCAACACCCGATAACCATCTTTAGCTAAATGGTCTGCATCAGCCAGTATTTTTTCTTTATCAATTTCTGTAATTTCACCATTAACCGACATGGTTCTACAAAAATTAAGAATGGTCTCAACAGCGCCTTTTGTTCCAATGAAAACTGCATCTTTTAAATTATAAAATGAGGCAGAGAATTTTCGCTCCGATTCGTACGGAATTTTTCCAAGCGGCTTTTCATCTTTCAGCCATTTTTCGGGTTTTACGCCAAGCTTGTAACTCATGCCCAGCAGCGCAACATCCATTGCATCGCCGTGATACGACCATTTATCATTTTCTTTGGTTAAGGAAGCCTCATTGGCAAAAACAGCTATACGGGCAATTTTTGTAATTTCACTATTTTCTGAAACCTCAATTGGTTTTTCCTGCGAATCAACAACTTTTCCTTCGCCATTATAGCCTTGCCCTTCAATAGTGTAACGACTACTGTTGGCTAGTTGAATAATTTTTGCCGTTTGCTCGTTAACGGTAAGTGTACCCGTTTTGTCGCTGGCAATTACGGTGCAACTGCCCAAACTCTCCACCGATGTTAGTTTCCGGACAATTACATTTCGCTTTGCCATTCGTTTAGCAGCAATAGATAATGCCACAGTTAAGGCTACAGGCAAACCTTCGGGAATGGCAGAAACAGCCAATGCAACAACAAAAAAGAAGATTGCAATAAAATCCATCCCCTGCAATCGGAGTACAATTCCTAAAATAACACTTAAGGCAACAATAAAAATACTGATTTGCCTGATGAATTTATCCATTCGCTGCACCAATGGTGGTTTTGCTGAAGCTGATTCGGTAACATCCTGTGAGATTTTACCCACTTGAGTATCTATACCTGTGCAAACTACAACCCCTACGCCGCGTCCACTCATCACGGTAGCACCGGCAAAAGCCATGTTGGTCCGTTCGGCAACACCAAGGTTTTCCTGCAATTTGGCAGTTTGTTTTTTTGATGCTATGGATTCACCGGTAAGAAAACTCTCGTCAATTTCTAATCCTGATACTTCAAGCAAGCGCATATCTGCCGGTACTTTCATACCCGATTCGAGTAGTACGATATCGCCCGGTACGAGGTCTTCGGAAGGTACTTCTGTTTCTTTGCCATCCCTTCTTACCCTTGCTTTAATTTTCATTAATTCCTGAAGGCTGCTGGCACTCCGCTCTGCATTGAATTCCTGATAGGTTCCCAATGCACTGTTAATGACAATAACCAGAAAAATAAAAATGGCATCTTTTCCTTCGCCAATGGCTACCGATGCAACAGCAGCAGCAACCAGAATAAAGATTAATGGATTTAATATCTGGTGCAGGATTATCTGTATCAGGGTGACTTTCTTACCCTCAGGCAATTTATTCCCGCCGTAAAACTCCAGTCTTTTCTTTACTTCTTCCTGATTTAATCCTTTTTCAGATGTTTTTAATTCGCCGAATATTTTTTCTTCACTAAATGCCTGCCAATGCTCCTGGGCTATTGTGTCTTGATGTTTCATTATATTTCTTTTTTCTATTCCAATGTCAAGTTTCTTTCTTAACATGAACGCTAAATGCTAGCTGCCGGTTCTATTTTTTAATCTTTCTCATATATAATTTCAGCATTTATCAAATCTCAATGGTGGCGTATGGCAAAGGTTCCCCCGTTTTTAAATCTTTAATTTCTCCTTTCAGGTCAATGCTTTGTCCAAAGCAAAAGTTTAAAAGAGTCAAATTGATTAACAAGAGTATAATTTTTTTCATTTCAATTTCTTCATGTTGAGTACCAATTCAACCTTAGTTTATGTCGTTTTAAACGATTAAATCTAATTCCGGGAACTAAGAAAAAACCCATGTTAATCCCACTCCGGAAACTGGGTGACGTTCAAATCCAGTTTCGAAATGGTTTTCATGTCGGACTCGCTGAGTTCAAAGTCAAAAATATCCAGATTTTCCTGCATGTGCGCTTTTTGCGAAGTGCGCGGGATAGTCACAATGCCTCGTTGGTAATGCCACCGAAGGCTCACCTGTGCATTGGTTTTGTTGTACTTTTTACCGATTTCTGCAAGCGTTTCGTTGGTAAAAAGTTCATTCCGACCTTGTGCAAACGGAGACCAGGCTTCCATTTTTATGTCGTTCTCTTTTAAGAACTTAAGGTCTTCGGGTTGCTGGAAAAAAGCATGCGCTTCAATCTGGTTAACCGCCGGTTTCACACTGCTGCCGGCCATCAGATCATTTATTTGCGCATGAGTGAAATTGCTGACACCAATAGCTTTGATTTTACCCTCTTTGTAAAGTTCTTCCATGGCCTTCCAAGAACCATTTACATCGCCCCGCGGACGGTGAATCAGGTACAAATCCAGGTAATCCAGCCCCAGTTTATTCAGCGAAGTTTGAAAAGCTTTTTTCGCTTTTTCATAGCCCGAGTCATCCACCCACACTTTAGAAGTAACAAAAAGCTCTTTGCGGTCAATTCCGCTGCGTTTTATCCCGGCACCCACTGCTTCTTCGTTATTGTAAATTGTTGCTGTGTCGATTAGCCGGTAACCCAGCGAAATGGCGTCGGCAACACATTTTGTACCCACCGCGTCGTTCAGGTATAACGTTCCGAAACCGAGAACCGGCATTTGAACTCCGTTGTTCAGGGTAATCCGCTCAACCGGATTTCCCATTGGCCCACTACTTACAGCGGCAAACAACCTTGTCGTTCCCATGCCTGCAATCATTCCAGCAGCAGTCAGCTTTGCACCGGTTTGCAAAAATTCGCGCCGGTTTAATCCTTTGTTGTACTCCTTATTTTCCATTTTGTCTCCGTTTTTATTTGATTCTCACAAATATAATTCTTTTTGAAATGTGAAGGGTAACTGAATTCAAACCAAAAACCACTACTTTTATACCGCAAAAGCAATTTGATATACAAACATATATCACCATGAGTAACGAAAATAAATCCATCCACGAATTCGATTTCGATTTAATCTGCGAATATTTTTCTTCAGTTGAAAGGCAGGGGCCGGGCAGTCCGGAAGTGACCATAAAAGCATTGAGCTTTATAGATAACATTACAGAAGAATCGCACATTGCCGATATAGGCTGCGGAACCGGCGGGCAGACCATGGTTCTGGCTCAAAATGTACAGGGCCGAATTACAGGAATTGACCTCTTTCCAGGTTTTATCGATTTGTTCAACCGGAATGCAGAAAAGCTGAACCTTCGGCAAAGGGTGAAAGGTATTGTCGGGTCTATGGAAAACCTTCCCTTTCAGGAAAACGAACTGGATGTAATCTGGTCGGAAGGGGCGATTTACAACATCGGTTTTGAACGGGGCCTGAACGAATGGCGGAATTTTCTGAAAACCGGCGGTTACATTGCCGTTACCGATGCTTCGTGGTTTACCGAAAACCGGCCTGATGAAATCCAACGGTTCTGGAAGGAGGCTTATCCGGAAATTGACACCATTCCAAAAAAAATGGCACAGTTGCAAAAAGCCGGATACGTTCCCGTTGCCACCTTCATTCTTCCCGAAAACTGCTGGACAGAACACTTCTATGTCCCGCAGGTTGAGGCGCAAAAGTCTTTTCTGGAAAAACATTCAGGGAACAGAACAGCAGAAGACCTGGTGGCAAACGAACGTCGGGAAGCGGAGTTGTATTCCAGATATAAAGCGTATTACGGTTATGTGTTTTATATTGGTAAAAAGATTGAGTTATAAAGGACAGGTAAATTTTAGTTACCTGCTCAAGTTTCATTTTTAAGATGGCGACTTAAAGCCACCTGCTTAATTCTGTTAAATTTCTTCGGTAAGTTCCTCCAAAAATTCATGCAACTCTTTTTTTACCAGCGGCTTAAGTTGCATCCTTACTTCCTTGTGGTACGAATTAAGCCAGTTGCGTTCCTCTTCCGTAAGCAAATTAAAATCGATTAACCGGATATCGATGGGGCAAAGTGTAAGTGTTTCGAAACCAAGAAAATGACCATAAGCTGTGGTTTCTTTTTCCACACAAACCATCATATTTTCGGTTCGGATGCCGTATTCGCCTTCGCGGTATAAGGCCGGTTCGTTGGACATTACCATTCCCGGCTGAATGGGAACTTCATTAAACTCCTGGCGGATGGACATGGGACCTTCGTGTACATTCAGAAAATGTCCCACACCGTGACCGGTCCCGTGGCCGTAATTGAGCCCGTGTTCCCACAAAACTTTGCGGGCCAGAATATCGAGATGACAGCCTTTGGTTCCGGCCGGAAACCTCGCCATCGTGAGGGAAATCATCCCTTTCAGCACCAGGGTAAAGTCGGTTTTTTGCTGTTGGGAAACTTCACCCAGCGCTACCGTACGCGTAATATCGGTTGTTCCCTGCAAATATTGTCCGCCCGAATCAAAAAGTAAAATACCTTCTGGTTTCAGTAAAAACGCATCTTTTTCGGTTACATTCAGGTGCACAATAGCTCCGTGTTCTTTGTAACCCACAATGGGCGCAAAACTTTCGCCCTGAAAATCTTTTTGAAGCGAACGGAATTCAGCAAGTTTTCGTCCGGCAGTGTATTCCGTAATTGTTTCTTTTCCTGTATTTTTTCTGAGCCAGAACAGGAACTCCAGCAAGGCTACCCCGTCCTTTTTCATGGCTTCGCGGAAACCTGCCAGTTCAGTTTTATTTTTGCGGGATTTTAACAAAGAAACGACAGATGTACCCTCTTCTATTTTATTATCGGTTTGAAGTGTATTGTAAACGGCATAATTTACCGAACCCGAATCCACAAGTACCTTTTTTCCCTTAACGGTTTTTAACCAGACCGGAAAATCATTATAACCCATCAGGCTGATTTTTTCCTTTTCCAAATCATTTTTTAATGTGGCGGGAAGTTTGGCCGGATCAGTAAAAAGAATCCATTCGTTTTTTCCCACAATTCCGTATCCTGTAAAAACCGGGTTGTAAGAAATGTCGGAACCACGTAAATTAAACAACCAGGCCAGTTCGTCAAGAGCCGAAACTACCTGAAAATCTGCATCGTATTTTTTCAGTTCGGCAATCACCAAATCCTTTTTTTCTTTCCTCGAAAGTCCTGCATGAATTAGTTTTAATTCAAATATTTTATCTTCAGGTATTTCGGGTCGGTTTTCCCATATTTTTTCAAAAAGATCGGGCGTTTCCACCATATTGATCCCGGCTTGATTCAGGGAATTATTAAGATTTCTGAACCCGGAAACTGAAACCGTTTGCGGATCGAACCCTACTTTGCTTCCGGGATCCAGCTTTTTCGAAAGCCAAACTTCGGGCAGAATCGTATCGGGAACCCGTAACTTGTACATTTTTATTCCAGTTCCTTTAAGTTGTTCTTCGGCCTGCAGGAAATAACGTGTGTCGGTCCAAAGACCTGCTTCTTCCTGTGTTACCACCACTATACCATAAGAGCCGGTAAATCCTGAAATAAAGGCCCGGGTTTGCCAGCGGTCTGGTAAATACTCGCTGTTGTGCGGATCAGTGCCCGAAATGTACCAGGCATCGAGATTGCGATTTAGCAACTCCATTCGAAGGGCTTTTATTCGTTGACGGATATCGTTCATTTTCTGAAAAATTGTTGTACAAAATAGTTTATTGACGGGGCCGGAATTTGATTGAAATCAATTTCATTTTCAGCATAAAACCGGAAATTAAGAATATCATCCTGTGCTTTTAATTTCGAAACGGATTCAGGAATTACGCGAAAAGCCATGTCGAGCGTAAAAACACTGATTCCGGAAAAAATATATTCGTTGGGAGCTGAAATAATGTATTCCATTGATTTTACCTTCATTCCCAGTTCTTCCCAAAGTTCGCGTTTTACCGCTTCCTCAGCCGATTCACCCGGATCAATAAATCCGCCGGGCAAGTCCAGCTTTCCGTAGTCTGGTTCTACAGCACGTGTGGTTAAAAGCAGTTTTCCCTCACCGTTCACCACAAGAGCAGCTACTGCAGCAGCCGAATTTACATAAAAATGAAATCCGCAACCGCTGCATTTAAATGATAAATCAGGATTGGAAGTTAATGCCGATGAACCACATTTCGGGCAAAATTTCAGAACTATCAGCGGATGGGTTGGTTGCATCAGTTAATTATTTTAACAGCTTTAAGCCAGTTGTAAAAAAGTTCGGGCCACTGGTCAACTGGCAGGTTTTTTTTGTTCATGCCAAATCCGTGGCCTCCTTCGGCAAAAATATGCATTTCAGCCGGCACATTGTTTTCTTTTAATTTCAGATAAAATTCAACTGAATTTCGTGGAACCACGCTTTTGTCATCGTCGGCAAGTACCAGAAAAGTTGGGGGGGTTTCGGGTGATACATGCAACTCACTGGAATATTTTTCAACCAGCTTCCAGTCGTTGCCTTCGCCAATAAGGTTTTTGCGCGAACCCATGTGCCCAAATTCTTCGCGGAAGGTGATTACCGGATAAAGGAGCAGCATAAAATCTGGCCGGCTGCTTATTTTTTCAAACGGATTATTGCTTTCCGGATTTCCGTAATCGAACCTGGTGCCTGCGGTTGAAGCAAGGTGTCCGCCCGCCGATGAACCGGCAATTCCTATTTTTTCAGGATGAATTCCCCACTCCTGAGCATTTTTACGCACAATACGCATGGCCTGCCGCGCATCGCCCGAAGGAATTTCGTGGTGACCGTAAGGCAAACGGTATTTCAGTACAATTCCGGCCACTCCTCTTTCCTGCAACCATTCGGCCATTTGGTAACCTTCGTGATCCATGGCTTCAATCCAGTAGCCTCCACCAGGGCAAATTACCACAGCGGCGCCGGTGTTTTTTTCCTTTTCAGGAAGGTAAACATACATTTCAGCTTCCGACACATTACGTACGCGAACACCTTCGAATTTTTCCTCAGGTTCGTCCATACCATTGTGGTTTGGCGCTCCGTTTGGCCAAACTTTTAAGGTTTTATCCTGTGCATTCAAACTAAAAGTGATTAAAAAAAGGGTTACAAAAAAAACTATCTGTCTCATTTTATTTCGATTTAGCGCCAACAAAGAAATCTTCCTTTTCGGCAAACAGCACATTAAATGTAGTTAACGAACCGTAAATGCGCGTAATATATTGCTGAAGGTTCACCTTTTCTTCATCGGAAAGCACATTATGGCTGTTGATATTTTGTTCCAGCACACGAAGACGGTCGCGCAGCATCACTATTTTATGAAAAAATGCTTCGATGGGAATTTCCTTGGGTTTCAGTTCAGGATTTGCCGGCTGAAGCAGCAAAGTTCCGCCTTTCCATTTTTCACCCAGCGGAACAACAGCGTTTAGCGCTCCATACTGGTCGAGTACATATTTAACCACATTTTCAACTTCCGAAATGGTCAAACCTTTTTTCGGCGCCAAATCTTCGGTCTTTTCCACAACACTTAAATCAATATTTCGTTTGGTCATTTCTATTTTACCGCCTTTTTCAAAAAATATTTCCCAGGCGGTAAGTTTATCCTTACTAATGATTCCCTCTCCATATCGGGGATGTTCTACGCGTGTTCCAACTGGTAATTCTTCCATAAATCTATTTTGTTAAATTTGATAAAAGCAAAAAGTAAAAATAATTTATTTGAACGGAGAGTCGGGTTCTTTTGCAAAAATTTTATACGACATTTTATCGATAAAACGGGGGAAAAATTTGGAAAGGAAAACGGTCAGTTTTCCTTCTGCGAAAGTTAGCACCAATTCTTTTTTCCGTTTTTGAACGGCTTTATAAATATGGGCGGCACATTCTTCTGCCGACATCATATTGTTTTCGTTCCGGGGCGTTTCACCCTGTTGTTGTCCATTTGCATTGAGTGCCGATTTCCTGATTTCGGAAGAGGTAAAACCGGGAGCTGCAACAAGAACATGCAAGCCGGTTTTCAGGTTTTCCACCCTTATGGTCTGCAAAAATCCACGCACGGCAAACTTGGATGCAGAATAACCGCTTCGCCCGGGAAGCCCAATGTAACCGCCCACTGAAATAACGCCCGCCAGCGAACCTTTTGATTTTAACAGCCAGGGCAGGGCATATTTGGTGCAATATACTGTGCCCCAGTAGTTCACATCCATTACTTTACGCATCACATCCATATCGGTCTGGTTAAAAAGCGCCCGCATGGAAATACCTGCATTGTTAATCAAAACATCAATCCGGCCAAATTTTTCAACTGTTTTTTCTATGAGGTTTTTACAATCGGATTCGAGGGTGACATCGGTTTTTATAGGCAAAATTTCAATGCCTTTCAGTTTTTTCTGAATTTCAGTCAACCGGTCTGTACGACGGGCCGCGATAACCACGTTCCAGCCTTCATCTGCATATTTTTCGGCCAGTGCTTTTCCAATACCTGAAGATGCGCCGGTTATTACAACAACTTTTTTTTGCATAAATACAACCCTTTGGTTTTTTAACCAGGTTTAAATCAGGGCTAAAATATAAAAAAATCCAACCCCGTCACTGAATCCTTATTCTTTCACCGAAAACTTAAAAACAGTAGTTGACTTGTAAATCTCGCCCGGTTCCAGTAAAGTGGATGGAAAATCGGGTTGGTTCGGACTGTCGGGGAAATGCTGGGTTTCGAGGCAGAACCCGGTGCGTGCCGAATAAGGTTTTCCGCTGTTTCCAATTTCATTTCCTCTTAAATGGTTACCCGTGTATAACTGAATCCCCGGCTCTGTGGTGAAAACTTCCATGTACCTTCCGCTTTCGGGTTCATAGGCGCTGGCTGCGAAGGCAAGTTCGCCGGGTTCTTTGTTTATTACGTAATTGAAATCGTAACCGGAACCAAACCTGAGTTGGGGATGATCGGAATCAATCCTTTCTCCAATGGAATGTGGAGCTGTAAAGTCGAGAGCCGTTCCCTTTATATCCACAATTTCGCCTGTTGGGATCATGCTTTCGTCAATTACCGGTGTAGATTTATCTGCATTTATGACCAAAACATGCCCCGTTATGTCACCGTTTCCTTCTCCCCTCAGGTTAAAATAACTGTGATTGGTTAAATTAATGTGGGTGGGTTTGTCCGTTGTCACTTCATAATTTATTTTCAGTTCATTTTTTTCGGTGAGCGTATAGGTAACTTTAGCCGTTTTGTTTCCCGGAAAACCAAATTCCCCGTCGGGGCTTTCAAGCATAAATGTGGTTACGTTTCCGTTTTTTTCGTAATCCCAAACCTGGCGGTACCAACTGTCGGGGCCTGAGTGCAGGCAGGCTTCTCCGTTGTTTACAGGTAATTGGTGGGTTTCTCCATCGATTGTAAACTGAGCATTGGCAATGCGGTTGGCAAAAGGCCCAACCACTGCCCCGTGACTTGCCCCGTATTGCTGATATTCCCCAATTGAATTAAATCCGAGTAACACATCGGCAAAGTTGCCGTTTTTGTCGGGAGCATAAATTGAAACAATTTTAGCACCGTAGTTGGTTAATGACACCACTACACCTCCGGAATTTTCCATGGTGAATAACCGGGTTGGTTTTCCATTAATCAATCCTTCAAAGTCTGATTTGGAATAAGGCATTTCAATTTCTTTTTTGGTTGTGGAATTACATGCTGCAAAAACAGCAATCAGTAAAATAAGGCTGAATTTTTTCATTGAATTCATTTTTTCTGTTGATTTAACGAACCATATTGCAAAACAATAAAATTTTAGGTCTTAAAAATACAAAAACAGAAAGAATCTTCACTTTCATTGGAAGAAAGATTCTGATTTCACCTGCCTGAAGCTGAAAAATTATGGAATCGATTTGCAAAGCAGTTACCGCAAAACCCCAACAAATGGACTGGCCAGGCTGGATGCTTTTCCCAAATGCTAACCGGAAGTTTTTAAATATGAAGGTAAATTTTTGACGGGAATTTCGATTTCGACCACATCTCCTTCTTTCCATTTTTTTGCAATCAGGCAATAACTACCTGGCTGGGCAAAATACTTAACTTTTTTAACAGTTACCGAAGCATCATCGGCCCACGAAGGAATCCGGACAAATATTTCGATGTGCCTTTTGGTTTCCATGCTGATATTCAAACGGATACTGCCGTTTTCCGGAAAATCAGTTTCCATTGAAATGTTCACTTCGCCACCCAGCGAGTGAGTATAATTTAACTCTGCCGGTAAAAACAAATTCACCCAAATGTGGTCTAAGTTTTTGGTAAAAATATACGGTATAACAAGCGAATCGCGAAAAGCAGGCTGAAGATTTGGCAAATGCAGAACGGAAATTTTTTCCAGTTCTTCTGCGAACAGGGCATTTCCGGTGAGTTCGAAAATGAATCCCGTTATGTTGAACCACTGTACTGCAACATCATCGTTTAGGTAAGCGTTTTCTGTTTGTTGCCTGGCCCGGTTCCACATTTTCTGAAGCCGCTCCAAATGAAATGCTTCGTTGCGCTGAAGGTACATTTCTTTAAAAACCATTAATGAATCCAAAACAGAATAATCTCCTGTTTTTTTATCCGGTGCGGAACCTGAGTCCGGATACAACCTGTTTAACTCGGTCGTTATGTTAACGTTCTTGTAGTTTAAAGGTAAGGTAACATATTCAGGAAATTTTTCTGACTCACTGCACGAGGAAAACAGAAATAATACTAATACTATCCATTCAAAATATTTCATCAGCTCAACAACTTCAAAATTCAGCATTAGTAACATGCAACAAAAGGCAGGGTTCAACAAAAAACAAATTTATTTGAAAATGATTCGAATGAGCAAAAGCGAAAAAAAATAATTCCATATATTTGCAACGCTGAATTTAAAAATTACTACGATGAAAATTACTGTCAAAATTCGATTGTCTGCCTCTCCCTTTTAAACTCATGCAGCGCTTTTTAATAAATCATTCGTAGTTTTTCACTTTAATTTAATTGATTATGCCGGATAAAAAAACAGGATATTTGGCTCTATTCAGCACTTATTCATCCAAAATACAACCACTCTGGAAAGACATAAAGGAAGCAATATCAGGAACCGAGCGTGATTTCACTGAAACCAAACTGGGGCACGCCATTTTTATTCTGGCTGTTCCCATGGTGCTTGAAATGCTGATGGAATCGGTTTTTGCTGTTGTCGATATCTTTTTTGTATCGAGATTAGGTTCAGAAGCCGTGGCCACAGTTGGCATCACCGAATCGGTAATGACCATCGTATATGCCATCGGGGCAGGATTAAGTATGGCCACCACAGCAATTGTTGCGCGCCGCATTGGCGAAAAACGAAAAAAAGAGGCTGGAGTTGTTGCTTTTCAGGCGATTCTGGTTGGTGTTTTCGTATCATTAATTATTGCCTTACCGGGAATAATATTTGCCAAAGAATTTTTATTGCTGATGGGCGCTACTGAGGCTATGGCAGAAGAGGGCGCTCTTTACCCGGCCATTATGTTTGGCGGAAACGCAGTGGTGATGCTGCTTTTTATCATCAACGCCGTTTTTCGGAGTTCGGGCGATGCAGCCATCTCTATGCGTGTTGTTTGGTTTGCAAACATTATAAACCTGGTGCTCGATCCCCTCCTCATTTTCGGAATTGGTCCGTTTCCCGAACTGGGTTTGGCAGGCGCTGCCATTGCCACAACCATTGGCCGCGGACTAGCCGTTATGTATCAGTTTTATCTGCTTTTCAGGGGAAATTACAGGATTAAACTTTACTGGGAAAGTATAAAAGTGAAATTTTCCGTTATGCTTGAATTACTCCGGATTTCAGGTGGTGGTATTTTGCAGAATCTGATTGCCACCTCAAGCTGGATTTTCCTGGTTCGAATTATAGCTGTTGGCGGGCCCGAAGCGCTGGCCGGATATACCATTGCCATCCGAATCATTCTTTTCGCTCTCCTTCCTGCCTGGGGACTAACCAATGCCGCTTCAACACTGGTAGGGCAAAATCTTGGTGCAAAGTATCCTGACAGGGCCGAAAAATCGGTGTGGATTACAGGCTATGTAAATATGGCCTTTATGGGAATAATTGGTCTGATTCTGGCCCTTTTCCCTGGATTCTTTATTTCCCTTTTTATAAAGGAGACTGCAGTGCTCGACTTCGGAATACATGCCCTTCGCATTGTGAGTTTCGGCTTTCCTTTGTATGCTCTGGGTATGGCTCTTATTCAAGGATTTAACGGCAGCGGTGATACTTTTACCCCAACTAAAATAAATTTCTTTTGTTTCTGGCTGTTTGAAATACCGCTTGCCTGGTTCCTGGCAATTAAACTGGAAATGGGGCTAACTGGTGCAAGCATGGCTATTGTTTCTGCCGAAAGTTTACTTGCAGTGGTTGCATACATCGTTTTCCGAAAGGGGAAATGGAAATTGCGAAAAGTGTAATTCGAAAAGCACCAAAGCTCAAATAGCAAATTGCAATTAATTTAAAAAAATACAATGAACAAAAACCAAACGCCAGGAATTGATGTATTAAGTTTTGTATTTTGTGATTTATTTGTCTTTTGCTATTTGAGATTTTCTTACATTTTTAATTTCTAATTTTTCATTTTTTATTGCTCATGGATTTAAATATTAAAGGAAAGGTATTTATGGTGGCCGCTTCCAGCAAGGGGCTGGGATTTGGCATTGCACAGGAACTGGCAAAAAACGGCGCCACGGTTTGTATAGCCAGCCGCACAAAAAGTGAAGTAGAGGCTGCTGCACATAAACTAAGAACAGACACAAATGCTACTATTCATGCATCGGTTTTTGACGCTTCGGATGCCAAAGCCATTGAAAACTGGGTTGGTGAAGTGGCACAAGCTTTTGAACGCATTGACGGACTGGTAGTGAATGCCGGTGGTCCGCCTCCGGGCAATTTTGCCGATTTTACCGACGATGACTGGCAGGCTGCATTTAACCTCACATTGATGAGCGCTGTTCGGCTGATTCGCAGCGTTTTGCCTTACATGCGTTCGGGCGGAGGAGGTTCCGTTTTAACCGTCACTTCGCTTTCGGTGAAGGAGCCGATTAGCGGGTTGCTTCTTTCCAACGTTTTCCGTTCGGGAGTTGCCAGCCTGGTGAAAAGTCTGGCCAATGAATTTGCCGCTGAAAACATCAGGGTGAACAATCTCATTCCCGGCCGCATAGATACCGCCCGTGTAAAAGCACTGGATAAAAACCTGGCAGAAAAACAGAGCGTTCCGGTGGAAAAAATAAAACAGCAAAACGAATCCGCTATTCCACTAGGCCGTTACGGAACCATTGAAGAATTTGGCAAAGCCGGCGCATTTTTACTTTCTGATGCTGCAAATTACATTACCGGTGCAAGTTTGGTTGTGGATGGCGGTTTATTGAAAAGTATGTGACGGGTGCGGCGATTTTTAGTCGCCGGTTATTTTTGTTAAACTTTTTCAATGCTTTTAGCCTTTTAAAGGTTAAACCATAAAAAAACTCCCACCGAAGCGGGTTGTGGTTTGATGTAAAAATGGAATGATATTCAACATCTTTTTTGATTGTACGTTATATTTGCTGTGAAAAGCAAACAAATATGTGTTTTAGTGCACGATACCAAATGCAGTTGGCTTTAAGAAGGGCAATGTCATTACACAAAAAAAACGATGTCGAATTTTTTAAAAATTTGATTCGGCAATACGATGAATGGTTTTATGTGTCAGCATTTGCACACCCTCAAATTTTTATCTACAAAAATGAAGCACCGGCTGATCCGGTTGTGTCAACATGGGGTCTGGTGCCTGATTGGGCAAAAGTGCCGGAAGCGATCTGGAACAAAACACTGAATGCCCGCGGCGAAACAATCTTTGAAAAAGCTTCATTCAAAAAATCGGCTGAAGAAAAAAGATGTTTGATTCCTGCTGAGGGGTTCTACGAATACCATGAATTCAGAAAGAAAAAATATCCTTTTTACATTACCCGAAAAGATGGTGAACCACTTTACTTTGCCGGACTGTGGAACGACTACCGAAACCGGCAAACCGGTGAAGTAATCAATACATTTTCCATTGTCACCACCAGAGCCAATCCGCTGATGGCAAAGATTCACAACAAACCAAAGGTTTCAGATGAACCCCGAATGCCGGTTGTTTTACCGGAAAACATGACAGATGAATGGCTGAAACCTTTATCGCAAAAAGAAATCAGGGAACTTGCGCTTTACCAGTTTTCCGGTTCACAACTTGATGCCTGGACGGTTGCACCGCTAAGAAACGTTCCGGAAGCGAATCAGCCGGTTCATTATCCTGAACTGGAAGCAGAAGAAAGGGGAGATGCTCAACTTTCCCTGTTCACATAAATTTCTTCGTTTGAAACAGAACGAACGGAAAAAGCTTTGCCAGCGTGAAAAAAACTTTTCCAACGTTTGTTGCTTTAAAAAAATTAAAAGTGTGAGAATACCAGTTTACCTGGCGGCTTTTTTCAACGATTTTGAAATAAATTTCCAGTACTTTTTATGAAACCTCAATCCTTCTTTCCCAATAATTTCATGGTAAGTGCGTGGTTCATCGCCGGGGTGAAACTTCCGTTTCCCACGGTTTTCGTAAAGGGCAGGCACCTCGGGGTGAAACTGCACGGCAAATACGTTTGGATAAGTGCTGTGCGCCAGTGCTTCCACTATTTTTCCGTCGGGTGAAACGGAGGTAACCTCCATTCCTTTACCCAACTTTTTGGCAGCCTGGTGGTGGCTGCTGTAAACCATTGGAAATGACTTTTTACCTGCTTTCACCTTCCGGGTAAAAAACGGGTGTTCTGTAAATTGTATCGTGTGAAAGTTGATGCCCGTTAATTGCGGATCGTCCGAAATATCTTGCCAGTAATTGCGGTGCAGGTTTTCCTTTTCGGTAAGTAAAGTTGTTTCATTATCGGCAGCACCATAAATTTCTGCCGGAATATCCTGGATGAGCGTTCCGCCTGTGGCCACATTCATGGTTTGCATGCCAAGGCAAAAACCAGTAATAAAATATTCCGGGTTTTCTTCCAGTAATGGTTTGAAATTTTCGTTTTGGTATCCGCCCAGCAAGTGAAACAAAAAAGTGGTTTCAAAATAATGCCTTTCCGGATCGGTTACATCAGAAAGCGTGTTTTCCTCTCCGTAAACAGCCGGAGGAATGTCCGGGCCGCCGAAAAAGATAATTCCTGACGAGTTTTGAAAAACGTATTTCAATTCTTCGGAAAAAATATTTTTTTCAAACAGCATATTTTCACTCAAATTGCCCCTGAATTCATGAAACTTAAAATGTGTAAGCCTGTTTTTTTTGATGTATTTCAGGGATTCTTCGAAGTCGTAATTCTGGTTTTCATAATAAATTCCCACAAAATTAACTTTCCGTGGATTTATTTTTAGTAAACCTTTGTTAACAAGAAAGTTAACCGTTTCAAGGTTTGCTGCTACAGGGTTGGCAAGCAGGATATATTTTTTACCGGTATCAAAATCTTCCCTGAAAAAATTCTGCCCTGAAAGCTGTATTGCAAATACAATAAAAAGAATGATGCAAGTAAATTTCTTCATACCATAAAAATTGTTTTCCGGCTTCAAATATACATTTATGTTATGTGAAGAATAAAACATTTTTTGGAAAAAGAAACAGGAAGACATTTTCCCCTGACCTGCTAATTCATTACATTTGTAGAAATTAAATATTAATACAATGAAATTCAATTTTAAAACTTCTTACATTATTGCCATCGTAACTATTCTGGTGGTACTTTTGCTTTTTGGCGGACGCATGTTTTTTATAATCGATGCCGGAGAACGTGCTGTTATTTTTCGTCCTTACACTTCGGGTTTAGACACTGAAAATATTTATGGTGAAGGATTCCATATTATTGCACCGTGGAATAAATTATATGTATTCAACGTGAGGGAACAACAACGCGATGAAATGATGGATGTACTTGACAGAAACGGGTTGTCTATCAGTACAGACATAACCGTTCGTTTTAACCCTATCTACAATAGAATTGGAAATTTGTATCAACAGTTTGGGGTTAATTATATCAATGTTCTGGTCATTCCCGAGGTACGTTCAACTGTACGCCAGGTTGCCGGACGATACACAGCCGAAGAAATCTATTCAACCAAAAGATCGGAAGTTGAACTGGCCATTAAAGAAGAAACCCGGATGGTACTTGGCGAAAATTTTATTGATATGCGTGCATTGCTCATCCGTTCCATAAACCTTCCCGATCAAATAAAAGATGCGATTGAAAGCAAATTAAAACAGGAACAGGAAGCCCTTGCCTATGAATACAGGTTGAGAAGAGAGGAATCGGAAGCCGAACGCCGGCGCATTGAGGCCGAAGGGATTGCTGCTTTTAACCGGATTATAAATGCCAGTTTAACGGACCAGATTCTGAAACAGCGTGGCATTGAAGCCACAATTAGTCTGGCTGAATCGCCTAATTCCAAGGTGGTGGTTATTGGAGGCGGGAAAGATGGGTTACCTTTGATTTTAGGGGGTAATTAATTCTATTTCAAAATATTGTAATACAGGCTGGCTTTTTATGCCGGCCTTTTTTTCTTAAATCTTCCAGCAGTATGAAAAAAATTACCAATCCATTTATCCACGCAGCAGAATCAGGAGATTACAACTGCTTTGGATGTTCGCCCGGCAATGCACATGGTTTGCATCTCAATTTTTGGCTCGACGGAGAAGAATTGGTGGCCAAATGGCAGCCATTAAAAGATTATGAAGGGTGGAAAGGCGTTTTGCATGGCGGAATTCAGGCAACGTTAATGGATGAGGCGGCTGCCTGGCTGGTTTTTGTGAAATTAAAAACTTCAGGTGTTACAACCGCTTTAAATATTAGCTACTCTAAACCGGTTTACATCTCCAAAGGGGAGTTAACAGTCAGGGCCAGGCTGGTTTCGGCAGAAAACTTGCTCGCAAAAATTGAATGTACCCTTTCTGATGGCAAACAGGAACCATGCGCAACGGCAACGGCTACCTATTTCTGTTTTCCTGAAAAAATTGCACGGGCAAAATACAACTATCCCGGTGTGGATGCATTTTTTGCTGATTAACAGAAAATAAAAAAGAGCTGGCAAGTTTGCCGGCTGGGGCGTGGAAAGAATATTTCAATTCGGATTTTATCTTATAGCATTGGGATTAAAAGTCATCTTCTTCGTCGAAATCGTCGTAATTGGATGTGTAATCGTCCAGGTCTTCATCTTCAAATTCGTCATAAATGGTAAGTCTTCTTTTTGAGCTCTTGTCTCTTTTTACCGCGGTTTTTTTTTGTTTCCGCCCGAAGTTATCATCTTCGATGTAATTTTTTTTGTTTACTTTCCGTTTCATTTTTAACGTTCATTCAAAAAAATACGACACTTAAATTTTTTTAGTTCATAATTAATAAGCCAAAATAAGAAAAAATAAAAATACAAAAAAACAAATCGGATTCATTTTTAAATTGTTTTTTAACCTGTATAAATGAAATACTACAATAGCAGAAGGAAAACTGAATTAGCCATGAGCTTTTTAGGAAAATGTGTGTTGTACTTTTTTATTTTTTTCCTGGCGACGCCGCTTGTATTTGCCCAGCCAAATCGCAGAATACAGCGTATGTTTGATGAAGCCCGGCATCAGGTTTCCCTGCAAAATTATGTTTTTGCAATAGAACAATGCGAACAGATTCTGAACCGGGATTCGATGTTTTTGGATGCCCGATTGCTTTTAGCCGATATTTATTTTGAAATGAAAGATTCAGGGAATGAGTTAATTCATTTAAAAAAGGCGTATGCGCAATCTCAGATGCCACTCATTAATCGCCGGCTCGGCGATGCACTTTTTTCGCTGGAAAAATATGAAGAAGCAGCCGTATATTTTGAAAAATACATAGTTTCTGTTGAGCCGGGTTCCAAAGCCGAAGCGGAAACAACCCGCAAAATTGCAAGCAGCAGATTTGCTGCAAAGGCAATCAGAAATCCGGTTGAATTTAATCCTGAACGACTTCCTGAAACTGTAAACTCCACTGCCGATGAATACTGGCCCAGTTTAAGCATCGATCAGAAAACGCTGGTTTTTACCAGGTTGGTGAAGAATCCCGGCCAGCCTCCGCAAGAAGATTTTTTTATGTCGGAATTTGGACCGGAAGGATGGGAAAAGGCGCAACCCGTCACCGATATCAATACCTTTGAAAATGAAGGAGCGCAAAGTCTGTCTGCCGACGGAAACCTGCTTTTTTTTACTGCCTGCAACCGTCCGGGCGGAATGGGAAGCTGTGATATTTATTACTCGGTACGCAAAGAAGGTCGCTGGACCAGAGCCTTAAACGCAGGAAAACCGGTGAATACTTCAAGTTGGGAGGCTCAGCCATCCATTTCTTCAGACGGACGGTTTCTTTATTTTTCGAGCAGCAGACCCGGGGGGAAAGGACAAAAGGATATATGGCGTGCTGAATTGCTGGAAATCGGGCATAACGGAAGGTTAAAATGGGGAACACCGGTAAACCTCGGCGACAGCATAAATACGCCGGGAAACGAAACTTCCCCATTTGTTCATGCGGGTAATAAGAATTTCTACTTTGCTTCCGATTACCATATTGGGTTGGGCGGTTTCGATTTGTTTATGTCGGAAATTTTGGGCGATTCTGTTTTTTCTGCACCCCGTAATCTTGGTTATCCGATTAATACAGTGAATGATGAGCAGGGACTTTATATAAGCGCCGACGGGCTTACTGCATTTTTTTCTTCGGCACGCGACAGTCTTTCAGGGCTTGATATTTATTCTTTTGAATTGGATGAATCTGTCAGGCCACATCCTGCCACGTATGTAAAAGCTGTTGTTTTTGATGCTGAAACCGGGAACCCGCTGGAGGCTGAGGTAGTACTTTTAAACCTTGCCCGCAATGAAACAGAATCACGAATTGAAAGCACAAATACAGAAGGTGAATTGCTGCTTTGCCTGCCCTCGGGAAACAATTACTCCTTTTCTGTTGCAAAAAATGGCTACCTTTTTTATTCCAATACCTTCGATTTGAGAAACCCCCGGCAATTTTACAATCCTTATGAACTGGAAATTGCCCTGACACCAGTTAAAGAAGGCGCCGAAATGAATCTGTACAATATTTATTTTGAAACCGATTCGTTCCGGATTTTACCTGAGTCGGAGCCGGAACTAAAAAAACTGGTTGTGTTTTTAAGCGAAAATCCAACGCTGCATGTTGAAATTCAGGGGCATACCGATGATACCGGCCTGGCCGAAAAGAATCTCACTCTTTCTGATAAACGTGCCAAATCTGTAGCGGAATACCTGATTTCAAACAAAATTGAAGAAAAAAGGCTTATATGGAAAGGTTATGGTGAAACCCGTCCGGTTGCCAAAAACGATACTCCCGAGGGGCGCAGGATGAATCGGCGCACTACCATTAAAATTTTGGGAGATTAGTTTTTATTTGTTTCTTACTTTTTGCACCTCTTCCACGGTCACCTCGCTGGCATTGTTTCCAAAACTTTTCCTGACGTAGGTCAATACATCGGCAATTTGTTTGTCGGTGAGGTGGGAGTGAGGCGGCATTATGCTGTTGTAGGTTTCACCGTTTACCTCAATTTTCCCGCTCATTCCCTTCAGGGTAATTTCAATCAGTCGATTCTTGTCGCCGGTTACCCAATCGGTTTGAATGAGTGGAGGATGCATTCCAGGAACACCCGAACCATCGGCCATGTGGCAGGCCAGACAAAATGAGTCGTAAACCTTTTTGCCCGGATGGTTGGCCATTTCGGCAGATTTTTGTGCACTTACCGGAGTTTGTGTTTGTTGCTGGGAGTTTTGCTTCCGTCCGCCGCAGGCACTTAAAAAAATAGTCAGAATAAAAATCAGTAGTAAGTTAATTTTCATGGTTTTTATTTTTACGAATAGATTATTCTCCAGATTTTTCCTTTGTTGCTATCCACTACATACAATGAGCCATCAGGCCCCTGTGCCAGTCCGCACGGACGGTAAACTGCATCACGGGTACTGCTGATCGTTTCCACTCCGGCAAATCCATCGGCAAAAATTTCCCAGTCGCCTGAAGGATACGCTCCGTCAAAGGGAACAAAAACTACAAAGTAACCCGACTGCGGTTCAGGCGCCCGGTTCCACGATCCGTGAAATGCAATAAAAGCACCGTTTTGGTATTTTTCGGGGAACATATCGCCGGTATAAAACAACAAGTCGTTTGGCCCGATATGGCCGGGAAATGCCATGATGGGATCCATTTTATTTTCACAACGTTCCACCATTTCACCGTCACCGCCATATTCCGGCGCCAGTACTTTCTTTTCCTGAAATGGATCGTAATAACAATAAGGCCAGCCAAAATCGGCTCCTTCGGTAACCAGAAAAAATTCTTCGGCAGGCAGTTCAGCGTTCTGTTTGTCATCGAACATTTCCGGAAAAAACTGGCTCAGCTGGTCGCGGCCGTGCTGTACTACATAAAGCTCGTTCATCTGATTGTTCCAGCTATTGGCTACTGCATGACGGATTCCGGTGGCATAGCGTTCCCCGTCGGTCAACTGGTCCTGGTTCAGCACATCATCCTTAAACTTCCATATTCCGCCGGCGTATTCCAGTATCGGGCACGGGTCCATACCGGGTGAACCTTTTGTGCGCATTTGTTCCATGCAGGCATTGGCCGGTGCGCCAACCGTAACGTACATATTCCCCTGTCCGTCGAATTCCATGGGTTTGGCTTCGTGCTGCCGTTCCTGTGGAAAACCCCGGGCAATCATTTCCCAGTCATTTCCCGGCAGAAGTTCGCCGGGTTGCATGGGGTACCGCACAACTGCCGTGTCGGAACCAAAGTAAAGGTAGCCTTTATGCAGTTTAATTCCGGTACCGGTGTGCTCGCCGGCATACTCAATAATATCGGCACGGCCATCTCCCGTTGTATCGCGCAAACAGGCAATACCTTTGTTTTGATCGTTATCCCTGAGCGAAACATAAATATCGCCATTGTTATTTACTGCAATGTGTCTTCCGCGGCCAATCTCATCGGCTACCACGAGTGCCGAAAATCCTTCGGGTAAAGTAATGCCCCCATTATCGGTGTCGGGAGTAAGTTTTCCTGTATCCGTTTTCTTCTGCTGACTGCAGGCAAATGCTGCAAAAACTAATAAAAGAACAAACAAATGTTTCATATTCCAGATTTTTTTATTCAGTCATTTGAACGATTTTAACCCTGAAAGGTTCAGTAAATTTTTAAAAAGTTGGTTTCTGACCGAATTGTAAAAACACTTCTTAATTTTGCTGAATATTCTCCGGAGAAAATGAATGATTTTTTAAAAATAAACCATCAGTCGGATGTTCCCAAATACAGGCAGGTGGTTGATCTGATTGTTTCCGACATCGAATCGGGAATTTTTAAGCAGGGTCAGCGTATTCCTTCCATAAACGAAACCAGTGAAGAGTTGCTTCTTTCGCGCGATACAGTTGAAAAGGCGTATGTTTTTCTGCGGAAAAAAGGAATTCTTTCTTCAGTGAGGGGGAAAGGATATTATGTAAATCAGGTAAATGTTCAAAAGCAGATTAAAGTAGCGCTCATTTTCAACAAACTCAGCAACTATAAACGTAGCTTGTATTATTCCTTCATCGAAACCCTTGGCAGTAAGGCAGTAACCGATGTTTTTATTTACAACTACGATTTGCAGCAGTTTAAAAATATTGTAGAAAATCATCTTTCAAAATACGATTACTTTGTTATTCTCCCGCATTTTAAAGATGAAAATGCCGATGTGGCGAGTGTCATTCGCACAATTCCGAAAGAGAAGGTGTTAATTGTCGATCGCAATTTGGAAAGCCTGAATGATTACCCGATTGTTTTTCAGGAATATGAAAAAGATATCCAATCGGCCCTGAGCGAGGGTTTAGGGTTGATTCGGAACTACCGGAAAATAAATCTGATTTTTCCGGTTGAGCAATATTATTCAAAATATATTATCCGGGGATTTCAGATTTTTTGCCAGATAAACAGACTTGAATTTTCCGTTATCGACCAGCTTTCACACGGTGACGTCAAAAAAGGGGAGGCGTATGTAATCATTTCTGATGATGATTTATACCATTTTATAAAAATATGCCGGAAAGAAATGTTAAAACCCGGAAAAGATGTGGGACTGGTTTCCTACAATGAAAATCCGGTTAAGGAAATTCTGGAAAACGGGATTACCACCATTTCTACCAACCACGATGAAATTGGCCGGACTGCCGCCGAAATGATTTTAACCGGCGATTTCAGGCGGATAAAAAGTCCGTTTAGGTTTATTAAAAGGAATTCATTGTAATTAAATATTTCTTTTAGTTTTGTTATCAAATCTAAAAACCAGCAAAAATGAAAAAACTCATTGTAATCATCTCAGTTCTTTTTTTCTCAACTTCTTTGTTTTCCCAAACCGGAAAAGTATTCGAATCACTTCTTTTTGAAAGTGAAAAAGTGAGTTACCCGGTAGAATACTCCGTTTATTTACCTCCCGATTATGAAACCTCGCAGCGTAATTATCCGGTGCTCTATCTTTTACATGGTTATTCCGACGATGAAACCGGCTGGATACAGTTTGGGGAGGCCAACAGTATTGCAGACCGGGGCATTGCCAATGGCGATTTTCCACCGTGTATTATTGTAATGCCTGACGGAAAAGTAACGTGGTACGTAAATAGTTACGATGGTAAAGACCCGTGGGAAGATATGTTCATTGAAGAATTCATACCTTTTATTGAAGAAAAATACCGTATTCGCAAGAAGAAAGAGTTCCGTGCCATTGCCGGGCTTTCGATGGGAGGAAACGGGGCATTGCTGCTTTCCATGCGAAATCCTGATTTGTTTTCATCGTGTGTGGTATTAAGTTCCGGAACTTTCACCGATGAGGAGATTTTGGCAAACGACCAGTATGACCGCTATTTTGGAAATATTTACGGACCAAAATTAACCACAGAAATGGGTGATTACTGGAAACAACATAGCCCGCTTCACCTGCTCGATAGTGTGGATAAAGAAAAACTGAAGTCCATCCGGTTTTACATCGACTGTGGCGACGATGATTTCTTGTACAAGGGAAACTCAGCCCTTCATGTAAAAATGCGCGATTTGGAAATTCCGCATGAATACCGCGTGCGTGACGGGGGCCATGTTTGGAGTTACTGGCGTTCCGGCCTGTTCGACGGTCTGAAATTCATTTCTGAAAAATTTCACCGCTAAAAAATACAATCATGAAAAATCTGTTTGCTGCTGCCGTATTTGCCCTGATTTTTGCAGGGCTGGCTAATGCACAAAATCAAAAACAACCTAATGTTTTATTTATTGCTGTGGACGACCTGCGACCGGAGTTGGGGTGTTATGGGGAAACGCATATACTTTCTCCCCACATTGATAAACTGGCCGAATCAGGTTTGACTTTTAACCGGGCTTACTGCAACATTCCCGTTTGTGGTGCTTCGCGGGCGAGTATTTTATCGGGAATCAGGCCAAACCGAACCCGGTTTTTGGATTACAATTGCCGGCAGGATGAAGATGTTCCCGGCGTGGTCAGTTTGCCTATGCACTTTAAAAACAACGGGTATAAAACCGTTTCCCTGGGGAAGGTTTATCACCACCAAAACGACGGCAAAGGAAGCTTTAGTGAAACGCCCTGGTTTCCGGAGGGCGACTGGCAGGGCTGGCAGGCCTATGTTCTGCCTGAATCGCACCAACAGATTAAACCGCGCCCCGGAGGCGCAGGAGTAAACGGTCCTTCCTTTGAATGGCCCGATGCGCCAGACCACATTTACCCCGATGGTATGATTGCTGATGAAGCAGTGCGCCGGTTGCGGCAATTCAGAAATACGGGCGATCCCTTTTTTCTGGCAGTAGGTTTTATGAAACCCCACCTTCCATTCAATGCTCCAAAAAAATACTGGGATTTGTATAATTTTGATGAAATAGAACTCCCGGATAATATGAAAAAACCCGATGGCGCTCCTGACGAGAGTATGCACAATTTTGGCGAACTGCGGAACTACTCCGATGTACCTGACCAGGGACCACTCGAAAAGGAATTTATGCGAAAACTGATTCACGGGTATTACGCCTGCGTGAGTTATACCGATGCGCAAATCGGCAAAGTGCTGAATGAACTGGAAAGGTTGGGATTGGCCGAAAACACCATTGTGATTCTGTGGGGCGACCACGGCTGGCATTTGGGCGAACACGATCTGTGGTGCAAGCACTGTAACTTTGAAAAAGTGCTTAGGGTACCGCTTGTTTTAAAAGCACCCGGCAAAAAACAAAACCTGAAAACCGATGCCCTTGTTGAGTTTGTTGATGTTTATCCTTCGCTGGTGGAGTTGGCAGGGCTTGAAAAACCTTTCCATTTGCAGGGTAAAAGTTTTGTTCCGTTAACCGAAAATCCGAACCAGCCATGGAAAGATGAAGTCTTTTGCCGCTGGATACGAGGTGAAACGGTAGTCACAAAAACCCATACCTACACCGAATGGTTCAGTGACCAAACCGGAAAAATAACAGCCCGGATGATGTATGATTTGAAAGATGACCCGGAAGAAACAGTAAATATTTCGGAAAAACAGGAGAATAAAAAGCTGGTTGGAGAACTGTCAGAAAAACTCAAAAAGCATATTCAGGAAAGGGATGGGTTGGTAATTCCATAAAAATATTATCGGATGACTCGTGTCAATGGTCAAATGTTGAATGCTGTCATTTCGATGGAGGCACGATTGAGAAATCTGTTTCTTTTAGAGAGATTCCTCCTCATTCTTCATCGAAATGACAGCTATGAGTTTACTTTACACTGGTATTTTTATAAAGTTATCCGGTGATTTTCATTCAGAAATCAACGTTTATTCCCCGGTCAACTTCAAATGTTTATCAAGAAAAGTTATCATTGCCCGGTAAAAGTCGAACCGGTTTTCCTCGTTTCTGAAACCGTGACCTTCATTATCTTTCACCATGTATTCCACATCAATGCCACGATTTTCCAGCGCCTCTACTATCTGGTCCGATTCGGCTATGTTGACTCTTGGATCATTAGCTCCCTGGGCTACAAAAAGCGGGGCTTGTATTTTATCCACATGGAAAACGGGAGAAACTTCGGCCAGCAAAAGGCTGTCGGTTACAGGATTTCCAACCATTTCGTAAAGCATGTCGAGCATGGGTTTCCAGTAGGGCGGGATGGTGTTCATAAAAGTGAAGAGGTTGGAAACGCCAACATAATCAACTCCTGCAGCATATAAGTCCGGCGTTAGGGTGAGGCCGGCCAGCGTAGCGTAACCGCCATAACTTCCGCCGTAAATGGCAACTCGGTCAGGATCGGCAATGCCCTGGTCGATGAGCCATTTTACTCCATCGGTTATATCATCCTGCATGGTGCGGCCCCATTGTTTGAAAGAAGCTTCCCAGAATTCCTTGCCAAATCCGGTTGAACCGCGGAAATTCATTTGTAAAACTGCATACCCGTTATTGGCCAGAAACTGAACTTCAGGATTAAATCCCCAGTAATCGCGGGCCCACGGTCCGCCGTGCGGATTAACCACCACCGGCAGGTTTTTGGGTTCATAGCCCAGGGGCAAGGTCAGGTATCCCTGAATGGTAAGTCCGTCACGAGATTTGTAGGAAATGGGCTGCATTTCGCACAAGTGGTTTTCGTTGAGCCACGGACTTAACTCAGCCAGTTTGGCCAATTCTTTGGTGCTTTTATCATAAAAATAATAAGCGCCTCTTGTGCGGTCACTGTATGTGCGAATCATAAATTTGTCTTCGGCTTTGTTGTGGCTTCCAACGTTTACCTGGTATCCCGGAAGTTTCGCCTCAAGTTCTTTTTGCATCGCTTCTGCTTCAGCATCAAAAAAGTGCATTTTATCTTTATCGGTTGTCCAGGTAACTGAAAGCAGTTTTTTGTCTTTTCTGGAATAGTCAACACCTTCAATATCTGCTTCCTGCGTTTCAAACAACACTTCGACTTCCTTACCGTTTGCCACATCAAATTTTACCAGTGCCGTTTTGTCCCTTTCAAGATTCGACAAAGCGTAAACCATTTTATTGTCGAATGTGAACAGCACCGGTGACACTGTTTCTTTAAAACTTGTTGTGAGCACCGGTCTGAAATCCTCATCTTCTGTGTCGCGGTAAAGTATGGTGTTGTTTACGCCATCAGAAGTGATGGCAAGTCTAAGTTGTCCGTCGTGATCGGTCATCCAGCCCATAATGTTTCCCGGGTTTTCGGCCAGCATAATCATTTCACCAGTAAGCACATTCAGCCGGTAAGGGTCGAAAACTGTAGCATTGCGTTTATTCAGTCCAACAATCACTTCTTCTTCATCCTCTTTTAAATCGTCGATAAAGGTGGTGCGAACCTTTTCGAATACAGTAAGTCCTTTTAATTCGCTTCCATCGGCATTTACACCATACATATGAAAGTTTTCATCGCCACCCGTATCTTTAAGGAACAGGATTCGGTTATCGCCTTTCCAAAGGTAGCCGGCTATATCGCGTTCGGTTTCCGAGGTAATGCGCACGGCATTTTCTTCCCCGGTTTTTTGGACAAATACATTCAGCCTGCTCTCCCAGGGTGCCAGATACGAAAAATACTCCCCGTTGGGTGATAGCTGAAAAGCGGTTTTTTCAGGGTTGCGGAAGAAGTCTTCCAGTGGAATTTGCGGAGCTTTTTGTGGTTCCTGTTTGCAGGCAAAAAGAATTGCCACAATTGCAATAAATTTTAGAATCTGTTTCATTTTCAATGGTTTTAAATTTGAACTACAAGTTCCGAAAAAAAAGCTTTCTGAACCAGTTATTTAGTCAATAAAATAATCGCGGCATTACATTTTTTTGAAATTTTGATAAAATGCATTTAGAATTCAAATCCACAATCTTTTTAAATGAAAATTTCAATTATGAATTTGTTTTATTTAAATTGTAATAATCCATTGAAATTCATTGCTTTAGTTTTATTTTTTGTGAATTTGAAGCGGAAATTGAAGTTTGGTTGTGATAAATGAGCATCTGTTTCTTTTTGAATAAAAATATATTTGAACCCACAGAAAGTAAAGATTTTAAAAGTTGAATTATGGAAACAAATTTTCTGACCGAACTTCTTTTGCCGATTTCACTTGCCATTATTATGTTTGGAATGGGTTTATCGTTAAGCCCGGTTGATTTTAAGCGCGTTGCCGTTTATCCCAAAGCAGCAACCCTGGGTATCCTGAACCAGATTGTGATTCTGCCGCTGGTGGGATTTGCCCTGCTTTTACTGATTCCCATGCGTACACCGGAACTTGCCGTGGGAATTATGATTCTGGCAGCATGTCCCGGCGGACCGACCTCCAATCTGATCAGCCACATTTCAAAGGGCGATACTGCTCTATCCATCACCCTCACTGCCATTTCGAGCCTGATTGTTGTAATCACCATTCCGCTGATTGTAAATTTTTCACTTCGTTATTTTATGCAGCACAATGAATATGTTCCGCTGCCGGTTTTCGATACCATCATTAAAGTTATCATCATCACCCTTATTCCGGTAATTATCGGAATGATTACAAAGGCAAAGGCGCCCCGGTTTTCCGAGCGGATGCAAAGGCCTGTAAAAATGATGTCGGGCATTTTGCTTTTTGTGATCATAATTGCTGCCATTCTGAACGATAAGGAAAACTTTTTTAACTTTTTTGCACAGGCCGGACCGGTTGCCCTGGCGCTGAATGTGGCCATGCTTGCCGTAGGTTTTTTCACCGCAAAAATAGCCAGACTAAAAGTCGCGCAAAGTATAACCATTTCCGTTGAATCGGGTATTCAAAACGGAACACTGGGAATTGCCATTGCTGCTACATTGCTGAAAAATCCCACTATGACTATTTCACCGGCAATCTACAGCCTTATCATGTTTATGACAGCCGGGATAATTATTGCCTGGGCTAACCTGAAACTGAAAGAGCTGAAACCGGTTGAAGGATAATCTTACACCATTTTTGCTTCTTTCCAGTCAGAATGTGTTAATTCCATTTGTCTTTGATGGTATTCCCTCACCTGGTACATGAATGCTTCGAACCGGGTGTCAAGCCCGATGTTATCGTGTCCGTCGTATGCAAAATTTTCCCATGGCAATCCATGGTTATTTTTTCTCAGGTTGTTTGATACGGTGCAGTTAATAGTACCCGGCATGCACGTAAACGGCAGAATATTTACAACTCCTGAAATTTGCTTTTCGGCCAGTAAAACCGCTGAACCAATGGCCAGCGGCGGGTCGCCGTCGTAATCTTTGTCAATGTATTCACCGCAGCTTTCAAGCATTTCCTCTACCTCAATCTCAGGGTAAAATTCATAAAGGTTGTCTAAACTGCCTGTTATTCTTTTCTCTATTGTTTTTTGCAGGAACAACTGGATTTTTGCCCGGATCAGGTTTCTGTATTTTCCTTTCCAGCGACTGTCGCGCACAAACCGGAGGGTTGAGTAATTTACCCATTCGGCAAAAGGCGCCATCACCGTTTCGGCTCCCAAATCTTCGAGCCGTTTTACCAGATAATTGGAGCAAAAAGGATTGTCGCGCATGAAAATTTCGCCAACAATAGCAACTTGTGGTTTACTTCTGAAGTTTTCCACCGGTATGGATGTAAATTCACGGGCAGCTTCTGCCAAAACTTTTGTCAGGTTTTTACAATTGTTTTCCACAGAATGGATAAGATTCTGCATGCTTTTTTGGTAAATAAGGTCTGTGTTACCCTTGTTGATTTCGTAAGGCCTGACTTGTTCGAGCATTTTCCGCATTAGGTCCAGTGCAATAATACCCCGCCACGAATTGTTCCTCCATCTTACTGAATGTCCAGGCGCAAGGCTTCCATAAGCGTCTTCATTGCTGGGGCGAATAATTTCGGCATCAGTAAAACCCAGATTATCAAAAACATGACGGTGCAGTTTATTGTATTCGCCAAACCGGCACGGGCCATTGTGGTCGGGCATAAAAAAACTCACTTTCTTCGGATCAGTACCTGGATCCTTCAGTTTGCTTAAAAAGCTTCCAAGGGTGCAAATAAAAGGAAAACATTCCTGTCCGTTGGTATATTTTCTGCCCAGTTCCAGATCTGCCTCATTTGGCATGGGGAGCACCTCGCTTGGAATTCCGCAGCTACGTGTGGCAGCCGATAAAATATGCACCGAGTCGCGGGCGTAAGGAAAATAAAGGGTACGCGAATTTAGTTCCGTGGTCCCGTTATTATCTTTCAATTCTGCCGTTTCAGATAAACTTTCTGTTTGGTTGGATTTCCACCCTTTCAAACTGTCGAGAAAAGCTTCAAGCCGTGTAATCAATCCGGCATCTGCGCTGTGTTCATCCACTTCAAGATGCAAAAAGGGTTTGCCCTTCATTTCCTTTTTTACAAAATGCAGCAAAAAAGAATCGGGGCCGCACCTGAAGTTGCTCAAATACACTGCAAACAAATTTTTTGTTTGTGAAATAATCCGTGCCGCCTGTAAAATTTTCTGACCATTGGGCCAGTACATTCCCGGGTATTCATCAAAGATATTTTCCTCTTCAAGAGGCAGAAAATCGATAGGAATGGAGAGCACATTCAAATTTTGAAGTTTTTTCACCAACCTGAGATTTAGGGAAGGATCGGTGGTGTTGTATGGCCTTCCGATAATCACAATGTTCCACCTGTTTTCATCGAGGTTGCCAAATACTTCCCTGCCTTTAAGATGCACTTTCTGTTCAAAAAGCTTTTGTTCACCTTTTGCATGATCTACTGCTTTAAATATTTTCTGTTTGGGCAGGTTGAATTTCCCGGTAAAGAATTGTTGCAGTTCTTTTTTTAAAGCCCTTTCGAAATAACGAAAATGCAGGCTGGGAATTAAAAGTTTATCAGTAATTGCCTTGTCGTGAAATGCAGCTTTAACCAGATAGGGATGAGACTGCACCCACGGGCAGTTGCAGTTGTTGGTAGGATTTTCTTCGGTACCCAATGAATTTACGATAAAGGGCAAAAAAATGTAATCCACTTTTTTATCCAGCAGGTTTAAAACATGGCCGTGAATTAGCTCTACTGGCAGACATGTTTCCGAAACCATGGTTTCAAGCGAATCAGTAATGATTTTCCGGTCGGTTTCATCTGAAAGTACCAAATTAAACCCCAGGTCGGAGAAAAAAGTTTTCCAGAAGGGAAAAAGCTGGTAATAGTTCATTAAGCCGCGCGGAAGACCTATTGATATTTTATCCGGGTCGGTTGTATTTTTAAAATTTCCTGCCAGGATTTGTTCCTTCTCCTGAAAAAGGTTGGGGATATCGGTTTTTGCGCGTGCCCGGTCGCCGATTTCGTATTTTTCGCAGATTCCGCCGTAATACAACGGTTTCGATTCTCCTTCAATATCCACCCGTTTTATTTCACAGTGGTTTGCGCACGCATTGCAAATAAAATTTTTGGTTTTATAATTTGTCTCGCTGATTCCAAAACCTTTAAACTTTGTTTTGTTTCCGTTTTCCATAAAATTACGGGCTTGTATTGCAGCGCCAATTGCGCCCGTTATGTCGAAATGGGGAGGTACAATAATTGGTTTTCCGGTAACAGCCTCAAAAGCCGAAACCACTGCTTTATTGTTGGTTACACCGCCCTGAAAGAAAATTTTGTTTCCAACGGGTTTGTCTCGCACCACACGGTTCAGGTAATTATATACGATGGAGTACGCCAGTCCGGCAACCAGGTTATCAATTGGAGTGCCTTTTTGCTGGTGAGAGTTCAAATCGCTTTCCATAAAAACCGTGCACCGCTCGCCAAGTTTGGCCGGATTTTCGGCTGACAATCCACGTGTTCCAAACTCCTTCTCAATTTTAATTCCCAGTTTATCGGCCTGCTCTTCAAGAAATGAACCGGTGCCGGCTGCACACACTTTATTCATTTCAAAATCAACAATTACCCCGTTTGAAATGCTGATGTATTTCGAATCCTGGCCGCCAATTTCAAAAATGGTGTCCACTTCAGGGTCAATGCTTATTGCAGCAGTTGCCTGGCAGGTAATTTCGTTCTGAATGGTATCGGCACCAATAAAATCGCCGGTAAGGTACCTGCCCGAGCCTGTTGTGCCGGCAGCTACAATCTGGATTTTGTGACCGATTTCATCTCCAACTTCCCGCAGACCCTTTTTAATGGCTTCGAGCGGATTGCCGGCAGTAGGCAAATATCTTCTTGCCAGTACATTGTTTTTCTCGTCAATAATGGCAACATTGGTGCTGAGCGAACCAACATCCAACCCCAGCCAGGCTTTTACATTTTTCTGTCCGTCGAGCTCCCAGGTTTCTTTATAAAGAACGTGTTTTTTGTCCGTCAACCGGGAGAGGCTCTGGGTATCGTGTAATCCGGATTCCAGGTATTCCTCCAGTTTTTGAAGCGGGATTTTTTCTTCTGAAATTTTTTCCGATTCTATGGCAAAAAATACAGCGCCTATTGCACCCATCGAGGCATGGTGCTCAGGAATGATGAGTTCGCCGACCTGCAGGTTGTAAATTTCCGAAAAAGCCCTCACCATACCAGCGTTTGCAGCAACACCACCCTGAAAAATAACGGGTTTAACCAGTGGTTTTCCTTTTCCAAGCGTGCTTTTGAAATTTCGCGCAACGGCAAAACACAAGCCTGCAATAATATCGTGACTTGGTGTGGCAACCTGCTGGAGATGAATCATGTCGCTTTTTGCAAATACCGAACACCGGCCTGCAATGCGCGGTGGATTTTCCGATTTTAACGCCAATTCACCAAACTCATTTTCAATGGAAACGCCTATTCGTTTTGCCTGCTGATCGAGGAATGAACCAGTGCCCGCGGCGCAAAGGCTATTCATGGTAAAATCTGAAAGCTTCATGCCGTCTTTCACTTCGTTGTCTTCAAGAAAGATAAGCTTGGAATCTTCTCCGCCCATTTCAATAACCGTGCGCACATTCGGATATAGCGCCATTACTGCTTTCGACTGGGCAATTATCTCGTTCACTGCAAAACCGTTCAACAACTGCGATGCAAGCTTGCTTCCCGTTCCGGTGAGCGCAATGGTGCCCGACAAATCACTGTGTTCCGAAAGGATGTTTTTCAGCCGGTTATACAAGGCAGTAAATGGCCTCCCGTGACTGTAATCGTAATATTCCTCAATGACTTCTTTTTGCTCGTTCAGCAAAACAGTGTTTACCGAGATTGAACCAATGTCAGAACCTATATATTTCATGGTTTCCAGGTTTGATTATTATAAAGGAATAGTTTTCGAAGAACTTAATTAAAGGTATCAAAAATTTTCATATCTCAATGTGTTTGGTTTCGGAAAATCAAATTAATTGTATTGTAACCCAGTGAAATGCAGAATTATTCGTAAATCAAAGATTAGAAATATCTGTTAAAATAATTAGTAAAATTGCCTGAATTTTCAATTGTTGCTACATTGTTGAAATATTTCAATATAACCATTTCTTCTGTTATTTTAAGAGAAGTTTCAAAATGCTTCTAAAAATATAACCTCATTGGCTGATATTTCGTTAACAGATTATTCGGTATCACTTTAATTGTGTTTCAGTTGATTAGGATAACTATGAATACGGTTAATTTGGTTTTGGTTTTATTTATTTTTCAGGTTGGTAATTTATCAGCTCATACAGACACTATACCGGATAAAGGAAGTGAGATTGAACACAGGTATGGTATTTCTGTCAGGTTTTCTGTTCCTGCAATTACGGGATATACTTTGGATGCCTTTATTTCACCCGAATTGAATGCAGAACTCACAGTTGCACCCCAGTATTATGGTTTTGGCGGTGGCCTGTATTATCATTTCTGGCCCAGAGGTTATAGCAGGAACTGGAATCCCTGTTTGGGGATCAAATATGGTTATGCCGGAAGAATTTCCAGTTCAGATTGGTTTGGTGGAACGGGCAGAGTAAGCTATTATAAATCTTCGGTTCTTTATTTTCCGGTTGGAGTTTGTTTATCACCAAACAGGTGGTTTAATTTTGCTATCGACGGGGGCTTTGCCAGGCTTAAGGAGTATGATGTACAGCATAAATTTCTTATGAGTATTAAGTTTGGAGTGAGGATTAAGTATGAAGGTCAACTATTTAAAAAAGAATGAAAAGATTATTACCGACACTGGTGATTTTATTTTGTTGCATTGCATTAACTGCACAGGAGAATTTTAGCGGCAAAAAAAAGGTTTATGAAGCCTGGGTGAAACCGGTTAACGGCTCAGGTTTTACAAAAGGAGTACTTTACGAATCGGGTGATTCCTCCATCTTTCTCGTTTCATCTTTGCGTTCAGACCGGATTATGGAGTTTCAGTTTGATAACATTGAACTCCTGAAAGTGCGAAGAGAGAAAAGCGTTATTCGAGGTTTGATAGTCGGTTCAGTCATAGGATTTGGAACCGGCGCCATTGCCGGTTATACTATCTCAGATTTTGCTCTTGTCCAGGGATTTTTAGCCGCTGGTGTCGGTTTCACTTACGGGATTATCGGGGCGGGTGTTGGTGCAATTGCAGGCTCAGTGAAAGATCGTTTCCCAGTCAGAAACAGTTATGAGAATTTTGAGAAATACAAAGGCAGCCTTCAGCATTATTCTTATCTCGACGAAAAACCTGCACTACCAAAATTTGTGCACAGGATGTATATTGCCCCATCAATTGGATTTTCGCGCGCCGGTGGTGAATTTTCCGCCAATGTGCCAATAAGTAATTACCCCGGCATGAACAAGACCGGATCGAGTTTTAAAGGGGAGGTCGGGTATTTTTTTACGAACCATTTTGGTATTAAGTGGACATCAATTGACAACGTTTATTCGGTTGATGCATACGACAACCTTATGCAATGGTCTTTTCATTCCGAATTAATCGGACCTGTTTTTTCGCTGCCTGCCTCAGATAAATTCCGGTTCGATTTTATTCCGTCCGCAGGCTATTCTACCGCATATCTTTATGATAATGAAGAGGAGTTCTATACCGGTCATGGTTTCGGATTTAGTTTCTCCGGCAAAATGGCTTATATCATGTCAAAGCGATGGAATGCCTCGGCAAGCGCCGGCTATACTTCATCAAAGCAGAAATTTGAACAGGGAGGCACCGGAAAGGCAAGCGCCCTGGATATTACGTTTGGTCTGGAGTACAAATTTGGAAAGAAAAGTTTGTAATTCAGAACTATTCTATTTTTTTTGCCTTGTGTTCTCCATTTTGAATAAGTGTCAACCCAATCACATCGCTGTTATCGTCCAAATTGAAAACAAACTCTGCATTGACGTCTTTTGAAAAAAACCGGTGAGGCTTCGAGGCAAAAATTTCTCCCCGCGGTTGTCCGGTGGCTTGCACAAAAACACGCTTCCTCTCACGGGTAATGTTGAGGATAAATTCCGGCATCAGTTCGTATTTGCCCGGGAATTTATCCAGCAATTTGTTTCTGCTGACAGGTAACCCATGCCGTAATTTTGTTTGGGTATTAAAGGTTATAACCGCCTTCTTTATTGGCTGTTACACTATCTGTTAAATAAGTGTTTAATTATCAAATTGTCAATCCTTAATGCAACGCACAGAGATCCCGTACACCCGGCCGCCGCTGCCCATGCCAGCACTACTGCCGAAGCTCAGGCCCTGCGAGTAGGCACCAGCTACAGTGCCTGACCAATAGTAGCCGTTGTAACCCACAAAAGTGAGAGAACCATCGCGGTCGCGGAAGCCAGCCACAGGCAATTTAAGCGGAGAGGCAAATGCCCCGGCTGAATTGTAGCTGCTCCAGCTTGCGCGTTCTGCTTCCCATTCGGCTTCTGTTGGCAGGCGATAACCGTTCGGGCAGGGGTTATTGGTACCGCTTGCGCCCTGCCATAAATTATCGTTTTGTGGGCTGCGCCAATCATACGGATTGGAAGAGACTAAAATGAAGTTGCCATGCCCGGGTGTGTCGCTGCTGCTTAGGGAAGAAGTTGTGCCGGATGTTCTGCTTTCGTGCCCGTCGGCAGCCCGTCCCCACTGGTACAGGTCGCCGTAGGCTTCTTCATCTGTGCTGCTTGTTGCTACACGGCTGGCACCAAGGTTGCGGTCCATCCAAATGCGACCCGTCACCGGATTTGTGACTTCGACTACTTCCGTATCGGTATCTCTGGGCCAACCGGCATCCTCTTCCTCACATTCGCCGATAAGATTGTATTCCACCCCGAAGAAGGCCGGTGGCCCAAAGCCGGTTATTTGCAACTCAAAAGCCCAGGTATCGCATGCCTGCCAATCATTAGCAAGAGGAAAGTTTATCTCCTGCCAGGTATCGGGGGGCACGGTTCCATAAAAGTTTTTGACAGACACATCATCTATCAGCACATCGGCAATGCCATTGCTGCTCATTACCTGAAGTACAAAGTGGGTAAGGGTGTTGTAGTACTTCACATCAACGGTTTTGTTGAACTTGTTTTTTTCGGGACCTCCCCAGCCTACAACAATTTGATCATGCGCCACAAAGTATTCAGCGTCATCGGGGTCAATGCAAACCGTGGAGCAATCATAAACGGTCGCGCATTTAAGTTGCATGGTTTCCACATCGCTGTAAAGAGTCTCATGTTCATCATCTTTCTGGCATGACTGCCAGATAATCAAGCATATAAAAATGCTTGAGACGATCAAAAACATCTTACTTTTTTTCATAACAAACCTCCTTTTTGTTTTTAATTACTTATGGTGAAAAAGATAGAGATAATAGCATACTGCTTGTTTTTCCAGATTTTATATTTAAAAATTTTTGCTCGCCTAAAATTTTGTCGAACTGTTTTTCGTGATTTCTGTTTCCTGAAACCAATTTATGAGGAATCAATTCACCTGTTCATGGAAGTGTTTTTATTATCTTCCTGATTGCCTGATGGCCATTCACAGACAGGTGACAGAAATATACACCTCCTGCCAATTCATTTGAATTCCACTGAACCTTATGGTAGCCTGCTTCTTTTCTTTCGTTTACCAGGGTTACTACTGGCTGTCCCAGAATATTACAGATCGAAATATTTACAAATCCCGGTTTATCCAGTTGGTACCTGATGGTAGTCTCAGAACTGAAAGGGTTGGGAAAGTTCTGGTAAAGGACAAAATCGGGCAGAGGCAAGAGGGTTCTGGTGCCGGTATTGATTGATCCTTCAATACCCAGCCTTACAATATAGGCATCATAATTTCCTGAGTCTATTTTACGTTCGCCGGCAACTATATACCCTCCATCCGGCAACGTAAGAATCTGACAGGCGTATTCCTCCTTATATTTGTCCCCTATGGCTTTTGTCCACAAAGTATCTCCCTGACTGTCAGTTCTCAGTACCCACATGTCGAAACTTCTTTTTGCCGTAACCCCGCATACAATGAAACCGCCGTCAGGTAATTCCTCCACATAAGCTGCTTCGTTGACGGTATATTGGCCATGACCGTAATTTTTCATCCATAGTTCATCCCCCCGCGAATCATAACGGACTAACATCAGGTCTTTGTTATAAGGGGTTTTATCCCAGTGATAACCGGCAACAATGTATCCGCTGTCAGCAGTTTGCTGTACTGAATTTCCATATTGGTCGCCTGCCCATGAACTCAAAGTAAAACCCTCTTCCAAACCGTACATGTCTAATTTCTGCAAAAAAATGCCATCGGTCCAGTCCATCCCTCCCGGACGGACTCTTCCCGTAACGATATAACCTTCATCAAATGTCCTTGAAACGGCCCTGGCTTCACAAGCCAAACCCCAATCAAATATATTTGTGAACATTCTGATACCGGTATCAAAAGTTTTTACCTGGTAAACAGTGGAACCTGCTTTGTTAATTGTCTGGCTCCCGACAGCAAAAATACCGCTGTCAAGAGTGCCCACAGCATCATATCCTATGGTATTTTCGAAATTATTGCCGAAGGTGTAACCCCATCCGCCTTTAGCTTCTTGGTCCAGCTTGATAATATATACATCAGAGTATCCATGATCATTCATGGCTGTACCGGCCACAACAAAACCGCCGTCCAGAGTAGGTTTCAAAGAGTAGCCATGTTGACCAAAAAACTGTCTGCCAATGGCTTGCTCCCAGAGCATATTGCCATCGGCATCCAGTTTGAATACCCAAATGCTGGTTGGTTTGTCGGCATCCCATTTTGTAGTTCCGGCAACCAGAAAACCGCCATCTTCCATTAAAGCTATTCCCCTTGCAACATCATACCCTGGCCCCCCGAACGTACGGGTCCAGAGCGTATCGGGTGCCTGGGCATTTAACTGACAAGGATAAAATAACTTCATGACACCGGAGATTAATACGATGATCCATAAGAACTTTTTCATAGTATCCAACTTTTTAGATTTCTACATTTTATTAATGAATCCAAATATTTCATACCCTATTAAATACGAAAAACGACGTGTTACTAGTTAATGTACAATCATTTTCCGTGTCAGATTTATTTCCCGGTTTTCCAAATGCAACAGGTAAATGCCGGGCAAAATTCCCTTCAGGTCTATTTGAAACAGTTCATTTTCATACGGGATAAAATTCATTTCCCGAACCAACTGCCCCTGTAAATTATGAAGTCTTAAGGTTGTTTTCTTTCCGTTTTGATTTGAAAACCGGATAAAGATTCTGTTGGAAGTTGGATTGGGAAAAATGGTTATTTCACCGGAGTTGATTTCGTCAAAACCGGTCGCACCAGAAGTGGTAAACGGATATGGACCGACCCAACTGCTGACAAGACCTGTTGGGAACGAGCTTCTGACATAGAATTCGTAGGCAGTTCCTCCCGAAAGTTCCTCCAACTGATGGCTGTTATTCCCGGAATTCAATACCAGCATTCCGTCTTCTGTATAATCAAAACCTGACAAACCCCAAACGATATCCCAGCCGGTACCGGCGCCTGCATCCCAGCCCAGGTTCACTGAATTTTCCGTTATGCCGGAAACAACCGGATTCTCGGGAGGATTACCGGCAGCGGTTTCCATTGTCTGGATAATTGTACTGTAAGTCGGACTCCATTTTCCCCGGTCATCCTGAACCCTGATGTAAACGGTATCGTTTCCGGGTGTCAAATGTTCGGGTGCCACATCAAAAATTTTGGTTACCGTTTGTCGCGGAGTGTTTATCGGGACAGGAATCCCCTTCCCAAAACCCGGATCGGTGTTTACAAAATATTCTGCCTTTGTAATAACAGGCATTTCGCTTTGTCCGGGCGTTACCAAAAACTGCTGTTGAAAAACGGCACTCCAAACCCCTCTGTCATCCCTGGCCCTTACATAAAGAATATGCTGACCGTCGGGCAGTGCATCTAAGGAAAGCGTTACATCTGCCACAATTTGATAATCCGGCTGGAAACCGATGGGCATGGCTTTCCCCACCCCCGGGTCTGTATCAATAAAATATTCCAGTGCGGTAATTTTGGAACGGATTGCATCGGGCAGCCTGGTAACCAAAAAACTGCTTTGATAAGTATGTCCCCAGCTACCGTTTTCTGATTTTGCCCTTACATACAATGTGTTAATTCCCAACTCCAGTTTATCGAGTGGAAGATTCACAGCCAGTTGCAAATGCTTACCGGCATTGACCGGAATAGAAATTCCTTTCCCAAAACCGGGGTCATCGTTAAAAAAATATTCGATAGCAGTAATTTTCGGATAAATTGAATCCGGCAACCGGGTTACCAAAAAACTTTGGTAGAAAGTTGGTCCCCAATTTCCATTTTCCGATTTTGCCCTGATATACAACGAATTCAATCCTAAATCCAAATCATGCAATGGAAAATTTACGGCCAATTCCTGATGTGTTCCCCATGTTACTGGCACCGAAATTCCTTCTCCGAAACCGGGGTCTTCGTTAAAAAAATACTCAACCAGCGAAATTTTTTGTCCCGGCACGGGTGCATAAATTAACCAAAAACAAAACAAAATAATCAGCTTTTTCATTTTCTTGGAATTTAATGTTCTACGCTGTTTTCCGCATGGTTATTCAGTTTTGCGCTTTCACTTTAATAATAACGGGAAGGCCCGAAACAGATGAGCCCGAAGTTGGAATAATAGCTTCGTAAATGCGTGGCACCGGCGGAAGTCCTGAAAGAACATAAGGGGCGCTGCCGCCAAACATACCGCAGTCAATTCCGTTTTCACCTGCTCCTGAAGCCGGGCCTCCGGGTTTCAACTGCCATCTTCCATCGGTGCTGTAACCCTGGTTTCCGGCAAAATCAACAAAAACTTCATCCATGTTTACATTTGCTTTGTTGGTCGAATTCCCTGTAGAACCAAGATTCCCAACATACAAATTGTTTTTAATGGTGTTCCCGGAGTAACTTTCACTTATAACAACCGATGACCCTCCACTGTAAATGATATTGTTTTTGATTACTGAATTATATACCTGAATGTGGTATCGTACCAGGTTATTTAAAAAGATTCCGGAGGAGGTGTTTCCCATTTCAACCCTGTCTCCGAAAAAATTATTGGCAACCAAAATATTACTTGTAACACCTGCCTCAATTGACAAACTGAAGGCATAATTTTGGGTAATACTAACGTTCTGAATGTTATCTCTCAAAAGTATCCTGTCATTGCCACTCTGATTAAAGTAATTTCTGGAAATCACAACATTGGATGCCCTGATTTTGAGATGGTATCCTGAATAATGTTGAAAATAAATACCATAGACCTCAGTTCCTGCAGCGGATGGTTCTATTAACATGGAATTGAAGCGTGCAACCGTTTTTGCAACCTGTGTTGAATCGTTTTCTTCCAGAAAATATCCGGGGCCAATAATAATCAGTTTTTTTGATACCGTTGCCGCACCGTAACTCAGGTTCACCCCGGTACCGTCCACATAAATCGTATCTCCTTCGGTGGCCGCATCATGTGCCGCCTGAAAGGTACTAAAATCAGCTTTTACAGCCGGGTTGTTGCTCAACCTCCAGCTTTTGGCGCCTGCTCCAAAAAAGGAAAGGCACATCAGGAATACAATCAAATTTTTCATGATAAAAAATTTTAGGTAATTAAATGGAAACTGATTTAAGCATGTATGGAATAGCCACTGAAACAAGGGAAAGTTGATTAATGAAATTCTGCCTTTCATAGGTTGAGAAATTAAAGCAGTTAATATTTCCGATGTCAGTTTTTTATATACAATTTACAAATAAAGTTTATATAAATCAATACATTTCCGTTTAAACATTGGTTCAAAGTTTTAAATTAATCCCAAAATTTATGAGGCCTTTAAAACCGAATCCCAGTTCAACAAAAGCTGCAACTTTTTGGCCATAGCGGAAACCAATCAGTGAAACGTGGGCATCGAAATAATTTCTTTTTTCTGCTGATCCATTCACTTCTTCCGTCAGAAAAGTTAACCCGACGGCTGCAGATGAATAAAGTGTAAACTTTTCTCTTTGAAAATACCGGAAATCTGCTTCTGGTGCAATGGTGAATGCAGAATATTTGCAATGGTTAACAGTTTTTCCTTCAAACCAGTAAGAACCTATAATTTTATCGTAAGAACCTTTCATGCGGCCGGCTACAATACCAAATCCCCATCTTGATTTTGGAATGTATTTCCAGGAAAACAACACAGGCCCTGTTGTTTTTGAATTTGTGGTTTCTGAGTGTAGTAGCCCGATGGTGAAAAGGGGTAAAAAACTATCCATTAGTTCACCATTGTTCATGAGTTCAGTTGTGGATTGAATTCCATAAGATACGGACAGTTCATTATGCGCTGTTTGGCTGGTGGCTCTGCCTGCAAACAAGGGTAAGAACAAAAGAATCATTAGGATTGGTTTTAAAACGATAAAACTTTTTGAAGCTTTCATAATTGTCATTTTTAATTTTGTGAAGGTGTAAAAGCTGCGATTTTTTGATTCATATTTAAAATTTCAAATTATAGAAAGAACTTTACTGCATTTTATACACCATTTCGCCCAATCTCCTTATTGATGGTATAGCAGACATTTTATCGCTTAAACATTAATAGAAGCTATATATATTTTCTGAGGCAGGTATAAGTTTTAAGTCGGAAAATGGTTTCCAATTATCAAATTGTTTGATTTGCAAATCTGTTTCGTTCCCATCAACTTTTATATCCAAATATTTCCCATCATTTGATACTGCCCCTGAATTGGTAGTTAATCCGAGTTCAGGAACAAGGTTTACACTTTCAATTCCTTTATTTTCTCCATATCTTACTAAGTAAGATTGGTCGCGGGTTACAAAAAATACACCTGAACCATCTTTTGCCCAAAGGAAAGATTTCCTGTCATAATAATCCGGGATACCCGTATCAAGTTCAGGTTTTATTTTAGAGAAAGGAATTTCCTGTGAAAAAATATGGTTCCCTGTTTCCAAATCAAAAAATGAGATACAATGTTTATAGGTCGGATTAAAAATATCACCGTAGTCAACATAGTAATAAACGGCAATAATATCTTCATTTGGAGATGGGGCATAATTCCATGCCCCCAACCAGATTTGCGTGCTTCCAAATATTGCTATTAAAACCTCATCAGGAGTTTTGAGTATTTTTTCAGTTCCATTCATATTTATCAACATTGCAAATTGATTTGGAAATGAAGTAAGTATTTTTTTAACTTTTGGCAGCCAGTAAGCTTTATATAACCGTCCACCCACATCATAATCCTTATAATAGCCAACAACTGACCGAGTAGTTAAATCAGGGTTGCAGATTTCAAACCGGAAATTCCAGTTTTTTGCTGAAGTGGCATAGTAGTAATTTTCATCCGGTTTTTTTGTTTCATAAGTAGAAATTACTTTCAAAATATCCTGATTATCGGCACTCCATGCGGCACTTACTGTTCTCTCAATGGTAACAGTTTCATGAAACAGATCAGCGATACATCCGTTTATTGATGAATATAGGATTACTGCAAAAATCAATATTAGGGATTTTTTAAATAGAACACGATTTTCTGCTTTCATAATAGATTTTATTAAAGGATTTATGAATCATACGAAGCAAATTTTTTAAATATTAAAATTTTAGAATACCCATCTTGCAAATAAAAATCATTCTATACACCAGCCTGCAACCCTCTAAATAAGATCCGGTACTTTTTTCATAATATTCAATTTATTTTCATTTTGTTTTGAACTTATTCTTCTTTAATTAAACTTCTTGAAATTAATTTTCAAAAAAAATCTATTTTGTCCTGAATTCGTAATGGTTTTTTATATAAAATATTCCCTGAAAAAGGATAGGTATGCCAAATATAATCCATGGACCAGCCTGAAGAATTTCAGTATATGCAATGGCAAAACAAAGATAAACCACACACCAAAAAAGGAATATAAATCCTGCATATAATTCCCTTTTCCATGATAATAAAAAGCCCACTAAAAATATCAGGAGCAACAGAGGAAATATTATGTAAGGTAAACTAAAATAATCTATCCCTTTCCCGTATGACAAATCTGAAATCACAGCGATGCCGTAAAGGACAGCATAATTGATGATAAGCACGCGGAGAACATATTTCCATTGCTGTTTTTCTGAAAGCACAGTTGCCTTAGTGGTTTTATACCATTCAAGAAGAAATATAGCGCCGAAAACCATTATAGGAGTAGCCATCATGCCTGCCATGGGACTGTCGTTATCACCTTTGTCAAAATAAAGAGCAAAAATCCAAACACCTGCATGCCAGATCATAAGTATAATTCCTGCCATTTTCTTCCTCGTCCATGACAAAACAAAACCTGCAAAAAAAATAAACAAGAGTACCAATTGTAAAATATTGTTGAGTTTTGAAAATGACAGATAGCCTTGGAAATATGCATTTGCTATTAATGCGAAATATAAAACAGCAAAAACACTGGTTATAATTTGCAGAGTTTTGGTTGATTCTGATTTCATTTTTAAAATTTTATGGTTCTGTTATTTTTTAAAATTACCTGTTTTTCGCTTTTCAATAAAGCCCCGTTTTTTTAGTGATTTCTGGTCTTCACTTTTTGTGTTTTTTTTATGTTGGCGGCTGCCCGATGGTCAAAATCACATCCATAATACAACCCATTTTTTGTTTCATTAACAAAGCAAAGTAATTTTTAAAGAGTCTTAATTAGCATTGCAGTGGCACCATTGGCAAGGACAAACTTTAATGCAGGTTCTAAATCATCACGAAGCCAAACATACATTCTGTTACCTGGAGACACCTGAACGGCAGCCAGGGATATTGAATCTTGCCAAAACTCGTAACCTGATACAAGGTTTAGTATAGAGCTTTTTCCGTCTTCTCTTTCAGTAACCTGCTTAATCTCAATAAATGTATTAGAATCAGTCAGTATTCCACGGAACTTTGTATTGGTGTCCATCTTAATGATTCCATCTTGTTCTATTGCCAACGGATAAATTACAGCTAATATCCATTGAATTGTATCTGCTGAAAATTCAAATACAGTTTCAAAAACTCCTTCACCCTTTTTTACCTCTGAATCCGTCCAGTTCAGAAATGTACGGGAGAACCAGTTTCCGTCATCGGTTTCAATATTTTTAACCACACGAATGTTTGCAATGCAAGTGTCAGCATCATTATTTACGAAAACAAAAGACATTTTGGAAGTAGAGTTTATGGAGGTGTGGTCTCCAAACAGAGGCGATTTAGCTGATACTTTTTCCCAGCCCGATTTGCCGGATATAACTTTATACGGGCCAAACTCATATTTGCCAATAACACTCATTCCTTTTCGTTTTACAATCATCAGTTGACTATTTTTCTTTAGTTGCTCATCAATTTTTATCATTTTTTGAGCCTGGCATGCAAAAACATAAAAGAATAAAAGAATGGTAATTGTAAGTAGCTTTTTCATTACACCGCTTTTGAATGGTTCTGTTAAAATGTTCAGCATTTACCAGACAATTATTTTTTTCACAAAAATATCCTTGTCGGTTGCAAATTGCAGTATATAATTACCGGCTGGCAAATCATTTATATTGATGTTTGTGACATGACCAACTGTTTTAAGTGTTTTAACTATTTGACCATTGCTGTTGTAAACATTGATTATCCCGTTTTTGAACCCTGGTGTTGTTTTTACGCAGATATAGTCAGTTGCCGGGTTCGGATAAACCTCCATGAATGTATGGTGCGATAAAATTTCAGGAATATCGGTTGAAATGTTGTGCATGGACCAGAAGTAGATGTACTTTTTCAGTGGTATCCATTGGTTCAGTGTTTCGTTCCATATTTCTAGCACATAAGCTTGTAGTTTGCCTTCTGCATCATATTGATATTCATGATGTTGAATTAGATTGATAATAATAATCTTCCAGGTATCGGTATTAAAATCCCATTCATAGTCAATTTCTTTTATCGCTTCCAGTGCATCATTAAAATAGGTTTCATGTTTATAATTGCCAATCCATTTATTGAGATACGAATCGTAGGAATAAGAAGCGTGGGAGGTTTGAATGCTATCGGCAATAAAGGTGTTTTCTTCTCTGTAAGCCGGAATCCAATCTTTTTTTTCATACTGCCACTGGTAATCAAAAAAGGATAAAATATTCCCATTTTCATCATAAGTTTTCTCGGTTTTATAACCTCCGATCCATCCATTAAAGTATTGATCCCAATAATAAGCTTCCGAGCGCGTTTGATTTCCATATTCATCGTATTCAAATTCCTCTTTATTGATGTTATTCCAGTCAACAGATACAGAGTCTATGTATTCATCCCCTTCATTCCAACCGTATGAATTCATACTGATGATATTTCCGTTTCCATCATAAACCATTTCGTTTTTGTATTTAGAGGTTTCAATAAATTCCTGTAAATAGGGGTCCCATCTGGATTGAGTTGTGGTAATCAGGTTGTAATTTTCATCAAATATTTCCTCTGTAAAACTTTCAGGCATCCAAAGTTTTGATTTTGCAATGTTGCAGGCTGTGAGATTATCCAGAAGTATGGTACCGGAATTTTCCTCGCCTGGGTTTGATAATGCCTGGATGAGGATTTTTTCGATGTTTTTTAAACTTAATTGACCATCCACATAGTTTCTGGGATATATATTATTAAAGGGTACGGCTAACATTTTCCAAAAGTCTGAAGTGTCGCCTGGCAGTTCATAATTGGTGTATTCCCATACTTCGTCGTCGGATTCAATCAGTAAAAAAACGAAATATGCATAAGAAGACTCCAGAACCTTGTAGTTCAATGAAATTCCATCAAAGCCGGACATATCCGTGCTATTCAACAGTTCAAACTGACATGCTCCGCCATAATAGTTTATTTTCCCTGAAGAATGATAATCCCACCTGATGGAAGCGGCACCTTCAACAAAATCGGAATCGAGGACAGAACATGTTTGTTCGGGGCACGACAAGTCGGTCCAAATGGTGTTAATATCCTCTTCAGTGTTAAAGCCATTAATTACTACTCCGGGAATAATGGAATCTGGTTTTAAATAGCTTGTAAACTGATGAGTTAATCCGTCATTTAAATATTTACTGACAAATTTTCCCGATTCTTCCCAGATGTCTTCCATGCTGTTCCATACGTAATTAACGACAAATTGCTCTGCTTGGCTTATGACGTAACTGCCGATTTTATACTGACCTATCCATTTTTTATTGGCTAGATCCCATGAATAGTTGGCTATTTGTTTGGAACCATCCTGCCCAAAAACAGATTCATATTTGCTCTGAAAAATCCAGTCACCATACATTTCGTCCCAGATGGAATAAATGTTTAAAATTATATTTCCCAAAGCATCGTAGGCTAATTCTTGTTTATAATAACCCCGCCATCTGTTTGTTGAATAATCCCATTCATAATATGCATAAAGTATCTGGTTTCCCCATTCATCCCAGGCAAACTCGGTTTTTGTCCGGCCAATCCACTTTTCTGAATAGTTATTCCAGTCGAAGAATGCCAACATGGTCCTTCTGCCATTTGAATCAAACTCCATTTCACGCTTAAAAACCGGAAGCCAGTCATTTTTTTCTGTGTTCCAAAAATAACGGAAAAATGATGTATTCATGTCGTTTTCATCATAGAAATAATCGTCTTTTGAAGTGTTACGCCACTGCATGGTCAGGGTATCCAGTTCAAGTCTCCATACATGGCCAAAATTTCCTTTTGTGTTGTATGTGCCATACATTTTACCTGTTAATACAGAATCGGTAGGGCTTTTAAATAGAAATATGTACACAGAATCGTTTAACATAGAATCGGTTTGGGCAGATTTCAGGTTGTTTTCCCGGAGTTTTTCGATGATTTCTCTGCCCGGGAAAATTTCCCCAAAAGAATTTTTTAAACCTTCTTCTTCGGCCTGTAATTGTTTGATTTTCTCAGAAATTGAATTCAAAGAAAATTCTTTTTGCAGCTCTTCCATTTTTTTCAAGGACTGAATCATATGGTTTTTTCCAAAAGTTGTTTCAGTCGTTGCTTTCTTACGGATTTGAGGTAGCGGTTCTTGTGCGAATGCTAAAAATGGGATCAGGAACATCAAAACGAACGTAAAATTTTTCATGATTTGAATTTTTAAAGTTGATTTTTAAACCCTTAATTGTTTTTTGTTTTTATTGAATAAGTACTTTTTTCGACTCAGTTAACTGATTGGTTTCTATGTATAAAATGTAAATTCCTTTGGGCAGTTCGTTTACCTGAATGGAGGTAAGATTAGTTGTTAAATTTACTTTTTTCAGCAACTGGCCCTTATCGTTGAATAAACCTGCTGTGCCGGAGAAAATTCCGGGATTCAATTGAATATAGATTACAGTTGAAGCCGGATTTGGATAAACCAATGCAATTTTGTTTATAAAATCAGCAGTTTCGGGTTTTACTGCTGTAATGCTGTGAAACGAATAGAAATAGTAGTACCTCTCAATGGGGCGCCACCTTTTTAGTGTTTCGTCCCATTGGGTTTGTTCGTATCCTGTTATTTCCCCTTGTGGATTAGTTATAGTGTTAAAATGGCTGGTTAAATTTACATCATGAATTTTCCAGTTATTTAAATCAAGATTCCAGTTGTAAAATATGGTTTTTATTTCTTCACCAAATTCATTAAAAAAGGTTTCATTTCTGTAATTACCAACCAATTGCCCCTGTTCCAAACTCCAGGAATAATACGCTTCTGAGGTTTGAATGCCTGCTTCATTCCATGTATATTCAAACTTGTTAAGGGGTAGCCAGTCGGAGATAAAAAAATTCCACTGATAATTAGTAAACTGAATTATATTTCCAAATTCATCGTAAGCTGTTTCCTGTTTCTGATTTCCCACCCAAATTCCGGCATCAACATCCCAGGAATAACTTTCTGACCGGGTTTGTTTATTGTTTTCATTGTACTCACCTTCATATTTGTTCACCCAAATCGAATCTCCCGGAATTTCATTCCATTCATAAGAGTTATTGCTTAATATGTTCCCGTTATCATCATAAGTTAAGTCTGATTTGTATTGATAGTAATGAATAAATTCCTTTGTTAACGGGTCCCAGCGGGAAGAATCGGCAGCAATAAAATTTCCTTTTTCATCGTACCATTCTTCTGCCTTATTTCCGGGTATCCAGTTTTCCGACTTTTTAATGTTACATGCTGTAAAATTGTCGATTAAAACAGTGCCCGAAGTTTTTATGCCTTTTGGAACATGGAGCTTGATCTGAAAGCTTTTAATGGTTCCAAAATCGAAGTATCCGTCCACCTGTTTTACTAGTGTGTTAACTTCGGTTAGAGGGACGTGCAGTAACAGCCAGTTTCCGGTGGTGTCGGAAAGACTTTCCTGCGTTTCAACCATCCACGTTTCTCCATTTGTTTCGGTAAAAAGTATGATGAATGATGCCGGGGAAGGTTCCAGAACTTTGTAGTTGAAAGCAATGGCCGGAGTTTTGGATAAATCCAGGTGATTTTCTATGTCAATCTGGCAAAATCCTCCGGTGGTATATAAATTCCCGTTGATGTTGTAATCCCATAATATGGAGGCATTTCCTTCCACATAATCAGAATCAAGCGCTGTACAGGTTTGATCGGGACACGATGGTGTAATCCAGATTTTGGTAATGGTTGTGTCGCTGTTAAATCCATTGATTAATTCTGTTTGAATTACTGAATCTTTTGCATTGTATTGAATTGTTTTTATGTAAGTTCCATCTGCGTTCCATTCCGAAACAGATTTCGAACCGGCTTCCCACGTTTCATCTCCAATGTTCCAGGAATAATTGACCAACACTTCACTCCAATCATTTCCCCGGAAAATTTCATATCTGGAATATCCAACCCACCGTTCATAAAACGGGTCCCAGAAGTAGTATGCAGCGCTTACCACCAATCCATTTTCATCATAACTCGTTTCCAGTTTAATATGGTATGTCCATTTTTCTGCTGCAACATCCCACATCGACAATTCTTCCAATGTCAGGTTTCCCCATTCATCCCTTTCCATTTCCAGTTTGTAACTGCCAATCCAGTCACGTGTTGCGGCATTCCATTGGTAAAGGCTTATGTAATTAAGATTGCCACTTTTGTCATATTCATATTCTTCTTTAATATAACCAATCCAATTACTCATAACATCGTTCCAGCCATTGTAAAAAGCATACAATGTCTGGTTTCCCCAATCATCGTATGCGGTTTCCAGCTTTTCAACTCCTCTCCATTTTTGCGAGAGATTATGCCACTGGAAACGGGCTAACAGTATTCTTCTTCCCTGGTTGTCAATTTGCTGTACTGTTTTTTGTTCCGGCATCCAGTCGTTAATTTCGGTACTCCATTCGTAATTAATACCCAGTGTGTCGTTGCCGGTGTTATCAGAAAAGCTTTCCTGCCGGTAAATATTAACCCATTGCATGTTTGTAGTATCCAGTTCACTTCGCCATATACACCACCTTTTTGCAGAATTTGTGTATTCCATGAAAATTTTAATTGTTAAAACAGAATCATCCTGAGAGGCAAAAGAATATCCGTAAATTGAATCCATCAGCGACACATCCTCTTGTGCCGATTTGAGCATTTTTTCCCTGAACTGCAGTTGTATCTCACGGTTTTGTAAAAACTTAAAATTTCCGGATTTGAGAAATTCTTCTTCAGCAAGCACGAGATGCTCATTCATATCAAAAGGAGTCTGAAATTTTTCTTTAAGTTGACTTATTTTGCCTGCGTTTCGGATTTTGGATTCATGTTTTTGACCTTGCACCGGTTTTTCTTTTTCTGAAAACTGTTGTGGTTTTTGTGCGATTGCCAGGTTGGGCAAACAAAACAATATGGTAAAAATTAAATTTTTCATGGTATTGATTTTAAATTTGTTACATGTATTCATTTTAACTTTTTAAATATTTTATCTGTAGAAAAGGGTTTTCCGTGTGCCGGGTAAATCATTTTGGCGCCATGCTCAAGCAAAATGTACCAGCTTTCTTTCAGCCTTTCCAAATCTGTTGCATAAACCGGCAGATTTGGTGATAATGTAAACGGAAAACCGGCATGAGCCATGCAGCCCACAAAAGCTTCACCCGAGTTAAGAACCACACTCACCGAACCTCGGGTGTGACCGGGCGTGAAAAGAATTTTCCCATTGATGCCAAGTTTGTCAAGAGGAAAATCAGCGTTCGAAAGAATAATGTCAGGTTTTAGTGATGGAATTTTCATATTTTGAACAAGGGGTTTTAATAGAAACCGGGTAAATTTTCCCCAGCGGGTAACTCCGGGAGGCCAGTTAAAGCGGGCTTCTTCCAGAATCTTCCGGTCGTTTTCGTGTATGGCCAGTTTTGCTCCGGTAGCCTCTTTGATTTCTTTTGCAGAACCAATATGGTCGAAATCGCCATGGGTTAACACAATCAGTTTAATTTCTTCAGGATTGATTTTGAAAGAGCTAAGTTGTTTTTTAAACGATTTTATTTTGCCGCGAGGTCCGGCATCCACCATAACAGCTTGTTCGCCTTTTATAATGTAACACCGGTTTATCCCGAAATTGAGGATGAAAATTTGAGGCAGTCGTTTCATTTTCCTTCTTTTAAATCGTTCATTTTTCTGATTTAAAGTTCAGGAAAACCATGTTGCAACACCAACCAATTATGTTGCAAACCCTTTAAAATTTCAGGTATTTTTTTAAATTATGATGCAATCGGGTTTATTCCGAATGTTTTTTATGGATGTTCCAGAAAATATTTTTCTTTCTCCGTATCCTGAAGAAGCCGAACAACCAGCAGATGTTCATTTTGATATTTCTGTTCAAGGTCATTTAAAATTTCCTGAAATTCAGGCGTATTTCGGATAGTTTCCAGCATTGGGTTCATTTTTAGTGAAGTGATATACCAAACCGGGCAAAATTCCTTATTTGTCAGCTCTTTTAAAAAATCCAGCGCTTTTTCGGTTTCTCCAATAGTAGCATATAAACAGGCCAGATTATGCGAAGTGGAATAGTTTTTACTTTGGTAGTTTCCGATGGTATTCAAATCCTGGTTTCGTTTTATTTCGGAATTTATAAATGACAATGCCTTTTCTTTCTGCCCTTTGTTCAAATAATACCAGCCTAGTACACCTTTTGTATTTGGCTGAAATGTTCCAAAACTGTGCATTCCTTCAACTTTTGGGGCAAACTTTTCAACTTCTTTTTGGTTACCCAGAACAAAGTTGAAAATGCATAAATATTGATTTACTTTATTATGGGTTGAATCTCTTTCATAAAGTTTCTTAAGGCAGTCAACCGCTTTTTCAGGGTATCCGTTGCAAAAAAGCGACCATGCCTTTTGGGTTAAAAATTCAACCGAATCCTTGTTGATATTCATAACAAAGTGCATAAAATATTCCGCTTCTTCCGGAAATCCGGTAGCATTAAAATCGGCGCTGAGCCCTCTGTTGGTCCAAATTTCGCTGTATGGATCTTCACGTAATTCTAAAGCAAAAAACAAGGATTCAATTGCTTTCGAATAGTTTTCCATGCAGGCATAAACAGCAGCGAGGTGCAGGTAAGCTGCGGGTTCGTGCGGAATTTTATCAATTCCCTTCTTCGCAACTCGCAAGGCTTCATCAAATTCGCCTTTTAGCGACATTGTCTGACTTTTTAGCAATGTTCCGGCAAAACCGTTGAAATGAACTTTTTCCGATTTTTCATACCATATCAGCGCAGTGTCGAGGTAACGGTTTGAAAGAAAAACATCGTCTGTTATGCTCAGGTCATGGTAAATCCAGCCAATTCTTAAATAGGGCCCCGGAAAATTTGGGTCGTGTTTAATGGCTTCCAGATAATGCTGCCAAGCCAGTTGACGATAATTTGTACTTTCGGGGTTGAGTGTATATAAATTTGTATAATGACTTGCCGTTTGAAAGCTTTTATTTGCGGCCAGGTTACTTGTTGTTTGCGGTGCCCAGATATCCTGGTTTAAAAATGTGGCCTTTACTTCGCGGCGTACAATCTGCGAAATTTCGTTCTGAAAAACCAGAGGATCTTCGCTGGTCCGGTCGCTGTCAAACAATGCTGACCAAATAATTTTTCCCGTATTCACATTGGTCATCAGGAACCTTACTTTCATATTTCCGTTGATGGTTTGAGCGGTTCCCTCAATCAGGTAATTGATTTTTAGTTTTTTTGCCCAGCGAACCGGTGGTGATAAATCACTGTTTTCGGGGTATTTAAGGGGAGAAATTACATCAATAAAATCGATGGTGCCCAAATTGCTGATGATTTCGCTTTGTAATCCTTTAAAAAACAATTCATTTTCGGCAGTCTGGCTGATATCTTTTATGGGCAATACGGCCACCGTTTTTTCCGGTTCATTTGGTTGGTCTGAAAACAGATTCAAATTTATTCTTTCATGAAAAATGAATGTAAAAATCAGAACGACAATTATGAAAAGTAAAACTGCTATCCCAATCTTATGTTTTCCTGGAATTTCAGTTTCTTTAGTTACTGGATTCAGTTCTGTACTTTTATTTTTTGCCTCGCCCGGCGAATAGCCAAAATAGTCGTGAAAGCATTTCGAAAAATAGGTTACACTGTGAAAACCTGAATCGTATGCAACGTCAGAAATACTTAGTGACGTTTGTTGCAATAATTCGTGGGCATATTTCAGTTTTACCTGGCTGATAAGCTGGCTAACTGAAACATTGGCTATTTTATTGATTTTACGGTGAAGGGTTGACCGTTCCATGCCCATTTTTCTGGCCAGTTCGTTTACCCCAAACTGGTCATTTTTCAGGTTGGCTTCAATTACCTCCGTCAGCCGCCCGATAAAATCTTCCCCATTTTTAGACGTTTCAGTCATTTTGGTTTTTTACAACGTTTATTTAACGTACATTCTATAGGAAAGTTACGGAAAAATATTGAGCGTTGAATCAGTTATTTGCTAATTAATATGTTTCTTACTCCGGTGTTATAAACAACAAACTCCGGAATACTTCTTTTTTGTGAAAATCATTTCTATTTGTTTGGTTTATAGTGATTTTCATTCGAAAAAATTTCATAACTTGTATTTTAAATCCAGTTCATCATGAAAAAGAAATTTGCTTTGCCGTGTTTCTGTTTTTTGATATCTTTTGGTTTAAGTGGCTGTTTCGGAACAAAGTTAATTTCACTGGACGATCCGGCGATTTCAAAAAAGGAGCAGGTTGTGGTTCATCAAAACGGGCAACATTTTCAGTTAAGCAATTTTGTTTTCCGGGAAAACCATTTAACCGGCGATTTGATGAAGAGTTATTTAACTGATTTGCCCAAATCGAAAAAGGTGAAATGGCTGGATGTTTACGTGGAACCGGGATTTCCCCTTATTGATGAAAATGAAACCAGCCGCTTTGTGGAAATTCCCAATTCGGCTATAACAAAAATTGAGAAAACCCGGTTCAGGGCTGAATACGGGCTTTTGATTATTCCAGTCTGGTTGGTGGGTGGAGTTACAATTATGGTTTTAAGCCATACAACTGGAGGAGGGCAAAATTGAAGTTGGAAATGAAGCAGGTGCAAAATCAATCTTTTTCCGGTCGGAAAATAAATTTTCAGCTTGAATAAACATTTCGGAAGAAACTGCCTGTGAACCGTTGGGTTACAGTTTTAAATTTACTCCAAAATTGATTAAGCCCTTAAAACCGAATCCCAGTTCAGCAAAAGCTGCAAGTTTTTGGCCATAGCGGAACCCAATCAGTGAAACGTGGGCATCGAAATAATTTCTTTTTTCTGCTGATCCATTCACTTCTTCCGTCAGAAAAGTTAACCCGACGGCTGCAGATGAATAAAGTGTAAACTTTTCTCTTTGAAAATACCGGAAATCTGCTTCTGGTGCAATGGTGAATGCAGAATATTTGCAATGGTTAACAGTTTTTCCTTCAAACCAGTAAGAACCTATAATTTTATCGTAAGAACCTTTCATGCGGCCGGCTACAATACCAAATCCCCATCTTGATTTTGGAATGTATTTCCAGGAAAACAACACAGGCCCTGTTGTTTTTGAATTTGTGGTTTCTGAGTGTAGTAGCCCGATTGTGAAAAGGGGTAAAAAAATATCCATTAGTTCACCATTGTTCATAAGTTCAGTTGTGGATTGAAGTCCATAAGAAAACGACAGTTCATGATGCGCTGACTGGCAGGTAGCTCTTCCTGCAAACAGGAGACCTAATAAAAGAATCATCACGGATGTTCTTAAAGCGAAATTTCTTATTGAATACAGAATAAAAATTACTATTAATTTTTTGGGGTGCAGTTCTCATATTACGCACATTTTTTATAATTCAGTTGATAGTAACTGTGCCAAAACTCGTCCCATTCACCAGACTTGACGTAGGCCCTAAGTG
>JAWLCW010000012.1:0-166008 GCA_041686935.1 Mariniphaga sp. | reverse complement strand
TAAAGAATACGCCAAAGAAAAAGGACTAAGTCTTTCTGAAATGGTTGAAAATTACTTTAAATTGATAACCGTGAACAGGAGGAAAATTAAACCAAAGCAAATCTCTGCTAAAGTTAGAAAACTAAGAGGGATAATCAATACCAATGAAAACTTTGACTATAAACAAATTTTAACCGAAGAATTATCAGAAAAATGAAAGAGATTAACGATAGCTAATCTTAACACCTGGATAAGTTCAAGAGAATTGCGTCAGATTTTTTTATTGACTACTTAGTCAGTCAGTTTTGAAACCAGTCGTTCCAACATTTCTTTTGCAAATTCAGTTAAATTTTCTTCGGGCAGTTGCATTATCACTATCCGATTCTCTTTTTCCCATGCAGCCGGTTGGTTGTTTTTAGAATATAGAATTTTTGCATTGTCGGATAATTCCACTTGAGTGGCTGCATTCATCAAAGCAATTTTTGAATGACTATTGCCCTCCCCTATTTCTTCGTCTGAAATAATCTTTGATATTCCAAGGTTTTGCAATGAGGAGCCTCTTGTTTCAGCCTCAGCACCGGCAATAATCAGCAAACAGGATTTTTGTATTTCCAGAAATGGCTGCAGTGTTTTTTCACTGATGATGCCCAATTCAGCAATGACAAACGGATACTTTTTCAATTTTTCAGGTTGAATTTCAGAACAATCAAACGGTTCATAAGCATCGTATTTCAGATTAAAATCAAAAACGGCAGTTTCCAGCAGGTAGTCAGTCAAAAAACGGTCGGCAGTGAAGTGGTCAATCCCTCTTACACTTCGGGCGGTGTAAGGTCTGATAACAGCAAAATCAGCATTGTTTTCCGGATGTTTATATGTTTTGAATGTTGCATGCTCCTCTTTGGCTCTTTCCCACGAAGCGGGATTACTTGCAGGAAATGTGTTTCCCGATTTTTCATATCCGTAACCAAGCCAAATGATGGATCGCAAAGGAAACTGCTTTTGCTGTTCCATCATTTTCGAAATGTGTTCGGGTGACGGGTGCTGCAAATGTCCGTAAACATGGGCCTGCAGCCATGGAACCATGGGTTTGCCAAACCTTCGCGAAAAACCTTCCATGTAAGTCATATCGCGCGGAATCGTGTTTTCGTCATATCCGTTGCTGTTCACCGGATAAGGGTCGAGGTGGATAAAATCGAAGGCTTCTGCCAGTAACTCCTGCCCTGAACCGTCGTAATCGTTCAGTACATCAAAAATGTTCATGCGGGTAGTATTTCTGAAAACCGGTAAATGGCCCGCGCCTTCCTTCTGCAAACACTGTTTGACAAATTTCACCGATTGTGCAGCCGCTTCGTGAAAATTGTACATCCATTGTGCATAAGCTTTGTGCCCGAACATATCGGTAAAACCCACTCCCCTCGGAATTTCGCCGTTAGACGTTTCTTTGAATTTTTTAACTGCGTTTTCCGAGTAATCCCAAACGGGGAAGGAACAGGCATCGGAGTTGAGGTGACCGCTCAGGTGAAAACATTCATCGCCATAACGAGCGGCAATGATCTCATCGGGAAAGATGCCGTTATTGGCTGCTTTCCAGGCATTAACTCCGGCTCTGATTTCTTTTTCCAACTGATTTTTAAATCCTTCGGAAAAAAGGGACACTGCATCGCCAAAAATCCAGTAGTCACGTGTTCCTTTAGCTGTCCAGTAAACAGCCAGTAATACATTCTCCAAATCGCCTTCAATACCCGTCAGGTCGAATGACATATTCCAGAAATGTTCCTTTTGAGGCGCGATTTCCGCCTCAATGATTTTCAGGTGCTGGCGGCCATCAAAATCGGCCTGTTTAACGATTACTTCAGCCTTCACCGGGGTGAGTCCCATAAAATACCGCCCGATGGTTCCGTAGCAGTTGGTGCTGTCATACACCGGCGACTCAATGGTTATGGTGTGTTTTTCAGGAGTGAAAGCAAATCGGAACCGTTCGATGGCTTTATCATTGTAAGCTCCGCCCAGCATAACTGCCCGTTCCACGCTATCCTCCGGAAAGTTGAAGGCTTCTTCACTAACTTCGGGAAGGCCGATAATAAGTTCCATGCCTGTTTCCCGGGCAGCCTTCAACACTTCTTTTGCCCGGCTGTTCCCCTCAATTCCCCATATTCCCACTTCCACAGCATCCACTCCGTGGTTTTTCATGTCGGTAAAATCTTCCTTCAGGTCTCTTCCGTTGTAGTAGGTCATCCAAACTCCGGGACGTGCAGTTTTTAACTGCGCATTCATGCTTAATCCGTTAAAAACGAATAAAAGCAGGATGAAGCCTAATCGAAACCAGTTTGTCATAGTCCTGAAAGTTGAAAAAATACCCGGAAAGCAGTTTAAAACCGCTAACCGGGTTTTTACATAGGTGAAGTTTCTAATCTTTTACCAATCTTATGCTCAAGCCTTTTTCAATCATATCATGACCTTCGCCCAGCAAGGGAAGTGGATTTACCAGACGGTAGTATGCCCTCCCCGTGAAATTTTCTTCAGCGTCGAGTAGTTCGGTTGAGGTCCAAAATGCGCCCAGTTCGCCGGTAAATACGCCATAACCCCAGTTTCCGGCATAAAGTGCGTTAAAACCTGAGGGGCTGCCTTCGCCCCTGATTTTATTGGGCACGTTATTCCCTGAGCCGCCGTTTCCGTCAATTCGCAGCCAGTCGTTCAACTGTCGCCATTCGGCACGGCTCGGAATATGCCAGCCATCCGGGGCAATTCCCTGAACGACTCCACCGGAGAGTTCTCCGTTCATAGCGGCTTCCCAGGTGTAATGAGCACCTAAAGGCCCGTTGCATTTCAGCGCTTCGCAAAACCTGCCATCAATAAGGTATTCTGCTTCATCGAGAGTTTTATCATTTGGATCCCAGTCTGGTTTATGGATGGTGCGGATATTTACTGCCGTCCAGCATTGGTCGCCAATGGAAACGGTGGGATATTTAAACCCGTCCACATCCATCAGACTGTCACGTCCACAAACAAACTCGGGCTGTTCAACCATTATAATTCCTTCTGTGGAAACAGGTCCGTGCGGATTGGAATCGGTAACCGTAACCATATAAGTTCCGGCTTTTACCTTTTCAAGATTTTGTGTGGTCGCCCCGTTGCTCCACAAAAACGAATAAGGTTCCACGCCATTGGAAACGGTCAGTGTAATTTTTCCGTTTTTGTAGCCCCAAACAGAGGGTTGTTCCACAGAAAAATTCAAATTGAATGGCGTGGGATCAGGGTCGGTGAGTTCGGCGGCCCTGTTGGCAACCGCTTTATCGAGGTAAATAATTTTTACAGAATATTTTCCTGCTTTCAGTCCCGAAATATCTTTTGTGGTTGCTCCGTTGCTCCAGAAAATTTCGTACGGCGTGCTATCCAGTCCTTCGATGGTTAAATTGATAGTGCCGTCACTGGCTCCGTAAGCCGAAGGATTGGTGGTTTCCACCATCAGTTTTGGCCGGGGTATCACCTCTTCCGCCTCTTCACAGGCTCCCAGCACAAAAAGCAACAGGGTAATTCCGAAAATGGCTTTTATCTTCATCTTCTTGTTCATTTTTGTCCGTTTTTTATTCGTTTTGATTTTGCATATCGAGTTCCAGTTGCGGAATTTTCCAGTAAAACTGGTTGTAAGGTGGCTGAACCGGAGGCACATCTTCGCGGTCGCCGGGGCCAATCGGTTTTTCAAGCGCCTGCAAATATGCTACTCTGTCGCCCTCAAAAGCCAGTTCTTTAATCCGCTCCTTGTCAATAAGTTCTTCGGTGACTTCGGGCAGCGGTTCGAGCCCGGCACGTTCACGCACCACATTCACATCTGCCAGTGCGCCCGAGGTGTTTCCCGATTTCAACCGAAGAATACTGCGGGTAAGGTAAGCTTCAGCCAATCGCATAACCGGAACGTTGGTATAGCGTCCGTTCGCTCCCCTGAAATACTTATCGCCCCAAATATAGGCTTCTTTAATGTGCACATACTGTGTTTCGTAAATCTGAGGGTCGGCCTGCGGGTCTCCGTTGTTTCCTTCCAAACGGTAATACAGCTGGGTGTAACGTTTGTCTTTTAAGGCCTCTTCGGTTACAGCCAGATTTTCATCCATCCAGCCCACATACTGTGAGGCCCAGTGGCTCATGCAGAACTGGTTCCACGGGCAACGGCTCCAACTGTCTCCCCTGCCACCGTTCATTGCTGTGTAATGGGTTTTTGTCATGCTGGTAAATACACTTGCCGTTACGTTTTTAACCTCGTCGTAATACAAGGCATACCAAATCACTTCATTCCCTTTACCCGGATCGCTGTGGTTCCATGCCTCAATGGGGTCCTCGTCAAGGGCATAACTCGTATTGCTGATTATTTTATCTGCTTCGGCCAAAGCCTTATCGTATTCACCCAACTGAAAATATACCCTCATAAGCAAAAACGAAGCGGCAGATTTATTGGCCCTTCCGTATTGATAGGAAGGGTGATGAACGCCGGAAATGAACTGCTCAGGCAGCAGGGTTACAGCCTGGTCAAGTTCTTCCAGAACGATATCATATATTTGGCGTGCAGTTCCAAATTGCACTTTGTTTGCCTGTTCAATGTCTTTGGGGAATTCTTTCCGAAGCGGCAAAATTTCAAGCGTTTCAAATTCAGGCGACGAAGGCGCCGGAGCATAAACCTTTGCTGCCGTAAAGTAGGCAAATGCTTTCATGAAATGCAGTTCACCTTTAATTCGCCTGAGGTTTTCCTGTTCGTTTTCCGTGAGGTTCGGAAATGGCTGGTCATCGTTTTCGGCATAAAAATCGAGTGCCGCATTGCAGGCGCCAATGGTTTGGTAAATGTAGCCGTAAATACCATTCGACTTGTCAGTTCTCACATTCGTAGTGCGGTAATACATTTCGGTGTAAGGAATGTCCGCCGACGTATTTGGCAGAAGATAAATATAGTCGGCCATACAATCGGTTACCAGATGATAGTTCATCCAGTAACTTCCCCACGAAGGTGCAAACGTAAGATGATATGGTGTAACGGCTGCCATTTCCAACTGGTTTATATTCAGCCAGGGAAATTCGGGCGGATTGGTCAGTTCAAAAAATTCCTCGTTGTTGCAGGAGCCAACATTCAGCAAAATAATCAGGACCAATACGTACTTCATCGTTTTAAATATCTTTCTCATAATTCTCCCTTTTAAAAAGTTACAGTTGCACCAAAAGTCAGGTATTTCAGCGGAGGCAGGTTAACGCCCTGAGTTTCCGGGTCCCAGCCTTTGTATTCCGGAGTCCAGGTAAAAAGGTTGGTTCCGGATACAAACACCCGCAGAACGTTAACTCCAACTCGTTGTGTTAAATTAACCGGAATGGTATAACCGGCCTGAAGGTTTTTAAGTCGGACGAAATCGCCCTTATACAGGTATTTTGAAAACTGATATTGTTCGTTTTTGTAGTTTCCGGGTCTTTCTACCCAATCGCCTTTGCCATCGGGCGCCAGTGGGTCGTTGGTCGGTGCTTCGGGGTCCCAGTCCCACGGATAGCTTCCCTGCCAGCGTAGTTCAGGGTATTCTGCATCGGAATTTTCGGGTGTCCAGGTATTTCCAATCATATCTTTACGAAGAACTACCTGGCCATATTGTACATCGGTGGTTCGCTGCTCTTCGTAATCGAAAAAATAGTTTCCTCCTGAAAATGAAAAGAGAAGATTCAGGTCGAAGTTCCCTAATTTGAAGGAGTTGTTTAACCCTCCGTAATACGTGGGAATGCTGGTTTTTCCCTGCAGCAGAACCCGGTGGTTCGACAGGTTGTTGTTGGTAGCAGGAATTACCCGGCCTGTTTTTACGGTTTCACCGGTGGCATTGTAGTGGTCCACATCAATTTCATAAATCAGATTTACCCCACGTTCCGGGTCCACGCCAGCATACTCGGGCATAAAAAAGGTCCACAGGCTTTCTCCGGTAACAGCGCGGGTAACACCGCCAATTCCTTTACCCGAAACATCCAGTTCGGGTGTCAGCCGGGTTACTTTGTTGGAGTTTGCAGTAATATTGAAGTCGGTGGTCCAGTTAAACCGGTTTTTATCGATGTTGACCGATTTTATGCTGAATTCGAGTCCCCGGTTTTTCATGTCGCCAATGTTGCTCCAAATCTGACCACCCGAAACACCTGCAGACGGAGGCAAACTTGATGCCAGCAGCATGTCGGTTACATTTTGAAGGTAGTAAGCTACCGAGCCGGAAACGCGGTTGTTGCTGAAACCGTAATCGAATCCAAAGTCGATGTTGTTTGTTGTTTCCCATGTAAGCGATGGAACACCAATATTGCTTACGCGCGTTCCGGCGCTGATTAAATCCTGCGTGCCATAACGGGTGCGGGCATCTACGGTGTAGGTGGTTACCGTTTTATTTGCCGGAATGTTTTCGTTACCGGTTTGCCCGAAACTTCCCCTTATTTTCAGGAAATTCATGGCTTCAAAGTCTTTCAGAAAATTTTCCTCTGTCAGAATCCATCCGGCCGAAAAGGCTGTAAACGTACCCCAACGGAATTCGGGTTCAAAATTTGAAATTCCATCGCGCCGGAAACTGGCACCAGCCAGGTAGCGGTCTTTGAACTTATAATCGGCCCGTCCGAAAAAAGCCCTCAGGTATTTTTCGCCACCCAGGCCGCCAAACATGCTTAGCATGTCGTCAGGTCTTCCAATCTCTTTGTAGGTACCTTTCAGGTTCTGGCCTTCCAGTTGGCGGGTATAGGCGCTGGTACGCTGCGATTCGGTACCGGCAACTGCCGAAACAAAATGATTTTCACCAAATTGACGGGCGTAACTGGCAAACAGGTTGTAATTGATGCTCAAACGTGTAACTGCCTGTTCGGAAGCGTAAGAACCATATTCCCGTAAAATATCGGTAATCCAGAAAACAGAATTGTTTTGAATGAAGTCGTAAGTTATTTCCGATTTCACAGATAACCCGTCAATTTTGGGAAGAAGGTATTCGAAAAACAGGCCGCCGATGGACCGGTAATTTTTTACCTGGTCTATGGTCAGGTCTTTATCGATGCCGGCCACCAGGTTATTACCCGAAAGCGGGTTCCAGTATCCGTGGCCGTAGGAATTATCGTAGATTGGGAACCAGGGAAGGGTTTGCCTGTTGGCGCGGCCAAAACCTCCCTGGGTGCCACCTCCGCTTGATCCAATAGCACCGCCTACTGCTGTTTTTACGCGGTCGTTGTTGGTATAGGAGAAACTAATGCGGGATGCTACTTTGAAATTTTTTACCGGCTCAAAATCGATATTCACTCTTCCCGAAAAGCGATCAAATTGGTTGCTTTTCAAAACACTAATGTCTTTTCGGTAGTTGGTTGAAACATAAAATGAACCTGTTTCAAATCCACGGGTGCTTGAAACATTCACCTCCTGAAAACTCCCGACTTGCAATATTTCGTCGAACCAGTTGGTATTAATCGACATTGCTTCTTCGCGGGAAAGTTCCATGCGTGGCTCGGGAAAAAAAGCCAGAATGTCGTTGGGACGAAACGGATTATCCTGCCCGTTGTTTGAGTTTCTGCGCGCAGTTTCAACCAAATCGAACCATTCCAGAGTATTGGTGAACCCTATATCTTCCGCTTTTCTCACTAAATCGGCCACACCAAATTTGTAATCTACTGTAGTGGAACCTTTGCCTTTTGTGCCTTGTTTTGTGGTGATGATGATGACACCGTTGGAAGCCCTCGACCCGTAAATTGCTGTTGCTGCAGCGTCTTTCAGCACTTCAATGGATTCAATATCGTTGGGATTGATGAGCGACATGGGCGACTGCCCGGTGGAACCCTGCGTGCGTTCCAGTCCGCCGCCGGAATAAATGGGCATTCCGTCCACAATCCACAAAGGGTCGGTACCCGATGAGATGGAACTGATACCCCTGATTTTTATTGAAACAGGCGAACCTGGTACCCCGCTGCTGCTGCTCACCTGTACGCCGGTGGCCATCCCCTGCAGCGCCTGGTCGAATGTTGTGGTGGGAATTCTGGCCAGTTCTTCACTTTTCACCGAAGCTACCGAACCGATAACGTCCCGTTTTTTTTGGGTACCGTATGCAACTACCACCAATTCATCCAGGTCAACCGACTGTGTGCGCATGGTTACATTTATTACCGATCGGTTACCAATTTCCACTTCTTCGGTTCGTAAACCAACAAAACTAAAAACCAAAATGTTGTTTTCGGCAGGCACATCCAGCGCATAATTTCCATCCATACCAGTAACCGTACCAACTTGTGTATTTTTTACCAAAACGGTGGCTCCGGGAATAGGTTCACCTCCGGTTTCGGTTACTGTTCCTGATATCCGTCTGGTTTGTGCCTCCGCTGAAACAATAATGCCAATAAGCAAAAGCAGAAAAAATCCGCATTGAATTCGTAATTTATACATAAGTTTTTTGCATTAATGTTTTAAACAGAATGTGCCGCTTTGATGCGGCACATTCTTGTCTCATTTAAGTACTACTATCAATTTTTAACCAATCGCTTCAAAGCACGGTTATTGCCCTGAACAACTTCTACCAAATAAACTCCGGGAGCAAGACCGGCCACGCTGAACCGTTCTGTATGTGGTCCGGCCGGCTTGCTGGCAACTATCTGCCGCACAACGCTTCCGGTCATGTTGTGAATATTTATTCTGAATGTTCCGGAAACGGCATTGTTAATCACCACATTGGCGCCGTTAGAAGTCGGGTTCGGATAGAGGTTAACCAAACCGCTCATGTCTTCAAAGGAACGTGTTCCGGTAACCGGACCGGCGCTCAATACATAAAAACCATTTTCAACAGCGGGCAGTGTGAACACCATAACATTGCCTTCCATATTTCCGGCAGCTTCCAGTGCGGCAAAATCCTGACCGTCTGCAGAATAATACACAGCATATCCTTCAACCGATGCCGGAGTTTCAAGGCCGGCAGCAGCAAAGTCGAAGCCCAGTTTTACATCCACACCGGCACCTGCCGATTTCTGGATGAACCAGCGGCGGGCCCAAGTTTTCGAGGCATTGTCGTCGCTGTTTGCGGCTCCGTTGTGTCCGGCAAATACAAATTCACCAGCTTCAAAGGTTGATCCAACTGCTTCGAACTGAAGCGCTCCGCCTGATGAGGCGAGATGGCTTTCAGTTACAGCCCCGTAGTTTGCCTTTCCAACACCAATTACTTCGTTGGTATAAACGTCGTGTGTATAGATATTAGCAACATCAGAAGCACCTTCGCCGGTAAAAGCAATTTGATATTTGGCTGACAAATAGTTCTGTACAATCACCTTTTGTGGCTGATTCAGTTCTTTTTTGAAGAAAATGATTTCAGCAAAGTTGTCTTTTACACTATTCCCAATTACTAGCGGTGCATCAATATTGTTAATGGGTTTTGAATAATTCATTGATGCCGCCAGTTTGCCATTCCTCCAGAATGTCATGCGATCGAATGCCCTGAGATCTGCGCCAATAATATAGGTGTTTTCATTGTCGGCGAGTGCGTGGCCGTTGGTTACCAAACGGTCTTCTTTCCTTATTTCAAAACTCAGTTCGTTTGGACCGCCGCCGCCGTTATACTGCAGGATCCATGCGTTTTCATCCGGTCCCTGATAGAAGTTTCGTTTTTCAACCATCGCTGCAAAATCATTCATAACTGTGTTCCTTTTTGCAACTACCCAAAGCGACAAACCGCCCATGCCATCAAAATCGTCTTCTCCGTTCAGTTTGTCGGGAATGGCCAGGGCGCCAACCTCAGTTTCGCGGCCTTCAATCGGCCCGAATTTTACGGCAGGCATGTTGTTGCTTACTCCGTTCGATTCAAAAACAGGAGCAGGTTCCACATTGATATGGTAATTTGCAGGTTTGGTGCCGGCATACACATCAGTGGCATGGTTGTTATTTCCTGAAAAATCTTCCCATGTTGGAACCGGATCACCATCGGTTAAACCAGCAAGTTTGTCGGCCATTAACCACAAGGTATTTTCGGGTTGACCGGAAATGGAATTATCAGGATAACCTACTCCGCCCGGGCCAACACCAATACCTTCAACTGTAGCTTCAATAACGTAAGTTGCTTCAACGATTTCGCTGGAGAAGTTACCATCCGGGGTATAAGCCTGTGCCCTGATGGTAGTGGTTTGTGTTACCAGAATTCCGCCATCGGGATAAGGTGTTGCCGGATCGCTGCCGTCGTCGGAATAATAAATAATGGCATCGGCGGGTTGAACGGTGATAAGCACTACAGGAGGATTGTCGTCGGTATAAGTTACCAGCGGCGACGGGAAGAATGCAGGCACACCCACAGGATGAACAATGTATTCGCCAGATGTAACAATACTCGGTTTCAATTCACTGGCATAACCGATGGCTTTAAATGTTGATGTTTCGGTTATTGTGATTTTACCTGTGTATTGATCTGAATCTTCGGTCGGTTCGGTACCGTCTGTTGTGTAATAAATGGTAGCGTTTGGAGTAGCTGTTTGAATTTCAACATCTACTTTGGATATAAATTCTCCAGGTCTCGGATTAAATACAGGCGCTTCAACCTGGGGTTCATAATTGATTATTAATGAACTGGCCCGCCATTCTTTGCCCGAAATCCATGCCCGGTTGCCGGGTGTTGCATCTTTGCCTTTGGCCACCAGGGTAATCTGTTCTTTTCCGTCTTTTACCGCATCGGCAATAAATTTACTGAAAGCCGGAGAACTTAACTCGTACCATGAACCGGAAGTTTTCAGCGTTCCTTCCAGCAACACGGCATTTCCAACACCGGGTTTGTTGTTCCAGGTGAGGGTGTCTTCCGACCAGTTGTTGTTGTTTGCAGAAAAAACCTGAAAATTAAACTCAGTAATTTCGTTTGCAGTATCGTGAATGGAGCCATAAAGTTTCAGTGTTGCAGAAACCGGATTATCGTAAGCCTTACTCAAATCGTATTTGAAATAAATCCATTTGCTGCTTTCATTTTCATCATCCTTAATCAGATGCTGATCGGCTTCACCTCCGTAATTATTGTCGCGCTCGGCTTCCACCTGCGAAACGTAGGCATCTTCAATTACATTTCCTTCCTGAACCGGAGGTGCAACCGTATAATCCAGAATCAGGATTCCAGGAACCCATTCTTTACTGGAAACCCATACACGATTTGCACCGGTGTCGTCTTTTCCTTTCAGGACAAAACTGATTTCGGTTCCGTCCGCACGAATCACATCATTTATATAATGAGTCAGCGCATCGCTTGTAAAATGGTGGAGTCCGCCTTCTGTGATATCATAAGAAACCAGCACACCTGTTTCTTCCGATGGTTTATTTGTCCATTTCAGGGTATCTTCACTCCATGCATTGGATGTCCCCACCACCTGAACTGTTAGTTTTTCCAGTTGGTCCGGGTTTCCGTTAAATAAATCTCCTCTCATAACAATGCTTGCCTTACCTACCGGGAATGCTTTATCTGCCAGAGAGAATTTCAGAAAGGTTTCCTTGTCGGCATTTCCTGCGTCGTCGCGGCCAATCTGCATATCGGCAACGCCTTCGCCCACTGAGTCGGGATACGCTTCCAGTGCATAAGCATCTTCAATAACTGTAATGGTATCGATGGAAATGGGTTTCACCAGGTCCATCACCAATTGCGGCCCATAAGCGCCGTCGCCGGCACCGCCGCACCAGCTAAAATCGCCACCGTCGCCTTCCTTGAACTTGATTGCAAAGGCTACTTCGGTTTCCATGGCGGCAAGCTTGCCATTAATGTAATCCACGAGTTTGGTGCCGACCGGAATATAATCTTTACGGGCAGAGGAACGTTCTATTACCACAGTGGCCAGTTCAGCGCCGGTTCCCGGACGGTTGTTCCATGTGAGTTCATTGCGGGTGAAATTTGTGCCCTTGGATTCAACCAGCGAAACCGTCATGGTTTTTCCTTCGGCATTCATGGCAGCGCGGGTAGAAAAAGTGGCTTTGGTAATGGCTCTGCCAGCCAGTGCGCTTACATCAAATTTAACGTAAGCAATACCCTGAGTGGTGTCGGTTTTGTAAACGAAAATATTGGAGTTGTGTTTCCAGAATGCAGTAGTATCCGGGTTTTCCTGAAATCCGGAACCATCGTCGGTGGCATAGGAGTTGAATCCGTAACCAAATTCCATTTCGAGCATCGGCCCCCAGGTGGCATCGCCTTTTCCTCCCATCCATTTAAAATCGCCTCCATCGCCGTCTTTATACTTCAGGGCAAATGCAATTTCCTCTGCTCCGGCCTGTAGTTTTTCATTCACATAGGCAACAAGTGCATTTCCTGTTGAAACATAGTACCTGCGTTCTGAACCTTTTTCCAAAACTACGGTAGCTACTTCAGCGCCAACAGAAGGCCGGTTGTTCCAGGTCAGTTCAGCACGGGTGAAACCGGCCCCGGTTTTATGCAATCCTACCGTCATACTGGTTCCATCGTTCATATCCGAACGGGTGGAAAATTTAACACTTTCCACAGTACGTCCGGCGAAAGTACTGATGTTGAATTTCACGTAAGCAATCTGTTCTGTTTCGTCCGACGCCCTGGAAACAAAGATATTGGAGCCGTGCAAGTCGCTTCCCGGTGTGTCGGGTTGGTCTTGTGTGGCAAAACCATCGTCTGATGCGTAACCGGCGGCAGCAATACCTTCGGTAACTTTAAGCATGGGCCCCCAAGCACCGTCGCCTTTACCGCCCATCCACTGCATATCGCCCCCATCGCCGCTTTTGTATTTCAGTGCAAAGGCAACCTCTTCTTTTCCGGTGGCTAAAACTCCGTTGATGTAATCAATGAGTTTGGTGCCGGTTGGTATATAAACCTTCCGGGCCGACTGATCATCGAGCAAAACCGTTGCCAGTTCGGAGCCGGTTCCCGGTTTGTTCGCCCAGGTTAATGTTTCCCGGGCAAAACTGGTCGATTTGGCGTCCACCAGTGCAACTGTCATGGCAGTTCCGGCCGTCATGGCGGACCGGGTAGAGAATTCGGCTGAAGTTACCGTTTTATTGGCATAGCCCGGCAGCACAAACTTCACATAGGCTATGGCTTCGGTGGTGTCAGTCTTCCAGATAAAAATATTGGAGTTGTGTTTCCAGAAAGCCGTGGTATCTGCGTTTTCTTTAAATGCCACTCCATCGGCCACCGGCCAGTGGTTAGACCCTTCGTCGAAAGTTAAAGCGAGCTGAGGTCCCCATGAACCATCTTTAGCGCCCCCCATCCAGCTGAGGTCGCCTCCATCGCCCGATTTAAACTGGATGCCAAATGCGATATATTCTTTTCCCTGAGCGAGCGCTTCATTAATGTAATCAGTCAGTCTTGTACTGACGTTTATATATTCTTTCCGGCCCGAATTATTATCCAGTTCAATAGTGGCCAGTTCGCTGCTGATTCCGGGCTTGTTGCTCCAGGTGAGCGAATCGCGCGTAAAATCAGTGTTCCCGGCTCTGGTCAGTTTCACGGTCATGGTTGTACCTGAATTCATGGCGGACCGGGTGGAAAACCTTGCTTCAGATACTATTTTACCCTGAAATTTGCCAATTTCAAATTTCACAAAAGCAATCGCTTCCGTGGTGTCGGTTTTCCATACAAAAATGTTACTTGCATGTTTGGTTTTGATGCTTTCTTCAGGAACTTCTTTCCTGGCCGTGCCATCATCCACAGCACTTAGTGTAACCTGGGCCATACCAGTAAGGGATATCAGTACGATTAGCCCGGTTAAAATTGTTCTGAAAAAGTAAATTTTCTTCATAGTTTATTGATTTTAAATGAGTAAATTATTTTGAATTACTTTTTTTCATGGTGTAAAATTACCGTATGCTCAACGGTTGGATGGGTAAAAACAAATCAAAATAGTGGAAATTTGTATCACCGGTTGATTCATTTCATGGTTTGAAAAATGTCAGCCTTACCGAGTCAAGAGCGGGTATCTTAACGTTGTTTGCATGCAGCAGAAAATCCGGCCCGATTTTTTGGTTCAACATCGCAATTTTTTCTTCAAATACTTTTAAATCTGCATCCATCTTCGTTGGATTTTTTATATCCAGAACCAGTTTGTCCTTCGAATCTTCTGCAATTCTTGCTTCCAGATTATCGAAACAAACAAAAACCGATTTATCCGGAATGACATATAATCCGGGAATTTGAATGGCAGTAAGCATCAAAGCTGTTTCGGCCCAGGTGGATCCGTACATCATTTCACCGATTCCTTCAAGCCAGTCGGTGGTGTTGATTCGCTCATTGATCCAGCCATCTTTTACGCCAGGCATTTTCTGACCTGGATGAGCGAGGCACTGCGGAATGGCATGCACGATGTCGTTAAGCAAATCGAGGTAAAACCTGTTTCCGGTTTTCCTGAAAAGTTTAAGCAAAGCCAATCCGGAATGAGTGCAAATACCGGGGGATCCGTGTGTGTTTTGGGTGTTGGCAAAAACAGCGCCAACAGCTTCTATTCCCAGTTTACCATAAGTAGATGTTTCCGGGAATTTATAATTGTAAGACATTACCCAGGTGGAAAATTGTTTGGCTGCGTCTTCGGCTGCCAGCAGCCATTTTTTGTTGCCGGTGGTTTCGTAAAGGGTAAAGTAGCTTTCAACCAGCGCATAGCTTGATTCGCTGTCGAAATTTTGCATGGCATCACCCGGACCGCCACAGGTAAGGCCTTTTTGGGTATAGTTGGTGTAGAAATAATTCCCGATTTCTTCTGCCGTTTCCAGGTAAGCCGGATTACTGAAATAATCAGCAGCCAGCACCAGTGCTGCCGGAACAATTCCTCCGCTGGTTGAACCACCTACCTGAATTTCGCCGGTTTTATTATCCACAAACTGGCCGAGTTGTCCGTTCTCTTTCCATAGTTTTACAAAAGCATCAGCAACGCCTTTTATTCCGGTTTTCCATGCAGCTTTAACGGCAATTTCCATTTCTTCCATTAACAGAAACTGCTGCAGGATGTAAAAAAGCCCGTCGCCGCTTTTTCGTACGAGGTGCCAATTGGCTGTGTGTGGTTTGCGAATGTCTCCACCGTACCATTTGGTTCCATGCTCGCCGCTGTCCCAAAAAAATCCGGATGGTGAAATACCATTGGGAAAAAGCCAGTCGAAATTGCGGATAACATGTTCCTGCGTTTTATTATTTCCGGCAAAAAGCAACGGGTAGGTGGATATCATCCCACCGGTCCAGCCAATTTGCCAGTCCTGCAAAAAGTTTTCCCTCATTCCCACCGAATAATATCCATGTTCTTCCACCCAGTTGTCGCGGTTGAATTTATCCTGCTGAATGTGAAACGCTTCAGAAAATGGCAGTACATTGTTATGGGTAATTTCACCCGACAAATCTTTTCGTACTTCGGCGAATTTATTAAAAAGGTCCTGGAGTTGGTTCGCCTCAAAAGAATACAACCTGACCCTGAGCTTCACGGTGTCGCCGGTTTCAAATTTAGCAGAAATATCATCGGAAGGATAACGCGAATCGGCAATCCGGTATTTGTATAATTCCCGAACTACCGGCGCAATGACAGAAATCACCACTTCGTCACGGTTTTTATTTTCGGTTACCGATATGCCGTTATCACCCCATTTTGTTGCCTGATGTGTGAGCATAATGAATCCTTTTTGGGCAGCCGAATCGTAAAAACAAACCGACGGCGTTGACATGGCCCCTGATCGCAATTGCACAAATGAAGGGCCATCGCTATAATTCAGTTTGTGCACATCGGAAATGATAATGCCTTTATCCGGCCCAATGTCGCGTGGGTCCATTAGTTTGGGTGAATAGCGGATACGGCGATACGGATAACGGTTTCCGTTATACAGGGCTGCCGGCACCAGGACATAATTTTCAGACGACCAGTTTGAAATGTTTAAATCCAGCGCCACGGATGCATTTTCAAGTTTTCCCTCCCGGCAAATGAAACTGATTTCCAGATCAACCGCATCGGTTTTATGGGGCAGTGTAGAATAAGTAACGTCGGTTTTCCATTCAGAATTTTGAAAATGAACCGATTCATAAGCTGCCTGATTCAGTTTTTTATGATGAACCACCTGGTTGAAAAGTTCAGGATTATAAGCTTTGAAGCTCATTCCAATTTGCAGGTTATCCGGAATATCCGGCTGTGCAGACACAATAAAAGACAGAAAACCAGTGAACAAAAAAATAAAAATTTTCATGCCTATTTCCTCTCATTTATCATCTTCTGAACTTCAATTCCTGCCATAATCAGCCCTAACATTCCGTGAGAATCGTCATCAACAATGGGCCGGCTGAGGTAGTAATTCAAATCTTCGCTGCACATGGTACCCATACAAATTCCCCGCACAGTTCCGTCGCCTTCAATAACCGAATCGAGCGCCGACCAGCCTTTTAGAACCTCCTGCTCGTATTCTTTGCGTTTCAGCCAGCCTTCGTTGATTCCACGGGCGATGGCCATCGTAAAAATGGCCGTTCCCGATGTTTCTTTTACCGATTCTTTCACATCGAGCACATTCCTCCAGAAACCGTCCGCTTCCTGGTATTTCACCAGCGACTCTATATGTTTTCGGTAATGTTTCAGAATGGTTTTATACTGCGAATGATTCTCGGGCAGTTCTTTTAAGACTTCAGTCACTGCCCAGATTCCCCATCCATTGGCACGAGACCAGTGTGGCATTTTAACTTTTTTTTCTGAAAACTGGGCGTGCTGGTAAAGTTGTGCATCTTCATTCCATACCTCTTTATTGAATGAATGAATTTGGTTTGCCGCATCATCAAAAAGTTGTTCTTTTAGTTTCGTATCGCCGGTATATTTAGCAGCAAGAACCAAATATGGAAGTCCCATGTACATGTCGTCCACCCAGGTGGTGTAAACTTTTGGTGTCAATCGCGTAAAATGCTTTCCTTCTAGCCGAACCTGTTCATGAATGGCATATTCCGTAATTCCGTCCACCCATTTTACGTATGCCTGCCTGTTCTCAAAATCATTTTGTTTTAGTAAACGATAAATAAACGGCAGCGCAGGGGCTAATGTAAAATCGAGCAGCGGCACATCCACCATGTGGTAGTTTACTGCGTAATATTCGTTCAACTCTTCCATCTGGTAACGCACAAAAGGTTTGGTTTCAATCATAAAATCGGTGTATTCTTTGGCATATTCGTCAAACCGATCGTTGCCCGTAAATTCCGAAAGGTGCATCATAGCCCAGGCCACTCCGGCGGTATGGTAATTAAAATTGAGATAAGAGCCCCAAATCGGGTCAATCGGTACCGCATCGGCCAGAATTTCAATTTTCGGAATGGTCCAGGTTACTTTTCCATTCAATCCGTCGTATAATTTCCCAACTTCAAATTGCTTTTCAGGTGGAAAGACCGTTTGCAAATTGCTGCTTTCAAACGGACCTATTACCAACCAGTTGCTGAGCCTGACAAGTTCGTCAGAAACAGTTGGGTTTCCATGCAACCCAAGCTCAGGTAAATTTTCTTTTTGTTCTGTTTTGAAATAAACCACCCACTTATTCCCTGCATTCAAAGATTTAAACAGTATTTTGTTTTTGCCGGCCTTCAAGTTCAGTTTCACCTGTTTTGAAAGTTCCAGACTTCGTTCTTCAATTTTGATTTTTGCTTCATGAGATGAGTCATCACTATAAACTTCCTCATCGTTAAGAAAAACCTTAAGCATGCCGCCGTATTCCAGCAGAAGTTTTATTTCCTGTTCCACCGGGCTATTCAACCAACTCAATCCGTAAGCTGCTGACGACGGTAAATTTCCAAAAGTCCGGCCAAAATCGATATAATTTAAATCGGCCAGCGACTCTTTTTTTTGCGCAGGTTTTAAAACGTAATGAAACGGATTGGAATCGATGATATGTTCGGCTACAAGTTTTATTTTTTCAATCGGCGGAACCTGATTTGTATTTTGTCCGTGTACACTCAAAGAAATCAAGGACAGAATTAAAGCGGTTAAAATAAATTTTTTCATCGGTTATACTTTTTTTTCCGCAATTAATATAAACCGACCTTTTCGGACAGGTGATTTTGTGTCAAAGAAGTGGAAGATTGTACCGGGCGACTAATTCAGGGAAGCCGTTTCGGCCACAAACTGCGATGGAGTTTTCCCGAATTGGCGGGAAAAACATTTGCTGAAATATTGCGAATCATTGAAGCCGACTTCGTAAGATACTTCTGAAATGGTGAGTTTATTCTGCCTTAGAATTTGTGCAGCACGTTTCAGCCTGATGATTTTTATAAAATCGTTGGCACTTTGGCCGGTAATATTTTTCAGTTTCCGGTAAAAAACCGAACGGCTCATGCCTATTTCTTCCACCAGCCGATCAACATTAAAACCGGAATCAGAAATGTGTTGTTCAACAATTTCAAGCGCTTTTGTCAGGAATTTTTCATCGGGCGAAGTAACGGTTACCTCTTTGGGCGTAATGGAGAGTTCTTTGCTGAACCGCTGTTTCAGGAGTTTCCGGGTATCAATCAGGTTTTTTATCCGGGCCGAAAGCATGGTTGCATTAAACGGTTTGAAAACATAATCATCGGCGCCAATCTCAAGACCTTTCAGCTTGTAATCGTCGGTGGTACGGGCGGTCAGCAAAATAATGGGAATGTGACTGGTTTCGAGGTTACTTTTGATTTGTTTACACAACTCAAGTCCATCCATTTCCGGCATCATAATATCGCTGACAATAAGGTCGATGTTATTTTTTTTAGCCAGCACAAGGGCTTCTTTCCCGTTTTCTGCCTCCAGGATATGGTATTCATTTTTAATTTCCTCTTTAATATAAAGCCTTACGTCGGAATTGTCTTCCACTATTAAAACTGTGGGGGAATTTCTATCGCCTGAAATTTCCTCTGTTTCGTTCTTTATTTCTTTCCAGTCTTCCAAGGTGTTAAGCGGCGCAATAAAGTTGTTTTCGGCATAGAGGCTGTCCACAATTTCGTTGCTTTCGTAATTCTCTTTTTCAATGGGGATGGCCACAGTAAAAATTGTTCCATGCCATTTTTCGCTTTTCACCTGGATATCGCCGTAATGAATATCCACCAGGTTTTTGGTGAGGGAAAGTCCCACGCCGCTGCCCTGCCAAACCTGCGAACTGTTTCCTTCTACCTGGTAAAAACGGTCGAAAATACGCTCCAGGTTTTTTTTTGAAATTCCCCGGCCATTGTCGGACACTGAAAAAACACCATATTTTTTGGGTAAAGGACTCTCTTTGAAAAAACGCTCTTCCTCATCCACAGTAACGGAGATTTCTCCTCCGGGCGGAGTGAATTTGAACGCGTTGGAGATGAGGTTAAACAGAATTTTTTCCACTTTGTCGCGATCGAACCAACCGGCAACTTCGGATTTTTTACAATTGAAGGAATAATTAATCTTCTGACGTTTGGCCAACTCATTAAAACTGAAATAAATATCGTGCACAAAAACAGAGAGATCGTTGTTTGTAACCCGAAGTTTCATACGGCCGGTTTCAATTTTTCGGAAATCCATAATTTCGTTAACCAGCCTCAGCAGTCGAAGCGCATTCCGGTGAATCAGTGAAAGTTGTTCCTGGATTTCATCCTTTATGCTACTATTCAGCATTTTTTCAACCGGCCCAAGTATTAATGTCAGCGGGGTGCGAAACTCGTGCGAGATGTTGGTAAAAAACCGGAGTTTCATTTGGTCGGCTTCGTGCACTTTTTGGGTCATTTGTTCCACCTGGTCGCGCTGAAAAAGAATTTCCTGTTTTTGTTTTTCCAACTCCTGGTTTTTCGATTCAACTTTCGATTTTTGCAACTGTAATTCGCGGGTGCGTTCAGCTACCAGTTTTTCCAGTTCCATTTTCTGGTGCTTAATCATCCGGGTCCGGATCATAAACAATACTGTAAATCCGCCCCAGATAAAAAATACAATGATGGCCCGGAACCACCAGGTTTTCCAGTAAGGGGGAAGCACAGTCAGTTTAACCGATGTGCCCTGCTCATTCCAGAGTCCGTCGTTGTTTGAGCCTTTCACAAAAAACTCATATTCTCCGGGATTCAGGTTGGTGTAAGTTGCAGTTCGCTGGTCATTCACATAACGCCACTCTTCATCGTAATTTTCAAGAAAATAGGCATACTGGTTTTTTTCTGATTTCGTAAAATTGAGTGCAACAAAATCGAAGGTTAACACTGAAAAGTTGTAAGGAAGAACAATTTCTTTCGTTGCAGATATATGCTTGTTCAGAATATTGTTTTTATCCCCAAGTGAAACCTGTGCATTTTTAATTTTCATTCCGGTAATTACCACGTTAGGAATAAAGGGATTATCCTGAATTTCAGCAGGGTTGAAAATATTGAGGCCGTTAACGCCGCCAAAAAGAAAATCGCCGTTGGGCGCGGCAAAACAAACACCGCGGTTAAATTCGTTTCCCTGCAATCCGTCGTGAATGTTGTAATTTCTGAATTCCCCGGTACCGGGATTAAATTTCGATAATCCTTTGTTGGTACTAACCCAGAGGTTGTTTTCGTCATCCTGCAAAATACCGTTTATTACATTGTTGGGAAGTCCGTCAAAGGTGCTGTAATGAATAAATTGTTCCTTTTGGCGGTCGAATCGGTCCAGTCCGTCTTTGGTGCCCACCCATAGGTTTCTGTTTTTATCCTCAAAAACCACATGCACCAGGTTGTCGATAATGCTGGCAGGATTATCATCGTTTCTTCTGAAATGTTTTACTTCCCTGGTTAACGGATTCACTCTTTTCAGGCCGTCACCGTAAGTTCCCACCCAAATAAAACCCTGGTAATCGCGGCAAATGGATAAAACCGAATTGTTGCTTTTTGTTCCTTTTTCGGTAATGTCAAAATATTCATATTCTTGTTTTTCCGGGTCGAAAAGATGCAGCCCGGCACCCCAGGTTCCAATCCACAATTTTTGCGAAATATCGGGGTAAATGGTCCAAACCACATTGCTTTTTTCGCCCGAAGAAGTAATGATTTCCGGCATCCGTTCAAATTTTTCGTTTGAGGGATCAAAACGCGACAATCCCCCGCTAAAGGTGCCTATCCAAAGTTTTTTTTCTGCACCTTTAACAATGGAAAGTACCACATTGCCGGGGAGGCTGGTTTCGTCTGCCGGGTTGTTTTCCCAGGTTGTAATTTTTCCTGATTCCCGATCAATTTTACTCAAACCGCCTTTTTCGGTGCCCACCCAGGTAGCAAGCGATTCGTCCTGAAAAACAGCTTTTATATCGCTTTTGGGCAACGAGTTGGGATTGTACTGTTCGTGCCGGAACGTTTGAAACTTTTTAGAGAGCCGGTCAATTTTATTGATTCCGCTTTTGAATGTTCCAAACCACAAATTTCCGGTCCTGTCTTCAAAAATGGAGGTGACCACATTGTCTGAAAAGCTGCCCGATTGGTTTTTGTTTCCGGGCACTTTCGAGAAGGTTTCATTTTGCCGGTTAAAAAGCAAAACCCCGGCTCCGTCGGTACCTATCCACAGGTTATTTTGGCGATCTTCATAAATATTTCGCACATGAAAATTTCTCCCCGGAAATTCAGGCCAGCCTTCCGGCCTGAAATGTTGAAATTCTCCGGATGCATAATCAAATTTCGACAGCCCCCACAAAGAACCTACCCACAAATCGCCTCTCCGGTCAACAAAAACTTCCCATACAAAATTTCCGGGAATTGGAACCGAAGAATTTGTGAAAAGCGGAACCTGCCGAAAAGATTTGTAGAGCCTGCTGTACCTGAAAAGGCCATTTCCTCCGGCTATCCAGATATCACCCAGCCGGTCTTCTGCAATGGCTTCTGTTTTTCCAAAAGGAATACCAGCCAGAAGATCAACACTTTCAAATTTTGATTCGTTTTTATAAAAACGGTCAACGCCCTGTTCGGTTCCCAGCCAGAAAATGCCTTCCGAATCTTCAAATATTTCGAAAACCTGATTGTTGGAAATAGAAAATGGTTTTGAAGGATTTTGCAAAAAGTGGGTGAATTGTTGCGTTTCAAAATCGAAGCAATTTAAACCGCCACCATAAGTGCCAATCCAAAGCATTCCGTCTTTGTCTTCGTAAAGCGATAAAATGGCATTTTTGCTCAGACTGTTGATGTTGTCTTTTTCGTGACTGAATCTTTCGATGATGTACCCGTCGTATTTATCGAGGCCGTCGTTGGTACCGAACCACATAAATCCCCGCTGGTCCTGAACGATGGCATTTACCGTACTTTGCGACAATCCTTCCCCGGTGGTGATGTGTTCAAAAACAATTTCCCGGGCATTTGCAAGAACAACAAATGCTATTATTGGGAGGAATAAAATATGTTTCAATTTTCGGTTCATGGTAAATCTACAATATACAATTTTCCCTGTTTTTGACACACCATTACAAAAGGGCGCGGTTTTTTCAGCTTAGCTTTGTTCAAAATTAACAAGCCCGATGAAAAAAATAAAATTCAAATTTACCCTCATCGAAGTTATTATAAATATAGTGATTCTGCTTTTGCTTATTGTTTTGATATTTATTCTTTGATAACCCTTTGAAGTCATTCTTTATTTTGGGCTGCTGTGACTTATGCTGCTATTTCAATTCCAGATTTTTTTATTTCATCAACAAATGGATTTCCTGAATTAAAATCTTCAAGAGATATTGGATGTGGTTCTATTCTTGAATCAATCTCTGCGGCTAACAACATGAGTTGGACCTGAATGTCAAATCGCAGCGAGTCGTCCAGGTTTTTGAAAATCAAAGCTATATCTATATCACTTTCATCAGTTGATTTTCCTTTTGCGTAAGAACCAAACAAATATATTTGTTCAATATCAGAATACTTATGTTTTATTAATTCAAGGTATTTGGCTATTGCATTATCAATGTTTTTATCCATAATCTCAGGTCTTTTAATGTTTTCATCCACTCGGCAGAATATTCAGGTGTACACTGCTTCTTAAAGCTCATTTTGTAGTCATCGTACCTTGCGTTGATGTTGAATGCCGTAATTGTCACAAGCTGTTTCTTTTTATCATCGGTTAACTCTATTCCGGTTTTTTCGGCTAGTCTCAACAGGTTATGAATAAATGGCGGGTAATCAGATTTTACCTTCACAAAATAGGCTTTAAGTAGTTTTTCAATCATTAAATGACCGATGAATAATGCCCAGCTAAATCTTTTGGAATTGTACATCGCAACCATAGTCTCAAAGTCGTCATCTGAGCTATCAATCCAATATTGAATCAATTTTTCGGTATTTAATTCCTTGTCTGCCATCAATCCAAAAGTACAAAAATATGTATTAATTACCGTCAACGATCAGTATTTTATAATTACGAAATGCAATATGCTGCTATTGAAAATTCATTTAACCGATAATATCGTTTAATTTTTTTCCCAAATGAGTATTTCTCCTTCAAATTTAACCGAATAGCCCTGAATGCCGTTGCTTACTTCCATTTTACCATTCTTTACTTTTACAAAAGGAGAGTCATAAACAGCCCCTCCGGTAAAGTTGTCCCAGTTGATTTTGTTACCGTTGATTACTGCTTCACAGCGCAGTTTCTCCGGGATGTATTTCATTTTTAATTTTTCTCCGGCTATACTGATGTACTCCACTTCGGGATTTTCCGAATGTTTTGAAAAATTGATTTTTGTCTTTTTTTTCAGAAAGGCTTGAAAATCCTCAAGTGTTCCAAACTTTTCTTTTTCAGCGGTTTCAATGATATATCCGGAAATTTCTCCAGGAAAATGAAGCAGGTGATAATCACTGAAAAACCGGGCTGCACTTCCGTCCATTTTCTTTACCAGGCTGTCTGCAGGAGCTATTTTCTCCGATTTTTCGGTAAGCGGAATTACGGCAACAAACGTATGGTTTGCCTCCATCAGCCAAATGCCTTCTTTTCGAACCGGACTGAGTTTTGCCGGATAATAAAACCACGAACAGGCAGCACCCTGGTTGTTTTCCCAGAATTGCTGAAAATCTTCTGCTTTTTCCCCGCCGATTGGTTCAACAGGTTTAAGCGGCCATTTGCCATACTTTTGCCGGTTTTTCAATTCAAAATCTTCTCCCTGCTCAGTTTCAGGAAGATGCCACAAATTGGCGCGTACAATTTTGGAATGCAGCGGTGCAATCAGCGTGTCGGTGCCGGGAATGATTTTCGTTGGTGCGGTCAGCAAAATCAGGGTTCCTTTTGACTGCAGCGTTTGGGTATAAGGACTGTGCCCGGAGGTACTTCTGCGCATGGGGTGTCCGCCGCTAAAACAGAGCGGGCCATCGGTTCCTTCTGCCACCAGCGACCAAACCATCTGCTGGTTCGGATTATCAACAATGGTCATTTGAATATTTCCCATCGCGTAGGTGTTGGAACAGTAAAACGTTTCGGCAAAAGCATGTGCGCGATCCATGTGGTAAAACGGCCGGCTCATTTTTGCCTCAAACGGCAAAGGAATGTTTTTGGTGGTGATGTCGCATATTACTTTGTTGGGACGGTACGAAGTGGTGGTTTGCTGAATTTGCGTATGCACATCATCCATTTTTCGGGAGGTGTGGTTGAAAAACGCCCACTGCATGATTTCCATTTCGCCCGGATTGTTTTGCGCCAGGTAGCCCCGTTTTTGTGCTCCGGCAATGGTGCCGTCGATTACCTTTAATCCGTAAGTGGCGAAATAATAATCGAGCAGAAATTTAGCCAGTTGCCTGGTCTCTTCGTCGGGCGAGAAGTCGTACAAATTCAAAAATCCTTCGATGCTGTGCGGGTAATACACCTGTGAATCGTATTCACCGTTTCCGGTTTGCAAAATGCGTTTCGCATAATCCACCAGCATCTCTTTAGTCAGCTTTTCGGCTTCTTCAGTTAAATATCCCGATATTTTTACCGAATCGGGAAACAGTTGCGCGTACAGCAAAGCGGAAGTGCGCCACATGGTTTTGTGGTTTTCAGTACCTCCGTCGATGGTATTCCCGCCCAGCAGTTCGCCCGGTTCGCCAACCAGGTTGTGGTTTTTGGAGAGGTCGAGCCACTCACCTCCGCCGTCGGAAGGCCTGCGCGATTCGGAATAGTTCCCCACCCAATGGTAGAATTTTTTTTTCCATTCATCGCCCATTTCATCAGCGAGCAGCGGATAAAACCGCGCCCAATTTTTGCAGGCAAAATGGTATTGCTGGCGCAGGTTGCCGGGGACGCCCAAAAAAGCTTTGGCACGGTCAACTTCCTGGTTTAAAAGTAATGCAGCAGTTGCAGGCGGCAGGTCATATTTCAGCGGGTCGCCGCCAAAGGCCGTGATTTCACCTTTTTCGTTCCGTGCTTTCGGACCGAAGTAACCTGTCGGACCCTGAATGTAAGAACGGCCGGTATAGGGCGAAATAATGGTTTCTCCTTCCATCGCCCATGTTTTTACCGACAGGCCGGTGTCGGGGCATTTGGAAATTGCCAGCGAACGTTGGCCAAATCCAAGTTCGGCAATGCGTTCGGGCATAGGCGCCATTCTTTGCTGAAACCCTTCTTCGTCGGGATAGGTGGAGCAATCCCAGCTGTTTTGCCCGGTAGAGTAATCCGTAGAAATTAATCCCACGATGAAAAGAAGGATGATTTTTAAGGAACGTTTATTCTTCATTTATCAAAAGTTTTTTTTCAATCTTTTCTGCTTCTTCAATCAATTCGTTGTCTGTTATTTTATCAAACGTACAAATTTCGGATAACACATTTTTCAATCCTGTTTGGTATAAACCGGAAAATATTTCATCTGCCGGGTGCATTTTTCCTTTTTCATCGGTTGCCCTGAACCGGCAGCCGCAAACAAGAGCATGCAATATTTTATTGTTAGGCAAATTCATTTCCTGCGCCAGCCGGATTGCCCCAACCAGTCGGTCGTTTGGTCCCAGTTTCCGTGGCAGGTCGCATCCAACTCTGAAAATGGTGTCACCCAACGCCTGGTTTTGAAAACGGGAGAGCAAATCGTTAATGTGTGCATCCAACGATGCTGAAGTAAAATCATCTGGATATTTTTTTAACAATGCATTGCCCGATTGCTGCATGGTGGCTTTCACCTCAGCGAAAATTTCAGGTACTTCCAGGGCTTCATACAAAAAAACAAAACCGGGATTGTACCGGTATCCCAAATAAGCGGCGGCTGCATGGCCCAGGTTATGAACGAACAATTTGCGGTCAACCCAGGCTTGAATGTTTTCTTTGGGTGCCAGCCCTGCAATTTTGGGTACCGGATTTTTAAAGGCTTTTTTATGGAGAATGAGCGTGTTATATGGTTCAGCAAAAACCTGAAGCGGGTCTTCTTCCAAATCCTTTTGGGTCATAATCGGAACCATTTTGCCGATGCTGGTTTCCACCAGACCAACCAATTTCTGAAAAGGATAAGTGGGAGGCAGCATCTTTTTCAGTTCTTTTTCAAAATAGGTTGCTGCATTCCGAAGGTTTTCGGCCATAATAATGTCGAGTGGTTTATCCGGATACTTTTGGTAACGGTTTTCCAGGCTTTTGGCCAAAAGAGGAAAAACGCCCGGCAATCCGTTTTGGCCGACAGCAGTTGCCACTATATCCGCTTCGCAAATTTCCCTGATTACGGAAGTTTCATCTCCGGCCAAAATTCCTCTCACATTTTTCACGGAAATAACCGAATCAGACTCACATTTTATCACAACTTTATATTCCCTGCGGCAGTTGAGTTCGTCGATTACCGGTTTGTAAACATCCACAAAAACCACCTCGAACCCGCCAGCCGAAAATAACTGGCCAATAAACGAACGACCTATTTTCCCTGCCCCGAAAAGCACCAGCTTTTGCATAATCATTTTTGTTGTTTGCAATAGTTTGCAATCAATTTGTCAATTTCAATCTTTTTCTCTCCGGGCGATTTTTCCAACCAGGTTCCGCCGTGGTAAGAGCAGGCAAAACCGCCTGAACAAATACCGGAAATAACGGCTTCTTTCAGGCTAAGTTTACTTTGCCGACCTTGTTGCATTTGCTTTGCGACCGATGCAATTACGCCACCCACAAAGTTGTCGCCGCAACCGGTGGTGTCGCCGTTGTATTCTTTACTTCGGATTTTTTGAGTAACCACGTCTGAAACTTTCAGACTACCTGATTCTCTATTGAATTCTTTTCCGTCAGAATAAAAAATAACAGGTTCAGCACCCTGTGTAATAACGAATGCATTAGTTTTGGCTACAAAAAAATCAGTCGCTTCGGAAACAGTCAGTCTTCCACTGATTTTCAGCGCTTCTTCCTTGTCCATTATCAAAATGTCGATATTCGGAAAACTCAATTCTGAATCGCCAATCGGCCAGGGTTTTTCAGGGTTTAGTTTTTCATTTTGGAAATCAAAAACTGTATTGACCAGGGTAAAAGCTCCTTTGTTTTTTGCTTTTTCCAGCAATACATGGAGGTTGTCGTGCAGGTAGGGTGTAATAGCTGTTCCCCCGAAACAAACCATATCCGATTCGAAAAAAGCGTCAGGTAAAAATTCAGGAGTTAAATCCCAGGCAGCGCCAATGTTGTTGATAAAGGTACGCTCACCATGACCTTTGTCGAATTCAGGGTCTGAAAGAACGTGGGTAAATGGTGTGGGTTTTTTGCTTACAGCGAGGTATCCTGAAAAATCTACCGGTGTTTTTTTCAGGAGTTGCCTGATTTTTTCAGAGGTTTCGTCCTTTCCTGATATGCCTATAAACTTTACTTCAAAACCATCATCCTGCTCCAGCATTTGAGCAGCATGAATGAGCGAAACCAGCGAAGGCCCGCCAATATTAAACGAAGCAGCCGGAGTGCCATCTGTTATGTCATTCAGAATTCGTGGATAAGGAACTCCTGCAAACTGCTCAAGTTCCTCGGTAAACACCAGTTTTCCAGGACTCAGCCCGCCATCACCCGGGTTTTTGTAGCGGTATTTTTCAAATGCCGCTGAGCAGAATGAAACATTTGTATATAGAAAATCGGACAGCGCGCAGCCTGTTCCTGAAATGATAAATTTATTGCTAACCATCGTTACAGGTATTTTGGATAATCGGAAACCAGCAAATGCAGGGGTACTTCATCTTCCTCTATTTCCGGGAAACGGCCCACCGGCTGATTAAACCGGTTGTCGGTGTTGTCGTCGTTAACGGCGCTCACTTCTCCCACTAAAACTTTTCCCTTGCCCGATTCGCCGTAAAAACGATGATAAAGGCCCTGTTCGAGGCAAATGCTTTCGCCAGGAGTGAGTATAATTTTGTCGCCGGCATTGAGTTGTCGCACCACGCCATCGGTTTTTACGGTAAACGGTTTATCCGAAAGCTGTTCATTTTCGTCGGAGGCATACAATTCAATGACCAGGTTTCCGCCGCCCCGGTTTATGATGTCCTCCATTTTGCTCCAGTGAAAATGCATGGGTGTTTCCTGCATCTCTTCCACAATCATTACCTTTTCGGCATACGGTTTTTTGTCTTTTTTGATGTTGCCGTTTCGGATGGTAAAAAGGATAAGGCCACGCCGGTGGAAATCGCCGCTGCCAAAATCGGTCAGGTCCCAGCCCAGCATATTATCCACAATTTCGGAACAGGTGTTGTATTTCCCTTTCCAATCCTGTGGTTTCCAGAATGCCCAGGGAGGAAGATGAAAATTCATGTCCTTGAAAAAATCTTTCGATTGCCGGATGAGTTGGTTTATTTCACTGCGTTTCATTTGTTTAAAAAATTTGATAAAAGTTCATTCCAAAATCTAAAAATAATCTTTGTATTCTAAAAATTGCAAATAATTTGCAATCAATTGTTTAAAAGAATGAGATAATCTTTCCCCAAATCATGCAACGGCAATTTATTTTCAAGCGCATAAGCTGTTGCCAGACCGGCTGCTTCTCCCAACATCATAAAAACCGGTTCCATGCGGATTGAGCCATAGGCAATATGTGATGCCGACAAACAAACCGGTACCAGTAAATTGGTACATTCTGTCCGCTTTGGTAATATAGCCCGGTAGGAAATATCATAAGGTTCAGGTACTTTAATTTGCACATCACCCTCATTAACAACCATGCCATTGATAACGTGCCTGTCGCAGTTGTGCGAATCCATGTTGTAGGAGCCCCGGGCGATGCCATCTTCCACTGTTTCTTCTGACATGCAATGGTGTTCGGTCATTACCAGATCGCCAATCATGCGCCTCGATTCCCTGATATACAACTGATGCGGAAAGTGATTATTTTCGGTAAATTCATCTTTGGGCCAACCATACTGCAGCATCTGCTCTTTTACATGTTTGGGTACAGCGGGGTCGTGTCCCAAAAAGTAAATGATTCCCCTGTTATAATCTTCAATTCGTTTGGCTATTTCTTTTCTTTCCCAGTACCCTGCTTCCGGGTAATCCCAGTTTTCGCCAATCATATCGAGCGAAAATCCACCTTTGTTGTTGATGTCGGTTTTATTATTGGGCATTTCAATAATACGCAGGTAGAGTTGCCAAATCCGCTGAACCCAGCCCATGGAATCCCGTTGCTGAATAATGCGTCTAAGAACTTCGTAATGTGCCGGAGCGTAATTATCGGGCATGGTTACCGGAATCATGTTTTTCGGGTCGGTTGTCATGCAGAGCCTGTAGCAGTAAGCCTGAATTTTTTTGTCGCCACTTCCCTGTTCTTTTGCCGGCTCAGGGCTTACTCCCCAGATTAATCCGCTGGTGCTGTCGCCGGGGACAATATACGGGTCAATTCCTTTAGGAACCTGGTTGTCGCGGCTAATTTGCACGCCGTTCCAGGTTTCTCCATATTGATTGTTTGGCTCCCTGCCAATGGTATAGCTCACTCCGGCAAGAGCCATTAAATCGCCTTCGTAACTGCAGTCGATAAACATTTTTGCTGCAACCATAATATCCGGTTTGTCATGCTCATAATCGTGTAAACGGATTGCACGGATTTCCGTATTGTTTTTTTCAACCCCGGTAACACTGTAGTCAAACAACACTTCAATACCTGCTTCGCTGATATAATCGTTAAAAACTTCTTCTGCCACTTTAGGTTCGAAATGCCAGGCTACATTGTTCAGTCCGTATTTTTTCCCAAGCCGGAGGTAGTAATCGCGCGCTAAACCTCCCACCGCTTTATCGTCGCCAATGTCGGTGGCTCCCAGTCCCCCGGATGAAAGCCCGCCGAGGTTTCGGCCCGGTTCAATTAACAGAACGGATTTGCCGCTCATTTTAATTTTGTATGCCGCAATAACTCCGGCTGATGTGCCTCCATAAACACAAACATCAACCTTGTAACCGGGTTTTGGATTTTTGGAGTTTTTACATCCTAAAATTGTCATTAGAAGTACAGACAGGCAAATGAAAATGTTTCGAATTATCATTTTTAAAAATTTATTTGGTTTTTTACCGATTGGGTTCCGGTTTTTGAAAGGTAAATTATTTCCATTTCCCGGCCATCAAAAATAACCTGTTTGGTTTCAATAAAGTCATTTCCGATGGGCAACAAAAAACAGGTGTAGCGTTTGGTAACGCCGGAAATGGCATCCACAAAAAAGTAGTTCCCTCTTCCTTTAAATGAATGGATTATCCGTTCCTGTGGTGAAAAGGTATCGCCAAGTCCGGTGGTTCCAAACTCGAGTCCTTTTGCCCAAATTTTTCCGTTTTTTGTACCGTGCCAGATATGGAGCCACGGGTAGTCAGCGGTTTTCCAGACATAACCAATGAGCAGGTTTTTATCGGGAGTAGCTGCCGTTACCCAACCAATGGTATCGTTTATGATGTGTGTGGTTACAAATTCATCGGAATAGCCGGAACGCCTCAGGTCGATTTTGTTTTGCAACGTATCGGAGTACCCATCAGGCCATAAGTATGCATTCTCATCCAGTGAACGGGATATGAGCTCCTGATTGAAACCTTCGCCGGCATTGCTGTTTACAACAGTGTTTTCATTCAGAAATTCGCCTCCCAGAGTAGCATGTTGCACAACGGCAGTAAAACGCCCGGATTTCTCCGGATTAAAAAATGTTTCTTCCACTGTAAAACAGGATTGGTTTTCCACCAACCTGATGGTTCGTTCAATTTGCCAGTTTTCAAGTGGCGCTGTGAATGACATTTTCAAGACTCCTGCTTTTGAAACATCCTCCAGTTTCCACCATTGATTTGCCGGCTCGCCATTGTGCGGAATACCGGCAGCAATTTCTCCCGGAGTTGGGCCACCCCACCGCCCAAAACAGAGAAAGTGTCCCTGAAAAGGCGCTCCGTTCCTGTTGTTTACAGGCATCTCTTCAGGCGTCAACTGCCAATCAAGTGGATTCAGATTTTGATTGTTCAATGAAAATGAAGTAAGCGCTCCGCCCCAAAGGCTGACATTAAGTGTAACGAAATCGTTTTTGAGAATTTGAATAGTGTCCTGGTTTTCTAAATAACCCGGGCTTTCCTGTTTTTGTTGCTGGCAGGAACAAAGGACTATTAATGAGATTAGTATCGTAATATAAAATGTTGGTTTTGTCACAATATTTTGTCTTATTGATTCTCTATAGTTAATACCTGACCGGCGTTCAATAATCTTTCATTCAGGCTGTTTAAATCAATATCCTGCACAGGTACATTTTCTTCAATGGAAAGATTTGCAGCAATAGCCGCTGACTGGCCCAGGATCATAAAAGTCCACTCAAGCCTTATAGCTCCATATCCAATGTGTGATGAAGAAAGGCAGGTTGGCGTTATTAAATTAATGCACTCATTTTCTTTGGGAATCATACTTCGATAGGATATTTGGAAAGGCTTCCAGTTATCGCCTCCAAAAACAAAACCTTCGTTATAAACTTTCCCATTTTTAATAATTCTTCTGACGTGATGCACATCAGGGGGCCAAAAAGCAATTCCTGCAGGTTCCGCTACTTTAATATTTGTATCCCTGCGTGTATGATTTTCTGTAATCACATAATCCGAAATCATACGTCTTCCTTCGCGGATATAGATTTGACGCGGCCAGCCGTTGTTGTCGGTAAATTCATCTTTGGTAGTGCCCCATTCACCCCAACGGTTGCGAACATCTTCCGGCACTTCGGGGTCATTGGACAAGAACCAGAATAATCCCCGCGTGAAATCCAGATGATAACGATAGATTTCCTCTCTTTTTTCATAATCTGCTTCCGGATATTCATGATTCATTCCATACAGATTGTGCGACAAATCATGCCATGCACCAAGATCGGTTTTGTGGTTAGGAATCGAATAATTGGGAGAGTAAAGGTCGCCTCCTGCTTTGATATACCGCAGGTATATTTCGTACCATTTCCTGTTATAGTTTTCGGGTTTTACAAAAGGTACCCTGTTCAAACTATCCTTTGTTAAACATGCCCTGAAACAAAAAGCCTGTATTCTATGATCGTCTTTGCCTGCATCTTGTTTCCTGAGAGTTTCATTCTGTACTGTATGAATAATGCCGCTTGTACTATCTCCCGTTATAATATAAGGATCAACGTCAACGGTGAATTGTCGATATGTATTTTTCCATCTTATACCGTTTTTTGTTTCGTTATATGTATCATTGGATTCTCTTCCTACAACGTATGAAATACCGGAATATTTGATTAAATCTCCTTCATAGGTTGCATCAATAAATACTTTTGCTTTAAAGATTCGGCCATCTGTGGTTTTTATGCTTTTTATTTTTCCATTTTTTTTCAGAACTGCCGAGGAGTCTAAAATTAACCTTGTGTTTTTAAAAATCCTGATTTTATCGTTTTGTAACCATTTTTGGAAGATTTCTTCGGCAACCGATGATTCAAACCGCCAGGTCATATGGTTTGAGCGGACACTTTCAAAGTTTTCTATGCCATAATGCCGGGCTGCCTGCTTGTAAAAATCGAGCGTTAGTCCACCAATTACATGATCATTTTTGAATTCCCGATGATTATTGATATCTGATCCGCCCAGCCCTTCTACTGACATGCCACCAATGTGCCCCGATGGTTCTATGATAGTAACTGTTTTGCCATCTGCGGCCAGTTGAACTGCACAAGTTACAGCAGCGCTTGTGCCTCCGTAAATGCATACATCGCTTGAAATAATATGGTCTTGAGAACATGAAAAAGTGAGTGTAAGAAAAAAAAGCAGTAATATCTTCCTCATTTGTAATTTTCCAGTTTTAATATCTTTCCTCTTTTTAGTGTTTTCAACCCTTAAAGGTTTCGAAATCTTTCAAGGTTGATAATAAAGTGCCGGTAATTTCTCATTCAATCCAAACATTTACCCCTCCGGGTTGAATTCCCCTCTCGCCAAAAATCAGTTGGGCATTTTCCGGGATGGGTAAACTTGATGTTTCCGAGGTGTAATTCACTCCCACCCAGTATCCATCACGCCATTCCACAAAAACGTATTCGGGCAGGTTAAGGATTTCAGCACCAGCATTTTGATAAATATTTCGAAGAATTTCTTTTTCGAGCGTACCATTTTCGCTCCACGCACCCACGTAAGTTACTGTTCCTTTTCCCAGTTTCCGGGAAATTACGGCGGGTGTTTCTGCATAAAACTGATCCGCGTAAGTGGCAAGGGTTTCGGTATCGCTAAAAGGTGAAAGCCATTCGCCCCAAACACTCCAGGAATGTTCACCTGCTTTCGTTTTTACAGTTCCTTTTTTGTCCGGCGGCAACTGGTCGTTGTCTTCTATTTTTGCTCCAATCAAGTCCCAAATCGGTTGTTGCAGAAGCGTTTCGTGAAAATGGCCGTTGTTGTCTTTCTGTCCGGTACGGCAGCTTAAAATCAGGTTGCCTCCTTCTTCAACGTATTTTTCCCATTTCTTCACCAACCCTTCATCTACCATCGAATGGGCAGGTGCCACCAGAAACGGGTATTCCGTTGGGTCAAAATTGTCGTTTCCCTGAATAAAATGCACCGGTGCGCCCATCGTTTTGAGTGCAGAATAATAGGTGTACCAGTGCTGCCAGGTGTCCCATGCCTGCGAATGTGGACTGGCTTCCATCTCCCATAAGTTATCCATTTTCCACAAAAATGCGGTTTTTCGTGAAAGCAGCGATGCAGGTTCTGTTATTGAAGCTTTATATTTTTCCTGAAGTTCTTTTATTTCGGCAATGGCCTGAACGTATTCTTTTCCACCACGGGCAACGGTGGACCCATCGGTTTCCATAATTCCCTTGTGGGTTTGTTCGCTACCAAAAAGCGGTTGCCTGAAACGGTAGGTACAAACAAATTTATCGTCCAGCCCGAAGCTGTGCCAAATCCACATACGCACTGCACCCGGCAGCGGCTGGGCGTTGTATTCCCCCCAGTTGATTTGGCCGGGCTGCAATTCCATTATACCTGTTATACCTTCCACCGAACGCGCCAACTCGTTGCTGAATGAAAGCTCGAGGCCGCTCCCGAGCCGGAAATTCAAATCACCATCCGGATAATTCAGAAAGGTACTGAGCAGGTACATGGTATGCGAGGCAAAGTCGAGGTCGCCGCGGTTACGGAACGGATCAACAGGCGGAAGAAATTTGTAATAGGCGAAGTTGGTGGTAATCCACTGGCCGGGCGAAATCAGTTTACGGAGCAGCTGGGCCTGAAATCTTACCGATTCGGCCAGAGCATCGGCGGTGTAGCGTTTAAAGTCGAGCAAAGCATGTGGATTGGTCGATGACTCAACAGCATTGGGAATCCGGATTTGGCCAAAATGGTTAAAGGTACTGCTCCAGAAAGCCGCTCCCCAGGCCTGATTCAGCAAGGAAATATCGTTGTTATACTTTTCTTTTAGCCAACTTCTGAAATCGTCTTGTGCAAATGCAGAGTAGTCGTAAATGGTGCCAATGTGAGGTTCGTTGTCGATTTGCCATCCCCAAATCCGCTCATCGTTCCCGTATCGTTCGGCCATTTTGGTGACGATGCGTTCAATGTACTTCCGGTATTCGGGGTGGCGCTGGTTGGCATGAAGCCGGTTTCCGTTGGGTGCGGAACGGATACCGTTCTCGTTTACATTCAGTACTTCCGGATGTTTTTCGGTAAGCCAGGCCGGCGGGCAGGGCGATGGCGTGCACATAATCACTTTTAATCCGTTTTTTGCAGCCTCAGCCACACACCAGTCGAGCCATTCGAAATCAAATTTCCCTTCTTCGGGTTCCAGCCGGGCCCAGGCAAACTCGGCAAAGTGGGTAAATTCAAAACCCAGCTCTGCCATCCGCTTTAAATCGCGGCCCCACTGTTCACGCGGCCAGTGTTCGGGGTAGTAATAAGCCCCCACGGGCATTTGGTTTTTCGGGGAAAGAACCGGTAAAATCTTTTGTGCAAAAGAATTTGAACCATTTAGAATCAGAAGTGCAATTAACATAAATCGTATCATCATATCCTGGGTTTAATATTTTTCGTTTTCAATAATTGCTATTAAGGCAAGTAAAGCACCCCAATTATAAAATGGATGGCTTTCAAGCCGGGGGTCGTCACCTCGCCCGGTTATTGCTGAATAATTTTCAGAAATCAGACCAAGCTCATTATAGTTTTTCATGAACATGTCCAGAGACTTTTGGGCCAGGTCTTTTCTGGCCGAAGCCGCCTCAGGATAGTTAATTAAGCCCATGTAAACCAGAAAGTTCATCGGAGCCCATATTGCCCCTTTCCAATAACGTTGTTTTTCAAATTCCGGATCATTTCGAGAGATTGATGGCAGTATATACGGCCCGTAAAAGGTTTCGGTATTGAAAAAATAATTATTAATCATACCGGTGACCCTGTCGGGACTTACCGTTTTGCTGATTAACGGGTAAAACAGAGTAGGCGATAGTTTTTGACTGAACCGGTGCTTGTCAGTATGGTAATTTTTATAGATTTTGCTGTTGTCATCCCAAAGCAGGTCTAAATTCCTTGCAAAATCAGTAGCTGTTGCGTTAAGTTCTTCTGCTTTTTCAGCATCTCCCAAAAGCAGTGCAAATTCAGCAAGTATTTTACAATCGTTGATGTAAAGCGAGTTTAGACCCACGTCCCATAATTCCAGATAATGCTTTTCCGGGTTGAAGCTTGCATCAATGTACATTGGACTGTCGTCGATCCCCGATTCAAGCATGGCTGCTGCCTGGTTGTTATAAACCACATCCCTGAAAGGATTTTTTGAAGTATGCGAACCCCATGACAGTAAATTTCCATTCAGGCGCCGTGTAAGCCACCATCGGTTCCATTGATACAGATTCGGGAAAACTTCACGGATAAAATCAATTTCCTGGTATTTATCGAAAATCATTTTACAAGCCAGCGCCCCCACCGGAGGCTGTGACCGGTCGAACGTTTTCCTGCCGTTGGCCTGGCTCAGGTTGGAAATAAAGCCTTCTTCGGTAATCTCTTTCAACGCCTCTATGGCGTTCAGATAAGCCAGCTCCTTGTTTCTGACGCCGTACATGGCCGAAATGAAAAAATTATCCCAACCGAAAAACACATACCCACCGCGGGCAACATTCCAGGTGCGCGAAACTGTGCTGAATACCCTGTTGTTTTTTCCATCGTAAATCAGGTTCCAGTGAAGGCCTGCCTCCATAGCCAGAACAGCCGGCGCCAGATCGCCATATTCCGATTCCGCACCGACCCTGTATTTCTTTGCCGAGGTATCAATTTTATCAGAAATGTAAGTTGAAGAAGCATCGTGGTTCACTGCAAAGTAAATGGTATCATGTATTGTAAGCACAAAATTGTGGCTGAGCACATTGTTGTAATAATCGGGTTTTATTTCCGAAGGGGTGAAAACTTTAAATTTTTTACCGGATGGAAATTCAGCTTCCATTTGATTGTCTTTCCGGCTCAGGGTTCCAGACTTATTCCATAAAATCCCCTGCGAAATGGTAATATCAGCGCCATACGAGGGGATGGTAAGCGGCACTATCCTGACATATAATTTGTCCTCTTCGGCTGCAGACTCAATTTTTACATCTACTTCGTTGTACTGAACATAAATACAGGTATATTTCCCGTCGCCACTGTGGTACCCCGGGCGTACATTTACAATATCCTTATCGAAATAGCTGTTGTTTGGCTGCACCAGTTGCAATGCCTGTTCATCTTTCGTTGCCCTTTGTATAAATCCCATTCTGATGGCATATCCCTCGGACAGATATGCATGGGTTAAAGCACTATGGGTATCCCATGTGTTCCATCCTTTCATTACCTCTTGTTTGGTTTTCTCATAGAATGAGGTGTGTTGTTTTTCACTAAAGCCAGTAAGCGTAAACAACAGCATCAACAACAGCATTCCTACGTTCCTTTTTTTCATGCTTTTATCCTTTATCTTCTTAATTGTTCCATTTCCAGTTGGGTATATCTGCTCATTTGCGATTCCCACTTCAAAAAAAGACTTTTCAACTCATTTGTCATTTGAAGATTTTGGGTTGAAATATCGGTTATTTCCGTTTTATCAGTCCGCATATCGTACAAAGCCCAAAATCCCTCCTTATCGTCAGGCCCTTCTGCATATTGCACAGGATTTGTAATCACTGTTTTGGATTCCCACACAAGCCTGAAGTCTTCTTTCCGAACAGCCTTTCCGTTCTGCAATTGCCAAAACATGGGAGTTTCCCGAGTTGTTTTAACTCCGGGTAAAACATCGGCAAAGCTTTCTCCCGGCAATGACGGAATAGTATCGCCTCTGAATACTTCAGGATATTCAGCACCGGTCCAGTCTAAAAATGTTGGCATAATATCGATAAAATGTGCGGGGTAGGAGCTTATAAACGGATTAAACATTTTCGCATTGTAAACAATAAAGGGAGAACACGCTCCCCCATGGTGGCTCCAGGTTTTATAATACCGGAAGGGCGTATTGCAGACATTCGACCAGGAAGTACCCAGACTTGCCCATCTGTCGATTGCACCAATTTCACCAACTCCGGCGCCTTCACTGTACCCGGTTCCATCATCTGGAAAAATACCCGGAGAACCACCATTGTCGGACGTAAAAATAAGTATTGTATTGTCGAATTTCCCAATCTCCTTCAGCTTGTTTACGATTAGTCCAATGTTTTGATCCATCCGGTCAATCATTGCAGCGTAAACCTGCATTCGCCTGATTTCTTCATCTTTTTCAAAGGGGCTTAAAGCATCCCAGTTTTCATAGGTAGGATCAGAAAGAGGAAACGATTCGTCGATGATTCCCATCTCCAGCATTCGTTTATACCTTTGCAGCCTCACTGTTTCGTAACCTTCATGATAGAAGCCTGCATATTTCTCAATGTCATCGGGCCAGGCCTGGAGCGGGTCATGCGGAGCTGTATAAGAAACGTAAAGAAAGAAAGGGTTTTCTTCGTTTTTGTAGTTCTCTAAATAGTCCAATGCATACCGGGTAAAATAATCGGTAGTATAAAAGTCGGTTTCTTCAGGGGTATAAGGCGCCAGGGTGACACTGTCGATACACCAGTGCCGTGGTTTTGCCCAGGTTTTGTGAGCTGGTTCGGGTTCACCTGGCCGGGTTTCTCCCGGATTAAAATAATTGCAGGCGCCATCCCTCAATCCGTAGTAATGGTCGAATCCTCTGAAGTACAAGTTTTCCCTGCCGTGATGTTTCCCGGCCATGAACGTTCTGTAGCCCTTTTTGCGCAATACTTCAGCCAGGGTAATGCTGTTTCGGAGCGTATCGGCCCGCTGGGCCATGCCACATTGCTGGGCATATAAGCCGGTTAACAGACTGGCTCTTGACGGAAAGCACTTTGCACAATTTGTAAACTGATTGAATCTTACCCCTTGCTCTCCCAAAAGGTCGATGTTTGGTGTTTTAATCTCACTCCCGTAACAACCCAGGTCTGAAAAACCAAGGTCATCGGCCATTATTAACACAATATTTGGCTGAACAGGAGTTTCATTTTCGGTTGCGGTGCAGGAAATTAATGAAGTCCCTGCAGCTAAAAACCAGAACCAATTTTTTTTAACCATTATCTAACCTATTTATGATTTTCTGTTATTTCCAGAATATTGTCGTGCAACTCTTTTGCAATTTTCGGATAACTTTGTGCCAGGTTATTTTTTTCGCCTGGGTCTTCTTCAAGATTGTAAAGTTGAGGTTTGGATATAACTCCCATTTCAATGTTTTTTATGGCATCGAAATAAATGGACTCCGGAGCATCTGATTTTGGCATGATGTATTTCCAACGGCCTATACGCAATGCAAAAGTACCAGCTTCTTCCAGCAGGATATCCCGGCCTTTATATGATCGCCCCAAAATGACATCCAGCATATCTTCACTGTCCTCCGGAATTTTTCCCGGACTATCGTAACCGGAAAGCCGTGCAAATGATGCGAAAAAATCGGTTTGGGTCCAAAGTGCGTCATTTACCTGTCCTCCTTCAATTACTCCCGGCCAAAAGGATATGGTGGGCATTCGGTTGCCACCTTCGAATATGCTGTACTTTCCGCCTCTGTATGGTCCGGCTGGTTTATGATCACCCAGCAGTTCTTCTGCCTGGTCTTCATAACCATCATTGAGTACCGGGCCGTTATCGCTGGTAAAAACCACCAGGGTGTTTTCGAGTAATCCTCTCTCTTTCAGTACGTTCATTATTTTACCAACCATCCAGTCCATTTGTACTATGGCATCACCGCGAGGGCCCATGGTACTTTTTCTAACAAATCTTTCATTTGGAACCCTTGGTACATGAATTTCATTAAAGCAGAAGAACAAAAAAAATGGAGCATCAGATACCTTATCAATAAAGCTGATTGCCTTATCGGTAAATATGTCAGGGAAATCCTCATCGCGCCACCACGACTCTTCGCCTCCGCCCATAAAACCAATTCGGGGAACCCCATTAACAATCACTCCACTGTGTTGATTATCACCTTTCTGCCTAACGAGTTCCGGATGTGATATTCCGGTTGGATTGCCATAGGGGTTTGGATCGCGCGCATCATCGGTAAATGTAATTTCCATAGGATCAGAAGGATCGGCATTATAAATCCGGTTGTTTTCCAAGTAAACACAGGGAACACGGTCGTTGGTGGCAGGTATAATAAAATTATAATCAAAACCTATTTCCATAGGGCCTGGGTTAATCTCCCAGTTCCAGTCAACTTTTCCATCACCTATGCCGAGGTGCCATTTACCAATAACTGCCGTTTTATACCCTTGTTGCTGCAACACAGAAGGCAGTGTGGGAGTCCCTGGCCTGATTAGCATGGGCGCGTCACCCGGGAGTATGCCCACCTGCATGCGAAAAGGATAATTTCCGGTAAGTAATGAATATCTTGAAGGGCTGCAGGTTGCCGCCGCTGAATGAGCATCGGTAAACCTGACACCATTGACTGCAAGGTTGTCCAAATGGGGAGTTTCCACTCCCTGTGCTCCATAACAACTTAGATCAGCGTAGCCTACGTCATCAGCATAAAAAATAAGAATATTCGGTTTGGCCGGTAATTCTTTCTGCTCCTGCCGGACTGAATTGCATCCCGTTAGCCCAAATCCAGCCAATACACTTCCGGAGATGAATAATAATTTGGATAATTTTATTGTTCTCATATCATTTATTTAGGTTGAAAAACTATTTTCTATTTCCCGGATTATTTTTCATATAAATATATATTTTCAGTATTTTTAAGCACAATTGGATTTGCTAATGCCTGTAAATCAGACTGTATTATCCGGGCATTTTTTACGTTTTCAAGATGCAGCGCCGGACGAACGTCATCCTGTTCAAAAGTAGTCTGAACATTGAACAGGGTAAGATTTTTTACATGCCTGAAAAAAATGCCGTAAGCCGGGTAGGGCAATTCACTGCCAAACATACCGGGCCATGGATAACTCTTCTCATTTTCCGGCATCGGGTTCCACTGGGTCGTTTGCGTGCCTCCCGCCATTTCCATCCGTATGTTTGAGAGGGTGAGGTTTTCAATATAATGTCCCGGAAAACCGGTAATTGTTGAAGAGAAATCGTTCTGTACATTCCGGCAAATGATGTTATCCAGCATAATATTGCGCATCTGGCCTGGAGACGGTTCTTCTCCTCCGTATTTTCTGCCCCTGTTTCCCAGTTTAAAGAAAAAAGGTGCATAACTGTTTTCAATTATACTATTGGAGATAATTACCCCATCCATAACACCACCGTCAACAATTTCGAGCGCAATGCCTGCGCCATGCACAGGCCTCCGCAGCGGGTCAAAAACTTTTTTTTCATTCGAAGGCCTTATGATGCAATTTGAAATGGTGATGTTTTGAAAACCTCCTCCGGTTTCTGTACCAACTTTAATGGGAGTTATTTTACTAGAAATAATGCTGTTGGTAACAGAAATATTCCGGCTGTCTCTGGTTCCCAGCGATTTGAAAACCAGTCCGTCATCGTCCGCATCAATAATAACATCAGACATAGTAACATCCTGACATTCATCCAGGTCGATACCGTCGTTGTTGGCGTTGCCATGCGAATAAATATACACACCCCTGATATCGAGAAAATCGCAGCGCTTGTAATGCTTAGCCCAGTTTGCGGGGTGAACGATGCTGACATCATGGATTTTAATATGCCTGCTATTGTACATCATGATCAGCCGGGGGCGTTCGGGTTTGTGCCATGTGCTGCCATCCTCGGAAGTGGGATACGACCTGAAGTCTTCACTGAGAGCTCCCCTTCCATCGATGGTTCCATTTCCGGTAATGGCAATATTTTCTGCCCCATCGGCCATGACCAGGCCAAAATATTGCTGTCTGTCAATTCCGTTAGGCCTGTACGATTTCATACAAGTGATTGTATGTATGTAATCATTCGCATATAAGGATCCGTAAAGGGTAGCCCCCTTCACCAGATGGAGCTCCACATTGCTTTTCAGCATTATCGAGCCTGTTACGAATTGCCCATTCGGAACAACAACCCTGCCACCTCCATTTTTATGGCAGGCATCAATGGCTTTTTGGATGGCCCCGGTATTCACCGTGCTGCTGTCGCCTTTTGCTCCAAAATCTTTTATGTTATAGACACCGCTGCTTGTTTTTCGCGTATTACACTGCAAAAACAGCATTCCCAACAGCATGGATGCTATAATAATATTCCATCTCATTTTAATCATTTTACAATAGAAATATCTGATGAATGGATAACATTTACCGGTTCATCGACCGCCTGAAAATCGGAATAGAGAATTTTAGCATTGTGCACCCTGTCGAGATAAAGCGCCGGTCGCAAGTCTTTTTCTGCAAATTCAATCTGCAAATTAAAGATACGCAGGTTTTTTACGTGCCTGAAAAAAATACCATAAGCAGGATATTGCTGATGCCTGCCATACATACCGGGCCAGGGATGATCTTTTTCATTCTCAGGCATGGGGTTGATATTGTCGAGACCGATACCTCCCTCGCACTCCATACGAATGTTAGACATGGTAAGGTTTTCGATGTATTGCCCGGGAAAGCCCGCAATAGTACTGGTATAATTATTCCTTACACTCTTGCAGATAATATTGTCGAGAATGATATTGCGCATCTTTCCGGGTTCCGGTTCAACGCCTCCATACTTTCTTCCGCGATTTCCTAAACGTATAAAAAATGGTGCGTAGCAATCTTCCATCACAATATTGGAAATGGTAACGCCGTCCATAGTGCCGCCATCGGTTATTTCCAGGGCAATGCCCGATCCGTTCATCTGCTGCCGGTGCTTGTCGTAATGCACTTCTTCGTATGATGAACGTATAATACAATTTGAAATGGCAATATTTTTAAATCCGCCACCCGATTCGGTACCCGTTTTTATTGCAGTTATTTTACTGGCAAAAATGCAGTTGGTAACAGCAATGTTTTCACAATCGCGTGTTCCCAAAGATTTCAGGATGATTGCATTATCATCGGTATCCAAAATACAATCCGATACCATTACGTCCCGGCATTCATCGAGGTCGATTCCATCACCATTTGCGTTGGCGTGCGCGTGTATGGTTACGCCGCGTATATCCACAAAATCACACCTTTTATAATGTTGCGCCCAACTGTTGGGATTAATGGTATGAACATCGTGCACTTTAACATGCCTGCAATCATAAAACATAATGATTTTGGGCCGTTTGGGTTTGTGCCACGAACTGCCATCTTCGGTAGTGGGATAACACCTGAAATCGTCGCTGTATGCTCCCCTACCATCGATGGTACCTTTCCCGGTAACGGAAATGTTTTCTGCACCCTCTGCCATGATAAGCCCAAAAAATTCCTGACGGTCAATACCGTTAGGCATGAATGATTTCATGCACGTAATCATGTAAGGATAATCGGATACAGAAACGGAGCCATAAAGGTATGCCCCTTTCATCAGATGAAGTTCTACATTGCTTTTAAGCATCAATTCACCTGTTATAAATTTTCCCTGCGGCACCAACACTCTTCCACCGCCGTCTGCCGTGCAAACGTCTATCGCTTTCTGTATTGCCACCGTATTCATGGTGAGGCTGTCGCCTTTGGCACCGTAATCAAGGATATTATATAACCCGTCGGTTTGCTGTCGGGCATAACAAGCTGAAAATAAAACAGCAGTAATAAAAAAAATAAAAAGGTTGCCTGTCTTGTTGAATTTTCCTTTATGATTTGCAATCATTTTTTGGTTTTTTCGATTATTTAAAATTAAATTCGATGCATATCAAAAAATCTCCTTCAAACTCATAATAAGAATTTTATGCTTATGCTTCTCCTAAATACCTATTTCTCAAACCTCAGCCACCTGCCACTATTGCGGTCGAGTTGGATGGGATCGCCCATCTTAAGTTCCTCGCCGGTAACAGCATCAAAAACGCGCTTGTACCTAAAATTTGTCCATAGCCGAACGGGGTTTGCCGGACCTTCGTTGATCACAAAATAATGATCGGCGGCAGGGCTGGCCAGGCGGTACACCAGAGCGCCCTCCGCAGCATAAGGTGAGCGAATCTCTCCCAGCACATAATTCAGCATTTTTTTCTCAGCCTCGTCGTTTCCGGGTTTAAAGCACATCATGGAAGCCTGATAGCCTAACGCGATTGCTTTACCTTTGCCGAGGGAATTTTCGGTGATGGCAGGCAATCCATTGTCGTAATTTGCCAATACTCTGGCCGTGGAGGGGGTCTGGTTAATCACGAATCCTTCAAGTGTAAAATCATCCATGGAATGGGTAACATTTACCCCTGAATATTGAAAATCGTTGATGGTAGTTCCAAATAGTTTTTCAAATGGACTGCCCTTGTCGGAATACAGCAAAGCTGAATATTCATCGAACCAGCCCAGGGGCATATCGGCAACCAAACGGCCACCTTGTTCTACATAGCCTGTTAAAAATTGCATCAACTCGCTACCGATGTTGAGTTGCTGAGGAAGAAATATTACCTGGTAACGTGGGCCAAGCCCTTTTTTCAGATCATTAAAAGTTACGTACTCAAAAGGGACATTGGCATTGATAAGTGCACGGCTTATTCCGATACGGGCAAAAATGGGTTCCATCCGGAAATGATCACGTCCGTTTTCAGACATGGCCGCCCAGGTTGCTTCATTTTCCCAATCATATAAAATACCAACAATGGGTTCTTTCTTCGCATCCCAGATTTCGTCGCGATATTTTTGCATGGCCTGGGCAATTTTCCCAACTTTAACAGCTCGTGGTGTTAACTGATTATGTCTGTCCAGCAAACCATATTCACCGGTTTCCCATCCGGCAGTACGGACATTCCATGCCCAAAGACCAAAACCTTTAAAACCACCTGCAATCTGGCTAAGGACAAATTGTGTCATTACCCTTTCATCAACAGTGAATCCTGCACCTCCCTTGCCACCACTGAATTGCTGGGGCCCACCGGTAGATTCCCATGTAGCAGCCCAACCCCCTTTGAAAAAATCGTTGGCCAGGGAAGACTGCATATAAAATGGACGCACCAGTTCATAATCGTTGGGAAAAAAATGCCAGGCAAAGTGAATGGATGGGTAGAAAGATCCATAATCTTTCATCAGCCCGGCTATGCTTTCCAGATCAACCCCCATGTGGGCCTGGGGAAGGAAAAGGCTCAACTCACCACCTCCCCTGAAAACATGGTTTTTGTCAAAGGCATAAAACTCGTCGATGGTATTTTTAACAGATCCAAGGCTATGCTCTACCTTAAACCTCAGAATATCGCGCAGATGACGATACTCTTTATTATTTATGAGATGCCATCTCTTATCAAAGTCTTCCCATGAAGCAAAAGGCACATAATTGGAAGGCTGAAGATATACATGGTTCTGATTCCAGGCATGGTTTAACTTATCAATGGTTTTATATTCATTTTTAACCCATTCAACAAATAGCTCCTTGCCTTTAGGACTGAGGTCGGTGCCCCTGCCTCCCAGTTCGGGTTCGAAAGCGACACTTCTCCCGGCTATATCCCAGTCTTTTTTTCCGCTTTTTACCCTGTCTTCAGTCCTTTTTATGCGATCGGCCATCAGATCATTCTGGTATTTTATCATTTTCGGATGATTTCTGATGGCTTCCATATCGGCTTTGAGAGGAATTCCCAGCTTTTTAAGCAGCTCCTCTGTAATTGGCTCCCAGCCACCTTCACCATACCACCATGGAATGATTCCCTCTTCCAGCGCAATTTTTTCCAACTGCTGGTTTGTCCAGCCGGGTACAGCCTGCACCTGTTTTAAACAGTTAAATCCCAACTCTTGCATCAGACGGAAATGCCGGCGAATTTCTTCTTCGCCTTCTCCTGGCCTTTGCAAATACACTACGCCGGTGGGCATGGGTCTGATGGTCTTAAACTTCTGCTGCAGGGGCGAATCGTGCATCTGATCATACAAATCGTGCAGGAAATTGTGTTGCGCGAATGTGGGTACAAACGCAAATAAAATAAAACTGAAAATAATTGATCGCATCATGGTTTTTTATGCATTAAGTTATAAACTAATTTCCCACCTTTCACCAAATCGTTATGATGCAGGGTATATTTTTTATGGGCCCTGCCATTAAGTTGCATCGATTTGATATACATGTTATCGGGGCCAGCCTCAGGAGCTTCTATGACAAACTGCCTGCCTTCGTAATAATCCGGATCGAATTCGATAGTAATTTTTGAAAAAACAGGGCTGGTTAACTGGTATTCCATATTGGCAGGGCAATCGGGATAAAATCCCATCATTGAATAGACCAGCCAGGCAGAGAGTGTGCCCACATCTTCGTTTCCGGGGATACCTTCAGGGGCATTTTTGAAGTCGTTTTCTACAATTTCCCTGACTGTTTTCTGTGTCCTCCATTCCTCACCTTTTACATAATTGAAAAGGAAAGGATAGGCTATGTCGGGTTCGTTGGTTACATCAAAATGGCCTTCGTCGAAGCATTGCTGCAGTTTATTCACGAAGTGTTTCTGTCCGCCCATAAGTTGAATCAGCCCCTGCATATCGTGCGGTACCATAAAGGTATAAGTCCATGCACTGCCTTCGGTAAAGCACGATAAATCGTGGCTGGCCGGGTCAAAAGGCTCTACCCATTTGCCGTCGCTGAGTTTAGGCCTGACAAAGCCTGTGCTTTCATCAAATATGTTGCGGTAAAACATCGAACGTTTAAAAAACGTTTCGTAATCCTCGTTTTTACCCAGTTCTTTCGCCAGTTGCGCAAGGGTCCAGTCGGCAATGCCATATTCCAGCAATGTAGATACCGAGCCCCACACGACCCGGTGCCGGAGCATGTTTTCATACATATCCATTGGAAAATTGTGCATAACCGGCGGGGCATCATCAGGGATATATCCATATTGGAGCAAATATTCGAGACCAGGACGCATGATATTGATTGCCGGATCGGCAGTAGCGTTGTTGCGCATGGCTTCATATCCCAGATTGATATCAAAATCGCGGATACCTCTGAGATAAGTATCGGCTATGACGGGCAATGAAGGGTCGCCTACCATTACACCCGTCTCCATGCCGGTCAGCTCCCAGCGGGGCAGCCAGCCACCCTCCCGGTACATACCGGTCAGACTGGAAACCATTTCTGATTGTCTTTTGGGATACACCAATGAAAGGAATGGATGTACAGTCCGGTAGGTATCCCAAAGTGAAAACAGGGTATAACGGTTTCGTTCGCCTGCGTTGTAAATCTTATGACTTTCATAACCAATGTATTCACCATTTACGTCGTTAAAAACATGTGGATGCAAAAGTGTGTGATACAGAGCTGTATAGAATTTTATCCGGTCATCTTCCGTGCCGCCTTCCACTTTAATTTTCGACAATTCATTATTCCAGGCATCTCCTGCCTTTTTGGCAACAACATCAAAGTCAGGATCCGGCTGTTCGGTTTCAAGGTTTAATTTAGCGTTTTCAATACTTACAAAAGAAAAACCTGTTTGCACAAACACCTGCTCGCCTTCGGTTGTTTCAAAGGTAAAATAGGCGCCAATATCTTTCCCCGGCATGGGCCTTTTAAACCAATGGTATTTTCTGTGGCCGTCCCAAACACCTGATTCCACTGGTTTCTTACTTACTTTTGCATAGAAATAGACGATTTGCGAATTGGTTAGTCCGCAAAAGTTGCCTGTTGTTTTGTACCCTGCAATCTCGGTATCGCTCAGCCTTTGAATCACAGCCCCATAGCGGGTGGTAAGTCCTAAGCCCAGATTCACCATAATGTTTGAACTCCCGGACGGGAAAGTATAACGGCTCAAAGTAGTGCGCATGGTTACCGTCATTTCCGCTTTTACTCCGAACTTATCAAGAAAAACACTGTAATATCCGGCGAGTGCCTCCTCCTGCGAATAGGACGAAGCATTATGGGAAGGCAAAAACGACAGCTTACCTGTGGTTGCTACCTGAGTGAAAGTGCCCAGATCGGGGCAACCCGTGCCGCTGATATTTAGTTGTGTAAATCCCGAAATGTAGGGTTTTCCAAAAAGATACGGACTTCGGCACCAGGCCTGTGGATTTATTGTATCGAATGCGTTAAACGGCGAAATGGAGGCCATCCCCCAGGGCATTACTGCCCCTGGATTGGTATTTCCATCATTCAACGAACCAATAAATGGGTTTACATACTGCGTGAAGTCTTGTGATACAACGCTGTAGTTAAGTATCAGAAGAATAACTATCAATAAAACTCTATTTAATTTCATTGTATTTGTATTTTCATTTTTAACCTCATACTCCAGGTTCGTTCGCTGCTGTACCATTCCTATTTATATTCAAACCATGCGGTTGCCAAACAATTTCTATCAGCCACAAACCGTATCCACCGGGCCTGAAAATCATCAGGGAACCGATGCTCATATTTTTAGCCGGGGTTAACGGAAACCTCTTTGTAAAGCATCCACGGATCATGGCCGATGGGCTCTATTTCAATCCGGAATTTTACAAGCTGTGAAGCCTGGTGCGAAATTTCCAAAGAACGCTTATCGTAAAAACCTATGAGAAAAGGATCGGAGGGTTCACCTGCTTTCACCTCCGAATTTTTCAAGGGCCCTCCATAGCCGGTAGGTTTTCCCATTTCCCATAAATCGTCGATGGCGCCAACCCACACTGCTGCCTTTCCATCGGCTGAACGCAAAATATATTCTCCGGATCCGGTAACCTCTACAAACTGGATCCGGCGCACCAGTTTCCAGTCTTTGCCGTCCCATTCATACAGCGCACCAGATTCAACATCAAATCGTTCGAGGGCAGCCTGCCCCGTTTCGCCATTATTGGAATAAATCATGACGCCCTGGCCGGAATAGAGCCCTATACCATGTGCACCCAGCAGCATTAGATTCTCCTGTGCCATTTGCCCCTCTTCCCTGATAACATTTCCATCCTTAAACAAAGTAGTAACCTCAAGGGAATTTACATCCACCTTATAAAAGCCTTCCTCCATAGTTCCATAATAGATTTTCCCGGCAGGATCAAACAGATGTCGTGCATTTCCGGTATGCCGGCCCGGCATGTCTTCGTACGAAATTACCCTGACATTTCGTTTCTTATCAACAACATACGGTCCGATGAACAGTTGGTTACTTTCCTTATGAATCATCCGGTTGGCGGGTGTTCCGCCAATGCTTTCATCAAAAGGAATGAGTTTAAGATCAGATGTAATTTCATAGAGTTTATCAGAAGATCCAAAAGGGAAATGAGGCCCGTATGTAATGACCCATAACCTGTCGGCCCAGGGAACAACAGCCCCGGTGCCACATTCACCTTCGTTATTGTAATAGGCCAGGTGAGGATAAATTCCGCTTATCTGCCTTGGTTGTTCCTTTTCTTCAACTGCAGAATGGCAGGAAACCATAAAGATAAAAGCGAAAAACAAATGGATTTGAAACTTCATAATCGTTGAATTTGAATGATGTAATGCAGATTTAATTTACAAAATTTATTGATCAGCTACTGCCTTTTCACACCTTATCCACCTTCCGCTGTATCCTTCCAGTTCAATGGCGGAAGGATCGATGGTTTCACCGGTTACTGCATCGGTGAACGTTTGGTAACGGAAACCGGAAAAGGTTAGCGAAGTTATTTTCGGTTCATCATCGTTAATAAAAAAATAGTGGTCGGCTTCCGGGGCTGCCAAACGGTAAACAATCGAATTGGGACAGGCGTAAGGCGATTTCAGTCCGCCAAGTGTGTGTTTCAGCGTCCAGTTTTCCATAAAATCATTTCCGGGTGATTTCATGGAGAAAGCAGCATCGGCACCCATAATTACGGCTGTTCCTTTTCCAAGTTTATTTTCAGTAACCGATGGCCTGCCGTTTTGGAAACGTTCAATCACTTTGGCTGAAGTAGGATGAATGTCCATCACAAAACCATCCAATACATGTTCTCCAATTTTCCAGACAACATTATTGGAGTACTGAAAATCAGCAACGGAAGCCCCGAAAATACGTTCGAATGCGGAACCTTTTCCGGTATTGAGTACTTTTCCATGTTCGGTCCACCAGCCGCCGGGGGCATCGATAACAAGCCGTCCGCCCTGTTTCACATATTCTTCAAAAACCGGGAACAAATCTTCGTTTATTGCCGCATGTGCCGGCATATAAATGATTTGATAACGCGGCCCCAAACCTGCTCTCAAATCGGATGGGGTTACATACTCCCAGGGAATATTGGCATTGATTAGTGCACGGCTGATTCCGATTCTCGCCTGAACCGGATAGTGTTTGAAATGAGTCCGTCCGGGACCTGCTACTGCTGCCCAAATGGCTTCATTGTCCCAGTTCACAAAAACACCCACCAGTGGTTCCTTGTGCGCCTGCCAGATTTCATCGCGGTATTTGTTGGCGGCTTTGGCAATGTGTCCGGCACGAATGGCCCTTTCCGAAGGCTCGTTCTGGCGGTTCAGCAATGCGTATTCGCCCGATTCCCAGCCAGCCTTCCGGTAATTCCATGCCCAAAGACCGACTCCTTTAAAACCGCCTGCCAGATAGGACAGCAACAACTGCGTCATTGTACCGGCATTTACGGTAAACCCGGGTGTTCCTTCCTGTCCTTTTCTATCCCAGCCTTTGCCGCCGCTAAATTGTTGCGGTCCGCCGGTGCTTTCCCAGGTTGCTGCCCAGCCACCCTTAAACCAGTCGGTTGTGATAGACGACTGCATGTAGATGGCCCGTGCCACTTCGTAGTCTGTTTCCTCAAAATGCCAGGCCAAATGAATGGAAGGATAGAAAGAACCGCGATCTTTCATCAGTTCGGCAATCCCTTCCATGTCGGTGCCGCGCGAGGCAAACGGAAGGAATAGTCCCATTTCGCCACCTGCCCTGACCGGTTGCTCCGGGTGAGACGGAATTTTGGTCGCTTCGAGGTATTTAATGTTCATGTCGGCTTTATAACGAAGAATATCGCGAACCTGACCGTATTCCCTTCCTGCCGAAGGCACAATTTCATCGGAGCCGGGTATGGTTTTCACCAGGTTGTCGTTTTCAAAATCTTTCCAGCTTTTGTATGTATCTCTTTTAATCCCCACTTCATATTGGTTCCAGGCTTTTGTTAATTCTTCAACGGTACTGTATTGCTTTTTTATCCATTCTTTGAATGGCCTTTCATCTTCGGGGCGTAAAAAAGCATCGGGTTCATGAAAATAGACTTTACCGTCATATTCCACCGGATTTTTTTTCCATGCTTCCAGATGTTTGTATAAAACTTCTTTTTGGTATTCCAGCATTTTGGGGTGTTCACGGGCTTCTTTGATATCCATATTTTTTGGTAATCCCAGTTTTCCGAGCAGTTCAGGAGTAATGGGCTCCCAGCCACCTTCGCCATACCAAAACGGGATGATTCCTTCTTCCAAAGCAATTCGTAACGTTTCGTGTTCCGGCCATTCCGGCGTTGCCATGGTTTGTTTCAGGTTGGTGAAACCCAGCTCTTTCATCATGCGGAAATGATGCCGCATTTCTTCTTCGGTACATCCGGCCCACGGAAGAAACACTACACCGAACGGCATGGGCGCAATTTGCCTGAACTTTTGCTGCATTGGCGAATCGTGCAGTGCATCGTATTTATTGTGGAGGAAGTCGTGATTTGGTTGGGCTATTGCCGGGTTCACAATCCGTAAAGCAAAGATTGCAACCATTATGAATTGAATAATCGTATTGAACATTTTTACCAGTTTTTGATGTTTAAATGTAATCTATTTAAATTAAATACAGGCTGCCCTGATTGACAGCCTGTATAACTAACCTAAACTATTTAAAATCGGGCAAGAGTCCGAATTTTCTATTTAGTTATCATAGGCTCTGTTTAGTTCCTGCTCACGTTTGGGAATTGCCCAAAGCCATTTTTCCGAATTCCATGCCAAAGAACCTGAACCTCTGTCACCATTTGGAACATCCATACGTAATGCCCGCAGGTAGGTTACCCTGTCTCCTTCAAAATTGAGTTCTTTCCATCGCTCATTGTGAATATCATTTTCAGTTACATTCTGCAGTGGTTCCAGCCCCCTGCTTACACGAACCTTATTTAAGTCTGAAGCGGCTCCTGCCTGGTCGCTTCCTTTTAACCTGATGATTGACCGGGTCAGATAAATTTCCGGCAATCTGAAAATGGGAATGTTTGTACCCAGGCGGTTGTTGGGATCACGGTAATACTTGTTTCCCCAAACATAAGGACGTGTTGTAGCGAACTGGGTTTCATAAACCCCATCGTTTGGAGTTGTATAATCGGCAGGCATATCTGAGTTGGCCAGGTAGCGGTGGTAAAGCTGATTATAGCGTTTATCTGCCAGGGCTTCGCCGGTTGGCTCCTTTGTTGAAGGATTCTGCCATCCAACGGTTTCGAGGAAATAGTCGCTGCAGGCCAGCGTTCTTCCGGCATGGTTATCGCCATATCTTCTGCACTTCGAAAATCTTTCGGCAATCCACTGGTTCTTCCAGCTTCCAACGCCATCCCCTTCGTATTGCAGATAAAACCAGATAACTTCAGTTCCTTCGCCCTCAAATCCATAGGCTTTATTGAATGCTTCAACCGGGTCATGGTCAAGCGAATAGTAGCCGGTTGATTCGGCATAATTAATAATATTATCGCAGAGCTGACGGGCTTTTTCAAATTCATTCATCTGAAAATAAACCCGTGTTAAAAGAGCCATGGCTGCATACTTGTTTGCTCTCCCATATTGATAGGACGGATGGTGAACACCTTGTTCGAATTTCCCGGGAAGTACTTCAATTGCCCGCTCAAGGTCTGCCACCATAAGGTCGTAAATTTGCTGGGTGGTTGCAAGTTCGCCGTTAACGGCCTCTTCAAAACCAGATGGTATTTCGTTCAAAAGCCGGATTCGCTTCGTGTCGTTCGACCCATTGGGATCATACATAGGAACAAACATAGTGGACATCATCCACCAGGTAAAGGCGCGGCAAAAACGTATCTCACCTTCCTGACGTGGAACCTGGTCTTTGTTTATGTCGAATGGGTAGGGGTTATTGTTTTCATACGATTCCATAAACCCGATAGCATCGGTATGTGTGCCAAGCGCCATATATCCGGTATTGAACGTAGCATCAGGATAACTGATGTTCAGTTCGCTGCGGCGGTCATACAAATCGCCGGTGGTGGCATCAGTTCCAAAATTCGGATTATAGTAAAGTCCGTCAGAAGTGGCATCCAGTGTAAGACGTTGCGCCACAATTGGATTCCGGCCCGAATTGTTTCCACTTAACAGCCAGTATGAACCAATGACCGCATTTTCAAAATCAGTGACTGACGGCCATGGCGCTTCACGGGGATATTGTTTGTCGAAAAATCCCAGATCACTGTCTTTCTCACAAGCTACAAATGCTGTAATCAGGAAAAAGATGATTAAATATTTATATGATTTCATAAGACAAATTTTTAATGATTTTAAAATGTGATGTTAATACCGAAATTGTACGATTTTAATGAAGGCAATCTCGAATCCCTTACACCTTGTGTAAGGTTTCTGCTTTGCGGACTGCTGCTTAAACCTACGCCTTCGGGATCATATCCTTCAAACTCCGCGGTCCAGGTCCAGAGGTTGTTTGCCGAGACAAAGGCATTTAATCCTTTTAATTTCAGTTTGTCAACCACATTTTTATTGAAGGTATAATTCAATCCAAGGGTTCGGAGTCGAATGTAATCACCTTTTACCAGATACTGATCGTTGTCTTGTCTTGGCGTAAAGTTTTCCTTTTCTTTTATAAGATTGCCGTTGTCGTCGTATAAATCGTATTTTTCGTCGGCAGTTAAACCTGGCAGGGTTGCATTTTTGTTGTTGTCCGACCATGTTTTCTCTTTCAGGTCGTTTACCATATTTCCACCCACACTATGAAGGGCTTTGGTCACATTGTCGTAAATGTAATTTCCGCCGGCAAAAGTGAAGGTAAACGACAATTCCAACCCTTTATAGGAAAGCGCGTTGCTGAATCCGCCAAACCAGGTTGGCATACCTGTTTTTCCTTCGTGGATGATACGGTTTGTATTGGTATTTCCGTTTGTCGCCGGTATAATTACAAAATCTCCGGTTTCCGGATCGACATACCGTTTCATGTAGTTGGGATTGAGCTCTTCGGTATCGTTCCCCTCATTGTCTTTAACGAATTTATTGTTGTCAGCCTGGTAAATTAGCGGGTAACCGTATTCCGGATGTATTCCTGCAAATTCATTCAGGTACCATTCGCCGAGGCTTCCACCGGTTCTCGAAACCGTCATGCCGCTAATAATGCCGCCTCCCTGTTCGTCCAGTTGCGGATTCAGTTTCAGAATTTCGTTTTTGTTGGTAGTGATGTTAAACGCAGAAGTCCATTTGAATCCGTTTTTATTCACATTTATGGTATTTACATTGAATTCCAAACCGTAGTTTTTCATGTCTCCGATGTTGGCCCAAATCGATCCGTCTTCACCCCATGAAAACATACCTGATGAAATGGGAATGGGAACGGAGAGCAGCATGTCTTCAACCATTTGATTGTAGTATGCAATTGAGCCGTTTATCCTGTTTTCAAAAATGCCAAAGTCAATACCGAAATCAACCGAATTGGTTGTTTCCCAGGAAACACTTCTCACCGCAAAACCTGAAAACGAGGTTCCTTTGGCAACCCCTGCACTTCTCTCGCCATAGCGCATCCAGTCGAGGTAGCTCGGTGTATCCAGACCTCCCGGAATATTGGCATTTCCGGTTTGTCCGAAACTTCCCCGGAGTTTCATGAAGTTAATTTGTGAAATATTTTCCATAAAAGCTTCATCAGAAAGAATCCAGCCAGCCGACAATGCGGAAAAAGTTCCCCACCGGTTTTCCTCAATGAAGTTGGAAGTTCCGTCGCGACGGAAACTGAAACCCAGCAGGTATTTATCCATAAACTTGTAATTGCCTCTTCCAAAATATCCGCGCAGGTATTCCTCTCCTCCAAAATAGCTTCCAATACGAAGCGGATTGGCCGGATTTCCTACCTGTTTTGCTGTGCCGGACAATTGATCGCCTTCGATATAGGATCTTTCGGTGGAAATCATTTCCGATTCGCTGCCCACTACCAGACTGATGTTGTGGTTGCCAAAGGTTTGGTCGTAATTGGCTCTGATGTTGTAAGCCAGGTGTCTGTATTGTGTTTTATCATCAAAAGCATAGGAACTTTGCCTTCTTACCACGGTATTCGACCAGAAAATGCTGTGGTCGTGCATCAGGTCAACAGAAGCTTCACCTCTAAGGGATAAACCCTGTACCCATGGAAGGTTATAAGTTAAACCGGCGCCACCCAGCACTCTGTATTTCATTGCCTCAGTGCGGATATTGGCCGGATCGTTGGATGCCACCAGGTTGTAGCCCGAAAGCGTATTCCACAGTTCCGAAGGATTACCGGGATCGTACAAGGGCATCCACGGAGGGGTTTCTAAAGCGTGTGAAAAACCGCCGCTTGCGGTATTGTTATTTCCTCCCGGCGCTCCACCGTCAGGTCGTGCCCTGTTATTAATGTATGTAAAATTAAAACGACCATCAAGTTTTAAATCTTCGGTGAGAACAAAATCCATATTCGACCGGGCAGAAAACCTCTCCAGCGAACCGTTTTTAATGACACTCTCGTCTTTCCGGTAATTTCCGGAAAAATAATAAGACCCTTTTTCTGTTCCGTTTGTGGTTGAAAAATTGACGTCCTTGTAATTACCGGTCCGTAAAATCTGGTCAAACCAGTTCACATTTGTTGCCAGAGCCTGGGCTCTGCTTAATGTAACTGAATTATCGATGCTGTTTACATTTCCGTGAACCACCGGATCGTACTCAATGGGGGTAAATCCCGAATTTGCCCGTGCAGTTTCCATAATATCGAACCACCGGTTGGTGTTGGCCAGTCCAAACTCATCTGGATGTCTGGTTAATGTGGTTACACCTGTTGAAACAGAAACAGTGGATTCGGCAACTCCCTTTCGCCCGGTTTTCGTGGTAATAATAATAACACCGTTTGAACCACGCTGTCCGTAGATAGCTGTTGCTGCAGCATCTTTCAATACCTCAACAGATTCAATATCATTCGGGTTAATGGTTGACAAAACACCCACTGAACTGGCTGAGGACTGACTGATTGCGCTGCTGTTATTCAGGTTGCTACCCACAATAATTCCATCAATAACCCAGAGCGGTTCTGTAGCAGACGAAAGCGAGTTTGTCCCCCGAATCATAACCCTTGCAATGGCGCCGGGAGTACCTGACGAACTGGACACCTGCAACCCCGAGGCTGTTCCCTGCAATGAAGCATCGAGCGATGGAGATGCCAATGATGTGATTTCTTTCCCGGTTACCTGGGCTACCGATCCAATTACATCACGCTTTTTGCGTGTACCATAACCCAGAACCACAACTTCTTCCAGCCCTACCACATCTTGTTTCATGGCAATATTCATGTTATTCTGAATATCCGCCTCCTGTGTGAGCATCCCCACAAAACTGAAAACAAGTTTTTCGGCATCTGAAGGAACCGAAAGCTGGAAATTTCCATCAACATCGGTGATTGTACCCTGACTGGTTCCTTTTACCATTACTGTCACTCCCGGAATGGGTGAACCGTCTTCCGCTGAAGTGACTTTTCCGTTAATACTTCTTTCCTGCGCTTGTAAAGCAAAAATCAGAAAAGAAAAAAAACTCAATAGCAGAAATTTTTTCATACTTAATTAGGTTTTAAATTTGTAAAAATAATTTTTAGTAAAGAAAAAGACTATGAATGAAAGCAGTGGGGAATATCGTCTCAAAAGCATGTATCATTTGTTTATGGATGATTTTTCCGGTTTTATAAAGTGGAATGAGGATTCTGAAAGGTGGAATATGGAATCATTTCATGATTTTATTAGCAGAATTACCTGCTGGTTATTAACTTTATCCTTTTCCTAAATTATACTTTTGCACCATGAGGCAACTGTTAATAACAATTGGTTTTATTGTTGTTTTAATCTCCTGTTTTTCGGAAATTTTGGCTAGGGAAACCGATTTTTCCCATTGGTTTTCATTCAGAAATATTCGCATGGATGCAGGATTGTTGCATTCCCAGGTAACTGCCATTGAAACCGACTCCCGGGGCTTTATCTGGGTCGGTACCCGAAAAGGACTAAATTTGTATGATGGCTATGAAATTAAATCATTTACTTATAATGAGAATGATACTACTTCATTAAGCGACAATAACATAAGTTATATATTTATAGACAATGCCGATAATATCTGGATTGGGACGGCAATAGGAATACTAAACCGCTTTTGTAGGAGAACCAATTCATTTGTGAGATACGATTTATCTAAAAAAATAGAAGAAAGAAAGAATACCAAAAAAATTGCAGCAGATGCCAATGGCAATCTTTGGATTGGATACACCGGAGGTTTGGTAAAATTCAATCCGTTAACCGGTGAAGCAACAAAATACCTCAACCCAGATTTCCCCGGCACAACCGGTTCCCTCGAAACTTTTTTTATCGATTCCTTTGGTCGTTTTTGGGTAAGCTATTGGGATGGAGGCATTTATTTATTTAATGCTGCAGACGGAACTTATTCCAGGTTTACCGGCGAAGGGCTGGAGTTTCTCAATCGTTCTTCGGTAATGAGCATAACCGAAGACAGCCGGCACAATCTCTGGATGGGTTCTTATGTACACGGGCTCCTGAAAATTTCACATCCCGAACTTAAAGTTTCGGTTTACAGCCACAATCCGCTCGATTCTGCCGGTATAAACAGCAATCATGTTAAAGTAGTTGAAGTAGATGAACGGGACAACATTTGGATAGGTACCGAAGTAGGAGGCCTGGACTATTTTAACAGAGAGGATAATATATTTTATCATTATTTTTCAGAATTTCAGGGAGAAGGGGCAACTGAAGGACTTAGCATCTATGCAATGAAAATGAGTTCTGACGGTAAGCTTTGGATAGGAACACGGGAAAATGGAATATTTATGACCCGCACTTCTACCGTACCCTTTAAATTTATTCATCCGCAAAACTCAGTCGAAAAGGTTGTGGTAACGTCGGTTTGCGAAGACAACCAGGGAAATGTATGGGCTGCCATAAAAGGTGATATTGCCAGAGTCAATCTAAAAACTTACAGAATCGAACCTTTAAATCTGAACCTGCCCGAATCTCCGAATGTTATTCAGTGTGATGGAAATGGGAATATCTGGATTGGCGGATTAAAGGGAGGTATTTATCTGTATAATATTGAAAAACAAAAGATCGAAAGCTTGTTTTTTGAAGAGTTCGAAAACAAAAAAATATTTTCTTTTTATTTTTCAGAAACAAAGGTTTTGGTTTTCTCCGTAATTTTTGGGGCAATTGATTTGGCTACAAAAAATTTTGAAATAATTCATTTGCCAATGCCAACAAATCCCAACACCTGGCTTGAAACCGATACTGAAATGCTGTTAATAACCCGTAGCTACATTTCCCGGTTTGAATTGTTTAAAGACTCAAATTTGGAATTTAAATTTGATTCCACATTAAATTTTCTTTTCCCCAACAGCAAATCAGTATATGCTACACCCGACTTCCTGTATAATGCTACAGATGCAGGTTTGTACCGCGTTAACAGAAACACCGGAGAGGTTAGGTATTTTGATAAATTGCCCGGACCGGTAAATTATGAAGTGAATGTTATTTTTCAAGGGCCCGGCAATGAAATCTGGTTTTCAACCGCTTATAATCTGGTACGGTTTGATCCGGATGATAACCATTTCCGGATGTATGACGATTTTGATGGAGTTCCTGATATTTATTTCAGAGATAATGTGGGCTGCAAATTAAAAAACGGCAAAATTATTTTTGGCGGTGATAATGGCCTTGTTTTGTTCGACCCGGCAGATATTTCCATTTCCCCGGATAAACCCAAAATTGAATTTACCGGCTTTTCCGTGGGAAACATAGGCAATACTCAGGATTTAAATCTTGAACCTTACCGCAATTCCGGCAATTTCATTAAACTGAAGCATAATCAGAACTTTTTTAATATCCGGTTTGCACTGCTCCATTACGAACAGCCCGAAAAAGTGCTTTACCGTTATATACTGGAAGGTTTTGACACGGAATGGACCGAACAATACAATTCACGTGAAAAAACCTATATGAACCTGCCTTTTGGGGAATATCTGTTTAAAGTTCAGGCAAAAAATCCCGACAACCAGTGGTCTGAAATCAAACAATTGGGCATTCGGCTCAATCCTCCCTGGTGGCTGACATGGTATGCGTATCTAACCTATTTCCTGATTTTTATTCTGCTGCTTTACATGTTCCGAAATTTTAACATCAAACGCGAACGGTTAAAAAACGAATTGGAATTACAGCAATTAAAGGTTGAAAATGTGGAGAAACTGGCCCAAAAAGAACATGAACTGAATGAGTTGAAACTCCGTTTTTTCACCAATATTTCACACGAATTTAAAACACCCTTAACTTTAATTATTTCGCCCATAGAACAATACATGGAAACCATGAAGCCACCGGGGCATGAAATAATGGCACAGGTACATGCCAATGCATTGCGTTTGAAACAACTGGTGGGCCAGGTGTTGGATATTCGTAAAATTGACCAGGGGAACATGGAGGTAACTTATGCTTATGCTGATTTTATCCGGTATGCATCGGGAATTGGTAATCGTTTTAAAGGACTGGCAGCAAAGAAAAAACTGGGTTTCGAATTCATTGCCCAGGACGAACATATTTTCACCCGGTTTGATGCAGACAAAATGGAAAAAATTCTGACCAATTTGTTGTCGAATGCTATACAAAACACAAATGCCGGAAAAATTACCCTGGAAATTGGAAAATATTCAGGCAAACATCACAGTGAATGGGCAGAACAAATCGAAATTGTGGTTAATGATACCGGTGTCGGAATACCTGAAGATTCTCTTGAAAAAATATTCGACCGCTTTTATCAGGTAACCCAGGGAAAAAGTCATGCGGGAGGCGCCGGCATTGGTCTTTCGCTGGTAAAAGAACTGGTTACGTTGCACCAAGGAACTGTAAAAGCAGAAAGCACACCTGGTACAGGTTCGCGGTTTATAGTCTCTTTTCCCGTCATTCATCCCGAAAAATCTTCTAACCCCGTAGAAGAAACTGAATCGGAAAAAATGCCATGTGATTTACCGGAACCTGATAGCCTGCAAGATGATTTTAGAAAAGTGATTTTAATTGCAGAGGACAACCAGGAGATGAGGAATTACCTGGTAAACGAATTGAGTGGGGAGTATGAAATACTGGAAGCAGAAAACGGTGAGGAGGGACTGGAGAAATGCCTGAAATTTAATCCCCACCTGATAATGAGTGATATTATGATGCCCGGTACCGACGGATTTGAATTTTGCAAACAGGTAAAAACAGATGAACGCACCAGCCATATTCCGGTGCTGCTTGTTACCGCGCTTTCGGGTAGCGAGTCGCAACAGGAAGGCTATCACGCCGGCGCAGATGATTATATCACCAAACCATTTAACATTACCATTCTGAAAGAAAAAATCCGGAATTTCTTAACCACACGCGAAAAGCTGAAACAGCAGTTCATCCGGGACGCCTGGTCGGAACCCGAAATTTTGAAAATTGCCTCGGGCGATGAAAAATTTCTGAAAAAAGCCTACGAAGTAATCGAGGAAAACCTCTCGGACAGCGATTTCGATATCAACGATTTTGCCCGGGAAATGGCTACCAGCCGCTCCCAATTATACCGCAAATTAAAAGCGCTAACCGGTTTGTCAGCATCAGAATTTATTAAAATTACCCGACTGAAAATTGCGGCACGATTAATAAAAGATAAAAATTACAACATCAGTGAAGCTGCATACATGGTTGGTTTCAAAGATCCAAAATACTTTAGCAAATGCTTTCAGAAACAATTTAGGGTTATTCCTTCCCGGTTTAAAAATTCAGGTCACCCTCATAAAGTGTAAATACAGTTCAAACTAAGTAGATAATTATTTCAAATTGCTGTTTCTGCTTATTTTTCAATTTTCCATGGCATCAAAATGCTTAGTTTTATATAAAATTTTTTTGACATGGAATTGACAAGAAGGAATTATTTGGAAAAATCAATGGCAGGAGCAGCAGGAATCATCTTGTTGAATACGATGATCTCAAAAGCAGAAAATTCGCTTATCCAAAATGGATTTTTTTTTGGTTCTTCAACTGTTTTGGACGAAGCCCGGAAAAACATCCTCAAAGTTGGGATGCTGTCAACGAAATACCATGGGAACCCTATCCGAAAACATTGGCAAAAGAGAATGGACTTTCTGGGAAACCTTGGAAAATATGGTGGATTATATTGGAAAAGTTTTGGCTTGGGCCCATGAAGAATATCCCAATGTATTTGTTTACAACCTGTCGGTAATGATGCGACAAAAGAAAAATAGATTTAAACGACTGGAGCACTTTACCCTGTTACAAATAGTTGCAGAAGGACTTATTTAACAGGGCAGGCATTTATTGACAGGTATGTTGCAGTACCTGCCAAAATAACCAAAAGCAATTATTAAATGGTATTAAAAATTATATATGCTGTCTAGGGGATTAGGAAACATCATTTTTACAAAGCCGACTGGTAGAAGCCTGCCCGACTATTTTATTCAGGCGGGCTTGCTAAGTTCATCAAAGCGGCATAAAAACATAGAAAGGAGGAAGAAATGAAGACCAACCCAGTAGTATGTGGGCCAGGTACTTGCCATTAGCTCTTAGAGTATGAATAAAGAGGTATTTTATGCATAAAAGACAAGAGATGAAAAAATATTTTTGACTGGAGTTAAACCAAATTGGCCACGAAAAATAGCTTTTGTCTTATAACCAAAGTAAAAATCGGCTTTAAAAATCAATTTGGATTTTTAAATATTAAATTTTATGAAAAATATATTTTTATTTCTTATGTTGATTTCATTTTCATGTTCACAAAAAACAAATGAACCTAAACCGCTTAAAGATAACGAAACTGTAAAGGGATGGATTATTCTATCCGATAATGTCCAAGAAGATTTGTTTGTAGTTGATAATGCACCTGACTACAATATTAATCATTTGCAAATATCACATGACCTCATACATGACTTAAGGCATGTCAGGATTCCTGAAAGACTCGAAAAAGCTAACAAGATCATAAAACATGCACATACCATAGGAATCCAGGAGGTTGTTTTATGGGATAGGTCATTATATAATTTAGATTATTATCCCGATCGGTTTAAAACAGGTCCAAATGGGACTATAGATTTAGATAATCCTGCTTTTTGGAAATGGTTTAAAGATGATTACCGTGAAATGCTTGATAAAGTCCCCGATATACAAGGTTTAGTACTTACATTTATTGAAACCGGAGCAAGAGCTGAAGACCAATATTCGGTAAAATTAAAAAGTAATCAGGAAAAACTGGCTGCAGTAGTAAATTCTATTGCAGCTGTCGTAATTGGTGAACGCGGATTAAACCTATATGCCCGAACCTTCTCATATACTTATGAGGAATATGAGAACATTGTTGGGGCAATTGAATTATTCGATTATCCTGAAATTAGATTAATGATGAAAGAAGCACCTCATGACTTTTTATTAACGCATCCCAATGATTTTATTGCCGGAACCATTAACCAGCCAACAATTATTGAATTTGATGCTGCTGCTGAGTTTAACGGGCAAGGCATTGTGGCAAATACCTGGCCTGAATTTATTCTAAAGCGTTGGAGCGATTTTCTGCAAAGAGATCACATTATCGGATACACTGCCAGAACTGATCGCTTTGGAGATACAAGAATTGTTGGACGACCCTCTGAAATTAATCTTTATGCGTTAAAAAGATATCTGGAAAATCAAAATTTAACTGCCGAAGATATTTATAATGAATTTATTACTGAAAATTATAATAATGATGCGCTGCCATATATAAAGGCTGCTTTTGAAAATGCATTTGATATCATAACATCGGTATTTTATACACTTGGGACTAATACTACCAATCACTCACGACTTAATTACGATCCTTATTCATCCCATTGGGCCCGTCACGTTTCCGGAAAATGGATTGATCCGCCAGTGGTCTTTGTAAAACATGGAGTGAACCGTGAATTTCATTATTGGAAAGATATTATCAATACACTTGCTCCTGATTGGGCCAAGGCAGGAGGAACTCAACTTCATGAGATTCCATGGGTAATGGAGAATAATTGGATTACACGTGGTGAAATGATGAATGAGAAGTATCTTAACTATATTATAACTGAAAAAGAATATGGTGTAAAATTAACGGAAGAGTCATTAAATCAAATTGAAAAAGCCAAACCTTTTTTAACTGATGAGCAATATAAGGAGTTATTTCATTATTTTAACCGCACATTGCTTACTGCACGCTTACATAAAGCCGTATCTACAGCATATTTTGGCTATCGTATATATGCGCGTGGAGAAGAATATCAAACAGCGAAATTAATGAATGACATTCGTGAAAGTTTATCTGATATAAAAATAGTCTCCAAATTAATCCAAAATTATGATGTTCATCCCCAATCAGGTCAGTGGAATTGGACAGAGGACGCAACAAAAGCATTAGAATACTACGAATGGATTACACAAGGAACATGGCCTGAAACCACAAGAGGTTTTCAAACGGGTTTGAATGGGGTTATTTTTAAATATTAAAAATTAACAGTTATACAGAAGCAAAAAACAAATAAAAAAAATATTATGAATATTAATTTAGTTAAGAATGGTGGGGTTTTATTATTGTCTTTTTTTGCGTTTCAACCGTTGGCAAAAGGTCAGGAGTGGGATGATACGAAAAGTAAAATATGGCCTGATGAATTTAAAGAAGTATCAATTGAATCATCTGTTGATGGCAAAGAACAGAAAGCTTACTTCTATGCTGTTCAAAGTAAAAAAGCAAAACCTTTAATTGTGAGCCTGCACACCTGGAGCGGTAATTATCAGCAAAAGGACAGGTTGATAAAAGAAGTATTGGAAAAGGATTATAATTATATTCATCCTGATTTCCGAGGTCCGAATTATACTTCTGAAGCCTGTGGTAGCCCTCTGGTTACTTCAGATATTGATGATGCCATAAAGTATGCAATTCAGAATGGAAATGTAGATAAACAAAATATTCATGTAATTGGAGTCAGTGGAGGCGGACATGCTACTTTACTAATGTATATGCAGTCTGAATATGCTATTCGTAGTTTTTCTGCCTGGGTGCCAATATCAGATATAACGAAATGGTATTATGAATCTAAGGGTCGTGGACGAAGGTATGCAACGCATATCTCTCTGGCTACCACAGGTGACTCAACAGGCATCAATATCGAGGAAGCCAGACGGAGATCACCTCTTTTAATGGAAACACCGGTTAAAAAGAGGGAGAATAGTAAACTCTATATTTATGCCGGCATTCATGATGGATATAATGGTTCAGTACCAATATCTCATTCACTCGATTTTTACAATAAAGTTGTAAAAGATTTTCATCCTGCTGCATCTATAGAATTGATTCCCCAAGAAATAAAAGATCAACTCATCATTGGTCGAAATTTAGCCGGTACTGATTATGGAAAAATTGGAGATCGTATTATACATTTTCAAAATAGACTATGGGATAAAGTTCAGATTATTATTTTTGAGGGTGGGCACGAAATGCTGTTGAATCATGCATTAAAGCATATTCCTTCTGAGACCATTTTAACTATTGGAGATTCCAATGGCGCTAAACACGAAGGTTGGGTAGATCAATTGAAAAAAATAAGGTTTAATGATCATATCATTAATACATGTAAAGGTGGAAATACAGTGGGGTTTGATAATCAGGGGGAAGAAAAAAATACCCTGAAAAATATTCAAACACTTCTTTCTGAAAATGATCCTTATAAAGTTAGGATTGATAAAATCATCATCATATTAGGAACAAATGATTGCAAGGCAATTTTCAGGGAAAACACTGAGCAAATACCAGCTAATTACAGAAAGTTGATCAATGATATAAAAACCTTTTATGGTCAAAGTACTCCTGAAATATATGCGGTAACTCCTCCTCCTTTTGGAAATGATAGTCTTTTAAGTGAAAAGTATAAAGGTATGGGCGATTGCATCCAGTATTTGAAAGATCAGATAAAAATTATAGCAAAAGAGGAAGACATAAAATTCATTGACGTTCAGGATTCTTTAGGAAATGTATTCGATTTCTTGTCTGAAGATGGTATTCATTTAGTTCCTGAAGGACAGTTTCTTATCGCTAAGATCATTCATGAAAATTTGTAATAGAGACAAACCCCTATTATTTACCGGTTCAAGTTTTGGTGAGGAAATTGGAAATTTTCGACGAGCAGAACTCAACTTTTTTGTTTTTCTTGCAACGGCATTTTAATCTCCAAATAGACCTCTTTTCACTACGAGAAAAATTTTATTTTTACCTGAACGTTTAGTACCATAAATTAAGTAAAAAATGGATAAATTACCAACAGGAGTACCCGATGAGCATTCCCGCCATGAAGAGGGAATCAATAACAAAGTCAAGCTAACTGCCTGGGATTGTTTATTAAAAAAAAGCAGAAAAAATGAAATAACCAACAGATATATCGATTTAAGTATTTTGGAAAAGACCTTAGAATTGGCACCGAAAAAGGAACTTGCAATTTTGTTATTAATTGTGCTATTTAAGTCATTGCCTCTTCTTGCACAAGATAAGATTTTGAATGTTTGGCCAAACGGTGCGCCCAACCACAATGGAATGGACGAACCAGAAGAAATATTTGAAGGAGAGCGTGTACGTAATGTTTCGGAAGCCAAAATGTACATTTACCTACCTGAAAAAGAGAAGAACACCGGAGTTGCTGTGGTGATTTGTCCTGGTGGAGCTTACGTGAAAGAGGCCATGAACCACGAAGGTTATGCCATTGCCGAATGGCTTCAGGAAAAAGGTGTGGCCGGAATTGTGCTGAAATACAGGCTGCCTTACGGTCACCACGAAATTCCATTAGGCGATGCGCTGCAAGCCATGCGTATTGTTCGTAAAAATGCTCAGGAGTGGGGAATTCAATCCAAAAAAATTGGCATTGCCGGTTCTTCAGCAGGCGGACATCTTGCTTCAACCCTGGGAGCACGATTTGATTATGGCAATTCAGACAGTCATGTCCAATTGGAAAAAATAAGTAGCCGACCCGATTTTATGCTGCTGCTTTACCCTGTTATTACTTTTAGGGAAGAATTCGGACACATGGGTTCACGCAAAAACCTGATTGGCGAAGGCAACGATTGGAAGCTTGTTGAAAATTATTCCAGCGAACTTCATGTGACATCCGAAACTCCGCCTACTTTTCTGGTACTTGCAGATAATGACAAAAGTGTGGTGCCACGGAATTCAGTGGAATTTTACCTGGCTCTGAAAGAAAACAACGTGCCTGCTGAAATGCATATATTTTCTGAAGGAGGCCACGGATTTGGCATGAATAAAAAGAATCTGCCCATTGACCAGTGGCCTGAACTGTTTTACGACTGGCTGAAATCCATAAAACTAATTGACTGATTTGCACCTATCATCAACTGGAGGTTATGAATTATTACCTCAAATGCACTTCTTCTGCATTTAATGCTTCGAGCGAATGGTCGCTGAAATACCGATACCGGGGGGTTGTTTTTGTGAACTCGGCGGCGGAAGTCCCGGTTTAACGATTTCAGCAAAACCCGCATAGTGTAAATACAGTTCAAACTATGTAGATAATTAATCCAAATTGCTGTTTCTGCTTATTTTTTCAATTTTATATGGCATCTAAATGCTTAGTTTTAGATAAAAAGATTTTGACATGGAATTGGCAAGAAGGAATTTTTTGATAAAAATAATGGCCGGAGCAGCAGGAATCATCTTGTCGAGTCCGATGATTTCCAAATCAGAAAATTCGCTTATCCAAAATGGAAATCTTTTTTTGGATTTTCAAATCCTTCAACTGTTTTCTATAAAACCCGGAAAAATATCCTCAAAGTCAGTCAACGCGAAACATGCATTCAATTTCACAACAAATGGGAAAAACCTCTGTCAAAGTTGATGATGCGCCAAAAGAAAAATAAATATAAACGAAAGGAGCAATTTACCCTGTTAAAACAGAGTTGCAGAAGGACTTATTTAACAGGGCAGGCATTTATTGACTGGTTTGTTGCGTACCTTAATTTTTAACACCCATTAATGGTTTAATTATTAAATTTTAAAATTCTGTGAAATGAAAAATTTTGTTTTTACTTTAGCTTTTTTAGCTGCTACCCTGTTTTCCTGTCAGAACCAACAATCTCAGATTGAGATTCATGGTTGGAATATTCTATCTGATCATGTCGAAAATGGATATGAAGTAATTGCGGCAGCAAAAGAATATGGCATTAATCATTTGCAACTGTCTCATCATCTTTTAATGGATTTACGTCATGTGAGGGATAAAGACAGATTAGAACCTACGCTGATGCTTTTGGATAGTGCTAAAAAGGCAGGGATTGAAGATGTTTTTGTCTGGGATCGCGTGTTTTATCGCGATGGTTATTATCCTAATCGTTTTCTTGTGGATTCTGTTGATGACCGAAGGATTGATTTAGATAATTTGGAATTTTGGGAGTGGTTTAAGGATGACTATCGTGATATGTTTTCTTATATTCCTGATGTGGGTGGTATTATCCTTACATTTATTGAAACCGGGATGCATGTTGATCATCAATACTCCAGTACCTTAAACTCATCGCAAAAATTAGCCATGGCTGTAGATACCATTGCGAATCTTGTTATAAATGAGTTGGGTAAAAAGGTTTACATAAGAACCTTTGAACACAACATGTATGATTTGGAAGTTATTCTTGGAAGCTTGAAATATATTCAACATCCCGATTTGGTTGTAATGGTGAAGGAAACACCTCATGATTTTTTTAATTTTCACCCTGTTCAAACTTATATTGAAGACTTAAAATATCCTGTTATCATTGAGTTTGATGCTGCGCATGAATACAATGGTCATGGTATTATAGCGAATACTTTTACGCAATTGATTTTAGATCGATGGAAGTATTATATGCAACAAAACAATGTTGTGGGGTATGTAGCCAGAACAGACCGCTATGGCACAACAAAAATCATTAACAGACCGTCTGAAGTGCTTCTCTATGCACTAGAAAGGTCTATTGAGGATCCAACGATAACAGAGGATGAAGTAAACAAATCTTTTATCAGTAAAAGGTACGGGGAGGAAACGGTACCTTATATAAACGAAGCCTTTAAAAAAGCGATTCTTATAAATAATGCCAGTTTTTATACCTTGGGCGTTAATTCCACTGATCATTCAGCGTTGCACATTGAGAATCAGAGCTGTTGGGGTCGTTTTATTGCCGGAAGATTTATGAATACTCCCCTTATATATATTGAAAATAACCTGAACAAGGAGTTTCATTATTTTAAAGATATTATCGAACATCTTTCTCCCGCAACATGGAAAGAACCGATGAATAACAGAACTCTTTACCGGGAAAATCCCTACGTTTTTGACAATGAATGGGTTAGCAATAAAGAAAAATTTAACGAAACATACCTGGATTATGTCTTAACGGAAAAGGATTTTGCTGTTGATCAAGCAGAGCAGGCTCTCGCATTAATAGAGCAAGCTGGATCTGTTGCAAATAATAAGGAAGCATACCATGATTTGTATGAGACTTTTAACAGGACGCTTATTGTTGCAAAGTTACACAGAGCCGCTCATCAGGTGTTTTTTGGATATCGATTGTATATCCAGGATATTGCATATTATAAAGAATCGGTGTTACCTGTTATTGCTGAAGGAATGAATGGTTTAAGGAAGAGTATTGAAACGATCGAAAACTATCCTTGCGAAGTTCCAGGAGGACAGTGGTATTGGTATGAAGAAGAGTACTTTCATCAGATGCGTGATACCAAGTGGTCAGATACCAGTATGGCAAAAAAATATTTGCAATATATCAATGAAACAGGCTGGCCCTTTCCCATTGAGTCTGATATTACGATTCCATCGATTTAACAGGGATGTTCAGAGCTGTGTATTGACAGTTGTATTTGTAAAGAATAAAAGGTAAAAAGATTAATATGGCAGCATTAGAATACTACGAATGGATTACACAAGGAACATGGCCTGAAACCACAAGAGGTTTTCAAACGGGTTTGAATGGGGTTATTTTTAAATATTAAAAATTAACAGTTATACAGAAGCAAAAAACAAATAAAAAAAATATTATGAATATTAATTTAGTTAAGAATGGTGGGGTTTTATTATTGTCTTTTTTTGCGTTTCAACCGTTGGCAAAAGGTCAGGAGTGGGATGATACGAAAAGTAAAATATGGCCTGATGAATTTAAAGAAGTATCAATTGAATCATCTGTTGATGGCAAAGAACAGAAAGCTTACTTCTATGCTGTTCAAAGTAAAAAAGCAAAACCTTTAATTGTGAGCCTGCACACCTGGAGCGGTAATTATCAGCAAAAGGACAGGTTGATAAAAGAAGTATTGGAAAAGGATTATAATTATATTCATCCTGATTTCCGAGGTCCGAATTATACTTCTGAAGCCTGTGGTAGCCCTCTGGTTACTTCAGATATTGATGATGCCATAAAGTATGCAATTCAGAATGGAAATGTAGATAAACAAAATATTCATGTAATTGGAGTCAGTGGAGGCGGACATGCTACTTTACTAATGTATATGCAGTCTGAATATGCTATTCGTAGTTTTTCTGCCTGGGTGCCAATATCAGATATAACGAAATGGTATTATGAATCTAAGGGTCGTGGACGAAGGTATGCAACGCATATCTCTCTGGCTACCACAGGTGACTCAACAGGCATCAATATCGAGGAAGCCAGACGGAGATCACCTCTTTTAATGGAAACACCGGTTAAAAAGAGGGAGAATAGTAAACTCTATATTTATGCCGGCATTCATGATGGATATAATGGTTCAGTACCAATATCTCATTCACTCGATTTTTACAATAAAGTTGTAAAAGATTTTCATCCTGCTGCATCTATAGAATTGATTCCCCAAGAAATAAAAGATCAACTCATCATTGGTCGAAATTTAGCCGGTACTGATTATGGAAAAATTGGAGATCGTATTATACATTTTCAAAATAGACTATGGGATAAAGTTCAGATTATTATTTTTGAGGGTGGGCACGAAATGCTGTTGAATCATGCATTAAAGCATATTCCTTCTGAGACCATTTTAACTATTGGAGATTCCAACGGCGCTAATAAAAATGGCTGGGTAACGCAATTAGCCCGGCGACAATTTAATAACACTTTTATCAATACTTGTATCTCCGGAAATACTATCGGTTTTGACAACAAAGGCTACGAAATTAAAAATACACTAAAAAACATTGAAAAACATCTGACAACGTATGATCCTAAAAAAAACCAAATAGATAAAATTCTGATTATGTTAGGAACAAATGATAGTAAAAAAGTCTTTGACAACCGCCTAAAAGAAGTTCCTGGAAATTTTGAAAAATTAATCAAAAAAATTAATGAGTATTACCTACCATCATCTTCACCTGAAATAATTATTATCTCAGCTCCTCCAATTGCCGATGATTCGATTATACAAGAAAAATACCATGGAGGAGCAAAACGAATTGCCTATCTTAATAAAGAATTTAAAAAGATAGCAACTCATCAAGAGCTTAAATATATCGATCTTTATTCTCAGTTAAAATCTTTATCTCCCATGCTTTTGCGAGATGGTATTCATTTTAACGATGAAGGTTATCAGTTGGTTGGACTCTTGCTCGATTTCGAATTAACAAAAAGAGAATAATATAGTTACAAACAGATACTAAGGATTTGTTAAAAAATACAATTGTTATTATTTACCTGGTTTTTTGTCCAGAAGATAAAGGATATTTTTTGTAAAGTGATCGAATTTGTAACTTCAGCAAATGCTTTCAGAAACAATTTGGTGTCGTTCCTTCCCGCTTTAAAGATTCCGGTCAACCGCACAAAGTGTAAATACAGTTCAAACTAAGGTGTAAGACATTCCAAATTGCTGTTTCCTGTCATCTTGTCAATTTTACAGAGATTAAAATGATTAGTTTTAATTAAATTTTTTAAGGATGGAATTGACAAGAAGACATTTTTTGGGAAAATCGCTGGCCGGAACAGCAGGGATTGTGCTTTCAAATTCGATGAATACACAGGCAGAAAATCCGCTAATCCAAAACGGAAACCTCCTTTTTGGATTTTCAACTTCTTCCACCGTTTTGGACGAAGCCCGGAAAAACATCCCCAAAATCAGACAACGCGAAACACGTATTCAGTTCCTTAACAAATGGGGAAAACCTTTGTCAAACCACGATGTGGAAATAAACCAACTCAATCACCAGTTTCTGTTCGGAGACAACAACTGGAACATGTCGGCCATGGTACGCAACGGTATGGGTGGCACCGACCGGCTGAAATATTACCGGAAACGTTTTGAAGAAGTGCTCAACTCCTTAAACACCACTGTTTACTGGGCCGAACGTCCACGAAACGATGCAGCCAAAACTCAGGATTTTCAGGGTGAAATTCGGTGGGACGATTTTGAAGAATCGGTGAACTGGGCCAATGCACATGGATTAACAGCCAAAGGGCACCCCATGTACTGGACGGTTCCAAAGGCAATCCCTGACTGGCTGGCAAAATACCCGTACGAAACCCACATGAAGTTTGTGGAAGTTCGTATCCGGAATCTGGCTGCCCGGTTTAAAAACCGGGTAAAAGTTTGGGATGCCGTCAACGAAATGCTTTGGGAACCCCACCCGAAAAACCTGGCAAAAAGAGAGTGGCCTTACCGGGAAACCATGGAAAATATGGTGGATTATATTGGAAAAGTTCTGACCTGGGCCCGTGAAGAAAACCCCAACGCTCTGTATGCCATTAACGATTATGGGTTGTCCACTGCAAAATTTGGCGAACAAACCAGTCACGATGGAAAAATAATTACCCCGCAAATTCAGCGCAAACGGTACATCGAACTCATGCAGCGACTTGGCAATACGGGTGTTTCTCCAAACCTGATGGGAGTTCAGTGCCATACCGGCTGGATTACTCCCGCAGAACAAATGGCCTTTTTTGATGAAATGTCTTCCGCCGGGATTCCTTTAACTGTTACCGAATTCTGGGCCAATACCGATGAACTAAAAAATAAATCACAAAACGCAGTGGAAGGTGAAGAGTGGAGAAAATTCACAGGAAATAAAAAATATGAAGATTTAAACGAAAAAGAACTTGAAGAACTTCGCGATAGGTATGTGCTGGATTTCCTTACCTGCGCTTTTGCACATCCTAATATCGACTCATTTTATTTTTGGGGGTTTATGGGCATGACCGTTAAATTCTTAAATGAAACCAATTCTGCACATGAAATACAGCCCCTGTATTATAAAGTAAAAGACCTGATTCATAACCAATGGAAAACAAAACTGAAACTCAGAACCGATGAAAACGGTTTGGTGACTTTCCGTGGATTCTGCGGCGATTATACCGCTTTAATTCAGCCATCAGACGGACTGCCCACAGGACATGTTTTTCAAGTGGATAAAAATCGTGATTTAAATAGTATAACCATAAAAACCGTTTTGGAATGAACCGATTCTCAAGAAGAAATTTTATACGGAATGCGGCACTGGCAGGCGCCGGTGCAGCAACTGCACTTCACGCAGCAGGCTCCGGGTTAGTACCACAGTACGCGGAGTTTCCAACTCCGCATTCTGGCAAAATATTACCTGATTTAAGCAATGCGGAGTTAAAAACTCCGCGTCCCACTTTTGCCCAAAAAGCCTGGATGGATTTAAAATTTGGCATGTTTATTCATTTTGGAATAAACACCTATTATGATATGGAATGGAGTGACGGAACACTTGATCCGAAAGCTTTTAATCCTGAAAAACTGGACACCGACCAATGGTGCCGGACAGCCCGCGATGCCGGAATGAAATACATCGTGCTGATAACAAAACATCACGACGGGTTTTGTTTGTGGCCTTCGAAGCATACAAAATACAGTGTGGCTGCCTCGCCCTGGAAAGGTGATTTGGTGGCCGAAGTGGCCAATTCGGCTGCAAAATACGGTTTGAAACTCGGACTGTATTATTCGCTTTGGGATCGCAACCAGAAGTTGCACGACACCGATGAGCCTGCCTTTGTGGACTGGATGAAACTTCAACTGGCCGAATTGCTCGAAAATTATGGCGACATTGTGGAACTTTGGTTCGACGGGTTCTGGAAAAAACAAAACCACGGCTGGACCAAAAAGCAGGAGATTGACGGGGAGGCCGAATTTCTGGAAAAAAACCATCAGCGCGATCTCGATTTTATTCATGCATGGCGTATGGAGGGCGCCTACCGCTGGCAAATGGACCACCTTTACCAGTTTATAAAATCCATACAACCCAACTGTTTGGTAATGAACAATGCCACCACTTCCTATCCGGGTGTGCCGTTACATCCGGTGGATATTCGCAGCGGCGAAAAATACACCAGTCCGAACAAAAACGATGTGAAAGTGTGGGACTGGCTGAATGGCCAGGTTTATCTGCCGTTGCAGATTGAAACCACCATGTCGGTGAAAGGTAATGAGCAGTTTAAATCGGGCAACTGGTTTTGGCACGAGTGGGACCATTCGGTGGCTTCCAAAGAAACCATACTGAATTACATGGAAGTGGCTGAAAAAATGGAAGCTAACCTGTTGCTCAACTGCGGCCCCATGGCCAATGGCCTGCTCCGGCCCGAAGATGAATCCACTTTAAAATCGCTGAGGCTATGAAAGCAGGTAGAGTTTTCCTTTTGATTATTGGATTATTTGCTTTTTTTTGGGTAAACGCACAACCCTTTTTTGATGTAACAGAATTTGGCGCAGGTCCCAACGCAGAACAATCACAAACAGCAGTGTTGCAGAAAGCCATCGATGTTTGTGCCGAAGCCGGGGGTGGAACCGTTGTTTTTCCTTCCGGAATTTACCGGTCAGCAACATTGGTTTTGAAAAACAATGTTTATCTGCATCTTTCCCCTGGAGCTGAACTGGTTTCATCTCGAAACGAAAACGAATTCAAATCATTTACCGATGCCGGATTTCATGCCTCCGGGCTTCCGGTTCAGGTATTTGCTGCAAATGCAGTAAACATTGGAATTTCAGGAACCGGTATCATTGACGGGAAAGCAGAATATTTTTTAGATGATTTGGAAGGTATAGACAATTTTGTGGCTGAAGAATTCCGCATTGCCCGGGAGGCCGGTGTTCCCATGAAAAAACATAAAAAAATTCCACCGCTTACTGTGATGGTTTTTTTCAATAACTGCCGGAATGTAACTTTCCGCGATGCATCATTTTTAAATTCGATGCACTGGGGCATTCACTTGAAAAATTGCCGCGATGTGGTTGTTAATGGCATTAAAATCTATTCAAGCCTTGAAAAGGGAGCCAACTCCGATGGCCTCGACATTGACGGTTGCTCCAATGTTTCCGTATCCAATTGTATAATGGAAACCGGCGACGATGCCATTGTGCTGAAAACGACAGATAAAGACGGTCTGGCCACACCTTGCGAAAATATAACTGTAACCAACTGTATTTTAACTTCAACTTCTGCGGCACTGAAACTGGGAACCGAAAGTTTTGCCGATTACCGGCACATTGTTTTTTCCAATTGTGTTATTCGAAATACCAACCGCGGACTGGCCATTATTATTCGCGACGGAGCAACTGCCGAAAATATCCTTTTCAACAATATAACCATTGATTGCAGAAGAAAAGATTTTTACTGGTGGGGAAGCGGCGATCCCATCTGGCTGGTGGTGACCCAACGAAATGAAAATTCGAAAATCGGCCATATCCGAAATGTCTTTTTTTCGAACATTCGAGCTACCGGGCAGGGAACCACCAAAATTGAAGGACACCCCAATCGGCCGCTGGAGAATATTCAGTTCAGTAATGTTTCTCTGCACATGAATCCCGAAGAACGCCCCGATAAAAGAGCGCTGAACGGTTTTTATGCACATGACGTGAATGGTCTGGAATTGAACCATTTTAAAATCACATGGAATGAAAAAAATCCTGAAAACAAATGGCAGCATGGAGCGGTTTTCGAAAACATAAGCGGATTGAACTGGGATGAAGTTTCTGTGGATGCAGTGCCGGGAAAGAATGAACCGGCAGTAATATTTAAAAACATTTCAAAAAACTAAATTGTAATTCGGAATGGAATACATTTCACGACTAAGGCCTTATCTGGAATTCAACATTTCAATTTTGATGCTGGTGATTTTTTCAGGATGCAGCCATCTCTACAGAAAACCTGTAACAGCCAGCTTTTTACTTATTACAGAGGCACAACCCGGAGAACCCTGGTATCCGCAAAGAATGACTGAACCGGCAGATAAAAAGTCTTTTCCTGTCAAACAATTTCACTGCGATATATCTCAGAAAAATGGGAATTTTAATCTTTATTTCTCACAATCAGGCAGTTTTATGGAATTTACTCCCGGATCAGTTGGTCTTCTGGAAGACTGGAGCGGTTATTCAAAACTTCAGATAAATGGTGAAAATCCGGGAAAGAAGAGAGCAATACTACTGATTTCCATTAAAGGTGCCCGGGGAATTTTAACCGACACGCTGATGCTTGAGCCTTCCCAAAAAACACGTTTTGATATGGAAATTACCGATTTGCCGCTCACAGCCGGGATTCATCCTCCCTGGCAACCGCAGTATATTCAAATTACCGGAATGGAACAAAATACAGAATTGATAATCCATTCAGCAAAATTATCGGGAAATATTTTTAAAAAATCACAACCGGTAGTTGACCGCTTTGGACAGCGTAAGAGTAAGGCCTGGTCGGGAAAAATTGGTTCAGAAAAAGAATTGACTGCCAACCGTATGGATGAATCAAACACTCTTAATCAGAAATTACGCACCGAATGGGATACCTTTGGAGGTTGGTTAGAAGGGCCGGAACTTGAAGGAACCGGGTTTTTCAGGGTAGAACAGGTAAACGAAAAATACTGGTTTGTTACTCCGTCCGGCAGGTTATTCTGGTCGTTTGGGGTAACAGGTATTCGTCCGAAAGTGGAAAACGTGGGATGCACAAAAATCAAAGGACGGGAATTTCTGTTTGAGGAGATTCCGCCCAAAAAAGGTAAGGACTCTTATGCATGGACAAGCGACGAAGATGCCAGTTATTATTGCTGGAATGTCATCCGGAAATATCCCGACATGGATGAATGGCGCAAAACAGCATTTAAACGTTTGGATAGCTGGGGCTATAATACCATTGGCAACTGGTCGGAGGATTCGTTGATTATGCAGGCTGAGTTTCCGTTTACCTGGTCGTTCCGAACCACTGAAAACAAAAAACTGATGCTTGGAAACGGAATTCCCGATGTTTTTAACGGGGAGTGGCAGCAACATATCGATTCTGTGTTTGAAAAAGCTGCTGAATTTAAAGATAATCCATACTTGCTGGGTTATTTTGCAGATAACGAAGCGGGTTGGGGAGAACTGGATTTACTGGGAAATATGCCTTCAAACTCTCAATCGCGCAGTGCATGGCTTGAATTTAATCAGAAAAAATATCGCTTGCTAAAAAACCTGAATGAACAATGGGGAACTGCCTTTAAAACCTGGGAGGATTTAAAATATTTGAATGTGAACCTGAGCAGCCCCGATTTTCTGAAAGATTTGGAAGCTTTTGAAACCCTTTTCGCTGAACACTATTTTGGCTCCATCAGAAATACCCTGAAAAAATACGACCCGAACCATTTGTACCTGGGATGCCGGTTTACACGAAAAATCAAACCGGAACATATATGCCGGGTGGCCGGAGAATTTTGCGATGTGGTTACGATAAACGTTTACGCCTGGGCCCCTACCGAAGAGGTTATGGGCGAATGGTTCAGGCGAACGGGAAAGCCCATTTTAATTGGAGAGCACCACATCAATCTGGCATCGGAAAGGCAGGTGCCTGCAACATGGGGCGCAACTCCACCCGATGAAAGAAGAGCATATTACGAAAACTATGTGGAAACCTGGGCTAAAACGCCCTGGTCGCTGGGGTGCCACTGGTACCAGTTTACCGACCAGCACATTACGGGCCGTGTTTCCAATGGCGAAAATCAACCCATCGGCCTGGTGGATATTACCGATCAGCCACATCGTGAACTGATTGAAACAGCGAGGGAACTGAGTAGAAAGATTTATGAATGGCATGTAAAAGGTGAGTAGATGGCCAATAGTTCCCTTAAGCAGAAAACAAATACTATTTTTAACGAAAAAAGTGTTATTATGCAAAAAGTAAAAATTTTATTCATTTTCCTCCTCGCTTCACTTTCCACCTATGCCCATGAACTGAGAGATTTTCTTCAGCAGGAAACGAACCTGTCAGACCTAAAAAAATCGCTGATTATGAATCAGGAATGGGTAAAATACCCCGACTATAATGACAGGGCAGGCTGGAATGAACTGATCGGCCAAAATAAAGATGATATTATAAAAAGAGGAGAAGAAGCACTTGATTATGAATTGAAAGTGGTAAAAGCTACTGATTATATTGAATTTGAGCGAAGTGGTTCCCGGGAAATCATGCAAAATCCTTTCGATTCAAATAATACAGCTCTTTCCAATTTGGTATTTGCTGAATTGGCAGAAGGTAAAGGCAGGTTTATCGATCAAATAATTAATGGAGTTTGGCTGAGTTGTGAAATGAGCTCCTGGGTTTTGTCTGCTCATCTTCCCGCCCACCATAGCTCTAAGAGAACCCTTACTGATCCGGAAGAACAGGTTATTGACCTGACTGCAGGAGATCTGGGTTCCTTGCTTTCATGGTCCTGGTATTTTCTGAAAGATGAATTTGATAAAATAAATCCTGCTATTTCTAAAAGATTACGAAGTGAATTGCAAAGAAGGATTCTTGACCCTTATGTGGAAAGAAGTGATTTTTGGTGGCAGGCCTTCAACGCAACACCCGAAACCATGGTGAATAACTGGAATCCCTGGTGCAATTTTAATGTTTTAACGTGCTATCTTTTGCTGGAGAACGATGAGGAAAAGCTGGCAGAAGCTGTTTACCGAACTATGGTCTCGGTGGATAAATTTATCAATTATACAAAATCAGACGGGGCATGTGAAGAAGGGCCTTCGTACTGGGGACATGCCGCCGGAAAAACGTATGACTATCTTCAGCTTCTTTCTGATGCTACCGGGAGAAAGGTGGATATCTTCGATCAGCCAATTGTAAAGAATATGGGTGAATACATTTCCAAATCTTACATTGGAGATGGCTGGGTTGTCAATTTTGCAGATGCTTCGGCACGAGGAGGCGGAAACGTTGGGTTGATATACCGTTACGGCGACGCAGTGTGCAGCCCGGAGATGAAAAAATTTGCCGCATATTTATATGAAAGAACCAACAGAAAACCTTATTACAATTCAGGGAGAGATATTTACCGAACGTTGGAAAATTTAAAATCGCATAAAGATATTCTGGCAGCTGAGCCTGCTTTATCTCAGGAAGCTTTTATCTGGTATCCGGAAACGCAGTTTTGTTATATGCGTAGTGAAACGGGGGTTTTCTTTGCTGCGAAAGGCGGATATAATGCAGAAAGTCATAATCATAACGATGTGGGTTCATTTATTCTATATTACAATCAGCAACCCGTTTTTATTGATGTTGGGGTAGGAACATACACCCGGCAGACATTCAGTAGCGAACGTTACTCCATCTGGACTATGCAAAGCAATTATCACAATTTGCCTTTAATAAACGGGGTACCTCAAAAAAACGGTGCGAATTATAAATCGAGTGATGTGAAAGCAGATAAATCAAAAGCACATTTTTCTCTCGACATTTCAAATGCATACCCCGAAGAAGCTGAAGTTGATTTTTGGAAAAGAACCTATTCGCTTCCGTCTGACGGAGGTTTGTCCATCAGTGATACCTGGCGACTTAAAAGCAAGAAGGATTTAAACCGGGTGAATTTTATGACATTACCCAAACCGGACATCTCCATACCGGGGAAAGTATTTTTGAAAGCAGATGGACAAGTTATTCAACTGTCTTATGACAGCAAGTTATTTAAAGCAGATGTCGAAACCATTAAAATTACCGATGCCATATTGTCCAGGTCATGGGGAAATACGGTTTACCGTTTAACACTAAGTGCAAAAGATAAAAAAGCAAAAGGACAATATCATTTTAAAATTGAAGCTTTATGAAACAAATACTTTTTCTTGCAGCATTTCTTCTTTTTGTAGTTTCCTGCCAAAATGAAACAGGAAAAAAATCTCAAAATTTTATAGAAGAAAACGTAACCTTTGCTTCCAAACAATACAGTTTACAAATGACAATAATTGAAAAATCGGGCCAAGTCTTAAATCCTAAAACAATAATAGACGGGAAATTAAAATATATCCGTCCCCAGGAATGGACATCCGGTTTTTTTCCGGGGAGTATGTGGTATTTATATGAACTTTCAGGAGAGGAAAAATGGAAAGAGCTGGGTGTTAAATACACCGAAGCAATTGAAGAAGTAAAAAACCTGACCAGTCATCACGATGTTGGATTTATGATTGGTTGCAGTTTTGGCAATGCACTGCGTTTAACAGGAAACGAAGCCTACAAAGACGTAATCGTTCAGGCAGCCAAATCGCTTTCCACAAGGTTCAGGCCGGTAGCCGGGATTATTCAGTCGTGGAATGTAACCATTGGCTGGCAGGCCGAAAGAGGATGGGAATGCCCGGTTATTATCGACAATATGATGAATCTGGAACTGTTGTTCGACGCGACAAAGTTCTCTGGTGATTCATCGTTTTATCAAATTGCAGTAAGCCATGCCGATAAAACTCTGGAACATCATTTTCGTCCTGACCTTACTACATGGCATGTAGTCGATTACAGTCTTGAAGATGGATCGGTGAGAAACAAACATACCGCTCAGGGATACGCGCATGAATCAACCTGGGCGCGAGGACAGGCATGGGCTGTTTATGGATTTGTTATTTGCTACCGGGAAACAGGAGACACAAAATATCTTGAACGAGCAGAAAAAGCTTTTAACGTGGTTGCCAATCATCCCAATATGCCCGAAGATGGAATTCCGTACTGGGATTATGATGCACCTGATATTCCTGATACATTTCGTGATGCATCTTCGGCTGCCATCATGGCGTCGGCCTTGTACGAAATGGCAACCTACAGGAATCGTGAGTATTATAAAGGGTGGGCCGATAAAATTATGGGTAGCTTATCTGGCCCTGATTATCGGGCAAGTGTTGGAGAAAACGGTAACTTCCTGTTAAAACATTCTGTGGGCAGTATTCCACATGGTTCCGAGATTGATGTGCCCTTAAATTACGCTGACTACTATTTTTTGGAAGCCTTAAAAAGGAAAAGAGATATGGAAACTGAATGACAAAACAGATAAAATTAGTTGTCGCAATTCATTTTTATAAAAAATATAAATCAGCTAACAGAGTTAAAAAATGATTGACATGAAAATCACTATAAGGTTCATTTTCCTTGCATTTTTTCTTTTCAGTACCATTTGCTATAGCGCAAATCCCGATACGATTCAGCCCCGGCATAAGGTTTCTCTTGATGAAGCACATATTGGAGACCTGGAAATAGATACAAAATTACTCGACAGTTATGAGCTTCTGCCTGAAAATATCCGGCAGTTTTACTTTGATACGCGGACTGTTTTTGCCGGAGATCCGGATGCAGATTTTTCCCATCCTGATATTATTGATGCTGCCAGAAAACACGAATTGCTGTTAATGGGAGCCCCAATGCTGGGCAACCTCCGTGAAGATGGCGTGGATATTTGGCTCCGCCCGGCCACAGCCGAAAAACTGGTGGTAAACATAACAACTTCAGATGAAGCTCCCCAAAAATCGTTTGTAAAGGATGATGTTGAGCCTGGTGTGGCACAAAGAATAGTTGTGGATGGATTGACTTCCGATAAAAACTACAAATATTCTGTTATCGTCAACAACCAAAGGGTTGCAGAAGGTGAATTTAAAACAGCGCCTGTTTCCGGTAGTAAAGGAGTTTTCAAACTGGCATTCGGTTCCTGCTTTCATAAAATAGGTTTGCATAATCCGAATCTTATCAGTGAAATTGTGAACAGAAAACCACATGCTATGATGCTTTTGGGCGACATGGCGGTTGACGACAGGGAAAACCAGATTAACATGCACCGATCGGATTACCTGTTGCGGGATGTTTCAAAGTCATGGAGTCAGCTTTCGGCTTTTGTTCCGCTTTATGCAAGCTGGGATGATCATGATTATTTTAACAACGATCTTGGCGGCATACCTGAAGGATTCACCGAAGCAGACCGAGAAGCAGTCCGGGCGGTTTGGCATGAAAACTGGGTTAATCCGGAAAATAACCATCCGGGCATTTATTTTAATGCGCGCATTGGACCAGTTGAGGTGATAATGCCCGATACCCGGTCTTTTCGCGAAAACGAACGAAGAGGAGAATACGGTGCTTATTTGGGAATGGAACAGCTCAACTGGTTAAAAGAGACATTAAAAAATTCGGACGCGCAGTTTAAGGTCGTCTCCAGCGGAACAATGTGGAGCGATTATATAACTCCCGGAAAAGATTCATGGGGAACCTGGGATACAAAAGGGCGTGAGGAACTTTTCAATTTTATTGAGGCTGAAAATATTTCTGGTGTTTTACTGGTAAGCGGCGACCGTCACGGTGCTCGCGGATTTACCATTCCCAGGCCGTCAGGATTTCAATTTTATGAATTTCAGGTAGCCTCGCTTGGCGGGGTGCCTGGCCCTGTTGCAATGGCAGAGGACACTTCAAATCAACTATTTGGATATTTGGGAAAAGACATCATAGCTTTTGGTGAATTTTCATTTGATACCAAAGAAGATAAGCCAGTGGTAATATTCCGGTTGATCGATGAGTTTGGCAAAATACTGGAAGAGAATATTTTAAACCTTGAATGAAGATCAAAAGGAATCTGGTTTCCCTGGTTGTAAACTTTCAGTTATACAGGTTGCTGCGCAAAAGGAATTTATACACCACCGGGAAATAATTTTCCAAAAATTTCGTTCATTTAGCTTTCACAAATCTCATAATTGAACTATTTTTACACAAGTTCTTGTGAATACCAAAAGAGACTAAATCGAGACCAGTTGTTTTAAGTGCTTAAAAAGATATTGATTTTCAGTTGGATGCAAGAAAGGTTCGAACCCCAGCTGAGTCACCAAATAAAAAGCTTCTGTTTGCAGAGGCTTTTTTTTATGGCAGAAATTTGAGAACAGACGGGGCGAGAAGTTTATCTGCCAGCTGGCGGAAGTCCAAACGGAGTCACTTTTTTACATCTTTTTTTACCACTAAGAAAAAAACCGCTGTAAACACTTGATTTACAACGGCTTTTTTTACTTCGTCGGGGTGAGAAGACTCGAACTTCCGACCCCTTGCACCCCATGCAAGTGCGCTAGCCAACTGCGCCACACCCCGAAAAATTTTGAGCTTGTAAAAGTAACAGTTGAATTTCGTTCTGCAAAACTTTTTCCTTAGTTTGAATGATTATTTTTTTACCATTCATAGTTTTGTTCTATTTGCAGTTCATTTTTATTGATTGATTTTGTTGTGTTTCAATTGGTATGTTTTATACTTTTGCAAAGAAAAAAAATACTGATATGTTTAAACCACTTGATATTAACGAAAAGAAAGAAAATGACTCAACCGAACCTGTTGAAGTTGAGTGTGTTAAATGTTTGATAATCGGTTCTGGTCCTGCCGGATATACAGCAGCGGTCTATGCTGCCCGGGCAAACCTGAATCCGGTGATGTACGAAGGCCTTCAGCCGGGAGGACAGTTAACTACAACCACCGAAGTTGAAAACTATCCGGGTTATCCGGAAGGTGTTACCGGTCCTGTAATGATGGAAGATTTTAAAAAACAGGCCGAACGCTTCGGTACCGATGTGCGTTGGGGAATGGCTACCAAAGCCGATTTTTCGGGCAATATTCACAAAGTGTGGATTGACGAAAAAAAACTGATTGAAGCCGAGTCGGTGATTATTGCTACCGGAGCAACAGCCAAATACCTTGGTATTGAAGACGAGAAAAAATATGCGGGCGGTGGTGTTTCAGCCTGTGCTACCTGCGATGGATTTTTCTATCGTGGAAAAGATGTTGCTGTGGTGGGCGGAGGTGACACTGCATGCGAAGAAGCACTTTATCTTTCGGGCCTGTGTAAAAAAGTATATATGATTGTTCGTCGAGATGTTTTTCGTGCTTCAAAAGTAATGGCGGAACGTGTAATGAAATCACCTAATATTGAGGTGCTTTGGAAACACCAGACCAAAGGTTTGTTTGGCGAAAACGGTGTGGTTGAAGGGGCAACGCTGGTAAAAAATAAAGGTGAAGAGGGAGAAGAGGAAGTTAAAATCAAAATTGACGGATTTTTTCTGGCCATTGGGCACACACCCAATTCTGATATTTTTAAAGATTATCTTGAAACTGACGCTGTGGGTTACATCAAAACCATTCCGGGAACTTCAAAAACGAACATTCCCGGCGTATTTGCTTGCGGCGATGTACAGGACTCCGTTTACCGGCAGGCCGTTACGGCAGCAGGTACAGGTTGTATGGCCGCAATGGATACCGAACGGTATCTTTCTGAAAAGAATTCATAATTGTTACTTTTCCAGATAAAAAAAGCAGGGCCAATCCCTGCTTTTTTTATCTGGAAATTTTATTGTTATTTATCTGACCACTTCAGTAAATTGTCACTGGTCTTCCATCTTCTGACTTCCAACTTCCGTCTTCCCACTTCTTCTACATATCTACTTCCACTTTGGCAAATTCGGTTTTGGAATACTTTCCATCTTCCAGCTTTTTACGTACTGCTTTAAACGCATTTAAGGTATATTCCACATCCTCCAGTGAATGCATTGCAGTTGGTATAAGCCGCAGAATTAGTTCTCCTTTCGGAATAACAGGGTACACAACAATGGAACAGAATACACCGTAATTTTCACGTAAATCGTAAACCAGGTTGGTGGCTTCGGCAGGCCCACCCTGCATGTAAACGGGGGTTACCGGCGAATTTGTTTTTCCGAGGTCAAAACCGGCTTCTTTTAAGCCCGACTGCAAAGCGTTAACTACAGTCCAGAGTTTTTCCCTGAGTTCCGGCATTGAACGAAGCATATCGAGACGTTTTAGAGCGCCTAGTACCATTGGCATGGGCAATGATTTGGCAAAGGTTTGAGAACGCATGTTGTAACGCAGGTAAAAGCAAATATCTGTATCACCTGCTATAAAACCGCCAATTCCGGCCATCGATTTGGCAAACGTTCCAAAATGAAGATCAACCTGGTCTGAAACACCAAAATGTTCCGGAGCACCGGCACCGGTTTTTCCCATGGTTCCAAATCCATGAGCATCGTCAACCAACAGCCTGAATTCGAATTCATCCTTCAGTTTTACAATTTCATCCAATTTGCCCAAATCGCCCGACATGCCAAAAACGCCTTCGGTAATGACCAAAATACCGCCCTTTTGTTTTTCTGCCAGTTTGGTTGCCCTTTCCAACTGTTTCCTGAGGCTCTCCATATTGTTGTGCGGATATACAAATCGTTTTCCCAGGTGCAGGCGCACACCGTCGAGAATACAGGCGTGAGATTCAGAATCGTAAACAATCACATCGTTCCGTCCGCAAATAGCATCAATTACTGAAACCATTCCCTGGTAACCGTAATTTAACAGAAAAGCGTCCTGTTTACCAACAAAAGCGGCCAGTTCTCTTTCAAGTTGCTCATGTTTTGTGGTTTGCCCCGACATCATGCGGGCGCCCATGGGGTAAGCCATGCCGTATTGTGCGGCAGTTTCTGCATCAACTTTCCTCACTTCCGGGTGGTTGGCCAAACCCAGATAATTGTTTAAACTCCAGGTAAGTACTTCCTTACCCCTGAACTTCATGCGCGCACTTATTTCACCTTCCAGTTTGGGAAAGGCAAAATAACCGTGTATTTTACTCATGTGCTGACCAATATCACCCTGGTTGGCTCTGAATTTTTGAAATATATCCACGTTTCGAAAGTTTAAAGATTTAAGAGTGCAAATGTAAACTTTTTTAAAACTTTCACAAATGTGTTAAATTCATCTAATTGACTTTACGCGTATTTAAAAAAAGGTTATTTTTGCGCCATGTTTATGAAAACGAGAATTTTTGCAATAGGTTTAATCGTCATGCTGATAGTTACAGCTTGTGGCGAATACAACAAAATCCTGAAAAGTACCGACTACGAATTCAAATTGAAAAAGGCGGTCGAATATTATGAAGACGGTGAGTTTGTAAGAGCGGGAACCCTTTTTCAGGAATTGGTTAATATTTACCGGGGCACAAGCCGTGCTGACCAGATTTATTACTTTTATGCCAAAAGCATGATGGGACAGAAGGATTATCTCATGGCCACGCATTATTTTAAGTCGTTGATTAGAGAATTTCCAGGAAGCCAATATGCAGAAGAAGCGCAATTTATGGTTGGATACTGTAATTATCTGCTTTCACCCAAACCACGTCTCGACCAAACGGTTACCAGAGATGCCATTGAATCTTTGCAGCTTTATATAAATCTTTATCCCTACAGCGATCGTGTTGATGAAGCGAACCGGTTAATAGATGAATTGCGGTCAAAACTGGTCTATAAATCGTATTTGAATGCCAGGTTGTATTACGATTTTGAAAACTATAAAGCCGCAGTAGTTGCGCTGGATAACAGTTTAAAGGAATATCCGGATAGTCAATACAGGGAAGAATTAATGTACATGTTGCTTAAATCTAAATACCTTTTGGCTATAAACAGTGTGGAAGACAAAAAAGTTGAACGGCTCTCCAGTGCTTTAGACGAGTATTTTTCTTTTGTGGATGAATACCCCGAAAGCCAGTACCGGCGTGAGGTGGACAGATTTTATAGCACAGTAGCCGATTTATTAAATTACGACGAACAACAAGAAACAAATATTTATTAGAAAATGGATTATAAAAAAACAAAGGCAGCCCAGTCAACGGTTCCGAGAGACCTTGACGTTCTTTCGCAGGAAACTGGAAACATATACGAAACCGTTATGATTCTGGCTAAAAGAGCCAATCAGATTTCTTCGGAGCTAAAAGAAGAATTGAATCAGAAATTGCAGGAGTTTGCTTCCTATACCGATAACCTGGAAGAAATTTTTGAAAACCGGGAACAAATTGAAATTTCCAAATTTTACGAACGACTCCCGAAACCATCTCTCATTGCTTTCCAGGAATTGGAAGAAGGACAGATATATCACCGAAATCCTGCCCGCGAAAGCAAGAATTAGTTATTTATACCCATGAGACTTCAGGGGAAAAAAATAATACTTGGAATTACCGGAAGTATTGCTGCCTTCAAGGCAGCTTTTCTTTTAAGGTTATTGGTGAAAGAAGGTGCCGAAGTACAAGTAGTAATTACGCCGGCAGGAAAAGAATTTATCACCCCAGTTACACTCTCTGCCTTGTCGGGAAAGCCGGTTGTGAGTGAATTTTTTGGTTCTGCTGACGGAACATGGAACAGCCATGTCGACCTTGGCCTTTGGGCCGATGCCATGCTGATTGCCCCTGCTACAGCCGCCACTCTCGGGAAAATGGCAAACGGCATTGCCGATAATCTGCTGATTACAACTTATCTTTCGGCAAAATGTCCGGTTTTTATAGCCCCTGCAATGGATTTGGACATGTTTGTTCATCCTTCAACCCAGCGAAATATAACCATCCTTAAGGAGTATGGAAATATTATTCTCGATCCGGCAGTGGGTGAACTCGCCAGCGGCCTCGAAGGAAAAGGGCGGATGGAAGAGCCGGAACTCATTCTGAACAACCTGATTGAATTTTTCAGCCAAAAAAAAAACTGCTGAACAGAAAGTTTCTGGTTTCGGCAGGCCCCACTTACGAAAAAATTGATCCCGTTCGGTTTATCGGAAATTATTCTTCAGGAAAGATGGGATATGCCATTGCCGAGGAACTTGCAGAGCAGGGAGCAGAAGTGATTCTGGTTTCGGGTCCGGTTTCTGTTTCAACCCGGAAAGTGGGTATTAAAGTTATTCGTGTTGAATCTGCCGAAGAAATGCACAAAGCCTGTGTGCAGTATTTTCCTCAATGTGACGGAGCTGTAATGACGGCCGCAGTGGCCGATTTTACTCCTGCAACCCCGGCGGCTCAAAAAACCAAACGCGAAAAAGAGAACTGGAACATGGAGCTGAAGCCCACTCAGGATATTGCGGCAGCACTTGGTTCCCAAAAAAAAGCGACTCAGATTTTGATAGGTTTTGCACTTGAAACGACCGATGAGCTTGAAAATGCACAGAAAAAACTTGCAAGAAAAAACCTCGATTTTATTGTATTGAATTCGCTGAACGATACAGGAGCCGGTTTTGGTGGCGATACCAACAAAATTACAGTAATAGACAAAAACAATAAAATACAGCCTTTTGAGTTAAAAAACAAAAGGGAAGTTGCAGCCGATATTGTTGACATGATGGTTTCGATTCTCCCTTGAGAAGAGTGCCCGTTCCTTTAAAATTTTATATTTTTACCTGATATTAGGAGGTATTTATGAAGAAATCAATTGTTTTACTGATAGCTTTTTTTTCTGTTTCTACGCTTATTGCGCAGGAACTTCGGTGTAATGTTACTGTTACAGCACAACGGATTCAGGGAGCAAACAGGCAGTTGTTTCGAACCATGCAGGCTGATATTTACGAATTTATGAATAACAGGAAATGGACAGAACACGTTTATACCTACGACGAAAAAATCAGGTGCAATATTTTAATAAGGCTCGACGAACAGCTTTCCACAGATGAATTCAGAGGATCCATTCAGGTACAGCTTACCCGGCCTGTTTTCGGTTCAAGCTACGAAACTACTGTTTTGAACATTAAGGATAACGATTTTCATTGCCGGTATGTGGAATTTCAGCCACTGGAATTTAATGAAACATCAAACAGGGATAATCTTACCAATATTCTGGCCTATTACGCATACGTAATTCTTGGATTTGATTACGATACTTTTTCACCCGAAGGAGGAACACCTTATTTTGAGAAAGCGCAGGCCATTGTGAATAATTCGCAGAATGCCCGTGAAAAAGGATGGAAAGCTTTTGAAAGTGAACGCAACCGTTACTGGCTTATCGAAAATGTTATGAATAAGTCATATTCCGACTTCAGGAAATGTATGTACACCTATCATCGACAGGGCCTGGATATGATGGCACAAAAAACGGAGGAGGGTAGAGCGAACATTGCCACATCACTTCGTGATATTCAGGCCGTATTTCGGCGCCGACCCTCGGTTTACATTCTTCAAATGTTTTTCGATGCCAAATCCGATGAAATTGTAAATGTTTTTTCTCAATCATTTCCCGACGAGCGCAACCGTGTAGTTGCCATTTTAAACGAAGTGGATCCCTCAAACGGGAGCAAATACAAAAGAATTGCTGAAAGCGAAGGTTTATAATCTTAAATTTTTATGCTGACCAAACTGGCTGTTTCCAATTATGCACTGATTAGCAATCTGGAAGTGGAATTTCATTCCGGTTTAAATTCAGTTACCGGAGAAACCGGTGCCGGAAAATCCATCATTTTGGGTGCTTTGGGTCTGATTCTTGGAAATCGCGCCGACCTTTCTGTGTTGAAAAACCGGGATGAAAAGTGCATAGTGGAAGGAGTTTTTGATGTGGAGAATTATGAAATTCAGCCCTTTTTCGACGAGAATGACCTCGACTATGATAAGCTGACCATTTTGCGCCGGGAAATTACACCATCCGGAAAGTCGCGGGCATTTATCAACGATACCCCGGTGAACCTGAAAACAATGAGGGAACTGGGCCTGCAACTTATCGATATTCACTCGCAACACCAAAACCTCGAACCTGGAAACAGGAAATTCCAGTTGAACCTGGTGGATACGGTAGCCGGAACCGAAAAAATTCTTTCGGAATACCGCGGGATGTATCAGCATTTTAATTCTTTGAAAAAAAATCTGGATGCGCTGATTGAGAAAAATGAAAAGGAGCGTGCCGATCTGGATTACTGGCAGTTTCAGTTTAACCAGATCGATGAGGCCATGTTGCAGGAAAATGAACAGGAAGAACTGGAATCTGAACTGGAACAGCTTACCCATGCAGAAGAAATTAAAAGCGCTTTTTCCGAGGTGCAGCAATTTCTCGACGATGAGCGGTTTTCAGTTGTTCAGCAAATAAAAGAAAGCCATAAAAAGCTGGAAAGCATTCAAAATTACATTTCTGAAGTTCCTGCTTTGGCCCAAAGGCTGCAAAGCAGTTTGCTGGAACTGAAAGATATTCTGGACGAAACAGAACGGCTGGCGGAAACGGTTGAATACAATCCTGCCCGGATTGAACAGGTAAACGACCGTTTGAACCTGATTTACAGCCTTCAGCAAAAACATCATGTAAATACGGTGCAGGAACTCATTCAACTGAAAAATTCCTTCGACAAAAAAATCAATCAGGTTACCGGTTACGATGATGAAATCCGTTCGATGAAGGCAGACCTGGAAAAACAACGGACGAATCTTGAAGACAAAGCATTGGAATTACGCATGGCACGCAAAAAATCATTCGGCAAAATTGAAAAAACGGTACTGGGTGATTTGCGGCAGTTGGGAATGCCCAAGTCGAGACTGGAAGTGGTACACGAAGCGTTGCCCGATTTTTCTACAAATGGTAAAGATGCGGTTTCGTTTTTATTCAGTGCCAATGTGGACATTGCTCCGGCAGAAATTTCAAAAATGGCCTCGGGAGGTGAAATGTCTCGGTTAATGCTGGCTATAAAAAACCTGTTGCGTACCTCCAGGGCTTTACCAACCATTGTTTTCGATGAAATCGATTCCGGTGTTTCTGGCGAAATTGCCCTGAAAATGGGAAACATCCTGAAAGATTTTTCAATTACTACTCAAATAATAAACATCACCCATCTTCCGCAGGTTGCTGCCAAAGGCAATGCACATTTTCTGGTTTACAAGTACGAGGAAAACGGGAAAACGTTTACTTCCATCAGACAACTGGGTGAAAACGAGCGGGTGGAAGAACTGGCCAAAATGGTAGGCGGCGAAAACCTTACCGACACTACTTTAAAAACAGCACAGGAATTATTGAAAAACTGATCCTTCTGGGACTTTGGTTCACCTGCCCAATTATACTGACTCCTGTGCTGGTGACTTTAGATCACCTGCCCAATAAATCTTCAGATTACAGGGCAGATATGGCCATTTCATCTGCCCGGTTACCAGCTTAATTCTATTTTTCTTCTCTTTCCACCAGAAAATTCGTCTCCTTTTTTTGCTTGTTTTGGTTGAAAACATGAGCGGTGAAAAAACCGATGAAAAAAACCAGTCCGATTAAAATGATTATCGGGAGTTCGAACCTGAAAAAGAGGAATTTAACCCGTACCATTTCGAGGTTTTGAGAAATGAAAATAAGTAATACAATGATTAAGAGGATATTGAGTACCTGTTTTGGAGTGAGATTGATTTTCTCAAATATATTTTTCATTCTGTTATGATATTAAAAGTAAGTTGCATTTTTCAAAAATACTCTTTTTACAAAAAGAATCACCCGCCGACTTAAAAATCAGCGGGTGATTAACACCATTTTTACAAAATTTCTACCTCACTTCAAAGCCTTCCGGGCGTTTCCAGCGAATTGGTGCAGGTGGCTCCGGTTTTAGCTTCACTTCATTTTCCTTTAGCAGTTCCAATGCCACTTCCACCGCTTTTTCCAGTTGCGGGTCGCGGCCCTCCAAAACCAGTTTGGGTTCCTGAATCACTTCAATGTCGGGAGCTACACCTTCGCCTTCCACGGCCCAGTTTCCGTCAGCATCGATAAATCCGCCGCGGGGTGCTACCATTCTTCCGCCATCAATAAATGCCGGAGTGTCCCACGTACCAACCAGTCCGCCCCAGGTTTTGGTTCCCACAAGCGGCCCCAGGTTTTTTTCACGAAACATAAATGGCAGCAGATCGCCACCTGAACCGGCCCGTTCGTTGATAATCATCACTTTTGGTCCCCAGATTCCTGCCATGGGTGTGGTCCACGGGCGGTTGTCCTCTGTTCTGCTGTTGAAATATCCAATTAATGTACGCGACATCACATCAATCATGTAATCGGCGGCAGAACCTCCTCCGTTGTTGCGCTCATCGAGAATAACACCTTTTTTGTGCTGCTGTGAAAAATAGTAGCGGTTAAAATAGCTGAAACCGCCTTGCCCTGTGTTGGGCAGATAAACATACGCCAGTTTGCCGCCGGAAAGCTCATCCACCTTTTTACGGTTGCTCTCCACCCAGTGCATATTGCGCAATTGGGCGTCGCTGGCAACAGGTTCAACCTGAACAGTGCGGGCTCCTTCGGGCGAAGGCGAAGAATTTACCGTAAGCATGGTTATCCGACCTGCAGTTTGTTCAAACAGGCTGAAAGGGTTTACCGGCGCTTTCAGTTCCTTTCCGTTTACGGCCAGCAGATAATCACCTTCCTTTACATCGATTCCCGGCATAGCCAGCGGTGCTTTCAGGTTTGGGTTCCAGTTTTCACCGGTGTATATTTTTGCAATTTTGAAGAACCCGTTTTCCTCCACAAAATCGCAACCCGGTAAACCCACCGGAACACGTTCTGTGCGCGGCAAATCGCCACCCGAAACATAGGAGTGACCAATGGAAACTTCGCCGCTGAGAATATCCACCACATAATTTAAATCGGTACGGTGCCTTACATGATCAATCCACGGGGAATACCACTCGTAAATTTTATCCCATGGCGCACCATGCACATTGTCAACATACAGGAAATCGCGCATAAACCGCCACGCTTCCTTAAAAATCTGGTGGTATTCCTGCTTTGGATCCACTTTTATTTTCAGGTTGGTTTCCAGTTTGCCGTCGCCCTCTTTGGGCTGACCTCCGGTTCCGGCAATGTGCCATGAACTGCCTTTTTTATAAAGCATATTTTTCCGGTCGGCCGACGTTTCAGCAGCCTGAATTCCGGTTAAAAAAGACTCAGACTTATTTTCTTTGACATCAAACTTATGTAACGTTATTCCGCTGCTGTTCGGAATAACTTCAGCAACAAAAACCGTATTTTCTGGTCCTGCAACCAGCCCGGGGTAGTTTCTGTTGGGAAGGTTCAGTGCAACTGTTCGCAGTTCCAACTCTTCTTCATCAATTTTTACCGTTATTTCTTTTTCGGCATCGTTTTCTTTCTCTTTGTCTGAATCCGTTTTTTCTTTCTTCTTCTGTTCCTTTTCATCCTTTCCTTCCGAATTTTTCTTTTCAACTTCTTCTTCGTCGCTTTTGGGAAGAAGGGGAGAAGGTTCGTCTTTTGAAAGAATGAGGCAATACAAGCTGCGGGTTACCTCGGGATCGTATGAACTCATATCGAGCCAGCCGGTGTTTAGCCCGTAATCGGTGCTGGCCAGAAAATAGATGTTCTTTCCTTTTTCATCCCAAACCGGTGAAATTACATCGGCCATGCCATCTGTAAGCTGAATTTTTTCGCCGGTTTCAGCATTGAAAGCAAAAGCTGCCTTGAAACTGCTGGGCAATTGCCTGACATAAGCAATCCATTTGCTGTCGGGCGACCAAACCGGGTTCATCGTACGGTTCGGGTGAGCAAAAAGGTCACTGTCGGCTTTGGTCAGTGCACCATTTTCGAGGTTAATTATCCAGATAGTGTAATGTGTGTCGGTAAAAACAATTTTTTTCCCGTCGGGCGACCAGTCGGGTTTAAAAAAGAAGGTCGGGTTTTCTATGGAAAATGTTTTCTGAATTTCGCCAAATTGGTCGGCAACGACTAATTCGTATTCACCTTTTTTGTCGGAAAACCAGGCAATCTGGTCTCCTTTGGGCGACCACACCGGGAAACGATCGGCCACACCCGGCGAGTAGGTCAGGTTACGCCAGGTGCCTTTTTCTTTGGGCACAGTGAAAATTTCGCCCCTGTATTCAAACAGGGCGCGCTTTCCGGTGGGAGAAAGGTTTGGATTTCCCAGGTTGTCAGCTGAAACATTTTCCCATCGTTCTCGGGCAAAGTTCATGTCGCCTTTCACCTGAATTTCCAGCTGGCGCGTCTCTCCGGTTGCCGGATTGAGCAGATGCAGGTAGCCAACCTGTTCATAAACGATGGCATCGGCGCAGGCATCGAGGCTTTTTACATCGAACTGCTTATGAAACGTATGCTGTTTCTCTTCTCCGGTTTCCGGGTTGAACGACCAGATGTTGCTTGCGTAATCTCTTTCCGAAAGATAAAAAACCTGGTTGCCAAACCATACCGGGTCGAGGTGGCGTTCGTTATCGGGTTGCGGGGTGCGAATCAGTTCTTTGGTTTTCATATCCACAATCCAGATGGGCATGGCCTGTCCTCCGCGGTAATTGCGCCATTCGGGGTCCCAAAACGTGATGGGGACGTATGCAATGTACTTGCCGTCGGGTGAAATTTCACCAAAAGCTGCCCGCGGAATATCGAGTGCTTTTGGTAATCCACCATCCAGTGAAACTTTGTACAGTTTATTCAGTTGTGTTGGAAATCCTTCGCGCGATGAGCGGAAAACCACTTCTCCTTCGGGTGTCCATCCCTGCACAAAATCACCGCCGGGGTGCCAGGTCAGCCGTTTGGGTGTACCTCCTTCTGCCGGTATCACATATACATCGGTGTTGCCATCGTACTGCCCTGTAAAAGCAATCCACTGTTCATCGGGCGAAAAGTGTGGAAGCGATTCCTCGCCTTCGTCGGTTGTTAACCGAATGGCATCACCTCCGTTCCGGTTTACTTTCCACAAGTCGTTGGCATACACAAAAACAATGCTTTCCGAAGAAATGGCGGGTTCGCGCAGCAGTTGTGTTCCCTGCGCTGTAGCGGTGTTTACGGCAAAGATCAGAATCACTGCCAGAAGAAATAATTGTTTCATAAAATGAATAGTTTTAAAATGAAAAGTTAAATGTACAAATTTCCGAATTTATGGGGCCTTGAATAAATGAAGATATTACAAACTGGTTTTTCACCCATAAGTTTATGGGCATAAAAAAAGGCCTTCTTTCGAAGACCTTTTGTATGCAATTGCCTGTTTTTTTAGAATCTTTTTTCTTTGATACGGGCTTTTTTACCGGTGAGGCCACGCAGGTAAAACAACCTTTTGCGCCGTACTTTACCTTTTTTGTTCACTTCAATGCTTTCGATAAACGGTGAATAAAGCGGGAAAATTCTTTCCACACCAACGTTGCCCGATATTTTGCGAACAGTAAACGTTTTTGTATTTCCTTTTCCGCTTAACTGAAGCACTACACCACGGAAATTCTGAATACGTTCTTTATTTCCTTCCCGAATCATGTAACTCACGGTAACGGTATCACCGGCAGAGAAACTGGGGTGTTCCTTTTCTACCCTGAACTCGTTTTCTACAAATTTTATTAAATCCATCGCTGAAATTATTTAATTAATGTTGGCAATGTAATCCGCCACCCGGCGGACAAGAGATTGCTTAAAAACCGGCGCAAAAATAATACTTTTTTTTACAAGGCAAATGAAAGATACTTCATTTAAAGCCAAATAACCAAAAATTTATTCTACCACTTTAAAATGGTCGCCGGTATTTTCAATAATTACCCTGTACCACCACTCCGGATATTCCGGGAAGATAGGGTAGGGAGGCATTCCGGTTTCTGTGCGTTCAAATTTTCCGTCTTTTTCACGTTTAATGTTTCCATCCAGGTATTTAATCAGCAGGTATTGCCAGAGTTTTTCCCAGCGGGCGGTAACATGATTGGCTTCATTAACCGAATAAATATTCAGGAATCGCCGGGCTTCGTCAGGTCCGTAGTCTTTGTAAATTTCCTTTGCTGCCTGGTCGATGAGTGGCACAAACCGTTCAAAATTGTCTTCCAGTTCTTTTTGCACTTTCTGAATGTCCTGAATCATATCGCTGTAACGCAGGTAGGCAAAGTTTGAAACTTTGTTGAAAGTCCAGAAGGCTGAAGTTGGACTGTAAGTGAGCAGGTCGCCGTTTCCTTCGGCGAAACTTTCGGGAATTTCGGTAATGCCGCAATACATGGGCACATAGCAGGTAACGTAAGTATCATCCACACCAAACCAGAGAATTCCGCCAATGGGATCGGGCAGCCAGTTGCGGCTTTGGCTGACAAATGAAAATCCGGTTTGGCGGGTAGAAATCGGCCTTTCGTTGCAGTATTTCACCGAATCCACTTCCCAGGTGAGGCGTCCAAAACGGTAGGGCAAGGCAAACGGACCGGCGCCCACGTCCTGTGTCATGTCCAGGTCGGTTCCCTGGTAGTGGTCGCGCATCATGTTTTGCACATCGCGCACGCTCAGCTTTTTGTCGGGTTTAATCCACAGGGGCATGCGGTTGGTGGCAAAATTGTTGGAATCGTCATATTTGATGAGTCCTTTGGCATAATCCACATATTGTTCCATCCCTGATGCTACCTTGTTAAATCCTGACCATACGCGGGCTTCGCAAAAGCGGGCGCCTCCAAAATCAACCGGTGCATACACATCTGAAAAACTAAATTCGGCATCGCTTCCCTCATACCAGCCTTTTTTGCGGGCAAAGGAAATAACGTCGGGAGAATAAAGGCAATTTTCCGGATCATTTTTCGGGAATGTGGTAATGCGCGCCTGGTTGGCATGTCCGCTGATGTACCCGTCGGGAATTTTCAGTGCTACCCAAACGGCGCCTTTTTCACCTTCACCTTTTCCAATCAGTTCCATAATCCAAACCTCGTTGGGATCGGCAATGGAAAACGATTCGCCCGAGCTGTAATATCCGTATTTTTCAACCAGGTCGGCCATTACCTGAATCGCTTCGCGGGCGGTTTTGGCACGTTGCAGGGTGACGTAAATCAGGCTGCCGTAGTCCATGATGGCGCCTTCCTGACTGGAAAGTTCTTCGCGGCCACCGTAAGTGGTTTCGCCAATGGCTAACTGGAATTCATTCATGTTGCCAACCACGCTGTATGTGCGGCGGGGCTGGGGAATTTTTCCCAGGTATTTGCCGGTGTCCCATTCATAAATATCGCGCATGGCGCCCTCGGGGTGTTCCTGTGCAGGTTGGAAATAGAGCTCTCCGTACAAACTGTGCGAGTCGGCTGCGTATGTGACCATGGTAGATCCGTCAACCGATGCTCCGCGGGTTACCAAAAAGTTGGTACAACCATTTGAAATCTGATAATTCGCTAAGAGGAATACAACGGCCAGTATTCCGGTGGTAAATGTTGCTTTTCTCATTCTAAATCAATTTTTTTATGGAAAGGGCAAATATAATTATTTCAAAATATCTGAAGCTGATTTTTGTTTTTACACAATTTTACAAACACTTTTTTATTTTTTCCAGAATCTCCTCCATGTTATCGTCGAGTCCAACTGAAAAGCGCACCAGTCCGTCGGAAAGGCCCATCTGTTTCTGTATTTCCTGCGGAACCTCCGAAGAAGTGCTGTGCCCCGAGCAACTGAAGAGTGTCTTGAAATAGCCCAGGCTCACGGCCAGATAACCTACGCCGGCGTCCTGCATTTTCCGCATAAACCGGTTGGCCTTTTTATGGGTTTTTAAATCCATTGCCAGTAAGCCGCCAAATCCAAATTCTTCGTTCATCAGTTTTTTGTGCAGGTTGTGCTGAGGGTGGTTTTTTAAACCGGGGTAAATCAGTTTTAAACCTGCTTCGCTCAGGTTTTCAGCCAAAAACTGTGCATTACGGCTGTGCTGTTTCATACGTAAATGCAGGGTGTGCAGGTTCTTTAGGATGCTTGAAGAACGCAGTGAATCGAGCACCGGGCCCAGCAGCATGGCCGTACCGTCGTTTACATTCGACAAATCGTTGATAAACTCTTCCGATGCACAAATGGCACCTGCCACGCAGTCGTTTTTGCCGTTAATGAATTTGGTCATGCTGTAAACCACGATGTCGGCCCCCATAATGGCAGGCGTCATTATCATGGGCATGAAGGTATTGTCCACCATCAGTTTTGCGCCGTGTTCGTGTGCCATTTTTGCCAGTTTCGGAATGTCGGAAACCTGCAGCAACGGATTGGTTACACTTTCGGTGTAAATCAATTTGGTGTTGGGCTGCATGGCGGCTTTCACCTGTTCCAGGTTGGTGATGTCAACAAACGTAACATCGATGTTGTAACGCGGCAGCCAGTTTTTCAGAAAGGCGAATGTTCCGCCGTAGGTGGTCACGCTGGTTACAATGTGGTCGCCCGATTTACAAACTTGCAACAGCGCGCAGGTAATGGCTGCCATTCCCGAGGCCGTCACCCAGGCCGATTTGGTGTTTTCAAGTGCAGCCAGTGCATCGGCCAGGTACTTGTTGCTTGGATTCCAGTGGCGTGAATATAAAAAGCATCCTTCCATGTGCCCCAGAAAGGTTTCTTCCATGGTTTCGCCTTTCAGAAAAGTAAAGGTGGAAGAATCGGTAACGGATGGATTCACGCCACCGAATTCACCGAATTGTTTCAGTTCATAAAGTTTTTTTGCCGGATTGTAGCTCATTTTTTTGGTTTTTTGTTTAGGGTGAAAATAAGGGAATTTGCGGAATTGAAATATGATATTGGTCGGGTTTACGGGGCGTTGGTTTCCGGAATTTTATCCAATACAATCATGTAATAATGCACGGATTTAATCCACGCCACCCGGAAAAATTACCCCCGCACTGCTGTCCCGTTTTGCACCCGTAACCGATGCATAACAATTAACTTCGCCCATATACCGCAACAATCCCAGAAACGCAAAAACCAGCGCTTCTTTGTAATTGATGATTTCTGATGAAGGGATGACAATCTCACATTTCAGGTGTTGTTTGAACCGTTCCATCAAAAATGAGTTGAAAACGCCGCCGCCGGTTACCAGCATTTTTCCACCTGCAGGTGCGACTTTGGCAATTTGAAGAGCAATGTGTTCGTAAACGGTTCTCAATTTATCCTGAACCGTAAGATTCGATGCTTCGATAATCGGAAAGAAATGGCGGTCCATCCACTCCTTTCCCAGCGATTTGGGTGTGGATTGACTGTAGAATTTCAATTTATTTAGTTTTTCAAGCAATTGATTGTCAATTGCTCCCTGCCGTCCGAGTTCGCCGTTTTCATCGAATGGTTTCCCCAGTTTTCGGGACAAATCGTTTAGTATAAAATTCACCGGGCAAATGTCGAATGCAATTCTTTTCCCGTTTTTTTCGAATGAAATATTGGCAAATCCGCCCAGGTTGAGGCACGATTCGTATTCCGGGAAAAGCAGCCGGTCGCCCACAGGCACCAGGGGGGCGCCCTGTCCGCCCAGCGCCACATCCGCGGTGCGAAAATCAGCCACCGTGGTAATGCCTGTTTCGCCAGCAATGTAAGCACCGTTTCCTGCCTGAAATGTAAATCCTTTTTCCGGCTGGTGAAAAACGGTGTGGCCATGCGAGGCAATCAAATCGGGTAAAAGCCGGTTGATTTTTATGAACCGGTTGATTTCCTTGCCGGTAAACTGCCCGTAAATGTTATGCAATTCAATCAGTTTTTCACCCGGAAGTTCAGGAGCAGTTCGCAGTTTTTCTTCCCATTCTGCTGAATACTTCACGGTTTCGGCAGCCACAATGGAAAAGTTCCACCGGTTTTCGCTGCGCCGGAATTCAACCGCAGCCAAATCGAGACCGTCGAGCGAGGTACCCGACATGGCGCCCACCACCAGCCATTTATTTCCAGAACGAGACTTCATATATGCTTTCATTTCCTTTATTGTCGGTTACTTTTAAAACAAACGCATGCCGTTTACCCAGTTCAAACCGTTCGGCATCAAAATAGTGCGTTATCATATCGGTTTTGGCATCGTATTCAAACAGCGCCCATTTTCCGTCGAGTGTTCCCACATATTCTTTGATTCCTGACAGGTCGTCGGAAATGCGAAAACGGATGCGTGAAGATTCGGTTAGTGCTGATTTATCCCGGATGCTAAGCGGCACAATGCGCGGCGGAACCGTATCCAGCGCCACGGCATAATTTCCGAACGAACGGATATCACCGGTAACCCATCCATTGTCGTAATGCCCGCCGGAAGCAGATATTTTCTGTGTCAGTGTATCTATGGTTACCAAAAGTGCTTTCTCCTGCAGCCGTTTTTCCAGTTTTTCGGTTTTTATGGAAAGCCGGGCGCTGCTGTGCATGGGAACGGTAATCCGGTGAACCACATGAATATCCGAAAGAAATTTTTCCGATGCGGGTTTTTGTTTCCACTTGAATTCAACATCGTCGTAAAACGTTTTCTCAGGAAAATCAATGCGAATGTTTTCTTCCCTGAAGCGGTTGGCCTGTTCATATTTCAGCAGTTGAATGAAAGAAGTTTTTGTTCGTTCAACCTGTCCTGCCTTGCTTTCCACTCTGAAATTGAGGATGGAAGTATTACCATGCAAATCTTTGAGTTCGAACCGCACCATGTGAATGTTTCCGTCGGTTACCCGGAGCTGTCCGTTATTACGCACGTAGTCATATATCCGCAGCCGGTTTCCGGGGTCAATCCATGTTTTGTGAAACCGGCGTTTAGTTTGGATGAACTCCTCAAAAACAGTATGGCTGTTTACAAACCGGCCTTCTGCAAATGAAAAACGGTCCATTTTGAATGAGTAGTACAATTCACCATCCCAGAACAAACGAATGGAATAAACTCCGCACCGGTTGTTCGAACCGTCGAAAAAGTCGTTGGCCTGGATGGCAAAACCAACCATGCCGTAAACCGGAATAATGGGATTGTTTTGGAGTTGGTACTTGCCGTCAGTTAAAACAACCGGAAACGTTTTCTTTTCCGCCTGAAAATCCACATGGCCGTATTCATTGAGTGGCGCTATCATTAACGAATAAATACGGGGCGGGGTATTATCTTTGATTGGAAAAGGATAGTGCAGGGGATTTAGCGGTTCTTCGGTTTTCGTGTCTCTGATTTCGAAATGAAGATGAGGCCCGCCCGAACTGCCACTGTTTCCGCTTCGGCCAATAAATTCATCCTGTTTTACAGGAAATCGTTCTTTGGGTACCTGCAAATCAACCCGAAATGACTTTCGTTCGTACTGAACGGTTTTTACGTACCGTGCAATATCATCCCGAAAGCTTTCCAAATGTCCGTAAACCGAAGTGGTTCCGTTGGGGTGATTGATATATAACGCCAGTCCGTAACCTGATGGTGAAACAAAAATTCGTGATATATAACCGTCGGCAACCGAATACACCGGAACTCCAGTAACTCCCTGTGTTTTTATATCGATTCCCGAATGAAAATGGTTGGCTCGCAGTTCGGCAAAACTACCGCTTAAAAAAATGGGAATTTTAACCGGACTGGTATATTCCAAGTCCTGTCCGCTTCCTAACAGAAAAAAAAATGTAAAAAGAATGAGTATGATATATTTCATTTAAATCTGTCTAAGGCAGGCAAATGTAAAAAATCAGATTTATAACCCTGGGCACACCATGCATTATTTTTTGCTTATTATTGATAATGCTTTTCCAATAGGGTAAAAATATTAACTTTGTGCGTGAATTGCAGCAAAAATGACCGACGAAGATCGTTTGTTTCTGAATGAATTAAAGACCAATGTGCAGCGGCTGTTTCAGGAATATCAAAACCGGAAGGCCGAAATAAAAGCACTCGAAGGCAAAGTGTCCGTGCTGACACAGGAAATTGCCCGGCTTGAACAGGAAAAAACGGTATTAAGTCAAAAAAATGAGAAACTGAAAATTGCCAACCGGATACTTGCCGGAAATGACAAGGACGGTGAGGCAAAAAAAAGAATAAATACTTTAGTACGGGAAATTGATAAATGTATCGCACTGCTCAACAAGTAATGAACGGTGAATAAAGAACAACTTAGAATAAATATCAGAATCGAGGGGCGGACTTACCCGTTGACCATCGATCGAAAAGATGAAGAGAGACACCGGATTTCTGCAAAAACGGTGAATGAAACGGTAAGCAAATACCGCGAGCTGTTTCGGAATAAAGATGCACAGGACATACTGGCAATGGCAGCATTTCAAATTGCGCTGAACCATACCGAACTGTTGCAACGCGAAGACAAGTCTCTTTTTATAGACGGACTGAAAGATTTGAACGACGATATTTCAGACTTTCTGAAAGAAAAAGTGAAAGATTAGGGAATTTAAGTTACATATTTATCAAGTACCCGTATTGAATTGCTTTGGTTAAACCAAGTGATTTTTTACGGGTTTTTTTATTAGTTAATAATTAAAATAAATGCAATGGATTGGATACAAATACTGATAGGTTTTACTGCCGGATTTCTTGGCGGCGGAACCCTGGCTTACTACGCATGGGATAAGGCTTTGAAAAAGAAAAGCCGGAAAATTGTAAGTGAAGCCAGAAACGAAGGGGAAGTGATTAAAAAGGACAAAATCCTTCAGGCAAAAGAGAAATTTTTACAATTGAAAGCCGAACACGAAAAGTTTATCCAGGAGAAAAACAGCAAAATCAATCAACTGGAAAACAAACTTAGCCAGCGGGAAACCAGTGTTAATCAGCGCAGGGATGAACTGCAAAAAAACATTCGTGATTTTGAAATTACCAAAAAAGAGACGGAAGCTATTCGGGAAAACCTGAATATACAGTTGCAGCGAGTGGAGCATAAGACCGAAGAATTGGACAAACTTCACCGCCAGAATTTGGAAAAGCTGGAACAAATTTCCGGTTTGTCTGCTGAAGAAGCCAAAGCCCAACTGGTGGAATCGTTGAAAGATGAAGCCAAATCGGAAGCGGTGGCCTATATCAACGAAATTATGGAAGAAGCCCGCCAAACGGCCAACAAAGAAGCCAAAAAAATTGTGGTGAAATCCATTCAGCGGGTGGCTACCGAAACAGCAGTAGAAAACGCCGTTACCATTTTCCATATCGAAAGTGATGAAATTAAAGGCCGGATTATTGGCCGGGAAGGCCGAAACATCCGTGCTCTGGAAGCTGCTACCGGTGTGGAAATTGTTGTGGACGACACGCCCGAAGCCATTGTACTTTCTGCTTTCGACCCGGTACGCCGCGAAATTGCCCGTTTAGCTTTGCACCAACTTGTTACGGACGGCCGCATTCACCCGGCCCGGATTGAAGAGGTGGTGGAGAAAGTGAAAAAGCAGGTGGAAGAAGAAGTTATAGAAACCGGAAAACGTACGGCTATTGATTTGGGAATTCACGGTTTGCACCCGGAACTGATTCGGTTAATCGGAAAAATGAAGTACCGATCGTCTTATGGGCAAAACCTTTTACAGCACTCGCGCGAGGTGGCTAATTTGTGTGCCATAATGGCTTCGGAACTGGGACTGAATCCTAAAAAAGCCAAACGCGCCGGACTGTTGCACGACATTGGTAAAGTGCCCGACGATGAACCGGAGTTGCCGCATGCCGTTTACGGGATGAAACTGGCTGAAAAGTACAAGGAAAAACCGGATATCTGTAATGCCATTGGCGCGCACCACGATGAGGTGGAGATGGAAACACTCCTGGCACCCATCGTGCAGGTTTGCGATGCTATTTCAGGCGCACGCCCGGGCGCACGTCGTGAAGTGGTGGAATCGTACATAAAACGGCTGAAAGACCTCGAGGATTTGGCACTTTCGTATCCCGGCGTAACCAAAACCTACGCTATTCAGGCCGGCCGCGAATTGCGCGTAATTGTTGGGTCCGACAAAATGAGTGATCAGGAAGCCGAGCAGCTTTCGTACGACATTTCAAAACGCATTCAGGATGAAATGACTTACCCGGGGCAGATTAAAATTACGGTTATCCGCGAAACCCGCGTGGTAAGCTACGCAAAGTAAAGAAAGAATTGAAAAATGAAATACAAAGCCTTCCGGTTTCGGGGGGCTTTTTTATGATTTTAATTCGCAATTAATCTTGTTCTGCCCTCAAAACCTGAGAATGGTAAGAACATCCGTAGCCGCTTTTGGAATCTTTATAAGCTTCTGGCTCCCCGGTTATGGCATGTGCTTTCGATTTATCGAGCAGTTCGTTGATTTGCCCTTCGGTGAGCGGTTTAAAATCTCGGGCAATGTCAATCATCATGCGCATTTCGTCCATGGTTTGCATTCCGCTTATCAGCGTACTAACGGGAAGCGACAAGGCATAGCGGCGGCACAGTTCGGCGCTTACCTTGACACCACCTGAAATACGGGTAAAACCTCCGGCCAGCGATTTCATGGCAAGTGCGGCAATGTCCCGTTCGTTTAAAAGCGGCAAAACCCGTTTCTGAAAACTGTTGTAGTGGGCATCCAACACATTCAGTGGCAGTTGAACGGCATCCCAGTCAAAATCCATTTTCAGCATGTCGAGGTGAATTTGCGGATCCCGGTGGCCGGTAAAACCGATATAGCGGAGTTTTCCTTCTTTCCGGCCTTCAATCAAAGCCTTTAACGCTCCGTTTTCCGGGTCGAAAGCGCGCTCACGGTCTCCATCGTATTGAATGGAATGAAGCTGCACCATATCAATCATATCCGTATTCATTCTCCGGAGTCCATCCTCCAGATGACGTTTGGCGCCTTCGCAGTCGCGGGCACAAACTTTGGTCATCAGGAATACTTTGTCGCGAAGATTACCCTGCTTCAGCGCTTTGCCAACCACTTCCTCCGAACGGCCGCGGTTGTATTCCCAGGCATTGTCGATAAAAGTGATACCTTCGTCAATGCCTTCGTGCATCATCCGAATGGCCAGCTTTTCGTCAACATAACCCAGGTCCCAGCCGCCAAAACCTACAATAGAAACCCGCTCGCCGGTTTTTCCAAGTGCACGTGTTGGAATACCCGAGGAGGAAGCCGCCTGCGTTTTTAAGACCACAGGCCCCAGCAACACCCCGGTCATTAGGGTTTGGATGAAATCTCTGCGCGAAAATCCGTTTTTCATGGAAATGGTTATTAAAAGTTTCGTAAAAAATCAACTCATTAAATAAATGTTTGGCAGAGCATTAATGTTCATTTTGTGTACAATTTTTTCAGCTTTTCCAAAAGCGCTTCATACATCTCCGGACGCCGGACTTCCAGTGTGCTTTTGGCATGGTCGCGAAAAGCCACATGATTGTGCCAGGTTTCGCACGGATTGGTAAAATTCCATTCCACAGGGCCATTCCAATCGGCATAATACTTTGGTCGTTTTTCAGGGAAAGGTTTGAAAAACTTACCTGCCCAACTGCTTTGGGTGGGTTCATTCAAATGGTGACCCGGATCGATAACATACAAAACAGAGGGTGTGTCACCAACCCTGAAATACTGCGCCCAGGCTTCATTTTTTACCACCTCTTTCAGGTGATTGCCCAAAGCGCCGTATTCCGATAATTTGTGAAACATTTCGCTGGGTTCTTCTCCGGTAAACATTCCTTCATAGGTCCAGTTTATTTCGAGCCACCACATTTTATTAAAACGCGGATCGTTAAAGATTTCGTTTCGCCCATGCCCGTTCCAGTTGTATTGCTCGCAGGGTTTTTCCGTTTTTTCCCAGTCTGCCGGGATGTGTTGCCGGTATTCCTCTATCATCAAATCGGTGCCAATTGTAATAACCCGGATATTTTTCCATACTTCTGGTTTGCTGCGTAAAGCATCTCCGAAAAGTCGCATATTTCCCCAAATCAGTACATAAAGCGGCTCATTTTCAACGGAAGCTGCCAGTTGAAAACGTCGGATGGCATCCTCCCTGTTGGTTGCAAACAACTTTTCAACCGCTTCCGGTTTGGGAAAACCTTTTCCTCCAAAATTACATTCAAGATAGTCTTTTGAATAGGCCTCTGTAACCAGAAGGCAGGCTTCAAGACCTTGTGCATCCCAGCGATCCGGAACAACTCCTTCTATCCTCAGTTCATCGGCATACCAGAGTAAATGAATCAGTGACTGCCGGTCGTCGGGGTCGCCCGAGTCGATGTTTATGTCGGTAAATACAAAAACCCGCGGAGTATTTTGACTTTGTAAGTTTCCAAAGCATGTAACCAGTAAAATTGCTGTTAAAATGAATTTTAGTTTTTTCATTGTTTTTGGTTTTATTCGGCCTGAACAATTAAAACAAAAGGATTTTCTGCAGGAGCTTCAAAAAGGTTTTCTTCTCCACAGGTACCTTCTGAGATAAATTTACCTTTTTGGGGATCGAACCATTTAAATGAAGCGTTTGGAGGAAGTTGTCCGATTGTTGTTTTTCCACCTTTCGGTAAATAAACGATGTAAAGTTCTCCGGGTTTCGCCAGGCAAAGGTTATTGCCGGCAAGTTCCGGATGGATTTCAATATCAGTAATATCGAGTCCTTTGAGCGCTTTTCCCAAATAGCCGACGTAAACCGCTCCGGGCAATTCGATGGCTTCGCGCCAAGAAACATTGGAATTTGCCCATTCCGGCCAGCCGGGTTCATCCTTAAACAGTTTCCAGTTCCATAAACCGCCGGCGCCGTAAATCACGCCCATTGTTCCGCCTGATGTAAAGTTAAGCCATGCTTCGTGTCCCTGCCACCAACCAGCCCCATTGAGCGAATCTCTTATGCCTTCATAGGTTGGTTCGCCATTGGCTGAGGCTTTTACCGGAATATTATTGAACATTTTTTCCACTTTCCATGGCTGGTGCTCTGCTCCATGTCCGGTCTGGCACCACTGAAAGTCCACCCACTCTTTTTCCTGATGTACCCGGTTAAAATGTGGTTTGTACTCATACGGCCTGTTCCACCAGTCGGGAACTACTTCGCAGAAGGGAGAATAATGTAGTCCGGTTGGCTGGTGGTATGCATCCCATTTTTCAACTTCTTCTCCTCCTTCAATCACTCCTGCATCCCGGCTGTCGCTGTCACCGCTTATGAGCCACATGGCCGGTTTTGCACCGTAACGGGCCACCAGATAGCGGCAGTAGCGGGCATATTCTTCCGGATCAACATTCCATCCCAATACATTTTTGCCTTTCCACCCAAAACCGTGAAAAACAGGCTGGAAAACAGGCAGGATGCCATGACTGATTAAAATATCGCGCAATTGATCGAAATACTGAAAATATTCGGGATTTAGCTGATTTATATGCCCTTGGGGCAAATCTTCAAAGGCCACATCAAATCCCAGTGGCTCTGTGCGGCTGCGCGGACCTTCCACATCGCAGTCGGGCTGAAGCGACATGAGCAGGGCGGTATTAAATCCTCTTTCCTGCCGGTTTTTGGCATATTCTGTAACTGATTCGACAGTTCCCCTCCAGGGTAAGGCCCAGGGTGTATCGCCAATCATCAGAAAGGATGATCCGTCAGCATGAACCACATTTCGTTTTCCAGGCGACATTTTTAATAATCCTTTGGAAATAAGAGGATTTGACCCTGAATAAGGTTTTGCTGTCAGTGTTCCGGTTTTTTCATGAAGACCAATGTCCTTTTCGTTTGATGAGTAACTTTGCCACTTCCATTCACCTGTTTCGGTTGGGCTTGCAAATCGCACTTTCCAGGTTTTTTCGCCATCCCAGAATCCGGGTCTGACAAGTTTTTCTCCGGAAGGCCCTTCAAATTCAACCCAAAAATCCACATCGGTATAGGGATTTTGGTAAACGGCATTTGAATGGAATTCAAGTTCAACTTCGTTCCATTGTTCAGCAACGAGTTCGGCTTGATTTAACCTGGTGCAACTGAAAATCAGGGATAAAAAGAATGATGTTAACGTAATAAATAGAATCTGCTTCATATCATCTGGTTTTAAGAATAAAAAGGTTTCACTTTAGAATGCGATAAAAATATAAAATCAGATAGAAATCCCACCTGATTTAATTGTATTGAATTATTCTTCTTTCGGATTAAACTTCTCGATGACCACGGCCAGCAAAATTACAAAACCTTTTATGACCTGTTGCCAGAAAGGGGAAACATTCAACAGTACAAGACCGTTATTGAGGATTCCGATAATAAGTGCTCCCTGGACTGTGCCCAATATGGTGCCTTTTCCGCCGGAAAGGGAAGTACCGCCAATGACTACAGCGGCAATCGAATCGAGCTCGAAACCGAAACCAGCATTGGGCTGGGCTGAATCCAGCCGGGAGGTGACGATAATTCCCCCCACACCAGCCAATGCGCCTGCAATAGAATAGACAATCAGCTTCACTTTTTTGATTTTAATCCCTGAAAGCTTTGCAGCAGTTTCATTTCCTCCAATGGCGTAAATGTGCCTCCCCAGTTTGGTTTTGTTGGTTAAAATAACCGCAGCCAGCACAATTACCGCCGAAATCCACACCGGCATGGGGATGCCCAGAAACCAGCCGGTTCCAATAAATGCCATATCATCGCCCAGCCCGGTTATGGGAAATCCGCCTGTCCAAAGCATGGTCAGACCGCGGGCAATGGTCAGCATGGCGAGGGTTGCGACAAACGGTGGTACTTTAAACCGTGTGATAGTGATTCCGTTGAACCAGCCCAGAAAAGTTCCCGACAGGATTCCTCCCACCAAAGCGCCCAATAGTGTAAATCCGATGTACACGTTCCAGTCGGTAAATTCGGCGCCAAATTTCAGCATTCCTGCGGTAACTGCGCCAGCCAGAGCCAGTATCGAACCTACCGAAAGGTCTATTCCCCCGGTCAGGATGACCAGTGTCATTCCAACCGAAACAATCACATTCACCGAAATCTGCCGCATAACGTTCCAGGTGTTTTCACCGGTCAGAAACCGGTCGGATAAAAAGCTCAGGACAATGCACATAATGAGCAGTGCGATGATCGACTGAAATTTAATGAGGTAGTGTTTTAAACTTTGAGTATCCATAGTTTGTATTTAATTTCTAATTATTAGTTCAGAAGTCCGGAGACTGGAGTCCGAAGTTTTACTTCTAACTTCCGTCTTCCCTCTATTCTTTTTCAACCAGGGCAGCCTGCATAATTTTCTCTTCGGTAGCTTCCTCCCGGCTCAGTTTAGCTGTAAGTTTCGATTCGGATAATACCAGTATATTGTCAGAAATGGCAAGTATTTCAGTGAGTTCGGAAGAAACCACAACAATTCCCATCCCTTGTGCAGCCAATTCGCTAATCAGGTTATAAATTTCCGATTTTGCCCCCACATCGATTCCACGGGTTGGTTCGTCGAGCAACAGGACTTTGGGGTGCGTGGCCAGCCATTTGGCAATCACCACTTTTTGCTGGTTCCCACCACTCAGTTTTTGCACTTCCATTTTGGATGAGGCCACCCGCGTATTTAATTTTTTAATGAATTCTTTACTGAGCTCTTCCTCTCTTTTTTTGTTAATGAAGCCGAACGATGAAATCCGGTCCAGGTTTGCCAGGCTTGTATTTTTAGCCACATTCATATTCATAATCAGTCCCTGCAGCTTCCGGTCCTCGGGCACAAGGCCAATTCCGGCCCCGATGGCTTCGTTTACGCTATTAATCTGAATTTCTTTTCCTTCCATAAAAATTTTTCCGGAAACATATTTGGGAAAAAGCCCGAAAATGGCTTCCAGTACTTCGGTTCTTCCGGCGCCCATTAAGCCGCAAATGCCCAGCACTTCACCTTTGTTCAGTGAAAAACCGATGTTATTTACCAAAAAATCGCTTTTGTTTTCCGGATTACGGAAATACAGATTTTCAACCCTTAAAACTTCCTCCTGAACCAGTGCATTTTTCTTTTCAATTTTGTCGGTGAGTTTTCGCCCCACCATCATTTGAATCAGTTTTTCGCGGGAAGTTTCGTCCATTTTTCCAGAACCTGTTTTTTCCCCGTCGCGCAGCACGGTATACCGGTCGGCAATTTCAAACAACTCGTCGAGTTTATGCGAAATGTAAACAATGGCTACTCCTTTTGACTTTAAATCCCTGATTATCTGGAAGAGCAATTCCACTTCGTGGTCGCTGATTGCCGAAGTAGGCTCGTCCATAATCAAAACCTTCGATTCAAGCAACAGCGCTTTGGCAATTTCCACGAGTTGCTGCTGTCCCACACGAAGCTGAATAACCGGGGTTCGCGGATCGACATCCAATTGAAGCCTGCCGAGCAGGTCTTTCGCTTTTTTATGCATTTTCGGGTAATCGAGCAATCCGAACCTGTTGGTTAATTCCTGCCCCAGAAAAAGATTTTCCGTTATGCTCAGGTGCGAAATCAGGTTCAGTTCCTGGTGAATGATAACGACTCCTTTTTCCGCCGCTTCTTTGGGGTTTTTAAAAAGCACTGCTTCGTCATTCAGCAAAACTTCCCCTTCAAATTCCTGATGAACACCCGAAACAATTTTCATCAGGGTGGATTTTCCGGCACCGTTTTCACCAATCACAGCAGTAACCTGACCGGGAAATACCTGCATGTCCACATTTTTCAGGGCATAAACTCCCGAAAAATCTTTCGACACGTTTTTAATTTCCAGCACAGGAAGCTGATTATTCGGTATTTCCATCGCTTAGATTTACTGATACCGGAATTATCCGGATGGATTGCACATCAATATCGTCTTCTTTTATTTCGAATGCACCTGCAAATTCCAGTTTCATCCCGGGTTTTGCATTTTTATTCAGAATTGGAACCACGTTGTTTTTTACAAGGTTGTTTATTTCGATGGATACATTGTTGAAATCGGTCATGTTCAGAAATTCGTCTATATCCACGGCGCCCGATCCGTCGCGGATGGCATTGCCAAAAATAAATGAGGTGGCAATCCGGGTGTTAAACCCATTCACTTCAATCAGCAGATTTTCCTCTTCAATGCTTTTTATTATGCCTTCGTCTTTCGCCATAAAATACCAGGTTTTGGAAATGCCGAGTTTTCTTCCAAACTCTGTGAAGGCCGTTTCCGCATTTTCCTGAAGTAATTCTGCGAGCGGTAAAAAATAGGCTGAACGATTTATTACATCAGGCAGATCATTATTCCAAACATCACCGGCGTATTCTTTTGCACTGAAATGAACCGTGGTATCGGCAGCTTTGTACTCATCGAGTTTTTGAATGTCGAGCGACAGAAAGAACACCAGTAAAACCGCTAAAATTCCCAAACTGTATTGTATTGGTTTCTTCATATTTCCTTAGTTTTTCGGAAGAAATTGTTCCACATTTTCGGGTGTAACCAGGATAACTTCCACCGGAGTTTTGCTGCTGAAATCGCGTTCTCCTTTAATATAGCGGTCGGCCAGTTCAGCCGAAGTCTGCGCCATCAGTACCGGGAATTGCATAACCGTTGCTGCAATTCTTCCCTGGGCAATTGCCCTCACGGCATCATCGGCGCCGTCGAATCCGAAAACCTTTATCCGGTTGGCTTTCCCGGCGGCAAGAACTGCCTGGTATGCGCCCATGGCCATGGCATCGTTTCCGCAAAAAACCGCATCAATATTCGGATTGGCCTGCATGATGGTTTCCATTACATCCATGGCTTTGTTCCGGTCGAAATCGGCACTTTGCTGCGCCACCATTTTCAAATCGGGAAATTCATCCACCACACTGTGGAACCCGGCGGAGCGGTTCCAGGTATTGTTATCGCCAACCAGTCCGAGTATTTCAACATAGTTGCCTTTTTTATTCATTTCCCGCACAAAATACTGCCCCAGTTTAACACACCCGGTAAAATTATCGGAAAGCAGTTGAGTAACTGCCGCATCGCGTGAATTGATTTCCCTGTCCATGCAGAATGTGGGAATACCGGCCTCTTTTGCCCGTCGTACGTTCAAAACAGAACCGTCGGCGTCGGTTGGGTTAAACAGGATGGCGTCGTAACCCATGGCAATGATGTTATCGAAATGTTCCGCTTCTTTGGCCGAATTATTTTGTGAATCGAAAACGTGGGCAATGTAACCCAGTTCGCGGGCGCGCCCGGCAGCAGATTCGCCCAGCACCACAAACCACGGATTGTTCAATGTTGAAATGACCACAGCCATTTTTTTCGTATCGCCCGTCCGACTTCTGTTGCAACTGCCGGCAACCAGAATGAGCAGAACGAATGTGAAAAATCTTGTCCGGTACATCGTTTTCATTTTTTTTGGTTTAAAAGTTTTAATGCCCTGTCAGCCAGGCCTTTTGCTGAAATTCCATACGATTCAAAAATTTCAACCTGCGACCCGGTAACCGTATCTTCATCGGGAAAGCCCACAATTTGAAATGGCAATTGAACATTTTTTTGCATAAGCAGCGATGCGCATGCTTCCCCTAAACCACCATAAATGCTGTGCTCTTCAACTGTGATGATGGCTTTGCATTTTTTTGCGGTGTTTAAAACGGCTTCTTCATCGAGTGGTTTTACCGTGTGCATACTTATCACTTCGGCAGTGATGTCTTTTTCTTCCAGCAGGCAGGCGGCCTCGTAAGCCGGTGCAACTGCTTCGCCGCAGGCAATAAAGGCTATATCAGTTCCCTCGCAAATGGTGCGGGCTTTTCCAATTTCAAAGTGTTTTGACCCGGGCAGAAGTGGCATCGCTTTTTTCCCAAATTTAATAAAAACCGGTTTTTCCCATTCTGATGCAGCAATAATTGCCTGCTCCGTTTCAAAATTATCGGCAGGTATAACAATATCGATATTGGGAATTGCCCGCAGAGCTGCCACATCGTGTGTGGAATGGTGTGTGGACCCAAGTGCGCCGTAGCTTACACCTGCGCTTATTCCCACCAGAACTACCGGAAAACCGGAATAGGCCACATCGTTTTTTATCTGCTCAAGCGACCGCGCCGTAAGAAAGCTCGCCGGTGAAACGGCAAAAACTTTTTTCCCGGCAGATGCCAGGCCGGCTGATACCCCGACAAGGTTTTGCTCGGCAATTCCCACTTCCACTATCTGGTCCGGGAATTTTTCGGCAAACGGGCCCAGTTTTCCAGAACCGCGTGAGTCGCTCGTGACAACAAGAATGTTCCGATTCTTATTCGCAAGCTGTATTAAGGTATTTGCAAAAACTTCAAGATTGGGTTTGCCCGTATTTAATTTATTCATAATTATATTCTTATTCATCAAATATTCCAGGTTGAACCAGGTTTACTTCCTGACCCTAATCATACCAGATGTCAGAATTTCCGGGAGGACCATACCCTGCAATTGCATCGTCGATAACAAGAATCCAGTCAAGGTCGTCAGGAGTAGTGAAGTTCCTGGTTCCTGAGTTTTTATAAGTGCCAATGAGCTCACTCTCTCCGGTCCGGGTATTATACCAGTAGCAATTAACATTGCTGCCACTGATCTTATTCATCTGGATTGTTCTTGTCATTGGACCCGGAAAGTAAATGAAGGCGAAGTCGTCTCCCCGTGATGCTCCCATACGTTCCCTTCCTGAAGCCATTCCTTCAACAACAAGAGATTCATCTCTCCACCGGTTGACATGCCTGGACTTGAGCAGATTGCCCACATGAGCCATTTGCGATGACCCCGGCCAGTGAATGGCATCATACCAGTTGACATCCGGATCGGCACATGCTACAGGAGTGTAACCGGGACTCAGCATTTGCCATATACTGCTATGCCCGTAGGTGTGTCCGAAGCCTCCGGCCAGCAAAGATCGGTATGCGTCCTTCCTGACATCAAAATCAGTAAACCTTGGGTTATTGCAACTCTCCCAAAATTTCTCTACGATGCCTTCATAACCGGGCTCACTGTTCAGGGTTGGCTTTGCAGGCTTTTTGTCCCAATCCTCTATGGCCAGTCTCCAGGAAGTTGCTCCGTCTTTTTGATGGCCACTCTGATGGTTATTAAAATCCAGCCATGATTCGTTGTGAAAATCCATTGAGCTTGATTTTGCTCCTGCGGGATGAAAGGTCATAAGATGGTTCTTGCCAACCTTGCTTCTTATACCTGCTGCCAGGCTGTTCCATATCTCTTTCTGGTTCTCATTGACTGACCTGTCGCCTCCCAGCATCCATATAATATTTGGGCTGTTCCGGTACCTTGAGCCTAAAAACTCACCGTAATTATATGCATTGTCTGTAGTGAAAATAGCCTGATCGTTCATCCAGTTTCCCCAGCATGGAAGCATGCACATGTAAAGCCCGTGTTCCCGGGCCCGCTCTATTGCATGGTCCACCCACTGCCAGTATGCCTCATCTCTTTTCCCAGGGTCCCTATCCACAAAAGGTGTACTGCCGTTTTCCGCGCAGCCCCTTCCTGTTTTGAAGTCAAGCTCATCGACCAGCACGGCCTGGATTACGGTAAAGCCCTTATTTTTTCTGTTCTGGAAATAAGTCTCTATGTCGTAGCCATCAGGATCCGACGACCGGACACGGTAAAAAAGTTCCCAGGCAGTATCACCAATCCACAGGAATGGCGTTCCATCTGTGTGTTCCAGGTATCGGTTGTTTGGACTTACCTTTAAAGGGCCATGATCCCACATCCTGAAATCACCTGAGCGTTCTTTTGTGTTTTCTATAATAGTATTGGCTGAATTAACGGTTCCCATCAGTTCCTGACTCTTTTGCCCTAAAAGTATTGCCAGTAAAATGAACCCGGCCATTATAAGAAATACTTTTTTATTCATTGCTATAATTTTTATGTGTTAATTAATCCAATTGGATTTTCATTCATTCCATGGTTGTTTTCTTAACTCTTCCGTTTTCAACTCAAGTTCCATCATGGCAAGTTCATACTGCCGGTCATCCGGCACTCCGTGGTGCCATTTCTTTTCATTTTCCATAAAACTAACGCCTTTTCCTTTAACAGTATTTGCAATGATTAATGTTGGTTTACCGATTTGCAGGGGAATGGATTTAAGTGTTTTCCTTAATTGCGGAATGCTATTGCCATCCGTTTCCTGAACCTCCCAGCCAAAAGCCCTGAATTTTTTGTCAATCGGGTAGGGACTGCATACTTCTCGGTTGGGCCCGGTAATCTGCAGCCCGTTGTGATCGAGAATCGCTACGAGGTTATCCAGTTTGTAATGTGCTGCCATCATGGCTGCTTCCCAGTTTGAACCTTCGGCCAGTTCGCCGTCGCCGAGCAAGGTATAAACTTTGTAGGGCACATTGTCTTTTTTTCCAGCCAGTGCAATTCCGGCGCTGATGGATAAACCATGCCCCAGGGCGCCGGTGTTAAATTCAATTCCGTTTACCTTGCGTGTTGGGTGCCCCACATAAAGCGAACGGTGTTTGCACAGCGTTTCCAAATCGCTTTCCGGGAAAAAACCTTTGTCGGCCAAAACAACGTAAAGCGCTTCCACAGAGTGCCCCTTACTTTGAATGTACCGGTCGCGGTTATTGTTTTGAAAATTATCGGGCGAAACATTCAGAATATCGTTGTAAAGCACATTCAAAATGTCGGTACAGGAGAGACTTCCGCCGGTATGTCCAGCATTGGCAATTTTGATGTATTTCAAAATTGCTTTTCGGTATTGTACCGATTTAATCTGAAGTTCGATATCTGTATATTTTTGCATAAAATCTATTTGTCAAGCTTATTATTATCATCTTATGGAGTCTCTGATTTTATCAAATTTCGTTTGAGTTACCTCAATCAACTCCTATGTTTTTCGGCGCATACAGATTTTGTTCTTTTATGAATTGTACTGGATGCGCCTGTTTTTCTGTCCATTTTGTCCCCGGGTTAAAACCCGGGGCAATAGATATTAAATAATTCTCTTTTCTCACTACTCACAACTAATTTACTCATGTTTATACAATTCCCACCCCAGATAATTTCCAATGGCTTCTTCCAGTATCTCTGCTACATGCCCGCGTACCATTCCCACATGGTGCTCAAAACCGTTTTTACACATGTAGTTCATCAGTTTCTGCAAGTTCGGAATCTCGCAAACCGCAATCCCTCCGTCCATTCCGTATGGATCATCTGTGATAATTCCTTCACCCAGGTATGATTTGATGATGCCTTTGGTATCGTCGGTTGAAATTCTGAAATAGGTCATTTTGCCTGGCGCCACTTTCCCTTTAACCGCGCCAAAAGTATCTTCCTGACCCAGAACTGTTCCCAGAATATCGAGGCTGCCGATTTCTATTTCATTTTCGAAGAATGATTTTGGATAGTTGCTGCAATGCGTGCAAACCACCTTGTTGCGATCTTTGCCAAAGTTGTTGTTCCAGTCGAGCAGGGCCGAAGGTTTTTGGGCGGCAAGCGCAAGGGCATACATTCCTATGGTTCCGGCCACATCCACCTCGCAGGCCGAAGGCATCAGTTTTTCACCCATCATGCTCATGGTAACGCAGGCGGCACAGCCGTAATTTTTTTCGATAGATTCCCAGCATTGCAAAGCCGAAATGTCGATGTTGTTTTCCTCAATCCACTTTTCCACTGCCAGTCCGAACCGGGCCTGCCGGGTAATTTGTCCTTTGTGGAGGATGTTGCAGGTACCGTATTTTTGAATGGCTTCCGCTTTTTCGATCACCTCTTTTGCATTGTCGTCCATTTTTTCGGCTGCAGCCAGAATCTCCGACATGTCAACCGGCACAATGGTAATATCGCTTTGCTGCAATATTTTTTCGCTGAAACGCATGGTCTGGAAACCAATGGGGCGCGTTCCTATGGCGCCAACCCGAAGTCCTTTCATTCCTTTTACCACGCGGCAGACGGCGGCAAATTTATACACATCTTTTTCAAATTCCGGATCATCCAAACTGTACGTGTGGTAAGTGGTATTCGTAAACTTGATGCCGTATTGATAAAGGTTGTTGCAAACCGACAATTTTCCGCAGAATGCATCGCGGCGTTCCTTTACGCCCACTTTGTCGTTATCGTCGTCGCAGGCCTGCACCAAAACCGGCACATTCAGTCCCGACATTTTAATGGAATTCACCACGCCAAGTTCATCCCCGAAATTGGGAAGAACTACAATTATTCCGTCTATTTTTTTGGCATTCTGTTTGAAATACCGGGCACATTTTACGGCATCTTCATAACCTTCAATGTTTCCGGTAGGCGTTTCTTCTCCGGGCAGGATTACCGTTTCAAATCCCATTTTATCTAATTTTTCCAGCACTTTTTTTCGTGCCTCAACTGCCAGTTGAAAGTTGAAAATATTACGGGTGGCAATGATTACCCCAAATGATATTTTTAATTTGTTCATGATACTATTGTTATGAATTTAAATTGTAGCGTGATTTTGCAACGGCATTCTGCCAGCCCTTGTAAAGAATTTCAGTTTTATTTTTTTCCATTTCAGGCAGAAATATATTATCGGTTTTCCGAAGGCTTTCAATCTCTTCCAAATTTTTCCAGAAACCGGTTGCGAGTCCGGCCAGAAAAGTTGATCCCAATGCTGATATTTCCTCAATATTAGCACGTTCCACTTTTTCCTGGAGCATATCGGACTGAAACTGCATCAGAAAATTGTTTCTGGTGGGACCGCCGTCAACCCGCAGGCCGGTTAATTTAATTTTGCCTGAATTACTCATTAAATCCACTAAATCCTTTATTTGATATGCAATACTTTCCAGCGCAGCTCTTACTACATGCGCTTTAGTTGCATCGCGGCCCATTCCCACAATGCAGGCTCGGGCTTCGTTATCCCAGTACGGGGCTCCCAATCCAACAAAAGCCGGCACCAGATAAACGCCGTGATTATCATTGACCGATATTGCCAGTGGTTCGGTTTCGACGGCATCATTAATCAGTTGAAGTTCATTTTTCAACCAGTTGATGGTGTCGCCGGTGCAATGGATATTGCCTTCAAATACGTAATCGATTTTTTTTTCGCAACCGAAACCGATGGAAGTAACCAGGCCAATTGGAGGATCGAGCGGTTTGTTTCCAATATTTATCATTACTGAAGAACCTGTTCCGTATGTCGCTTTTCCTGTGCCGGGAGAAAAACATTGCTGGCCAAAAAGGGCTCCGTGCGAATCCCCAATCAACCCGGAAACGGGTAACGATTCCCCAAAAATAATTTCCGGATCAGAATACCCGAAAATTTCATCGCTGAATTTCACCTCAGGAAACATAGATTCATTCAAATGAAAAAGTTCGATTAGTTCTTCGTCCCATTTCAGTGTATGAATATTAAACAGCATGGTGCGGCAGGCATTGGAATAATCGGTGGCATGGATATTTCCTCCGGTTAATTTCCATAGCAACCAGGTGTCCATAGTTCCAAGAAGCAAATCCCCTTTTTCAGCTTTGTTTTTTACTCCCGGTATATTTTTTATGATCCAGTGCAGTTTGCTTGCCGAAAAATAGGGATCGATAATCAACCCGGTTTTTGACATTATTGTTTTGCCGAAACCTTTTTCTTTCAGAATATTGCAAAATTCCGTCCCCCGCTGACACTGCCAGACCACTGCATTTGCAACCGGTTTACCGGTTGTTTTGTCCCAAATCATTGCTGTTTCACGCTGGTTGGTAATGGCTATGGAAACAATTTCAGAAACTTCAATTTTTGCTTCTGAAACCACCTGGTTCATTCCAATGACGGTATTGTTAAAAATTTCTTCGGCATTGTGTTCCACAAATCCGGACTGCGGATAATATTGTTTATGAGGCAGGCTAATCCGGTGTTTCAGTTCCGCCTTCCGGTTAAACAGCATTACCTTTGTTGCCGACGTACTTTGATCGATAGCAAGGATGTATTTTTTTTCGTTATTCATTAATCGTTTGAATTTTTAATGCAGTATATGGCATACTGGTTTGAAACGAAAACAATCCCGGCTCAACTGTTTTTTCTTCAACAACCTGCATATTCCAGGTGTCCAGCACTTCCATTTTATAGTTGCGGTTGCCGGCCAGTTTTATTTCAATGGTTCGATCGGTATGGGCTGTGTATGCCAGGTAGTATGAGCCAGGTTTTGAAAAAAGGTATATGATGCTATTCAGGTTTTCTGGATTGTCGCCACTGATTAATTCCGGGGTCATTTCCTTCACCGGAGCTTCCTCCATAATTGTCCTGAAGAACCTTATCCTTTCAGGGCTTTCGCCCATTAAAACGCCCCCTTTGCCCCACCATCTGACTTCGGTGGAATCATCGGCAGTGTTATGAAATGTATCGCCGTGAGTTGGGTATCCGCCACTCAATCCGGCCATCCAAAAGTAGCTGGCCATCTCCTGTCCACTTAAATTTCCCCAACCGCTTGGTACATCCCCTTCATAACGCATTTCATCGAAAAGCAGCGGTTTTTTGTATCGTTCCCGCCATTTTATGGCATTGTAAAACTGGGAAGTCTGGGCGCTGACATGGGTGATCCATGGACGCGTATGATCGTAGAAATGGTCTTCCGAACCGTACCAGTTATGAATTCCCCGAAACCGTTGATGCGGGTCTTCTTTTTGAAGCAATGTACCGATTCCTTCCCAGTTAATGGCTACTTTAATCCGGGGGATGTCCCATTCATTTGCCAGCGACCACCATACATTGCGGTAGGCTGAAATACGGGCAATCATATACCGCACGTAACGTTCATTCATCTCTTCTCCCATCAGAAAATAACCCCACCTGTCATATTCATGAAATAAAATTACATCAGCCTGAATTCCCAATTCCATGAGTTGCTTCACCCGATTATCAAAGTTTTGAAAGAATTTGAAGTTGGGTTGCGTAAAATCATTTTCATCCCCGTCTCTTTTGAATGGATATGCCCAGGGTTCCGTGTCGTTACCGTATTGATAATGTTTAGGGAACACACACATCCTGATTTTATTGAATGGCGCATTGGCCAGGGTTTCCAGCGTTTTTTCCTGAATGCTCTGTTTTACGCTGGTCCACTGGTATGCCGTGGTGCCAACCGAATAAAAAGGTGTGCCGTCCGCATATTCCAGGTAATACGTATTTACAATCTGCACTGGCCCGTGGTTATTTCCGGCAGGTGGCATACAACTGAACTTCCCTTTTTTATCTGAAAGTTCAGGTGTATTGCTTTCAGTCCGGTAAGTCCAGGTTCCCTGTCGGTTCGGCGAAAACCGAATCCGGTAAATGCCATCGCCGTCATAGAAACCCGGAACAGTAATGGTTTCTTCATTGCTGGTAAAAACTGCGATAAGTTCAATTTCCATGAAAGGATTTCCATCAGCAGTACCATTTAGTTTTATTTCAAAAACACTCCATTGTTCAACCTCAGTTTTTTCTGCATGTTGGTTGCAACAGGTAAAAAGTGCAGCAAATGCGCATAATGTCAGATTCAGGATAATCCGGTTCATTTTTTTGAATTTTATGGTTTAATATTTACAATAACTCTTTGGTAACGTGTCAATGCAGGCACACCATCGTCGGTTACAGCAACCACAAAATGAACGGTTGCCGGCTCAGATACTTTGGGCATGGTAACTGAGGTTTTTGATTTTTCAGGTTCATCTGGTTTTACCCAGGCTGGGTGCGTGCCGGCGTCGCGGTAATGAATCCAGTTGAAGGAAAGTTTGTCTCCGTCAGGATCAGTTGAAGCCGAAGCATCCAGTACGATGGTTTCGCCTGCCTTTGCAGTGATCGCGTTGGCATGAGCCAGTTTTGCCACCGGCGGATGGTTGGCATCCGCATATTCCTTTACGCACCAGTCCATCCGGGCGGCAAAATCATTTTGATAATGTTCGCGCCAGCGCCAGATGGTTGCCCTGCGATCGATGTAAATTGTGCCATCCACTTCAACCCAATCGTCGGTATCGGTCCAGATTTCCCGTTCTTCCGGTTCATGATAAAATATGCGTGTCGGTGGCTGATACAGTTCATAACGACCGCCCCATGATCCCCAGTTGGGATGTTCAGTTGAGCCCAGTCCATTATTAATCAGATACATAAACGAAGGACTATCGCCTTCCATTATGTATGCAATGTCGGGGTATTGTTCGCCCAATGGGCCATGTCCGTTTTGAATGTGTTCATCCACCCAATCATTATCAATACTGTACTTGTCTGCGCCGCTTGAAAAATGGTAGTGTCGTTCGCCCGAAATGCCAATCCAGGTAGAATAGAAATAGCTGTCTCCTCCATTTTCATGAAATCCGGGACTCACAATGTAAAACAGGTCTTTAAAGGTATTCCGCATCCACGGTCCGGCATTGTCCTGATCGGAGATGGTGTAAACCCGGATTTTTTCCACGAATTTTTTTACTTCTTCTTCGGTACGCGTTTGCTGTACCTTCCACAGCGCCTGTGCCAGGCAGTTTGCGCCGCCCCATACCGGAATCCACACCGGACGCGGGTCGTTTTTGTCAACTACCTCAATAATCAGGTCAGAGCCTTCCGAATCTTTCCCTTCGCCCACGGCGGCCATTCCAAAGTCCGGATATCCTTTTTTGATTTTTTCTTTCAGAAAAGCATGGGTGGGATAACCTTTTTCATGTTTTTCGAGGTTATCGCGTACCTTTCCATAGGCGTCCACAATTTCGTGAATGCGCCATTCGGCAGTTTGGTTGCGCTGCCAGCAAGATGTAGTTGCCACAATTCCTTCCACATCGAACTGGTTGGCATACAGTAAAAAACGTACCAGCGACTGGGCATCGTCGGGCTCATTTTCAATGTCAGTGAGTATCAGAATTCTGGTTTTCGGTGAGGGTTCATTCGCCTTTAAATTACCCGGAAGGATAATCGGGTTGATTAAAAAAAGTACAAATAGAAAATTTAAAAACTTGTTCATGGTAAAATCGGTTTTAATTGGTTATGCAATAATTATTTCAATCTCATGATCTCTGAAAAGCTGAAGGTGCTCGGGTGCAATTTCCGGGTCGGTTATTATATAATCGATAAGTGACAGGGCCCCCAGACTGGCAAACGCATTTTTACCTATTTTGGTGGAATCGGCAACCAGGTATGTGGTGTCAGCAGCATCAATCATGGCCTTTTTCACCACAATGTCGCTAAGGCTGGGATAAGTGAGTCCTGAGCGCAATGAGATGCCCGCGGTGGCCAGAAAAAGCTTGTCCACATGAATATCTTCGAAAAAATCAGCAGCCTTTTGGCCTGTTAATGAAAGGGTGGGGGGTTTGAATTCTCCCCCGGTTACTATGAGTTCGATGCCGGGTTCACCTCCAAGAATCAAAGCGATGTTCAGGGCATTGGTGATTACGGTGAGATTTTTTCTTCCGGTTAAATTTTTAGCAATTTCGGTAGTGGTTGAACCCGAATCGAGAATAATGGTTTCGCCGCTTTCTATTAGTTCCGAAGCTTTTTTTCCGATTATTTGTTTTTTCTCGAGGTTTTCCTGATTGAGGAGTGTAATTGATCTTACACTGTCTTCCACATCTTTTAAAAAAGCGCCCCCATGCTCACGCAATATAAAACCTTCTGATTCAAGTTTTTCCAAATCCTGACGGATGGTAACTTCTGATACTTTAAATATTTTGGAAAGCTTAATAACCTTTGCAGAGCCATCTTCCCTGATGAGTTCCAGGATTTTTTCGCGCCTTTGATTTGCCAGCATTTTTGTTTCGATTTATTTCGAAACAAATATAAACAAAAGCAAACGAAATACAAAGCAAAGAAATAAAAAAATGATTTTAAGCAGAAATTATTCAGTTACTTGTAAAATCCATTTTGAGATAATTTCCAGCACTTCGGGTGAAATGGTTTCTTCAATTTGCGCATATTCGCCAACAACTCCTGCTTCACAGTTTTGAAAAAGATGATTCAAATTAGGTAGTTCCATGATTTTGATGTTTTTGTTTCCCCCTTCGGCAAGGGCTTTTTCAATGGCCGGAAGGTTACTTTGGGGAGGCACCTGCAAATCTTTTTCGCCAATTAAAGCCAGCACCGGACATGCAAGCTGCGAAAGCGCCGGACGGGGATCATAAGTCAAAAAGTATCGAAACCAGGTTGAATTAACAGCATTTACCTGAAGGTCGATGGCTTTTTTCTGGTCTTCATTCATCATGGGATACATGCCTCCCGTGTATGTGCGTTGCAACCGGTCGAGCCGTTTTGCGGAATCCTTTTCAGTTTTTATAAAGTTGAAAATGGCCTCTTGTGTTTTCCTGTTTTGTTCCACCTGTTCTTCGGTCATTCCCGAGGCCAGGCCAATAAGCCGGCCTTGCTCATAAAGAATTTGTTCGCCCGGAATTCCCGGTCCGGCCAGCATAACAATAAATGCAACGCTGTTGGTTTGGTTAGCGGCAATAGGAGCAACCAGTCCGCCTTCGTTGTGGCCAATCAGGCCCATTTTCGAATGGTCGATTTCTTTTTTGGTTTTCAGGAATTCCAGTGCGGTCACCACATCGCCGGCAAAATCTTCGCTGGTTGCGCTGGTTACATTGCCGCCCGAACCGCCAACACCACGGTCGTCAACTCTCAGTACAGCAATTCCGTTCCGGGTAAGGAAATCGGCAATCACCAGAAAAGGTTTATGCTCAAAAATGGTTTCGTCGCGGTCTTGCGCTCCCGAGCCCGAGATAAGAATTACAGCCGGACAATCTTTTGCATTTTCAGGCAGGGTAAGCGTTCCGGCCAGTTGTATTCCGGCTTTGGTGTTCTCAAATCTGACTTCTTCTTCGATATACGGAAATGGTGGCTGGGGTGTCTGGGGCCGATTTAATTCCGTTACTTTTTCAGTCCGGTTTAATGTAAGCGGAAAGTTTAATCCCGACTGGCTCCAGTTTCCGGCAATGGTGGTATCATTGATAATTTGTCCGGAAAATCGTCCTGCGATTATCGCCACATGCAGAAAAATGCTGTCATCTTTCACTTCGGCTTTACTTACCGGCAGATCGCGTGCTCCCTGCGCCGGCACGTCCATTTTTGCAGAAAGTTCTCCGTTTTCATTAAAAGAAATTTTAAAAATAAGTTCCAGTTTCGAGCCCGAAAATTCCATTTCTCCGCTCCAGTTTCCGGTTAATTTTTGATTGAGATTTTCCTGAGCTGCAGATTGAAATGTCAGCAGCAGCAAAGAAATCCACAGTATGAAAATAATCTTTGCGTATTTTTCTTTTAAGTATTTGAATTTCATTGTTATATAGATTTGCAATTTGCTTAAACGCGATTTAAACAAACTTACAAATATTACATAAAATTCGTGGAAAATAAAAAAGGGCAGGTAAATAATCCCACCCTCTTAGGTGAAAATTGTATATGCCTGTTAATCCAATTTCTACCTCAAATTACCATCCATAACAGGATTAAAACCATGAGCAGTCCAATGCCAATAAATAAGGCCGTGCCATTGCCCCCTTCCAGTTCATTTTTTTGCTGATTCATACTCTATATTTTTCTATTCTGACGGGACAAAAGCAGAAAGTAACAGTTTTTTCTGAAATTTTTAAATTGAAAGTGGTCATAGGCTACGGGAACTGACCATATTGGCAGATCCATCAAATAAAAAGAGTTTGCGTTTTAATTTTGAATCCCGGACAATCACTTCAAAAAACTGTTTGTCTTCCTTTAAAATTAAAATGGCATTCATAATTTCACCTAACTGATCACATTCTTCATAAATTTTCCGGGGCAGGTCTTTGGGCCAAAGGTTTTTTTTGTATTCTTCCAGCTTTCCATCTGCCGAAATATGCGCAATGTGTTCTACATCATCCAGATAAAAAATGGTTTCAAAACTTCCCTTTTTCATTTCCCATTCCACGTTAACAGCGTTTGGGAAATGAAGGCTCAATTCTGCTAAAATTTTTTCGGGAATAATCCTTGGAGAGGGTTTAAATATTTTTGCAAACGGGTTTTTCATTCTGTTGAAATATTTCGTATTAAGTTTATGACGTTGATTTTGTTTAAAGTAACTGTGATTTATTCGTTACCAAATAATTTAAAATAGAGATATATGACACGAGATCTGGCTCGTTTTAGTCGCATTTTTACCGCATCTTCACTAATGGCCAAACTTACCGCAATTTCTTTTAGCGAAAGAGAGTCCTGGTATTTCATCAGCAAAAGGGCTTTTTCTTCCGGGTGAATTTTTTCAAATACTTCCAGAAGTTTGTCATAGCTGAGCTCCGCCATTTCGGTATCCGATTCATCGATAATTTCCGGTAATACGTTGTTTTGGTTCCAGTTGGGGTAGTGTAATTGTTTTTTCTTTCGAAGGTAATCAATTACCGTATTATAGGTTATGGCGTACAACCAAGAAGAAAACGACGACTTTCCCTGAAAACTTTCCAGTTTTTCGAAGGCTTTACTTAAAATGTCGTTGGCAAATTCTTCGGATTGTGTTTTGTTTTTTAAAAAACCGTAGCATTTGCCTTTTATCTTATGAAAATACCGGTTGAATAAAATGCTAAATAGCTCATTTCTATTTTCACTGCGTATTTTTTCTATCAATTGCTCGTCAGTTAACTGGCTTATTTTTAGCTCATTCATAAAACAAATCAAATATATTTGCTTTTTTGCAGGCGAAAATTACATTTTTTTTCTTTCTCCTGTTACTTCCTGTCGTTCCTCCGTCAAAATAGGTGAATGAAATAGAAAAAAAGCATTCAAAAAAATAACAATTAAAAGTTTGAAATTATGAAGAAAAATGTTTTTATTTTAATTCTGGTTGCTGCTGTTTTTATTTTTACAAGCTGCAGTAAACTTCCACAGGCTGAGATAGATGCAGCCAAAAATGCTCTGGAGCAGGCAAAAACTGTACAGGCCGATCTTTACCTGCAGAATGATTTCTACGAATTGCAGGATTCGTTGAACGCTATGGTTGCTGCCATTGAAGAACAAAAATCGAAAATGTTCGGAAATTATAAAATGGCAACTGAAAATCTGAACGAAATTACTGTTCAGGCTACAGATTTAGTAGCTAAAACCGAATTACGGAAATTGGAGATTAAAACTGAAGTTGCGTCTGCACAGTCTGCTATTACTAATTTACTTAAAGAGAACAGCCAGATGCTGGAACTAGCTCCCAAGGGAAAAGACGCGACTGAAGCATTGGAAGCTATTAAGGCCGAAATTGACGGAGTTAACTCTTCGGTTTCTGAAGTTCCGGCTTTAATTGAAAGCGGTGATTTGCTGAATGCACAAACGAAAGTTAAAGCTGCTCAGGAAAAAGCTGTTGAGATCAATAACGAACTGAAAACTGTACTGGAAAAATCGATGAAAAAAAGTTAAGGGAGCTTTTAAAAAGCGAGTATGAATTTATTCAATTGCCGGGGATTTCTGCCCCGGCAATTTTGTGTCATAAAATTATCATAACAATTGTGGAGATTGAGTCAGATTTAGTTTTGAGTCAGTTTTCCGAACAAATCCCTGAAAATGGCATCTCGGTTTAATTCTTCTGCCATTCGGATAAAGTGTCGGGAATGATCCACGCTGAAGGTTACCTGATCGGTGAGCACCGGACTGTGCACCAGGTTGGTTTTTATCCAGCCCGGGTTGACGAGCCACGCCACGGCGGTTACATCCCATATTACTTTCGAATAAGCATTACGGCCACCACTGTATTCTACCACTATATTGTACAAATAATCCGAAAGTTCGTTTTTGCCTGCAAGGTAATGTCTCAGTTCGGGCAATGTAGTATGAAAATGAGAAACCACAGGTCGGCAGGGCATGACCACAAACGGCACGCCCGAGTCGAAAACCACGCGGGCTGCCAGCACATCCTGCATCAGGTTGAATTCCTTCTGATGTGGCCAGTTCAGGCCGTTGCCGCCCAACCAAACCACCACAATGTTATTTATGATTTTCGGTTCGATTAAAATGGCCGACGCAATGTTAGTGATGCATCCCACCGGTACCACATAAATTGGATTTTCAGGACTGCTTGCCATGGCTTTTTTCACCAGGTCGAGTGCTGCTTCGCTGTGGATTGGTTTTGTTATGTCTTCCAGGTATCGCTCGGAACCACGGAATGCAAATCCTTCGGGAGATTTGCCCAGCATTTTCAGCAGCCGCAGGATTTCTTCGTAACTTTTCTCCATTCCGTCTGCCGGTCCGTTTGACCGATTATTGTGAAATGGCGCCGCATAAACTGCTTCCAACTGAATTTTTTCTTTCGACAAAAATGCGTAGGCCAACGCAAACTGGTCGTCCACCTCGTTGTAAGTGTCTGTGTCGAGCACCATGCGCACTTTTCCAGTGGGCGGCTCCATTTGTTTCAGCCGGAAAGCTTCGTCAAGTTTTGGGTAGCTTTGGGCCATGATAAAAACTGATGACAGCAAAAATAGAATACTGGTAAAAAATGTTTTTTTCATAGTTGCTAATATTTTTAATTAAAACTGTTCCATATATTCCAAAAAGATTTTTGCTGTCCGGTCCAGGTTTTCAATGGAGCCACCGCCATCAAGCACTTCGCACATTTCGTAAACCACCCAGCCCTGATAGCCAATTTCCTTTAACGCGGCAAACCAGTTTTTATAATCTATGATTCCTTCACCAACCGGAACAGCGCGCATAACCGGTTGTTCGGCTTTGTAATTGGTTAGGTCATTTACATAAGAAAACCTTGGGTGAGTTACATAATCAGCCACAATAGTATTTACGATGTATGGTTTCATTTTCAGAATGGATTCGCGTTGTTCTTCAAGGCTGAGGCCTTCCAAAACCGGCGACCAGGCGTCCCAGCCGGCCATCACGTTGGGCATGTTCACCTCTTTCAGCAGCCAGTACATAACATCGTGGTGCAGCGCAATATCATGGTGGTTTTGCACAGCCAGTGTAACTCCATGTTCAGCAGCCAGTTTTCCTGCCATTTTCAGTCCTTCCACCACTTCGCCGTATTGTTTGTCGTAAGGAATTCCGGGCCGTTCGTAACCGGTAAAAATCCGAACCATATCGGTTCCCAAATCTTTAGCCAGTTCGGCAATTTCGCCAACCCAGGTTGCCTGGATTTCGGCATTGGGAATTCCGGGTTTGTCAATTCCTGCAGTAAAATCGGTGTAACCGGCAAGCGCAACCAGGGTGAGTCCCAGCGAATCGATTTTTGTTTTAAGCCGCGCACGGGCAGCTTTATCGTAATCGTGTGGAGAAACATGTGGACGTTTGGCCACCAGCATTACACCTTCGTAACCCAGTTCTTTGGCTTTTACCAAAAACTCGTCAACCGTCAATCGAGCCTGTCCGCGCCAGAACCCGGCATAACTCACCGAATGCAGGCAGGTTTTCACTTTAAAATCAGCCGGATTACCGGTGGGTGTTTTTTGTGCTTTCGAGATGGTGGACAAAATTAACATTGCGGAAAGAAGAAGTGTAATTTGTTTCATTATTGTAAAGTTTTTATTTCATTTAAAAGTATTTCATAAGCAGGGGAAGCCATCCCGCCATGGTCGAAACCATCCAGTTCATAAATTTTGGATTTTTCATGGCCTGCTTCTTTCATCATACGCCAGAAGTAGGCATTTTCTTCGTAGCGGCCCAAAATTTCCAGTTCGCGGTCGCCTGTAATTAAAATCAGGGGTGATGCATCGGCCCGTACATGGTAAAGTGGAGCAAACTCATCCACAACGGGCTGCGTACCAGCAATCCTCCGTTCTTCGCGAATGGTAAAATGGGTTATCGTGTGGCCGCTGAACGGAACCAGCATGGCAATGTTGTTGGCATCCATGTCGAATTTAGCCAACCATTTTTTGTCCAAACCAACCATGCTGACCAGGTAACCGCCGGCTGAGTGTCCTGAAACCACAATCTTCGAAACATCGCCACCGTAGTTTTCAATGTTTTTAAATGTCCATGCCACAGCAGCGGCAGCATCTTCGATGTAAGCCGGGTTTTTTGCTTTCGGGCTAAGCCGGTAATTAACTGCAACCACTGCAATGCCTTTTTCTTTTAATTTTTCGGGAATGTGCTTGTTTCCTGTGGTTATTCCCCCGCCATGAAACCAAATTACTGTTGTAAACCCTTTTTTATCAATTGGATAGTAAATATCCAGTTTGCAGCGTTCAGCAATATATTCATCGGTTGCTGATTCGTCTGATGAATAGTATGAGATATTTTCTTTTGTTATGTAATTATGTTTTTTTTCGCCCGGAGCATTATTTTGTGACATCACAAAAAGGCTGATTAAAAAGAACGGGATAAAAAATACGATTTTAGTTTTCAGAAAGGTTTTACAGGAAACGGAATCTGACCGAATGCTTGTGCTGTTTTTTATCATGCTGACTTTATTTTATTTGTGAATTTTTCCATCACGACTAAGTAGAATAGCAAGGGGTTTAGTACCCTCAAATTCTGACATGATAATAATTAGAATTACGGTTATGGGCACACTGAGAAGCATGCCCGGAATTCCCCACATCATTCCCCATAACATCAGAGTAAGAATAACAACTAATGGACTAATATTCATTGTTTTTCCCATTGCTCTTGGTTCAATAAAATTCCCTACCACTAACTGAATTGCACCTACAATAGCCAAAACAAGAATTGCCGGTGTAAATTCACCAAACTGCAGGAGTGCAAAAACTGCAGGGAAAAATGTTGCGACCAAAGAACCTATTGTGGGAATAAAATTCAGGATAAATATGAGAAAAGCCCAAAAGAAAGGTGCATCAACTCCAATAAATAATAGTGCAAAATAACTCAGGAAACCGGTTAGCAGGCTCGCCATGGTTTTTAGTGCAATATAATTGCTGACTGATTTATCAATTTTTGCAACCAGCGTTTTCATTTTTTCATGGCGATCCTCGTCGGGGTACATGGCTTTTAATTTTGTGGAGAATGTAGGTTCTTCAAGGAGCAAAAATATAAGGTAAATAAGCACGATGAAAGTATCTCCAAACAAACTGGTAAGTGTTGAAAAGAGCCTGGTGAGAATTTCTCCAATGTTTAAATCCTTGATGTATTCACTTAACAGACTGGACAATTCCACATCGAATTTTAGGTTTATCGACTGGGTGATTTTGTTCACGTTGGATTCATAAACAGGTAGTGTATTTGAAAGGTATTTAATATTCATGGAAATCATTTGAACGATCAAAAACAAAAAGCTTAAAAGGATTAAAGAGGAAATAATCGTAAGTAACCATTGGGGCCAATGTTTTATATACTTGACTTTCGCAAGTATTTTTTTGATTACCCGAATCATAAACCAAAATAATATAGCAAGGATAAAAGGAATGATAATTCCCTGGGCATAAATCAAAATAACCACAAAGGCTGTGAGCACCAGGAATATGTATATTTTATTTGTTGCTTTCATCTTTTTCGTGAATTTTTACTTTTGAAAAATCTGTTAATCCAAAGAGAGTTCGGGATTGGACAGAAAATCAAAAATTTCCTGCCATTCTCGGGCATGACTATACCTTGGCATGGGTTTTCGGGCACGCAAATACCAATAGGCAGCATTGTTCAGATCCGGTTCTTTTCGGTGAAGATGTGCATGAACCCAGCAGGCATATTCATTTTCCATGTCCTTTACAATTTCGTGTGCAGTATTCCAGTCGCCTTTTTGGGCCAGATACATCGCTTTTAAAAGTTTTTCTTTCATTGTTTTAAAGTTTTTGATTAGCGTCAAAATGTAAAAATCGTGATTTTTTTGTAACTGGTCATAATAATTTTGCCAAATGTTTTAGCCCATTTGAAATTCTGGTTACTTTTTTTTCGTAACGATATTAAAATCAGTTTTTGTTGTTATAAAACACTTGCAATTTTTAGCAGGTAAAAATATCATTTCGTAACTTGTGCACATGGTACAATCGTTTCAATGTCCGGTATTTTTCTACATCGGGTTGCCCGAATGCCTCGATGACTCCAACGCTTCTCATTAGCTGCGTTCGCAGTGTTATTTGTACTGCTCATTTTGCAATTGCACATCTTCTGTTTTCAGGTTTATTGTTTTTGTTATCAATTACAGATAAATTCAGATAGAAGAAATGATATGGGGAATTAACATTTTAAACAAAGATTTTATGAATATCCTTGCCAATAAAACAGATAATATAGTGTCTGATGTTCAAAGTATGATACAGGGCTATGATTTTAACTCCGAAACCATTCGAACCATTAAAAATGAAAATTTGCTTCCGCCGGGATTGGTAAACAGGCTTCAAAGTTGTTATCCTCAGTATTCAGGCTTCAGCCGATCCGGAAATGTCATTTTTACCGGAAAAACCTTTTATTCAGGTTTAAATGGTTTTCGGGAAATTATTGAAAAGCTAAAAATACATGGTATCGAAATCAGGGAAATTAAAGAGCGGGAGTTTTTTATCGAAGTCTATCGGTTTTTGGCTACAAAACACATTTTAAATTCAATTGACTGGGGGAACTATGAAAACGACACGAATTTTCATCTTGTTTTTCCTCAGCCCGGAATGATGAATGCCGAAGATGTAAAGTTATACTTAAGTGCCAAAAGCGATGAAGAGAGGGTGAAAATTGTGAAGGCCTATCTGCTAAAAACCAACCCCCACGATGGCAAACAAAAACTAAACAAACCCTGGTATGTAAACGACGAAGGGCATTTGGAAATTCTGGAGGGATGTCAGCACAAATATCCTCCTGTAAAACTCATTCTTGACAGTAGCACGCAAAATTGCTTCGCGTTTTGCATCTACTGTTTTCGTCATGCACAGGTTCGGGGAGATGAAGATATGTTTGTGCAACACAGTGTTAACCAGGTTCATGATTATTTAAAACAGCACAAAGAAATAAGCGATGTTTTAATTACCGGGGGCGATGCCGGTTACATTCCGTACGAGCGTCTTTCAACTTATGTGATGCCATTAATTGATGACCCGGAGTTAAAACATATCAGAACTCTTCGGATTGGTTCACGAGCAATTACTTATCATCCTGAATTAATCCTGAGCGATAAATTCAAAAAAATACTCGGGCTTTTGAAACTGGCCATCGACAATGGAATACAGGTGGTGTGGATGGCCCACATATCCACTCCTCCGGAGCTAATGAATCCCGGAGCCATTGCAGCAACCAGGCGTTTAAAAAGCTTTGGGTTGACCATAAAAAGCCAAAGCCCGATAATGAACCATATCAGTTTGTATTATACTAAAAACGGCGAAATCGACATCGGTAAGTCTGCTCAAAACTGGATTGATTTGGGAAACATTCTGGCTATGCTGGGAATTGGATTTCATTCCATGTATTGTGCACGACCCACAGGAGAGCACCACTATTTTTCTGCACCACTTGGTGATATTACAAAAATATTCAGCAAAGTTTACCGCACTTTGGCCTCCATAAACCGCCCGTCGAGGCACATTACCATGACATCCTCTGCCGGAAAAACTTCGCTGCTCGGAACCACTGAAATTAACGGCGAAAAAGTTTTTGCACTGAAATTTAACGAGGCCAGAAACATGCAATGGATTGACAGGGTATATTTTGCAGAATTCAATGAAAAAGAAAATACCATTGAAAAGCTAAAACCTTTCGGCGCTGAAAAATATTTTTATGAAGACGAATTGATTCAGATTGAAACAAAACTTTCAGAAGCCCTGGAAAAGAAAATTGCAAAGGAAAACAGCCATGATAAATAAAATTGTTTCATCAACAGAGGATGCCATTTCCGGTATTTTCGACGGGGCAACAGTAATGATTGGCGGTTTTGGCGAAGCCGGAAGCCCTGTGGAATTGATTCATGCACTGATTGACCACGGCGCCAAAAACCTTACCATTGTCAGTAATAATGCCGGCAGCGGGCACCTAGGTTTAGCCGCACTAATTGAAAACCGGCAGGTGAAGAAAATCATCTGTTCGTTTCCACGTACTGCCATTTCAGTTGTTTTTCCGGAGTTATACAGCCGGGGAGAAATTGAGCTTGAGCTGGTACCGCAGGGTACCCTTGCCGAAAGAATTCGTGCAGGCGGCGCGGGAATTCCTGCCTTTTATACGCCGGCATCGGTGCATACTCCCCTTGCAGAAGGAAAAGAGCAGCGCGATTTTAACGGCAAGCTTGCTGTGCTGGAATACGCAATTCAAGCTGATTTTTCGCTGGTAAAATGCTTTAAAGCGGACAAATACGGCAACCTTACTTACAATAAAACAGCCCGCAATTTTGGACCAGTCATGTGCATGGCTGCCAAAACCACTATTGTTCAGGCCAGACAAATCGTTGAGCCCGGTGCAATTGACCCTGAGCATGTTATAACACCCGGCATTTTTGTACACCGGGTTGTGGAAATAAGCAATCCTGCGGACGAATCGAAACTTGTTGCAGAAAAAATACGATACCATGGAATCAAATTATAAAAACAGGGGTTGGAATGTGAATGAAATGGCGCAGAAAGTGGCCATGGATATTCCCGATGGCGCTTATGTAAATTTGGGTATTGGGATTCCCGAGTTTGTGGCAGATTATATTCCCGAAGGAAGGGAAGTTATTTACCATACCGAAAATGGTTTGCTTGGAATGGGCAAAGTAGCCGAACCCCAAACAGAAGATCCGGAGTTGGTGAATGCCGGAAAAAAATACGTTACGGCAATCCCCGGTGCAGCCTATTTTCATCATGCCGACAGTTTTGCAATGATTCGCGGCGGGCACATCGACATTTGTGTGCTGGGGGCTTACCAGGTTTCCGAAGAAGGAGATTTGGCAAACTGGTCAACCGGAAATCCGGATGATATCCCTGCCGTGGGAGGCGCAATGGATTTGGTTGCAGGAGTTAAAACCATTTATGTGATCACAAAACACTGCACAAAAACAGGTTCATCTAAAATTGTAAAAAAGTGTTCTTATCCGCTAACCGGGAAAAATGTGGTAAGCAGAATTTACACCGACCTCGCCATTATTGATGTGATCGGTAAAAAACTCTTTGTCAGGGAACTCGCACCGGGCGTGAGCTTTGAATATGTACAACAAAAAACGGAAGCCAGATTAAACTGAAGGGGATGCAACAGAGAATAACCAGTAAAGAGATTTACAAAAAGGCGTGTGGTGTGATTGCAGGCGGCGTGAGCCGGAATACCCTTTTTCGCCTGCCAAATCCCGACTATGTAAGTAAAGCATCGGGTTGCTACATAACCGACATAGAAGGTACCGAAAGAATTGATTTTGCCAACAACATGGCTGCCCTGATTCATGGACATTCATTTCCGCCCATTGTTGAAGCAGTTACGGCTCAGTTGCGCAAGGGAACAGCTTACACAATGGCTTCGGAAATTGAAGTTGCCTTTGCGAAATTATTAATTGACAGGGTGGAGAGTTTGGAACGGGTCAGATTTGTCAATTCAGGAACAGAAGCTGTTATGGCCACGATAAAGGCGGCGCGGGCTTACACGGGCAGAGCAAAAATTGCCAAAGCAGAAGGGGCATATCACGGAACGTATGATTATGCAGAGGTAAGTCAAACTTCAAATCCGGGGAATTGGGGCGGTGTAAACAATCCTGTCAGTGTGCCGGTTGCAATCGGAACTCCTCAAAGTGTTTTAAATGAAGTCGTAGTTTACCCCTTCAACGATATCCAAAGAACCCTTGCCATTCTTGATGGGCATGCCGGTGAAATCGCCTGTGTGATTATCGATCCGGTTCCACACCGTGTTGGACTTGTGCCGGCAAGCACCGAATTTGTTCAGGCCATATATGACTGGACCAGAAAAAACGGAGCATTGATGGTGTTCGACGAAGTAATCACACTGCGCGTAAACTACGGTGGCGCACAGGAAATTTATCCGGTAAAACCCGATTTAACATCCATGGGGAAAATAATCGGCGGCGGGTTCCCCGTTGGGGCAATAGCAGGAAAAGAAGAAGTGATGCGCGTTTTTGATCCGCATGAAACAAAATTGCTCTTTCCTCATTCGGGAACTTTTTCGGCAAATCCCGTAACAATGACTGCCGGTTATGTGGCCATGCAACACTTCAGCAGTGAAGTTGTGAATCAATTAAATGCACTGGCTCAATTGGCTATCAGTCAAATACAGGAGGTAATAAAACAGGTTGATGTTCCATTTACCGTTACCGGGGCCGGTTCCATGTTTCGCATTCATTTAAGCAAAGCACCGCCCCGAACCTATCGTGAGGCGTATCAACCAGAAGAGGTGAAAAGATGGATGAATGAGCTGCTTGATTTCATGTATTACAAAGAACATATTTTGATGATCAATACGCTAAGTTGCATGCTTTCAACAGTCACAGGAAAAAAAGAGATCGACCGGCTGACAGAAGGTTTGGAACGTGCATTTAGAAAAATAAAACCGAAGTTGGAAAAACGAAATAAAATGTAATATGAGTACCGAAGTTTTTATATGCGACGCCATTCGAACTCCCGTTGGAAAATATGCGGGCGTCCTGTCGTCGGTCAGGGCAGACGATTTGGCAGCTATCCCGCTAAAAACCCTGCTCGACCGAAATCCCCAGCTAAAAAATCAGGTAATTGACGATGTTATTCTGGGGTGTTCCAATCAGGCCGGAGAAGATAACCGGAACATTGCCCGAATGGCCCTTTTGCTGGCCGGATTTCCCGAAGAGGTACCGGGTGTTACGGTAAACCGTTTGTGTGCTTCAGGTATGGAAGCTATCGGAATGGCAGCCAGGGCGATTAAGTCGGGCGAAGTCGATATTGTTATTGCCGGTGGCGCAGAGAGTATGTCGCGCGCACCTATTGTGATGGCAAAGGCGACCCAGGCATTTTCAAGAACTCCTGAAGTGTATGATTCAACCATTGGCTGGCGGTTTGTCAACAGTGAATTTCATAAAAAATTTGGAACTGATGCTTTAATCAAAACAGCAGAAAATCTGGCAGTTGAGTATAAAATCAGCCGGCATGACCAGGATCTGTTTGCAAACAACAGCCAGTTAAAAACTGCTGCAGCACAAAAAAACGGAAAGTTTTCGCATGAAATTATTCCTGTTTCAATTCCTCAGAAAAAAGGGGAAGACATTGTTGTAGAAAGCGATGAGCACCCCCGTTTAACTTCACTCGAAAAATTAGCATCCTTAAAACCTGTTTTAAACGAAAACGGAACGGTAACTGCCGGAAATGCATCAGGAATTAACGACGGTGCGGCAGCGGTAATTGTCGCTTCTCCTGCCGCAGTAAAAAAATATAATCTGACACCGAAAGTCAGAATTATGGGAGTTCAGTCTGCCGGCGTTCCTCCGCGAATAATGGGCATCGGACCGGTTCCTGCTACCCATAAACTGTTGCAGCGACTGGGAATGACCCTTGACCAAATGGATATTATTGAGCTGAATGAAGCATTTGCAGCACAGTCGCTGGCTTGTATCCGGGAATTCGGGTTGGATGACAATGACCCCGGAATTAACCCGCTTGGTGGTGCAATTGCCCTGGGGCATCCGCTGGGAATGTCGGGAGCAAGGTTGGTGACTACTGCTTATTATCAGTTGATAAACAGTGATGCAAAATTTGCTTTGTGCACCATGTGCGTTGGTGTAGGGCAGGGACTTTCCATGATTTTGGAAAAGGTTTAGGTTCTTTTTTGAATATACAATATGGTTAATAAAAATTATAAACTGAAGAACATGAAAATTGATATTTCAAAAGATTTAAAAGAAATTGGAATAAAAGAATTGAATCCCGGTATTTGCACCGGAACCGTCTGGAAAGAAACCAGCGGGAAAGTTATCGAATCGTTTTCGCCTTCAGATGGGGAGAAGATTGCAGCCGTGCAGCAGGCCGGACTGGAAGATTATCGTGAGGTGATTGAAACCGCCAAAGAGGCTTTTAAAAGCTGGCGAATGTGGCCGGCGCCCAAACGGGGCGAAATTGTCAGGCAAATCGGGCTGGAACTGCGAAAATACAAAGAGCCGCTCGGCAAACTGGTGTCGTACGAAATGGGAAAAATATACCAGGAAGGTTTGGGCGAAGTTCAGGAAATGATTGACATCTGCGATTTTGCTGTGGGGCAGTCGCGGCAGTTGTACGGTTTTACCATGCACTCCGAGCGTCCGAAACACCGCATGTACGACCAGTACCATCCGCTGGGAATTGTTGGTGTGGTTTCGGCATTTAACTTTCCGGTGGCCGTTTGGGCGTGGAATACCATGCTGGCGCTGGTTTGCGGCGATGTGGTGGTGTGGAAACCGTCGTCGAAAGTGTATCTCTGTGCAGTGGCGGTTCATCAAATTGTTTCGAAGGTTTTAAAGGAAAATGATGTTCCTGAAGGTGTGCTTAGCCTGGTGGCTGCCGACTCCAAAATGCTGGGCGACGAGCTGTTCAGCGACAAAAACATTCCGCTGGTTTCGTTTACCGGCTCCACGCGGATTGGTAAAAAAGTGGGTCGTTTGGTGGGCGAACGACTTGGAAAATCCATTCTCGAACTGGGCGGAAACAATGCCATCATCATCACACCAAATTCCGATTTGGAAATGGCTTTGCGGGCAGTGGTTTTCGGCGCCGTGGGAACCTGCGGCCAGCGCTGCACCTCCACGCGGCGGATTATTGTGCACGATTCAGTGTATGAACAGTTTAAACAAAAACTGCTGTCGGTGTATGAGCAACTTCCCATTGGCCATGCCCTCGACCCGAATACGCTGGTGGGGCCACTGGTGGACAAATGGGCTGTACAGGATTTTGTGAACGCCATTGAAAAAGTGAAAGCCGAAGGCGGGAAAATCATTGTCGGTGGCAAAGTGCTGGAAGGTAAAAAATATAAAACCGGAACGTATGTTTCGCCCTGCATTGCCGAAGTGGAAAATCGTTTTGAAATTGTTCAGGAAGAAACCTTTGCGCCTATTTTGTATATGATTCGCTACAGCGATCTGGACGAAGCCATCCGGCTGCACAACGATGTACCGCAGGGATTGTCGTCGGCCATGTTTTCTGCCAACATGCTGGAAACTGAACGATTTCTGTCGCATGAAGGTTCTGATTGCGGCATTGCAAACATCAATATTGGCACATCGGGTGCCGAAATTGGCGGTGCATTTGGTGGCGAAAAGGAAACCGGCGGTGGTCGCGAGTCGGGTTCCGATGCCTGGAAAGCCTACATGCGGCGGCAAACCAACACCATTAATTTTGGCGCGGAACTGCCACTGGCGCAGGGGATTGAGTTCACCTTGTGAAATAATGTGAAGCATTAAATCGAAGATTTATTTCACAGGGTATAGTTTAAAGTTCCGAGTTTAAAGTTCCAGGTTCCAAGTTCCTGGTTTGACAGGTTCGTAGGTTATGTTCATCGTTTTTGCACCGGGTTTTTCCCGAAGGGATTCCCTCGGAAAACCCGGTGATTAGAATTAGAAATGACTTTGAAGCCCGGCTTTAGCATTTAACAAGTCTATAATGTTGGTTTGAAAAGAAGAATTAAAAATCGAATGAAAAACATCTTAATATTTGGCGCGGGCCGGTCCAGCCATACGCTCATTCAGTATTTAACAGAACATGCACAACAGCATAACTGGAAAATTACGGTGATCGATTCCAGAGAAAAATATAAAGGAGAGAATGCAGCGGTTGATTACCGTCAGGTGAATGTCACCGACGAACGGATGCGGGACAGGGAAGTCAGTGAGGCTGATTTGGTGATTTCCATGCTTCCCGCCCGGTTTCATCCGCTGGTTGCACTGTCGTGTGTAAAGTTTTCCAAAAACCTATTTACCGCTTCGTATGAATCCAAAGAGTTGAAAGCTTTCGAGGATGAGGTGAACCGAAATGGCCTGTTTTTCCTGAATGAATGTGGACTCGACCCCGGTCTCGACCACATGTCGGCCATGAAACTGATTGACCGCATAAAAGTTGAAGGACACGACCTGCAAAGTTTTGAATCGTTTACCGGAGGGCTGGTGGCGCCTGAGTCGGACAACAACCCGTGGCACTACAAATTTAGCTGGAACCCGCGCAATGTGGTGCTTGCCGGGCAGGACGGGCCGGCAAAATTCATTCAGAACGGTAAATACAAATACATTCCCTATAACCGGCTTTTCCGCCGGACAGAGCTCATCGACATTGAAAACTACGGACTGTTTGAAGGGTACGCCAACCGCGACTCGCTGAAATACATCGAAAAATACAACTTGCAGGGAATTCCCACCATTTACCGCGGAACGTTGCGCCGTCCCGGATTTTGCCGGGCGTGGAACGTGTTCGTGCAACTGGGCGCCACCGACGATTCCTATGAAATGGAAAATACCGAAAATATGACACACCGCGAGTTCATCAATTCGTTTTTGTATTACCATCCAACCGATTCGGTGGAGCTGAAACTGTATCATTATATGCATATTGACCAGGATTCGGACATCATTCAAAAACTGAAATGGCTGGGGATTTTCAGCAATACCCAAATAGGACTGAAAAACGCAACGCCCGCGCAAATTATGGAGCACATTCTGAAGCCGAAATGGCAGTTGCAACCCGGCGACAAGGACTTGGTGGTGATGTGGCACAAATTTACCTACCGGGATAAAAATACGGGCAATCCGATGCAACTGACCAGCTCGCTGGTGGTTACCGGCGAAAACGACATCCACACCGCCATGGCTAAAACGGTGGGCTTGCCACTGGCGGTCGCTGTTAAGTTGTTTCTGACAGGAAAAATGAATTTGACAGGAATGCACATTCCCACCGACCGGCTGATTTACGAACCGGTACTTGCCGAACTGGAGCAGTACGGAATTCAGTTTTTGGAGAAGTTGCAGGAAGATGTTCCGGAGGAGTAACTTTTCCTATTACGGTATAAGCTCCAAAACCGATAAAACCGCACAATAATCCGATGCTATAGAGTCGCGAATAACCTGATGTTTAAGTACCTTCCATTGATTTGCTGGGTAGTACAAAATGTAATCAATTTTTCGTTGCGGGTTGTTGGAAGGATAATTGGGATTGTGATTTTCTCGTTTGGAATTATTATATTTTTCCCAAAATATATCTTCCCCAGGCATTAACCAGCAATACAACTTTCGTGAAATCCGACACCCTGTAGCGTTTTTGCAGAATTTCCCGAGGAGTGGTTTTTCGTATTTTATCCAGCAGTTCCAGGTAATAGGTGAAAGCCAGAAATACGCCCAAACGGACATCCGGATTCAACTTTTTGATTCCTTTTTTTGCCTCTGCAAAATCAAAAGCAATATCATCTTCAATGGCTTTTTTTTGTTCTTCTTTGAATTGTTCAAACTGAACGCCGGGAAAATAGATTCTGCCTTTGTCGTTGTAATCGGCGCTGATGTCGCGCAGGAAATTGACCTTTTGAAAGGCCTCGCCCAGTTTACGTGCGGGATAAACGAGTTTGTCGAATTCATTTTCCCTTCCTTTGTAAAAAACCCGCAGGCACATCAGTCCCACCACTTCGGCAGAGCCGTAAATGTATTCTTTAATCTCGTCTGAATTGTAGGTTTTGTATTCAAGATCCATCTCCATGCTGTGCAAAAACGCTTCGATGTACTCGCGGTCGATGCCGAATTCGTTTACCACATGTTGAAAACTATGCAAAATGGGATTGGAACTGAATCCTGTTTCAATGGCTTTCCAGGTGTCTTCGCGCAGATTGTTTAGCAGTTCCTTTTTGTTTTGGTCGTGAAAGGTGTCCACAATTTCATCGGCAAAGCGCACAAAACCGTAAATGGCATAAATGGCCGGCCGGTATTTTCGTTTAAACAGTTTTATGCCAAACGAAAACGACGTGCTGTAGTTGTTGGCCGTAATTCGGCTACAATCGAATGCATTTTTGTTGTAGAGTTTATCCATATTTTTCAATTCGGTCAACGGCAAGTTTCGAGCTGATAATTACCATGGGCAAACCGGTTCCGGGCACGGTGGACGCTCCGGCGTAAAATACATTTTTAAATTTCTCGTCGAAGTTTTTTGGCCGGAATCCGCCAATCTGGTTCATGTCGTGCGCCAGACCGAGTGCACTGCCTTTGTGCAGGTTAAACTGGTCGCGCCACTCCACCGGCGTATAAATGGTTTTGGAAATAATTTTTTGCTGAACATCCATACCCACGCGCTTGCTAAAGTCGGCAATGATGCTGTTCACGATTTCTTCGCGGTCGTCCCAGTTGGGTTTGTAGCGCAAATCGGGCACCGGGCAAACAAAAAAGAGGCTTTCGCACCCTTCGGGCGCACAACCGGGATTGGAGCGCGACAGCACATTTACATAGTAATACGGTTTTTCAAACGAATCGGGATTGGTGAAAATCTTATTTGCATATTCTTTGAAATTACTTCCCAGGTAATAATTATGGTGATGCACATTGGGGATTTTTTCGCTCACACCGAGATAAAAGGTAAGCGTTCCCATGGTCCATTTCAGTTTGTCCAGCTTTTCTTCTGAAAACTGCGGGCGGTTGAAAATTTTTCCCCTGAACCAGGCTGCATCGGCATTGATGAGGAAAATATCAGCATTCCATTTTTTTCCTTCTGAATCGGTGAGAGAAACCAGTTGTCCGTTTTTTTCTGTGAAACCAGTTATTTCAGTGTTATAATGAATGTTGATTTTCTGTTTTTCCAGTTCGTCGCACAGCCCTTCCACAATTTTGTACATGCCGCCTTCCACGTTGAAATAGCCGTTGTGTACAAACTCAGTGTAAGAGAGGAGCGAATAAACCGCCGGGGTATCAAATGGAGTACGGCCAACGAAAAACGCCACCAGCGAGAGGATTTGCCGCACTTCTTCCGAATCGAAATATTTGGAAACCTGCTGCCAGAAACTGCGGAAAAGAACCGGCATCAGGGTTGGCGGAGCCTGCATGAGCGTGACAAAATAGTGCATCAGCGAGTTGTAATTTCTACGCACCACCAAATCAACTGTTCCGTCGAAAATTTTTTGCCCGGTGTTCAGGTATTTTTTGATTTTTTCTTCCAGGTTGGGCTCCACCTCCTTAAACTCTTCGGCCAGTTTCGAAAGGTCTTTGTACATGGTGTAGGTTTTTCCGGTGGACAGAAAATTCACCGTATAAAGTGGGTCGAGTTCCACAAAATGGAAAGGCATTTTGATGCCGGCATCCTGCACAAACTCGTCAAATTCGTATGACATGCTAAAAAAACTGGGGCCCACATCAAAGGTAAAACCATCCTTTTTCAGCTGGTTCAACCTTCCGCCGGCCTTGTTGTTTTTTTCCACCAGCTCCACTTCATATCCCCGCCGCGATAAACGCAGTGCGGCCGCCAGTCCGGCAAGTCCGCTTCCCACTATCAGCACTTTTTTGCTCATGTGTAAATGATTTAATCTGTTTTTAAAGAAGGTAATAATTCCTCTTTTACCCAAACAAAACCGGGTTCAATTTGTAGCGCTTGTTCAAAATATTTTTTTGCTTGTTCCAGATTTTTCATGTCCTGATGCATTTGCCCTACCAGCGTTAACAGGTTCAGGTACATCCAGTTGTTTTGTTGAATTCCGGCAGGCTCTTTTTCAATGATTTCAAGCGCTTTGGAATAATATGTCAGTGCTTTTTCATCCGACCCTCCAAACATTGCAGGCATGTGGTTCCAAATGTTGCCCATTTCCATGTTCGCCTGGAAGCTGAGGCTGTTGGTTTGCAGCGCTTTTTCGGCGTGGTCCATACTTTTCGGCCCAAAAAAAGGAGCCCTCCACAGACTTAATCCAATTTTAAATCCGTATGATGCGGCAGTGTAGGAATGATATTCAGCCGATTCGCCGGAAAGTGATTTCAATTTTTCCAGATTTTTATCCAAAAGAGAAAGGTAATGTTTGGCCTCATTCTTTTTGTCGTTGCCCAAACACCAGGCTGCGTAACCATATTGGTAATTAATTAGTTCAAGTAAATATTCCGGTTCATTTTTCTTTTGTTTTTCCATGGCATTAATGGCCGTTTTCCAGCCTTCCATTTTTCCGGAAATGTAGGCCTGATAAATTTGTTCTTTGAAGGGAGAACGGGAATTTTCTGTTATAGATTGAAATGCGGAGTTATCCCAAAGGGATGCCTTCGCTAAAACTCCGCGTCCCGGTGATGCAAGACTCAACAGCAGGAAAATGAATATTATTTGATATCTCGTCCTTTCCATCGTGTTTTTTTTAATTTTTTATTTCGGAATGAGAGAAAAACAATTACACCCAGCAAAAGTTGGCGGGGAATTGCTAATAACAGATTTTGCCAGAACGGTTGCCGGCTTGCAATTGAAACGAATAATATAATTCCGGTAATCAGCGCAATTACGATAAAGCTGAACAGCATTGACAAACCAAAAATCACGGCAAAAGCTCCAAAGGTACCAGTCAGCCAGTAAAGAAAAGCGGCCAGATGACTGCCTCCAAAAAATTCGGCAACACTGCGGGAGAAACCGTGCAGGGCATCGTTCAGGTTCTGGTACATGCGGCAGCGGATGGTTTCGTTGCCGGTCATGCACTGCATTTTTAGTTCATTTGTTTTGTACAACCGGGCGATGAGGATATCTTCCACCAGTTGATTTCTCACTTGTTTATGCGGTTGAATGTCTATGTAAGTTTCCTTTTCGAAAAGCATAAACTGTCCGTTGGCTGCTGCCAGCGACGGTCGGGAACTTTCGCGGGTCAGCACCATCGGCAGCAGCGAAAGGAGGATGGAGTTCATTACCGGTACCGTTGTTTTTTCGGCTAAGGTTATCATTTCCTGTTTCGGGAAAATGGAAAACAACTTGAGTCGGTGTTTTTGCATTTGTGCCAGCGCACTTTCAATCAGACCCGATTTAATTCGTACGTCGGCATCGAGAAACAAAAAGTATTCGCCTGAAGCTTTTTGGGAAAGTTGATGACAGGCATTGCTTTTGCCCAGCCATCCCTGAGGAAGTCCCTTAGAATCAATTATTGTAAACCGCTTGTCTGTTTTGGAGAATGATTCAGTAATTTCTTTGGTTCGGTCGGTTGATTGGTCGTTGAAAATAATTACCTCGATGTTGCGATAACTTTGTTTTTGGAGGTCGTTCAGGATATTGCCAATGTTCCCTTCTTCATTTCTTGCCGGAATTAAAACCGAAACCAGTGGCTCTCCCTTTTGTTTTTGCTTATTCAGTACTGGCGAAAACAGCACGTTGGAAAGTGCCACCAAAAAGCGCATTCCAAAAAAAACAAGGGTGATATAGGCCAGAATTGTCAGCATCAGGTTTCTTTTAACTGGATATTTTTTAAGGCAGAAGAATGATAAAATGCATTGTAGTCATCTTCAATTTCCTGAAGGTTTTTCCCCCTGTAATCGTAGATTTCAAAGTGCATAAACAAATTCGGTTTGGCTCGTTCGAAATAATCAACCTGAAGGGCCACAAAAATCACCTGTACTTCGTTTTTCAGGTTTTTCAGCAGCCATTCTACTCCTTTCTCAAAATGCAGTTTTCCCTGGTTGATAGACTCAAACTGACCTTGCGGAAAATAGGTGACCAGGTTGTCTGAATTTTGCAGCAATTCAGAAGCGTAAGTGAGCGATTGAATGACGCCTTTCGTGTTTTTTCGAACCGAAAATGCTCCTGTATGCTGAAAAAACCAGTTTTTTTTCAATTGTTCTTCCAGCATCATCACATGAAATTTTTTTCGGAACTTTTTGCGGTTTAGCGACGCAATGAAAAAGCCGTCCCACCAACTGAAATGGTTGGAAACAATTAGCATGGGCAGATTTTCAGCAGGTACATTTCCCGAAATAATGATTTTTTTGAAATGCCGTTTCATCCGCATCCAGCCGTACCACACAAAAAACGGGTACAAAAACCAGTGGTGGCGGGCTTTTATCATGTTCTGAAAAATATAAAGTAACCAACAATTACCACAAAAAACAGAAACTGAATAATGAAAACCGGTGCCGCCAGTTTGTTTGAAAATTGGGTTTTCGTTTTTTGCAGCAGCAGATGAAACAGAAAAGCCAGCAGATACCAGGAAATGTAATTTTGTATTGGGATTCTTCCTCCGGCCCAGTTCCACATTCCTAAAAGCGGAGCGGCCTGTTCCAAAACCAAATCGTAAATAACCATCAGCAACGGGGCAAAAAACAGGCTGAGGGTTTTGCTGGCGAAAATACTTTCGGCCATAATTTTGGTGCAATAGACCAGCATCAGCCAGTTGAGGCCAATCATCAAAGGAGTTTCGAGAACCTTTATTCCGAGGCCTTTCCCGTAAATGTATTCCCCGAAAATCAGTCCGGTTTTTACGCCGATAGCTTCAACTAAAAATGAAAAAATGAAAATGAAGCCAAAAGCAAGCAGCATTTTCAGGGTGAATTTGGGACGGTGAAACCAAATCAGAAATCCGGCACTTAGCAGAAGGGCCAGTGGGGTTAAACTGCTGAAAAACTCACGGGTTGAAGGATTTATAAATCCGGCAATTCCAACCAAATAAAATATGACCAGGAAGCCAAAAGAGTATGTATATTTTCGGTTTTTCAAATCTTCTTATTTTGGTTTAAAAATAAACCTTATTTTTAGCATTGAATGATTTTCGCCGGAATTTTAAACCAAAAATTGACCATTATGACAACCAAAGTTGTTTTTATTTTAAGTGTGATTTTTCTTTTTGCCGGTTGTGCCGGTTCAGATAAAGCAGAAAACTGGACCCATTTCAGGGGTTCGCAAATGGATGGGCATGCCCAAACAGAAACCGCACCGTTGGAATGGAGTGAAAATTCCAACATTGTTTGGAAAACGGAGGTGAAAGGGAAAGGATATTCTTCGCCGGTTGTTTACGGTAACCAAATCTGGTTTACATCAGCAACCGACGACGGCAAAGAATTTTATACGCTTTGTTACAACTTTGAAACAGGCGAACTGCTCGACGAAAAAACAATTTTCACCAGTGATGACCCGCAGCGGATTCACAGCACCAACTCGTACGCCACACCAACACCGTGTGTTGAAAAGGATTTTGTGTATGTGCATTACGGTACCTTCGGGACGGCATGCATCAGTACCAAAACCTTTGAAGTGATTTGGAGACGCGAAGATTTAAAAGCCGAACACATGCAGGGACCTGCTTCTTCGCCGATCCTTCATAAAAATATGCTGATTGTTCACCTGGAAGGAACCCACGATCCGTATGTGGTGGCGCTCGATAAAACCACCGGCGAAACCATCTGGAAAAGCGTTCGGCCCAAAGAAATTTACGACCCACTGGAACCGGTTTACCGCAAATCGTATCAAACGCCTATTGTTATTGAAGTTGACAGCAGGGAACTCATGATAAGTAACGCTGCATTTATGTGTTTTGCCCACGATGTGAATACCGGTGAAGTGGTGTGGACCATCGAATACGGATACGATTCCACCGTGAGCCAGCCGCTCTATTGGAACGGATTGGTGTTTGTTAACTCAGGCTGGATTTTTCTGGATAATATTCCTTTTTTTACCCGGCAATATGCGGTTGATCCAAAAGGAAAAGGAGACGTAACCAAAACGCATGTGAAATGGATGTACGAGGATGAAGTGCCGCAAATTCCCACGCCGGTTATTGTGGATGGCAAAATGTATATGGTGCACGACCGTGGCATGGTTACCTGCCTTGATGCCACGACCGGTGAACCCATCTGGAAAGAGCAACTGAGGGGCAACTTCAACTCATCGCCCGTTTATGCAGCCGGGCATATCTACTTTTTCAATGTAAGAGGTGACTGCACCATAATTAAACCTGGAGATTCATTCCAAAAGGTAGCTGAAAACAGCATCGGCGAAACAGTAAAGGCTGTTCCGGCTTTCGTGCGGGGAAAAATGGTGCTGCGAACGGAGAAGAATTTGTATTTGATTGAATGACGATTACTGATGAATTCAGGTATTATAGTTATTCCTCATTTTCTTCTGCTTCCAGTTTTGATTCGTATTTTTTAACTGCCCATTTCACTGCGTAGTAAGAAATTACAATGACAACCGGCCAGCTTAACATCCATAATATTGGTGTGGTGTACATATTCTAAAAATTTCAATTCTCAATATTCAAAAAACAAATAAATTCCAACTCTCAATTTCAAAATATCCAAACAACCGAATTTTTGTGATTTGTTGTTTGGAATTTCCTCTAATATACATGTGATTCTTCATTCATTTCCTCATCCGTAATTTTCTTCCGGTTCATCACCTTCCAAAAATAGTAGATGTAGGCAAAAACAAACGGAATCATAAGCGAGGCATAGCTCATGGCCACCAGTGTAAAATGGCTCGACGAGGCATTTTGTATTGTTAATGACGATTGTAAATCAGACACCGAAGGGTAAAATGCCGTGTTGTTAAAACCGGCAATCAGGAAGAGAGCAAAAACAGTCAGCACCGTACCTGGTCCGGAAAACAAAAAGCCTTTGCCATTGTGGAAAAACAAGGTTGAAATGATTCCCCATAAAACGCCCACAACACCAATTAGCAAAATTATAAGTACAACCGGCATCTGAAGCAGGTTATTCAGGTATTTGTATTTTTCCATGAAAACCTCCCCCGAATCAGGATTGAAAGCAAAACCCTCTTTTAACAGCAGCCATACCAGAAACCAGAGGAAAAACACCAGGAACAAAATGGCTGTAAAAAACAGATGTTTCTGCGAACGAGCCACAATAAGGTCGTTATCAATTGTATAGATAAAATACAGTAAGCCCAATACCCGCGCCAGAAAAAATACGGCAAGGCCAAGTGCTACGTTGTGAAAAGTTAAAACGGCTTCCAGTCCGCGGGCTGGATTTTGCCAAAGTACCTGGTTCAGGTCGTTCAATTCAAACTGAGCACCGTTAAAAAAAGTGCCCACTGCTGTTCCAATCAGAATGGTGCCCAGTAAACCATTCAGCACAAGAAAAACCTCGTAGGTTTTTGCCCCCAGAAAATTGGCCGGCTTTTTCCGGAATTCGTAAGCTACCGCCTGAATAATAAATGCTGCCAGAATGAGCAGCCATACCCAGTATGCGCCTCCGAAACTGGTGGCATAAAAAAGCGGGAACGATGCAAAAAATGCCCCGCCAAAAGTTACCAGCGTTGTAAATGTAAATTCCCACTTCCGGCCCAGTGTATTCAAAATAATGGTTTTCTCTCCTTCGGTTTTTCCAATGGAATAGAGAAGCGTTTGTCCGCCCTGTACAAACATCAGAAAAACAAACAGTGCGGCCAGTACCGAAATGATTACCCACCAGTATTGTTGCAACGCCAAATGCGATAAATTTTCAAACATAATTTGGTTCCTCCTTTTTAGTGTTTCGGTCCGATTTTTATTTGCCTGAACATGATTTTCAGTTCTGCAATCAGTAAAATGGTAAACAGCGCGGCAAACAGCCAGAATGTGGTTTGAACTGACCCTGCGCTGATTCGCGTAACACCGGCCATGGTTGGCATTAAATCCTGCACAACCCAGGGTTGCCGGCCCATTTCAGCTACAATCCATCCGGCCTGACTTGCAAGGTAGGCCAGCGGAATGGAAAAAATTGCCAGGCGCAGGAACCAGCGTTTTTCTGTAAGTGTTCCTTTCAGCAGATATATAAGCGACAAAATAAATAACAGAACAAACATAAATCCCAATCCTACCATGATGTGGAAGCTGTAAAATGTAATTGGTACGTTTGGAACCAAATCATTTACATCTTCAAAATAGCCATAGCCAAAGTATTTGAAGTAGTTTTGCTGAAAATCGTCACTGGTAAGTTCAGCCCGTAAACTGCCTGCCAGCGACTCATTCCCGGCTTTTTTGGCTTCCTTAAATTCGAACAGCTTTCCAATGGCTATTTTCCCCCTTTCAATTTTTTCGTGGGCCGACATATAACCGTATTTTTCGTTCCCGTTAATGAGGTCGTTTACCCCGGGAACAAAGGCATTCCAATCGAGAAAAGCCATGTAGGAAAGAAAGTTGGGGATTTCAATCTTCATGGTAAAATCCTTCAGGTTTTCATTGTTGGGGTCGGTTTCCGAGGTAGAGAAAAGCCCCAGAGCAACCAGGCCTGCCCCTTCGCTGCCGTTGTACAATCCCTCGATAGCGGCAAATTTCATGGGTTGATCGTGGGCAATGGTGCGGGTGGAGTTGTCGCCGGTAAGAATGAGGTAAAACGACGAAATGAGCCCGAACACGCTGGCAATGAGAATGCTTTTCTTCGCCAATAGCAGTTCGCGTTTTTTCAGGAGAAACCAAGCTGAAACGCCAATGACAAAAACAGACGCCAGCACAAATCCCGACGAAGTGGCATGTAACCATTTATCCACAGCAACCTGTGAGAACAGTACGTCCCAAAAGTTTTGCATTTCGTTACGGGCCGTATCCGGGTTGAAAACCATACCCACCGGTTTCTGCATCCATCCGTTGGCCACCAGAATCCACAACGCCGACAGGTTGGCGCCGATGGCTGTGAGCCACGTTGCCAGCAAGTGTGTTTTTTTACTCACTTTGTTCCACCCGAAAAACATGATGGCAATGAAGGTACTTTCCATAAAAAAGGCGAGGATACCTTCGATGGCCAGCGGAGCGCCAAAAATGTCGCCCACAAACCAGGAGTAGCTCGACCAGTTGGTGCCAAACTCAAACTCGAGAATGATTCCTGTGGCCACCCCAATGGCAAAATTAATTCCGAAAAGGGTCATCCAGAATTTGGTTATTCGTTTCCACTCTTCCTTGCCGGTTTTTACATACAACGTTTCCATAAACGCAATAATGAATGTAATACCCAGCGTAAGCGGAACAAATAACCAATGGTACATAGCCGTGAGGGCAAACTGCGCCCTCGACCAGTTCACTAACGCTAAATCTGCATATTCTATCATAATTATTCTTTTGGTTCGGTTAAAATTTCCAACACATAATTACTGCGTTCCTGGTCTGTTTCAAAATTGGTTTTCAGGAAATTGGGAAAGAAAAATACTTTCAATATGGCAAACATTATGAACAATTTAATGAGGATAATAAGCCACACCTGCCGTCCCCAGCCACTCATGTTTCTGAAACCGTTAAAATAGAAACGCCAGATTTGTTGAACGATATTTGGTTTTTTGTTTGTCATTGCGGACTAAAAATAACCAATTTTAGAGAATATTCATTCTAATTTTATACAGATAATTGATGTACCTTTTTTGATCTACAAGAAACGGTAATAATCAGCCAGAAAAATTAGCAAAAGGGAAAGACAAAAAGCGATTATCGGTGCAATTAGCCACATCAGAAAAAACTTTTTTACCTCTGTTTTTCTGAAAATGTTTTTGGGACCAAGCTTAGCTACCCCAATGCCCAGAATGGCAGCTACATTCAATTGAACGAGTGATGTGGGAATTCCTTTTACAATGGAGGCCAGAAGAAGCAGACTGGCTGAAACAATGCCTATAATAACAGCTTCGAATTTACCAAACAAAACAATTTCTTTTCCTGTGTTTTGAACTATTTTTTTCCCAAAAAAAGAACTGCCTATGCCAAAGCTTGGAGCAACAATCAGTGTAGAAAGAATCATAAGAATCACAAAATTTTTTTCCAGTGGAAGATTCAGCTCGTTGGCAGTCATTGAGGCAATTGGGCCTGCGGCATTGGCCACATTATTTGCCCCAATGGAAAATGCCACATACAGGGCTGTAATTAAAATGATTCCGTCCCACACCGGTTTGAGGTTGATGTTTTTTGCCCGCGACATGGTCAATCCCCTGCACCGCATGGGACGATAAATATATTTTCCGAGAAAAAAGCTGATGAAATATGAAATCACCGGCAGAATAAACCAGGTGGGAATTATTTCAGTAAGAAGTTTCGTAGAGTTGAGTTCATGAAAATACAACGCCGGGGCCACAATGGCAAAAACGGTGCTTTGACTGGTAGATTGCGGCACGCCGGCAAGGTTGGCAATAAGTAAGGAAACAGCTACAGAAAAAAGGATGGTGGAAACAATTGAAAAGGTCATCATTTCAGGCGCCAGCAATCCCTGCCCAATAGTTGTTGCCGTATTTTTTCCTGCAATAATGGCACCGAGGAAAACCATAATTCCGAAAAGTCCCGGAATTAAACTGTGACGAACCACATTGGCTCCGTAAGCAGCAGAAAATGAAGGGCCGGTTCCGCTGCCTCCCATAGTAATGGCAAGAAACATGGCAATAATGAAGGGAATAAGAAGATGGCTAAAAAGTGGAGAAACCATGCAGCTATAAATTTATTTATTGGGTATTCAAAAGTAGCGAAATATAAAAATGGGAATACAAATGGGTTGAAAAAAATTATCCCGGTTGAATTGTAAATTTCAGCCGGGATAAAACTTCTGTAACCCTATAAAATCATTATTTTAGCGTTTCACAATTTTTTCTTTGCGCTATCCGGTAATTTTAATATACCACCGACTTCGGCCGGTTCTCCATAGCCTTACCAAACTCCTGATTCGGCGTATTTCCCATCACAAAAACCAGTTCGCCACCCTGTTCGATGTCTTTATGGGTGATGAACGTTTTTTCATAAGGCTGTCCGTTCAATTTTGCCGACTGGATATAAATGTTCGCTTTGCTGTTGTTCTCAGCAACAACTTTGAAGGTCTTTCCTTCCGGCAACTGAATTTCTGCCTCGTCGAACAACGGACTACCAAATACATACGCACCGTTGGCCGGGTTTACCGGGTAGAAACCCATGGATGAAAAAACATACCAAGCCGACATCTGGCCGCAATCTTCGTTTCCGCACAGTCCGTCGGGCTGGTCGGTGTACATGGTGGTGCATATTTCGCGTACCTTTTCAGCCGATTTCCATTGCTGACCCACCCAGGCATACAGGTAAGTGGTATGGTGGCTTGGCTCATTGCCGTGGGCATACTGGCCAATCAGTCCGGTGATGTCAGCCGAGGCGCCTTCCACCTGCGTTGAAGGAATGGTGAACAGGCTGTCGAGTTTGGTAACAAACGCTTCCTCGCTGCCAAAAAGTTCGATTAACCCTTCCACATCGTGTGGCACCAGCCAGGTGTATTGCCAGGCATTGCCCTCACAAAAATCGTCTTCGCGGTGTTGCGAAAAAATGGGGCTGAACGGAGTGCGCCACGATTCGTCGCTCATTTTTCCCCGCATAAAACCGCTCGTTTCGTCGAAATAATTCCGGTAATACTTTGCCCGTTTTGAAAAGTATTCTGCATCTTCGGTTTTTCCCATAGCGCCGGCCATGGCTGCAATGGCCCAGTCGTCGATGGCATATTCCATGGCCCGGGCCACCGATTCCACCTGCGAATCAGCCGGAATAAATCCCTGTGATTTTACGTAATCCAGTCCGCGTTCGTCGAGCATAGCCGAGTTCTTCATGGCTTCAAAAGCAAGTTCGGCATCAAATCCGGTAAAACCTTTCAGGTAGGCATCGGCAATAACCGGAACAGCGGAATAGCCCACCATGGTGTTGGTTTCGTTGCCGTGGAGGTGCCAAATGGGCAGTTTGCCCTGCTGCTGGTATATGGCCAGCATGGAGTTGATAAAGTCGTTCACACGTTCCTGCTGCACCAGCGTAAAAAGCGGATGTGCGGCGCGGTAGGTGTCCCACAGCGAAAAGGTGGTGTAGGTTTCGTAGCCCGGGTCGGGTTTTACTTCCCGGTTAGCGCCGCGATACTCGCCGGTAACGTCATTAAACAGCGATGGGGCAATCATGGTGTGGTAAAGTGCTGTGTAAAAGGTGCGTTTATCGGCCAGACTTTCCGTTTCAATTCTGATTTTAGCCAGCTCGCTGTTCCAATTTTCTTTGGCATCTGCCAATACGCCATCGAAATCCCAGTGGTTCAGTTCTGCTGAAAGGTTGGCTTTTGCGCCTTTGGTACTTACCGGAGAAATTCCGGTTTTGGCCAGCAATTCGCCGGCGTTTTTAAAACCGACAAGCACAGTAATCACGCCCTGTTGTTCATTGGAAGCCAGGATTTCAAATTGTTCGATTTCTTTTGAAAATTCAGTGTGGAAAAACACCCGCTGGTCTCTGGCCCAGCCGCGCGACATCCGGTGACCCCGAATGCTGTTGTTGTCCACCTGTTCAACCAGTCCATCGGTGAGCATATCCCAACCGGTACCGTATTTCAAATCAACAATCACAAACGAATTTTCTCCGGAATTGTACTTGTATTTATGAAATCCCACCCGTTCGGTAGTGGTAAGTTCTGCATCGATGTTGTAGCGTTCCACATGAACGTAATAGTAACCGGGTTCAACAGCTTCACGATCGTGCGAATAGGTCGATTTCCAGTTGTAAGCCGAATCTTTGTCAACCTCCGGATTATAGGCATCTGAAACCGGCATGAAAACGATGTCGCCCAAATCGCCGATGCCTGTGCCGCTGAGGTGGGTGTGTGCAAAACCGATGAGGATGGAGTCGGAATAATGATACCCCGAGCACCAGTCCCAGCCCTGGGTTTCGTTGTTGGGTCCCAGTTGTACGGCTCCGAAGGGCACACTTGCGCCAACAAAAACATGCCCGTGGTAATCGCTCCCAATGTAAGGATCCACAAATTGGGTGTAATCCGTTTCCTGCACCGTTTTTTCCTGCACCTGGCATGAAAATGCAAAAAGCACTGTTGATAAAAAGAAAAATGTTTTGAATGGCTTCATTTGTTGTTTTTTAAAAAAGAGGAAGTCCGTTCATTAATTCAGTTTTTCCCTAAACACAAATATCGGTTATATCAAATTAATGGCTAAAGCCCTTTAATATCATGGGTTTTATTGCCCCCGGCTTAAGCCGGGGGTTAAATTTAATCCACGAAAACCGGCTTTAGCCATTAAAAAAGATTTTCCATCAGACACTAAATTTCCCTATGTACGGACATTCACAATGGAATATTATTTTACAACATTTTTACAGTTCACGGATTTTAATATTCCTGAACCAAACCGTATAACCGTGGTCCTGCAATCCGATGTAACCTTCTTTTGCAATACCTTCGGTAAACCCGGGGAAATTTTTGAATTTGCTGTTTTCAACAAGCTCGTCCCACTCGGGAGTCCAGTGAGTATAGGTAACCACTTCGGTGCCGTTCATGCTTACCGATGCTTTTCCGTTTTTTACTTTGATAACACAGGTATTCCATTTCCCGGCCGGATTAACAGTTTTCGGGTCGGCAGGAAGCATGTCATACAACGAACCGGCAAGGTGGCTGTCGATTTTGTTGTCGGTGGCATTTTTGTTATCCAGTATCTGAATCTCCGGCGCCGCATAGTAAATGGCCTTGCCAGGTAATTCCTTTACGTAATAAAAAATTCCTGAATTGGCCATATCTCCTGCTTTCCAATCGATGGATAACTCGAAATTTTTGAATTCCCGGCCACTGAAAATAATGTCGCCCGCGGCACCCTGTCCGGGATTTTTTCCTTCGCCCAGGAAAACTTTCATTGCGTCGTTTTCAATGGCCCAGTTGGCAGGCATAGCCTCGCCGTTATACTGGCGCCAACCTTTGAAGTTTTTACCGTTGAAAAGCAGTTCCCAGCCTGCCTTTTTTTCTTCTTTTGTGAGCGTATTCACTTTTTGTGCAAAAACCGGAACGGTTAAAATTGCAGAGGCTATCAAAGCCAGCAGATAATTTTTTTTCATCTTTTTTAATTTTAATGCTTTATTAATCAATTATTATCATGTTTGTTGTTATTTAATATCTCAAATTTGTTTTACGCTAAAATTTTACGCTACCCCAATTTTATTTACCTTTTCGCCACCTTCGGGTAATTGTTTTCACAGGAAAAACACCGTGACTAACCGATTTTACATCTTCAATGGAATAAAAAGCTTTTGGATTGGTTTCCTTCACAAGGTTTTCCACTTTTTGAATTTCATTTCGTTTTATGATGCTGTATATAATGCTTACATTTTCGGAGCTTCCTTTTGCATCGTGGTGAGTAATTCCATAACCGGCATTTTTAAGATTCTGAATGAGTTCAGTGGCGCTTCTGCGGGTGATAATCTGAATTTTTACAATGCCCATAGCCAGACGTTCTTCAATAATTAGCCCAATGTAATTTCCGGCTGCAAAACCTGCGGCATAAGCAAAGTAACAAACCCAGTTGTCCAGGTTTTCAAAAATACGGGAAATGGCCAGAAGCCATATAAAAACTTCGAAAAAACCCAGTAGCGGCGCCCAGAATTTCTGTCCTTTCGAAACCATTACAATACGAATAGTACCTATGGTTACATCGAGTATTCGCGAAACGAATATCAAAAAAGGCAGAAGAAAGTAAGTAAAAAAGTTAGTGTCGAAAAAATTGTCCGCAATTATCATTTCTCAAATTTTCATTAAAAATACATCAAAATTCTGAAGTAAAATGGAAATGGATGTCTTTGAATTCATCCTGTGCCATTTGCAGAATAAACGGCGAATCGGCCATAAACACATCGCGGCCCAGTTTGTCTTTGGCCATTTTCTGATGTTTTCGTTTTTTAAATTCTTCCAAAACTTTTTGGTTGTCCGATTCAATCCAGCATGCCTTGAACATTTGAAGCGGTTCGAACCGGCATTTGGCATTGTATTCGTGCTCCAGTCTGAACTGAATAACCTCAAACTGAAGCTGGCCAACCGTGCCGACAATTTTTCGCCCGTTAAACTGGCTGGTAAATAGTTGCGCCACGCCTTCGTCGGTCAGGTGGTCGATGCCTTTGTTCAACTGCTTCGATTTCATCGGGTCGGCGTTTTCGATGTACCGGAACAGCTCCGGCGAAAAACTGGGCAGTCCTTTATAGTGAATATTTTCCCCATCTGTCAGGGTATCGCCGATAATAAAGCTGCCATTGTCGGGAACCCCAATAATATCGCCCGGGTAAGCCACTTCTACAATTTCTTTTTGTTCGGCCATAAATGCAGTAGGACTTGAAATACGCATGGTTTTTCCGGTACGAATGTGCAAATAAACTTTATTTCGTTCAAACCTGCCGGAACAGATTTTTACGAAAGCAATACGGCTGCGGTGATTGGGGTCGATATTGGCATGAATTTTAAACACAAAGCCGGTGAAATTATTTTCGTCAGGAAAGATTTCGCGTTCTTCGGCCTTTGAAGGTTGCGGGGGCGGGGCAATTTCCAAAAAAGCATGAAGCAATTCCTGTACGCCAAAATTGTACAATGCGCTTCCAAAAAACACCGGCGCCAGGTTTCCTTTCAGGTATTCTTCGCGGTTGAATTCAGGATAAACCCCTTCTACCAGCTCCAGTTCATCTCGCAAAGTCTGGGCATCATCGCGAATATGGGTTTCCAATTTGGGACTGGAAATATCTTTAAAGTCGATTCCTTCCTCTATTCCCTGAATGTTGAAATCAAACAGTTTCAGGCTGTGGTTGTAAATGCTGTAAACGCCTTTAAAATCGGGACCGCTGTTGATGGGCCAGCTTAACGGACATACCTTTATTTTCAACTGGTCTTCAATTTCGTCGAGCAGTGAAAAGGAATCCTGCGCCGGACGGTCCATTTTGTTGATGAACACAATTACCGGTGTTTTTCGTATGCGGCAAACGTTCATCAGTTTTTCGGTTTGCGGTTCCACCCCTTTGGCGGCATCAATTACAATGATTACACTGTCCACTGCCGTTAGGGTTCGGAAAGTATCTTCCTGAAAATCCTGGTGCCCGGGCGTATCGAGTATATTTACCTTGTAGCCGTTGTATTCGAAACCCATTACCGAGGTGGCTACTGAAATTCCACGCTGGCGTTCAATTTCCATAAAGTCGGAAGTGGCACCCTTCTTAATTTTGTTGCTTTTTACGGCTCCGGCCACATGAATGGCGCCGCCAAACAGCAGCAATTTTTCCGTAAGGGTGGTTTTTCCTGCATCGGGGTGACTTACAATCCCAAACGTTCTCCGGCGGTTTATCTCTTTTTGAAATGACATTTGTTTCCTTTTGTTTTTGCGGCTGCAAAATTAGCAAAGAAGTTGGGAGTTTAAAGTTTTTGTTTTTTGTGAAATTTTACTTTTAAGAGATTTTATGACAGTAAAGGCTTTTCGGAGTGGAGCCAATATTGTATTTTCGCTAAGTTTTTTTAAAAATATTCTAAAATGATACGACTGATTTTTACCTTTTTGATGGTTTTTCTATTTTTGGCAGGATGTGATACAAAGGAGAAATTCGCTCCGCCAAAAGCAAAAAAAATACCCATGGAATTGACGATGCACGGACATACCCGCGTGGATAATTATTACTGGCTTCGCGAACGCGAAAACCCGGAAGTGATAGAATTTCTGGAAGCGGAAAATGCTTACAAGGAAAAAGTACTGGAGCATACCCAACCGTTTCAGGAAGAGCTGTTCGAGGAAATAAAATCGAAAATCAAACAGGAAGACGAATCAGTTCCATACAAAAAGAATGGCTATTACTATTACAGCCGCACCATTCCGGAAACCGAATACTTTCTGGTGTGCCGCAAAAAGGGTTCGCTGGATGCCGAAGAGGAGATCATGCTCGATGTGAACCAAATGGCCGAAGGTTACGAGTATTACCAGTTGGGTGGAACAGCCGTAAGTCCCGACAATAAAATGCTGGCTTTCAGTGTGGATACGGTTAGCCGCCGGAAATACACCATTTGGTTTAAAAACCTGGAAACCGGCGAAATGCTGGAAGACGTCATTCCTCTTACTTCTGGCGGTATAGTTTGGGCCAACGACAACAAAACGGTGTACTACGTTTTAAAAGACGATGTGACATTACGTTCGGAAAGGATTATGAAACATACGCTGGGAACCCCTTTTGAGGACGATGAAGAAGTTTTTTATGAAAACGATGAAACCTTTTCGGTGTTTATTTACAAAACCAAGTCGGAAAAATACCTGATAATCGGCAGCGAAAGTACGCTCACTTCCGAATACCGCTTTCTGGATGCGAATAATCCAGGCGGTGAATTTAAAATCATTCAGCCCCGCACCCGCGGACTGGAATACTCAGTGGAACATTTTGGCAACGATTTTTACATCCGCACCAACCTCGATGCCCTCAATTTTAAACTGGTGAAAACACCGGTAACGGCCACTACGAAAGAGGACTGGCAGGAAGTTATTTCTCATCGCGACGAAGTTTATTTTTCTGATTTCGAAATTTTGAAAGATTATTTGGTGGTTTCGGAACGGAAGGAAGGAATCACAGAGTTGCGCGTGATGCCCTGGAAAGGTGGCAGCGAATATTACGTTGATTTTGATGAGGAAATTTTCACGGTTCGGGGCAATGTGAACCTCGATTTCGACACCGAAATTTTCCGGTTCAGCTACACTTCACTCACCACACCCAATTCCATTTTCGATTTCAACCTGAAAACCAAAGAACGCACCTTGCTGAAAGAGGATGAAGTGCTGGGCGGTTTCGATAAAAACAATTACGAAACCAAACGTATTTATGCCACAGCAATGGATGGCACACAAATTCCCATGTCGCTGGTTTACCGGAAGGGTTTGCAGAAAAACGGCAACAACCCGGCGCTTATTTACGGGTACGGATCTTATGGTTATACGATGGATCCCACGTTCCGGCTTTCCATTCTGCCGCTGCTCGACCGGGGTTTTGTATATGCCATTGCCCATATACGGGGCGGACAGATTAACGGCCGGGCCTGGTACGAAGACGGGAAACTCCTTAATAAAATGAACACCTTCACCGATTTTAACGATTGTGCGCAGCATCTCATTAACGCAGGATATACCAAAAAAGAAAAACTGTTTGCCAAAGGAGGTAGTGCCGGCGGATTGCTGATGGGCGCCTGCATAAATATGCGACCTGATTTGTACAAAGGAGTTATTGCCAACGTGCCGTTTGTAGATGTGGTTACCACCATGCTCGATGAAACCATTCCGCTCACCACCAGCGAATACGACGAGTGGGGCAATCCGAACGACGAGAAATACTACCACTATATGCTTTCCTATTCGCCTTACGACAATGTGAAACCCCAGGAATATCCTGCGCTGCTGGTTACCACCGGTTTGCACGATTCGCAGGTGCAGTACTGGGAGCCTGCCAAGTGGGTTGCCAGACTCCGCGAAATGAAAACCGACGACAATCCGCTTATTTTCCACATTAACATGGATTACGGACATGGCGGCGCCTCGGGCCGGTTTCAATGGATAAGGGATACGGCGCTTGAATACGCGTTTATGTTCGATTTACTGAAGATGCACCAGTAGAAAATTAGTTGTTCATTCAACCTGAATTAAATTTTAGTAAAACAACAGCTTAAAACTAATGAGTAAAATACCGTTTTTCACATTCATTTATGTTGTATTAAGTTGTTATTTCCTTGCTTGTCGAACTGAAAAAGGGAATCATGAACAAACGGTTTATCCTGAGGAATATAAACATGAACAAACGGTTTATCCTGAGGAATATAAACATGCACTTCGGAATCCGCATAAAGGATTTACCAACAGGGGCTTTTCTGAAAACAACGAATGGGCTACGCTAACACACAGCTACATAAAATGGAATGAAATTGAAAGAGATTCAACCGATGGAATTGAATGGATAACAGAATGGTGCAATGAAAACTGGGCGGGAGTTGAAGATAAAAATATGAAAGTTATTCCACGGGTTTACCTGCATTGGGATGGTGACCGCACTTTCTGGCCTGATGATATGAAAACCTTCGATTATTCCAGTCCACAGTTTCAGCAGCGGTTGGAAAATTTGATATTTAAGCTGGGCGAATGCTGGAATGCTGATCCACGTGTAGCGCATATCGAAATGGGAATAATTGGAAAATGGGGCGAACATCATAGCCCGGGGCCAGCAAAAGAAGTTGAACGAATTCTTGGCGAAGGTTTCCGAAAGGCATTTCCGGATAAAAAAGTTTTGGTTCGTCATCCATGGGAGTTTAAGGGATATAAATTTGGTATTTACTGGGATTCATGGGCGCATTATGACCAGATGGATTCGCACGGACAGGGAATTTATGATCTGGGTGAAAGATGGAAAACAGAAATCATAGGGGGTGAAACCGCCTACGACTGGGGAAACTGGAAAATTCAGCCGGGAATCAATCCTACTTCCACCGTCAGAGATTCAGTTCACCGAAATTTCCTTATCAATACTGTTCGCAGGTTGCATTGCACGCAGCTTCGCTGGGTTGCCAATTATAATCAATCCGATTCTGTTGCCAGGAAAGGTGCCGAAGAGATTCAAAAAGCTTTTGGTTACAGGTATGTAATTGATAAAATTACCTGGCCGGGTTATGTGGAAAAGGAAAAGGAATTTGTGGTTTCTTTTACCGGGCGGAATATCGGGTCAGCCCCTTTTTATTACGATTGGCCGGTTGAACTTTCATTGCTTGATAGATTCAACAATGTGGTTTGGACTGCTGATTTTGAGGGAATCGATATCAGAACATGGTTGCCTGGCGATAATTGGGACATTTCGAAGTCTGAGTATGCCATTCCTGCTGAACCTTTTTATGTTACGGGAACTTTTAAACTTCCTCAAAATCTTCCTTCCGGAAAATACAAACTGGCACTTGCAGTTCTCGATCCTGCGGGGAGACTACCGTCACTTCGGTTTGCCATTAAAAATTATATGAATGGCGGCCGCCATCCAGTCGGATTAATCGGGGTTGAATATGATATCGAAACAGACGAAAAGGATTCTGTTATTTTTGATGATCCTTTTTTGGATAAATTCTTAAAATATCTGCTTTGAATTTATTTTGTATTTTAAAGCCTTTATTGTGATTTTCGTTGAAATCAAAATTTAAACCTTCCACAGGATGAATAAAAAACTACAACTGTCTGTATTTCTGTTTATTATTTTCTTTGCTATTCAAAAAACCATTGATGCTAAAGTTTGGATAATTTCAAACTCAAACCTTGAAGTGCGTTTTAACGATGAAACTGCATTGTTGAGTGTAACAGACAAGCGATGCAACAAAACCTGGGAACAGGTAGAGTTGATAAAAAAATGGACTTCAGCGAAAACAACACAGACCAAAAATTTGCTGACGATTAGTCTTTCCGGAGAATTTCCACTGGAGGTGATTTTAAAATTAACAGAATCATCAGCGCTTGAAGTTGAACTGATTGCCGATGCAATAGCTCCTTTTGAAAAACTGTCCTTTCCGCCTGCATTTCAAACCCCGGACGAAAACCATTACCTGCTTTTTACCGATGGCGAAGGTTTTCTGCTAAAAGCCGATGATACGGAATACGGAATCGGACGGCAAATCATGCATTCCATGCGTGGCCTTTCCATGCCGTGGATGGGAATCACCGACAGCAATTTCGAAACCGGCTATATGGCTATTGTTGATACGCCCGATGACAGCGAAATATGGGTAAAACGATACGACGGGCTTATTTCCTTTGAACCGCTCTGGGTTTCGCAAAAAGGAAAATTCGGATACAACAGGAAATTAACATACCACTTTTTCAGTGAGGGCGGTTATGTTGCCCAGTGCAAAAAATACAGGGAATATATCTGGTCAAAAAATGATGTGCCAATCACCTTAGCTGAAAAACAAAAAAGGTTTCCTGCCATTGAAAAAATGATCGGCGCTATGCACATTTACCTTTGGGATGATGCACGCGAAGTGAGTTTTGCCCGTGAAATGAAGGAAGCCGGAATCGATAAGGCATTTATTCTCTGGAATCCCAACCACCCGCCCTATCCGAAGGCAGGTTATGATAATCACATAAAAGAGCTCGGCTATCTGTCGGGAGTTTATGAATTGCTCAGGGATGTGCATTTGCGCGATACGGTGGGAACCATCGATCCAAATAACCGAACAGGAACCTGGCTGAACCGGTTCCGCTATCCGGGTCTTTTCAATAAAATTGTGCTGGTGCAAAAAGATGGGAGCAATCATTATTCGGGATTTGGGTACGATATCAACCCGAAAACCATTACTTCCCTGATTTCAGAAATCCGTACCGACCGCGAAATGGAAGTTTATCCGCACGAATCGTTTTTTCTCGACGGCTTTTTGGCGAGCGGTATCTTTGAAGACTATGGCACGGAAAACCCGCTTACCCGCACTCAATACAAGGAGGCAGTGATTGAAATGAACGAATATTTCGCAAATAAGTACAATGCCATTGTGGGAATGGAGTGGGGGGCCGATTACGGTGTGCCAACTTCTGCTTATGCTCATGGAATGACTACCCTGCATCATATGTTGTATGCGTCGCCTTACCGGAATAAAAAAGGTTCAATTTATTATGTGGGTGCATGGGATAATCCTTCCAGGCCATCCATCATGGTGGGAGAATATGTGACCGATCCGTATTACCACAAATGGGCAATCAATGAAAGAATCAGGGTGCCGCTTTACCAGTTGGTTTACCACGATGCCATTGTTAATACCTGGCGCTGGGACGATGCCAGTCACCACATGCCGGAAATCTGGTGGAAGAAAGATTTGTTTGATATGCTGTACGGAACAGCCCCGGTATGGTGCCTCGACCGCCCGCGCTGGGAAAAATTCAGGGAAACCTTTATTGAAAGTTATAAAAACATTGGCCCCTGGCTTGAACAGATAGGCTACGACGAAATGGTTTCACACCGGTTCGTAACCCCCGATCACCAGGTTCAGGAATCCGTTTTTTCTTCAGGAAAAAAAGTAATCGTTAACTTCGGAGATTCAGAGTATCTTCATGAGGATAAAACTATTTCAGCCCGCTCCTTTTTGAAAATTAGTGAATAGATGGTTACCGGGCCTGGAGAATTCTTTCGGTCTGAACGAAACCATTATTAATAAGTTGTCACGATAATCATTAATATTTAAACAACTAAAGTAATTTGACAATGAAAAGAGTAACTGTTTTTTTGATTGCCCTGTTTTATACAATAACCGGGTTTTCACAAACTATTGAAGATGTAATACACGAACTTCCTCCTCACTTTTCCATTTTAACAACCTGGGGGCTCCGGCCTGAATGGGACGAAAACGGAGAGAACATCTATTTCCTGAGTAAGATGGTGGGCGATGTTTTTAAAATAAATGTTGAAACCCGGGAAATTACCTGTGTTACCTGTGGCTTTTACCACGCCGGCATTTTCAGGGTGCTTTGCCTGAAAAACGGCGATTTGCTCCTTGGTGTTGGTGGTAAGGATTTCGACCCGGCAATACCGGAAAAACACCGTTACAATCTCGAAATGTACATTCTGAAGAAAGACGATCTGAATAATCCGGTTTCATTGGGTGAATTTATGGATGAAGGTCCAGCCGTTTCGCGTAATAACATGAAAATAGCCTGGACACTTTACGGTCAGCGTGAAATTGTAATGGCCGATATAGAATACAACAATGGCATTCCACAATTGGTGAATAAAAAGAAGATTATTTCCTATAAAGATTCTTCAGCGTACGTACGTTTGGAAACTCAGGACTTCAGGCCTCCGCACGATGAGGAACTGATTTACACGCATTACTGGGGCGATGAAAGAGATGCTTTTTACAACTCGCAAACTTATGGATACAATCTAAAAACAGGAGAAACAACCGATTACACCTTTTTACCCAATAGTTACAATGAAGCAGAAGGTATTTTCCCCGATGGGAAACATATACTGATTGAAAGTGACAGGCACCAGCCTATGGAATTGAGAAACCAGTATCGATTGGATGTATATAAACTGAAACTTGATGGTAGCGGCGAAGCAGAACGACTTGCCGATTTTTCGACCCGTTATCCCGGGTTCAAATCTGATAATCCGGTGGTTGACCGTACCGGAAGATTTATTGCACTACAGTTCGGTTTTATGAAAGGCGCAGGCGACGGGCAGGGCATATTTCTTTTCGATTTGGAAAAGTATAAAAAGACGAAATAAATTTTTTCAACCGGTGATGAAATTCCCTTTTTTCGGGAATTATACCGTTAGAATTCAATTTTTATCCGGAGCTGTTTTTTTCTGTTTATAGGAAAAATGACAGCATTGCAGGTTTTATGTTACGGAACATCACCAAATTTTTCAAAAAATAATTAAATTTGCAAAAGCCGTGTTCGTACACGGGAATTGATTTGATGGATAAACAAACTAAAAATTAAATATCATGAATAAAATCTTTTATTTTTTACTTGCAGTTTTGGTTTTAGGTGGTTGCAAAACCTCAACGGATGATGGCTGGACCGATTTGTTCAACGGTAAAGATTTAACCGGCTGGAAACAACTGAACGGCGAGGCCATTTACGAAGCAATCGACGGCGAAATTGTTGGTACTACGGTGGCAAATACACCTAACTCGTTTTTATGCACCGAAGAGGAATTCGGTGATTTTGTGCTGGAACTCGAAATGTTTATGGTGGATGATTTCAACTCGGGAATGCAGTTCCGCAGCGAAAGCAGGCCCGACTATATGAACGGCCGTGTGCATGGCTACCAGTGTGAGGTGGACCCGTCAGACCGGGCATGGAGTGCCGGAATTTACGACGAAGCCCGCCGTGGCTGGCTTTACCCGGTGGATTTAAATCCGGATGCCAAGCCTGCCTTTAAACACGGCGAATGGAACCACTACCGCATCGAATGTATAGGGCCATCAATCAAAACCTGGCTCAACGGCGTTCCGGTAGCTCATCTCATCGACGACATGACACCCAAAGGATTTATCGCCCTGCAGGTTCACTCCATCCGCGATGAATCGATGGCCAACCGGCAAATCAAATGGAGGAACATCCGCATTAAAACCGAAAACCTGGAACCTTCGCCAAACGAAGGAATTTATGTAGTGAATATGTTGCCGAATAACCTGAGCGAAGCCGAAAAAGAAGAGGGCTTTAAGCTGCTTTTCGACGGTCAGTCGGCTGACAATTTCAAAAGTGTAAAAGGCGATGAATTCCCTTCGGAAGGTTGGCAGGTGAAAGACGGTTTATTAACTGTTCTTCCAGGAGGAAAAGGCGGAAGCATCATTACAAAAGAAGAGTTCGGCCCGTTTGAACTGAAATTCGATTTTATGATTACCGAAGGTGCAAATAGTGGTATTAAATACGGACTGGGAAATAACGGTCCTTCCGTAGGACTGGAATACCAGATTCTTGACGATGAAAACCATCCCGATGCCAAACAGGGAATTGATGGAAACCGCACACTGGCATCCTTATATGATTTAATTCCGGCTGATAAGCAAGGTCGTTTTGTGAACGGTCCCGGCCAATGGAATCGCGGTCGGATTTTGCTTTACCCCGACAACAGAGCCGAACACTGGCTGAATGGTCGTAAGGTGGTAGAATTTACACGTGGAAGCGAAGAGTTTAAAAAACGGGTTGCAGGAAGTAAATTTGCCGAAACGGAAGGTTTTGGAATGTCCGAAAGAGGCCCGATTCACATCCAGGATCACAACGATGAAGTACATTTCAGAAGTATCAAAATAAGAGAAATCCAATAATGACAAACAGAAGAAATTTTTTAAAATCTGCCGGAATAGGGATGGCTGTTGCAGCAGTTCCCGGCCTGGCAAATGCTTCTTCAGGTAAGGCTGAAGTTAGAAAAGGCAAAGGTGATATTCAGCTTGGTGTGGCATCTTACACCCTGCGGAAATTTTCAACCGAAGAAGCGCTTGATATGACGGTACGTTGCGGGGTAAACCGCATCACGTTTAAAGACATGCATTTGCCTTTGGACGCGGACAATGCAACCATAAAAAAAACGGTGGAACTTTGTAAGAAAAAAGGAGTTACCCTTTACGGCGCCGGCGTGGTTTACATGCGATCAAAAGAAGATGTTGACCGGGCATTTGAATATGCAAAAACTGCCGGAATGGAGATGATTGTAGGCGTTCCCAACCATGAGTTGCTGGAATATGTGGAAGGCAAAGTAAAACAGTACGACATTAAACTGGCCATTCACAATCACGGCCCGGGCGACAAATTGTATCCCAGCGCCGAAAGTGCATACAACCTTATTAAAAACATGGACAAGCGTATGGGATTGTGTATCGATATCGGGCACACCAAACGCATCAACCGCGATCCGGAGCAGGATGTAAAAGACTTTTTCGACCGTGTGCTGGATATTCACATCAAAGATGTTACGGCCGCTGCTGCCGAAGGTACAACCTGTATTATCGGGCGTGGAGTGATTGATTTTCCGTCGTTTATGAAAACGGTGGTAAAAATGGGATACAAAGGAACTTTAGCGCTGGAATACGAAGCCGAAGCCGACGATCCGCTGCCCGGAATGATGGAGTCGTTTGGGTTTACCAAAGGAGTGATGGCGATGCTTTAGGGGGAAGGAGTTCAGAGTTCAAAGTTCAGGGTTCGGAGTTCGGAGTTCAAAATTCAAAGTTCAGAGTTCAGGATTTAAAGAAATAAAAAGACTTTGGTTTTAGGCAATGTTCCTTTTATTTCATTCCATGGTCTTCTGACTTCCGACTTCCTACTTCCTACTTCCGACTTCCTACCTCCGACTTCAGTCTTCGGTCATCAGTCTTTTGGGAAAAGTTTGAAAGTTTTAAAATTGAGGTTGAGATTTGAAAATAAATAATAACAAATAAGAATTAATATGAGTGCAAACAGAAGAGAATTTCTTAAAAAAGTAACAGCCGGTGCGGCCGGAATTGCTGTAGGCGGGTCGGCCATGGGTATGTCGGCTAAAAGTTACAGCCGGATAATCGGCGCCAACGAAAAATTATTTGTTGCCATTGCAGGTTTGGGCCGCAGGCTTGGTGCTTTTTACGAGCCCATTGCAAAAAAAGAGGCCAACGTGGAACTGGTTTATTTATGCGATGTGATGGAAAGGCAGCGCGAAAGGGCGTTGAAGAATTTTTCAAAGCATATAAACTATAAACCAAAACCGGAAAACGACATCCGCAAGGTGATTGACGATCCGAAAGTGGATGTTTTGATCAATGCCACTCCCGACCACTGGCACGCGCCGGGTTCGGTAATGGCCATGAAAGGCGGCAAACATGTGTATGTGGAGAAACCTTGCAGCCACAATATGTTTGAAAATGAAATTCTGGTTGAAGCAGCGAAGAAACTGAATAAAGTGGTGCAAATGGGTAACCAGCAGCGTTCGTCCGATCATACCATTGAAATTATAAATGAAATACACAACGGTATAATTGGCGTTCCTTACCGTGCCGTTGCCTTTTACCTGAACAAACGCGGTGAAGTGCCTGTGCAAAAACCGGCGCCGGTTCCTGCCGGTCTGGACTGGGAATTGTTTCAGGGACCAGCCCCGCGACGTGCCTACACGGAAGAAACGTGGGATTACAACTGGCACTGGTATGGCTGGGACTACGGAACGGGTGAAACCGGGAACAATGCCACGCACGAGCTCGATGTGGCCCGCTGGGCCTTAAAGGTTGATTTGCCTTTGCATGTGGATGTTGAAGCCGGGAAACGGCATTTCTTTAACGATGGTTGGGAAATGTACGACACCATGGATGCAACTTTCCGGTTTGCAGGCGACAAGATTATTAAATGGGACGGCAGAAGCCGCTCCGGACACGATACTTACGGAGTTGGCGACCGGGGAACCATTGTTTTTGGAAGTGAAGGAACTGTTTTTGTCGATCGGGGAAAGTATATTCTATACGACAGAGGCGGTAAAATAGTAAAAGACAATAAATCAGCTTCAAGTGAAGCAGGAACTGCATTGGGCGGCGGCGGCGACATGACTACCGGGCATGTGATTAATTTCTTTGAAACCATCAGAGGAAAAGCAAAACTTACCGCACCTATTGATGATGCCAGCAAAAGTATGGCCATGGTGCACTATTCCAATATAGCCTACCGAATTGGAAAAGGTTTTGATATTGACGACAAAACCGGCCGGATGTTCGACCGCGATGCCATGAAACTTTGGGGCCGCGAATATGCACCGGGGTGGGAACCAACAGTATAAGTTCAGAGTTCAAAGTTCAGAGTTCAAAGTTTCGAGTGTGTCCTTTCATAAATTTAGGTGACAAAAAAGTGTAAACTGACAACTTTGTTATTAATAACTCATTTTACTTTTTTGTTCTTTCCTTTTTATCTTCGTTA
>JAWLCW010000011.1:0-175184 GCA_041686935.1 Mariniphaga sp. | reverse complement strand
GTATACACTGCATGGGGCTAGCTTAAATTTAGCTATTTTTTCTCCCGTTATTCTTTTTGGGGCAATATTTTTCAATACTGAGGGACTTATTACCTTATTAATGAATGTCGCCATATTTAATTTTAATTATCAGTATTAGTATCAAGACGTTTAGACACAAGTATCAAGAAGCCTTAAATGAATTTTAAAAGTTGTATGTGAAATCTCCTGTCTTGTGTCTTGTGTCTAATCATCCTGTGTCTTTCTTCAATCTCGCATACCACAATCCTCCGTATTCATGTACCACACTTTCCATCATCCTGATTTTGTCTGCAGTGGGCAGCCAATTCCGGTAAGGATTGCGGCCGTCGTCTTTAACGAGGTGGTTGGTGGGAGCTGCCAGCGGTTCCAGGCCGACCTGCCGGAAGTGATACATGGCACGCGGCATGTGGATGGCGCTGGTAACAATTACAAGTCGGGCGGTATCACCAAACATGCGCTTGTACTCCAGGGCTTCCATACGGGTATTTTGAGGAAGCGTTTGCATTCTAATTGATGCGGAATCCACGCCCAGAAGCAGGGCTGTCTGTGTCAGCATCCCGGCCTGTGTGGTCTTTCCGCTGCTACTCCATCCCGAAGTAATAAGCAGGCTTCCGGGAAGTTGCCGCTGCAACCGGATGCCTTCTGTCAGACGACCCAATGCCTGTAGTGTGAGCTGGTTGTTGGCCGGCAACCGGTCGTCGTTGGTGTGGCCTCCGCCCAAAACCAGAAGATGAACCGTTTTCCCCGGCATACCGATTTCTTCTGCATGCAGGATGCCGTACCTGTTTTCAAGATTTTTTGCCAGCAGTACAGGAACCGGCGACGCCGACACTGTAAAAAGCCACACAACAGCCACCAGCATCAGCACGCGCGAAGTCCTTTTTCGCCTGATGGTTACAGCCGCCGCAAGAACCAATATAAAAAACAGTGGCACCGGCATGAACAGTTGAGTGAGTATTGTTTTCAAATTTTAGTATCAGGATTTTTAGACACAAGTATCAGGATTAGTATTAAGACTATAAGTTACAAGTATCAAGACTTTCCAACCTTCTATCATTGTTGTTTATTCATTTTTTGTCTTTTGTTTGGAAAAATAAAATAATAAGGTTAAAATCACATAGCTTAATTTTTTACTAAGGTTAACGTATTGAAAATAAGGTTTTTCTATTAATAAACTCAAACCTTATTTTTATTCACAACCTTAGTAAAAAGGCTAACACAGAAAAAAATAAACCTTATTGCTTTATTAAAGAATGCCGCCATATTTAATTCTAATTATCAGGATTGGTATCAAGACGTTTAGACACAAGTATCAGGATTGCCTGAAATGAATTGTAAGTTATACCGTTACTGAAATCTCCTGTCTTGTGTCATGTGTCTCATTTTCTTGTTTTATCATCTGCACAAACTCCACCAGCATATAACCGCCGGTTAGCTCTTTTACAACGCGCATCGCAGGGTTGCCGGCGTGGGAGCGCATCACATCCCTGTTGTTTTTCGAGATGGTGGAAAGGCAGCGGAAACCCATCTGCCAGGCAATTGGGTAAAGGATGCCGTTCATTGCCCTGCCCAGTCCCTTGCCTTCGTAAGGCGCATCAACCAGCCGGCCTACAAAGCATTTTTTATTCCAGAAGCAGCGCAGAAAGAAATAACCTGCCAGACGGCTGCCGTCGAACACGCCCATCATCAGGAAGGCGGGGTTTGCATAAACCGTTTCCAGCGACTTCCTGCAAAACCCGTGCGGTTTAAAAAAGGCTACCCTTGCTGCGGGCTGACTTCCCAAAAGCCGTTCAAGCTCGGGCAAATCGTTTTTCACTAATCGCCTGAAAACATAGCCCGGCAAATCTGCACGGGCAATCACTTCATCCGACACCTGTCTGATTCTTTTCCCGTAAAGCAGCCGGAACAGAAAGGCATTGAGTACCTCCACCATTTTCCAGATAAACGGAACATGGTGCTTGAGGTAAATTAAAAAGCCTGTCAGGTTCATTATGCTTTTTTAATCATGAAGATAGGGTTCCAGAATATGTTGTAACCCTTGTTTTACGGGCATTTGCCAAAGACGAACACCCCAGTTGTGATTTCCTTCAATTAACAGGGGGCCATTATTTGTAATTGCGACATCCCAGCCTACTGAACGGTTTTGAGGATAAAGAAGTGCTGCTTTTTTCGCCAGTTCCATTGATTCTTTCCAAAATGGTATCTGAAATCCCTGAAGAATTTTACCACTTACAGGATGCGTTTTATAATCGGGTTTAGTAATGTCAAAAGAAATTCCCGGACCATTTACTTTCCCGGTTAAGAAATCTATTGGACATGCAATTCCATCTGTTGACAAATTATCTGTTTCCCGGCCACAGCCCATACGCAGGATTGTACCTATTATTTCTGCTTCACCCAGGTTGCTGATTTGTGTTATTATCCTTATTGTATTCAGACTTTCAGGAGCTAAAGCCATCAAATCATCATGCTGAACAACGAACTCTTCCATCAGGTCTAACTTGTTTCTTTTGAAATAATCCATAATAGAAGCAAGGGAAGTGTTTTGTAAATAAATTATCTTAACAGACTGGCCTGCCTGTCCTTTTGAATTTTTTAAAACAACTTTCGCTTTGCCCTTAATAAATTCAGCAACTTCATTTTCGCCTGTAACCTTTAAATCAAGCCAGGCTCTCCCTGCAAATTCTTTATATTTTTTTAAGAAAACCAATTTATCTTCAATCAGATACCTGTGTCTGGAAGGATTCATTTTTAACTGATATTCATACATCTTACCTGTTGTTGCATAAGTTTTTCTTTCGGATTTACTTTTACCAGTAAAATTGTAAAAAAAGTATTCATGGAAAGAACTTCCAAGTTTCAAACTTGATAAAAACATGTCAACTATTATATACATTCTGGTATGGTGATAATTTGTATCAGAGAATTTAATATCAACCATCAGCTTTTTATAATTTGTTTTTTTTATAAAATATCCTAATTGAAATATTGGATTGTTTAACAGAATTGATAAAAAAACACTGAACATATAAAAATTACTATTAATTATCCTATCAGAAAGCAGGTTAAAACTTAGTTATGGCTATTTTTAATTATGACCTTTCAATTAAATTGCCTAGTTCCACAGCAGTCATAAATTCAACATCAGGCCACTTTTTTACAATTTCCTTCAGCAGGATTTTGAGCTGTGAGAGGCCAAATTCCCTGCTGGAAGGCTCAATATGGCCTGAATAGTTCACCCTGTGACCGCTTATGTTAGCAGGCCTTCTTAACCGGAATGCAATTTCAATCTGGTCAAGGCAGTAATTAATCCAGTCTATTTTAGGCGCCGATGGCAACTGTACCGGTTCAAACACGCAGTTTCTGACCATGTATATCTGGTTCAGCTTATTTCTTTGTCCTGTATAGTGAAACACTTTTTTGTATTTATCGTTGCCAAGAGCTTCGGATGTTATAAATTTCTTGTCGATGAATTTAATGTCATTTTCAAACATGGTTTGTTCCAGTACACGATTAAAACTTGCTCCGGGTGATACAAAATACTTCGCCCTGAATCCAAAAACCTTTTCAAAGGCATTCAATCCGTCACGAATGATCTCCTTGAAATATTCATTATCATTAAAATCGGTGAATGCAAACGCCGCGGTATATCCAACTCCTGGGAATAACTTATCGGTAATGGCTGCAAAAGAACGATTGTTAAATGCGGTTTGTGCCTGAAAATTACCCCTTTGCAATGATTCCATAAAGAATTTCAGGTTCAAATGTTCCCTGCCGTGAAACTGTGGAAAGATTAACTTTTTTTCCATGCCTTCCTTCCATAGCTCCCAGGTGCCCTCGTAATCTTCCAGTTTATTGTATGTTTCCGGCAGCAATTCATAATGGTATTGTTCGAAATTATTTTCTTTTATCTTTTCAAAATCAGGATTTGCTGATGATGCCATGGCCGTGAACACAGGATAATTCCCGTTTTTATCCTTTACAGAACTTAATGTTTCATAAAGTTGCTGAAGGTCTTCCTTATCTTCAAGGGCATCATAAAAGTCAAACCGGGTAAACGCTACATTCATTCCTGCTTTTCTCATTGTTTCCCTTGCTTCTTTATTGGCCATGCGAACATTGCCATAATCATCGGTCGTAAAGACCACAATTTTACGATTTGTTCTCCAGCCTATGGCGTTTTTGAGATACAGGAACAATTTCGGTTGTGGAGCCAATACTTTCTTTTTTTTAGTTCTCATAAAAAGATTTAATTTCCTGCCATACTATTTGGGAATCAAAATTTCTGGCCCATTGATTTCCATTTTTTCCCAATCGTTCCCTTTCTTTTTGGTTCAGAAGAAGGAATTCCATTGCTTTTGATAACTCGTCTGCTGATTTGCTTTTTACAAGAATGCCGTTAAATCCGTCTGAAACCGCATCCTTACAGCCGGTAACATTTGTACTGATAACCGGAATGTCCATGGCAGCAGCCTGAATAAGCGTATTGCCAAATCCTTCCCACCAGGCGGGTAAAACAAACACATTAAAAAGTGACAAATACAGCGGAACATTTCTTTGAAATCTGGTTAATGTAATTCCCTCATGCCGGTTCATTTTTTCTAACAGGGACGGATTTTTTACCTGCTCTATATTTATTCCTCCTACTATAATTAGATGGATATTGGGATACCTGTGAAATAACTGATCAAAGGCTGCGTATAATTCATTAATTCCTTTTCTGTCAATAATTCTCCCAACAAAGCCAAAAATGAATTTATTTTTAACTCCAAGTTCTCTTATCAGAACTTCTTTGGCTTCCGTATCAATTTTGATCCTGTTAAACCGGTTTAAGTTTATTCCGTTGCTGCTACCTTTTCCTAACACAAAAGCTTTGTTTTCAGGGAAAATATGATCTGCCAATCCCAGTTCCTTTACCGAAGGGCTGATGCAAATAACTGAATGAGCAAGACGTGAGGTGAGTTTTTCCATGAACCGTAGTATTCTCCGTTTCATTCCTTTTTCATGCTCATAGCGAAAACCTCTGCAGGTATAGATTCTTTTTTTTACTCCGGTTAAGTATGTCCCTAATATGCCTAATAAACCCATTTTTGGTGTGCCGGCATTTATAATATCCGGTTTAATCTTCTTTAAATATTTTATAATTTGAAATAATGCTTTTATGTCTTTGAAAACAGATATATCTCTTGCAATATCAACCGGCAGATGAATTGCCTGTTCTTCAATACAAAATTGACTTACTGCATCCGAATTTGGCGCCATTAAATAAACTTCATAACCCGCTTCAGAGAAATAATTCAACTGACCCTCCAACAACATAATGCTTAATGGCGCAGTAATTCCAATTACAATCTTTTTTTTAAGCATTCATTGTTTTCTTTGTATTGTCAATAACTGCAGGAAATTTTCCATTGGGACCTCTGGGAATGTTACTCAGTAATATAATTTCTATTTTTATTTCATTTCCAATTTTTTGCCTGAGTTTATTGATCAATTTCTCTTCATATAGCCTTGACCAGGAGTTATCGGAAACGATGTTTACTTTTAATATATCGGTGTTTTCCAATATAATCTGCGATTCATAAATGCCTGTAGCTCCTTTAAATATGGGATCAAGTCTCCCAATAAACCCTCTTCCGGGAATATGAAGTATATCATCTGTCCTTCCCAGTACTGAATCCAGACGAAGGAAATTTTTACCATAAACTGAACTCACAACATTTCCCACCTTAACCAAATCACCAATTTTATACCTGATTAAAGGCATCACAGGATTTATAAAACTTGTTGTTACTACTTGGCCAAAACCATATGCTGCACCTTTGTCGTTTTTTTGATACAAGATTTCAAATAGCCCAAACTCAGGATGTACAAGCATTTCACCAAACGCATTTTCTGAACAGAAGCTGCTTGATTCACTTGACCCATACTGATTGAAAACTTTACCTCCAAAAGCTTTTTGTATAATTTCCCGATCCTCTTCATAAAGTGTTTCTGCACTGACTCTGATTGCCGTTACTTTTGGCAGTGAATAATTCCTGGTAAGACATATTTTAGAAAGAGTGCTGATTGCGCTTGGATATCCATCTATAAAATCAGGTTTAAAGGCTGATATGGCTTTTGCATAATGAATTGTTGTGGTGACATCGATATGTGAAGTGGAGCAATGTAATGTATTGGCAGGCATGTTGTACCGCCAGTAAACCTTTTGTCTGTTATTTATTGGTATAATATCTCTTCCGGTAAACTGAACCCGCCTGGGATGATAAATATCTTTCAAGCCTGCCCAGTTTCGTAACCTTAACTCAAATGCCCAACGGTGTGAAAATATACTTCGATTAGAATAAAGTTTAAGCGGAGTCCCGGTTGTGCCGCTGGTAAAACCAGTATTATGTTTATTAACTGGTATTTTTTGATTTACAAATTGAAATTCATTAGCACGTATTTGTTTTTTTTCAAGAAAAGGCAATAACTGAATATCTTCAACAGTTTTGAAATCCCGGTAATCACATTTTAATTCCGACGATAATTTTTGATAGTAAGGAACATTTAAAAAAGCTTCTTTCAAGATGACAGATAACATTTGATTTTGGTAATCATGTATCTGATCTTTTGACCAATACTGGCTTTCGAGCAGAAAATTGTAATGTTCCAGAGCAGATTTCTTCTGCACCCTTTTTGTTTCAAACTCCAATCCCTTTAAGGAAATCAGGGCATTCTGAAACCACAATGGAGCATGGCTGTATAACTTTTCCTGAACGGACATTGTTTTATGCTTTTATTAGTTGGACAGGATGAAATCAATGTATTGGGCGCTGATAACATCACTTGCCAGTTTATCTCTTATTAATCGGGCATTGTTTCCCAACCTTACCCGTTCAGCTTCATTCTCCATCAGATAATCAAGTTTTTCTGCCAAAGCAGGTATATTCCCTTCTTCCACCAAAATTCCGTTAAAGCCATCTTCAATAATTTCGCTGATACCAGGATTGTACTTAAAAGCGATGCATGGAAGCCCGGCCGCCATGGCTTCCACCAAAGCATTGGGAAATCCTTCAGTTCTGGAAGGAAGGATAAAGATTCCTGATTCAGCATACAGGCTGTCTATATTCTTTACTTTTCCTTTAAATTGAATTTTATTCTGGATATTCAGCTTTTCTGCCAGTTCATATAATTGTTTACCTGATTGAGCATCACCACCTGCAAAAACCAATGTCCAATCCTGGTTTTTAAGCATGGAAAAACATGTAACCAGCCTGTCAAATCCTTTCAGATAATCATTGAATCTGCCCACAGCCAAAACCTGTTTCTTTCTGGGAACATCAAACCCAACTACATCTCTTAAGGCATTGTGTATTACTTTAAATTTGGTTCCTTTCCTGTAGAAGTTATGTTGAACAGAGTATGCATAATTTGTTTGTGCTATTAATCCAACAGGTTTAAATATTTTATAAATAACCTTGTTAAATATTTCAATATGTGGTGCGAAAGTATAATGTGGACTTGCTCTTTCGCTTATGTATATCTGAAACTTTAAACCTGCAAGGGATAATAAGGTGAGAGCCCCCAAAAATTTATTAAATACTAAAATGCTGTCTGGTTTTATTTTTTTTGCAAGTCTTCTTATTCGTAATGGGGCGCTGATAAGATTAAATCGTTGTGATTTTCGGGGATCAGGTTCTTCTAAATCAATACTTTCATTAAGATTAAAAAATTTAACATGATTGAAAACACAAAAGTAATTAACCTTAATTCCTTGCTTTGAAAACTCATTGGCAAGTGTACTGGCAGCACGTTCAATACCGCCCATTTGTATGGAAGGACTTATAATTAAAATTTTTTTAGACACCTTTCAAAAACCATTTAAGGGAAAATTGGATTTCATATGATTAAAATTGTTTATTTATAAGGCATCATATGGAACTCGCATGAAATTATAATCATTCTCTTGGTTGATAATTATCATGCTCGTTTCATATTTTAATCAGGTAACCTTCATTATTATCTGATTTTCATATTCTTCATTTACAATATCTTCTACATCACAACCTCCTGCAACTTCATTGGAATATTTTCCCGGAATTTTTATTTTAACATCTGTCCCCCGAAGGTACCATTCATATTCAATGTCAATATTTCCGATATCGATGGCCTGATAACCTGATTTTGCCAGATCGTACGCCATAACTGTTGCTGTTGGGCCCAAAGCTATCAGAATCAATTTCGATTTGTTGTGCTTATAAACTTCCTGAAGCAGTTGTTTGTAATTTGAAAACGCATTGACCGAAGGAGCCAGGATTCGTTGCACATTCTTAGCGTGCCGGAATAAATTATTTCCTACCCCCAATCTGCTCTTTTCACCTTCTACAAGCAAAACCTCCCTCCCTTCCCATATTTTCATCAGTTTTTCAAAATATCCGTTACATTTACTTTTATCAATGTAATTTACATAAGGCCTTGTCATGCTTGCATTGTAGTAAGTTTTTGACAAATCCAGGTATTTTTTTAATTGGGGATAGGTCCAGGCAATATGACTTGTCCATGTTAGTTTACTTTTTTTTGTAAGATTTTCCATCGAATAATATCCGATAGGCAGCCCTATTAATATACTGTCATCATTACTTTTTAAAATTCTTATCATTTTATCCCGAAGGTCAGAATCGTATTTTTGGAAAGGTAAACTGACCTTGTGAATTATAAACAGGAATTCTCCGTCACCATACCGGCAAACAGAACACTTATCTTTGATAATTTTATCCAGCGTATCATCAACTGACAAAACAGCCGGCATATTCCAGAACTTAATGAACACCGGATATATTAATTGAAGAGAATGTTTAAACAACTGGCGGGGCCAGAAGAGAATCTTTGACTGGAAAATGCTCATGTGTATAGTTTATAATTATTTGGTCAACCATCCATTCTTCCGGAATAAATATACCCTCGTGCCATTTAAGGCTGCTGTCCCAGTAACCGGGACAATCGAGGTATCCCCTGCGATCATAGCCATAATTGATTTCTGTTAGCAGTGGCTTGTTTTCTGAATCAAAAATATAATCATAAGCGAGGCACCGGGTTTTAAGTTTCTGAGAAATATTAAAGGAAATTTTTATACATCTTTCATCAATCTGTACCTTGTCATAAATGATATTGCCGCTACCGGATGCCCTGAAATCATTCTTCCTCACCATCCGTTTAATTGCAAAGGCTTTATCACCTATCACAACAACCCGGATGTCAAATGAGTTATGTGGTATAAAATCCTGAAAATATACATATCCCTTTTCATTTCCATGAATTCTTGCAAACCTTGTGGAATAAATAACCCTGCCCATACTTTTCAGTACGCCAAAAAAAGGAACCTTCCCTTTTCTGAATTTCATCCATTTGTCCTTTAAATTGTTCCATTTACTATAGGGACTAAACCCTCTTCCAAAGGCACGTTTAATAAGTTGTTTTGCCTTATTTTTAGTTTTAGCAAGAGATACATTGTAGGAGCCTGCTCCGGCTCTGAGTTTAAAAACTTTCGGATAGGTTGTTGTTTCAGCCCATTCCAATGCCTGTTTTTTTGAATAAAAAACAACCGATGGGACCAGGGGAGCACCAATGGCCTCAAGCAAATATTTCTGCCCTACCTTGTCGTCAAAATGCCAGCCTGTGTTGAAATCAGGAAAAACTTTTTTCCCCGTTTGTTCCAGTGCAAAAAGGAGCTGTTTGGCAAACAGTTTATCCTTGGCGTATGCATGGTGGTGATGCCACATCACGATATCACAGTCTGAAATCTGGTTGATGATATCAGAGGCATAGCAATCAACTATTTTGTAGTCGATATCATTGGTTTGGCAATAGGTTATCCACTCATTACTAAAAGAAAGTTCGGAGGGGTGAATTGCAATCTTCATTTCGCTAAAATTTCAATTAAAGCATCTCTATGTGATTCACAGCGTATTAGATTTAAATATAATCTTCTTTTATAATCAGATAACTGATAGGGCAGTATTCCTTTTCTTGCCAGGAATCCAAGTATTCGGTTATTAAAAGGTTGAAAATACCGAAGGTATTCTTTGCTTTTTTGAGAGGTGAATTGATTGAAAGATTCCTTTAATTTAGAGTCTTCCAGTATTATGAGATTTAATTGTTCTATTTCATTTAGGATTCTTTCCAATTCCTCACCCTCAGCTAATTTAACACCAATTGAGTTTTTAAATTGAGTGATTGGTAAAAGTTGGAAGGTGGAAGTTTTATTTTTAGAGAAAACAATTTTTACAATTAGACCTTCATACCATGACTCATCTTTAATATTCAGATGATCAAAAATAAAATTGCCTAATCCATAAAAAATGGGAACATTATTATATATTTCATATCCACTGAAACAATGAGTGTGATGTGCAATTACTGCATCAGAGCCAGCATCAACAAAGAACCTGAAAATTTCTTTTAATTTTGGACCTGGGAGTTTATAACCTTCATGGCCACCGTGAAAGATAACTATTACAAAATCATGATATTTTTTTGCTTCGACAATATCATTAAAATTTGATATTAAGGAAAATGGATTTGCTCCTGGATAATTACCATTGGTGTTTGAAAATTCATTTTCTGCTATATTTATGATTGCCAGCTTGTGCTTATTTAAAATTATACTAAACGGTTTCCTGGCTTCTTCTAAAGTATTCCCTGCTCCAACATAACGAATGCCATTATCAAAATATGTTTTAAAAGTTGATTTTAATCCTTCAACTCCAAAATCCATTATATGGTTATTTGCCAATGTTACAAGTTTGATATTGGCATAGTTGAGTGCTTCAATAGTTTTTATATTAGCTTTTAATGCCGGGCCAATTTTGGGAATTCTATTAGCATCATTAACTAGTGGACATTCAAGATTAGTAACTGCCAAATCTGCATTAGAAAGTATTTGTAATGTATTGTTGAAAATTAAATCAAAGTTTTGATTTAACACTAATTTTTCTACTCTGTTAATTGGACAGAAATCACCTGTTACTACAATTTCAATCATAATTTATCTTTTTCAATTAACATTCCCAGTTCTTCTGAATTTAAGAAGATAGTATCCGGCCAATGCTTCAGAATTTTACTTACAAGTTCTTTTAATTTATTAAGTGAAGATTCTCGATTTTCTTCTTCAATAAAACCTATATAATTAAGGCGATGGGAACAAATGATTGCAGGTTTTCTCCACAAAAAAGCTGTTTGAATTTGTTTTAAACAATTTGATACAACATCTTTTGTTGGATGAACAGAAGGTTCGAAAAAACAATTACGAACTAAGTGAAATTGATCATAATTGTTCTTTTCCCCTAAATAATGTCGTACAGTAGTTCTTTTTTTTTGAGATAACAGGGGTAATAGTTGTTTTGATAACCCTTGTATAAATTTAATTCCTAACGTTGAAAGATGATGTTCAATGTTTTTACTCCATATATAATTCGGAGCTATAAATGAAGATGATGAGTAGTTAAATATTTCATCAAATATTAATTTTGCATCATTAAGAATGTGTTTTTGTAATTTAATTTCAGCTTCAGAATCAGCATCAAAAGCGGCCAAATATGATTCTCTTAATTCTTTAGTTATTGTGGTACTTATTCCAAAAAGATCATGTTCAAATGCAATGATGCTTTCTCTGGAATTAATTTGTAACATTTTCAACCAACGGTTTATCTGTAAATGTTCTCTTCCATGTAATTGCGGGTACAATACATTTTCATTAATACCTTGTTTCCAAATTTGAAATGATTTGCTGTGTTTGGGATAATGTCCTAATGTTTTTGTGAAAGGTTCAAATGAATATTCCCTGTAATTTGTTTGTTGAATCTTACTAAAATCAGGATTTGCAACTATCGTATTAAGTGTAAAAACAGGATATTTATTTCTATAATCTTTAAAAGCCCTTAGAGTATCAATAAGCGCATTTAAATCATCTTCACATGCCAAAGCATCATATTTTAAAAATGGACAATTATCTACACGAATACCAAGTTGTAAAAGTTTTAGATAAGTATTTTTTGAAGGCATTCTAATACTCCCCCAGTCATCTGATTCGAAAACAACTATTCTTCGGTTTGTTCTCCAGCCAGGAATATTCAGCAGATTCATGGCTAAAGCTGATTTTAAGTGTATTAGATGTTTCAAAACAATTGAGTAAGAAATTCATAAACCGACACAGGTTCTGCATAAATGGCCAAAGGCAGCGGTGCAAGCAACCATAAACTGGTCATTTCCATGCCGGCTCTTATAGTAATTATCATGCTCAGCATCATTGGAACCAAACCTAACCAGGTGGATAATCTGAGTTTATTGTCCTTAAAATGGGCTAGTATAGCAATGAAATAGGAAAATGCAAACAGGTAAAAAATTGTCATGAATCTACCCATAGATGGAATATATCTTGTAAAATTTACAGCGCTGAGAAACAAAAGGCTAAAGGAAAAAAGGTTGTTCAGCCGGATATTTTCTAAAATTTTCTCATACCTGCTTTTTAAATAAAACAGCATAAACAGCGTGTAATAGAAAATTCCCCAGCCTGCCATATTCATGAACCATCTTAAACTTTGCCGCATAGCCAAAATTTTCTCACCGTATTCAGGATTGGTATAGACATTAAATTTGGCTTCTATAGTGCCTCCAAAAAATGCAGCAACTGATTGTATCTGTGGCCAAAACAGCTCCGGTATTAAGATGGATATAACAAGAAGCATCGTATAAGCTTTATTCCGGTTCCCCAATAGAAACCAGGCAATTAAAATTACATTGGGAAAAATGAAACTAAAATGAAAAAGGATGGATAATAATGAGAAGATGAAAAATCGCATATCCCTGGATTGCACAACATTATAGGCTCCATAAAAAAACACCCATGCTGCCGTCCAGAATCTGAAGCCATTGATACGGAATATTGGAACGATAGAAAGAAAATACAGAAAAAATATAAAAGCATTCACATTTTGCTTAACGGATGGAGAAAAAACCATATTAATACCTCTAAGGTAAAACCATCCAAACACAGCCGCAAGGGCTCCAAATATCAAAAATTGATTGTTTCCAAGCCGTGATACACTAAACAGAATGAAAGGTTGAGCCATATCTGCCCTTGTTTCGGTATATAATCCCGATAGAATTGTCCAAAATTCACCAAACGGGCGGTTTGCGATCAACTGAAATTCCTGAAATAATCCGAAGGAATCGAAAGTCGGATTCCCCAAATAGAATGTAGCTCCAAAAAAAACAAAAAAAAGATAAACAATTATTTTTGCTTCCCGGAGATGATAATAACGTAAAGCGAGAATAAAGGCCAGCAAGGGCCAGAAAAGAAAAAGCAGAAACAGTTCAAGCCTGTATTTTTCTGTTCTACTGAGGTGATTTTTATATACAATATTTTCCTGCATTTATTTTTTTGCAAGCTGAATAAATTCTGAAACCACATTTTTAATATTGTACCGTTCAATGTTATTTACATGATATTGCCTGCTGTAATCTTGTTTGAGAAACTGATCGATTAAGGTGTAATCGGGTTTTAATGGGTAAATGTTTAGTATTGGTCTTTCCGTTAATGCATAATCTATTAATTTGCTTGGAAGTTGTTTTGATGTCCCGTTATCGAAATTTATCAAAAAATCCATCTTTTTTAATTTGTCTATCAGTAACGTTCTGTCCAGTTTTTCATGAACAATAAGTTTCTCACCAAAAGATGATTTATAATTCGATAATATGCCATTTACAGAACCTGAAAAGAAATGGAAACGGAAATCCTGTTTAACTGATTTCAAATACTCCAAAACAAGAAAAGGGCAACGGACTCCCTTGAAAGCCAGGCTGCCAGCATAGGCAAAAGTGGGAATTTCATTATTTATATCATTCTTTTCTTTTAAGGTTTCACTAAAATCAAATCCCTGTGGAATGATTTTAATTTTTTGTCTGAATTCAGGATAATAAGCATCGGTGGCACCCGCTGTGGGAACGGTAATGAAATCTGCGTTTCTGCAAAAATTCTTCTCAAAATATTTAAAGTAAAATGGTTTACGGAAAGTTGCTAAAGTTTCTCCCATATAAGGATCTCCACAATCGGCCACCCATGTTTTTGTTAACTGAGGATTTTCTTTAATGGCCCGAGATACTCCCCAGTGAACAGGATGAGGCGCAGCAATGGATATTAACAAATCAAACCCCGATTCATTTTTTATTGATTTTGGCAACTGAAACAGGAATTCAATATCAGGATATTCAAAAAATAAAGTGCCGGTGCGCTTGATTATTTTTCTTATTGTTCTTTGAATTATATTCCCTTTCAGAGTAACTGGTTTAAATTTTAATGGCCCAAATTCTTTTATTGATATTTTGGGATATAATGATTTAAATGTTTCGAGATCAAAATTTCTTTTAGGTAGGATAATCCTCACCTGATGTCCCTGGCGGGCAAATTCTTTTGCCAGTTCTGTTGTCCTGTTTGCACGGGGTGAAATATCAGGATAAAACGCTCTGCTGACAATCAAAATCTTCATTTGATTTTTATTGAATTATATGCTGTTTTCCAATATACTCTACCAGTGGTATTGATTCAGAGGAAAAAAGATTTATTAAATGTTTTACAATTCTCTCCGAGGCCTTGCCATCCCATAATTCGGGGACGGAACCTTTTTTCCAGTCTCCTGCGAACAGTTTTTCAAGGGCGGGTTTAATGGCAGCAGGATTTGTACCAAGCAGTTCATTGGTTCCCAATTCCACTGTCTCCGGCCGTTCGGTATTGTTTCTCAGCGTCATGCAGGGAACTCCCAAAGCAGTTGTTTCTTCTGTAATTCCTCCTGAATCAGTTATAACGGCCTTCGCATTTTCAACAAGATAATTGAATTCGAGGTAACCCAGCGGAGGAATTAAATGCAGGGTATCCCCCTCCGCTTCGCTCGTCCCCCAAAGGGGAACCACTGAAGAATGTTGCCGATGCTTCATGATAGATTCTATTATTTTAGCAGTGCGGGGATGAACTGGGAAAATAACCGGGAGGCAGCGGGAGGATCTGATAATGGCATCAAGCAGGGCTTTGAATTGTTCTTCTCCGTCCACATTGGCAGGCCGGTGAAGCGTCATCACAATGTAATTTCGTTTTACCAGTTTCAGCTCATCCCAAAGCTGGGGCTTTTTAAACCGGGGACGGTTGGCCAGCAGAGTATCAATCATCACATTGCCCACAAAAAAAATTTGGTCGGATGGTATTCCTGTATTCAGCAAATTTTGATTGGCCAGTTCGGTAGTTATAAAAAAGTAATCGGCCAACACATCAGTAACCATGCGGTTGATTTCTTCGGGCATGGTTAAATCCCAACTGCGGATACCTGCTTCTACATGAGCCACTTTGGTGTTCAGTTTTTTTGCTACAATGCTGCAAGCCATAGTACTGGTTACGTCGCCAACCACCATAACCAAATCAGCAGGATTGACCATCAGTTCTTTCTCAAAAGCCACCATAATGGCTGCTGTTTGTTCAGCCTGCGTGCCACCACCACAACCCAGGTTTACATCTGGATCAGGAATATTCAGTTCCCTGAAAAAAGATTCACTCATCTTTTCATCATAATGCTGGCCGGTATGAACCAGTCTGTAGTTTATTCCTGATTCAGGCTTAACTTTATTTAATTCATGAATGATGGGTGCAACTTTCATGAAATTGGGCCGGGCACCGGCGATTAATGTGACTTTCATATTTTATACTTAGTCAGTTTCGACATTGAATACTTTCATCCAAACACAAAAAAGAATTAAACGCCAATATGTATAATCAAAAGGTAATATTCCAGATTGAACTTTTTGAATATAACTTCTGGCTTTATCATGCCTGATTATTTCTTTAGCATAAGGTGCATAATGATCAAACATGTCTAAAAATTCTTTTTGGTATTCCCCAGACAACCAACCCTGCTCTGGAGTAATAAAACCTTTCTTATCTTTTCTTTGTCTGATTTTTTCAGGTAGAATGCCGTTCATCGATTCAACCAAAATTCTCTTAGTTTGAAAAGGAGCGTCAAGAAAATCCAAAGGAAGATTACGTACAAACTCAACTAATCTATAGTCAAGAAATGGTACCCGGGCTTCTACTGAATGAGCCATAGAATTTCTATCTTCCCATCTAAGGTACCTGGGTAAAGGATTCGTAAAAAGTTGATAATTTGATATAACATAGTGATCTGTTTTTTTATAACCATTAATTAAATATGGGTGCAGTCTTTTTCGTACAAGATGTTTTTGATCTATTATTTTATATAGTTGTCTGTTTTTTAAGGATATTTGAGAAACAGAAAACCTTAATTTGAGTGGAATTTTTTCATAAGCAATTCTTAATAAAATTTTAAGTATTCCTGAAAAACCAATATTCTCTTTCTTCAAACTTTTTATTTTTAATTGTTTTATCAATTCTTTTTGTCGCTGCGACCGAAATGCAGTGTATCCTGATAAATACTCATCTGCACCTTGTCCATTTAGTAAAACAATAACTTTATTTTTCTTTGCTTCCTGAAATACATGATAGCCCAGGAAGGCTGATTGTGATTGATAAGGCTCATCCATATGCCAAATCAATTTTTCAGTTAAAGTGAAAACATCTTTTCCATTAGGATATATAAAATGACCTTCTACCTGCGTTTCTTTTACAACCTCATCTATCCATTTTTTTTCACTGTACTTTTCATCATTTGAAACTGAAGAAAATGTTTTTTGTAAATCACTTTTATCTTGCTTACGTAATAAAATGTTGATATAAGAAACAATCGAAGATGAATCTAAACCTCCGGAAAGCGCACTCCCTATTGGTACATCTGCCCTAATGTGTAGTTTTATAGCTTCTTGAAACCTCTTCAAAAAACCCTTTTTTGCTTCTTCGAATCCCCCTTCGAACAATTTCTTTTTTGGATTATACCATTGTTTTACAGGTAATTTACCTGCTTTAATATATGAAGAGAGCTTTTCAATGGAATCAAAAAAACAACCTCCCGGTGTTAACATAAAAACATCTTTGAACATGGTCTCTTCCGTGTGATCTGTTAAAGAAAAGTATAAAAAATCAAAAGCTCTATTTTTGTTTAATATTGTTTTCCAATTTTTATGAATGGTAAATTGTTTAATTTCACTCCCAAAACAGAAACTGCCATCAGGGGAGAACCAATAATATAAAGGTTTTATTCCAAATCTATCGCGTGATAAAAAAATATTTTTAGTCGCTGTATCATAAATAGAAAAAGCCCACATGCCATTAAACCTGTTTTGACAATCTACTCCCCAATGATCAAATGATGCTAAAATTACTTCAGTGTCACTATTGGATTTAAATTCATAACCTTTAGCTTTTAATTCCTCACGTAATTCTAAATAATTATAAATCTCACCATTAAAAATAATCCAGTAGCGATTATTTAAATAAGCCATTGGTTGGTGGCCTGTTGCTGACAAATCCAGTATTGACAGCCTTCTATGCCCAAAAGCAATCACAGCCTTTTTATTTTCTACGCTATTAACATTTTTAATCTTATAAGCAGGCCATTTTTTAAAGATTTCATTGGGAGTATTTTTTCCAAACAGGACTTCTGGTCTGTCATCATCATTAGTCCAAATAACAAATCCTTCATCATCTGGTCCACGATGCTTAATAATATCGGTCATTTCTGAAATTAATCCAGAAGAGAATCCTGCTTTATTTATAATCCCTGCTAATCCACACATATTTTTAAGACGATTTGAACAGCTTGAATTTTCTTAGATAAATAAAAGCAAATACAAAGAATCTTCTTACAAAATAATAATAAATTGAATAGTTATACCATTTACCAAACAAAGCATGTTCTTTATTACAGCCTTCAAGTTGTAAATAATTCAAATTGTTTCTTTTATATTCATTTCTAACATAAGGCAAATATTTAATAGATTTAATGCTTCGGCAGGCACTGGCTGCTGTGACGACAAATTTTACTAATGGTTGGTTTAAAAATAATTTTTGACTATTTGAGAGGGGATGTGTTTCCTGAAATTGTTTTATATTGATGGCAGCCTTTATAAAACCATCGATAGCCTTTTTTGAATAATAAAGATCAGAGTTCGTTGCTGAACCTGGCCGTTTAACATATACGTAATAGGGAAAATCAAAAAATGCAGTGCGGTCAGCAAGGCACATTAACCTTGAGATAAATTCACCATCTTCAAGAAAAGGTATACCTAATGTATAAGTAATGTTATTTTTTTTAATAAAATCGCGTTGAATCAGTAAGATACAAGAATTATCATTTTTTCTATTGTTATAATATAAATCGACTCCTGGAATTATTTTAACTTCATTTTCAGTTCTTATTAGTTCTTTATTGTCCGTTTCATTTTGACGCGTAAACAGACCTATTTGCAGATTATTTTTTTCAACAACTTCGATTAAATAACTTAAAGAATTTTCTACAATATAATCATCCCCATCCACAAACATTATATACTTTCCCTTTGATTTTTCCAGACCGGCATTTCGAGCAGAAGAAACACCTCCATTTTTTTTATCAATAAGGATGATATTGGAATGTTTTTGAATTAAATCAATAACAACATCCCTGGTTTTGTCGGAAGAACCATCATTTATTACAATAATTTCATAAGTTTCTTTTGGTACGTCCTGATATATTAAACTTTTAATACATCTTTCAATATACGATTCTAAATTATAAACCGGAATTATGATTGATAGCTTAAGCATATGAAATAAAAATTAAAAATATTATCAGTTGTAGGAGGTAACAGATATTCTACCTCTTTTCATTCTTTAATTGGAAGAAAGATTATAATTTAGAAAGTAAAAACTTTTTTTTCTTTCATTTTCTAACTTTAGATTGACTTCATCCCAATTTACAGGTTTTAAAAGTCTATCAAGATTAAAAAGATCACCATCTGATATTAGCCTGTCTGACAAATCAAACATTTTTAAAAGCGAAATGAATCTTGTTGATCCTCGTTTGGAATTTGCAAATGCTATAAATGGAATATTAAATAAAATGGAAAATATACAACCATGAAATGAATCTGTAACAACAATTGCAGCATCTTCAAAACCTTTTAACCATTTTGTTACCGGTGGAAAAATACAGTTATTAATTTCTTCTTTGTTTTCAGCAGATAACTTATTGGATGGCATAACTGAAAATGGCATCATTCCAAGCTCTTTTGAAATCATACTGATCCATTTTTCTTTCTCTTCTGATTTATCGAGAATATAAATAAATAAATTGCCAGGGCTTTTTGGTTCGTTTTCATTCTTTACAATCTTTAAATATTCCTCCTTTTTTAATAATAAGGTAGGATCAACCAAATGTTGGGCTTTTACATTCAGATATTCCTGACACAGCTTTACAGCAGATTCTTCTCTTACAGAAATAGCATTAAATCTCTTTGCGAGCCGTTTGGTTTTTTTTGTTAAAAAATAAGGGAAGTGCCATTTATCCAAACCAAAAGATGCAGCATAAGCAAGGCGTTTAATTTTTTTATTATTGCCAAGAAAATCTAAAAAATAATTTGGCATATAAGGCGAATAAATCAATCGCCATACCTGGTCGCTGCCTACTATAAATGCATCAAATCCCTGCTTAATTAATTTTTTAAGGTCTCTGTTGTTATCTATTAAATCTGTCTTGGGATGAATGTATTTTTCAACAAACACTGATGTGAAGGTTGAAACGATTCTTTTTTCATCTTCCGATATCATTATTTGTTTCTTAAAAGGAGAATGCAGATTTCTTTTGTTGAGAATATATTTAAGAACAAGATATTTTAATGATGATGCTATTTTTCTAATAAAAGGTCGTTTTCCGATAACCCTTCTAACAATCCAGGGTTCATGCCCCATTTTCTTTAAAGTGGTTTGCAAAGCATAAGCCTGCAATAATCCTCCGTAATTATTATGTAATGGTTGTGTCAGGATACCAATTTTCATAAAAAATGAGTTGTTGTAAAAAACAATTTTCTCATCCGTTTATTGGCAGCTTGATAATAATGATATAAAGTTGTTGCCTTTTTTAATTGCCACAAACGTCTGTTTATTTTTTTATCAAACAGTATGGCATCTGGATTATTTTCCCAAATTTCAAGACTTTCACGCCTGATGTTCATTCTGATATTTTGTACCAGTTTAAAGTACAAATTCACTTTTTCGTTGCCAAAGCGTTTAGGAGGTATTGGTCGATTTTCCTTTTTTGCCTTTTTTATCCTCGTTGAAAGACCGTTATGACGATGATTGAAACTTCCCTGCTGTGAAGCTAAGAATCTCTCAAGAGATAATTCTTCGATAACTAATTTATCTTCAATTATTCCATTGCGTATTAATTCTTCGGCTATTGCTGAACGGGTTACAATGACATTTGTTCCTTTTCCATCTTTACTAAAAGGTTGAAGCCAGGCATCTCCCAGAGATATGTCTGCCAGTTCAGCAGTTACATCATCACAAAAATCGCATGCATTTGCTTTAAAAAAACTTGTACCCCACATATCCCCAACAGTCCGCATCCGAATACTCTTTTCTTGTTTGTCATTTTTATCATAGCAACTAAAAGAATAATCACTGGCAGAACTGTTAAAGTTTTTTATTCGAAATTGCGGGTTTAAAATGTTTTCTTTTTTTACTCCGGCTTTACCTGCAAGATATTCTGTAAAGAAGCGACTTTTTACCCCTCCACAAATTATACCTGCCAAAAAAGGTATTTTTTCTTTTAATTCATGATTTTCGTTCTGTGCCAACCTAATTGCTTTAATAAAACAAGCAACCCCAACAATGGCAACTTTCCCTGGCAGGTCGTGAATTTTATTGAAGACAGAAGCTAATGTAACCGGATAATATTTGGTTTTTGAAGCTTTAATTAATTCTTCCATTGAATTACAAACGGAATATTCATATAAAGTATCTGGTTTTGTGGATTCAATAACTGAAAAAACGTGTTCAACAAATCCATTTTTAAGTAACTGTGAAAAAACAAATGTTGCTATACCACCAGAAGAGGATGTTAAACGAAATTCTTTTGCATATCCTGCATATATTCCAATATATTTTCCAATTTTTGGATGATAAAAATTTGAATCATTAATAAATATATCTGCAATTTTATTTTCTGTTTCCACCATTTCTTTGGGAAAAGGATAAAACGGGCAAACATTTACACAATTATTATTGGATGTGCATTTACCTTTTAATATAGGAACCAGGAAACCATATTCATTCCAATGCAATTCAAGAGCTTTTGAATCGCATATATAAACACACATCCCGCACCCAATACAAAGATCATTATTTATAACATTATCAATAATATTGGTATTAACAGTCATATAATTTTAATTTTTGAATACAACGGCTCTAATTTTTCTTTGGATAAATATCTGTTCATTCCTGTTCATTCCAACCAGAAAAATTGAAACCAAGACAGAAATAATTGAAGATAAAACCACGAGCACCAGTCGAATTAATCCTGCATGGAAAAAATATTGAATAATAAATGGAAAAATAATAGCTATTAATATAACAGGAATTATTCGTAAAACAACATTTTTTAAATACTCTTTAATTGATAAATTTACTAATGGGCTGATAATCTTTAGTCTTGCAAATAAAGCAATAATTGAGATAACTATATTCACATATAGGGTTATCTGTGGGGGGTAACCCATTTTTAAAAATAAATAGGATATAGGTAGTATAAGTAACAGCAAACCTCCAACCACTCCCTGGTATAGTTTGATTTTACCGGATGCTTGCGCTGCTGTCATTAAAGGCCCCGAAATAGTATCGATTAAAACGTTTATAATTACTAATTGAGTAAAAATAACAGTGTATTCCGGAACGATTTTTAACCAAAGTCTAAGTATTAGTTCTGTTTCAAGAAATATGGGAAGTGACAGTGCAAAAAGTAAAAAAAAAGAATATTTGGCACCCTGAAAAACAAGTTGGTGCATGTATTTTAAATCATCAGTTGCAAATGATTGGATAATTTGGGGTCTCATGGCCATTTGGAAATTAGTTACAAAACTATTTATAGCTCCGCGAACCTGGTATGCGATTCCCCTGGCTGCGTTTATTGCCGGGCCAAAGAAAATGTTCAAAAGAATGTTTACACCTTGTCCAAACATCACTGCTGCAGCATTTCCCCAAAGATTCCATCCTGCAAAATTCAGCAATGTTTTAAATAATTTTAAATTCCATGTGTATTTGTATTTGCTTTCCTTAAAATTACGGTTGCAGTAAAATCCATAAATAAATCGAATGATCAAGGAAACACCAAATATTAAAATGGCATATAATTTAAGTTTATCAAATCCAAACCATTGCAGCATGAATACAATTATCAGCTTCAAAACAACCTCAATAATACTTACCCACGCATAAACATTCATGCGTTCATAAGCAATGATCATTGCATTATATGGAACACTCACCACATTAACTAAAGAGGAAAATATTGAAAATTGAAATACCCAGTTTGCTGCAGACATTCGTTCAGAAGGTATAGTTAGTTGAGTGTTTACAAACCATACACCAACTGTTTCAGCCAGAAAGAATATAATCAGTGCAATAATAAAATGGATATTAATGCTCATGCTGAAGACTTTTGCAAGCTGAGGAAAATCTTTTTTACCAATTTCAAAATTTAAGAATCGTTGGGTGGCAGTGGCCATTGAAACGCTTAAAAAACTAAACATAGTAACAAACCCGCCCACTACATTGTAAATACCATAATCTTCAATTCCCAGGGTATTCAATACAATTCTTGAAGTATATAATGCTACCGACATTGTAACCAACATCCGTATATACAGCATCGCAGTGTTTTTGACTATGCGCTTATTAGTTTCAGATGACATGAATTTGTTCTATTCGTTCTGCCTTAATATAATAGTATCGTTCATACCACTCCACAAACCTTCCAATCCCCACTTCCACCGGCGTATCGGGTTTATAGCCCATAGCTTTGGCAAGGTCAGTCACATCGGCTTCGGTACGGGGCACATCGCCCGGCTGCATGGGCAGGTAAATTTTTTCGGCTGTTTTACCCAGCCGGGTTTCAAGGGCCGAGATGTAGTCCATGAGCGGGACGGGGGAGGAGGCACCTATGTTGTAAAGGGCGTAAGGAGTTTGTTGTTGGTTGCTTGTTGCTGCCTGTCCGACTGCGTCAGTCAGGCGGGGTTGCTCGTTACTGGTTGCTGGTTTCTGGTTGCTCCATGCTCCTTGCTCTTTGCCTGTTGTTTTTGTTTTTCCTGCTGGAGGGTTATCAAGCACACGGGTCACCCCTTCCACGATGTCATCGATGTAGGTGAAATCGCGGACCATGTTGCCGTTGTTGAATACATGGATTGGATTGTTGCTGAGGATGGCTTTTGTAAAGAGAAACAAAGCCATGTCGGGGCGGCCCCAGGGGCCGTAAACGGTGAAGAAGCGCAGTCCGGTGGTGGGAAGCCCGAACAGGTGGCTGTAAGTGTGCGCCATCAGCTCGTTGCTTTTTTTGGTAGCTGCATACAGGCTGATGGGATGATCCACATTGTCGGACGTGCTGAGCGGCATTTTGGTGTTGTTGCCGTACACGCTGGAGGAGCTGGCATACACCAGGTGCTTTACCCTGTTGTGCCGGCAGGCCTCAAGAATGTTGATAAACCCCACAATGTTGCTGCTTACATAGGCATAGGGGTTCTCAAGGCTGTACCGCACCCCTGCCTGTGCGGCAAGGTGGCAAACCCTGCCGAACTTTTCCCGCTCAAACAGTTGGGCAAGCTGTTCGCGGTCCTCAAGGTTCATCCGTATGAAGGTGTACCCGGGATATAGATGGCTGACCACAGGCTGGTGCCACTGTTCAGCACCGTGCGAAATACCCGTTTCTGCCAGCCGGTCATACTTCAGGCTGACATCGTAGTAATCGTTGATGTTGTCGATTCCGATTACCTGGTCGCCACGGTCAAGGAGTTTTTTTACAAGATGAAAGCCAATGAAGCCGGCAGTGCCGGTCACTAAAATTTTCAAGTTTGGTTTTGATTGTTGATCTGTTTTTTTTCGGTTGAAACATAAAATAAAGGGTTTTCTACTGGTTGCTATCCGGTTCCCGGATGGATATGATTAATGGTTTTCTTTTGGTTTTCGCTCCAGATGAGCAGGTTATTTATCCAACGAAGCCAACGAAATCACATTTATTCCGTCTTGCCGGCGATGGGTCATTCCTGTTCCGGTAATAATATTTAATGAGTTCCCCATTGTGTTTTTAAATGATTGGCTTTGCATTTTCAATGGGGGGCTGATGTTTCCCTAAAGAGTTTGTTTTGCCAAGTAAAAAATCATCGGCAATCTGGTTTAAAATAAAGCGTGATTTTTCTACATTTATTGGTGCAGTTAACCAGTTCACATTTTCGAGCCATTCCACAGGGAATGAAACTAAACGCTGTTCAACATCCAACTCGTTAATTACTGCTTTTTGCTTGGCATGACTAAATATATCGGGCCAATTAAAAGAGTAGTTCAGAGAAAGTTGAATGATGTCGAAAATATCCTTAGGTTCATCACGACCGACAATGGCTGTAAGTTTATTTGATAAAATGTTTATGGGTGTATCGATATGTCCATACTTATAAGCCGCCTGTTTTCCAACGTAATAATCCACATCATTAACCAACTCGATTTTGAGCCAGGTATCATTTTCCGAAATAAAAAAACGGGTGAAGTCGTCGGAAAACAGTGATTGTTGAATATTTACTTCAAAATGAGCTGTAATCTTGTTTTTAAGTCGTGAGATATAATCCAAATAATGAATATTAGCATTGATGAAAAAATCGAGGTCTTCGCTGAACCGATGATTAAGGTAAAAGCGACCAAGCGCTGTACCTCCGGTTAAGTAAAACGGAAGACCAAGTGTAACCCACCAGGAAAGGAACTTATCCTGCAACAGGTATAATTTGTTGTAATCTTTTTTGGACGAATTCATATTTCCGGCGTAATGATGGTGATCTGAGCTTACTGATAACCTGATTGGTTAATAAATATTTTATTTGGTTTGGGCTAAATAATTGGAGGATAGTGAACCAGGAGTATGATTCCAGTATTTTCAAAAAAATCATATCCTGATTATAATGCCCTGCCTGTTTCATTTCTCCGCGTAATACAGCATCGATATCTTCAGCAGAAATATTATAATCCCAAAGGATTTGATTCAGTATTGTATTGCGTTCTGATGCTTCCATTTGTATATTTTAAAACAAATATAAATACTTTATGCGTAAATTTGGTGTTGTTTGATGGCAGAGTTCCCCTAATGGATGCTTTTGGCAAGAGTTCAGAGCTGGTCATTGTTTACTGGTACTGCATGTTTGTTATTCCTTATTTCTTATTTTGTTATTTTAACTAGAGACACAAGACGAATAGACACAAGATGCAAGAATAGAATTCAAAGACAGTTCAGAGTTAAAAGTTCCCCTACCCACAACGCTGTCGCCACGTTTAATGAGTTTTCTTGCAAGATGAAAGCCAATGAATCCGGCAGAGCCGGTCACTAAAATTTTCAAGTTTGGTTTTTGATTGTTGATTTGTTTTTTTCGGTTGAAACATTAAAAAAGGGTTTTATTCTGTTTGCTATCCGGTTCCCGGACGAATATGTTTCCCGGTTTTCTTTTTGTCCGCCCTCCAGATAAGCAGGTGTGGTTTGTCTTTAAAAAAGTATTCCATCTGGTCCTGAGTAAAGGTAAGGTACATGATTTTACGGTCTAAAAGTTTCTGTACTTTTTTTATAAGCCTGTCAATGCATTCGTTATCCAATCCGGAACCAACCAGGGCCAGTTCAATAAAATCGGAATTGATGCCTTCAGCCAGGTTCCCGGTGATGTATGCATACTGCAGATTACCAACTTTGCAAATGCAATTGTCGATAAGATAGTTTATCCCCAGTGTTGTTCGCACTATGCTTTTTAAATCCTTGTAAAGCGGATGCTTCTGATTTGCGTGGTAATACCTTTTCTTTCCTTTGTATTCCGATAAAAGAAGTCCGGCACTTAGGAACCTGTTTAATTCAACACGAATGGAATTTGAAGATTCATGGAACTCCTTTTCCATGCTTCGCAAGTAACTATAATTGCCATCAAAAAGGAAAAACTTTATTAACAGTTTAATCCGGGTTTTCGAAGAAATAATGATGCTGAGCATAGAGAGATTTTGCTTAAAATTATTTCAGAAGAAGCGCTGGTGATGATTTTGAAATTAAGCTTCGCTATCTCAGTACATAAGGTATGTGCTGTAAAAATGATAAATTATGAGTAACTTTTTTAACTCAAAAAGACAGATAAAATTTACGAATAAAATTTTGAATATTAATCAACAAATGGCTAAAAATTTTTTGGAAAAAATAAATTCTGGTGAACCTATGTATTTAACAGAATGGTTAGAAAACGGCAGTCGGGATGGCTGTAAGGAACTCAGCCGGAACATCGGCAAAAAATACGGTATTGATGCTGTTCAGCCGTAAAAGAAAACGTTGTTTTCCATTTGCTCTTATCAGCTCACCCTGCAATCCCATAAGAGGCGATTCTATTATTTCCACTTTTTCTCCACGCTGGTAACTGCCAAAGGATACGGTTACTTCAAAATCGGTTTGCCGGAGCATCTGTTTCAGGGATTCAATTTCACGGTCGGGAACAACGGCCGGTTTTTGTTCAAACATTACAAACGACAACACATTTTGTGTTTGCAGTACCTTGAGGTAATCTTTTTTAAAGATGTGTACAAAACAATAACCGGTTATCAGCGGAACTTCCACCCATCGCTTGCGATCATTCCATTGGCGGAGTTGTTTTTGAAGCGGAAGAAAACTTTCAATGTGATTTGCGGTTAACCCGGCATGTACTTTTTTCTCTGAACGGGAACGGGTATATACAACATACCATAATTTTGAAAATTCAGGCTGGATCATTTGATTTTTTTTACTCTATACGAAGTTTTACCGGTTTAGATACAATGATCTGAAAATTCTGCTAAGGTTATACCAATGAGAATTCAGTTCACCCATTATTACAAAAAATCCATTACATCAAAGATTGAATCTGACCTGCCAGTGGAAATATGATCGGTTATTCAGGGACTGTTTTGAAATTTAAAAATAAAAAGTTTATGGGCCAATTAACAGGCACATGTTGAACACTAATCAAATGTTTATCAGATAAATACACTGGCAAGTGTTTTCTTTGCACTATAATAACAACAAAACATTGTAATAAGAAAACATACCTGAGTGATTTAACCGATAACCAGTGGCTAGTTATAAAAGATTTATTAGAAAACGGAAGAAAACGAAGGCACAAACAGCGAGAGATAATGAATGGAATACATGACAGGAAATCTGCTGAACCAGTATTTAAAGAACTCAAGCTTAACAAATTTTAAGTATGATTTCAAAACAGTCTCTAAAACTTAATAATGTTGCAATGTGAAAAATTTAAAACCGGAAAGAATAAGTTATTTCAAAATACATAAAGTAAAAAATATTGATTTTGAGATGCTTAGGTGATAAAAAGTAACGTTTCTACCGGTAGAAACGTTACTTTTTTCTCATCTGGAACATTTAATAAGCATAATCCAGGTTCAGACATTTTCGCCCAGTCGCCGGGTTGCTCAGTCGCCCGGATGCCATACCTTGGTGCTAATTCTGAAATATCCTATACCATCATTACCGAGCTGAATTCTTTTATTATCTGTTATGGTGCCATTTCCATCTAAACTAAAAACTATACCATGAAAAAGTTCGATTTGTTTTTTCTCATTTGGCTCCAATATTTCATTATTACTGCCATAGGTCAAATTAATATCAACATTCCCTGTATTTTCGATTTCAAGACTATTTGCGTTTATTTCATAAGTTCTCACAAAGCCTATCCCTCCAAGTGTGGAAGACGTCCATAGGTAGTTTCTCGTTATATCAACTTCAGAATTGTTGACATATAATTTTATATCCATCAATCTTGCATTCACTTTAAATTCAAAGTCAGAACTTATTTCAATTGTATCATTTCCATCTATCGTTTTACCGGTAATTGTCAATAGTGAAGTATTTATACCCTTTGGCAACAAGTCGGTAAAACCGAATCCATTAATATGAGTTCCATGTATAATTCCTAAAGAAATAAGCGGAATAAATCCACTACCGGATGTATTGTCAAACCGGGCATTGCCTTCCAATAATGAAATTGCATTAGGTGATATTGTAAAGGCCGGATTATCAGAATTTAAAACGATGTCAAAAATAGGTTGATCGCCTCCGTTAACTAAAATGAACGAATGAGTCATACTTGCTTTTAAATCTCCCAAATCAAAATCAGACTGTGCCGATTTTAACTGAGATTCGCTGTATGCACTTTTTACTGAATTTTTAAGTACAGTTAAAACAAAATAACCTGGATCCTTCTTTTCAATGATATCATCTTTCTTCAAATCAATGATATCATCTTCCTTGTTGCAGGAAATGAAAAATACCTGCAATACAATTAATATTTTAACTAAATGTTTCATAATTAATTGAATTTACTGGTTTTCTAAATTTTTTTATTCTATCAAAGTTACATAATTTGTTTGTATTCCCTCTACCAAACAGGTCATAATAAATCAACAATCTATTTGCTCAACTCATTTAACAGCGGGAGCGACTTTTCAAGCCTGAGTTTTATTTGCCGACATACTAAAGATTCCCAAGGTTTGCCATATTTTGAATATTTAGTTGTAAATATTTCAGATAAATTTATTGCTCGATTTCAAGAGAAAGAAGCCGAAGAGGAGTAAGTTACGTGGAAGTATAATCAACCTTAATATTCATTTACTTGGGCTGCATTTTCCTAAAATTCAACTGCTATTGTATCCTATTTGTACCTTAATGCAGTAAGTGATTAATATTCAATGCCAATTACTTTCCGATACAAAAATTCTTAAAAATATGTCCCAGTACTTCGTGAGTGGTGATTTCGCCGGTTATTTCACCCAGATAGTGCAAACATTCACGGATGTCCTGCGCCAGGAAATCGCCGGTAATGCCGGTGTCGAGGCCGGTTAAAACGCGCTCGATGGCGGCATGGGCGTTTTTCAGGATTTCGTAATGCCGGGCGTTGGAAACAATCACATCTTCCTGATTCAGCACGTCGGTATTCACAGCGTGGGTCATCCGATCAATCAGTTTGTCGAGGTTTTGCCTTTCTCGAGCCACGATGAATACACACTTTTCATTTTCTCCAAGTTCCAGTTTCTCCAGTTGTTCGATGGTTTCCGTTTTTCCGGCATCGATTTTATTGGCAACAATAATCAGTTGTTGTCCGTTTGTTATTCGTTTTCGGATTTTATCGATGCGGCCTTTCACAACAGGGTAGGGGTTTTGAGTATCCACCACCAGCAGAACCACGGTAGCCTCAGTTAGTTTGTGATAAGTACGTTCAATTCCCAATGTTTCAATATGGTCAATGGTTTCGCGTATTCCGGCCGTGTCGAAAAACCGGAAAGCTGTTCCGTGAATATTCACTACATCTTCAATCACATCGCGCGTGGTGCCGTGAATCTCGGAAACGATGGCTTTATCTTCGTTGAGCAGTGCATTCAGTAAAGTGGATTTTCCCACGTTAGTTTCACCCACAATGGCCACGGGGATGCCGTTTTTTATAACATTCCCCAGTTGAAACGAATTTTTCAGTTTTCGCAGCAGTTGCTCTACTTTTTCGGCCAGTTTGCGCAATTCGGTGCGGTCGGCAAATTCCACTTCTTCTTCGGCAAAATCGAGTTCCAGTTCTACCATAGCTGTAAAATGCAGCAACTGGTCGCGCAGGTCGTTAATTTCTTTGGAAAAACCGCCGCGCATCTGGTTCAGCGCCAGTTTGTGCGCCGCTGCACTCGAAGATGCAATCACATCGGCCACCGCTTCGGCCTGCGACAAGTCCATTTTTCCGTTTAAAAAAGCGCGCTGTGTAAATTCACCGGGGCGGGCAAGCCGGGCGCCGTTTTCCACCAGAATTTCCAAAAGCTTTTGCTGAACATACACCGAACCGTGACAAGAAATTTCCACAATATCTTCCCCGGTAAAGGAATGTGGCTCACGGAACAGTGCAACCACCACTTCGTCAATCACTTCGTTGTTGAAAACTATCTGTCCGAAGTGCAGTGTGTTTGCCGGCTGGTTTTCCAGTTTTTTCGTTTTGTCCGGACTTTTGAAAATTTTTCCTGCAATGGAAATGGCCTCGCTTCCAGAGAGCCGGATTACCGCAATGGCGCCGCTTCCTGGCGAGGTTGATATGGCGCAGATGGTGGACTGATCGAGCATATTCCGTATCTTTTTTGCAAAGATATACCATTTATACCGATGATGAAAAACATTAATCATTGGTTCGTTCGCTCCCAATGATTGTGTATTTCTATATCGGCATAATACCAGATTGAAAATAGTTCAAAATTGTCAGCAATTGGTATTATTTTGATTAGTTTTAGCACAGAAAAAACTGGGTGTACGAAAAATTCTATATTTTTAAGCGCCCTCGGAAAAATAGATTTTTTACACCGAGGCTTTACAGACTGTGTGAAAATGGGATTTTTTTGCACCGTGGCTTCAGCCCGGTGTGTCATAAGCATATAAACAAGTTGCGGCTTTAGCCGTTAAAATGCTGGATGTTAATGGCTAAAGCCGGATTTTATTCTTCACTAAAAACACCGGGTTGAAACCCGGTGCAAAAGATAGTTGTTTTTGTTGCAAATTTCACACAGCCTGTTTAGCCCGGTGAACAGAGGCAGACAAAAACAAAAGGGCTTCAGCCATTAAAGGAATTAAATGCTAAAGCCGCAAAAGATGCTGGGAACGTCAAACACCGGGCTTCCCATTGGGATCCCTTCGGGAAAAGCACCGGTGAAAAAAGAATGAATGCTTTGCACCGCTATTTAAAACGTGGAATTTGTTTTGTACCAAAGAAACTACTTGTATGGACTTATTGATAAAGGAATCAGCAGAAATTATTCGCGAATCGAAATTTGTAATGGCCTTTACCGGAGCCGGAATTTCAGTTGAAAGCGGCATTCCGCCGTTTCGGGGGGAACACGGTTTATGGAATAAATACAATCCCGAAGTACTCGATTTGGGATATTATTTAGAAAACCCCGACGAGTGCTGGTTTCATATTCGTGAAATTTTTTATGATTTTTTTGCCGGTGCCAAACCCAATAAAGCCCATAAAGTTTTGGCGCACATGGAAAAAAAAGGAATTTTAAAATCGTTGGTTACCCAGAACATCGACAATTTGCACCAGCAGGCAGGGAGCATGACTGTACATGAGTTTCACGGAAATTCCAAACGGCTGAAATGTTTGAAATGTGGAAAACTGTTTAGTTCTAAAGAATTTGACTTTAAGAAAATTCCGCCCCGCTGCGATGAAGACGGCGAAATTCTGAAACCCGATTTTATTTTTTTTGGTGAAGGTATTCCGCGCGATGCGTATGAAAACTCATTTGCCGATGCCGAAAAAGCCGATGTTTGTATCATTGTGGGATCAACAGGAGAAGTGACTCCGGCCTCGTTTGTGCCACGAACTGCCAAACAGAGCGGCGCTGTTATTATTGAAATAAATCCTGAAGAAACCATGTTCACCGGCCCGGTTACCGACATTCATTTGAAAGGAAAAGCATCGGAGGTGTTGAGTAAACTGGAAAAGGAATTGTTTTAATTCAAAAGAAGAACCGTTATATTTGCGCAACAAAATTTATCAATTATGAAGTTACTTGAAGGAAAAACAGCCATTGTTACCGGCGCTTCCAGGGGAATTGGAAAAGCCATTGCCCTGAAGTATGCACAGGAAGGCTGCAATGTGGCCTTTACCGACTTGTTTGAAGATGAAAACATGAAAGCCACCGCGGCCGAATTGCAGGCGCTGGGCGTAAAAGCCAAAGGTTATGCTTCCGACGCCAGCAAGTTTGACGATACGGAACGTGTTGTAAATCAGATTGCGGAAGATTTTGGCCGCATCGATGTGCTGGTAAACAACGCCGGAATTACCAAAGATACGCTGCTTATGCGCATGACTGAAGAGCAGTGGGATGCTGTAATCAGCGTTAACCTGAAATCGGTTTTCAATTTTACAAAAGCTGCTCAAAAAACCATGCTCAAACAGCGTTCTGGTTCCATCATCAATATGAGTTCGGTGGTGGGTGTTAGCGGAAATGCCGGTCAGGCCAACTACTCAGCATCGAAAGCCGGAATAATCGGCTTTACCAAGTCGGTAGCACGCGAACTGGGCTCCCGGGGTGTGCGTTCAAATGCCATCGCACCCGGATTTATTATTACCGAAATGACGGCTAAAATTCCCGAAGACGCCCGCAAGGCATGGGAAGCTTCCATTCCGCTGAAACGTGGCGGTACACCCGAAGAAGTTGCCGGCGTAGCTACATTCCTCGCATCCGATCTTTCTTCTTATGTGAGCGGACAGGTCATCCAGGTGTGCGGCGCTATGAATACGTGATTTTTTTCAAATTAAAAAATAGGACAGGGGAGGTGCATTGAAAAAGTTCACCTCCTTTTTTAATTATACTTATGCCATACAACGGACTTTTCGTCGGATTGACCACAGTTGACATTCAGTTTTTTGTGGAAAAATTTCCAGAGCCAAATAAAAAGGTAAAAGCCGAACCACCCTCCATTTTGGTTGGCGGACCGGCGACTAATGCTGCTGTGGCTTTTGCGCATTTAAACAAAGGCGTGCATTTGGTTTCAGCAGTGGGTAAAAATCCGTTCAACAGTTTTATTCAAAACGATTTCAGCAAAACCCAAATTCAGTTTACTGATTTGGTCGCTTCGCAGGATACGAACCCGGTTCTGGCTTCGGTAATTACTTCAAAAGAAAATGGTAACCGGAATATTTTCACCCATCATCCCGGAACCGTTCAGCCGGAAATCTCTGCAGAAAAATTATTTGAGAAGACCCGTCCGGATATAGTTCTGCTCGATGGTTTTTATCCCGAATTTGCGCAGGAATGCGCAAGGCTTGCCCGGCAAAATAATATTCCGGTGGTTTTGGATTGCGGAAGCTGGAAACCACAGTACGAAGAATTGCTGCCATATACTGATATTGCCATCTGTTCCGCCGATTTTCACCCGCCTGATTATTCAACTACCGATGATGTTTTTGATTTTCTGAAAAGAAAAAAGGTCCTTCGATCGGCTGTTTCCAGGGGCGGGCAAAGCCTGCTTTTTCAGGATGAAAAGGGCAGGGGAGAAGTGCCTGTTGCAAAAGTGAAAGTGATTGACACACTTGGGGCAGGAGACTTTTTACACGGGGCGTTTTGTTACTGGTTCCTAAAAACAAATTTTAACTTTGAAAATGCACTGAAGAAGGCAGTGAATTTGGCCTCAGTTACTTGCCGGTTTGAAGGAACAAGAACCTGGATAAATTTTACAAAATAACTTTTATTTTGAAAAATAATCCTTAACTTGTATTCCATCTAATAGGGAGAATAAGAGGGAATGTTCAATAAGTCGATTGCATACCGTTTAAGCATATATATATCAATTGCAGTAATAGCAGTTTTTATATCTTTCATTGCAGCCAACTACATTTTTAACCGCAAGTTAATGAGGGAAAACCTTGAAAATACAGCGATTGGAATGAGTATGGAAATTAATTCCTTGATTAACAAATACATTATTACTGCAAAAGAAGTAACTGTTAATTTAGCTGAACAAATTGTTTATTACAGCAAAAACCAGGATGCCGAATTGTTGCTTTCAAATGTGATGAATGAATATCCATTTCTAAATGCAATACATGTTATGATGGATTCAACAATTCTTCTTCCATTCAACAATTATTATATTTTTCAGAAGAATGGTGAGTTAGCTTTCGAACAGGGCAATGACACTAATTTCTTTTGTCCGAATGAAAGAAAAATGTTTATCAAGATAAGAGAATTAAGCACTTCAGGTTGGTCTGAACCTTTCCGGTGTATTGAAAATGGAAATTTGGTTGTTTCTTATTTTAATCCCATTTGGAATTATAATGAAGATGGAACAAAAAAAATTGCCGGGCACGTTATTAGTGAAATTTCTCTGTTGGAACTGAATTTGGCAATTAATCGCATGGAAATTGGAGACAGAGGTTATGCTTTTTTAATAAACAAAAATGGCGATTATATTACACATCCTGATGAAAGCCGGATATTAAATAAAAATGTTTATGAATTGCCTGCTAAAACACTGGATAAGAAAAAAATTAACCTTCCCGAAATTTTTTCTGCAGGAAAAGCCGGTTCAGCAATAATTTATCCTGAAATTCTAAATTTTGAAAAAAGCTGGGTTTATTATACTCCGATTAATGAGAACCGTTGGTTTTTAATTTTCATCATGCCTTACCGTGAACTTTTTGCCGATCTTTACTGGCTTACAATCCGCATGATATTTTTTGCCTTTCTGGGTATTTTATTTATTAGTCTAATTGTAAATTATATAGCAAAAAAACTAATTGAGCCACTTAGCGATTTAACTTCAAAGTTGTCTGAATTTAGCACTCAAGAAACTGACGGTATTGAAATTAGTGAAAACGAAGTTAAAAAAGTAGCCGACAGCCTCGAATATCTGAAAGCACGTTTTGAACAATACAGGATAGTACGTGAAGAAGAAGAACTGAAAAGCCTTCGCAGAACGCAGGATTTATTGCAGGCGTCTGAAATTCAGCAAAGTCTTATAAAAACCACTTTTCCTGCATTTCCTGAAAGAAAGGATATTGACCTTTATGCGATTTATAAGCCGGCGCGGCAAATAAGCGGTGATTTGTTTGATTACTTTTTTGTTGATGATGAAAATCTAGTATTTACGATCGGCGATGTATCAGGGAAAGGAATTCCTGCTGCAATTTTTATGAGTGTGGCTCAAACCATTATTAAAAACCATGCGTCGTACAGAAAGGCAAAAAACATTGTTAACAAAGCCAATATTGAATTGTGTACAAGCAACCAGCACCAGTATTTCCTTACGCTTTTTCTCGGAGTTTTAAACATCAAAAAAGGGGAACTCAATTTTTGTAATGCCGCTCACAACTTCCCTTATATTATGAAAACCGATGGGAAAATTGTGGAATTAAAATTATCACACGGTTTACCGTTGGGCCTTTACCCGGACAAAGGCTATAAAGATGCAAAAGTAAAACTTGAACCGGGAGATACTATTGTATTATACACAGATGGGGTAACCGAGATGGTGAACGACCAGAAAATTCAGTTTGGAAGCGATCGGTTGAAAGAAAACCTGAGAAAATTTGAAGGATTACCTCCTTCGGAAATTGTACAAAGGCTGGATAAAAAACTTGAATCGTTTAAGGGGGAAGCACCACAGGCTGATGATATTTGCCTCTTTGTGATAAAATATACCCCATAAAAAAAAGCCCGGATAAACCAGGCTTTCTTTTAATTATTGCTTAATTCTTTTTTACTCGTTAAAATTCGTATAAGCAGTTTCTCATTCTTTTTATCGAAACCTACCGAAATGGTATCGCCTTCGGTTATTGAGGCTTTGATAATAATCTCCGCCATTTCATCTTCCAGATACTTTTGAATAGCCCTTTTTAATGGTCGTGCACCAAACTGCGGATCATACCCTTTTTCTGCCAGAAAATCCTTGGCAGCCGGTGAAATCTTAAGTTTGTAATTCAACGCTTCAACGCGGTTGTAAAGGTCTTTAATCTCGATGTCGATGATCTGATGAATGTGACTTTTTTCCAGTTGATTGAACATCACCACATCATCAATACGGTTGAGGAATTCGGGTGCGAAGGCCTTTTTTAAAGCTTTTTGAATAACGTACTTCGCATGCTCATTGTCAGACTCAGCCGATTTACTGATGGTGAAACCAACACCACGGCCAAAATCTTTCAACTGCCTTGTTCCGATGTTTGAGGTCATTATTATTATGGTATTTTTGAAGTCAACACTTCGGCCCAAACTGTCTGTCAGGCGACCTTCATCCAAAAGTTGAAGCAGAATATGAAAAACATCCGGGTGTGCTTTTTCCATTTCGTCAAGCAACACAACCGAGTAAGGTTTTCTTCTTACTTTTTCGGTAAGCTGGCCGCCTTCTTCGTAGCCAACATATCCAGGAGGGGCTCCAACCAAACGCGAAACGGAGAATTTTTCCATATACTCGCTCATGTCGATGCGAATCAGCGAGTCGAGGCTGTCGAAAAGATAAGTTGCCAGAACTTTGGCCAGTTGGGTTTTACCCACGCCGGTAGGACCAAGGAAAATAAACGAACCAATTGGCCGGTTAGGATCTTTTAATCCGGCACGGTTGCGCTGAATAGCCTTTACAATTTTTTGAATAGCTTCTTCCTGTCCAATCACTTTCGATTTTAAATCTTTTTCCATGTTCATAAGCCGTTTTCCTTCGGCTTGTGCAATTCGCTGAACCGGAACGCCGGACATCATAGCTACAACTTCGGCTACTTTTTCCTCGTCAACTGTCTCCCTGTGGTTTACCAGCTCTTTTTCCCAGGCTTCTTTTTCTTTTTCAAGGAGTTGAAGCAGGTTTTTTTCCTTATCACGGAAATTGGCAGCCAGTTCAAAATTCTGACTTTTTACAGCAGCTATTTTTTCTTCTTTTGTTGTTTCTATTTTTTCTTCCAGTTTAACAATCCTGTCAGGAACATTAATGTTGGAAATATGAACCCGGGATCCTGATTCATCCAGTGCATCAATAGCTTTATCTGGCAAATAACGGTCCGAAATGTATCTTGCAGTAAGTTTTACACAAGCTTCAAGGGCTTTCGGTGTGTAAATTACATTGTGGTGATCTTCATACCGGCTTTTAATATTGTTCAGAATTTCGATTGTTTCATCAACCGAAGTGGCCTCAACCATTATTTTCTGAAAACGACGCTCAAGGGCACCGTCTTTTTCTATATGCTGCCGGTATTCATCGAGTGTAGTAGCTCCTATACACTGAATATCGCCGCGGGCAAGGGCAGGTTTCAGCATATTTGCTGCGTCAAGTGAACCGGTAGCACCACCGGCGCCAACAATGGTATGTATTTCGTCGATAAACAGAACAACGTTGTTTACTTTGGTCAGCTCATTCAGAATGGCCTTCATACGTTCTTCAAACTGGCCGCGGTATTTGGTGCCAGCTACAATTGACGCAATGTCGAGGCTTACCACACGTTTGTCAAACAAAAGTCGTGATACTTTTTTCTCAACTATACGCAAAGCCAGTCCTTCTGCAATAGCCGATTTTCCAACACCGGGTTCGCCAATTAAAATGGGATTGTTCTTTTTCCTGCGGCTTAAAATTTGCGCAAGTCTTTCTATTTCCCTTTCCCGGCCAACAATTGGGTCAAGGCTGTTATCCTCGGCCAGTTTGGTTATATCAATTCCAAAATTGTCGAGAACCGGTGTATCAGATTTTGGTGCCGAGCTTTTTTTTGCTCCCTGACCACCGCCGGGACCTCGCGAAAAAGCGCCTGCCGGTTCGTCATCTTCACTGTCGGGGAAATCAGACCGTGCTTCCGTGCTTTTATAATCTTTTAACTGAGATTTAACAATGTAATAATTTACACCAAACTCAACCAAAAGTTGGGTTACAATATTTTCATTGTCTTTTAAAATAGCCAGTAAAAGGTGACCGCTGTTGGCTGTCGGGCTTTTAAACCACCGGGCTTCCAGATATACAAGTTTCAGGGTTTTTTCTGTAGATTTTAACATCATTAAATCAGCCTTGTCGTTTACAGGTTTATCTGTTCGAACCTTCTTTTCAACAAGGTTTTTAATGTCTGCCAAATTTACCCCCAGGTTTTCAAGTATATCAGTTGCAATACCTTCACCGTCCCTTAATATACCAAGAAACAGGTGTTCTTGCCCGATGTAATCGTTTCCAAGCCTGATTGCTTCTTCGCGACTGTAACCAATTATGTCTTTTATTCTTGGAGAAAACTGAGAATCCATATTCATTTTTAAAATTTACCTATTTAAACAAAAACTATTCCTAATAGTTTGAACTACTAAATTACTTAAAATACCGGTGCAAATTTAATAAACAGGCCGGAAGTTTTAAAGAATAACCCCGTAAGCTGAATTATTGACAGTTAATTTGTTAATATCTTATCCCTCCGCCTTTCATAAAACAACACCCAACATGCCCTTTTGACAGATGTTTTTTACTATTTTTGTGGGTCTTTTAAAAAAAACAGAAAATTATTTTAAAGTAGATAGATTATAATGAGTGAAGGAGAAAGAATAATTCGGATTAACATTGAGGATCAAATGAAGTCTGCTTACATCGACTACTCAATGTCAGTCATTGTATCACGTGCGTTACCCGATGTACGCGATGGATTCAAACCGGTTCACCGCCGGGTACTTTACGGGATGTACGATCTGGGCATTTTATCAAACAGATCCTATAAAAAATCAGCCAGAATTGTAGGTGAGGTGCTTGGAAAATATCACCCACACGGAGATTCATCGGTTTATTTTACAATGGTAAGGATGGCTCAGCCCTGGTCCTTGCGCTATCCGCTGATTGACGGCCAGGGTAACTTTGGGTCGGTTGATGGCGACAGCCCCGCAGCCATGCGTTATACAGAAGCCCGTATGGCAAAAATTGCTGAGGAAACACTTGCTGATTTGGATAAAAATACCGTGGATTTTCAACCAAACTTCGACGAGTCGCTGAGTGAACCTACTGTGTTGCCAACACGAATTCCCCAGTTGCTTATAAACGGATCGTCGGGTATTGCTGTAGGTATGGCTACAAATATGCCGCCCCACAACCTTTCCGATTCAATTGACGCCATAATTGCTTATATTGATGATAATGACATTGAGATAGATGAACTTATTCAGATCATCAAAGCCCCTGATTTTCCTACAGGTGGTATAATTTACGGGTACCAGGGGGTTAAAGAAGCTTATGAAACCGGCCGGGGCCGGATTGTACTTCGGGGAAAGGCACATATTGAAAATGAAGGAAACCGTGAAAAAATAATTGTTACCGAAATCCCGTATCTGGTGAACCGCGCAGAAATGATCCAGAAAACGGCTGATTTGGTTAACGATAAGAAAATTGAAGGCATTTCAAATGTAAATGACGAATCGGGCAGAGACGGCATGCGCGTGGTTTACGATATTAAAAGAGATGCAATGAGTAATGTGGTGCTGAACAAACTTTACAAATACACAGCACTGCAATCTTCATTCAATGTAAACAATATTGCTTTGGTGAACGGAAGACCGAAAATGCTAAATCTGAAAGATATCATCCGGCATTTTGTAACTCATCGCCACGAAGTTGTGACCCGCCGTACCCAATACGAACTCGATCAGGCAGAAAAGAGGGCACACATTCTTGAAGGGCTAATCATTGCCAGCGACAACATTGACGAAGTAATTGCTATAATAAGAGGATCTTCCACACCCGACGAAGCCAGGGAAAAACTTATGGAACGATTCGGGCTTTCAGAAGTGCAGTCGAGAGCTATTGTTGATATGCGGCTGAGGCAGTTGACCGGTCTGGAACAGGACAAACTGCGGAAAGAGTTTGACGAAATAATGCTGCATATTGAGTACCTGAAGAAGATTCTGGCTGACGTGAACCTTCGCATGAAAATTATTAAAGATGAACTGATTGAAATAAAAAGTAAATTTGGCGACGAAAGAAGAACCGAGATTGTTCCAAACGCAGAAGAATTCAATCCTGAAGACTTTTATGCCGACGAGGATATGGTAATTACCATATCACATCTGGGTTACATTAAACGTACACCACTTACCGAATTCCGCACGCAGGGAAGGGGAGGGATTGGTTCAAAGGGAGGGACAACCCGCGATGAAGACTTCCTGGAACATATTTTTATTGCCTCCATGCACAATACACTGTTGCTGTTTACTGAACAGGGAAGATGTTACTGGCTGAAAGTTTACCAGATTCCTGAAGGTACAAGAGCCTCAAAGGGCAGGGCTATTCAGAATATTTTAAACATTGGCGCTGAAGATAAGGTGCTTACTTTTATGAAAGTGGAAACGCTTTCTGATAAAGAATTTATCAACAACAACTATATCCTGTTCGCAACAAAGAAAGGGATAATAAAAAAGACTTCGCTTGAAGCGTATTCCCGCCCGAGGCAAAATGGTGTAAACGCAATAACTATAAGGGAAGGAGATGAACTGCTTGAAGCAAGATTAACCAATGGTGAAAGCGAAATTATGCTTGCCGTCAGATCCGGTAAAGCCATTCGGTTTAATGAGTCAAAAGTTCGTCCAATGGGACGTTCTGCATCGGGAGTCAGAGGCATAACCCTGGCAAACGAGCAAGACGAAGTTATAGGAATGGTTTGTTTGCAAAATGGAGGTGAAGACATTCTGGTTATTTCTGAAAATGGATACGGAAAACGCTCTAAATTAGATGATTACCGCATTACAAACAGGGGAGGAAAAGGGGTTAAAACCCTTAATATAACCGAAAAAACCGGTGATTTGATTTCAATAAAAAGTGTTTCGGATAAAAATGATCTGATGATTATTACTGAACATGGACTTACCATTCGTCTGGCTGTCAGCACAATTTCGATGCTCGGAAGGGCAACCCAGGGAGTGAGGTTAATCAACCTGAAAGATGAGGACAGTATTGCTTCTGTTGCGAGAGTTGTTAACGATTCGGTTGAAGAAGAAGTAATTGATGAAGCCGTTGGTACGGATGAAAATCATCAGCCCGAAAATGATGAAACGGACGAAAATAGCTTAGAACAAGAATAAATTGCTGAATATTTTTTGCAGTTATTTGATATTAAGTTTAATTCGTAATATTTTTGTAAAAAATTAATTTAAAAATTATACACAATGAAAAGATTAATGATTTTAATAATGATGGTATCCTTTGTATTTTCCGGGTGTGCCCAAAGAGGATTGGTTACCAAATCGCAAACCCTTAAAGATACAGGTAAGCTGGGAGAAGCCTTACAGAATATCAATGAAGCTGTTGATCCTTCAAACGAGAAATCAGCCAAAACAATTGACTGGCCGCGTACCTGGGAGGTAAGAGGCGAGGTTTACCAGGCTATTTTCCAGTCGGATAATGCAGAAACAAAAAAATTGGCCGACGATCCTTTATCAGAGGCACTTAAATCTTATAAAAAAGCCCTTGAACTGGATGATAAAGGGAGGTTTGATAACAGCATTAAAGTTAAACTGACGTTGTTAACCAACGATTTAACAAACCAGGCCGTAGAATCTTTCAATTCTGAAAATTACGGCAGAGCACTACAATCTTTCGAGCAGATACTTGATATTCAGAAGATTGATATTATTGATCGGGACAATCCCGGAGCTGTTGATACGGTCATCATTTTTAACGCCGGTCTCGCTGCATACAATGCTGAGAATTATGACAAAGCTATTGAATATTACAGAGAAGCTGCAAAATATGGGTATAATGAAGCCAGAACATATAGCCTGATAGCTAATGCGTATCAATTGAAACAGGATACGCTTGGAGCGTTGGGAGCATTGCAGGAAGGTTTTGAAAAATATCCGGACGACAATACCGTACTAACAAGTATGATTCAGATTTATCTGGATTTGGACAAAACCGAAGATGCCATGAAATACCTCAGTATGGCAATTGAACAAGACCCGGAAAATGCCACTTTTTATTTTGCACAGGGTACTTTATACGAAAAAATGGAAAAGGAAGATGAAGCCATTAAATCTTATGAGAATGCAATAGAGGCTGACGAAGCTTTCTTTAATGCGTATTACAATCTTGGTGCATTGTATTACAATAAAGGAGTAAAACAAATTGAAGTAGCCAATTCTGTTCCAACAACCAATAATGAGATGTATGAAAAAGAACTGCAAAAAGCTGACGACTGGTTTAAGGCAGCACTGCCATACATGGAAAAATGCCATGAACTGAGGCCGGATGATAATATGTCAATGGAATCGCTCAAAAATTTATATTACAGGCTGAAGGATATGGAAAACTACAACAAAATGCTTGAGAAGTTAGGACAATCATAATACGTTGGAAAAGGGGTAAAAATTGCCCCTTTTTCTATATATATTTTATTTAACTTAATATCAATTATAGGACAAATGCATTCAATTGTTTATATCCGGATTTTTTCACAAAATGTATCTGGTTTAAAATACTGAATCCTATTAATAGCCTGATGTTCATAACTTGTATTTGAACTCGGTATTCTTAGCCATAACAGTTGCAAAATAATACTTATTTTAGCGCTTTATAATAATTGAAGTTTAGCTTCGTTTTGAATTAAAAATTAAAATAATACGTTATCCATGTTGAAACTTTTAATGATTCAGGCCGATATAACAAATGAATTGGATACTTTGGCCGCAGACCCTGAAGGAATCTCAACAAAATTTATTGATTTGGCTTTTAAAGGCGGCTGGATCATGATTCCGATAATTGCTCTGTCAATTATTGCTGTATATATATTTTTCGACCGGTATTTTGCAATTAAAAAAGCCGGAAAATTTGACACCGCCTTACTGGAAAAAGTTAAAGTTTACATTACCAATGGCAAAATTGATGAAGCTGTTATGCTTTGCCGCAGCAGTTCAAATCCGGCTTCCAGAATGCTTGAAAAAGGTATCAGTCGTATTGGCAGACCGCTAAATGACGTGAGTGCAGCCATTGAAAACGTTGGAAACCTCGAGATTTCGAAACTGGAAAAAGGACTTCCGGTTTTGGCTTCTGTAGCCGGCGGCGCTCCAATGCTCGGCTTCCTCGGAACGGTTATGGGTATGATCCAGGCCTTTTACGATATGGCCAACGCAGGCAACAACATCGATGTAACGCTCTTGTCCACAGGTATTTATCAGGCGATGGTTACTACAGTTGCCGGGCTTATTGTTGGTATTATTGCCTATTTTGCCTACAACATACTGGTAACCAATGTTGAAAAGGTAGTTTTTAAAATGGAAGCTACTACTACGGAGTTTATGGATTTACTGAATGAACCTGTTTAAATAAAAAAATGGCGTTAAAAAGAAGAAATAAAGTTAATGCTGCCTTCAGCATGTCGTCCATGACCGATATTGTATTCTTATTGCTCATATTTTTTATGGTGACCTCTACTTTGGTAGCGCCCAATGCACTGAAGTTATTGCTTCCTCAGAGTAATAATCAAACCGCGGCAAAACCTATTACAACCATTTCAGTCACAAAAGATTTGAGGTATTACATCAACGATGACGGCAGGCTTCGGCGCATTGAATTCAGGGAAATTGAACCTTTTTTGCAAAACCGGTACGGTATTGGTAACGATGATATTTATATTTCACTCCATGCCGAAAAATCGGTTCCGTGGGACGAAGTGGTAAAAATTATGAACATTGCAAGAAAAAACAAGTATAAAATGATAGCGGCAACAGCGCCGGAAAGTTAAATGACTTATTTTGAAAAACATAAGAAAGGTATAATCGGAACAGCATTATTTCACATTTTAGTGCTGCTGATGCTTTTATTTCTTGGCTTTTTTACACCACTACCATTACCTGGCGAGGAAGGTATTTTGGTTAATTTTGGCACCAGCGACCAGGGATTTGGAGAAACTGAACCCGCACCGCAACGCCGGCAACCTGATCCGCCTCCGCCAACCCAAAGTGAACCGGAACCAACCACTACCCCACCTCCGCAACCTGCCGTCACTCCCCCGGTTAGCCAGCCACAACCGGCTGAGCAAGAGGCAATGACGCAGGATTATGAAGAAACAGTTGCCATTAATGCTGCCGAAAAGAAAAGAAAGGAAGAAGCTGAAAGACAACGGCAACTGGAAGAACAGCGTCGTCGTCAGCAGCAACTGGAACAACAGCGTTTGGCCGAAGCGGAAAAGCAAAGACAAACTGAAATTGAACGTCAGCGTCAGGCAGAGTTGGAAAAACAACGGCAGGCCGAACTGGAACGTCAGCGCCAGGCAGAGGCCGAAAGGAAAAGGCAGGAAGAAGAACAACGCAGAATTTCTGAAATTAATTCGCGCGCCCAGGGTGCTTTTGGTGGAAATACAAGTGGCTCGGGCGGACAGGGAACCGGAACAAACCAAAGCCAGGGAGCTACTTTTCCAGGCGGAAATCAGGGATCTCCAACCGGTGACCCCAATGCAGGAACATACGGCCCGGGCGGAAGTGGCGGAGGCGCTCAGGGGGAAGGCATTTCATTTGACCTGTCAGGCCGTTCGGCACGTTCGCTTCCCAAACCGGTTTACCCCGGAGACGATGAAGGTGTTGTTGTTGTAAAAGTTACGGTGGATAAAAACGGGAATGTAACAGCAGCTGAACCCGGAGCCAGAGGTACAACAATAATGGATCAGCGTTTCTGGTCAGAAGCCAGGCAAGCTGCACTCAAAGCAAAATTCAATGTTGACAACAATGCCCCCGCTTTTCAGCAGGGGACTATCTCCTATCGTTTCAGACTGAATTAGTTCCTTTCGCGATGAACTTCATGCTCATGCTCATGTTCTTTGGTATGTGCAATAAGTTCTTCGTATTTTTCTTTACTTATTTTTTCGGCCTTGAAACCTTTTTGTTCAATCGCTTTGGCAAATCCATTCTCGTCGTTCCGCTTCTCTGTGTACTCAATAAAAATGGTATTTGAAGCATGATCTACTTTCAAATCCTTCACCCCTTTTTCAAACCTCAAATATTCGTAAAGTGTTTCCTCGCAATTTGCACAGTCCATATCGCTTTGAAAACAAACCACTGCCCTGCCCTTTTTCTGGGCTGAAATTTCACTCGAAAGTCCGCCCAGCATTATAATCAGAAAAAAAATTACTAATCGTTTCATCTTTTTATAAATTATTGGTTTATAACTATTTATTGATAATTTAAAGAAAATCGTAATCCCAAATAAATGCGGCGTCCCATGACTGGCCCCCAAACATTAGTCGCATCAAAATCAGGCCCAAATGGATTATCAGTACCGGCAACCGGATTTTTCTGTTTAAAATCGGTAAAGTTTTCCGCTCCCAAATAAATATTCCAGTAGCGGAAATATTTGGTTATCTGGGCGTTCATTACCGTATAAGGAGAAAATTCATAGTAGTCCGCTGAAACCTGCATTAAATCCATTCCCTCAACCGGATAACGCGGAATTCGGCCACCTCCGTTAAACTGAATGGTATAATCGAACATCCACTTTTTCAGGTTCGTGGTATAATTGAATGTCATCAAACCTTTGTAGCGACTGGTCAGAGGTTTTTCCATCAACTGTCCGCCAATGGTTTGTTTCACGTCGTTGTGCCGGTATGCAAGTAAAACATCGAGACGTTCAATTGGCTCGTAGCGTAAATCGAACTGCAGACTGTTGGAATAAGATTGTCCGTCGAGTGGCGCCAGAATGATGTTGGTTGCAGAAGTTTCGCGATCTATAATTAGCTGCGTTTGGAAATCGGTGCGGAAATATTCCGCATTCAGTTGCAAATCGCGCCCCCAAAGATTATAGTACTGAACAATGGCAAAACCATAGTTCCATGCTTTTTCCTGAAAAACATCGTTGGACCACTGCATCGGACGGGCGCTGGCGAGCAGGTAATTGTTTTCTGAAATGACATTGGCTGTACGATACCCTTTACCTGCACTTGCCCTGACAGTTACATGTTCACCCATGTTGTAACGAAAATGCATACGCGGGGTGATAAAAGTTCCAAACAGATTGTGGAAATCGGAACGGATACCCGCCATAAACGTTAAGTCTTCATCCGGTTTAAAAGTGTATTCAGCAAATATTCCAGGCACTTGTTCTGTTCTATCCATTTGCCGGTTATACAGGTTTTCACTGAAATTGTCGTAAATAAAGCTGAATCCTGTGTTTACCGAATGAGTTCCGGAAAAGTTAAGATCGCGTGTCAGCACGGCACTTCCGTAAAACCTGGTTTCACTCGCATCGTATCGGTTTATTCCGTAAAATGAATTGGTTTCGTGCCTTGAGAAGTTAGACAACCATGCTAATGCGGTCCGTTGATTTGGCCAGACATATCCTGTTTTAAAAAAACCTTCATACCTGTCGTTTTCAATGTTAATTCCGTAAGGATTGGTAACAAGTGGCTGCATTCCCCGCTCAAAAGCGGCCTGGCCACCTAAACGGTCTTCAGTGAGGATATTAAAACCGGCCTGTGCCATATAACCTCTATGGTTATTGTATTTCCAGCGGTTAAATACATGTATTTGCCGCGACAATGGTTCATCGAGAAAGCCGTTTCCGTTTTCGTCATTTCGCCTCGACTGGTCGCTGGCATGAACAAAAATTCCGGTGGTAAGCTCGTCCTTGTGAACGCGGATATTTCCGTTTCCATTGAATTCAAGCCTGCCGCTTGCACCGAAAAAGGTATTCAGAAACAGTTTTTCTTCAGTATCGGGCTTTTTATATTCGGCATTGATTTGTCCGGCAATGGATTCGTAACCGTTCAAAACCGAGGCTGCTCCTTTTGAGACCTGTATGGATTCCATCCAGGGGCCAGGAACATAAGTTAATCCGAAATTGGTTGCCAACCCCCGAAGGTTTGGCATATTTTCAATTTGCAAAAGCGAATAAGTCCCTTCCAGCCCAAGCAACCTGATTTGTTTTGCCCCGGTAACCGCATCGCTGTAACTCACGTCAACCGATGGATTTGTTTCAAAACTTTCGGCCAGGTTACAGCACGCCGCTTTATGCAGTTCTGCACCAGTAATCCTCTCGGTTTGAATGGGATCAATAGCCGACAAATAGGTTCCCCGGTTTTTCTGAATAACTTTAACTTCGCCCAGTTCAAGATTGGGTTCCAGCGTAATTTCAAGCGGAGCAAGTTCATGCACATGAAGTTCTTTGGTTTCATAACCCACAAAACTTACCACCAGAATATGGTTTCCGTTGCCTTTTTTGATTTTAAAAGTGCCGGCGTCGTCGGAAGCAACTCCTTTGTTTGTTCCCTGCCAGTAAATATTCACTCCGGGGAGGGGTTGTTTTCCTTCCTTTTCTTTTCCGTAAACTACTCCTTCCAAAACCTGCGAAACAGCGAGAAATGGAAGAAATCCAAATATTAAAATTCCAATCGTTTTCATTACCTAAGATTTGTTATAAATGCGAAAAAATGTTTGCGGGCGAACAACAAACTTAGGCTAAACAGTAAATTTTAAGTTGATGAATTCGAATAAGAAAATCTAAAGATGTCGGTGTTTTGGGTGGCGGATCAATGTATGTGTATTCAATTCCGGTCAAATTTTCTGTATCGGAAAGGAAAATGGCAGAAATATACTGTAATATGTTCAGTTGTAAAGGTTGTAATTTTTCAATACGAACCTTTTCGTTAACTAATTGGTTTTCAAGCTTAATAAATCTAATATCAGGAGAATCGCAGCCACACTCATCCGTATGGGTATTACATTCATGACACTCTGATACAGAAGAACATATCTCCTCTCCAGCCTCGCTGTGTGTATGGTGGGTGTGAAAATTATCTTCGCAGGTTTCAGGACTAACATAAACAGAAACATGTTCATTCCCGGTACAGGCGCAATGCGAATGGAAAATCAAAATGCCTGTGGCCGACACCAAAAATATGATGCTGAGAAACAAAACCGATATGTTCATGATTAATTTCACAACACAAAAGTAACAAAAATCAGGAAAAATATCTTGTTAACAGAAAGTTAATCTATTTAATGCTCAGAATTTCAGCGCCTTGTTCAAAAACGATATCGCGTGGAATGCCTGCTTCTCCAATCCGGTCGAGGTCTTTTTGCAACTGTTCGCGGATAAACCCTTTTTCTTCAATCATTTTCCGTGCGGTTTCATAATCGCCATCACCCTGAATGGTAAGTACCAGTTCCGAAAGGCTGAACATAGCACCCTTCATTTTTTCAAAGTCAACACGGTAGGTTCCGGTTGCGGCATCGCGCTCAAAAGCGCCGGTTTCCTGGAAATAGTAGAAACGCATCATATTGGCTTTTCCGTGGGCACTGGCAGCACCAAAACGTACCGAACGGAAAATACCGGCCATAAATGTCACGAAGTTGTCCATCATCTCTTTTTCACCCATTTCACCCATTTCGTTCAACTGGTAAACGCACCATAATCCCAGAATATCGGCTTTGCTTTCTTCAATGGAAGTGTAAGCGTCTTTCAAAGCTTCGCGAACCGTTGAACTTTTGTCAATGGTGTTTCCAAGTCCCAGTCCATGAGCCACTTCATGAAACATGGTGTTTTCAAAAAAGGCATCGAATTTTACATGTTTGCGCTGGTCTTCAGCAATCAGCAGATCGGAAATAGGAACCAGGATTTTATCGAATTTGGCCTGCATGGAATTTTTTAACTGCAGTTTGCGGCTACCCTTGTCTTCTCGTACTTTTTCATTATTTGGCAGGTTTATGGCGATGGTTTTGCTTCCCGCATTGCAATCGCCGGCATAATAAATGGCATCGTAAACATTCATATCCGAATCAATGCCCGGTGTTTCATTTTTATAGGGAGGTTCGCAGGGCAAATCTTTTTGCAGGCCTGGCAGAAAGGCTGCATATTTTTCCAGTTTTTCGCTCCACTCTTTGTCTTTAATCAGGATGAATGACTCGTAAGCCGTTTTGTAACCGTAAAGCTGATCTTCGTAGTTTTCAATGGGGCCAACTATAAATTCGATGGTGTTGTTTTTCATGTCCATCCAGGCCACATCACTTTCGTAATATTCATCGGTAAGGAGTGCCTGAGCCCGTTTTTCAAGATAATTTTTTAATCCTGCATCCTCAGCCAGTCCAGCAGCCTGAAGCAGTAATTCAGAAGCGCGGGATACTTCTACTTTCCATGCTTCATGGTAAGGAATAGACATCAGATTGCCGTTTTCGTCTCTGCGGATAATCGTATAAAGACTGGTTTTTGCCGGTTCATCCCAGGCATCAAATTCCTCTTTGGTCATATCAGCCGGGTAAAAATTGGCGCCTGCCGGTTTTGGCCCCACTCCTTCAATAAAAGGCTGGTTGTTATTCAGCCGTTCCCACGGGCCGTAGTTTATTTTCAGGAATTTTTTAATGTATTCATTAATGTTTTCTGTAAGCAGTTCATTTTTATCGCCGTAAGCCTGTGTCCAGAAAATATCGTCCATAATTTGAGCCGCCTCCAGAAGTAACGGAAGCATTTGTTTCTCTTTTTCTGTGAGCACACTTAAGTCGGTCGTGAGCGTAAAAGGCGCAAATTCCTCCACTTTTTGCTGAATTTCTGTTTTCGCTGTCATTTTTTCACTTTTTTTTGAAGTTGAATTGCAGCTTAAAACCAAAGCTGAAATCAAAATAAGGAATGCAAACTGTTTCATTTTACAGGTATTTTAATTTAATGCCAAAAATACGAAATGACTGGAAAAAGGAGAAGGTTGAAAGTCATGTTTCGTGTATAACTTCTGATTAAATAAGATATTTCAGTTAAAAGGAGTATTGTGGTATTTTTAACCACTCCCCGTTTTTCATGGCCGATTGGTGCGCAACAATACCTCCTACAGTCATGTTCAGCGCTGTTGCAATATCAACCAGTGGTTTGCGATCCTGCAGAATTGCAGAAACAAACTCGTCAGTTAACCGACCGTGTGATCCGCCATGCCCGCCAGCCTCTACTCCCGGAGGAAGCGGTGGCCGGGTTAAATCGGGAAGATTTTTTTCGAGACCTTCATATTTATCGTAATAAGAACCTCTGGTTCCTTTTACCCTGCCCGTTTCCATACCGTACCCATGACCGACAGTGTCGGCACTTCTGCCCATTCTCGCCATTCCACCTTCACTTGTCCTGTATAAAGAAATCTGCGTTGCAAAAGGATTGTCATAACGATTGTTTCCTTCCTGGTAACGTTGCATTTGGCTATGCATACCAATACAGGAGACTTCTTTAAAAGTTCCGTCTGTTACGCCAATATAATAAGCATCGGAATGGGTTGGATACCATTGCGGCGGCATACCATGACGCCAGTTGTTGTATGACGCAATACCATTTTCCGAATAATGCCAGTACTCCCCTTCTGCATAAACAATTTTGCCAAATCCGCCGGCTTTGTAAATCTGTCTCATAGCATAAAGGTTTTGCCGGTACATCGATGTTTCAAACATCATATATTTAAGCCCTGTTTTTTTTACAGTTTCATAAAGTTCTTCAGCCTCTTCCAGCGATCCAAAAACAGCCGGAACTGCTGACGCAACATGTTTACCGTGTTTTAAAACCTCAATACAATGCCTGGCATGAGCCGGTGCATCAGTTGCCACAAAAATCGCTTCAATGCTATCATCTTTTACCATTTCTTCGAGCGAAGGATATGTTTTTCCACACCGGGTAACTTTGGCCAGTTCGGCACATCGCTCCGGGAAAAGATCACTTACTGCAACCACTTCAACATTCGGATGATCCTGAAATCCAAAATCAGCACTGAATTTACAAACACCGTAACCAACCAAACCTACACGTATTTTCCTGTCAGAAACCGAAATCCATTCTTTTGTGGATTCATCTTCAGGTGTATCGTCAAATCCCTGGATAGTGGTCTTTTTTTGCTGGCTGTTTGTACATCCAAACTGGTTCAGGCCTATCATTCCGGTTCCAACTCCCAAACCAGTTATTTTTAAAAAATTTCGGCGGTTGAAAAACTGTTTTTCAGATGCATTTTCCATGGTATCAGGTTTTAAGTATTTTGAATAAAGTTACCCCAAAATTAAAATGTTTGTTAAGATAACCTGCATCTTAAAGCATAAAAATGCCCGCCAAACCTTAGATTCAAAGGGCATTTGCAGTGTTTTTAGCCTTGTACCCCGAACGGGCTGCCAAAAATTAAAATCTTCTGGGCTAAGCTTACTTAAAAAACTATACCAATGATTGTCTGTTACACCGAGATAATATTTCATGATTCTCATTCATTTTTGAAAAGATAATTTTCTTAAAAGCATGGCCACTTCAATGAGTTTTTTCGGTTGGGTCATGATTGTTGTATTCCTTTTAGTATCAGGTCAAATATGTGTTTTATCATTTCAATATCTTCAAAATAAGCTTTACTGTAAAAATAGCGACTGATTTTTCCGGCTTCCTGATTCACTTCATTTTCCAGGATGCTCACTATGTATTTTTTCAGCGAATCGTATTCTGCCAATAGTCTTCCGATGTCGCACCCTGCCAGCCATGCTCCCGCTTCAAGAGTAAAATGTGTTTCGCTAAATTCATCCATACAATCTGGCAAAATTTCGTAAAACCGGTTATGGTTCATTTCAAAGTAATGAATCAGTATTTCGTGAATATCATCGAGGTCTTTGGTACGTTCAAGCTTTTCATCGAACGAAATAAGCTTTAATATGATGATGCCTTCCAATGGGGTAACCTGCACTGTTGTTCCTTCATCCAGCTTCATTTTGTCAGGTTTGTTTAATACCTCTTTTAATCCAACAACTGAAATTTCTGTTTTACGATTGGTGAATTTTATGGTTCCTTTTTCTTCCACTTCGCCGAATGGCAGCAAGTCAACCACTGTGTTTGTGGCATCGTGAATAATCCGATATGGTTCGGTAACTTTCCGAAAACCTGTTTTCAGCAGTGCATAAAATAGCCCTTCGTAAATTTCTATATCGGGAAGCATTATGGCAAAATCTATATCCATTGTTCCGCGTGACGGTTTAATGCCTTTTTCCGCCAGATGAAAATTCCTGGCTTGTGCCCCAATCAGGTATAACGGGATATTTAACTTTTTGCATGAATCATCTACCAGGCTAAATACCTCTTTGAACCAGGGTGTAAGGTCTTTAAAACTCATGGGCAAGGTATTTATCCCAGATTATTTGGGCGGTTTCACGACATCTGTTATCGCTGGTATTTATTAAATCAACGTAAGTTAGCAGGTTTGGTACGACATTGTTTTGGTTGTGTTCTTCAATATTCCAGAACTTCTTATATACCACAACATCACCTTTGGGATCAGGAATCAACCGATAATTTCTCATTAATTCGTTACGGGTTTCCGTTGTATAAAGCGTAAGTTCACCTGGACGTAAATAGTTGGTTAGCAAATCACCTGCCGGTTCGCCACCCCACAAGGTTTCATCTTCATGTAGCTTAATTTTACGCCAGTGTGTAAAGTTCTCTTCATTGGCAAAACGGAACCGGCCAATTTCAAGAGTGGGCTGTAATGTTTCCTTGTAGGCTACCATCCATTTATTAAGTAATTCCTTTTTATTCATTAACTGAAATGTGTTTTTATTCAGTCGGGCCAAAAATCCATTTCCTTTCAACCCATTGAAAATATAAGCGATATTGCCGTGTGCCACAACCGCTGTTTGCGCAATTTCGCGGTGCGGCATGTTAACCAGTTCCGGGTTCATCAAAAAATGGAACAACACTTTTACCCCGGTCTTAGTGAACGCCCTGTTTTGTTTCTCTTTTGGAGTTTGTAAAGGTTTATTTGCATCAATAAAATATCGGAACTTATTTTCATGAAAAAACACATTGCCGTTTACTTCGAGATAGGCGATGTTTAATTGACGTAGTTCTTCTTTTATTTTAGGAAAAATACGTTTGGCTACAATCATAAATGGAGGATAAGTTTTTGCCCATTCTTCAATCTGAAACAACTGGTGGTTACGAAGCTCATCTTTTATTTCAGTGTTAAAGTCAATTTTTTCGTTATCAATGAATAAAGTGAGCACACCATCAAAACCGTGTTTGGTTTTATTTTCCCATACACCTTCTATCTTAGCCGTTTCTCTAAGATTCTCTATGGCAATATAGATGATTTCAGTTTCTTTCATGTCCATTTATATTTTATAGCCACGATTCGTGGACGAATATATTTATTGGACAAATATATTATTTATATTCTTTTTTTCCATTCTGTTTCAGGCAAAAAATATTGTACTCCCTTCGTTTTCGTTTCAAATTTCAGGTTCATGGCCGAATTCTGAATCCTGACCTATTCAAGGTATTGACTAATAATCATAAACGATGTAAAGCCAGGCTGAATCGCCCAACTGCCCCAACCGGAACATTTCATTTTCGCAAATTTTGTTTGAACCCGCCCCGTTTCGCGCCCCCATTAAAAACAAAAACCGCTGAAATTCAACGGTTTAACTTTGTACCCCGGACGGGATTCGAACCCATGACCTACTGCTTAGAAGGCAGTTGCTCTATCCAACTGAGCTACCGAGGCTACTCTTCATTAAATAAGGATGTTCCGGAAGTTTCTCCTTACCTGCCTGCCGGCAGATATCCGGTTGAACTACCTGAGCAGCCTTTTTTTGCGGTGCAAAGATAGGATTCAAACTCCAAATAGCAAATATCAAATCACAAAAAACAAACATCAAATTGCAATTGTCAAATAACAATTGCCAAATTCCAAATAAATTTCAAAATGGAATGTTTTGGAATTTAGAATTCTTGTGATTTGTGATTTATTTGTCTTTTGAAATTTGGACTTTGGATATTACAACAAGTGAATTCCGTTTACCTTGCACTTTTCGAGCATCTCTGCGGGCCATATACTCGACTGAATTTCACCAATATGGGCTTTCCGCAGGAAATACATACACAGGCGAGACTGTCCGATTCCCCCTCCAACTGTAAGCGGAAGTTCGCCGTTCAGTAGCATTTTGTGCCACATCAGTTCTTTCCGTTCTTCCAGTCCACGTATCTTAAGCTGTTTAAGCATGGCATCCCGGTCAACGCGGATTCCCATGGATGAAATTTCGAAGGCACGGTTCAGCACATCGTTCCAGAGAATAATATCGCCGTTCAGCCCTTTATAACCGTTTATCGTAGGTGTTGTCCAGTCGTCATAGTCTGGAGCGCGGCCATCATGAATTTCACCATTGGGCATTTTTCCGCCAATACCGATGACAAAAACAGATCCATGCTTTTTGGCCACCTCGGTTTCCCGTTCAAACGGGGTTAAATCCGGATACAATTCTGCCAGTTCTTCCGAATGGAAAAAAGTAATTTCCTCGGGCAACTGTGGTTTGATTTCAGGATAATTATCCGAAATATAGAACTCAGTGTTCACCAGAACGGAATAGATTTTACGTACTATCTTTTTCAGAAAATCAAGGTTTCGTTCCTCTTTTGAAACAACCCGCTCCCAATCCCATTGGTCGACGTAAAGCGAGTGAATATTCGTCAGTTCTTCATCAGGCCGTATGGCATTCATATCGGTGTAGAGTCCATAGCCGTTTTCCATTTTCAGGTCGGCCAGGGCCATTCTTTTCCACTTGGCAAGCGATTGTACAATTTCTGCCACCTGGTCATCCATTTCCTTCATGGGAAAGGAAACCGGTCGTTCAACGCCATTTAAATCGTCGTTAATACCTGTACCTTTTTTTACAAATAAGGGAGCTGTTACCCTGCGCAACCTGAGTTCGGCAGCCAGGTTCATCTGAAAAAAATCTTTTATCAGTTTAATGGCCTGTTCGGTTTGGGTTACATTCAAAACTGACCGGTAGTTTTTTGGAATAAATAATTTCATCTCTTTTATTTTCTATGAATTTCTGTAAATTTTTTTCAATTGTTTGCAAAAATAAGATTGTGATTGCAATTTGAAAGAATATTTACGAAAATTTACTCATAATATTTCATTTTCTTTATAATTCATAAATTATTGTTAGAAACCACAGTGCTTTTATTCCTTTTTGATTTATATTTTTGCGCATCGGTTTAAACATGGCTCAATTCAGTAATAATATTGTCCGGTTGTATGGGATTAAAATCTCGAAATGGTTTAATCTGGTTATGCCCGTTGTGGTGCTTTTTTATCAGGATAACGGAATGGGCATGCACGAAATATTTATTCTGAAATCGATTTATTCGCTGGCCATTGTTGGTCTTGAGCTTCCCTCCGGATGGATGGCCGATGTGTGGGGCAGGAAAAAAACATTACTGCTTGGAGCGGTTTTGGGAAGTGCTGGATTTTTGATGTACAGTTTTTCCTACGGATTTTGGGCTTTTGTAGCCGCTGAAATTGTATTGGGCGCCGGCCATTCCTTTGTTTCAGGGGCTGATTCTGCAATGCTTTACGAAAGTTTGAAAGCCGACAAAAAATCAGACCGGTATGTAAAACATGAAGGACAAATTACTTCAGCAGGAAATTTTGCCGAAGCCATTGCAGGTATTGCCGCCGGATTTCTTGCTGCCATCAGTTTGCGTACACCGTTTTATTTTCAGTTTGTGGTGGCCACTTTGGCTGTACCGGCTGCATTAACTTTAAAAGAGCCATTGGTTCAGGCTGCCACACATTTACATTCTTTAAAACAAATGGCACTTTCCATCAAAAATACATTGTGGAAAGAACCTGATTTAAGGGTTGCAATCCTTCTTTCATCTGTTACAGGAACGGCAACACTCACCTTTGCCTGGCTCGTCCAACCGTTTTTTAAGGCCATTGATTTGCCAGTGGAATGGTTTGGAATTTTGTGGACGGCGCTGAACCTGAGTGTTGGGGTTTCTTCTGCTTTTGCTTATCGGGTAGAGGGAAAATTCAGGAGAAAAAATGAAGTTCTCCTGATTATCGTTTTGCTGTCAGCCAGCTATTTTCTATCGGGCATTGCAATTCTGCGCGAAGGGATTGTTTTCTTATTTCTCTTTTATCTTGTTCGCGGGCTGGCAACTCCGGTTTTTAAAAATTATATCAACCTTTATACTCCGGGAGAAATTCGTGCAACTATTTTATCCGTAAGAAATCTTATTATCCGGGTTTGCTTTGCTGTCATAGGGCCATTGCTGGGCTGGATGACCGACTATGTAAGTTTGAAAATGGCATTTCTCCTGGCAGGTAGTATTTACTTTCTTGCTGCTGTGGCAGTTGTCTGGCCGTGGATGAGGAGAAGGGCTGGTTAGAGTCCAGAGTTCCGGGTTTAAAGTTTAAAGAGTGTAACATTCTTGCAATTTCGCATTTAATCATTCTACCCTTATCTTCAGCCCGTCGCAAGCTACAAACACATTTTCGGGTAAAAGCGACTGAATTTCTTCATGGGTTCCAAAATCGTGACTGATATGTGTCAGATAAGCTTTTTCGGGTTTTATATGTCTGATTACTTCCAGTGCCTGTTCAAGGTTAAAATGCGAAATGTGTTTTTCTTTTCGTAAAGCATTAATAATAAGAATTTTTGTACCGCTTAATTTCACCAATTCATCATCTGAAATAAAATTGGTATCGGTAATGTAACTCAGGTTTCCTACCCTGAAACCGTAAACCGGAAGTTTATGATGAAAGCATCTGATGGGAACAAAAGTTATCTCACCAATGTCAAAAGGGTTTTCATCAATGGTATGAAGTTCCATTAGTGGAATTCCGGGATATTTGTTTTCAGCAAAAACGTAATCAAAAATTCGTTTTAATGCTTTCTGAACACGTTTTTCGGTATATATATCTGTCGGGTGTTTTTGAAGCCAGTTATACGATCGGATATCATCAAGCCCAAATATATGGTCTGCATGTTCGTGTGTCAGAAGTATGGCTCTCAGGTTTTTGACATTTTCGCGAAGCATTTGCTGCCTGAAATCGGGACCGGCATCAATAACGAAGTTTTTACCGTTGATTTTCAGCAAAAGTGACGATCGCAGCCGCTTGTCTTTTTGTTCGTCAGATTGACAAACCGGACAACCGCAACCTATTACCGGCACTCCCTGAGAGGTCCCGGTTCCAAGTAAAATGGCTTCAATTTTTAGATTTTCGTGCGGAAACATGCTGCAAAATTAACAAAAGGTTGCTGAAACCGCGATTATCTGTAATTTTACCGAAATTTTTTCTGATGGCTGAACTTTATCTTGTACCCAACCTGTTAAGCGAAGGAGACTGGCAAAATGTGCTGCCGGCACGTATTTTTCCGGTGGTTTCCAATACACAGAATTTTGTTGTGGAAAATATACGAACTGCCCGGCGGTTTTTAAAACAAGTAAATCAGGAGATTAATATCGACCGGTTAACTTTTTTCGAACTCAATAAATTTACACAACCAGAAGACCTTCCCCGGTTTTTGAAACCTCTGGAAAATGGTGAAGATGTTGCTGTAATTTCGGAAGCCGGTTGCCCCGGAGTGGCTGACCCCGGTGCCGATATTGTCAGATTGGCGCATCAAAAAGGTTACAAAGTTGTTCCCATAGTGGGCCCCTCTTCAATCATTCTTGCACTGATGGCCTCAGGGATGAACGGGCAGAATTTTGCTTTTAACGGCTACCTGCCAGTAAAAGTAAACGAACGTTCAAAATCAATTTTAAATCTCGATAAACAAGTTAGAAACACCGGGCAAACACAGATTTTTATTGAAACACCATATCGAAACAACCAATTGGTGAATGATTTGCTGAAAACCTGCTCTCCTTCTACTCTGCTGTGTATTGCAGCCAACCTGACCGGTAAAAATGAATTTGTGGTTACCAAAACCATCGGGCTATGGAAAGGCAATGTACCTGATTTGCACAAGCAACCGGCCATTTTTTTGATTGGGAGGTAAATTTCCCGGAGTAAAAATTTAATTTAAAGAAGGTCTGAATTTTCCAGAAGGGTGAATTCGTGCTCAAAATTGGGAGTAAAAACTTCTTTTCCCAGTTGACTTTCTATCTGTATTTTTGTCCAGAATTTTGCTTCCGTAACTTCATCGGAATGTAACCGGTAGTTTTCGTAATCGTGCGTTACAAAAAGGTAAACCAGTTCGGCTTCCAGGTCTGATTCCCATTTGTAAACCATTAGAAAACTGGTGGAAAAATCCGACAGCCCGATTTCTTCAAAAGCCTCCTTTTTGAGGGCCTCTTCCGGAGTTTCACCTGCAGAAATGTGGCCGCCAACTGCGGTATCCCATTTTCCAGGCTGAATTAGTTTTGAATCTGGTCGTTTTTGAAGCAGAACAGATTTGTCGGGTTTTATTACATGCATGTGAACAACCGGATGCAGCAATTTACTGCCGTTATGCACCTCGCTGCGTGGCGCCTGTCCGGTAACAATACCGGCTTCATCAACTAAAGGAACCCATTCATCTGTTATTAATTCTTTGTTGCTTTCTTTATTGTATAATTTGCTCATATACTATGAAAATAAGCCGAAGAGCAGTTTTTTCAGGAGTTCAGTAATGGAAATCAGCAATTATTCGTCTGGTTATTCCGATTTTTATTCCTCCGGAGTTTGAGCAGGAAATACCTTATATACTTCAACCTCCATTATAAGAGACGTAAATCCTCCAATACCATAGGATCCATACTGACCAAAACCCAGGGCTGAATCAAAAATCATTTTTGACCTCGTGCCTTTTTTCATATAAGTGAGCGCTTCGTGGAGGGCACGTATTTCATTAACAGCCTGGGCTGAAGAGCCTAAATCGTTCGGATGCAGCACTACCAACGACATAGGATCAAACCGGAAACCGTCAGAAAAGCCGGTTGTTTCCAGAATCACTTCTTCATCAAGGTTTTTCAGGCTGTAATAAATCTGCACCTGGTCGCCAATTTTTATGGAATCACCGGTTCCTGCCTGCAGTTCAATATAATATAAGCCAGAAGGTCTTCGCACCACATCGGAATAGTGGGCACGCAAAAATTCATCAAGCTTTTTCAATTCATTTTGCCGCTGTTTTTCCAGACTGTTTTCTTTGCATGAAAAAAAAGCAACTGCAACCAATGCTGCTATCAATACGGTTAAAACACGTTTCATTTATCGTTTTAATTTAAAATATTCAAAAACTACAAAGGTTTAATATCATACAATTTTACCACAAAAATAAGGGTTTGGTATGGAGGAATTGCTCCGCTACCCTTACTTCCGTAAGCCAGGTTTGAAGGAATAATAAATTGAACCCTGGCGTCTTTGTTCATTACTTTCAAACCTTCCTCCCATCCGGGAATCATTCTTGTTTCTGCACCTTCCAGCACAAACTCCATTTTTCCGTCGGCAAAATGAATTTCAGAAGAATCAAACATCACTCCATCAACATAATAACCTGCATAACCAACTGTGATAGTGTCTCCTGCTTTAACAAAATCGCCCTCTCCTTCTTCGATAACAACATAGTAAACACCATTTTGTGTGGTATCTACATCATGACCCTTTGCAATAAGGCTGTCGAGATAAGCACTGCGTAAAAGAAGTTCTTCAGCAGCCGAATATGTCTTTTCTTCGTCTCTAATATTTAAACATGATGAGACAAAAACAATTGCAAATGCAGCAATAATCCATTGAACTAAAAATTTCGTTTTCATTTTTCTGTTTTAAATAGATGTTTCCAATAATTGATGCTGATAATCCTTTAACAGTTGCGTGAACTTTTCAACAGATTTTTCAAGCGAGAGTTTTGTTTCACCTCCGGCTGCATTAAGGTGACCTCCGCCATCAAAATGATTTCGTGAAAATTCATTTGACGGAAAGTCTCCTTTTGACCGGAATGAAACCTTAACATGATCTTTCTTTTCAATAAATAACGCACTAAAAACAATATTATTTATTGAAAGCGGATAATTTACAAAACCTTCGGTATCGCCGGGCTGAAATTCAAATTCTTCCAATTCTTTTTGAGAAAGCCAGATAACCGCAGCCCGGTATTCAGGAAAAACTTGCATTTTTTGTCCAAGGCAATGGCCCAAAAGTTTCATTCTGTGTGCTGAAAAATTGTGATATACAGCCGCATGGACTTTTTCCGTATCAATTCCCCACTCCATTAGTTTGGCTACTACCTTAAAAGTATTTGGCCGCGATATGTTATGACTGAATGACCCGGTGTCAGTCATAATTCCGGCAAATAATGCTTCGGCAGCATTGTGATTGATGTACTTTTCCAGTTTAAGTTTTTTTACAACATCAAAAACCAGTTCCGCAGTTGAACTGTATATCGGCTCCGAAATCATTAAATCACAAAAATGCGTTGGATTCGGATGATGGTCGATAAGTACTTTGGGCTTTGAAAACCCGAGAATCTGTTTTTCCATTCTGGCTGCACGTTTAGCTTCGTTAAAATCCAGGCAAAACAAAATTTGTGTTTCTTCCAAAATAGCTTTTCCCCGGTTTTTTTTTCTGTCGTACACCAAAATTTCAATTTCGGTTGAAAACCAATGCAAAAATTCAGGATAATCGTTCGGAACAATAATTTTTACCTCATGCCCATAGTTTTTAAGTACTTCGCCCAAACCAATGGCCGAACCAATGGCATCGCCGTCGGGATTTTCGTGCGTTACCAGCGTTACTATTTGCTTTGGAGCTTCAATTAAGGCTTCCAAAGATGTAAAAATCTCATTTCCAGTGTTTTTCAAAACCATAAAAATTTGAATGGACAAAGATAAGAAATCTGCTATGCGCGCAAAGGTATCTTTGCTCAAATTTTGTTAATATTGCGGCAACTTAAAACTTTAAAAACATAGAAAAATGGCAGGAAACCAAACTTTCACAATGATTAAGCCTACAGCATTCAGAAAGAATTATACAGGCGCAATTTTAAAAATGATTAGCGAAGCCGGATTTGAAATTAAGGCGATGAAACTGGTTCGTTTAACACGTGACCAGGCTGCTGAATTTTATGCTGTGCATGAAGGAAAACCGTTTTATGACTCGCTGATTGAATTTATGAGTCTTGGACCCATAGTAGCTATGATTCTTGAGAAGGAGAATGCAGTAAAAGCGTTCCGTAATTTTATTGGCGCAACAAACCCCGAAGATGCTGCAGAAGGGACCATCCGTAAATTGTATGGTACCAATCTTCAGCAAAATGCTGTTCATGGATCCGACAGTGATGAAAATGCCATTATTGAGGCGGATTTTTTCTTTTCAAAAATGGAGAGGTATTAATTTTCGGGGAAAATTTATTTTTTATTTCCAAATTGCATGGAAACAACTAAATCATCAATTCCTGCCATGCAATTTTGATCATATTTTGGATTTATGTTGCCCAAAAAATTGAAAATTTCAAAATAAAACACTAATTTGTAGTTTTTTGATTAAATCTTACACTTGAAGTCAAATGAAATCGCTTAATCGAAACACTGCAAAAAACGGGTTATTTCTGTTTTTCAGCCTGTTTTTTTTATTTTCCTGCAGGGTAACTTTGCTGCCCGAATACAATGCAGAAATTTCGAAAAACATAGAAAACACGGCAAAGCTGGTTGATAAGTTTTATTTGTTGATGGTTGAAACCACCTCGGAAGAAAACAGCGGGAGAAGTTATGACAGATTTGCTGAAATGTATGTTGAAATTGAAGTAGAAATTAATTCATTGCTGAACAAGAACAAGATTAAACCTTTAAATGAAAATTCAACCCGCATTTGCGAAATCACCCTCGAACTATGGCAAAAATACAAGGAAGAGCACAAAACAGACAATACGTTGAGCAACGGTTTAATAAAGCTTAACCGAAAAGTATTTGCAGATCTGTTCTTTGCCATGCAGGTGGCCGAAGAAGGTAAAAAACTGGTAATCAATCCACCTGAATAAATCAAAAAATACATATTATGAGCTTCGACTTACATACCGTCATTGCAGATATGGGATCAGCAGTAAAAAATACTGTTGAAGACAATTGGGATGAGGCAAAGTCTGTTACCATTCAATTTCTTCAGAACAGGAAAGAAAGAATTGCCCTCCTGGCACAATTGAGTATCAGCGGTGAGCTGAGCAAAGAAAAATTTAAAAGCAGGCTTGAAGATGAAAAGCTGATACTTGAAGCTGAATTAAATGCTTTGGCAGTTATTTCAAAAGCCATTGCACAGAATGCAGCAAATGCGGCAATCGGAGTTTTGGAAAAAGCAGTAAAAGCCGCTATCGGTTCTGTTTTGTGATTATTTATCCCGAAATTTTCTGCTCTGTAATTTTTAAAATTTCAGCTTCTTTTTGCCGTGCTGAGGCGCTAAACTTTTCAGCCTTTTTCAGCACTTCTTCCAAAAAGGTTTTATCCTCACATTCCGAAGCATTTATTTTTACATTAAGGTAAGCGCCTTCAACGGCAGTGCGGGCACAAAGCGCGCCAACACCTGCATCGGAAACCGAGTTGGGGTTTCCTGTTTCAGCCATTGTGTGTATAACGTCCATTGAATCGTGGGCCAGTTGCATCACTTTCAGCGGCACTTCAATAGCATTTTTTGTGGCATTCTGAATGGCATTTTTCCGTTCGGTTTTTTCCAGTTCATTCGAATTTGGAAGCCCGAATGCATTCATTATTTGATTGAAAGCTACGGTGTCTTCATCTACACATTTCAGTAAGCCATCAGTGTAGTATTTTCCCTTTTCCGCCCAATCGGAAAATTCTTCCCACCGCTGGTCCCAGCCGCGTTTATGCGCCGAAAGGTTAGCAACCATAGTGCCTAATGCTGCACCCAATGCGCCTACAGCAGCAGATACCGAACCACCGCCCGGTGCAGGCGATTCCGATGCCGTCTCGTTTACAAATTCTTGTAATGTTTTGCCAATCAGCTTTTCACCGGCATTTTCCTCTATCAGGTATTCAATAATTTTTTTCTTTGGATCGAACGGATACAACTCATCGAGTCCCATCGATTTTATGGCAATTTTAATGATTTCTTTATCCGAAATTCCGGTTGAACGCTGTTGTTTGCGAAGGAAGTATTTCCCTGCATCGAGCATGGCCTGCAACGGAATAAGCCCAACCAGTTCCGAGCCTGTTACCCGGATACCTCGTTCGTATGCTTTTTCACAAACTTCATCGAAGGCTATATGCACCGGAGTTACTTTTATATCGGTCAAGTTCATGGAAATTTGGGCTACTCCGTATTCCTCAATAAACCAGCCAATGGCGCGTGTTTTTTTTAACGTTCCGGGAATGCGCACCGGCTCGCCTTTTTCGTCGGTTACAATTTTGCCGGTTACCGGATTTCCTTCGCGTTTTACACGGCCTGCTTCACGAACATCAAACGCAATTGCATTTGCCCTGCGCGTTGAAGTTGTATTCAGATTTATATTGTAAGCTACAAGAAAATTCCGGGCACCAATTGCTGTGGCTCCCGTTTTCGCAACACTTTCCGACCAACTTGCCGGGCCAAAATCAGGTTTCCATTTTTCGGAGGTTATTTTTTCTTTCAGACCTTCATATTCACCTGAGCGGCAAATGGCCAGGCTTTGGCGTTCCTCTGAAAAAGCTGCAAATTCATAACAGTAAACCGGAATTGAAAGCTCCTTCCCCACCCGCTCGGCCAGTTTACGAGCAAATTCCACTGTTTCTTCCATCGAAATATTGGCCACCGGTACAAGCGGGCAAACATCAGTGGCGCCAAAACGTGGGTGTTCGCCGTGATGTTTACTCATATCGATAACCTGTGCGGCTTTTTTTATTCCCCTGAAGGCAGCCTCCACAACAACTTCAGGTTCACCTACAAAAGTTACCACAGTACGATTGGTTGCTTTTCCGGGATCTACATCCAGCAGCTTAATTCCTTCCACGCTTTCAATGGCATTGGTTATTTCTTTTATAACTCTCGGATCTTTTCCTTCCGAAAAATTGGGTACACATTCCAGAATTTTTTTCATAATATGCTGTAATTAAACGAGTTTTTAAGTCCTGATTACTATTAGGACTATCATTTTTCCAAATTTAGGTATCCCATTTAAGAATGGATATGATTTTTTTCAGCAGAAATTAAAACGACTGTATCTCGCCGTTTAGAATTACTGTTTCTACCAGGTTGGAACCAAATGAGTATGGCAGATACTCAATTCCCGGCATTTCTGATGTAATAAACACGTTTGCAATTTTCCCCTTTGCAATACTCCCGAGGCGATCGCTTAAACCCATGGCATAGGCTGTGTTAATGGTTGTTGCGTTAATCACTTCTTCCGGAAGCATTTTATAGTTTATGCAACCGAGCGACGCTATAAAATTCATATTTCCGCTGGGCGATGAACCCGGGTTGTAATCTGATGCAAGAGCGATCGGCAGTCCGGCTTCAATCATTTCACGTACCGGCGAGAGTTTCATTCCCAGAAAAAAAGCGGCGCCAGGCAAAATGGTTGGCATGGTTTCAGTTCCTTTCAAACACTCTATTTCATCTGGCCCCATGTGTTCCAGATGATCGACTGAAAGGGCATTATATTTTACACCCACCTGCACTCCTCCCGTTAAACCAAGTTCATTGGCATGTAGCTTTGGCCGCAAACCGTTTTTTAAACCTGCCATTAAAATCCGCTCCGTGTCTTCCACCGAAAAAAATCCCCGGTCGCAGAAAACATCTATAAAATCGGCCAGTTCTTCCGCGGCAACCTGCGGAATCATTTCATTAATAACCATATCAACGTACCGTGAAATATTGTTGCGGAATTCTTCGGGTACTGCGTGGGCTCCCAAAAAAGTGGAACGCACACAAACCGGCGCAGTTTCTTTCACCCATTTAATAATTTTGAGCATACGAATTTCATCTTCGGTATTTAATCCGTAACCGCTTTTAATTTCTACTGCACCGGTTCCCGATTTTATAATTTCAAATATCCGATCCATTGCACTGTAGTAAAGTTTTTCATCGGATATTTCGTGCAAAAGTTTTGCTGAATTAAGGATACCGCCTCCACACCGGGCAATTTCCTCATAGGAAAGACCGCGAATGCGATCAACAAACTCTTTTTCGCGAGGAGCCGGATATACAAGGTGTGTATGCGAATCACAATACGAAGGGTAAACCAGCCGGTTGGTACAATCAATTTCAACCAGGAAATCGTCGTCTTTGTAAACATCTTTTAAACTGCTCATAGGGCCGAAATCCTGAATGAGTTCATCTCTGATAATTAGGAAGGCATCTTTGATGGTTGTCAACTCTGCCATCTGTTTCCCCGATTTGAACGGAACCGGTTGTTCCTCAGTTTGAACCAGTTCTTTTATATTTTCGAGAAGTAGTTTCATCTTTTTGATTTTAATTTCTTTAAGTTACAAATTTGTTTTTAAAATCAAAACCTTGTTTTTCCAAATATTGCAATCTTTTCTTTGCAAGGCATAAAAATTTTGATTTGAACCCGTATAGATTTACTATTTTCGGGCCATTAAAACTAAATGAATATGCTGAAAAAAGTACCTCACACCTACGTAATTATTTTTCTTCTTATTGCTTTTTGTGCGGTTTGCACGTGGTTTATTTCCGGTGGCGAATTTGAACGCGAACGAACTCTGGTGAACAATGTGGAACGCGAAGTGATAAAACCCGGTTCATTTCAGTTTATAGAAAGCAACAAACAAACCTGGCAGGTTTTCTCTGCATTTTTCGATGGTTTTGTAAATACGGCTAATATTATTGCTTTTATTTTGATGATTGGCGGCGCGTTCTGGATTCTGAATGAGAGTAAATCTATTGATATCGGCATTTATTCATTTTTGAAGTTTGCAAAAAAATGGGAACGTTCAAAATTGCTGCAAAAACTGGGTGTGAACAACATTATTTTGGCGGGCATCATGTTTATTTTCAGTTTGTTTGGTGCTGTATTCGGTATGAGTGAAGAAACCATTGCTTTCACCATTATTTTTGTTCCGCTGGCCATTTCAATGGGTTACGATTCAATTGTAGGAGTTTCATTATGTTTTGTTGCAGCCGCATTGGGATTTGCAGGTGCTTTTCTGAATCCTTTCACTGTGGGAATTGCGCAGGGACTTTCCGATATTCCACTTTTTTCAGGAATTGAATACCGGATTTTTATGTGGTTGATTATTAACCTGGTTGGCTTCACTTTCGTTTTAAGGTACGCAGCAAAAATTTATAAGAACCCGGAAAAATCGCTGGTTTACGAGGAGGATGCATACTGGCGTCACCGGAATGATAACACCGGTAATGAATTTATTTCTTCTGTTCCGCGGGGTGCCTGGGTTTCGTTTATTTCGCTTTCGGTTTTTTTAACGCTGTTTTCGGTTTTCTACCCCATAAGCAATCTGAAAATAGGAAACAATGAAGTTGTTCTTCCTGCTGTGCCTGTCGTTACGCTGCTTTTTATCTTTTCAGGATTTCTTTCCCTGCGTAAATCGTTTCATTACTTTGTGTTGAACCTGCTTACATTCACAATTATTTTTCTGATAATTGGAGTAATGGGTTACGGCTGGTATGTAATGGAAATTGCCACCCTTTTTCTGGCTATGGGCATTTTTGCCGGAATTGCTGCCGGAAAAACAGCAAACGAAATTACAAAATTGTTTATTGAGGGTGCAAAAGACATTTTGGGTGCGGCACTTGTTGTGGGTTTGGCAGGTGGAATTGTGGTAATTCTGGAAGATGGCAGAATTATTGACACGATTCTGTATTCTGTTTCGCAAACTATGGAAGATTTGGGCAAAGTGGGTTCGGTTAGCGTTATGTATGTTATTCAGACTTTCCTCAATATTTTTATTCCGTCGGGTTCTGGTAAAGCTGCTCTCACCATGCCCATGATGTCGCAGTTTTCCGATTTGATTGGCATTTCGCGGCAGGCAACTGTTGTGGCATTTCAGTTAGGTGATGGGTTTACTAATATGATTACACCAACTTCGGGGGTTTTAATTGGTGTTTTGGGAGTTGCACGCATTCCCTACGAAAAATGGGTTAAATGGGTAGCTCCGTTTATTCTTATCCTGGGAATTCTTGGATTTTTATTGTTGCTTCCAACAGTATTAATGGATTTGAACGGATTTTAGTGCATAAAAAAGCCTGGCTTTTATAAAGCCAGGCCTTTCAATTTTTTATGCTGTCCGGATTATTCGTCTATCGAAATACACTCTACCGGGCAAACTTCTGCACATGAACCGCAGTCGGTGCAAAGGTCCGGGTCAATTACATAAATATCACCTTCCGAAATTGCATCCACCGGGCATTCGTCAATACATGTACCACATGCAATACACTCATCTGAAATTTTATATGCCATAGCTACGAACTTTAAAGTTTAACATGTTTAGCCACAAAAGTACAAAGTTTGATAAAATATCAAAGAACCTCTATCATATATTTGCTTAATGGACGCAAGTATTTTAACATAGTATTAATTTTCAAAATTTTAGCTTAAAAAAATAATTAAACAATACCAGTTCAAAAATACAATGTATGTGTTACAAACTTTTTTTTCATAAGTTGAATTAATCTGCTTTTTGTTACTTTTGGAGGCAAAACACAAATTCATGGATACATCCAACGTATTGTTTGCGTTTCTGTTAACTTTATTTGCAGGCCTTTCAACCGGAATCGGGAGCGCCATTGCATTTATGGCACGCCGCACCAATACCAAATTGCTGACGGTTTCGCTGGGTTTTTCAGCCGGTGTAATGATTTATATTTCGTTTGTTGAAATTTTTGCCGAAGCCAAAGAAAGTTTTGTGGATGGTTTTGGAGAGTTTAGCGGCACGCTCTATACTATATCTGCTTTTTTTGGCGGAATTTTACTGATTGGAATAATTGACAAGTTTATTCCTTCCTTTGAAAACCCTCATGAGGCAAGGCCACTGGAAGAAATGACAGAGAAAAAAGCGCAAAAATCAAATCCTAAACTTTATCGGATGGGTATTTTTACGGCTCTTGTAGTGGCAATACATAACTTTCCTGAAGGAATTGCAACATTTATGACAGCTTTAAATGACCCCACAATTGGTGTTGCTATTGCTATTGCGGTTGCAATTCACAATATTCCTGAAGGAATTGCCGTTTCGGTGCCCATATACTATGCCACCGGCAGCAGAAGAAAAGCGTTTTTATATTCTTTTCTTTCCGGACTCGCAGAGCCGGTTGGGGCCATACTCGCCTACTTTTTGCTTGTTCCCTTTTTGTCGGCAGACAATTCTGAAATAGTTTTTGCTTCAACTATGGCGGCAGTAGCAGGAATCATGGTATTTATTTCTTTGGATGAGTTATTGCCTTCGGCTGAGGAATATGGCGAACACCACTGGGCCATTTACGGGCTGATTGGCGGCATGGCAGTTATGGCTGTCAGTCTGCTGATGCTTACGTAAAACCCAATGCAGCCATAAAACCAGTTCGGCCAGGGAAATAAAATGTTCAACAAAAAAAATAGGACTTGATTGCTTATTTTGCCCGTTTTACTTCCAATTCTTTTTTGAAATATTTACAAACGGTTGTCAATCCGCATATTTCACATTTTGGTTTTCGGGCCAGGCACACATACCTTCCATGTAAAATAAGCCAGTGGTGTGCTTTGGGTACAAGTTCTTCCGGTATATATTCCATCAGTTGCATCTCAGCAGCCAGTGGTGTTTTCGCGTTTGTGGTTAAACCGATTCGGGCTGCTACCCTGAAAACATGCGTATCAACAGCAAGAGCCGGTTTATTGTAAACAACCGAGGCAATTACATTGGCTGTTTTTCGTCCAACACCTGGTAATTTTTGCAATTCATTCACGTCGTCAGGGACAATACCGTCAAAAAGTTCAATTAGCTTTCGGGCCATTCCCACCAAATGTTTCGATTTATTGTTGGGATACGAGCAGCTTTTAATGTAATCAAAAACTTCTTCGGGTTCGGCATCAGCCATTTTTTGCGGAGAGGGAAAACGTTTGAGCAATTCCGGAGTAATCTGATTCACCCGTTTATCTGTGCATTGAGCAGATAATATAACCGCTACAATTAAATGAAACGGATTTTGATATTCCAGTTCGGTTTCAGCAACCGGCATATTTTCTTCAAAATAGCGGATAACTTTTTCAAACAGTTGTTTTTTACGCATAAATTTGTGTTTTTGTCAAAATAAATGAATTTTTTTGGATAAATGATGTAACAATTTTGCATCTGAATTGTCGTATAGTATGAGGTTACTTTTAAAACCGTTTCTCCCCCTTTACGGAAATGGTTTTAAGTTAGCAGATTAAACAGACCTTGAAAAGCCGGTTTTACCCGGCTTTTTTGATCGCAATTGCTATTTTTGCCAAAATTTAGTTTATGAAACCATTTATTCAGGCTGAAAATATTTCAAAACGCTGGGGCGAGTTGATGCTTTTCGAGAATATTTCATTCACTGTTTCCGAAGGACAAAAAGTGGCATTGATTGCCCGCAACGGAACAGGAAAATCAACCCTGCTCAATATGCTGGCGGGAAAAGATACACCTGACGGAGGCATGATAACAATAACCAACGGTATTCAAATCGGTTATTTCGAGCAGATTCCCAAACTGAATCCTGACCACACAGTACTGGAAGAAATTTTTGAATCTGATAGTGAAAAGCTAAGTACGGTAAAGGAGTTTGAGTTGGCAGTTGCGCAGAATAACCAGCAACAAATTGTTGAAATCTCAGCCAAATTGGATGAACTTGAAGCATGGGATGCCGAAGTTGAAGTAAAACAGGTACTTACCCAGCTTAAAATTACAGACCTCGAACAACCCGTGAATCAATTGTCAGGTGGTCAGCAAAAAAGGCTGGCGCTTGCAAAGGTTCTTGTGCAAAATCCCGATTTACTTATACTGGACGAACCCACCAATCACCTTGATTTGGAAATGATTGAGTGGCTTGAAAATTACCTTACCAAAGCAAAATCAACGTTGCTTATGGTTACCCACGATCGGTATTTCCTCGACCGGATTTGCACCGAAATTATTGAAATGGAAGACAACCAGATATACCGGTATCAGGGGAACTATACGTATTTTCTGCAAAAAAGAAATGAAAGGATTGAAATGCAGCAGGCTTCGACAGCCAAAGCAAAAAACCTTTATCGCACAGAACTGGATTGGATGCGCAGGATGCCAAAAGCTCGCAGCCATAAAGCCAAATACCGTGTCGATTCTTTTCAGGAAATAAAAGAAAAGGCTCATCAAAAAATAAACGAGGATAGTGTTGATCTCAATGTAAAATCGGCGAGGCTTGGAAAAAAAATAATTGAAATTGAAAACCTGTCAAAATCTTTTACAGATGTAAACCTGATTGAAAACTTTTCATACAAATTTTCACGGTTTGAAAAAGTGGGTATTGTTGGCAAAAACGGCACCGGAAAAACAACCTTCCTGAATCTTATAACAGGAGATTTGGAGCCCGATACAGGTAAGATTGAAATCGGGCAAACCATCAAATTCGGTTACTATAAGCAGGATGGTATTTCATTTAATCCAAGGGAAAGAGTTATAGATGCTGTGAATAAAATTGCAGAATACATTATATTTGAAGATGGCTCACGTATGACCAGTTCACAAATGTTAACACGTTTTTTATTCCCTCCTGAAACCCAGTACAATTTTATTGAAAAGTTGAGTGGCGGAGAACAACGACGGTTATATCTCTGCACAGTATTAATGCAGAATCCGAATTTTCTGATTTTGGATGAGCCTACAAACGACCTCGATATATTAACACTCAATGTGCTGGAAGAATATCTGAAAGCTTTTGAAGGATGTGCAATAGTAGTTTCGCATGACCGCTTTTTTATGGATAAAATTGTTGATCATCTTTTTGTTTTTGAAGGGAATGGGTTGGTAACTGATTTTCCCGGAAATTATACTGTTTTCCGGGATCAGCAGGAGAAACAAACCAGGTCTGACGCTAAAAACGATGCGTTTGACAAATCGGTGGAGAAATTGGCTAAGGTGTCGCGTAAATCCGCGTCTGAAGTTCCTGCGAAAAGGAAACTTTCGTTTAAAGAAAAACGTGAGTTGGAACAACTTGAAATTGACTTGGAAGCTCTGGAATTAAAAAAGGCACAGTTGGAAAATGAATTGAACTCAGGGAATTTGGGACATGAAGAGTTACATCAAATGTCGGAAGGATTGGCCCAAACCCGTTCTCAGCTCGACGAGAAAGAAATGCGTTGGCTTGAATTAAGTGAACTGGAAGGATAAAAAAATCCCTTTCCGCAAAAACGAAAAGGAACTGCTGTTTTTTTTAAAGAAAAGTTTAAATATCTTCAAAATCAATATCACTGAATTTTTTTCCATCTGATTCTGCATCAACAGTAACTTCCTCTGGTTCCGAAACCGCCTCTTCCGACGGGCCAGCTTCGGGTTGATTTTCTTGAATAAATGAAATCACATCCTCAAGTGATTCCGTAAATTTTTCAAAGTCTTCGGGATAAAGAAACAATTTGTGTTTTTCATATTTGAAACTTCCGTTATCAAAAAATTTTTTCTTGCTTTCAGTGATGGTCAGGTAATATTCGTTGTTTCGTGTACTTTTTACATCAAAAAAATAGGTGCGTTTACCTGCACGAATAACTTTAGAGTAAATACCTTGTATGGGTTGGGTTTCCGGTTTAATAATTTCCCCTTTGTAATCAGCGCTTTCCATGCCTCTTGATTTTCGATTTTTGGTTATGAATTTCAAAAATAGAAAAATTATTACAATATGGAATGTTTTAAAGGTCTGTTAATAAATTTTATCGGTTGCTGCCAGCAATGTGTTGTACAGAAGCGAAACGCGGGTCATTGGTCCTACCCCACCGGGTACAGGCGTAATGTAGGCACATTTCGGCGCTACTTCGTCGAAAAGAACGTCGCCTTTCAGTTTCCAGCCCGATTTGGTTTGGTCCGACTTTACCCGGGTTGTTCCCACGTCGATGACAACCGCACCCTCTTTTACCATATTTCCTTTTACAAACTCAGGTACGCCAATGGCAGCCACCAGAATATCGGCGCCGGCGCATAATTCCTCCAGGTTTTTGGTTCGGCTGTGGGCTACTGTTACCGTGGCATTTATGGCTTTTTGCGACATCAAAATACTCAACGGTCGTCCGACAATATTGCTGCGGCCAACAATTACGCAGTTTTTTCCACTGGTTTCAACGTTGTAACGCTTCAGCAGTTCCACTATACCAAAAGGGGTAGCCGAAACAAACGACGGTAAACCGATAACCATGCGTCCAACATTTTCCGGATGAAATCCGTCCACATCTTTTTTCGGGTCAATGGCTTCAATTACTTTTTGTTCTGAAATGTGATCGGGAAGCGGAAGTTGCACAATAAAACCATCGATGTCGGCATCTTCATTCAACTCCTGCACTTTGTCCAGCAATTCGGCCTCGGTAACGTCGTCTTCGTAACGAATGAGCGACGACTTGTAACCAACGGCTTCACAATCTTTGATTTTGTATGCCACGTAGGTTTCGCTGCCTCCGTCGTGGCCCACCAAAACTGCTGCCAGATGCGGGGTTTTTGCACCGCTTTCCTTTAATACTTTAACCTTTGCAGCAATTTCCTCTTTGATTTCTGCCGCCACTTTTTTGCCATCGATTAGTATCATTAGTTACTTTTTTAGATTTAGTAAATTCGTGAAACTTTAAACTTTGTCCAGACAGCTATCGGAATGAACTTTAAACTTTTAAACTTTGAACTCTCAAAACCTTCCTCCCGGCTGTTTCATGCCGCCCATCATCCGCTGAATGTTTTTTCCCTGCGAGACCATTTTCATCATCTTCCGGGTTTCTGAAAATTGTTTCAGTAGCCTGTTTACCTCCTGAATGTTGGTTCCCGAGCCACTGGCAATGCGTTTGCGCCGGCTTCCGTTAATCAGCGCCGGGTCTTCACGTTCGGCCGGTGTCATGGAATAGATAATCGCCTCGATGTGTTTAAAAGCATCGTCGTCCAAATCCATATTTTTCATCGCTTTTCCCATTCCCGGAATCATGGAAACCACATCTTTCAAATCGCCCATTTTTTTAATCTGGTTGATTTGCTTCAGAAAGTCGTTGAAATTGAAGGTATTTTTTGCCAGTTTTTTCTGCAAACGGCGGGCTTCTTCCTCGTCGTACTGTTCCTGGGCTTTTTCCACCAGCGAAACAATGTCGCCCATACCGAGAATTCGGTCGGCCATACGTGCAGGATGAAAAACATCGATGGCATCGAGCTTTTCGCCCGTTCCCACAAACTTAATGGGTTTTTCCACCACCGAGCGAATGGAAAGCGCTGCCCCACCTCTTGTATCCCCGTCGAGTTTGGTAAGTACAACCCCGTTAAAATCGAGTCGGTCGTTAAATTCTTTAGCCGTGTTCACCGCGTCCTGCCCGGTCATGGAATCGACCACGAACAGAATTTCGTTGGGATTAACCGCTTTTTTGATGGCTGAAATTTCGTTCATCATCTGCTCGTCGATGGCCAAACGACCGGCGGTGTCGATAATCACCACGTCGTTACCTGCTCTTTTGGCTTCTTTTATGGCCGACTGTGCAATTTTCACCGGATCCATGCTGCCTTCTTCGGTATAAACCGGAACGCCGATTTGTTCGGCCAGTACCTTCAACTGTTCAATAGCTGCCGGACGGTAAACGTCGCCGGCAACCAGCAGCGGATGCCTGCCCTTTTTGCGCTTGAGCATGTTGGCCAGCTTGCCCGAGAATGTGGTTTTACCAGACCCCTGCAGCCCGGCCATCAAAATAACTGAAGGAGAGCCGCTTAAATCGATGTCAACCGATTCGCCGCCCATGAGTCCGGCCAGTTCATCCTTTACAATTTTCACCATCAACTGGCCTGGTTTTACGGCATTGAGCACGTTCTGTCCCAGGGCTTTCTCCTTCACATCATCGGTAAACGATTTGGCTATCTTAAAATTGACGTCGGCATCGAGCAGCGCCCGGCGAATGTCTTTCAGGGTTTCCGCCACGTTGATCTCCGTGATTTTCCCTTGTCCTTTCAGCAGTTTAAACGACCGCTCCAGCCTGTCAGATAAATTTTCAAACATGTTTTTAATTTTCTTTTGAAAATGAGTCGCAAAAATACAATGAAATTGCGAAAAGGCAAAACAGCGTATTTACCTGCACTTTTATACAGATAAAACTATTATAAACTTTTCAGAAATTCATTAAAACCTCGCCAGTTCACCATTTCAACATCACCCGACTTACCCGTATTTTCACCATTGTATATTAAAACTTTTAAAAATCATCTTAAATTTGTTTCCTCAAAACAGTTTTTAAATGAATCCGAAAATTACAGAACTCATTGCCCAACAGGTTGGGGTTAAAAATCATCAGGTAAAAAATACCATCGAACTATTGGGAGAAGGGGCCACAGTGCCTTTTATTTCGAGGTACAGGAAAGAACGCACCGGAAGTCTCGACGAGGTGCAGGTGCTTCAGATTAAAGAATTGAGTGAAAAATTTACCGAACTTGAAAAACGACGGGAAACCGTTTTGAAAACCATTGAAGAGCAGGAAAAACTGACACCCGAATTAAAGGAACGCATTGAAAACTGCTACGACCCGGTGGAGTTGGAAGACATTTACCTGCCTTACAAACCCAAACGGCGCACAAAAGCCACCATAGCAAGGGAGCGCGGACTGGAACCGCTGGCAAAAATCATCATGAAACAATTGGACCGCGAACCGGAATCGCGGGCAGCTTCATTTTTAAACGATGAAGTTCCCACCGCTGACGATGCACTTTCCGGCGCCCGCGACATCATTGCCGAGTGGGTTAGCGAGAACGAAAAAGCCCGGAATATTGTGCGCAGGGAGTTTGAACGAAATGCTGAAATAAACGCCAAAGTGGTGAAAGGCAAAGAAGATGAAGCTGAAAAATACTGCGACTATTTCGACTGGAACGAACCGTTGAAAAAATGCCCGTCGCACCGGCTGCTGGCCATGCGCCGTGGCGAAAACGAAGGATTCTTGCGGGTTTCAGTAAAACCGGACGAAACAAAACCGCTGGAAAACCTTACGCGCTTTTTTATGAAAGGGAGCAATGCCAGTGCTCTGCAGGTTGAAATGGCTGTAAAAGACAGCTACAAACGACTGATTGAACCTTCCATTGAAACCGAATTTGCAGCGCTTTCAAAAGAAAAAGCCGACGAGGAAGCCATAAAGGTTTTTGCCGAAAACCTGCGGCAATTGTTGCTGGCGCCACCGCTGGGCCAAAAGCGGATTCTGGCCATCGATCCCGGTTACCGGACCGGATGTAAAGTGGTTTGCCTCGACGAGCAGGGAAATTTGCTCCACAACGATACCATATATCCCCACAAACCGCAGGAGGACAGAAAAATGGCTGCAAAAAAACTAACATCCATGGTGGAAGTTTACAAAATTGAAGCGCTGGCCATTGGAAACGGAACGGCCAGCCGTGAAACCGAGGCTTTTGTAAAAAAATTACGCTACAACCGCGAAATTCGGGTGTATGTGGTAAGCGAAGACGGCGCTTCGGTGTATTCTGCTTCGTCCGTCGCCCGCCAGGAGTTTCCGCAGTACGATGTTACCGTGCGCGGCGCCATTTCCATTGGACGACGACTGATGGACCCACTGGCCGAGCTGGTGAAAATAGACCCGAAAAGCATTGGCGTTGGACAGTACCAGCACGATGTGGATCAGAAAAAACTGAAAAACAGCCTCGACTCGGTGGTGGAACTTAGCGTGAATGCGGTGGGTGTAAACCTGAATACCGCCAGCCAGCATCTGCTCACCTATATTTCGGGGCTTGGTCCGCAACTGGCACAAAACATTGTGGATTACCGCAAAAAAAACGGTTTGTTTAAATCGCGCGAAGAACTGAAAAAAGTAGCACGAATGGGACCCAAAGCATTTGAGCAGGCGGCTGGATTCTTACGTATTCCCGAAGCGGAAAACCCGCTGAACAACTCGGCTGTTCATCCGGAATCGTATCACATTGTGCAAAAAATGGCTGCCGATTTAAATGCCGAAGTAACTGATTTGGTGCGCAAGGAAGAACTGGTTTCAAAAATCGACCTTCAAAAATATGTTACTCCGGAAATTGGATTGCCTACCTTAAACGATATTAAAAGCGAACTTCTGAAACCCGGTCGTGATCCGCGCAAACCCATCAAGGTGTTCGAATTTGCCGAAGGGATTTTTTCAATTGGCGATCTGAAAGAAGGCATGGTCTTGCCGGGCATTGTTAACAACATCACCAACTTCGGCGCTTTTGTGGATGTTGGCGTAAAACAGTCGGGGCTAATTCATGTGTCGGAACTGGCCGACCGGTTTATTTCCGACCCCAACGAAATTGTGAAACTGCACCAGCACATCAAAGTGCGGGTGAAAGAGGTGGATGTTGCCAGGAATCGGATTCAGCTGTCGTTGAAAAGAATTGAACAGGGATGAAATCGGAAAAACAAAAAATGTTGTCGGGTGAATTGTACAATGCACAGGACGAAGAACTCACTAAAGAGCGGGTTCGTGCCAGGCTTCTGCTGAAAAAACTGAACGATTCTGCTGAAGACCAGGTGGAAGAACGGAAACAAATTCTGAACGAGTTAATTCCCGCAGCCGGGAAAAACGTACAAATCCAGCCGCCGTTTTACTGCGACTACGGGTACAACATTGAAATGGGCGATGAGGTATTTTTCAACTTCAATTGCGTGGTGCTTGATGTTGCTCCGGTGAAAATTGGAAGCCGGGTGTTGTTTGGCCCCAACGTTCAGATTTATACAGCCACACACCCGCTAAACCACAGGGAAAGGGCTGCAGGACTGGAGTCGGGCCAGCCCATAACCATTGGCGACGATGTTTGGATTGGCGGAAGCGCGATTATTAACCCGGGTGTGGAAATTGGCGACCACACCGTAATCGGGGCCGGCAGCGTGGTGACCAAAAATATTCCTGCCGGTGTTTTTGCCGCCGGAAATCCGTGTAAAATTATTCGCCAATTAAATTCATAAGCATTGGTTGGCGGTTTTATTTTCTTTTCGATAATGCAAATACTAACAGGCTGAATTCTCAAAAAAATATTGACTTGTAAACACAAATTGGTACTGTTCTTTATATTTGTAAAGGAATAGACAGAGAAAAAAAAAAAATTAAAACCACACAATTCGATTTGAATGCAGTGGAAATTTTGTTTGATGAGGTAAAAATGCACCTCGTTTTGGGTGACTGACGGAAACATTCTGTTCCAATAAACTGGATTCCATCAAAGTGAAGACCGGCTACACTATGAGGTATTTCGACCCGGAATTTATTAAAGGACTGCCGGTTTTTTAACTGCCGTTTCTTTCCAAAGAGAAACATTACCGCACGTTCCAGGTTTCGGGCGACTCCATGCTGCCCATTCCCGACAAAAGCTGGGTAACCGGCGAAAACGTTCAGGATTTGAGCGACATAAAAAACGATGGATTGTATATTATTCTAACCCTGAATGAGGGTATTGTTTTCAAAAAAGTTAAAAATGACCTGAAAGAAAAAGACTCACTTCGGATGATCTCCACCAATCCCGAATATGCCACCTACGATTTGCCGCCGGCCGAAATCCGCGAGGTGTGGAAGTTCATTCACTATATTTCTTCTAAGGTACCGGAACCCACAGAAACCGAGCATTTGCATCATCAAATAAAATCCATAAAAAAGGAACTGGAGCAGATAAAAAGAAAGTTGTAAAAGCACGTTGGCATTTTTAAAAATATACGCTAATTTAGCCGGAAACATCTTTAATAATTCTAAACCAGAATACCATGAACCAAAATTCAGATTCAGACCCGACCCCCGGGAACCAATCCAACACGTATTCACTCAACCGTCGCAGTTTTATTGGTGGCGTAACTTCAGCAGCCGCAGGTTTAACCATTGTGCCGGCCCATGTTTTAGGCGGAAGCAAATATGTGGCGCCCAGCGATAAAGTAAATGTGGCCTACATTGGCACCGGAACGCAGGGGTTGCGCGAACTGCCTGCCTTGCTACAGATTCCGGAAGCACAGGTTGTAGCCGTTTGCGACCCGCAAAAGGAAGCCATCGGGTATTACGACTGGAGTCCCAACGGGTTGCTTAACGAACTCAGAAAAACCATTGACAATCCCAACTGGAAACCCGGCGGCGACAATAAAATTCCGGGCGGCCTCCACAACGGGAAACAGATTGTGGATGCCTTTTACGCCAAATCATCGGCATTGGGAAGTTACAAAGGCTGTGCTGCCTATGCCGATTTCCGCGAAATGCTTGAAAAAGAAAAAGGCATTGATGCAGTTAAAGTGATGGCCACCGACCATTTGCATGGTGTTATGGCTGCCGCAGCTATAAAAAGAGGCATTCATATTACCATGCACAAACCCATAGCCAACCGGCTGCGCGAAGGTTTTGAGGTGATTGAAATGGCCAAAAAATCGGATGTGATTACTCACCTGATTCCCTGGGAATCCAACGGGCCGATGAAACAAATTCTGACCTGGATAAACGGCGGAGTGATTGGAACTCTGCGCGAAGTGCACAACTGGTCGAACCGGCCGGTGTGGCCGCAATATGCAGAGATTCCTACTGACAAACCTGCATTGCCCAACGGCTTCGACTGGGATTTGTGGCTGGGCCCGGAAGCTGTACGCCCCTATCACCCGCATTACACCAACATGGTTTTCAGGGGCTGGTACGACTTTGGCGGCGGTGCCATGGCTGATATGGGACACTACAGTTTATGGACTGTTTTTAAAGCGCTGGAACTGGAAAACCCGACTGTTATTGAACCCAACCTCAGTCATGTTTGCGGACTTCGTGACAATGCAACCGCCTACCGGCTGCAGAATGATTATTCCTTCCCGTTCGCCTCGAAAGTGCGTTTTAAATATCCGGCAAAAGGTTCCCGTCCGGCCGTCGATTTAATCTGGTACGACGGCGGAATGCGGCCACCTGTTCCGGCAGAATTTTACGAACAGAACAAGGAACTGCCCATCGAAGGAATGATGTTCTTGGGCGACAAAGGAATCATCATGTCGTCATCGTTTAATGTGCGCGAACCTTATGTACTTTCGGGCGATTTGAAACTGGCTGAAGATTTGAAAATAGACGATCCTTATATTCAGGTTTCCGGAATTCAACGATTCATAGATGCCGTAAAAAGTGGTGAACAACTTCCCGGAAGTTTCAGGGAAGCCTGGCCCATAACAGAGGCTGTTAACCTTTATGCGGCTTCACTTCGGTCGGGGAAAAACCTGAAATACGATGCCCAGAAACGGGAAATTACAAATGCTTCCGATACTAACTTCTATCTGACACGGGAATACCGGAAAGGATGGAGTTTGGAGGAAATATAAGCCCCATCCTGACCTTCCCCCAAGGGGAAGGAAAAGTGATACTGTAAATTTTTAAAAAAATTTAAAATAGAAGGTATGCATTATTCAAGAAGAAAATTTATAAAAAACAGCGGGATTTCTATTGGTGCTGCTGCACTGATGAGCCATTTTCCGTTAAATGTGTTTGGTTTTGGTGCAAAAAAACCGGAATCGTTTGGGTTCCAGGTTTGGACTATCCGGGAAAAACTGATTGAAGATTTTCCGGGTACGTTGAAAATGATGGCCGATCTGGGTTACAAAGAGGTGGAAATGTGTTCGCCGCTGGGGTATTCCAATGCCGGTTTTGAGCCGCTGAATCAAATGAGTGGCAGGGAAATGAAAAAAATTATTGAAGATTCCGGATTGAAATGCACCAGTTCCCATTATAATATGGGCGAACTGCGCGACCACCTGGAAAACCGCATTGAGTGGGCAAATCAACTGGGCATGAAACAGATGATGGCGGCCAGTTTCTGGTTACCCAAAGATGCTTCGGTTGAGGACTACCGCAAGGCTGCTGACGAACTGAATGCCATTGGCGAAAAAACCAAAAAAGCCGGAATTCAAATGGGATTTCACAACCACCACATGGAATTTGAAAAACGGGGCGAAAAACTGATTTACGATGCACTGCTCGAACAGTTCGATCCTGAACTGGTAAAAATGCAGTTTCAGGTGGCCGTGGTAAATATCGGTTACAACGCTGCCGATTATTTTCGAAAACATCCCGGCCGGTTTATCTCAGCACATTTGGCCGACTGGTCATCTGAAAAAGATGCCCAGGTACCCATCGGAAAAGGCGATGTTGACTGGGCCGACCTTTTTGAAGCTGCCAAAACCGGTGGCGTAAAAAATTTCTATGTGGAAATGGCTCCGGAAACGTTTGGACCAAGTGCAGAATTTCTGAAAAAAGTTTAATGAACATGCGGCTGAAAAATTAAAAGCAGCATGGATAAAAAATTGTTATGTCATGATTGTAAATAAGTTTCTTTTGATGGCATTTTTAATGCTCTGTTCCGGATTAGGTTTTTCGACCCCAATGTGTACCGACGACAAAAATACAGCTACCGTTAATGACCTTCCCGCGATTACAAAGGGTGGCCAGGGAGGTAAAATTATAAAAGTAACCAATTTGAATTCAGAAGGCGAAGGTTCATTCCGTGAAGCTGTGAATTCGGATGGGCCCCGTATTATCGTGTTTGAAGTGGGCGGTGTAATTGATCTTGAAAAAACCAGATTTATTATCGATAACCCTTTTGTAACCATTGCCGGGCAAACAGCTCCTTCGCCCGGAATTACCTTTATCCGTGGCGGAATTTCTGTTACTACTCATGATGTAATCATTCAGCATATAATGGTCAGGCCGGGAGATGCCGGAGAACCCAAAAAAAGTGGCTGGGAACCTGACGGCATTGCAACATCCGGAGGTAATGCCTGGAATATTTTAATTGATCATTGTTCGGTTACCTGGTCAGTTGATGAAAACATTAGCGCTTCAGGGGCAAGACTGGAAGGACCAGAAAACACATCGCACAAGGTAACTATTTCGAACTGCCTTATTGCTGAATGTTTGAGCAATTCAACGCATGCCAAAGGCGAACATTCCAAAGGAAGCCTGATTCATGACAATTGCCGGGAAATAACCGTTCAGCGGAATTTGTTTGCCCACAACAAACAGCGCAATCCATACTTTAAAACAGCAGCCACAGGAATTATCGCCAACAATCTCATCTATAATCCGGGAAATGCAGCCATCCACACGCATTGGGTAAAAAGTGAATGGGAAGGCCATCCTGATCCACCACACGCCAAAATTTCAATCGTCGGAAATGTGTTAATCCCGGGTCACGATACAAAAATCAAAGCTTTTATAACCGGAGATCATGCGGATTTATTTATTCGGGATAACCAGATAAAAAAAAACAGTTCAAATGTGCCGCTGACTTCGGGAACTTTTACCGAAACACAAACACCTCCTTTTCAACCGGAAAAAATAATGGACACAGACAAAGTGACTGAATTTATTTTGGCCAATGCAGGAGCACGGCCTGCCGAAAGAGACCCAATCGACCAGCGAATTATTGACAGTGTAAAGAAAAAAGAAGGCCGGATAATTGATAGTCAGGAAGAAGTTGGAGGTTATCCAAATTCAGATCCCGTTTACAGAAAATTAAATATTCCGGAAGATAATGTACAGGAATGGCTGGATAAAATAACCAGGGAGGTAGAAGGAAAATAAACCGGGAAACTCAATTATTTCAGGAAGTATCTGGGCTGGTTTATCTTAGTCCTTTTGTTAGACTGGTCTTCCGAAAAAAATGCCCAAATATCAATCGGAAAGGGCGATGTTAACCGGGCCGACTTTTTTGAAGCTGCTCTAACCGGATGCGTAAAAAATTTCTATGTGGAAATGGCTCAGGAAAAGTTCGGGCCAGGTGCAGAGTTTCTATTGAAGATATACTTTCATTTCATTTAATTGAATTAGGCGTTTAACAGATACAAATAAAAATGTGGCTAAAGCCGTATTCAACAGAAACTTATAAAATCCGTCAGCTAAAGCAGACGGCAATAAATAACCAACAAAATTGGAATTGATGTATAAATTGCCGTTCATTTTAGTGAACGGATTTGTGGAATACAGATGGTTAAGGGGTTTTCCCGGATGGATTCCTTCGGAAAACCCCATTCTCAAATTATCAAACATATTTACAAAGTGCCTAATTCAATCATTTATTAAACAATTTATAGGATAAATCTGTCTTTATTTGGAATTGAAATCTAAATGATAACCATAAAAAATACGTTTCTGATGAATCCTGCCTGTAAAAACCGCATTCCAATCATTTTCAGTTGGTTTCTTGTTTATTTTTTTCTGTTCACCGGGTGTAATGAAGATGTTAGGCAGAATACTCCGGAATCGGAAACGGCCTGGCCGGTGTATCTGGGAGACCATGCCAGCAGCCAGTATTCACCGCTCGATCAGATCAACACGGAAAATGTGCATCTGCTTGAACCGGTTTGGGAATATAAAACGGAGAGTTTAAATAAGGATGACCGGACTCAAATTCAATGCAATCCGCTAATCATCGGGGGCATTTTATACGGAACTTCGCCGAAACTCAGGGTATTTGCCCTGAATGCTGCCACCGGCAAACGAATATGGGAATTCAACCCCAGTCAGGAAATAAATTTTGCCATGAATGTAAACCGGGGTGTCACGTGGTGGTCGGAAGGCTCTGATAAAAGAATTTTTTTTACTGCCGGCGCTGTATTGTATGCTTTAAATGCTGAAACCGGAAAACTCGTTTCTTCATTTGGCCAACAGGGAAAAGTTTCATTGAAAGAAGGGCTGGGTGAAAATGCAGCAGACAGGTATGTAGTTGCAACTTCTCCGGGAATTGTTTTCAACGATTTGATTATTTTGGGTTCGCGGGTTTCGGAAAATACAGATGCCGCGCCGGGTCACATCAGGGCTTTTAATGTTAAAACAGGAAAGCTGGAATGGGTATTTCACACGATTCCGCAGCCGGGTGAATTTGGTTACGAAACCTGGCCTGAAGATGCCTGGCAATATGTTGGCGGAGCAAATAACTGGGCAGGAATGAGCCTGGATGAGGAGAGGGGAATTATTTTTATTCCCACCGGTTCGGCAGCGTTTGATTTTTGGGGAGGAAACCGCAAAGGCCGGAATCTGTTTGCAAATTGTGTACTCGCCCTCAACGCAGCTACCGGAGAAAGAATCTGGCATTTTCAAACTGTTTATCACGACATCTGGGACCGCGATTTGTCGGCTCCTCCGAATCTGGTGACTGTTTCACACGACGGAAAACAAATTGATGCCGTAGCGCAAATCACCAAATCGGGTTTTGTTTTTATGCTCAACAGGGAAACTGGAGAACCGCTTTTCCCGGTTGAAGAACGTCCGGTACCGCCATCCGACTTGAAAGGGGAAGAAACCTGGCCGGTACAACCTTTTCCCTCGAAACCGCCGCCATTTTCACCACAGTCGCTCACTTTGGAAAACATAACAGACATTTCTTCAGAATCGCAGGAATACGTTGCTGAAATTCTGAAGAACAGCCGGACAGGTGAAGCATTTATTCCTCCCAGCGTGGAAGGGACTGTCATTTTTCCGGGTTTCGACGGCGGTGGTGAGTGGGGCGGTGCTGCCTGGGATCAGGAAACTTCTGTGTTATATGTGAACAGCAATACCATGCCATGGATTCTGACCATGGTGGAAATTGAGGAAGAAACTGAAAATTCTGTGCATCCGGGCGAACAGCTATACCGGTTAAACTGCGCCATGTGCCACGGACAATATATGGAAGGTATTCCGGGCGCCAATTATCCTTCGCTTATTAACCTTGAAGATAATCTGGCAAAAGAAGAAGCGCTTGAAATCCTTAATACCGGCAAAGGTTTTATGCCTTCATACAGGTATATGAAACAGGAAGAAAAAGAGCTGCTCATTTCATACATTTATCAGGATACAGTTACAGATGCTCACATGGCGGGGATAGAAAGCAATGTTGGCAGTGTTCCTTACAGGCATACGGGTTACAACCGGTTTCTCGATCCGGAAGGTTACCCGGCAGTAAAACCTCCCTGGGGAACATTATCGGCCATTGACCTGGATGCGGGCGAGATTTTGTGGCAGGTGCCACTGGGGGAATTTGAAGAACTGACAGAAAGAGGCATTCCCAAAACCGGCACCGAAAACTATGGTGGCCCGGTGGTTACAGCCGGCGGATTGATTTTTATTGCTGCCTCGAAAGATGAATATTTCCGGGCATTCGATAAAAATACGGGGGAAGAACTTTGGAAATATAAACTTCCTGCCGGAGGATATGCAACGCCTTCGGTTTATGAGATTAACGGCAAACAATACGTCGTTATAGCCTGTGGTGGCGGAAAAATGGGTACGCCGCCGGGAAGCAGTTATTTTGCATTTGCCCTGAAGAATGGAAACGATGTTAAGGAATAAAGGGAACAGAACGCGGATTAATCACGTGAAAGCGGAATTTTTTCTCACAACCTGCTGCAAAACAGCAAACCGTTAAACAGGGTTTTGTTAACTTAGTCGAAATTTAATGAACAAACATTTTAAATATTTTCAAACGGATATGACAATAAAAATCAATGAATTAAACAATGTTCTGGTATAATGGAAATATATTCATATATGAACCTTACAACAACGTTAGCGCCAAGCTAAAAACATCCTGCATAAAATGAACATTGATAAAATCAAATATTACATTGACCAATATAAATTGAACTTCAAAACAGTTCATCGACAGGAGATTTATAAATGGCAAGCTGTAAAATGTTTTCAGGAGAACTGGGACATAAATGCTATCGATTTTACAGCAATGATTGATAAATCCTTATTGCAGGCCAAAAACTTACTTGATTCGGGTAATTATTTCCCCAAAAGGATGATAATCAATAATTCAAAAATTAACCCTGAATTAATTAAGCCCTTATTTATTGACTTATTTGATGAACAAAAAGATTTAATTGAAAGGATTAGACAATTTCAAACCGACTTTTCAAAAATAAACAGTAAAAATTTTGCAGGTCGACTTGATTATCAAGACCCCAGAGCAATAATCGTTTATTTAGTACTTAGATATCCTGAAAGATATTTTTTATACAAATTCACGATGTTTAAGAATTTTGCAGAAAAGATTGATTATGACTACATTCCTGTTAAAGGTCGATTTGAAAACATTGGCCAATATCAAAAATTGTGTGTACATATCAAACATGAATTGATAAAAGACCAAGAAATTTTAAAACTTCATAAAGACCGTCTTACAAATGATTGTTTCTATGATGAAAATTTAAATATACTGACACAAGACTTTATTTACGCTGTGGATAGATATTTAGATGTTGATGAACAAATCCCACGAACAAGATTTCGTATTGTTGGAGAGGGTAGAATCTTAAGTCCTGAAAATTCTTCGCATGGGATAAATTTTAAAGGACGTATTGTTAATTATGAGCAGATAGAAAAAGAAAATAAGCGAATTGGTGATTTAGGAGAAAAATGGGTAATTCAAAGAGAACGAAACAAATTAATTAATGCGGGATTACAGAACAAGATTGATAAAATAAAACATATCTCAGTAGAGGAAGGTGATGGGACAGGATTTGATATAAAATCTTATGATGAAAAAGGGAATGAGATTTTTATTGAGGTAAAAACGACCACTGGAAATTTTAATCAAGCCTTTTATATTTCGAGAAATGAACTTGAGAGAAGTAAAAGTGATAGTGCTAAATACTATCTTTACAGAGTTTACGAGTTTAACGAGAAAGATAATACGGCAAGTTTGAAAATATTACAAGGTAATTTGGAGAACCTTTGTGATTTTCCAACACAATTTAAAGTAAAGATTAATGAAAAATAGCCAGGCGCTAACAGCCAATATAGGTAAGCGTGGGGATAGTAGTTGTATTCAGCGTCCCGTCTCCGTTTCAGCGTTTTCCACGGTGGATACGGACGAACTTCGAAATCCACGCCTACCCATATTGGCAAAACGTTAGATTTAATTTTGAAAAAAGATTGCAGCATAAACAATTATGATTATTTTTGATAGTATCAAATGATAGTATCAGAATTTTAAACGATGAAACCACCATACGAAATAACAAGTAAGATTTTAACCTTAATTGCTTCTATCTCAGAAAAAATTGGAGAAGTAAATGCTGCTCATTTAAATAAACCCCCGGCTGAACTAAGAAAAAAAAATAGAATCAAGACTATTCAATCTTCACTTGAAATTGAAGGAAACACTTTGACAGTCGAGCAAATTACTGACCTACTTGATAACAAAAGAATTCTTGCTCCCAGGAAAGATATTTTGGAAGTAAAAAACGCAATCAGTATTTATAATCAGCTCAATAAATTCAAAGTATTTGAATTAAAATCGTTGTGCAAAGCACATGAAATTTTAATGAAAGAATTGATTGAAAATCCGGGGAAACTTCGAACAGGTTCAGTTGGAATTGTAAAGGGATGCGACATCACCCACATTGCGCCACCAGGAGAAATGGTTCATTCTTTAATGACTGATTTATTTAAATATCTCAAAAACGACGATGATTTAATTCTTATAAAAAGTTGTGTATTCCATTACGAATTTGAATTTATTCACCCGTTTATTGATGGTAATGGCAGAATGGGAAGACTTTGGCAAACTATGATTTTAAAAGAACACTCTCCTGTTTTTGAATTTCTTCCAATTGAAAGTTTGGTAAAATCAAAACAACAAGAATATTACAATGTCCTTGGAAAATCAGACAAACAAGGAACCTCGACTGCATTTATTGAATTCATGCTGGAAATTATAAAAGATGCTTTGGAAGAGTTATTAAAAGTTCAAAATATAAGTTTAACGAACAACGACAGAATTTTGAATTTTAAAGAAATCATTGGGACAAATGAATTTTCCAGACAAGATTATTTAAGGGCATTTAAAAATATATCACAGGCAACTGCCAGCAGGGACTTAAAAATTGCCGTAGAAAACGGAGTTTTAGAAAAGCAAGGAGATAAAAGAACAACCAAATACAGATTTAAATGAAAAAAACTAAACCTAATCGAGTAGCCCACCCCACCAGCAAACGCTGACAGGGTGAGGCTCTCTCACCACCCCCGAAGGCTTCGGGGCAGGCTGTACGTGCGGGTCTCGCCCGCCTGACCGGACGGGCAGGTACACGGCGGTTCGCCAAGTATCAATATTCCGCTCTTTTCACCGAAATTCCTTCTGCCCTTGTTTATGATATGGATAGACTGAGTCACCCCAAGAGCCTCCATAAAATGCATGTTAACATCAGTAGAACATTAACAAATCGAAAATGCAAATCCCTTTTCTGCCAAACGTGCTGTAAAACAGATTTTCATCAAACAGGTTTTTTGTTTATTTAGTCGGAGATTTTATATAGTGCATGGTAAAAAACATTATTTAACTAAATTATGGAATCAAATATTTCGACTAACAAATCCCTGATAATTTTCTTTTCGTTTGCATTTCTTCTTGCATGGGGGCTTATGAGTATAGCCATAGCTAAAAACTTTGGTTGGTTGGAAATATCAATTCCAGTTGAACCCTTTCTTATTATTGGATCATGGGTTCCGAATATTGCAGCATTTTTAGTAATTTCTTTTTTTATAAAACGCAAAGGAGGAATCAGGCATCTGGCAAAAGGCTGGTTAAAATTCAAAGTACCTGCCATTTGGTATATTGTTACATTTTCACCTTTGGTTTTAGCAGGTCTCGCAATTGGCATTTATAAACTGTTGTATGGAGTTGCACCTGTTGAAGATATAGTAACCGATCCGGTTGGTTTAATTGCATTACTTATCATGATTACCATCACCGGAGCAATGGGTGAAGAGCTTGGTTGGCGTGGTTTTGCACTTCCCCGGCTTCAAACCGGAATGGGTGCATTAAGTGCCAGCATAATACTTGGAGTAATATGGGTAATTTGGCATTCACCCCTGTGGTTTGCCGGGTTAGGATTTGAAGAAATTCCTTTTCTTGCCTACGCAATCATTGGTATTTCTTTTACAGTCCTCGTAACCTGGGCATGTAATAATTCAAATGGAAGTTTGGTAATTGCTTCACTTTTTCATCTAACACTCAATATATCAGTTAATATCATTGAGAACAAAGCAATTTTTATTCACGCTTTTCTTTTTCTTGCTTTTTCATTCATTGTAGTATTAATTTACGGGTCTTCCAGGCTATCTAAATCCTCAGAAATACCAATAGACAAAAAAACAAGTAGTTGGGTGTGTCCTATTAAGAATAAAATTCTATAAAATCAATTTTATACTTAATAATCTGCACTGGATTTGCAATTTAAAAGGATGAGCACAACAATTTAACAACAAGCGAGATTTGATGTTCGACTTTTAAAAGATCAAAAACAGTTCTTTAAGAGAGCCACATATCTGGGTGTTTACAGAAGTCTAACCGACTTTGTTATTCTACACTAAGCTTAAAGTTGATAAAACAATAAAGAAAACATTCCGTTATTTTGCCTTGCTGTACCCCTGTTCCTTATATTTTTCGAGCAGGGTTTTCAATTCCTGCACAACCTCCGGGTTTTCTCCAAAAACATTAGTTGTTTCAGCCGGGTCGTTTTCCATGTTGTACAATTGAACGGAATCCTGGGGCACTTCCTCTTTAATCTGGGCAAAACCGCCGTGGCCCTTTGCATCAATGTATTTCCAGTTTCCTTTCCTGATGGAAAAGTGGCCGTTCAGCGAATGGTGGATGGTGGCTTCGCGCAACGGTTTTTCAACCGTTTTATTCAGAAGAACCGGAAGAAAGCTGTAACTGTCGTGCGCTTCGTTATCTGAAAGTTTATGTCCGAGCAAATCAGCCAGCGTAGCGTATAAATCAGTGGTGCAGATTACCTCGTCTGAAACCGAACCGGCTTTTGCCTTACCGGGCCAGGTTACAATAAACGAAACCCGGTGCCCGCCTTCGTAGGAGTGCGATTTCCGGCCTTTGAAACCATTGCTGGTGTTGTGGCCGAATTCAATTTCCTGCTCAATGGGGAAACCGTGTGGAGAACTTCCGTTATCCGAAGCCAGAATAATGATGGTGTTTTCGTAAAACCCGTTTTCTTTTAAGGCTTCAACAACCCGCCGGACTGTGGCGTCACATTCCACCACAAAATCGCCGTATTCTCCGGCCCGGCTTTTTCCAATAAATTCATCGTTTGGTACGACCGGCGTGTGCGGCGCTGCCCAAGGGAAATAAAGGAAGAAAGGTTTACCGGTTTCCTGATTTTGAATGTATTCCACAGCTTTTTGCGTAATATCGGGCATCACATCTTTGGCTTTAAAGCCTGGAACGGTAAGCCCGGTTCGTCCGCCTTCATTTGTAATTTCGGTTGGAATTCCCAGGGCCATTCGGTTTTCAACATACACATAGGGAGGCATATCCAGCGAAGCCGGGATTCCGAAAAAGTAGTCGAACCCGGCAGAATTCGGTCCGGCCAGAATGGGTTTGGCATAATCGATTTTGGCGTTGTCTTCCTGCCAGTTGTCGGTAAGCTGAACGTCCGGTTCTTTGGTCTGCCAGTTCAGTCCCAAATGCCACTTTCCAACGCAAGCCGTATTGTACCCATAATCTTTTAAAAGAGAGGCAACTGTAGGTGTTCCTTCCTCGATTAAAACCGGCGAACTGCCCCACAAAACACCAGATTTCAGGCGTGTTCGAAATGCATAAGTTCCGGTTAAAATACCGTAACGGGTAGGAGTACAAACCGCTGAGTTGGTATGTGCATCTGTAAACATCATACCGTCTTGCGCCAAAGCATCCATGGCCGGAGTAGGAATTTTGGAATCGGGATTGTAACAAGTCAGATCGCCTATTCCCATGTCGTCGGCCAGCAGGTAAACAATGTTGGGAAAATCGTTTGTTGCTACTTTTTCACCGCATCCGGAAAGAAGCGTGGCAGAACTCAGGATTAAAACGGAAAAGGTTTTTGTTGAATTCATGTCAAATTGATTTATACTTTTTTTTTTTTTTCACCGGCGCTTTCCCCAAGGGGATTCCTTCGGAAAGCCCGGTGGATGATTTACTTAGCGTCTTTTGAAGCTTTAGCATTCAATACTTTTAACGGCTGAAGCCTGTTTCGCTGTTGCGCTTTCTACAATCACCGGGCTAAAGCCACGGTGTAAAACCCTTTTTTCAACGGGCCCAGGTATAAAATAGTGTTTCAAAAACCGCAGTGCAAAATCCCTCATTTTTTTTTCACCGACCGCCGAGGTAAAAAATCCGCATTTCTGAAGGTACATCAAAATAAGGAATTTGAAGTACACCTCCCCACCTCTAAAGTACCCTCCAGGGGACCCCGATAGCTATCGGATTTGGTTTTTTTGACTTTTCGGAGTAAGCACCCTTTAAACTCTGAACTTTACCCTGTGAAATAAATCTACGATTTAATGCTTCGCATTATTTCACAGGGTGAACTTTGAACTTCTTACAACGGCCTGGCCACCATAATTCCGGTTGCCGATTTGCTGTTCATCAGATATTCTTCCAGGGTTTCTTCTGAAAGAACCACTTTTTCTGCTGCTGATGAGGCGTGCAGCAAATGGATTCGTCCGGCTTTGCGCATAAGAATTCCCATGTGCGAAATATCGAGCCCTTCAATGCTTGTGGTAATACCAACAATGTCGCCATCCACAAGCTGGTTTTCCACTTCGGCCAGCTTTTCTTCGGGAATATAAAAATGCTGCCGCGAGTTGATGTCGTTTTCTTTTTGTACAATAATATCCACCAGGTGACTGCTGTCTTTTAGTTGCCGGTAGCTGTCGGGATGGGTGCTCATAAAATTGATTTCCTTTGGATAGGGAGTTGCGCCGATTTCCTTGGACATATTTCGCACCAGCTTCTTTTGCTGGTTATCGAAAACCCAGTCGGTAGTGTAATGCAGGCGCGACGGGTAACCATCAATTTTTCCGCTGCGGTACCGTACGTTTTTTAACTCTTTGGTAAACTGCTCAAACGTATGTTCGCCGCTTTGAATGGTTTTCGCCAGTGCCAGGCAGTTTTCAACCAGGGTGGTGCAATCAAGCCCACGTAAATTCAACACAAGTTGCTCCTCATCACCTATTTCGAGTGTGTGGGCTACATAAGGGGTCTCCATAAAATAAGTTCCCAGTTTCACCATTAAAAGCGAAGTGGGTGAATTGGTTTCTTCGGCAAACAATTCTAAAACCTGGTTCAGGATTTCCTTGTCTTTTTCAACATAAATTACCTTAACCCGCGCTTCGGTAACCGGTTTGGTTTTTGAAATGCAGGAGGTTATAACAAAAATTAGTACGAATAAGCACAAAGTAGATTTCATTGAAAAATTTTTTAAATATTATTTTGAAATCACAAGTTTATCGATAATTCGTTTTCCATTTTTAAATTGAAAACCGTAAAAATAAATGCCGTCACTCAATTGCGAAACATCAACTCTTTTTTGTTGTAACTGATTGTTTGCCAGCAATACCGGTTCTTTCATCAGGTTCTGTCCAAAAACATCGTAAAGTATAAAATCAGCATTTTCATTTACCGGAAATAAAAACTCGATGGTGGTATAATTTTTCCCCGGGTTGGGATAAATGTTCATCATACTTCTATTTATTCCGGTTTTTGTCCCTGAAGTGACCGGTTTTTTCAAATGGTTCGCAATTTCGTACCACAATGTTTTTTTGTTTATACTGAATTTAACAGATTCGCCGGACTGGCTTACCAGCAGCGAATCAGCCCGGTTACCGGTTTGGTTCAGCATGTAAACCGAAAGCGAATCGGCGCTGGAAGATCTAAAAGTGACAACAGCGTCAACCGGTTCGCACAAAGCCCGTGTTCCTCCTGCGCTCACCAATGCAGTTTTTGAATCATTCCATTTCAACCCCTGGTTTTCGAGCCGGGCGCTTGTAAGAAGTATCATTTTTTTCGATTGCGAAATTGGCAGCGAATCGAGAGAAATAAGCTGGATTGACGCAAAATTAAGGTTGTCGGTGGTAGTAACATCTGAGATTGTGATGTTCCCCAGTTCTATATTTTTACCTCCCAGATAACCTGTGGCTCCCTGCCAGTAAGGATTATCAACAGTGAAATAACCCTGGTTTCCGTCCCACATCAATTCCCCGGTTTCCGAGGTAATTACTTTTCCCGGACTGGTTAAAGTATCGGTTAAATAGGTGCTGTCGGCTTCAAAACCGGCATGTTGAAATCCGTGTTTTAAAAATGAAGTACCGTAATTAACATCCTCAATATTAATTACATCGTTATCCTGATAAATTTTTGTATTGTTAAAAATATCCTGTTTACGGTAATTTCCTTCAACCAAAGTATGGGCTTTCTGAATGTATTTCATCCGGTAAGGCAAGGCCAGCAGCATTTGTGTCATCATTACCGGGTGCATGGCAATATCGAAAAACATGTCCTGGTGCCGCTGGCTGAAATTGTTCATGTAATCGTAGTAGGCATGCCACATAATTCCGTCCAAATCGAAAAACGAACCGTAAGCATATAGCAGCGAGGGTGCTTCGGTTTGGAAAATATAGGGGTATGCGTGATTGTATTCGCTTAAAACATGTGGCATATTTTTCACCTTTGTCAGTGGTATTTTGTTAATGGTTGAACCTTCGGGATTGAGCAGTATTGATTTGTTATTCAAAGTGAAGTTGATGTTCGACCAGCCGCCCGGAAAATTCGGGTGGTCCCAGTACATGTGAAAATCGATGTAATCGGCCTGACTTTGCGCGTAAACCGAGGCCAGTCCGAAATAGTTATTGGTAAAAGTAACCGGGCATTTTACATTTAAATCGTTTTTCAAAAATCCCGATAACTCTTCGGTATATTTTTTTTCAATATCGAAATAAAATTCTGCGTTGTCGCCAACCCGCTGTTTGGTGTATTTACCCAATTCCGAATTTCTGGTACGTTTTACATTTTTTTCTGCCAGCAATTCGCCATTTTCCAGTCCTACGCCAAAAGTTTCGGTAACCGTAACCGAATCGAGCCAGAAGGTGCCGGTTTCTTTACCCCATTCAAACGCCACAATTAAGGCGTTTGATGCGAATGGGCTGTTAAAGAAAACCTCGTAATATTTCCAGTCGGTTGTGGTGGTGTAAAATGGTCCGGTAATCCATTTCCAGGTTTGATTTTCCATCACCTCCAACCTGACTTCCTTTGCCGCATCGGCTTTCGCATAAAACCCGATTTTGTAATCCTTATTTTTTTCAACCCTGAAATTATTGGTTTTTAACTGCACATGCCAGTTCTCGGTTCCTGCTTTTGATACAGAAATTTTTACCGATTTTGTTCCGTGCCGGGCAGTGGTTGCATCGGCTGTTATGGTTCCGGTTGCTCCTCCCGCAACCAACGGTGACCAATTGGTAAGGTTTTGCTCAAACGAGCCGTTTTTTACAAGTTCAGTAACTGTACCACTTCCCTCCCCTTTCCATGCTTCAGCCAGCAAACTATCGTTTTCATATTTTTCAGCCAACCAGTTGTTAAACTTTGTATCGAGTTCTGCTGAATAAAAAGGCCCGATTCCACCGGTTACATCTCCAAAAATGTAATCCGAATTCCACCCCAGCCAACCGTTAAACATTGAGTTTTCGTTGGTCAGTTCGAGGTTTGCCATAGCCGGGTCGTCGGCATAAGTTAGTTTTGTGTAAGGATTTACATGACCGATAATTTTTTGAGCGAAATCTTTTTGGAGGTCTATAATTTTCTGGTTAAACAGGGTTACATATTTGCTTTGGTCGTTTTTCACCGGAGAATCAATCCCGTCGCCGGTTTTGTAAATCCGCCCTGCGTGAATGCAAAAATTAAAATAAATACCTCTGTCTTTCAGACATTTAATGAAGTAATCCATTTTATCGAGCCGGTCGGTGCTGATCTGAAGCGTGTTTTGTGCCGGGTTTTGAAAAAGCCCGTAATTTCCTTCCACATCCATTAAATGAATGCGGACCAGATTGATGCCGAATTTTGCCATCCGGGAGGCAATAATGTTGGCCTCGGTTTTATTCGGAAAATTGGCAATAGCCACGTTTACCACTCCAACAAAACGTTCGGTTTCTGTCTTGTTTTCGAACCTGAAATGGCCGTCGGGCGTAACCTGCAAAAAACCATGTTTTCCAGCCGGAGCATCAAGGTAAGCTGACATATCGGTTACGGTTTTCGACGAATCATTCCACGGAAGGTAAAACTCGAACCATTGGGTACGGTCTTGTGCGGATAAAAACTTTGAAATAAGCAGGACAGCGATATTTAAGTAAACTTTCTTCATTTTAGCATTTCAAAACCGGGTTTGAATGAATACTTATTTCGTAATTCCCGGCCAGTCGTCGGTACGGAACGGATTGGCAGGCAGCCCTTCTTTATTGTACAAATTTACATCGTCGGGATTGTTGGCCCATCCGTAACGTACCGAAACAGGATTCGGAACTTCTTCCGAAGAAACAACCACGGTTTTATCGTCAACCAGTTCAGCTTTTGCCCAGTGGAATTTTCGGTCGGGGCCGGCAACAGTAAAACCTTTCAGGTATCCGTAGCGGTCTTTCACTTCAAGTCCCGAACCTGTTTCGGTGAATGAAATGTAAGTTTTGCCGTTTCTAAATTCAACCGAATCATACATTGGCCCTGAGTGCACCACATCTTTTCCGTAGGCAATTTTAAAGGCATTCAGCGCCAAACGTTTCCCCACATCCTGCTTGTTGCGCGGATGAATATCATCTGCCTCGCCAATGTCGATGGCCAGCGCCATTCCGGTGTTGGGTAACGAAAGGGTTTTGGCTTGTGCCTCGCGCAGTTCGGCCCAGTCGCTTTCACCAGGTTCCTGTGGCGGTTGTGTGTAATTGGCCAGCGAAACATACAAAAACGGAAAATCGCCCTGTTGCCAGTGGTTGCGCCAGTCGGTTATGAGCGATGGAAAAACACGCTGGTACTGTTTGGCCCGCCCGGCGTTCGATTCACCCTGGTACCAGATGGCGCCTTTTATTCCGTATGGAATGAGCGGGTTGATCATCGCATTAAACAGCAGCGTGGGATAAGAGTTTGGCCCCACATTCACTGAACTTACTTCAGCTTTTGAAATCCGGAACTTCCAGTCGCCGGAAATGTCCATTTTTTCGTTTCCAATAGCCAGAAACTGATTTTGCGGGTCACCCCAGATACCGCCATTTCCTCCGGTGTCGTGCACCCTTACCACAATCATGTTTTTGCCCGGGTTCAGGTATTTTTTATCTATGGTATAAATGCGGTCTTCATCGTATTTGTTTTCCGTACGTCCGATTTCAATACCATTAATAAAGGTAATGTCCGAATCGTCCACTTTTCCCAAATGTAAGGTGAGGTTGGCGTTGGTATGTTCTTCATTTAACTGAATCTCTTTGCGGTACCAGCCAATGCCGTCAATGTCGATGTATCCCTGATTTTCCCAGTACATGGGCGTTTTGACGCTTCGCCAGTGCCCGTCGCTGTAATTGAGGCCGGCCCAAACCGGTTCGCCGTCAACCATTCCTTTATCTTTGGTCGGAATTTCACCGCCCAGCAATTCTTTAACCTGATCGAGGCGGGCTCTCCGGTAGCTCTCCAAATCCATTTGCTGCAATTCAATCAGTTTTTCCCTGAAATCGGGGTCGTTGCTGACAGTGTTCGGACTTATCCACGTTTCGGCCACAGTGCCGCCCCAGGAAGTATGAATGAGTCCGATTGGAACATTTAATTCCTGAAACAAATCTTTGCCGAAATAATAACCAACAGCAGAAAAACCGGCAACAGTTTCAGGAGAACATTCCACCCATTCCCCATCGGAAATATCATCCTGCGGAAATTGCGCTACTGTTCGCGGAACGGTAAACAATCTTATTTCAGGAAAATTTGCTGCTGCTATTTCCTCTTCCGGATTGTTGCTTTGGTCAACCCGCCACTGCATGTTCGACTGGCCCGAACAAATCCAGACCTCCCCTACCATTACATTATTCAATTCTATGGTATTTTTTCCTTTTATAATAAGACTGTAAGGTCCTCCATAATCCTGAACAGGCAATTTAATCTGCCATTTCCCTTCGTTACCGGTTCTTGTGCGAACTGTTTGTCCGTTAAAAGTAACAGTTATCCGTTCGCCGCTATCGGCCCAGCCCCAGACAGGAATTTCAATTCCCTGCTGCAAGACCATGTTGGAACTGAATATTTTTGGAAGTTTTACATCGGCCTTTGCCTGAAAAAACAAAAACGCCAAAATAACGGTTACCCCAATTTTGTTAATTACCTGTTTCATCTCCATTGCCTTTTTATTATGCAGTCAAATCTATTAAAAATTTGGGTTTGCCGGTGTAAAAATGGAAACAGATTCCGATTGATGAAAGATAAACATACAGGAGCTTAATTTCAGACAATTATGTCTTACTTATATTTTATAATAAGATGCAAACAACTAAAGGATTATTTTGCAATAATTAAAATCTTATTAAAATTTTTTAATAATTATTTGGATTTGTTAAAAATGTTTACTTAACTTGCACACGTTTTTCAATTATTGATATGATACTAATTGGAGCTATAAAAAATGATGAACTAACGGGTACCCTGCTGAAAAAATATCAGCAAAAAAAGAAAATTCTGAATCTGCTTTATAAACATGAAACACTTTCAGGACCGTTAATCAGCAAGCGAATTGGGGTTAGCCTGCCCACTGCAATTTCCCTTTTAAATGAACTTTTAGAGTTAAAATATATTGAAGCCCGAGGTGCCGGAGAATCGAGCGGTGGCAGAAAACCCACTTTGTTTGGCTTATCAAACAATTCTATTTATGTTGTAGCATGTGAAGTGGAAAGATACAAGGCCAAACTCATTATTTACAATTCACACAATCAACCTGTTACTCCTCTTGTAAAGTTTGAAACATCAATAGACGACAACCACCTGGTTGATAAAATATACCAACATGCCCAACAACTAATAATAGAAAACAACATAGATGAAGATCGCATTCTGGGAATTGGAATTACCATGCCTGGATTGATTGATGAAGCCAATGGAATCAATTTCACCATAAAAAGTAAATCCCACAGAAACATCAGGGAAAGGCTTGAAAAAAAGTTTGAAAAACTCGTTTATGTGAACAACGATGCCCGCATGCAGGCTTATGGCGAATATATTTTTGGAGCTGCAAGAGGTCATAAAAATGCCATTGTTGTTACCTGGAGCTGGGGGGTTGGACTTGGTGTAATCATTGACGGCAAACTCTATAACGGTTCAACAGGTTTTGCCGGCGAATTATCTCATATCCAGTTGGTAGAAGACGGTAATTTGTGCATTTGCGGAAAACGGGGTTGTCTCGAAACAGTTACTTCAGCCTATGTATTGGTTCGTGAAGCCACAAAAGGAATTAACGAAAACCGCGTTTCACAATTAACGGAACAATTTAAAGGAAAAACAAGCGAGTTAAAACCCGAAGATGTTATTCTTGCAGCCAGGGCCGGCGATGAATTTTCCATTCATCTTTTACACCAGGTTGGCCTTGCACTCGGTAAAGGATTATCTATTACACTACAGTTGCTAAATCCCGATATTGTTGTTTTGGGCGGACCTGTTTCAATGGCCAACCAATTCGTATTAACTTCCATTCAGCAATCGCTCAATAAATATTGCCTGGAACAAATTTATGCCAACACCCGGATTGAAATTTCAGAAATATGGGAACAGTCGGGTTTGCTTGGGGTAACAGCCATGATGTATCAGAAAATTTTCAGTGATTTATATACATAAAAAAAGAGAGATGAAAAAGAAAGTGAGTCTAATTACTAATTTAAATTAAAAAATCTATGCGAAAGATTTTATTAACACTTACGATGTGCTTTGCCCTGATAGCGGGAGCAATGGCACAGCATGCAGTAACGGGAACCGTTACTGATGCAGAGGGTGTCGGGATTCCCGGCGCTACTGTGATTGAAAAAGGAACAGCCAACGGAACAGTTACCAATGTTGATGGTAATTTCACGTTGAATGTTTCTTCAGGAAATTCGGTTTTGGTTTTTTCGTTTGTTGGAATGTCAACCATTGAAGAACCAATAAACAACCGCTCATCGGTGAATGTAACCATGACCATTGACGCCATTGGGCTCGACGAAGTTGTGGTAACAGCGCTGGGGATTAAACGTGAAACCAAAAAAATTGGTTATGCTTTTACCGAAGTAGATGGTGAAGAAGTTGCTGCACTCAATACAGTTAACACTGTACAGGCTTTACAGGGTAAATCAGCCGGTATGAGTATTGGCGCTTCTGACGGAGGTCTTTTTGGTAACACAAAAATTCAAATTCGTGGGGTATCAGTTTTAAATTCAAGGAACAACCAGCCAATATTTGTTATTGACGGGGTAATTCTGGATAACGATGTCTCAGACGCTCATGCAGACTGGTCAGGCAATTCGAATGACTTTGGAAACCAACTAAAAAACCTGAATCCCGATGATTATGAATCGATTTCAGTTTTGAAAGGTGCTGCTGCAACTGCCCTTTATGGCTCGCGAGGTATTAATGGGGCTATCGTAATTAAAACAAAAGACGGCCGGGGTAAAAGAGGCCTGGGTGTAAAAGTTACTCAGTCTTTTGGTATCGACCATGCTTTTGCACAACCCGATCTTCAGTATGAATATGGACCGGGAGCTATGCCTGGTTACGTTGACTATGGAGAAAGAGACAGCAACGGCAATTATTACAGGTATTCCAACAATCAGTTTTTTCTGAATTCCAACGGACAACCTACCAAACAAGGTTTTGGATGGGAATGGATGGGATTTGGTCCAAAATTCGACGGTCGTGACATAATTGATTATGATGGTTCAACTACCAGTTTCAACCCTGCAAGAGGAAATATGCTTGATGCATACGACCTTGGTTTCAATAGTAATACTTCAGTAGCCGTTAGCGGTGGAAACGAAAAAAGCACCTTCTACCTGTCGGATTCATACAATCACAGAACCGGTGTTTTCCCTTCCAATAAATTTACACGTAATTCACTCATGTTCACCGGTACGCATAAAATGGCCAACTGGCTGGAGGCCGACGCTTCCATTTCATTTACCACATCAAATCCTCAAAACCCAAGAAACGACCTGGCTGAACTTTTCACTTCCGGCACGTGGACAAACTGGTACGATACCAATAAGTGGAAAAAACGTGAAGTCTGGCAGGCATCGCACGGCGGTGTGCCGCAATCGGCTTATGGAGATGATTACGTTTATGTTCCTGGCAACGGAACCTGGTTTACGTACAACTTAAACTCTAGCTCACGGCAAGAGCAGGTTATCAGGCCTATTGTAGGTTTGACAGCCAACCTTACAAATTGGTTGTCTCTTCGTGTTGAAGGAAACATGAACTCTTATAATGTAAATTACGAACAAAAAGATTTAGGGACCGGGTATGCCAACGAAGGTGGTTATTACGAATTGAGGCATGATAAAGACCTGAGTCAAACCGGAAAAATAGTTGCCAATATTACCAAACAACTAACCAGTGATATTTCAACAAATATCATGATAGGTGGAGAGCTTTGGAAACAGGAAAGATCTTACACAAGTGTAAGAACTGACGGTGGACTGATTGTTCCGGGACGCTTCTTCCTTGATAACTCCAAAAGGACCAAGATTGGTTCAGGAAGTGTTAGTGCTACCAAACAAATTAATTCATTATACTTTTTAGCTAACTTTGGATGGCGAGATGCATTGTTCCTGGATATTACAGGACGTAATGACTGGTCATCAGCGCTCGTTTATTCTGACGGAACCGGAAACTACTCCTATTTTTATCCTTCGGTCAGTACTTCGTGGCTTTTCAGTGAAACTTTTGAAATGCCTGACTGGCTTTCCTTTGGAAAAGTACGTTTATCTTGGGCACAGGTTGGTAACGATACCGCTCCCTATTTCCTGAACCCCGGATATTCTATTGGCAACTATGAACTCGCCAACGGAAGTTTCGTGTATAACAACACCAAAAGTACAACATCTGTTGACAGAGATATTCAACCTGAAAAGAAAAACTCACTTGAAGTCGGTTTAGATCTTCGTTTGTTCAGTGGTCGTTTAGGTTTTGATGTAGCTTACTACAATGAAAACATTAACAACCAGATTGGACAGGTGCCAATTCCTCAGGAATCAGGTGTTTCAAACCTGCTTACAAACGTAGGTTCACTTAAAAATGAAGGTTTCGAGTTGAAAGCAAATGTTACTCCGGTCAGAACAGCCAACTTTAATTGGACATCTACATTCAATTACTGGAACAACAAAACTACAGTTACCAAACTACATGAAGACTTTGGTGCATTCAAAGTTTTGGGAGACACATATGTAGATTACGGAAACTACCGAATTGGTTCGGTTGCTTTTGAAGGCGGAGAATACGGCGTACTAATGTCCGATATTCTCCCCTTAAGATATGAAGCCGATAATCCGAACGATCCAAAAAATGGTATGCCAGTGCTGGCCTGGTCTGATGCAAGAAGGGGCGCATATTATCAGCGCAGTTATGAAGTTCAGGAAATTGGAAAAATTCAACCTGATTTCGAAGGGTCATGGGATAACTCATTCACTTATAAAAACCTGTCAATTTCAATTCTGATTGATGCCAGGTTTGGTGGCCATGTTGCATCCTATGCCAACCGTTATGGTACTTCCTATGGATGGCTGGAAACATCACTTAAAGGACGTGATCCGGAATTTGGCGGGGTATCCTGGACTTCAAAATTTGGCGATACCAATGGAAGAACTTATTCGGATGGTATTATTCCTGAAGGTGTGTTTGCAGACGGACAAATGGTTACTGCGCCAAACGGTCAACAGGTTAATGTGGGCGGAATGACTTACCAGGAAGCTTTTGACGCTGGTTATGTTGAACCAACACATGCCGGTTTCTATCACTACTTTACAAACTCCTGGGGACAGGGTGTGATTAACGATAGCTGGTTTAACGAATTAAGTTACATCGCATTAAGAAACATTTCAATTGGTTACACATTGCCAAAAACACTGGCACAAAGTATGAAAGCGCAAAATGTGTACGTAGGATTCAACGCCAGAAACCTGGGTTACCTATACAATACAATGCCGAATAACATGAATCCGGAAAGTTTCCGCGGAACAACCAGCGATGCAAGCTTCTTGCAGCGTTCTGTAATGCCATATACGGCAACATATACGTTTACTTTATCTGTTGACTTTTAATCCATAAAAATTAGGAAACAATGAAAAATAAAATTAAGATAATTTTTGCTTTGATTTTTCTGATGGCATGGGGTTGCGACAAAGATCAATTCGCAGAATTAAATTCAAACCCATCCAGTTTATCAGAGCCAGACCTGAGGTATTCAATTACCAAAGCGGTTGAACAAATGTACAGTAATGACTATACCAATTGGTTTTACTCTAATTTTCAGTACATCTATCCATGGTCACAAATTACGACTATGCAGGGCGGAAATGGCCCGGGTATGGCAGAAATGGGTCCTTACGGCTCGCAGAATATCTACTCAGGTTTGATTCCTCAAACAATGGATGTTCGCCACCGCATTGATGCCATGAATGAAGAAGATAAGGCTATTTACCAGGCATTAAAAGCCATTACTTATGCTATTCAAATTCAGCCGGCTATAACTGTTACCGACTTTACCGGGGCAATGGTTTATACTGAGGCTGGCCTTGCGCCATACACCACTCCGCCGCTTATCACTCCGAAGTACGATAACCAGCAAACACTATTTAACACATGGTTAACCGAATTGGACAATGCAATTGCTACATTAACTACAGCACAAAACCAGGTTGTTTTAGGTAATCAAGATGTGATATATGGTGGAGACTACAGCAAATGGGCTAAATTCTGTAACCTTTTGAAACTGAAAATTGCAGCTCGTCTGGTAAATGTTGACAATGCCAAAGCTTTGCAGATTGCTCAGGAAGTTGTTAATTCTCCTGCCGGTTATATGGATAATCTGGATGACGATTTCATTTACAACCGTGGTGTAAAATATTACGGAACAGGAAATGCAATGTGGATAGGTTATGCAGGGAGAAATATCGTTGACTTTTTGGTTGATAACAGAGATCCGCGTCTGCGTTTCATTTTCGAAAAAAACCACTTTAATGCCGAAGTTGTTCAGGCATTTATTGATGCCGACAGAGCACTTCCACCTTATGTAGAAGAATATGTTGAATTTGATGGTGAAGGAAATTTTGCCGGATGGAAAGGTCCGGGTGAACCATGGGTAAGATATCACGGTGTTCCGTTGGCACCCGATGCTACCCTCGCCGGTGAAAACGACATCTATTTTAATCAGGGAACTTTGTACCGTATTTCATTGAATGGTGTTGAAAAAACCTATTCAGCTACCTCACTTTTCTCTGAAAAACTGGTTCGTACTACTTATGACTATACATATCCAACCAGACCGGGTGGGCGTGTTATTCAATTGAGAGATAACGATCCACCGTTGAACGTTATTCTTGGAAGTGCAGGAGAAACCAATCTGTACCTTGCTGAATTTAAACTTTTGGGGGCAAACCTGCCAAAAACAGCTCAGGAATATTTCAATCGTGGTGTTGAGCTTTCAGTTCGCCGTGCCGATGCACTGGCAGGAAATAACCAAATGCCGTACTATGAAAGTGATCCGGTTTACCTTGATCCTGTAGAAGCTGCTGCTGCTTCAACCCAATTGAAAAGCGGTGAAATTGATGCATTGCTGGCACAACCGGCTTATGATCTGAGTACTGATGGTTTAGAAAAAGTGTACATTCAGCAGTATATTAACTTCGCCAATACACCCGGCGATGTTTGGGCAGTGGTTCGTCGTTCAGGTATTCCAAAAAAGAATAGCAATTACCTGCCATGGGATCCGATTCTTGCTTCAGGCAACGAGCTGACACTGCCCAGAAGGTTTACAGTGGGTACCCCAACCGAAGACAACAAAAATTACGCAAATCAATTGCAGTCTGTTCAGGAACAGGGATTCACAACCGGAACTTCTGATCCTGTTATTTTGAACAATGAAAGATTGTGGTTCGACAAACAAAATCCGCAATACGGTGCCGGTCCGAAATAAAAAAAATGAGAAATCAATCGATTTAAATTGACATTGGTTTAAAATAGATTCAAGAGCTGCCGGTTTTCCTGGTGGCTCTTGTTTTTTATATAATACATGATATGATGAAGTTAAAAAAATTAACAACATTCCTGCTGCAATTTGTTTTTGTGAGTTTCACACAGGTTTACGGCAAAAATGCTGACCCGGTTAAAATTACCTACCAAACCCTGGTAAACGGAGAAATTCGCGACAGGGGTGGAAACACAATGGTCGTGGCTGGTGCAGAAGCTTCCAAATCATTTACAGAAAATCCCGGTGTGAAACTGATTCCACAAACGCCGGGAGAAGCCGGTTACATCGATTTTACCAAAGAAACAACATACCAGGTTGCCGATCTGTTTGACGGGAAACGGATTTATAATGAAACTCCTTTTTCGGAATACCCGGTATTGGAGGAAACCGGCGAAACGGAAGAAATTATGGGTTACGCCTGTAAAAAGGTAAAAGGTTCGCTGCGGTCCAATTCAATCGAAATATGGTACACTACCGAACTGAATGTAAAAGGTACTCCGCTGATGAGCCACGGTATTGTTGACGGTCTGGTGATGAAAGTTGTACGCAACAATAATTTTGGATTGGCAGCTACTAGCATCGAAGAAATCAAAAAACGACATGCAGAACCTGTTTTTCCTGAAAACCTCGGCGAAAAAGTGGATGCTGCATTATACCGCCATTTGATTACCAGTAGTTTTATTACAACGGTTGAAGTTTTTAACGACGAGCAAATCAGTTGGGGAAATCCCATTGAAAATCCGGAAGGAATTCAGCTGAATAAAACCTACAAATATGCTGGCGGAACCATCATTGCAAAAAAAGTAAAACTACCGGAAGTGACTTCCGATTACCTGGTTTTTGCCGAACTGGAACAATATTCCAACGGCGATGCCTACGACCGCACAGGAACGGTTTTTATTATACCTGAAAACAAGGAAAATTCGTTTTTCGATGCGCTGGAAAACGGTGTGGAAACCGTTCCTTCATTTCAGGCGGCCAACGGGAAAAATTACCACGGTACCGTGGCCACACCCGATTTTGCCCCGGCAATTGAGCTGGTGCGCTTTTTTACGCCGTTCGGAGTAAATCATTTCAACGAACAGGTGCAGGTTTATGGTCAGGAATGGGAAGATAAAGCGTATTACAAACAAGATATTACCGAACTTTTGCCGCTACTCAAAGGCGAAGTCTGGATTGGGATTTTCATTGGCAACTACGACCAGGGCGGACATAAAGTAAGTCTCGATTTGAAATATTACCCCGGAAGCCGGGTAGTTCGTGAGCAGGAAGATGAAAAGGAAACCTGGATTTACCCGCTGTTCAACACGCTGAACATTATGGAAATGGCCGGCCAGGATTACGGAACCATGTTTGAAAACGATTCTTTGGAAATTGCTTTCGAAGTGCCGGGGGGAATTGAAAATCTTACGCTTCGCTACATTTCAACCGGCCACGGCGGCTGGGGCGGCGGCGACGAGTTCAACCAAAAACTGAACGAAATTTTTATTAACGACCGGTTTGTGGACAGTTACATCCCGTGGAATGCCAATTGCGGTTCGTACCGGAAATACAATCCGGCATCGGGCAACTTCTGGAACGGAGTAACCTCCAGCGACTACAGCCGCTCGGGCTGGTGCCCCGGAGAAGCAACCAATCCGGTTTTTATTCCACTGAAAAACCTGAACCCCGGTAAACATGTAATGAAAATTGCCATTCCCATAGGAGAAAGGCAAGGCGGAAGTTTTAGCCACTGGAATATTTCAGGTGTGCTGATTGGAGAGAAATAGCTCAATTTTTTCATAGATTTACGCAATCAATTAAAAAGGGGCAATTCATGTTGCTCCTTTTTTTGGGAAAAGTTTTTACTTTTACTCCTTTATTCATCTAAACCAATTTTGTATGAAACATTCAATGCTTATTGTTCTGCTGGCAACCATTTTTGCCTGTTCTCCCACACAAAAACAACCCGAAGAAAAATTTGAAGTGTTCAGAGGCACCAACATTGCCCATTGGCTGTCGCAAAGCCGCCAGCGCGGTTTGGAGCGCGAGCAGTTTTTTACCAAAGCCGACGTGGAAGCTATTGTTGCCATGGGATTCGACCACATTCGCCTGCCCATCGATGAAGAACAAATGTGGGACGAAAACAAGAACCGGCACAACGATGCATTTCAACTGATGGAAAATTGCATTGAATGGTGTCTGGAAAATGATTTGCGTGTGGTAATTGATTTACACATCCTGCGTTCGCACTACTTCAATGCCGAAGAAAAACCGCTGTGGACCGATCCGGCTGAGCAGGAAAAGTTTTACGATTTGTGGCGCGATTTGTCTGCATCATTGAAAAAATACCCAAATTCAATGGTTGCATACGAACTGATGAACGAAGCCGTGGCCGATGATCCCGAACTATGGAACAACCTGGTTGCGAATGCAGTAACCACCATTCGTCAGACAGAACCGGAACGCACTATCGTAATTGGTTCCAACCGCTGGCAATCCGTTGATACATTTGATGAGTTAAAATTGCCGGAAAACGACCCTAATATTTTACTCAGTTTTCACTTTTACGAACCTTTTTTGCTCACCCACTGGAAAGCAAGCTGGACCAACTTGAGAAATTATAACGGACCGGTTCATTATCCCGGTGTTATTTTAACCGAAGAAGAGTTTGAAGAATTACCCGAAGAAATTAAACCCGTTGCTGAAGGTTGGGTAGACCGCGAATTTAACAGGGAATGGATTCTTGAAAAATGGCAGAAACCCATTCAAAAAGCCAGAGAACTGGGTTTGCCGTTGTACTGCGGCGAGTTTGGCGTTCTGGCAGGGCCTCCGGAAGATGACCGGCTCAGATGGTACAGCGATATGATTTCCTTGTTTGAAGAAACGGGAATCGGTTATGCTAACTGGAATTACAAAAGTACCGGCTTTGGTTTAGTCAACGGCGATGGCAGCCGGAATGAGGAATTGATCCGGATTGTTTCAGGAAAATAAACTAAAGGAGGCATTACCTGAACTTGCCGCCCGGGGGTCAATTTTGATTTGACCAACTCTTTTTTTGCAGTTCCGATTATATCCCTATTTTTAACATTCAAATTTAAACCGGCGTTTATGCGAACTGTTTACCTTGTGTTGTTCACTTTTATTGCCCTCCTGTTTTGTAATGCTCCACAGGCTCAGAACATTAAAATCAACGAAATTATGTCTTCAAATTCATCGGCAGTTGCAGATGATGACGATGATTATTCCGACTGGATTGAATTGTACAACGCCGGTCAGGAACCGGTTCAACTGGAAGGCTGGGGTCTTTCTGACAATTACGGCAATCCTTTCAAGTGGGTTTTCCCGGAATACAGCCTGGAACCAGGTGAATTTTTGCTCGTTTGGGCATCGGGAAAAGACAGAAGGCAAGCGCCCGGAGAATGGACCAACGGGCTTTTAAGGGAAGTTTACCCAAATATACCGGGCACCAGTTTAAATGATTTGTTTAATCATCCTAACTACCCTCAGAATCCGGGTTCAACACAAATTATAAAGAATAAATTTGAAGCACCGGTAAATGTTGGTGACAATTACGGGCAACGGATACATGGGCTTCTGAAAGCACCTGCTACCGGAAATTTTATTTTCTGGATTTCGAGCGATGATTCCGGACAGTTGCAAATCAGTTCCGACGAAACCCCTGAAAACCTTCAGCCAATAGCAGAAGTGAACGGCTGGACACATTCCAGGGAATGGGAAAAATATACCGGACAAAAATCGGAACCGGTTTACCTGGAGGAAGGAAAATATTACTACATCATGGCTCTGATGAAGGAAGGCTATGGAGGTGATAACCTGGCAGTCAGGTGGCAATGGCCCGACGGCACCATGGATGAACCCATGTCGGCAGAATATCTTTTCTGGCCCGAAAGAGGTCCGTTCCATACCAGCTTCAGCATCAGTGCAGAAGGTGAAGAAATTATTCTTACAAACCCTGCCGGCGAGAGAATTGACGAAATACCTCCCGTAAAAATCAAAACCGACTTGTCTTTTGGCAGGTCGCCCGACGGAAGTGAAAACTTTTTGTTTTTTACACAACCCACACCGGGAATGACAAACAATGAAACTGGTTATAATGAGATATTAACTCCCCCTGTTTTTTCCCACTTCGGAGGATTTTACGGAAATTCCTTTCAGCTTTCTTTAACTTCAGATAATCCTGATGCCACCGTAATTTATACAACCGACAGCTCCATTCCTTCATTGGAAAATATTTCAGGAACAACTTACCGATATAAAAACCAATACATAAAAAATCCGGGCCAGGTTGCCGGCCCCTTTCTTACCCGTTCATATAAAAGCCAGGTTTACGCATCGCCGATTGAAATTTACAACCGGACAGCCGAAGAAAACCAGGTTTCTTCCATTTCCACCACATTCGACGATTACCCGTGGTATTTGCCCGGTTATCGGGTTGAAAAAGCAATAGTGGTAAAGGCGCGAACAATAAAAGAAGGTGCGCTTTCAAGTGAAACAGTAACCCACACTTTTTTTATAAACGAAGAAGGGAAAAATCCAAATACCCTGCCGGTTATTTCATTCAGCGCCCAGGAAGATGCATTGTTCGGTTTCGATAACGGTATTTACACTGCCGGCAGCGATTTTGAAAACTGGCGAACCTCAAACCCCAATGCAGAGGCGAATGGCGGGAGTCCGGCAAATTATCATCGTCGTTCGGATGAATGGGAGTATCCGGCGGGATTTGAATTTTTTGACAACCAGGGTACCAAAACCCTGGGGCAAAGCATCGGGTTCAGAATTCACGGCGGCTGGTCGCGCGCTGCTTCCCTGAAATCGCTGCGCATTTATGCCCGCAATGAATATGGCGACTCGCACCTGAATTATCCTTTCTTTTCCGATGAACCTTACGACGCATACAAACGGCTAATTCTTCGAAATTCGGGAAATGATTTCTGGTACACCTATTTCCGCGATGCAGCCTTGCAGGAGATGATAAAACACATGAACGTTGAGATTCAGGCTTATCAGCCCTCAGTCCTTTATGTGAACGGGGAATACTGGGGCATTCAAAACATCAGGGAACGGCTCGACCAGCATTACCTTGCCCGGAAATTCAACATTCCGGACGACCAGGTGGATATCCTCGAGGGAAATGCCTCGGTAGCTGAAGGCGAAAACAGCCATTATAACCAAACCATTGAGTACATTCGCCAAAACGGGGTTGAAAACGAAACCAATTACGAATACATCAAAACCAGAATCGATACGGAAAGTTTTATCGATTACATGCTGTCTGAAATATTTATGGTGAACACCGACTGGCCGGGCAACAACATAAAATACTGGAGGTACCGGACAAATGAATACCTCCCCGGAGCTGGCGCCGGAAAGGACGGAAGGTGGCGATGGATGGTATATGATACTGATTTTGGTTTTGGATTATACAACGCCAATGACTTCACCACCAACGTGCTGGAATTTGCCACACAGGAAAACGGCCCCGGATGGCCCAATCCCGACTGGTCCACCTTTCTTTTCAGAAAGCTCCTGGAAAACAATCGGTTCAAAAATGAGTTCATTACCCGGTATTGCGACCAGTTAAATTCAGCTTTGCGCTACGATGAAGTACAGAAAATTATCCGTACCATGAAAGCTGCAATTGAACCCGAAATGGAAAAACACATTCAACGGTGGGGCGCTCCTTCAGATATGAGCAGCTGGAATTATCAGGTAAATGTGATGCTGAATTTTGCCGTACACCGCCCCAATTACGCCCGTGGACATATGCGCAGTTTTTTCAAACTCGAATCAGATTACCAAATCACCGTGGATGTTTCAGATTCAAATCACGGACTTGTAAAAGTAAATACGCTGCCCATTCAAAAAGAAACCAAAGGCATTCCTGAACAACCTTATCCCTGGCAGGGAAAATATTTCAAAAAACTGCCGCTTCGTTTGGAAGCTGTGCCGGCTGATGGATATAAGTTTGTAAGGTGGGAAAGCGCTTCGGGCACTTTTGAAGAAGAAATCCTTGAACTGGCGCCCGAAAACGATCAGCATTTTACAGCCATTTTCGAAAAATCAACCCACACAGAAACCCTGGTGCATTACTGGAATTTTAATGAAACCGAAACCCTTTTAAATCCCTCGTTTACCTTACTTACCGCAGCTATCACACCTGAACTGCCCACAAGTGGGGATTCGGAAATCACCTTTGCCACCGGGCAGGGATTTGCAGCAGAAAATGCACGGTTTGGCGACGAGGCTGGCGCCCACCTCCGGGTGAATTACCCGCTGAATGTTTCGCTTATCTTTGATGTGCCCACAACCGGTTTTTCAGAAATTAAAATGAAATACGAAACCCGCCGATCGGGCCAGGGAGCGGGAAAACAAATTGTTGAATATTCAGCGAACGGAACTGCCTTTATTCCTTTTACAGAACTTGTTATTAAAGACGATGATCCTGAATTTGTCCTTCTGGACTTTTCAGAACTTGAAGCAGCCGGCAACAATCCTGCCTTCAAAATCAGGATTAAATTTGACCAGGCTGAAGGTGGAACCGCCGGGAACAACCGGTTCGACAATGTTACACTGGAAGGAATACCCGGCGATGACGTCAACCTGCCGCCAGTGGTTCTCGCCCTTCCCGAAAACCTGTTTTTGGTGGAAGGTGATGAAAATATTACGTTCGATTTGAATGAAATCTTTCAGGACCCGGAGGATGACCCGCTGAATTTTACTGCTTCCAGCACTTTTTCGCAGGTGGTGGAAACATACCTGGCCGGCAGCATAGCAACACTGAACATTAAAAACAGAGGCGAAACCTTAATAACCCTTTCTGCCAGCGACGGAAACAACACCCCCATCGAACTTTCATTCAGGATGCTGGTTTATCCCGGGGCTTTTGAACTGGCAAACAACGATTTCACTTTTTCGGAATGGAACGAAAATGCGCCGGAAATGACATTTCCCGAACACATTCTGTTTTTGCAAAGCAACATAAACGATCCAACTGATTCAGACCCGCTGGAATACGCCTACTACATTCCTGAAAATGAATATTCCGACAACGATGCAGGAAATATCGGATTTCCATACAGAAACACTTCGCGGACCCGTTTAAACGGTCTGGGAACCAGCGGAATTTCATTTATAAACACCGGGAGGGGCCGCGATTTGGGCGGTTTGCTGCTCGCCCTGAATACAATGGGAGCAGAAGATATTCAGGCAGAATGGCTGAACGAAACCCTGCTGAGAAATTCGCGGGAATACGGGCTGAAACTGCAGTTCCGCATCGGACTTACCGGACCTTTTTATGATATGGAAGGAACGGAATATGTTTCAGGCAACGACGGTCACAGTTCCAAAACCGGGCCGGTATATTTGCCGGAACAACTTCTTAACCGCGAATATGTGCAGCTTTTGTGGCGGTATCATCATTTGAGCGGAACCAATGGCCCGCGCGCGCAATTGCGCCTCGACGATATTCTTGTGAAGGCAAAAACTTCGCCTGTAAACGCTATCGACCTCACAGAAAACAACAACTCGCTGGAGGTGTATCCCAACCCGTTCAGAGAGAATTTCAGGATAAACCTGAAACTTAACTGTATGGAAGAAACTGAAATAGGACTTTACGATTTTTCCGGCAGGAAAATTCTTACGGTTTTTAAAGGAAAAGCAATGAGCGGAGAAAGCACCTATGATATGAACGGAAGTCACTTAACTCCCGGCGCCTATATTTTAATCTGCCGCACCGAATCAGAAATTTTCAGATATAAAGTTGTAAAACAATAATTTTGAGAATTATGAATGAAAGGACAGTGATTATTACAGGAGCCAACTCGGGAATTGGAAAAGAAACCACGTTAAAATTTGCCAGAGCCGGTTATACGGTTATCATGGCCTGCCGCAACCTTGAAAAGAGCAAAAAGGTTCAGAATGAAATCGTTGCAACCTCAAAAAATGAAAAAGTTTTCCTGATGCAACTGGATATGTCGTCGTTTGATTCCATCAAATCCTTTACAGATGAATTCATTAATAAATTTCCCAAACTCGATATCCTGATCAACAACGCCGCCTATTTTAATCATGGCGAAGATTACCGTTTGACTGCCGACAATATTGAAATTACTTTTGCCACCAATGCGGTGGGTCCATTTTTGCTGATTCATCTGTTACAAAACCATTTAAAAAAGTCGGATGATGCGCGGGTTTTAAATGCCTCCAGCAACATCATCAAACACTTCTTTTCGCCCAAAAAAGAAATTGATTTCGACAACCTGCAGGGGATAACCGACAAAAATTACAAACACAGCGTTTATACCTGTTACCGCAATTCAAAAATGGCTTTTTTGATGCTCACGTTCAAAATGGCCAGAGATTTTACCGAAACAGGAATTAGGTTTTATTCGCTACAGATTAACGGCGCCCGCATGTCGAAAGAAACGCTTAAAAAATTTAAACCCGGCTGGCGGTTTATTGCCCGTATTCAAAACCTCTTTTTTCCTCCTGCTGAATTTATGGCAACCAATTGTTTCGAAATCTGCACTTCAGAAAAATTCAGTAATGAAACCGGAATCCATCTGAACCACAAACTTGAAATCATGAAACCCGGACCGGAAAAACCTTCACTCAAACACATCCGGGGTGCCGATTATTATCCGATATATGCTGAAAATGAAACCATTCAGAATAAAACCTGGGAATTCTGCCAGTCGGCAACCAATAATTATATGAATTAATCCTGATAAATAATGAATAAAATGAGAACATATCAAATGCTTCTTTTCCTTTTCGCCTTTTCATTTTTAAATCTTTTTGAAGCAAATTCGCAGGTAACGGCATATCCTGCGGTGGAAGGGCTGGAACAAAGCCGCCTGTTTTCGGTTGCTGTGAATAACCAGCAAATCTGGACTGAAAAATATGTGTCCAACCTCGATTTCGACAAACTGCCCGACTGGTTTAACGATCCCGCGGTGCGCGAGCCGCAGGAGCTGCACATTTCCAGTTTTCAGGGCGAAGGTAAACTGGAGGTTTCCCTTCTTGCTGCCGGAAATCCGCGCAATGTAAAAATCAGGCCGGCAAGCAGAAATATTCAGCCTTCCATTGATGGAAACCAGATTTCTTTTACCTGGACAGGCCCCGGCCAACTGGTTGTGGAAATGGACGATATGCCACCGCTGTACCTGTTTGCAAATCCAGAGGAGACTGAAAGATTTTCAGAAACAACATCCAATGTGAAGTATTTCGGGCCGGGAATTCATCGTCCGGGATACATTGAATTGAGTGACAACGAAACGGTTTACATAGCAGCAGGTGCTGTCGTATATGGTGAAATACGGGCCGACGGCGCTTCCAACATCCGGGTAATCGGCCGTGGCATTCTCGACGGGAATTACGAATACCGGCAAATGGTTAAAATCGACAACAGCCGGAATATTCTTTTTGAAGGTGTAACCATCAGGAATGGACAGGGATGGACCAATACACTGGTGAACTGCCGCGATGTGGAATACAAAAATGTAAAAGTGCTGGGATTCGGACCAAGCTCCGACGGAATTAATCCTGCCGGTTCGCAACGGGTACGCATTACCGACAGTTTTATGCGCTGCACCGACGATTGTGTGGCCATAAAAGCTCCGAACTACGACCACCCGGTGCAGGATGTTTATGTGGCTAACAACATCATGATTGGTTTTGCCTATGCCGACGGTGTGACCATCGGTTTTGAAACCAATGCTGAATTTGTAAGGAATGTGGAAGTGCGCGATTGCGATATCCTGCTGGCCCGCGGAGGCAGCCGGGTTGACGGACACAGCGGTTTCAGCATCATTTGCGATGGCCCGGCGGTTATCAGCAACATCCTTTTTGAAAACATCCGGGTTGAAGAATCGGAAATCAAACTGTTTGAACTGAACATAACCGACGGAACACTTTACGGCGACGATCCTCCGGGACATATCAAGGATGTAACCATCCGCAATGTGGAATGGTTTCACGAAGGCCCCATCGTTATTCATGGTTTTAGCAAAAACAACCGTGTGCAAAACGTAACTTTTGAAAACTGCAAGGTAGCCGGGAAACCGCTGAAAAGACAAAAATCAAAACTTTTCAGCATTAACAAATTTACTGATAACATCAAAGTGAAGTAAATTCAGAAAAAAAATGAATAAAACTTTCGCTTTTTTTTCACTTTTGATGACCTGTTTGCTTACAACAGGGCAGAACAAGCCATTTGTAACTCTGCCGGAACAACTGGATGATAATCGTTTTGCAGAATGGATAATTCCGGATGAAAATGAAGGAGTATTTTATTTCCGAAAAACACTGAAACTCGAATCCGTTCCCGGAAGATTTGTGGTACACACTACAGCCGATGCCCGTTACCGGCTTTATGTGAATGGCCTGCCGGCAACCTGGGGCCCGGCTGTGGGCGATTCGGAAAACTGGAACTACGAAACCACCGATATTGCTCCGCTTCTGAAAAAAGGCGAAAACCTGATTGCCGCCCAGGTGTGGAATTGGGGATCTCTGAATGGAACCCGGCAGCAATCGCTGCGCACTGCATTTATTTTGCAGGGCGATTCAGACGAGGAACATGAAGCAAATACCAATCAATCGTGGAAAGTAAAAAAAGACGCAGGATATCACGTTCTGGATATGGACAGAGCCACCGTTGGGGGAGGTTATATTGCAGGCGGAACCGACAGTCTGATTGCTGCACGGCATCCCTGGGGCTGGAATCAAGCGAGTTTCGATGATTCGGACTGGAAACAGGCAAAAGAAATGGGTAAAGGAAACCATTCCGGGCTTGACACATGGAAAGGTACTGCCTGGAAACTCAAATCCCGTGAGCTGCCTTCAATGGAGCAAAAAAAGGAACCAATTGCCGAACTGCTGGAAGTAATGGGAATTCCTTTTCCCGGATACAGTGACAAAAAGCTTTCGGTTGAAATTCCGGCAAACAGCCGTGTTGAAATTTTGCTTGATAACCGGGTTTTAACTATGGGATTTCCGCAACTTTTTGTTTCGGGTGGAAAAAACAGCAAAATCAAAATTCAGTACCAGGAAGCGCTTTTTAATGCGGATGGCACCAAAGGAAACCGGAATGACTGGCAAGGCAAAATCATGAAAGGGTATTACGATATTTTTATTCCCGACGGCGAAGAACGCCGGTTTGAACCGCTATGGATACGAGTTTTCCGGTTTGTAAAACTTACCATTGAAACTCAGGATGAACCACTGAAAATCAATGATTTTTACAACATCTACACTGCCTATCCGCTGGAGCAAAAAGGTTCGTTTTCTGTGGAGGATGAAATGCTGAACCAGATTTGGGAAATTTCATGGAGAACACTCCGGTTGTGCGCGCTGGAAACTTACATGGATTGCCCCTATTATGAACAGGTTCAATACATTGGCGACACCCGCATTCAGGCGCTTGTTTCCATGTATGTGGCCGGGGAAGACCGTTTGGCCAAAAATGCTATTCAGCAATTTTACAATTCAATGCAACCCATGGGGCTCACAAAAAGTGCACACCCTACAAACGGCGTTCAGATTATCCCGCCCTTTTCGCTCTATTTTATTGGGATGGTACATGATTACTACATGTTGCGCGATGACCCGGAATTTATCAGGCAATTTATCCCCGGAATAAAATTTGTCCTTGAATGGTTTATTGGCCGGATTGCAGAAAATGGCATGTTGGGTCCCCTTCCCTACTGGAACCACATTGACGGCGGAACGGATTTCACCAATGGTTCACCTCCCGGAATCAGCGAAGGGGGTTCGGCGCACATGACCATTTTACTGGCTTATACGCTGGAAAAAGCAGCCGAACTGCTGAACCGGTTCGATTTTCCGTGCGATGCAGACCGGTTTGAAAAAATATCGAAATCGTTAAAACAACATACAATGAGCTTGTGTTTTAGCGAAGAGAAAAAGCTTATTGCCGAAACGCCCGCAAAAGAACAATTTTCGCAGCATACCAACATTTTCGCCATTCTCACGAACACCTTCGCCCCTGAGGTTCAGCATGAAATGGCCCAACGAATATTGAATGATGAATCATTGATTCAGACTACACTTTACTTCAAATTCTATCTTTTTCAGGCATTAAAAAAAGCAGGGCTGGGCGAAAAAGTAATCGACCAGATGCAGGAGTGGAAAAAATTCCTCGACGCCGGACTAACTACATTCCCCGAACACGGAATTAACAGCCGCTCCGACTGCCACGCCTGGGCAGCACATCCCATGTATGATTTTCTGAATATTACATGCGGAATTGAACCGGGTTCACCGGGCTTCAAAACTGTAAAAATTGAACCCAATCCGGATAGCCTCACAGAATTTGAGGGGAAGATGTATCATCCGTCAGGTGAAATTTCAGTTGCATTCAAATCAAACCGGAAAAACAGTAAGCAATTTATTGTCAGGCTTCCCCACGGATTATCGGGGACATTTGTATTTCAGGGCATAACCTTCCCGCTGACTGAAGGTGAAAATGTTTTTTAAAAAAATATTCAATATTTTAAATCCACTCCGAAAAGTAAATTATTGCCACCAAAACACTAAGGCACAAAGTTTTCACGAATTACAGGCTACTGGGCTCTTATTTTTTGTGATTCTTAGTGTTTTTGTGACTTCGTGGCATTTTTTCTTAATTCAACTTTTCGTAGTAAATTGAGGTAAAATTTAACGATGAAACTTCACATCAAAAATATGGTTTGCGACCGCTGCAAAATGGTGGTAAAGGCAGAGCTAGAAAAGCTGGGTTATCAACCGGTTTCGGTTGAACTGGGCGAAGTCGTCCTTGAAAAAGAACTTTCATCAGAAGAGAAGACTAAAGTCAGCGCAACACTTCAAACCGTTGGCTTTGAGCTTATTGACGACAAAAAAAGCCAGCTAATAGAAAAAATTAAAAACCTGATTATTGATCTGGTGCACCGGAAAAACAGCTCCCTCAAAACCAATCTCTCAGACTATCTGAGCAGTCAGCTAAGCCACGATTACAATTACATTACCAACCTTTTTTCTGAAGTGGAAGGAACCACCATCGAAAAATATTTTATTGTTCAGAAAATTGAAAAGGTAAAAGAGCTGCTGGTTTACGACGAACTTACCCTCAGCGAAATTGCCTGGCAACTGAATTACTCCAGTGTAGCCTATTTGAGCAGCCAGTTTAAAAAAGTTACGGGGCTTACACCCAGTCATTTCAAAAACATAAAGGTACAAAAGCGCAAACCACTTGATAAGGTGTAAATCTTGTAATCTTTTCGAAAAATTGTATAACACATTTCCTGCTTTATCTTGCCAAATTTGCATTGAACATTTAAAATGCAAATGATATGGAAACTTCAGATAAAAATTCAATTCATGCGGAAAGCAGAAAAAGTCATTCGTTAATCTCAGGAAACGGCATGCAACACAGTAAAAATTCCGGGGTCACCGGCATGAAAATGCAACATCCCAAAATGGAATTTGGCTCGGTAAAACTTGCTTCTGAAAAGGCAAATGAAGAAAAAACAAAAAAGGAACTTGAAAAAGGTATCAAACCGGAAAAACGTACGTTTCCGGTTTTGCAAATGAGTTGCGCCTCGTGTGCGGCCAGTATCGAACGCATTTTAAAAGCGCAGGAAGGAGTTGTTGATGCGGCTATTAATTTTGCCTCAGCAACCGTTTCGGTTGAATACCTCCCCACCCTGGTACAACCGGCAAATTTGAAAAAAGCAGTGCAGGATGGTGGCTACGACCTGGTTATTGAAAGCGAAAAAAACGAAACGGAAACGCTGGAAGAAATTCATCAGAAAAAATACAACCGGTTAAAAAAACGAACAATCGGAGCAGCTTTGCTTTCACTTCCCGTGGTTATTATCGGCATGTTTTTTATGGCCCCGTCAGACGGCCGGTCAGGCATGCCCTATGCCAACGAAATCATGTGGATTTTGTCCACACCTGTTTTACTCTGGTTTGGCAAAGACTTTTTTGTTAACGCATGGAAACAGGCCAATCACCGCACGGCAAATATGGATACACTTGTGGCGTTAAGTACGGGGGTGGCATACACATTCAGTGTTTTCAATACCTTGTTTCCGGAATTCTGGCACCGGCAGGGATTGCACGCGCATGTCTATTTTGAAGCGGCTGCCGTCATCATCACTTTTATTCTGCTGGGCCGCCTGCTGGAAGAAAAAGCAAAGGGTAATACATCAGCTGCCCTGAAAAAACTGATGGGACTTCAACCCAAAACGGTAACTGTAATTACAAAATACGGAAACCAGGCACAAATACCCATCGAGGATGTTCAGGTGGATGATATTATTGTAGTAAAACCGGGCGAAAAAATTGCCGTGGACGGAAAAGTAACCGAAGGCAGTTCGTATGTAAATGAAAGCATGTTGAGCGGCGAACCGGTACCTGTTCTCAAACAGGAAGCTGATAAAGTTTATGCCGGAACCATCAACCAGAAAGGCAGTTTTCGTTTCAGGGCCGAAAAAGTGGGTTCCCAAACCATGCTGGCACAAATCATCCAAATGGTAAAAGATGCACAGGGAAGTAAAGCGCCGGTGCAGAAACTGGTGGATAAAATTGCAGCCGTTTTTGTGCCGGTGGTGATGGCAATTGCAGTGCTGGCCTTTGTTATCTGGGTAATTTTTGGCGGAGAAAACGGGTTCACACACGGACTGCTGGCCATGATTACCGTTTTGGTTATCGCCTGTCCGTGTGCGCTCGGGTTAGCCACTCCAACTGCAATAATGGTGGGCATCGGCAAAGGCGCTGAAAAGGGAATCCTCATTAAAAACGCCCAAAGCCTGGAGCTGGCCAAAAAGGTGAACACGGTGGTACTCGACAAAACAGGAACCATTACCGAGGGAAAACCTGAGGTTACCGGTATTCAGTGGTTGAACCATGATGAATCGGCAAAACAAATCCTGTTCAGCATTGAAAAACAATCGGAGCACCCATTGGCGGAAGCGGTGATTAATTACTTCGGAAACGCGGAAACGGTGCAGCTTTCTGACTTTGAAAGTTTAACCGGAAAAGGAGCAAAAGCATCGGCAGAAAATAAAACCTGGTTTGTGGGCAACAAGCGGTTGCTGGAAGAAAACAACATTCAAACAGAGGCAAAACTGCTCGAAACAGCCGAAGTCTGGAGCAACGAGGCAAAAACGGTTATCTGGTTTGCCGATGAAAAAATGGCGCTGGCAGTAATTACCATTTCCGATACCATCAAAAAAAATTCTGAGAATGCCATTCGTCGCTTGCAAAATGATGGCATTGAAGTTTATATGCTCACCGGCGACAATGAATCAACCGCGAAAGCAATTGCCAGACAGGTCGGAATCAAACATTTTAAAGCTGGTGTTTTACCCGAACAAAAGGCAGAATTTGTAAAACAACTTCAAAACGAAGGAAAAACTGTGGCCATGGCGGGCGACGGCATCAACGACAGCACGGCGCTGGCACAGGCCGATGTTAGCATTGCCATGGGCAAAGGCAGCGACATCGCCATGGATGTGGCTTCAATGACCATCATCTCCTCCGATTTGAATAAAATCCCGGAAGCCTTCCGGCTTTCAAAACAAACTGTCAGAGCCATCCGTCAAAACCTTTTCTGGGCATTCATTTACAATGTGATTGGAATCCCACTGGCAGCCGGAATCCTTTACCCGTTTACCGGATTTTTGCTGAACCCGATGATTGCCGGCGCTGCCATGGCCATGAGCAGTGTGAGTGTGGTAAGCAACAGTTTGAGACTGAAGTGGAAAAAATAAAGTTGATTTCAGAAAAAGTTTTTTTGTAACTTTACTCAGTTTTTTCCAACCTATGGGAAAAGAGTAAGTTAAAGAAACCAAAAAATCAACATTATGGCACAGCAGCTAACCGAAAATGACATCTGCTGCCCAAAATTCGAACCGGCTCCGTGGGATGAAAAAGTCTTCAACTGGGAGAACAAAAAGTTTATAAAAGACAGCGTTTTTACGCTGTTTTATATGCCGGTAAACTTTGGCAGTATCATGCGAAAAATGAACAAAAAAGTGGAAGAGGCCCAGGCAAAAATCCCAGACTGGCTCTGCCTTTCCGACCACACTTCAGCATGGAACATGGATTTGTACCTGGCGGTGGACAAGGTTGTTCCCAATGCTACAAGTCTGACAATGAGCGGTACTTATGTTACCAAAGTGTATGAGGGGCCTTTCAAAGAAACCGGCAACTGGAGCAAAAATTTTGAATCCTGGTGCAGTAAAAAAAACTACAAACCGGTTAAAACTTACATGTGGTACACCACTTGCCCGAAATGCGCCAAAAAGTACGGCAAAAATTATGTGGTATTTGTTGCAGAAATTGAAAAGAGATGAGTTCAACTCCGGAAATAATTACCATCAACAGGAATAATCTGGCTGATTATCCCGACTATGTTTGTTTTATCAATGCCAAACATCCGGCACATTCGCTGAAAAGGGAATGGGTGGAAAAACGACTTTCCGAAGGGTTGCGAATTAAACTTCTTTATCTTCCGGACCAGAAGAAGGCAGCGGGTTTTATTGAATATATTCCCGGAGAAAATGCCTGGCGGGCGGTTTCGGCCAAAGGATACCTGTTTATACAATGTATTTATATTTATCCGAATGCAAATAAAAACAAAGGCCTGGGGTCAATGCTCGTTTCCGATTGTATTGAATATGCAAAAAGCAACAATTATAACGGCGTTGCTGTGATAACCAGTTCCAAATCGTTTATGGCTGATAAAGAACTTTTCCTGAAAAACGGGTTCAGTCTGGCCGGAACTGACGGCGTAGGAAATGATTTGCTTGTTTACAAACTGAAAGACGGACCGGCTCCTGTTATCAACGACTTTAACAAGCAACTGAACAAATATCAGGGATTGCATATTTTATATTCGAAACAATGCCCCTGGGTAGCCCGGTTAATTGAAGAAATAAAGGAAACGGGAATGGCAAAACAACTGAACCTTCAGATTACCGAACTCACAACATCCGAAGAAGCGCAACAGGCGCCATCGTTGTATTCAGCTTTCAACCTGATATTCAATGGCAAACTCCTGTCTGACAGATATATTTCACTCACCCGCTTTAACAATATTCTGAAAAAAGAAAAACTAATCTGACAAAAGCAAAAAATGAAAATTCTCGTATGGGAAAGGTAAAACTTAGGCCATTCCGGTTGGAAGATGCACCGCGCCTGACCGAACTGGCCAATAACATAAAAATAGCAGAAAATCTGCGGGATGGATTTCCTCATCCATACACACTGGCCGATGCCGAAATCTTTATTAAAATGTGCCTGAACCAGAATCCCACTCAGGCATTTGCCATTGAATACAACGGAGAATATGTCGGCAACATCGGTGTACATCCTGAGAAAGACGTTTACCGGAAATCGGCCGAAATTGGTTATTTCCTTGGGGAGCCTTTCTGGGGAAAAGGAATAATGACCGACGCTGTGAAACAAATGGTGGAATATGGTTTTGAAAACCTTGATATTGTGCGCATTCACACCGGTATTTTTGAATACAATATTGCTTCTCAACGGGTTTTGGAAAAGTGTGGTTTTAAAAAAGAGGCCGTTTTTGAAAAAGCCATTTTCAAAAAAAATCAACTTTGGAACGAGGTGAGGTATGCTTTGCTGAAAAACCATAAGTAACTCTTATTCTGAAAAATAAAGCTTGTTTCCAACGTCTGGTAAAAATAAATTCATTTTTTGTGCAAGTTTTTCAGAATGGTTGTGTCCAAAGGGTACAAAGAATTTAAAAAATAGAAAAAATGAAAAAATTGATTATTCCCATGATTGTTCTTGGAGCACTAATGTTACTCGGAACAAATGTTGCAGAAGCGCAGAAAGTTGACCTGAAAAAAGTTCAAACCACACAAACCGTCCAGCCCGGTTTTGTTGACACAAACAATGATGGAATTTGTGACCATTACGACGGAAGCCAGCCTGGGAAAGGACTTGGTCCGGGAAACGGACAAGGCCTTGGTCGCGACAAAGGTAAAGGTTTGGGTAAAGGCGCCGGGTTAAGAGACGGCAGCGGCAACGGACAGCGTCGCCTCGACGGAAGCGGAGCCGGACGTAACAAAGGCAACGGCCAACAATTACGCGATGGCAGTGGAGGCAATTGCCCCACTCCTTCAAAATAGATTAAAATTGTCAAAATCAGGAAACCGGTGTGATTCGTCATGCCGGTTTTTTGGCAATATGTAGAATCTCTTGCTTATCCCACTTATTAATTTGAAAATCAACTAATTGGTTTGCAAATCGAAATTCAATTTATTTATGAAATTATCCATATTGTATCCATAAAGTATCCATATATTTTATTTTCTCGTCCGGCAGTATGTGCGTTAACGGTCTAATACAGGTTGTGGGACGCATTTCGGAGAGTGTTCCAGTCTGAAAGGACTGAAAAATGATGGGAGAATCTGCAGTTGGTCCTCGCACCGACCCCGCTCTGAAATATGTACTTTATTGGCGTTTGTGCATTATTAAGTCTTGAATAATTCAAAAATATTAGGCAGACGATGTTTGAAATAGTCAGGTATTTTTTCTGTCATCAAAACTATTTCTCCTTTCTCAATCTGCAACAGATTTGTATAAATTTCGTTTTGTTTTGAGTTATCCACGAATAAAATATTATCAAAGAACCGAAAATGCAAGTTTGCGTTTTTATATCCGGCTTTCCATTTCAATTCTATTGTTTTGTCATCAACGAAATGACCTTTAAATTCAGTGCGAACTTGAATTCTATGTCTGGCAATTTCTTGATTATCCAAACAAAAGAAAATCAAGTTTATTTGGTATCCGTTTTCTCTAAATTTCCGAGCCCAATGTATAGGATGTGAATCAAAATTTGTCTCGTAACAAAAATCCGCGTTATTCAACAATGCCTTATCTATGGCTGATTCAAAATCTTTTGTAGTTTGATTCTTAGCAAATACTTCTCTCAATTCACTATCTGGCAAGCTGTTATAATGCTCTGATAACACTCTGTCATAGTCGAAAGAAGTTAATCCCTCGGGTAAAAATGAAGATGAAAATGTAGATTTACCTGCACCATTGCATCCTGCAATTATTATCAAATCAGGCATTTGCTTTTAGAGCGCTTATTAGTTCCGGACTTAGCTTTCCTTCTTTTTTCCGAATCTGGAATAGTTCTTCTTTGGGAATAACCTGATTATTCAGAATGTTTCTGGCTTTACTCATTTGGTGAGTAACTTTTATACCTGTTATCAATTTATCCTTACACATGATACAAAATTATAAATAAATCTGTTAAATCTAATCAGTTTCTATATTTATGTGTTATGTTCTTGCATTATTGCCAACGGTCAGGTACTAAGTTTCGTAACGGATTTCGGAGAGCGTCAGCATCCGGTAGGACGTGACGTTCATGCGAGAATCCGCGGCTCGAAAACCACCAACACCGCTCTGAAATTTACCCTTTGTTAATACAAAGTTTTTTTAATTAGTTAATTCTGTCAAAATTTTTAGTGCATTCTCAGAACTTGGTCTGGGGGCATTTCTATTTATAATTTTACCATCTTTCCCAACAATAATATAATGGGGAATTCCTGGCATTTTTATATCATGTTCGCTTTTGAATTTATCAAGTATGTCATTGTCTAATAAATAATGCTGACCCTTTAATTTCTTTGATTTAATTATTCGTTCAAAATCTTCCTTTCTTGAATTGGAACACAGATATATCATATTGATTCTTGTTGTGTCAATCTCATCGAAAAGCATTTTAGAGTAAGGAAATTCATTTAAGCAAGCGCCACACCATGTTGCCCAAAAGTCAATGTAAAGAATTTTATTGGGATTATTTTGAATTAACATTTCCATTAATGAAATATTTTTAAAATCAACTTCAAAAACTTTAAAGTCATTATCTGTATTTACACCAAATGATTTATTCCTTAAATCTAATTGATTTTCATAATCAGCTAACATGCTTTTATAAATCAATGTATTTTGTAGAGATGAATCGAATTCTTGCAGAAATTCACCAAATTCATCAATTGAAAATCCTCTTTGTATTCGATTGAAAATGAAAAGTGCGACAGGGGAATCAAAATTTTTCTTTATATAGTTTATTTCAAATTCACGACTTTTATTCCAAAGAAGTTTTATACTGTCGGATATAATTCCCTTTTCTTCTGTAGGTACATTATTCCTTCTTTTTTCCAGTTTCCAGATTGTATTTACAAATTTTTCTATTCTTTCTGATTCAATTTTATTGTACTCATTATTATTTTTACCTCCCGTTGCTTTTGAATTTATATCCCAATTGTCGGGGTCAATAATTACATCTATTGTTCCAGGTTCAAGGAAAACAGAATTTGCCCCTATTATTTTGTCCATATGATAATGTAATACATAAACTTCTGGTTCTTCAATATTACCTTTGAATTGAAATTTCCCATTTTCTATTTTTGCTGAATCTCGTTCGGAATAATCCCCAAGAAATTTAACCATGTATATCCATTCTTCATTTTGGTCACCACTGAAAGAACCATTAAGAACATAAGAATTGTTTTTTTGACAACTTACTAAAAACAAAATTGCAAATAGATAGATAATTGATTTCATATTTTATTGTTTTTAAAATTTTGTATCGCTTTTTTATCTGTTCATATTCCCCGAATTCACCGCCCATGCACATACCGGATATTTTCAAGTTTTCCCGGCAATTACATCCAAACATTTCTGCAGGTAAAAGTCCGAATTTCCGCTCCGGATTTTCGGAAGTATTGGAAAATTCCTGTTGAAAAATTACGATTCCGTGTTTTGTTCTCATTGGGTTTTTAGGTTGAAATTAGTCATTTTCCTCATAATACCAGGAGTAGTCAATTCCTCTCAAATACATTTCCCGGCTATGGATTTGGTCGGTTAGTGCATTTTTCAGCAACTCTTTCAGGGTGCTGCTGTTTACCGCACTCTTTACCATTGCGTTCATATAATCTGTTTTACCAATTTTGCTCCAGTCAACGCATTTTTTCAGGCGTTTTTTCAAAATCAAGTCCAGCCATATCCGGGTGGTTCTGCCGTTGCCTTCCATAAATGGATGAGCAATGTTCATTTCCACATATTTTTCAACAATTTCCTCAAATGTATTTTCAGGCAATCCTTCTATTTGTTTTAATGTGGCGCCAAGGAATTGTGATACTGCAAACTGGAAACCGCCTTTCGAAATGTTTTTTTGCCTGATTTGCCCGGCAAAATCGTATAAGCCGCCAAACAAATAAGCGTGAATTTGTTGTAACCCTTTGGTTGTGCCAACCTCTATGCTGTCGATAAAAGAACTTTCAAACAGCGCATAAGCCTTTGTTTTGCTTTTTCCGTCTATACTTTCATCGGTATATGTAAACCATTCGATAAACCGGTTTGCCTTTTTGCCCGGAAACTGTTTGCCCAATGCAATAATTCCGTTGTAATCGAGCATATCGGACAAACGTTTTTTGCCGTCGGGTGCGAGAATTTTCAACTGGGTAGTGGCACTAACCACTTCACTATTTTCTTTTTTCAACTTCGCTTTAAGGTATTTCCAATAGTTGCGGGTTTTCGAATAGTCGTTTTGGTTGGTTAGAACGGCTACTATATCCAACACCGAAAACCACCATTTGGCGTTTTACCCGTCCCATAAGGCCCGCACCTCGCGGTCGTCAAAAAAACGAATGGAATTTTTTTGCTGCTCGTTCATTTTTTTATGGTGTCATTAAAGCCATATAATTTATGCAATTTACAATTTGCAGTCAGTTATTTTTTGTCGTTTTTTATTATCCCATTGCCAATCCGCAAAATCAAAGTATAAGAACAATCCACATTTTCATTTCTATATTTTCCTGCTTTCCAATTTTGCAGTTCTGAAAATGTCTTTGTGAATTTATTCCCGAATTCTTTATCAAAACTCGAATCAACCCTAAAACCCGATGTTTTTCCTTTACAATTTATCATGAAATCTATTCTGCATGTTCCGTTTAAATGCTTCTCAAGATTTAAATTAGTATTCAAATCTCTCAATAGTTTTTCGAATCCACCTTTGTATTCGGGAAGAGTTTCGACTGCCCAATAAGTTAATGTAGTATCACAAGCTCCACTTTTAATTGTTACATCATCCTGACCTAAAACGAACAAGGATAGTGAGATTGCAAATAGAAAGAGAATTAGTTTCATATTTTGTTTTTTTAATTGGCTAAAACGGTTTATCTGTTCATATTTCCCGAAATCACCACCCAAACACATGCTGGATATGTTCAGGTTTTAAAACTAAACAAACTTTCAAATAATTGCAACCGTGCAAGCCGAAATAAGTGTTTGAACCAATAGTTCGTGCTTCATAATTTTTTCTCTTTTTTTAAGTCTTCCAAAAAATCAATAAAGGCTCTGTTAAATTCTTCAGGATTGTCCTGGTTTAAGATATGATTTGCATTTCTTATCCTGACACACTTACTGTTAAGCGAAAGCTCATGCCATTTTCTTGAAGCCTTTTGGATATAGAGCAATTCTTTTTCACCATAGGTTATCAAAAGAGGTTTTTTTTCCTGTGCCGGATGTTTATCAATCAGGTCATAAACCATATCTTTTGTAATCTTTAACGCGAGTTTTTTCCCTGTTTTGCGCATTGAATCAGAGAGATAATTCTGAACCTCTGTATTTTCTGCTCTGTGACGTCCGAACATCCTGTAAAATGCATTTTTGGGAAAAAGGTAAAACATGCCCATCATTAAAGGGACAAACATTTTTGACCAGGAACCAATGTGTCTTTTAAGTTCAATTCCCGGTACGTGAACAATTGCAGTAACTTTTGCGGGGTATTTAATTAAAAAATGCTGCACTATCATGCTTCCAAGTGATTGACCTACCAATATGGCTTTGTTGACTCCTGTTTCATTCATTAATTTGTTCAAACAACAGGCAGACATTTTGGTGAATCTTTCTTTTTGTTCCTTAATTGTAGATTGGCCATGCCCGGGTAAATCCCAAACCAAAACAGAATAGTCTGATTTTATAGCTTCTACTTGCATTTTGAAGGTTTGATGGTCCATCCCAACACCATGCGTGAAAATGATTACATGCTTCTCTTTTCCCCCTGATAACTCGTAATAAATATCCCCGTATTCACTTTTTAATATCGCTTTATTCATATCATCCTGGTTTTTTTTGGTTATCTTTTTTTGCATGGCTTACAACTTATTTTTATCTTTTCATTGTCAAAAATCCCTCCCCCGTCTGCTTATGCCCAATATATTCAAATTTTTCCGACATTTAAACCCATACATTTTTGCAGGTAAAAATCCGGCTTTACGCTCCGGTCTTCCGGGGGTACCGGAAAATTGCTGCTGACAGATTATTTGCCGGTTGTTTCGCTCATTCGGTTTTTCGGTTGATGTTTTCAGGTTTTAAAACTAACCAAACTTTCAAATAATTACAACCGTGTAAACCGAAATAAGCGTTTGAACTTTTAATCAAAAGATAAAAAACATGTTTATGCAGTGCAGAAACACGTTCAGCATTAAAAAATGCATACTCATCATTAATAAGTTTTAACCCCGGTTTAGCCACTGTACTTTTGGTTCGTGAAAACAATTAAACAATCATTTTTAAAATTAAAGTCATGAAAACAAAAGTATTTTTAAGTATCGTTTTGGTTATTCTTATTTCTGCAACCACACTGGCGCAGGAAAACGAAAAACGTTTTGGGGTTGAACTCAACGGTGATGTATCATTTGTTTCGAGCGACCTTGCCGGCGCCAGTTTGAACACGGGCCTTGGATTTGAAGCAATTTTGCAGTACCGGTTTATGCCGTTTACCAGTGTTTACGGCGGCTGGGGTTACAGCCATTTTAGCGCAAATGAATCGTTTGCAGGTTCAGATGTGGATTTTGAACAAACCGGTTACATCCTGGGATTGCAGTTTAAACACCCGGCTGGCAACTCACCGGTTTCGTATTTTGTGAGGGCTGGTATGTTGTACAGTCACATTGAAACAGAAAATAACGACGGTGATATTATCAGCGACACCGGCCACGGAGTTGGCTGGCAGGCTGCTGCTGGCATTGAGGTTTCACTGGGCAAAAACTGGAGCCTGGCTCCCGGGCTGAAATACAACTGGCTGTCAGGTGAAACCGATTTTGAAAATGCTACATATCAGCTCGACCACAGGTATGTATCTGCCAGGATTGGTATTATTAAAAGGTTTTAAAAAACTGAAAACTGAATGAAAGGGAGACGGTAAAATGTTTCCCTTTTTTTCAGCCGTCCCGCTTGAAAATTCAAACAATAAAAACGGTATTTTATGCAATCAAATTCACTTAAACCATTGGCCATTACTTTTACGTTGGGCGGCGTTTGGGACACCATAGCCGGATTTCTTTACATTTTTGCCATTGGAACAGGCAGGGCTATTGATAACCCTCCAATGCATCCGTTCTACGCTATTTTCCTGGGATCGTTTTTTATATGTTTTGCTTATCTGCAGTTTTTATCGTCCCTTAATATTAAACGATATGCCTTTAACGTGGGATGCCTTATATTCGGCAGGTTGTTTTATATCATTCAGCTTTATGCCTTTATGATTTTTGAACCCGGTTTTCCTTCAACATTTTGGTTTACCGGAATAATCGATGGCCTGTTTACAATTCTGTATATAGCTTTTGCTTTTCGGGGTGGATTGGGAATGCGTGAGTTGTTTCTTCCCGAAAATAAGAAAACTGAATATGAAGAACGGTTCCTTCAGCCAAAAAACAGAAGAACAAACCATGAAACAGCCTAAACTTATACATGAAACGGGATAAATTTATACACTTCATAAATTGGATAGTTATCGCCACAAAGTCACCAAGACTCTAAGAATCACAAAGAAACTCTTTGTGTATCTTTGTGCTTTTGTGCCTTAGTGGCTATCTTGAAATGTACAATTCTATCCTGCTTTTAGTATAATATCTCTAAATCGCCAGAAAACTTCAATAATTATTTGTCAGTAAGAATAGGTTATCTTAAAATATTTTAGATTTGTTGCTTATATTGCTCAGCAACAATTTATGAATCCCGGTTCATTCGTTTCATTTTTTAAAGTCATAATTTTGTAATCATTTTAACTTGAATTATGATACAAGTCAACAACCTGCATTTTACCTATCGGAAAACCCAAAAGGAGGCCATCCAAAACATGAATTTCGAAGTTGCAGAGGGTGAAATTTTTGGGTTTTTAGGGCCCAGTGGCACGGGTAAAACAACTACACAACGACTTATTATCGGATTGCTGAGAAACTACACGGGAAAAATAAAAGTACTGGGAAAAGAACGAAACCAATGGGGAAAAGACTTTTATGAGCAGATTGGGGTCGCTTTCGACTTTCCAAACCTGTACACAAAACTAACAGCGAAAGAAAATCTTCAACTCATAGGTTCTTATTACAAAAACAAGTCGGAAAATCCTGAAAAGTTGCTTGATCGCGTTGGTTTACTGCCGGAAAAAGATGTACGGGTGGAAAACTTTTCCAAAGGGATGAAAATGCGGCTGAATTTTGTGCGCTCTATTATGCACAAACCAAGCCTGATGTTTTTTGATGAGCCAACCTCCGGGCTTGATCCCGTAAATGCGCATATTATTAAAGAGATAATAATTGAGCAAAAGAAAGCCGGAAAAACCGCTTTTCTCACTACCCACAATATGACGGTTGCCGAACAGCTTTGCGATAGAGTGGCTTTTATTGTTGAAGGCAAAATTGTGAATATTGGTTCACCAAAAGATTTAATGATTGAACACGGTAAACGGCTGGTGAAGATAGAATATCGCATGAATGGGGATATCCGCGAGCAATCTTTTGAACTAACTGACCTGGGCAATAACCACGATTTTTTGAATATTCTCCGAAGTGCAGAAATCAAAACCATTCACAGTTGCGAAGCCACCCTTGAAGATATTTTTATTAAACTTACCGGGAGGACCTTGCTATGAGACTGCAACATGCGATTCTGGCTGATATGCGGTTTCAGATAAAACATGGGTTTTACCTTGTGTATGTCATCATTACGATAATGTATTTGATTATTCTGTCGTTTTTACCCGAAAATGTTTTATCTGTCGCACTGCCAATAGTGGTATTTTCTGATCCCTCTGTTCTGGGATTGTTTTTTATTGGGGGTATTATTCTGCTGGAAAAGGGTCAGGGAGTTTTAATGGTGCTGGTGGTAACACCTCTGCGATCAATAGAATACATTCTTTCAAAAGTTATTTCCCTGTCCGTTATTTCGTTAGCAGCAGCCCTCACTATTACCTGGTTTAGCTATTTTCCTTCCGTCAACTGGGTGTTGCTTATTTTGTCAACTATACTTACTTCGGGAATTTTCACCCTCCTTGGTATAATGATCAATGCAGGGTGCAACACAGTAAACCAATATATGCTGAAAACCATTCCTTATATGCTGCTTTTCATTTTACCATGCCTTGCTTTGATTGGGTTTCCATATTCCTGGTTGTTTACAATTGTTCCAAGTGTGGCAGCATTGAAATTGATGATAGGAGTCTATCACGGAATTTTATGGTATGAAGCAGCGGCTTTGGTTGCCTATCTTTTCATCGTAAACTACATACTCCTCAGGTTTGCTGTGCGTGTCTTTGAAAATAAAATCGTTTATCAGGATCAGTCATTATGATACAAATTACACTTTTCAGAAACGACATAAAACAGATCCTTCGTGATCCTGTAATGACCTTGTTGCTGGTTGCTCCCCTGCTGTTGATCATTGTATTTAAACTACTTGAAGTATTTTTGATTCCTTTTTTGGTGCAAAAAACGGGGTTTGATGTGATGCCTTATGCATCGTATGTTTTTTCTTTTATATTGTTAATGAATTCTGGCATGCTTGGTATTGTTACCGGTTTTATGATGCTGGATGAGCGCGACGGAAATATTGCCCAACTGCTGGAGATTACTCCCCTGGGCAGAAGTGGATATTTGGTTAACAGGCTTTCATTTGCATCCATACTTTCCATTGTTTATTGTTTGGTCAGTTTTGCTGTTTTTAGTCTGGTTGCTCTACCCTTTTATTCTGTAATGCTTCTTTGCCTTTTATCGGCCATTTACACTGCCATAATCGGATTGCTCATTTACTCCGGGGCTGATGACAAGGTAAAGGGACTCTCCTTTGCCAAAGGATTGAATACCTTGGTTTTGTTTGCTTTTACCGATCTGTTCGCACTCAACTGGCTCACTTTTTTATCATGGTTTTTTCCACCCTATTGGATTACATTGATGATTAAATCACCCGATTCATTTTTTGTCAGTTCCCTTGCTCTTATAATCCATGTTGTTTGGTTGGGCGTGTTGATATTTCGTTATGGACGAAGGGAATCATAAGAACAAACCTGTTTCAATATTTTTATTTAACACTTTTATAAAACGAGCCATTGATGCACCGTCAATAACATCATGGTCTATCAGCACTGTCATGTTCATAATGTCTCTTATCTCAATTTTATCGTTAATTACAACCGGTTTTTTTATTACCGAACCAATTCCAAAACATATCGGGTGAATGGAAATTGGAATGAACCAGCCATTAATTTTTCCGTACATGCCCAATGACGTTATGGAAACATTTCCCATTTTGGCAAATAACATTTTGGGCCGCTTTAACATGAATTTCCAAATTGCTCTCCGCATAAAACCCGGCAAATGGAAGTATAATTTTTCCGCCCGGGTTGTACTTTTTTGAATGACAATCTGGTTGTCTGATAAAATTTCCTGTTTCGAGTCGTTTAAAAGTTTGGTTATCGTTTCAATTTCAAGTGTATTTGCTTTTTCAATTACAACCGGCACCGGAACGTTCTCCCCGTTTAATTCCTTTTCAATGATAAAAGAAATATTTACATCGTCGAAAATAATAGTCTTTCGTTTCCCCACCAGAAAGGCAGTGGGAGCATTTTTTGTGCTTACGGTATGACCAATAACCTTAATTATCCATGCTGAAAATGAAATTTTTCCGATGTTCTTTTTGTACTTTTTTATTTTTTCTTTTGCTGAAGTAACATCAATCTCCAGAAATGCTGCAACATGATGTTTTTTCTTTCCCATCTCGCAAACATCGATTGTGGCGATTCTGGATTTTGGGAATTTATGAATTTTATATCTTGACATAAGTTTCCATGTTAAAATTTGGTCACTGTTCCGGTTTTCAAAACTACTTTAAGTTTCATTCATTCGCCAGCTATTTTTCTGAGATTTAAAAAATATTTTCCACATTTCACCTTCAATTAGCAAAAACACCAATTTAGCATCAAAAATACCCCGATCGTCAGGTTTTAATTGTATGTAGTTTAGGCTCAGACTACTTTTACAACATAATATTGAACCGGAGAAAGAAATTGAAAAATCTAAAAAAATGAATCGAAATTATTTCATACTCATTGGAACGCTTTTCCTGCTTTTGGCGGCATGTGAAAAGAAGATGGAAGATCAAAAAAGATTCTTTCGGTTAATGGAGAAAAATTCAAAAGGTATAACCATTCTTCAGGTCAAAAGCAATATTTGTTTTACAGACCTTGCGGGTGAAATTACCTTGTCGGATAATGAATTGGGATTTAGGTTGCTGCATGAAAACAGGGCTTTTTATGCCCTTCACTTTCATTCCATCGATAAGTTCTCGGTTGACGGAACTTTATGTGCTAACCCCGGATTCCGAAAAATAGAGCGCAGCAGTTTTGACTGCGTTTTTGCACTGTTTTTAATCTTTTTTGCTGTCCGGGGAGGTTTGGGATTTCAGAATATTAATGCCAATCACTTCCCGAAATGAACAGAATTATAAGCCTTAAAATTACCAAAATGGCAACTTTTGCACTTATCGTTTTTTTTGGCCTGCCTGTTTTTTTGTTCATCTGCCTTGTGTTCATCAGCCCCGGAAAACCCGATACTTTTAAAGATGAAACCGGAAATAATTTGGAAGGCAGCATTTCAGAAAAGATTTTTGTTTCGATTGGCGGAGTAAAACAGGGCATGTTTATCCGCAGTAAAAACACGGACAATCCTGTTTTGCTTTTTTTACACGGCGGACCGGGCTTTCCGAATTACTTCCTGTTCGAAAAATACAACCCGGGACTCGAGGATTACTTTACCGTTTGTTATTGGGAGCAACGTGGCGGCGGACTTTCTTACACGTCCGAAGTCACCATGGAAAGTATGACCAGGGAACAGCTTGCTTCTGATGCCATTGAAATAACCAACTACCTTCGGGAGCGATTTAAAAAAGATAAGATTTATTTGCTGGCGTGGTCGGGCGGAACCACTATTGCTTTACCAGCAGTAGCTCGGGAGCCGCAACTTTTCCACGCCTATATTGCAATGGCACAAATAACCCGTCAGCGCGAATCGGAAAACATTGCCTACAATTTTATGATAAAACTTTTCACTGAATTAAATGATCAAAAATCAGTGAAAGCATTGCAAAAGTTTAATCATCTGGAAACAGAAACAGATTTGATCGCTTTTTTCAACTCAGGTACCCGCGACAACCTGATGCATAAAATGGGCATTGGAACCATGCGAGGTATGAAATCGGTTTTCAAAGATATTTTTTTACCTGTCTGGACCTGCCGGGCTTATACGCTCAGAGAAAAAATTAATATCTGGAAATCAAAACTCATGTTTCTGCCTAAAACAAACCTGAAAACCCAGGTACTCACAAAGGATTTTTTCGTAGCTTATCCTGAACTTGCTGTACCCGCATACTTCATGTGTGGCAAATACGATTTAACAGTGAACATTGACCTGACGCGGGAATATTACAATCATCTTCATGCGCCACTGAAAGGGTTTTACACTTTCGATAATTCGGCTCATGGTCCGCTATTCGAAGAACCTGAACGTTTCAGGGAGATTTTGGAGAAAGACATTTTAAACAGTGATTTTAATTTAGCCGATTCAAATTTAACAGAACAAGTAATCGGGCTTTAAATCGAAAAGCATGATTAAGTCAATATTTAACACTTTCACCTTATATTTTTTCACGTTCAATCCAAACTTCTTTTTTTTATGAATTACCATAGCTACTTTTAGTCCGTTATTAGAAAATAAATCTATGTCGTTTAGTTAACGCTGTCAAGTCTATAGACATTGACAGTTATGCACCGCAAACTTGTCAGCGTGCGAAGCTCCTGACAACGTCAAACAAATTTGAAATACAATATTTGCTAAACTAAACGACATTGGAAAATAGATAAAATATGATATTCAAACAGATACATAAAATCTTCCCATTTGGCAAGCTGTTTAAGCTTGTTTTTGGCATGGCTGTTATCGTTCAACTCGTTGTAATTACTTACAATCATTTTACAGGATACCACGAATTGCATGGACTTAATGCATTTTTATTCAGAGGGTTAAGAGGAATTATTTATAGCATGATTGCGGGATTTGCAATGGCATACCCCGACCTGTTCGTGATTCAATACCTGAACCAAAATTTCAAATGGAGCAACGCTGCATTAAAACGTGCGGTTCTGCAATTTGTGTTCATGTTTTTTATTGCCGTTACGGTTTCGTCATTGTTAACAACATTTGCCCATTGGCTAAGCAATTATCCGCAGGGATTACCGAATGTTTTATTTAATAACATGCTTATTTACACGGTTGTAAATGCCTTCTTTATGTCAATTCTTGAGGCCTGGATTTACCTGGATGAAAGTTTGAATGAAAAGGTAAAGGCTGAAAAACTTCAGAAGGAACTTATACAGGAGGCGGCAAACCGGGCCAGGTACGAAGCCCGGATTCAAATTGAAGAGGAAAAAAACAAGTATGCCCAAAAGCTAATCGAACAGGAGAAAAAGCTGAATCAACATTTGGAAGAAGAAATAGAAAAACGGGAAATTATTACCAAACAACTAAACGAAAGCCGCGGGCAACTGAACAGTATTCTTACCAACCTGGCCGGAGCTGCTTATCGTTGCTATTTCGACCAGCAATACACCATGAAATATATCAGCGAGAAAATTTTCGATATTTCTGGTTATCACGCATCAGAATTTATTGAAAATACTGAAAATTCATTTGCCGCTATTATTCATCCGGAAGATCAGGACTTTTGCAGGCAAAACATTCAGGAAGCTGTTTTGAAAAAAACCGCTTACGAATTTGAGTACCGGATAATTCATAAAAACGGACAGGTTGTTTGGGTAAGCGAAAACGGAAAGGGAATTTACAATGCCAACAATGAGCTTACGTTTTTGGACGGAATTATTATTGATATTACAAAAAGGAAGAAGGCCGAATTTGCTGCAGCGGAAAGTGATCGAAACTACAAAGAACTGATGGACCTGCTCCCCCAACCCATTTTTGAACTCGACATCGAAGGAAATATTCTGTTTGTAAACAACTCGGGCAAAGATTTTTTTGGAATTGTTATGCCTGAAAACCCGGAGGAAAAAATTTCGGCGCTTCATTACATGGTAAAGGAAGATGTGCCCAGGGTTCAGAATGTCATAAAAAAATCGAATGAAACGAGTTTTTCTGCTCCAAATGAATATACAGTGAAAAGACCCGATGGCTCGCGTTGTCCGGTACTTATCTATGGTTCTCCCATTATACGCGACGGGAAAGTTGTTGGGAGGCGCGGAATAATTATCGACATTTCGGAAAGAAAAAAACAGGAACTCAAATTACTGAAAGCCAAGGAAGAACTGGAACGCATAAACAACACGCTGGAGCAAAGCGTTGCCGAGCGCACCAAACAGCTCACCGAAGCCAACACACAGCTTTTAAAAGTGCAGAAAGAGAATTTGCAGTCGCAGTTTGAAGTGCTTAAACAGCAGGTAAATCCGCACTTCCTTTTCAACAGTTTGAATGTGCTCACTTCGCTCATAAAAATCGACCCCGATTTGGCCGAATCTTTTACAGAAAGACTTTCGAAGGTGTATCGTTATGTGCTCGAAAACAAGGAGAAAGATTTGGTGAGCCTGAGCACCGAACTGGAGTTTTTAAATGCCTACCTGTTCCTTTTGGAAATCAGGTTTATGAAAAAACTGATTATTAACATTAACATTGACAAGTCTTACTCCGATTACCAGATTCTGCCCATTGCCATCCAACTAATTATTGAGAATGCCATTAAACACAATACTTTTTCGAAAGCTCAGCCTCTGAAAATTGAAATATTTGTTGACGAACAGCAGCGACTGAATATTGTTAACAATCTTAATGTGAGGGAAACCAAACTTGTTTCTACGGGAGTCGGGCTTGAAAACATCAATCGCCGCTATGCGCTTGTGTCGGACCAAAAGCCCGGGTTCATAAAAACATCAGAGCAATTTATTGCAAAACTTCCCTTGCTGAAATCGGAAAAAATTGAAACAGAATAAAAAACTAAAAACATGAATGTTGTAATTATAGAAGACGAAGCATTTGCTGCTTTGCGATTAAAAAAAATGATTCAGGAATTTAATCCCGAAATTAAAATCCTTGCCGAATTGGAGTCGGTGGCCGAATCGGTAAAATGGTTCAAATCGAACCCGGAACCCGATCTGATTTTTCTGGATATTCACCTGGAAGATGATTTAAGTTTTGCCATTTTCGAGCAGGTAAACATTAGCAGCCCGGTTATTTTCACCACGGCTTTTGATGAATATGCCATTAAAGCGTTTAAGCTGAAAAGCATCGACTATCTGCTGAAACCGATTGTACACGAGGAATTGGCTGCTGCTTTAAAAAAGTACGAACAGTTTAGCGGTTTGCATCGCAACTCCGTTGATTTGCAGTCGCTTTACAACCTGTTAACGGGCAATGAAAGAAAATACCGGGAGCGTTTTTCCATTTCGGTTGGCACAAAAATTAAAATGGTTGAGGTAACCGATATTGCCTACTTTTTTGTGATGGACAAAGGCGTTTACCTGCGAACAAATCTGGGAAACACTTACAATGTAGATTTCACCCTCGATAAGTTGGAAGAAATGCTCAATCCCAATTCATTTTTCAGAATTAACAGAAAATTCCTGGTGAACATTTCATCCATTGCCAACATGGTGGCCTACTCACGCGGCCGGGTAAAACTGGAATTAAAACCCAAAGCCGACGAAGAATTCGAAACCATTGTCAGTATCGACCGCTCATCGGATTTTAAGAAGTGGCTGAATAGTTAGACGGGAAGACGGGAGTTGGAAGTCGGAAGACGGAAGCGCGAAGTAGGAAGTGGGAAGAAGGAAGTTCATTCTTTTTACACCGGTGCTTCAGCCCGGTGGTTAACTTTCTAAGTGTTTAAAGAAGCTTTAGCATTTAATCCTTTAAATTTTATTCGACGTTGTCAGGTCCGCTAATCCGCGGACGCTGACAAGTCTGCGAAACCTAATCTGTCAACGTCCTGATAGCTATCGGGATAGATTGAAAGCGTTAACTAAACGACAATGATGTGAAATTTACCAAATTAGAATTAATTCCTCCCGCATATCCGTTTGTTCATCTTACACTTTCATCCGGTTTTTGAGCCCTTTCATCTTCTTAAATTTCGAAGAAACCTGCAATGGGATTAGCTTTGCAATATAAAAAACAGACAAAAAGTCAAACTCAAAAAGTATTATTTATCACAATTATTTTATACAATTAAACAAATAAAAAATGAAAACAGGAAACACAATCAGAATGACTCTTGCGCTGATGCTATTTATTTTTTCAACAGGATTTGCAAATAAGAAGGATGCAACCAAAGACCCGAAAGCCAAAAAGATTCTAAATGAATTTGTAACTGCAACCGGAGGAGAAAAAGCAATTGCAGGCATCGAAACCTTAAGCAGTAAATCGCAACTGGAATTTGTGGAATCGGACCTCGTCCTCAAGAGGGAAATTTTAGAAACTCGTTCAAAGCAGTTCTTTATGAAGGTAAACTCACCTCAAACCGGCGATATTTGCCGCGGTTACGATGGTAAAAGGTGTTGGGAAAAACGTCAGGCACAAATCCGCGAAATTGTTGATGAAGAAAAACAAAGCTTTTTAAACACCTCTGCATTTTTGCGGTTTACGAATTGGGAGCAAACCCTGGCTGCATATCAATACGCAGGTAAAACAAATGTTGCCGGAACAACTTTGCACAGAATCGACGTGAAAACCATTTACGGCGCTAAAGAAAGCTGGTATTTCAATGCGCATGACAATCTTCTTGTTCGAATGGAGGAGCCCCTGGATTTACCGGAAGGCCATGCAACTGCCACCACATCTTTTTCTGATTACCGGGACGTAAACGGAGTAAAACTTTCGTTTGCACAAACCATTGAAATGCCCGGACAAACCCGGAAAATTTCGTTTTCGGAAATTACGGCAAACCGGGACATTGATCCGAATCTGTTTTCTTTTCCCGAAAAATAACATGGCCATTCATTTCAAAAATCAGGTTATTTGCCCAAACAAAAACCATTAAAATATTTCAACAATAATCTTCGTTAACGATGGATAACTTTATACTAATTGCGTAAAATATGATAAAAGAACCTGAAAATAAAAAAATTGAAAATTTGTACCAGAAGCTCAAAGCTGCTTATACAATTGACAACCTGAACAAAATTTCGCTTGTGCTGCTCGGTTTTTATAAAAACGGACAGTTTGGCACTTTGCGCAAAGTGGCTGATATAGTGAGCGATTGCGTTAAAATTGAAATTACTGATGATGGCAAAGGATTTTCTGCTTTCATGATGTTGTACCATCCTGACCGGTTAACGTATCATATAAATGAAATCAGCAGATTTGCCACAGAAAATAATTATGAAGGGTTATTAAACTATACGCACATATTTTTGCTGGAACGCATCGAAGAAATTGCAACATCGTTGGAGAGTTATGAAGACATTGACTATTCTCCTGTTTACGAATGGGATATAAACATCCAGGGATTCAGTATTATTTATGATACCGAGTCGAAGAAAAAAACGAAAACTTCAACCAAATCAAAAGGTTTTTCATTTTACGATGCACTCAAAATAAGGATTTTTGAAGATACAACCTTTGAATTCCCGACATGGTACCTCGATGACATGGAAGAGTTTGAGTTGTCATCGTCAGACATTAACGATTTGGATGGGATACAATTTTGTACCCACGCCAAAAGCATTGATTTGTCAGACAACAACATAATTGATTTGTCGCTTCTTGCCGGTTTGCGCGACCTCGAAGAACTCAATCTTTCTTACAATAAAATTGGAATTATTGATGAATTAAGCAACCTTACAAACCTGAAAAGTCTTTATCTTGCAGATAACCCAATTGATGATATATCACCACTTTTTACGCTTGAAAAACTCGAATATATTGATTTGAGGGAAAATAAAATTGACCCGGACCAGATAAAAACGTTAGTTGAAATGGGTATTGAAGTGGACTATTAAATTCCTGGAATTTAGATTAAAACATGAGACTATTTCCGATTTTTCACCAACTTCAGTTTAAGCAGAATTTCCGGGGAATTTCCTCCGCATATTTCCACACAAAAACAAAAAAATGGCAATAAAACAAATCATTCTTATCAATACAAAACATTAACCTGTTGATTTTAAGATACTTTATTTTTACACTGAACTTTATGGCAGGATTTTTCCTTATAAATTTAAGCGGAAATTTTTGTTTTACTAAAAATATTGCAGCCATGAATAATCAGTACAGTACCCTGACAGAAGCCATTGAAGATTTGAAAATAAGAGGCTACGCGGCCAACTTCAGAGTGAATGAAAACGGGCTTCTCGATGCAGGAAATGGAAATACATTCATATCCTCAGAAATAAAGCTCATTGAATTCCACCGGTTTGAAGGTATGACAGACCCCGGAGACAGCACCATTTTATATGCGCTGGAAACCAGTTCTGGATTAAAAGGCACCCTGGCTGATTCGTATGGAGCGGATGCTTCGGAACTCATTTCAGGGTTTATGAAAAATGTTAAATAAAAATGACGGAAAAAGAAAACATTCAGCCTTTGCGCAACAACTAAAGCAAATTCGTGATTTTTGTTATCTTCAAATCCACAATTGGATTTTAGATTTTATGCTCAACAGGTTGCTTTTGTTCATATTTTTTCTTTTTCTGGCCGGAACAACTCAGTTGTCGGCCCAGGAAAATTATGAAGTGCGCAAAGTAACTTTTACAGGCAACAAAACCCTCAAAAAAGATTTCCTGCTCGAAAAAATGGCTTTGAAAGAAGTTTCCTGGCTCGAAAAAAAATTCACCAAAAAAGAACCATTTTTATACAGTGAGGAACTGATGGACCTTGATCTGGAGCGCCTGAAACGCATTTACCAGAGTGAAGGTTTTTTGAATGTGCAAACCGGGCTTCAACCCCTGGTTGTAAACGAAAAAAACCAAACGGTGAAAATTGAAATTGAAATCACTGAAGGAGAACCGGTTATAACCGACACAATATCTTTGGAATTAATCCAAAATACCAGCAATACTGACCCGGATTCACTGCTCAAAAGGTTTTCAGGAAAGTTAAACCTGAAAGAGGGCAAACGTTTTCGCGATGAAGCCCTGAAACAGGACACCCGTTTTGTGGAAGATGTTTTCAGAAGTATGGGATACGCATACTCCTCTGCCGGTTACAATCTCAACTTTAAACCGGAAGAGCTAACCACCGGCATCCGCTATACGGTTCAGCCCGGCCCGGTTTCTTATTTGGGAGAGACACGAATTTCGGGGATTAAAAACGTTTCCGAAGAGTTTATCCGAAAGCAGCTAAAGTACCAAAAGGGAGATTTATACGATAAATCATTACTTGACAGAACGCGACAGAATCTTTACAGTTTACAGTTGTTCCGCGTGGTTTCTGTTTTGCCTGAGCGGGAACCTCAAACGCAAAAAAGTCCGATTCCTGTAAATATTTACATTGAGGAAGCACCGCGAATAACGACACGGTTTGGTGCGGGTTACGGCACCGAAGATAAGTTCAGAACTTTCCTCGATTTGAATTACCGCGGATTCCTCGGCGGCGCCCGCCGGATAAACCTCTACCTGAAACATTCGGCACTGGAACCTTATTCCGTGCGACTGAGATGGATTCAGCCCCGGTTTTTGGGGTTTAACAGCACCATTTCGGTTAATCCGTTTTTGGTGAGAAGCAAGGAACCCGGGTACGACACACGCACCTTCGGGTTGAACATTCCCCTCACCTACCAGTTTACTCCGTCAACCACCGGGAAAATCACCTATTACCTCGAAGATGTGCAGCAGCGAATTGAAGCCGGTGATTCTGAATTTTTGAATAGGGAAAGCAACAGATTCCTCTATAACAAATCGGGGGTTTTGCTTAGCGGTGTTTTCAACAATTCCGTTCCGGCATTCTCACCTGTGAGCGGTATAAACTTGTCGCTGAGCTACAAAGTAAACGGGCACATATTTGGCAGCGATTTTAACTACACACGGCTTTGGAGCGACGTAAGAGCTTACCGGGATTTAGGTCGTTTTGTGCTGGCAGTGCGCTTAATGGCCGGCGGCATCAGTTCGGCTGACAGCAGCGGTTTTATTCCGGTGGAAGACCGGTTTTATTCCGGAGGGAGCAATTCCATTCGTGGCTGGAACCGTTCCGAGCTGGGGCCGAAACGCGAAAGCGGAACCCCGCTGGGTGGAAAAAGTATTTTCGAAAGCAACTTTGAAATTCGGTATCCGTTGGTTTGGCGGCTGAGCCTGGTAGCCTTTTTCGAGGCAGGTAATGTTTGGGAAAAATCATGGTCGTACAATTTTAATAATCTGGCATACGCTGCCGGTTCGGGTTTGCGTCTTGAAACTCCCATCGGGCCGGTGCGTTTTGATGTGGGAGTACCAGTATGGAACGAAAAAAGAAGCCCGCAGTTTTTCATCAGTGTAGGACAGGCATTTTAATATGAAGAAAGGAATCAAATATGGTTTGTTTATTCCGGGAGCAATTATTCTGGGCATTGTTCTATTGGTGTTGCTTGCCGCCCTGCTCATTCAAACAGAACCGGCGAAACGAAAAATTGCCCGGATTGCCGAAACACAGGTGGATAAAATCATTAACGGAAACCTGACCATCGGAAAAATTGACGGCAACTTTTTCACCAGCATTTCCATTCAGAATGTGATGGTAATCATGGAAGAGGACACACTGGTTCAAATTGATGAAATGAAAGCAGGGTATAATCTCTGGCCGCTTTTGCGAAATACTCTCGAAATTCATTCTGCCGAAATCATCCGTCCGCATGTTTTCCTGAAACAGATTAACGATTCGGTTTGGAATGTGCAACAATTAGTAAAGTCCTCGCCAGATAAATCTGCACCGAAAACCGAAAGTTCGGGGAGTTTCAACATCAGTCTGCCCGTTTTCCATCTCACCAACGGGTTTATCAAAACCGAAACCTTCGATACCATCATTCCCCAACGGATTGAAAGGCTGAATACAGAACTTTCTCTGTTTTGGGATGAAAATGAACAGCAGGCGCAACTGAAACAGTTTTCATTTTCCACCCGAAATCCGGATTTTAGTTTAAACCGCCTTGAGTTTGACCTTTTACAAAACAATGAATTCATCGAACTTCAAAATTTCAAAATAGAAACGGCCATAAATCAAATCAGCGGAGAGGCCGGATTTTCACCGGAACAACAGGCAGGAAATGCCCATATTGAAATTCCAGAACTGAACCTTTCTGAATTCAGCTATTTCCTGCCCTACCTGAAATTTCCGGCAACTCCCAACATTAAACTGCAGGCCGGCATGGAGGAAAACACAGCACGTGCAACAATCCAACTGGAAGACCAAAACCAGCAAATCATTCTTCAGGCTTCTTCCGGCAATCTGGCCGATTTCCTTTTCAATTCCGGTGAAACCATTCTGAATTATTCGCTGGAAGGAAATTTTTCAGATGTAGATCTTATTCACTGGCTGGGAACGGACAAGCTACCCTACACGCTGAACGGAAACCTTTCTGTAACAGGCAATGGCATTGACCCCAAAACAGCAGAAATTGCAGTGAAAGGAGAACTGAACAACTGGGTTATTGAGGATAAACAACTCGACAAAATCACTTTCGATTTCAGTTTAAACAATGGAAACCTCGCCGGTCTGATGACAGGGAATGGCCTGTTCGGAAGTTTCAGTTTGAGTCCGTCGGTTCAAAACCTGTTTAATGTGCCGGTTTACAAAGCAAATTTTACAGCACGAAACCTCGATTTGGAGCGGCTTACAGGAATGAGTGATTTGAGTTCCGACATCAATTTAACAGCCAGTTTCAGCGGAAAAGATTTCGACCCTGAAAAAATAAAAGTTGCAGGCCAAATAAATATGCTGAATTCAAGGTTTCAGCACATTCAAATCGATACGCTGCTTGTAAAGGCAGCATACCACAACCAAAACCTGCGACTCGATACACTGCGGACAAAAACCCGGTCGGCACTGCTCACAGCAAGCGGAAATTACAGTTTTACTGGACCATCTGATTTTAAACTGGAAGCCGTTTTTTCTGGTGTGGATGAATTTTATGCGTATTTACCCGACAGCAGCCTGCAAACCAACGGAACCATTCAGGCCAGGCTTTGGGGCATGCCCGATGCGCTTTCGCTGGAAACCACCGCCGAACTGGATTCTACCCGGTATGGTAATATTTCTTTAGCTAACCTCAGCCTGATTGCAAACGGACAATTAACCCCGGCCGACACGCTTTTCGATGCCCGGCTGGTTGCACAGCAAATTTCCATGGGCGATTTGCTTATTGACACGGTAAATGCTTATACTGAAGGGAATCCGGATTCGCTGTTTCTTTCTGCAAACCTGGCGGCATACGAGTTAACCACGCTGATTGAAGCCGGAATTGTGCCCCGTGAACCGCTGAAAATCAGCCTCACGGAATGGGAAGTTGATTTCAGAAACCAGAAATGGGCGTTGCAGCAGCCACCGGCAATCATCGAACTGGATGCACAAAACTACCGGATAGAAAACTTCAATATGGTTTCAGACCATCAGGAACTGGAGCAGTTTATTTCTGCCAACGGAATAATCAGCCTGTCATCTGAACAGGACTTTCAGCTCAAAATCAGCAATTTGAACCTTGAAAATCTGATGCAGCTCCTGGAACAGGATCAACCGGTAACCGGACTTTTCGGACTCGATATAGACATAAAAGGAACCCCCGATTCCCTGCTTCTAAATTCAGAATTTTCAATTTCAGCGCCGGGATTCGACAAATTTCAATTAAAAGATATTTCAGGCAAACTGGAATATATGGATAACCGGTTTCTTATGGAAACAATTGTTACGCCCGACGACAGTGGCAGAATAGATATGTCGGCCATATTTCCACTGGAAATTAATGCCGACAGCATGAGCGTAGTGTTCAGCATGAAGGATTCGGTAAGGGGCAGAATAAACATCGGTAACATTTCGTTGGCCAAACTGGAAGAAATGGAGATAAACGACCAGCTCAAAGGCATTTTTGAAGGAGAACTGGATTTTTCGGGAACAGTTGAAAACCCGGTAATGAAAGGAAATTTTTCCCTGAATAATATGGAGTTCGGTGATTACCGTTTTTTGCAGTTCGATGGAAATCTGGATTACAATAACAACCTGTTTTCGTCAGATTTGATTGTTGTTCCGCAAGACAGCGGAAAACTGGAGGCAAGGGCCGTAATTCCGCTTCGGTTTTATCCCGATTCGCTGAAATTCGGTTTTAACCCAAATGATTCGGTAAACGGCAGGATATTCCTTGAAAAATTATCGCTTGAACTTTTGCAGGCCATGTATCCGTCAGCAAACATCGCCGGGTTTATCGATGGAGATGTAAACCTTTCTGGCACGATGGAATCGCCCAATCCGGAGGGAAACATCCGGCTGCGGGATGCTTCAGTGGAAATGCGTGAGTTTGGAGTTGATTACAGGAACGTTGGCCTTAACCTTAACTTTTTAAGAGATAAAATCCAAATAGAAAATCTTTTGGTCAGAAGCTCTGATGGAAACCTGACCGGCTCGGGGCAAATGGATTTTGCGTCCGATTTTTACAAAGGTGACATCAGCCAGTCGGAGATTACATTGAATTTTAATCGCTTTCAGCCTTTCAATCACCGGCAGTTTAACATGCAGATGAACGGAAATGCCACATTCGGCGGCAAAAAAGGCGAAGTGGCTTACGGGGGCAATATTACCATCCCGCGTTCGGAAATTTATATTCCAACCGTAATGCGCATGCTGGGCCGAATGACTGTTGCCGAAATGCCCAAACCGCTTTTGGTTCAGGAAATGGAAAGAATGACGGAGTTAACAGATTCGGCATATATCGAACCGGTTCCGGCAATATTATCCGACAGTACCCGATTCGATTATTTCGACAATTTCAAAGGCAGCCTGCGCATCCGTATCCCGCGGAATACATGGATAAAAAATGACGATTTGTATATTGAATTATCCGGCGACGTTGAATTGCGAAAAAGCCGGGAATATTTCGAGCTGTTCGGGACGGTAGATGTGGTGCGCGGACAATATGATCTGCTTGGAAAAACATTTATGATTAACGAAGGTTCCATCCGTTTCCAGGGCGGTGAAAACATGATGCCCTCCATGGACATTACGGCATCGTACGCATTCCGGAATCCGCAGCGGGTGGAGCAAACCCTTTCGGTACAAATCGGAGGAACGGCAGAATCGCCCGAGGTAAACTTCAGGCTCGACGGCAGTTCCATAAGCGAAGGCGACGCGATATCATACATCCTGTTCGGAAAAAGCATGAATGAACTTACCATCGACGAGCAGGACAACATGGACGGAGCCGGCGGAGGCAGCCTTGCCGGAAGAGCAGCAGCTTCAATCCTTACATCGCAGTTAACCAACTTTTTAGGCGAAAAACTGGCCGTGGACTACATCGAGGTAAAAAGCGACGGCGGCTTTGACAATGCTACGGTAGTGGTTGGAAAATACATTACCAACGACCTGTTTGTGAGTTACGAACAGCGGTTTGGCGAAACGCACGAAAAAGACATGGTAAAATATGAAGTGAAGCTTGAATACGAACTTTTTCGCTTTTTATTTTTAGAACTAAACAATTCATCGAGAGCCAGCGGTTTCGATGTAATTTTTAAATTTGACGCCAAATAACCGTAAATATGGAGTTCCTGATTGCAAACGGTGTTGTAGCCGGAAAAGAAGAAATAAACCTGAATTATTTCCTTACGGAGTCTTCGTTCAGACTTTCGCAAAAAATGTGGTACGGGTATGGTGGCATTCCGTTTTTTGCTGAAAACATGGAACAGGTAAAAAGCCAGTTGGAAGCTCTTCATTTGCCCCTTCCAAAAGATTTTGAAAACTGGAGGGAACTGTTCCGGCTAACCAAACGCATGTTGAACAAAAACAAATTTTACCGCTCAGGGTATGTTCATTTTCAACTGTTTTGGATTGAAAACGAGGTTCAAACACTCATCACCGCAAATGCTTTCCGGGAATTCGATTTTCCGTTTTATGAACCCGGTCTGCTGGTTACTACTTCTTCCTTGATAAAAAATTCGCAGAACCCGTTCAACCGGTTTCCCTTTTTTAACGAAATGTTTTGGCAGGCTGGTCTTGCGGAGATTAGGCAAAGCCCGTATCAGCAAATTCTGTTTCTGAACGAAAACAAAACGGTTTGCGAAAGTGCAAACGCCAATATTTATCTGGTGAAAGAAAATAGGATGTTCACCCCTGCCCTTTCAACAGGCTGCTACGAAGATGTTTTGCGTATTTTTATATTAGAAGCTGCAAAGCAGTTGAAAATGCAAATTGCTGAAATAAATGAGATTAAGGAGACAGATATTTTCCAAACAGATGAACTGTTTGTTGCATCAGAGTTATTTGGTGTTAAATGGATACTTGGTATTGAAAATAAACGGTTTCTTCATTACTTCTCAAAAAAAATTTATGAAACACTAATTGAAAAGATGAGTTTCAGGGCAAAAAATATATAAAAACCAGCAAGAACCATTCTTCTTCCTCCCTCTAATTCATTGCAGGGTTTTCCGGAAAGTTTTCCCAAACAGAATACCGGTTGCCTGCTTTTTTAACAAATTCAGCCCACGATTCCTGATGCAGATCACGCATAACATTCTCTTCATCCACATCGGTTACCAGCCAGGAATCCTCTTTGATTTCCCTTTCAAGCTGACCTGAATCCCAACCTGAATAGCCAACAAAAAAGCGAATATCTGAAGCCAGGATTAGCCCTGCTGTAATTAGTTGTTTCAGAACCTCAAAATCGCCCCCCCAGTATAAATTCCCCAAAACGTGAATGCTGCCAGGCAGTTTTTCACCAAGTTTATGAATGAAATAGATGGAATCGGTGGCTACCGGTCCGCCAAGGTAAACATCACCATCAAATTCAGGAAATCCGGGAAGAATATCGTGAATAGCAAGCTCTACCTTCTTATTCAGAATAAACCCAACTGCCCCTTTATCACTGTAAGCTACAAGAAGAATAACTGATCTGTTAAAGTAATTTCCGGGCAAAAATGGTTCGGCAATCAGTACCCTGCCTTTTTGCGGAGCTACATTGTTCGTTTTAATTCTGAATATGTCTAAATTGTTTTTCATACTATGCAGCAATATAAGAAATTTGAACTATTCATCAAATAGCTAACCACCACAATACAAAAATTATGCGATTTTTTTGTGAATTGAATTAATCTTCTTCTTCAATTACAATAAAAAGGTCTTCGTTGGGCTTACTCATAAAATACTGTTCGCGGGCGAATTTTTCAAGTTCTTTTTCACCTGTATTCAGGTCTTCCAGCTTTTGTTTGTCTGATTCTATGCGGTCAAGATAATACTCCTTCTGATTATTCAGTTCGTTTAGGCGCTGTTTATTTTCTGCATGTGATATAAAACTGTTCTCATCGAAAAAAATGATCCAGGTTAAAAACAATATGGAAGCAATAAAGTATTTATTTTTAAATACTTTGCGCCAGCTTCTTTTTTTGGTAATATTGTTTTCCATACCTGAAATGTTTGACATCAAAAGTAATACAAACTCAATGTAAAAAAAAGAGGGGTAAAACATTTTGCCCCTCTTTTTATAAACATTCTTCCGTTAACTTCCAATTACTCCTCATCCGGTAAAAAGTTCGGATACAAATAATTCGTTGCAGGAACAAAATTTTCTTTGATGGTACGGATAGAAACCCACCTCAGGAAATTGAACACAGAACCGGCTTTATCGTTTGTGCCCGAACCGCGCGCTCCTCCAAATGGCTGTTGACCCACAACAGCTCCTGTAGGTTTATCATTGATATAGAAATTGCCGGCAGCATTGGTCAATCGTTTGGTTATCTTTTCAATATTGTACCGGTTTTGCGAAAATACGGCGCCTGTTAAACTGTAAATGGATGTTTTATCGAGAATATCGAGTGTTTCATCCAACTTTTCATCGGCATAAACATAAATGGTCAGAACCGGGCCAAACAACTCTTCCTGCATGGTAATGTAGTCCGGTTTTTTAGCCTGAATAACAGTTGGTTCAATATAATAACCTGTTGTTTTGTCGCATTTGCCTCCAAATATCACTTCCGCATCTTTGTCTTCGAGCGCCCTGTCAATAAAACCTTTGAGTTTATCGAATGAAGGTTCATCAATTACTGCATTTACAAAACTGGTAAAATCTTCGGGCGGTCCCATTTTAACGGTGGCAAGCATATCGCCCAACTGTTGTTTGAGTTTTGGCCATATACTTTTGGGTATGTAAACCCTTGATGCAGCCGAACATTTTTGGCCCTGGTATTCAAATGCACCACGAACAATGGCCGTAACAAGTTCGGGAATTTTTACGGTATTGTCGGCAAAAATAAAGTCTTTGCCACCTGTTTCGCCCACAATGCGCGGATAGGTTTTGTATTTAAAAATGTTGTTTCCGATTGATTTCCATATACTTTGAAATACTTCGGTACTTCCGGTGAAGTGGATTCCGGCAAAGTCGGGATGGGTTAAAACCACGTCGGCCACAACAGGGCCAGAGGCATAAACCAGGTTAACTACTCCATCGGGGAGGCCGGCTTCGCGGAGCACTTCCATGATTACTCCGGCAGAATAAACAGCAGTTTTGGATGGTTTCCACACAGAAACATTCCCCATGAGCGCGGGCGCTACCGGCAGGTTGCCGGCAATGGAAGTAAAGTTAAACGGCGTAAGCGCAAACACAAAACCTTCCAGCGGGCGAAATTCGTTGTAGTTCCAGATACCGGGAGCCGATTCGGGCTGCATTTTGTATATATCGGTCATAGCTTTCACCCCAAAACGGTAAAAATCGGCCAGCTCGCAGGCAGCATCAATTTCTGCCTGGTAAATATTTTTTGATTGGCCCAGCATGGTAGCTGCATTTATTTTGGCACGGTAAGGCCCGGCCAGCAAATCGGCAGCTTTTAAAAATATGGAAGCCCGGTGCTGCCACGAAAGATTGGCCCATTTCTCGCGCGCTTCAAGGGCCGCATCAATAGCCATCTCCACATGACTGGCATCGCCCTGATTGTAGTAACCCAGTGTATGTTTAATTTCATGTGGGGGGAACATCCTTACTTTTCTGTCTGTAAATATATCTTTTCCGCCTATTACCATAGGCAAATCAATCTCCTTTGAACGAAGTTCCTCAATCATTTCTTTCACTTCAATTCTTTCAGGAGTTCCTGGAGCATAGCTCAAAATCGGTTCATTTTTGGCAACAGGTACATTAAAAATTCCTTTTGGCATATCTTTCAGTTTTAAAATTTTGTCATATTTTGCTACAAAACTATAAATTCAATTGCACCAAAATCATAACAAAAATCATCTGACAACAAATTTATGTTGGCTCAAAATATTGATATACAAATGCTTGAACACTTAATATTCAAAAACAAAACAAAAGTCATCTTTTTAAATTCAAAATTCATAAGAACTTTGTAACTTGAAAATTTATTATGAAAGAGAGAGTTTTTAAGGCATAATATTTATTTTTATACCGTTGAACAAACCTTTTTACCATATTATTACAGAAAAGCTCTGGCCTGGGAGTGCAGGGGAAGAAAGGAAAAAGCTTTTTGAATTGCTGATGGCATTAATTATTTTGCAATTAGCAGCACTTATTTATTTTTTATATAATATTTTGACCAGTAGCGGTAGCCTTTGCCTTATTTGCGATATTGGCCTGGTGCTGGTTGCTTTTTTATCCTTAACCTGCCTGTTAAATAGTAAGTTTAACTGTTCTTTAAATACGCTATTTACTGTACCGCTTTTTGTTTATGCTTATTATATTTCTGATTTTTCATTGCATTCAATGCCTTCAGAAACAATATACAAATCGTTAGCATGGCTTTTGGCCGGTGCATTTTTCCTGTTATATTTTTCTGAGTCGGAATCAAAAACAATTCTTTATTCGGTAATATCGATTTTCACTATTGGTTTTCAATTAATTAAAGCCGAACAGTTTTTTGGATTTATGGCCGGTACAAACCTTTTAGTGCCTCATCCGCTGGTTATTTACCTGTTTTTATTTACTGCCGGGTTTCTTATACGCCGAAAATACCAGACAATAGCACATAAATTCAGGGATGAATTGAAAGCAATGCGAACAGGAATTTCTAAAGTCGTTCGTGAATCCGGTTTTCCGGTGGTAGAAATTAAAGCGGTTAGAGATGAAGAGGGAAATGTTGAACAATTAAAAATAGAGAAGGTAAACAATGCTTTTGAAGCAGTATTTAACATTCAACTGCATGAAGTAAAAGAACAGGAAGCCAATTATATTTTTGAACTGGTATTACGCGATCACTTTGACCTGAACAAACTTCTCCTTTTCGATAATTCAAAAACCCGGGATTTCCACGCAGCCAAACTTGATGCATGGTTTAAAATAAGTGTTTTAAAACCAGACCTGAATTCCTTTATTGTAATTCTTGAAGACATTACCAAAGAGAAGAAAAAACTTGCCGAACTCGAAAGCAGTAAAAAACGGTATAAAGTTCTGCTTGAAGCTATTCCCGACATGTTTTTTGTTATTGGAAAAGACGGGACATACGAAGATTTCGTGGTAAAAGAAAGCGACTTATATAAACTGGATGATGCAAATATTGTTGGCAGCACCATTTTTGATGTGGGATTTCCTGAAAACATGGCTGAAAAAATATTAAAATGTATTCAGGCCTGTTTAAAAAACAATACAATTGAAACCATTGAGTATTCCCTGCAAACACCAAACGGTACTTATCTTTTTGAAATGCGGCTGGCTAAACTCAGCGCACGTTCAGTCATTTCGGTAGCAAGGGATATAACGCGTCGTAAAACAGCCGAGTTCAACCTCGAAAAGGCAAAGAAAAAAGCGGAAGAAAGCGACCGACTGAAATCTGCTTTCCTTGCCAACTTGTCACATGAAATCCGTACACCGCTAAATATTATTACCAATTTTACCCGGATGCTTGCAGAAGGTGGGCTGGCTGGTACTGAACGAATTGAACTTTCGGATGCCATTTCGCAGAACGGCACTCAATTGCTCAATATGATAGATAATACCATCCACCTGTCGAAAATTGAAACCGACGCAGTGGACATTTCGATGAAATTCTGCCCCATTAACACCCTGGTACGCGATATCTACAACCGGAACAAGCCACTTATACCCGATGGAAGACAGGTAAAAATACATCTGAATCTGGATGTGCCCAACCCGTCATTCGGTTTTGTAACCGACCGCCGTCTGCTTTTGGAGACTTTGCAGATTTTGGTTGACAATGCTGTAAAATATACCAAAAAAGGAGAAATACATTTAGGATACGAAATGCTTGGAACTGATGCAGTCAGGTTTACTGTTTCTGATACCGGCATAGGTATTCCTCCCGAAGAAAAAGAGAATATTTTCAGTCGGTTCTACCGTGTGCGAAACGAAATAAATGATATAACTTCCGGTTCCGGAATCGGTTTGCCCATTGCGCAGCACTATGTTCAACTACTTGGAGGTGAACTAAAACTGGAATCGACTCCGGGAAAAGGTACTACTTTTTCATTTGACCTGCCATATAAAGAAGGCGAAGGTTTTTTAAGAGTGGTTAGTTAATCAGCACTGCCTATAATTTCTCCTCCATTTTTTGAAGGATTCAATTTTATATTTAGTTTTGACTGCTACTAACAGCAGCAAATTCAGGAATGAGAGGTCTTAAAATTTTATTTTCGTGTTAACTCTCGAAGGGTATATTGTTCTGGCAGTGGTAGTACTTACCATTGTAGCGCTTGCCAAAGAGTTAATGCGCCCGGGATTAATATTTTTTTCTTCGGCTGTTGTTTTAATGTCAACCGGTGTTATTACGAGCAACGAATTGCTTGCCGGTTTTTCCAACAAAGGGATGATTACCGTGGGTGTACTTTTCCTTGTTAGCGAAGGAGTAAGACAATCGGGGGTTTTAACCCGGCTGGCCCAAACCTACCTGCCCCGCAAAAGAGGACGAATGGTGTTTCTCATTCCGCGCATTACGTTGCCGGTATCTGTATTATCTGCCTTCCTTAACAATACTCCTGTGGTGATTATTTTTGCCCCAATTATTAAAAGATGGTCGGAAAAGCTGAACCTTTCCCATAAGAAGTTCCTAATTCCGCTTTCGTATGCCACCATTTTCGGAGGCACCTGCACACTGATAGGTACATCCACAAACCTGGTGGTTCACGGATTAATGATTGACAACAATTTGCCCGGTTTTGGCATGTTTGAGCTGGGTAAAGTAGGTTTGTTTATAGCCGTTGTGGGAACCATTTACCTTGCGTTGGCAAGCAACAAACTTCTGCCCGGGAAAAAAATTCTGTTCAACTCAAAAAGTTCGGCCGAGTTTAAAGATTATTACTACGATATAGCTATTCCGTGGAACAGTAATCTGATTGGCCGCGAAATTAAAAACGGAAGGTTAAAAGAACTGAATAAATTGTTTGTCAGATGTATTGAACGGGATGGGAAAATTCTGGACACAAAAAAGGGTTCTTACAAAATTCTGGTTAACGACAAACTTTTACTTGCAGGCAAATCAGACCAGTTAAACTTTATCCTTGGAAACGAAAACATCAGCCTAAGCGGTTTCGATCTTCTAAAAAATATACCAAAAGAAAAGCTGAAACAATATGAGGCGGTTCTTTCGCCCCGATTTCCTGGTGTGGGCCAAACCATTCCCGAATTCGACTTTTTCGAACATTACCAGGCAGTTGTTTTGGCTATCCACCGAAACGGGGAACGCATTACCTCGAACATGGATAAACTGAAACTGAAAGCAGGCGACAACCTTGTGTTGCTTACAACCGATCAGTTTATTCGAAACTGGGGCGAATCCAAAGTATTTTACCTCACTTCCTACATCCGCGATTATCGTCAAACAGGAAGTTTTTGGAAAAAATGGCTGGCGTTTATAATTCTGCTGGCAATGATTGTAGGCGCAACTGTTGGGCAGTACTTTGAATCGCCGGCCGGCTTAACTTTCGATATGTTTTTCTTCTCCATAATTGCAGCTATTTTGCTTATATGGTTAAAAATTATGCCCCATCAAAAATACACCAAATCCATCAGTTGGGATGTACTTATAACCATCGCCTGTTCGTTTGCTATCAGCAAAGCTTTACAAAACTCCGGAGCTGCCGAATCGCTGGCCCGCACAACCATCAACTTCTCACGGGGACTTGGTCCAATTGGTGTACTGGCTGCTATGTATTTAATTACAACAATTTTTACTGAAATAATAACCAACAATGCCGCCGCAGCACTGGTTTTTCCAATAGCACTGGCTGCCGCTCAGCAATTGAACGTCGATCCGAAACCGTTTTTTGTGGCCATTGCCATTGCTGCATCGGCAAGTTTTTCTACCCCTATTGGGTACCAGACAAACCTGATTGTGCAGGCCATTGGCGATTACAAATTCAAAGATTATCTGAAAATAGGCCTTCCGCTAAACGTCATCTCTTTTATTCTTTCGTTGCTGTTAATACCCATTTTCTGGGATTTTTAACCAAATATTAAATATTACTTCATTTCTTAACTAACACTTCGCAAAAACCATTATTTTTGTCGTTCAGAAAAAAATAAATGGATTAAAATGAAACGATTGGGTGAAAGGGTAAAACGAAAAAGAGAGAGCCTGAATATGCAGCTTAACGAACTTGCCAAAAAAGTTGGCATCAGTTCAAGCGCACTTTCTCAAATTGAAAAGGCCAAAGCTTTTCCGTCGGTTATTACTCTGAAGTCGATTGCTGATAATTTGTACACCACCGTGGGTGAACTAATTGGTGAAAATGAAATATTGACCAACAATCCGCTGGTTACTTATGAACAAAAAAGTTTCGTGGAAAAAAATGAATCCGGAGCCTCGTTGTTCCTGCTTTCAAACCATGAAAACGGTAAGCTGATGGATACTTTTTTTGTTGAATTTGAAAAAAATGCGACATCAGATGGAATCATGAAAAACCACCCCGGACAGGAATTTATATTTGTACTCGATGGAAAAATTGAATTTTCCCTTGACGATAAAAAATATATTCTGGAAAAAAACGACAGCTTCTATTTTAATTCAGCCCGGCTGCATCATGCACAAAATCTAAAAAATGGTATTTCCAGAATGATATGGATAGTTACACCACCAGAGAATTAAGTGTACATTAATTTTTTCATTTTCACCTGAACATTATTAAGTATTTCTTAATTAGTTAAGTGAGTATAATTACTTTTGGACTTTGAAAAAACAATTAAGTGGGTTCAAAAACTCATCAATTTCAGAGTAAAATGGTTATGAAAAATTTATTTAACATTCTCGAAGAAAAGAAAATCAATGTGCCGGCAAATATTTCGGATGTTTTGAAAAACTGTAAAAGTTTATCGGTTTTCAATACAACAGAAGATCTGGCAATTGCGGCCACAAATGGCAAAGAAAACAGTGAATTTTTAGTAAAATACAATATTCCCGGTAAGGGGGAATACACAGAGGCAGTTATTCACCGGGTAAAAAACGGCATTTCGGCCAATTATACGGATGCTTATATGCGGAGACGCGACCCGGGGACCATGTCAATTGCGGACGACCAGCCCACGGATAAAAAGCGGTTCAGCGAAAAATACGGATTTGAATTTCCGGTGCTTCAGGAAGAAACATACGAGTGGTTAAAAACACAAGATTTGGCTTGTTTCTTTTATTTTGCGGGCAGGGAAAAAGTAGGCTCAACCGGGATTGCCATCGCTCCGGCCAATGCAGCATTTTTTGCCATGGGCCTCTCCATGTTGCAACAAATTATTCCGGTTAATGAACTGGAAAGCGAAACTGAAATAAAATCGGTCATTTTTGTGGCTCCGGTATTCCGACATACCCATTTCAACGGCAAACAGGTTGTGGTGCATAACCGTAAATCTGAAATTCACGAAATGTATTCCTACAATTTATACCCCGGTCCAAGCGCAAAAAAAGGATTGTACGGCGTGTTACTCACGCAGGGAGAAAAAGAAGGATGGGTTACGGCTCATTGCTCTGCCGTACAGTCCATTAGTCCGTACGACAACATTAAAACCTTTATGCACGAAGGAGCGAGCGGAGGCGGAAAAAGTGAGATGCACCAGCACATTCTCAGAGAACCCGACGGGCGTGTGCTTATCGGGAGGAACCAGATTACCGGTGAAGAACGGTTCATAAGTATCCCCCGGTTTTGCTCATTCAATGCGGTTGCCGACGATATGGCGTTTTGCCACCCGTCGATTCAAAAAAATAACGGCAAACTCGAGATTATGGATGCTGAAAATGCCTGGTTTGTCCGGGTTGACAGCGTAAAGGAATACGGAGACGATCCCCATCTTGAAAAAGCAACCATTAAACCGGAAAATCCATTACTTTTTTTAAATATTGAAACGGTTCCCGAATCAACCGCGCTCATCTGGGAGCACATTCAGGATGAACCCGGAAAACCCTGTCCCAATCCCAGGGTAATCCTTCCGCGCAGTAATGTCAAAAATATTGTAAACCATCCGGTTTCAGTTGACATTCGCAGTTTTGGAATAAGAACGCCCATGTGCAGCAAAGAGAATCCATCGTATGGCATTGTCGGACTTTTCCATATTTTACCTCCGGCGCTGGCCTGGCTATGGAGACTTGTTTCACCGCGCGGGCACAACAATCCAAGCATTGTTGGAACAGGCGCAATGGAGAGCGAAGGAGTAGGCTCTTACTGGCCGTTCGCTACCGGAAAACGGGTAACTCATGCCAACCTGCTGCTCGACCAGATTATTAAAACACCACGAACTACTTTTACCCTTGTACCCAACCAGAATATCGGGGTATGGCAGGTAGGATTCAAACCCCAGTTGCTTATGCGGGAATACCTTACACGCCGTGGTGTAGCAAAACTTCGGGCAGACCAGTACCAGCCGGCAAGAAGCAGTTTGCTGGGGTATGAACTCAATTACCTCACCATTGAAAGTTCAAAAATTCCAACACGCTTCCTTAAAGTGTATAACCAGGTAGAAGTGGGCGCCGAAGGTTACGACTCCGGAGCTGAAATTCTGCAGGAATTCTTTAAAAATGAACTTCAAAAATTCTGGAAAGAAGATTTATACAAAACGGGAAAACGAATCATTGATGCCTGCTTGTCAAATGCATCGGTGGAAGAATACAACCAGATTGTGCCAATGAATTACCAGTATTCATTCAATCAGATTGAAGATTACGAACAAAACATTTACCAGTAATAATACCTGCCGGTTTACTCACATCTGGCAAAACAGAAGATTTTCTACTTTTTCAGCAGTAGAAATGCACGCTGAAAAAAGTATTCTAAATGTGTTATATTTGCCTGCTTATTTCATAAAACTCCACTGCGTTGGGTGGATTTTACAGATTTACATGAAGCCACCTGAAAAAATGATAAAGATTATTAAACCCGGTTTATGAAGCAATATAGTTTAACAAACCTGCAGGAACTCGAAGCTGAAGCCATTCACATCATCCGCGAAGTGGCGGCAGAATTTGAAAATCCGGTGATGCTCTACTCCATTGGGAAAGACTCGTCGGTAATGGTTCGCCTGGCCGAAAAAGCCTTTTCTCCGGGGAAAGTTCCCTTTCCGCTCATGCATATCGACTCGAAATGGAAATTTCGTGAAATGGTGGAATTCCGAGATAAATATGCCAAAGAAAAAGGCTGGGATTTGATTGTACACTACAACAAGCAGGGTTTTGAAAGTGGCATTGGCCCGTTTACACATGGAAGTAAAGTACACACCGATGTAATGAAAACCCAGGCGTTGCTCGAGGGGCTTTCAAAATACAATTTCGACGCCGCTTTTGGGGGCGCCCGCCGCGACGAGGAAAAATCACGTGCCAAAGAACGTATTTTTTCTTTCCGCGACCGGTTTCATCAGTGGGACCCTAAAAACCAGCGGCCTGAATTGTGGAGCATATACAATGCCCGCGTGCACAAAGGTGAATCCATCCGGGTTTTTCCGCTCAGTAACTGGACCGAACTGGACATCTGGCAATACATCAGGCTTGAAAACATTCCCATTGTACCACTCTATTTTGCCAAAGAACGCCCCATTGTTGACATGGACGGAAACTTAATTATGGTTGACGACGACCGGATGCCCAAAGAGCTTGCCGCCAAAGCAGAAATGCGGAAAGTAAGATTCCGTACCCTGGGTTGCTACCCGCTTACCGGAGCAGTAGAATCGGAAGCCGATACCATAGAAAAAATTGTGGAAGAAATGATGACAGTAACTGTTTCGGAACGCACTACCCGCGTTATCGACTTCGACCAGGATGCCAGTATGGAGCAGAAAAAACGGGAGGGGTATTTTTAGTTGCTGGTTACTGGTTACTGGTTGCTGGTTGCACAGTATCGACTATCCGACAACAAATAACAAGAAAAAAATAAATAACAAGTTATGAGCAGTTATCAGGATTTGGATATATATAAAATAGCATTTGATCTGGCGATTAGAGTTCATAAATTAAGTCTGGAGTTACCGCCTCTTGAATTGTATGAACAGGGAAGTCAGGTAAGGAGATCATCTAAAAGTGTTAAAGACCAAATTGTTGAGGGATATGGAAGAAGAAGGTATAAAGCTGATTTTATTAAATTTTTAATAAACGCACAAGCCTCGAATGATGAATGCACAAATCAAATTGCTACTATAATTATATTGTATCCTGAAAAAGGCGGATGGACAAAACTATACGAGGAATACGATATCCTCGGTAAAAAAATCAACGCATTTATTCAATATGTTGAAAAAAATTGGAAATCCTAACCAGTAACGAGTATCAAGTAACAAGCAACAACATGACAACAACACAAAATCTCGACATAAAAGCTTTTCTCGACCAGGACCAGCAAAAAGACCTGCTGCGTTTACTAACTGCCGGCTCGGTTGACGATGGCAAATCAACCCTTATTGGGCGGCTCATGTTCGACAGCAAAATGCTGTACGAGGATCAGCTTGCCGCGCTTGAACGCGACAGCAAACGTGTGGGACATGCCGGCGAAGACATCGACTATGCCCTGCTGCTCGACGGACTGAAAGCCGAACGCGAGCAGGGAATTACCATCGATGTGGCATACCGCTATTTTTCCACGGCAAAACGGAAATTTATTATTGCCGACACGCCAGGACACGAACAATACACCCGGAACATGATTACCGGCGGCTCCACAGCCAACCTGGCCATCATTCTTATCGATGCAACCAAAGGGGTAATTACCCAAACCCGGCGGCATACTTTTCTGGTTTCCCTGCTTGGTATCAAACATATTGTACTTGCAGTAAACAAAATGGATTTGGTGGATTTCAGCCAGAAAATTTTCGACGATATTTGCGCCGACTATAAAAATTTTGTGACCCAACTCGACATTCCAGATGTGGAATTCATTCCGCTTTCGGCGTTAAAAGGGGATAATGTGGTAGAAATATCTGAAAGGATGCCCTGGTATCATGGCAAAAGCATGCTCGAATTCCTTGAGAACGTACATGTGAGCAGTGACCGAAATTACGATGATTTCCGGTTTCCTGTGCAGTACGTATTACGCCCCGACCGCGATTTCAGGGGTTTTGCCGGAAAAGTAGCTTCGGGAATTATTAAGCCGGGCGACACAGTAATGGCACTTCCCTCAAGAAAAATGTCGAAAGTAAAATCTATTCCAACTTATGACGGGCCCCTCGAAAAAGCTTTCCCTCCGCAGTCGGTTACACTTGAACTGGAAGATGAAATTGACATTTCGCGCGGCGAAATGTTGGTAAAACCGGATAACCTTCCCCGCATGGAGCGCCATTTTGAAGCGATGCTGGTTTGGATGGATGAAGAACCCATGGAACTTTCCACCCAGTTTTTTCTGAAACAGACCACAAACACCACCCGTGCCCGCATTGATATGATGCGGTATAAAGTAAATGTAAATACCCTCGAAAAAACGGAGGTGGAATCACTCTCTCTCAACGAAATCGGACGTGCTGTTTTTACTACAGCAAAACCGTTGTTTTTCGATCCATACAAAAAGAATAAAAATTCCGGTTCGTTTGTTCTGATTCACCCGGTTACCAACAACACGGTAGCCGTAGGAATGATTATCGACAAACTGGAAAGCAAACATTTGCCGTCTCGGATTTCAAACACTGACAAAGAAGAGATCAAAAAGGGAAAATCACTGATTTCAACCGAAAGCCGGCAGCAAAAACTGAATCAGAAAGGAGTTACTCTCTGGTTTACCGGTCTGCACGGATCGGGCAAGAACGAACTGGCATTTAGCCTCGAAAAGAAACTGTTTGAAAACGGAGCAACTACGGTTTTGCTTGACGGAAGTTCACTGCGCTCGGGGCTCAACCGCGAACTCGATTTCTCCCCGGCTGACCGGGCCGAGCAGTTGCGCCGGGTGGCACACATTTGCAAATTGCTCAACGACCAGGGAATCATCACCATCTGCTCGTTTATTTCCCGCAACCAGTCATTGCGGAACCAGGTAGCCGAAATTATCGGCGAAGAAAAATTCAGCCTTTTTTACATGAACGCTTCGCTGGAATACTGCAAAGCAAACAAACCGGAATTATATTTAAAGGCCGAAAATGGCGAAGTAGAAAACCTGCCTGGCGTCGATCTGGAATATGAAATTCCGGAAAATGCAGTTATGAAATTCGATCCGGTGGAGAACGAGTTCAACCTCGACCGGATTATGGATTACCTCGAGAAAAATAAAATTTACCCTTTAAAATAACAACACCAGATGAAAGTATTGGTAACAGGTTCGGCTGGTTTTATCGGATTTCATTTTGTAAATAAATTACTTAAAGAAGGAATCAGAGTCATTGGAATTGACAATATAAACGATTATTACCAAACTGAATTGAAGTTTGCCCGGTTGAGAGATGCCGGTATTTCCAGGGAATCAGTCAACTGGCATAAAAAAGTGACAAGCACAATAAATCCGGATTATTCCTTTATTCGCATGAATCTGGAAAACGGGGAAGAAATTTCCCGGTTGTATGAAACTGAACAGTTTGACCATGTGGTAAACCTGGCAGCACAGGCGGGTGTGCGTTACAGTCTTGAAAATCCGAATGCCTATATTAGCAGTAATATAACAGGTTTTATGAATATTCTTGAAGCCTGTCGCCATTTTAAAATCAAACATTTGGTTTACGCTAGTTCTTCAAGTGTTTATGGAAACAGCAAAAAAATGCCCCTTTCAACATCCGACCCGGTCGATAACCCCATTAGTTTGTATGCTGCTACCAAAAAAAGTAATGAACTGATGGCACACACTTACAGTCATTTATTTGGCATCCCTTCCACCGGACTGCGTTTTTTTACGGTTTACGGCCCCTGGGGGAGACCCGACATGGCTTACTTTCTTTTTACCAAAGCGATTGCGGAAAATAAACCCATTTCTGTTTTCAATAACGGCAATTTATTCCGCGATTTTACATATATCGACGATATTGTTGACGGAATATTCAAGGTTCTTTACGGAATTCCCAAACAAACTCCTCCCTATAAAATTTATAATATAGGGAACTCTTCTCCGGTAAAATTGATGGATTTTATTGAAACCATTGAAAATGCTTTAGATAAAAAAGCAACCAAAATATTCAAAGATATGCAGCCGGGCGACGTTTATAAAACTTTTGCCGACGTGAGCGATCTGGAAAACGATTTTGGATATGCACCCAACACCCCAATAGAAAAAGGTATTGGGGAATTTGTTGCATGGTATAAAAGTTTTTATAAATAAAAAAATGGCAGGCCTGTAAGCCGGGTTCTGTTTCCCGATTTCCATCGGGAACTTTATCATTTATCTGGCTCCGGCATCACTGCCGGAGTCGCTGCAGCCTACCCCTCCTGACGTCCGTTGTGCAACCGGAAACGAAGCGGGCAACTTCGCTGCGCTGCAACAGCCGCGCAATCAGGATATATTTGGCTTTGCAACCCGTGAGGCGTACGGCTGGCTGTGTCGCCACAACCACCGGTGGGCTTTTACCCCACCTTTTCACCCGTATCCGCCAGCTGGCGGATGGTTATTTTCTGTTACGCTGTAATCCCCTTTCAGAGATCTTCCCGTTAGGAAGCACGGCGCCCTGCGTTGCCCGGACTTTCCTCCCTCCCGTGTAATCGGGAGTGCGATAAAGCAGCCTGCCGGTGCAAAGATAAAAAAGTTCCGCGTTTTCCCGAAGAGATGCCTTCGGCAAATGTTCAAAGTCTCAAGTATCTGAAACATGAAACATGAACTTTAGTCTTTAAATTATTTTCGTCTGATTATCACCATTGTTGCCCCGTATCCGTATTCTCTGAACGAGGCATCCTGAAACACATATTTCGGAAATTTTAATTTGAGCAGTTTGGCCACTTCCTGTTTCAAAACGCCCTGCCCCACTCCATGAATGAATATAATTCGATTTGCACGCGATTCGATTGCCGCACGCATTTCACGTTCCACCTTTTCCATTTGTATATCCAAAATCTCTTTATTGCTTAGTCCGATTGTATTTTCAACCAATTCGTGAATATGCAAATCTACTTCAACAATATCGGGATTCATTGGTTTTACCGGTTGCTGCATGGTTTCCTTTTTTTCTTTGGCTTTTACCACCTTGCGAAAATCATCTTCGGTTAACCTGTCAATTTCCGTATTCATAATCTCTTCAGAAATCTGGTAAACCAGGGCATTCTGTTTAAAAAAGCTATTGGGTTGAAAACTTTTTTCCTTGTAGAATTTCACTGGATTTACCTTGAATTTTTTTGTAACTGCTGCATGTAATTCCTGCTCTTTATTCCGAAAAAAGAGCAGTTGAAATCCATATTCCGGCAATTCGGAAAGATCGGTTTGGTCAATAATCTCCAATTCTTTTTTCGTGTTTGGTTGAACTGTTCCGTGTCTTATCGTCTGGTATTTACCATCTTTAAAATGTGAATACCTGTATAAAACAGTAAAATTACTGTCGTTCACCAAAAACAAACCGATACCGCCAGCCAGCGGGTTTTTCGAATCATCAGGCACAAAACAGAAATAAAAATCTGCCGAATCTTTTCCGGGTATCATCATTCCTTTTGGCTTTTCTTCCATAACAGGCTTCGATACGTCTTCTGTAACAGGTTTTTCAACCGGAACACCACCTTTGTTAAGTGCCGGATCGTCCACATTTATCAGTTTTGAAACCGGGTATGGCACTTCAAACCCATCTTCGTTTTCAACCTTAACCATATTTTTCCCGATGAAACCAATGACAATTCCACCTCCCACATCGTTCAGAAATTTTACTTTGTCGCCAATTTTTATCATTTTCCCGTATTTTCCGGCAAAAGTACTATTTTTTTAAGCATTCGATTTTTGGTTTAATTTTACAGCCGGAATTAAAATAGAAAACAGTGTCAACAATCAGAAAGATAAAAATCAACGATTTCAACTATAATCTGCCCGATGAACGAATTGCCAAATATCCGCTGGTCGAACGCGGCAGTTCGAACCTGCTGGTTTGGCAAAACGGGAATATTTTAAAAGAATCATTTAAAAACATTGCCAATTATCTTCCGGCTGATTCATTGCTGGTTTTCAACAACACCCGGGTTATTCATGCCCGCCTGTTTTTCAGGAAAGAAACCGGCGCCAAAATTGAAATATTTTGCCTCGAACCGGTTCATCCGGGCGATTATCAACTGGCTTTTCAGCAAACCGCTAAAGTGGTATGGAAGTGTTTGGTGGGAAATGCAAAAAAATGGAAAGAGGAAGTTTTGCGCAGGAAAATTGAACTTGGCGGCAAAACCGTTGAGCTAGAAGCCCGAAAAATAACGCAGGAAAAAAATGCTTTTTTTATTGAGTTTGGCTGGAACCAGGATTTAACCTTTGCTGAAATTATTGAAAACATTGGAATTTTGCCCATTCCACCTTACCTGAACCGCGAAACTGAACCGTCTGACGAAGTTACATACCAGACGGTTTATGCCAAAACCGACGGTTCGGTGGCGGCACCTACCGCAGGATTACATTTTACAAAGAATGTTTTGTCCCGGATTGCAGAAAAGAATATCGCTTTACGGGAAATTACGCTGCATGTTGGAGCCGGAACCTTCCAGCCGGTTAAATCGGAAACCATTGACAAACACAATATGCACCACGAAAAAGTGATTATCCCAAAGCAACTCATTAAAGAATTGGTTTCCAATCCACGAAAAATTATTGCGGTAGGAACTACGTCGGTGCGGTCGTTGGAAAGTTTATACTGGCTGGGGTTGAAATTGGAGGAAAGTCCTGTTTTATCCGATGGTATAGAAATCGAACAGTGGGAACCCTATCAAAATAAAACAGAAATAACAGTTCAAAAAGCGCTGGAAAATATCCTGATGTTCCTTGAAAAAAACAATCAGGAAACGCTACAATTTTCCACGCAAATTATAATTATTCCCGGATACTGTTTCAGGCTGGTTGAAGGAATGGTCACAAACTTTCATCAGCCGCAAAGTACGCTGCTTTTGCTAATTGGCGCTTTTTTGGGTGACGATTGGAAAAGCGTATATAATTTTGCGCTTGAAAACGATTTCAGGTTTTTAAGTTACGGCGACAGCAATTTGTATTTGAAATAGCTGGAAAAAATATTCCCGGTTAATTTTTTACTGAAGCATTTTGAATTTTTTCAAGAAGAATGTGCCGGTCGATGGGTTTGGTGATAAAATCGTCGAACGAAGCCTTAAGCCGCTCAAGATCGGCAGGTAAAGCGTAAGCTGTTTGAGCAATAACAGGAAGTTGCGGTTTTATTTTCCTGATTTCCTCCAGCGCTTCGAAACCATTCATTACCGGCATTTTTATATCCATCAGCACCACATCAATGTTATTATTTTCCAAACAAACTTTAACAGCCTCCTTTCCATTCACTGCCCGCAAAGGTTTATAATTCACGAGGGTAAGTATTTGATCCAAAAAATACCAGTTGATATCCTCATCTTCTGCTACCAAAACAATTTTTTCATTTTTTTCGACAGAAGTTTCACCTGCATCAGATTTTTCCTGATACGTTTTAACTTCTTCAGTCTTAACCAGTGGAAAAGTAACAGTAAATTCAGAACCCTTTCCCGGCTCCGATTCAACTTGAAATTTACCCCCCATTAATTCCACATATGCTTTGGCTATTGAAAGTCCCAAACCTGAGCCACCATGCAATATGGAATGGCCGGAATCAATCTGCCTGAACCGCTCAAAAATAACTTCATGATGTTCCGGGGAAATACCAATTCCGGTATCCTTTACAAAGACTGAAATTTCGGATGCAGATTTTACAACATATCCAAAACATATTTCTCCCTTTTCGGTAAATTTCAGGGAATTATTTAACAGGTTAATCAAAATCTGTCTCAGTTTAACCTCGTCAATAACGATGTTGCTTTCAATTAATCCAGAGGGTATTTTAACCTTTAGTTCCAAACCTTTTTCTGGTGGAAAAGAAACTTTATATGTGTTATATAGTTCAAGGAAAAGAGATTCCATATTAATTTCGGTTTCCTTCAATTCCACTTGTCCGGCATCAATATGCGAAATTTCTACAATATCATTTATAATTGAAAGGAGGTAATTGCTGCTTTTCCTAATTATCCGTGAGTATTTCTCAAGGTCATCTTTTGCCAGGCCCTCTAAATTTATTAAATCTGAAAACCCCATAATGGCATTCATTGGGGTGCGTATTTCATGCGACAGATTTGCCAAAAAAGCCGATTTTAGCCGGTCGCTTTCTTCAGCTTTCTCCTTAGCCTGTTGTAATTCAACATTTTGCTTTTGGTATTCTTTGTTTAACCTGGCATATTTACCGAGTTGCTCTTCCAATTGTTTCTGTTGTTTTATCAGTTCACTGCTCAGTTGAAGTTCTGTTTGATAAAGTTTATCTTTTGCCAGTCTGTTTTGAAAATTGCGTTTTTGTGCAGCCAAAAGCAAACCCAATAATAAAGTTCCGGAAGTATAAATCAATAAAACTGGCAGTGCAACGGTTTGAAGAGTTGGAAGTATTCTCCCGGCAGGTAAAAATACTGTGCAACCCAGCATTACAATATGCACAACAACCCCCAAAGCAATAAACTCAACAGGCGTGTTAATCCGTTTCCAGTTTTTGCGTATTTTGAACCAAAAAATTCCTATTATGCCTGAAGATAATATAACGGCAATACCCATCCACATTCCCTCGCCACCCAACAAAAATCTTCCGATGGCTGTTATTCCCATCGCAAGAAAGGTTGGTAATGCGCCAAAAAAAACTCCTGAAAGTGAAAGCATTACCGATCGTGTGTCAAAAACTAGCCCGGGTGCCATTGTCCAGGGGGTAAAAATGAGAACAATACCTATCCCGCCAATTATAATACCTGTAAAAATTTTAGCTGTAAAACTTCTTGGTTCATCATCCCTAAGCCAGAAATTTTCATATATCATGGCAAATGCCAGCAATAATGCAATGTTTTGAATAAGGCCGATAACGATTGGTTCATTCATGATTTAATGGTTGATGAACAGATCATTCTATAAATTTTTATCGCAATATACAGCATTTTATTCATTTTTTTAATTCCCTTTTACTTTATGCACGTTAAAACATTTTCTTAAAAGCAAAATGTATCGTATTCTACTTTTTTTCATTTGATTTTGCCATATTTACATTCTGCAAAAAAAGAAAATAAAATGAAAAAACTGGAACAACTAAAACCCCAACCGCTTTTTAATTATTTCGAAGAAATCTGCCAGGTTCCGCGGCCATCGAAAAAAGAAGAAAAAATCAGAACGTTTTTACTTGATTTTGCAAAAAAACATAACCTTTCTGCAAAAACCGACAAAGCAGGGAATGTGCTGATTTCGAAACCTGCTGCCCCCGGACGCGAAAAAAGCCCCAAAGTGATTCTGCAAACCCACATGGATATGGTTTGCGAAAAAAACAACGACAAGGAATTTGACTTCGATAATGATCCCATTGAGCCCATGATTATTGATGGCTGGATTAAAGCTAATGGCACTACCCTGGGCGCTGATTGCGGAATTGGTATTGCCGCCCAAATGGCAGTACTTACTTCAAACCAAATTAAGCACGGCCCGCTCGAGTGTTTGATTACAGTTGACGAGGAAACCGGGCTCTCCGGAGCATTTGCCCTCGAACCCGGTTTTATGAGCGGATCTGTTCTGCTCAATCTCGATTCGGAAGACGAAGGCGAAATTTTTATCGGTTGCGCCGGAGGTATCGACACGCTCAATTCGCTAACCTGTAAAAAAGAAAAAATTCCAAAAAATTCTGAAGCACTGAAAATTTCTGTTTCGGGTTTGTTGGGAGGACATTCAGGCGACGATATTCACAAAAATCGGGGAAATGCGATTAAAATCCTGAATCGTTTTTTATGGAAAGCCTCCCGCGAATTTTCAATTGCGCTTTCTGAATTAGACGGCGGTAACCTGCGAAATGCCATTGCACGCGAAGCATCGGCAATTCTTATTATTCCTAAAAATCAAAAAGAAAACCTGTTGGATGCGTTCAAAAAATATACATCGCAGGTTAAATTTGAATTTGAAAAAAGTGAACCCAACCTAAAAATGAGGGCCGAAGAAGTTACAATTCCCCAACATATTGTTGATGCTGAAACGCAAAAAAACTTACTAAACTCTTTGTATGCCTGTCCGCACGGAGTGCTTGAAATGAGCTCCCGAATGGAAGGGATGGTGGAAACTTCTACCAATCTGGCTTCAGTAAAATTTGTTAATGGGAATAAGATTTTAATTACTACTAGCCAGCGAAGCGAACTGGAAAGCCGGAAATATTATGCCGCCGAAATGGTACGATCGGTTTTTGAACTGGCCGGCGCCGAAGTGAAACATTCCGATGGCTACCCGGGCTGGACTCCCAATCCTGATTCGAAAATACTGGAAACCACAGTGGTTTCTTATAAGAAACTGTTTGGAAAGGAACCCATTGTGCGTTCTATCCATGCAGGTTTGGAATGTGGGCTTTTTTTGGAAAAATATCCGAATCTCGATATGGTTTCGTTTGGGCCAACCATAAAAGGTGCCCATTCGCCCGACGAACGCCTGGATATTGTAACCACCGAAAAATTCTGGAAACATTTGGTGGATGTGCTCGAAAATATGAATTAAAAAACCGAAAAAATATTCAGATTATGAACCGTTTAATGACTTTTTTATCCCTTACAATTTTGGTGCTATCTCAACCTGTTCTTTCACAGGAGCCTGTCGAATCAGTGTTTTTTGCCAACCGGGGAGGCGACCGGCAGTGGCTAACTTACCAGGACAATCACCGCGCTTTATACCGGATAATTACGGATGAAACATTCAAATTACTCGATGAGCGGGCAGAAAAAGTTTCGAAATTTCAATCTGCTGAAGAATGGAAAGCACATCAAAACGAAATCAAAACGGTTTTGTGCAGTTCGCTGGCAAAATTTGAAAAAACACCTCTGAACGCCCGTACTACCGGAATTTTGGAACGGGAAACATTTACAGTTGAAAAAGTATTGTTCGAATCGCACCCCGGATTTTATATCACTGCCGGACTGTTTCTGCCCAAAAAGCGGCAAAACCCGGCGCCGGCTGTAATTTATGCCTGCGGCCACACCGAGTTGGGCTTTCGCAGCGAAACTTACCAGCACGTGATTCTGAATTTGGTTGAAAAGGGTTTTATCGTGCTGGCATTCGATCCGTTGGGGCAAGGCGAACGCCTGCAATACCCTGATGCCGAAACCGGAAAATCGAAGGTGGGCGGTTCCACCAAAGAACACTCCTTTGCAGGGATTCAAACGTTGCTAACCGGCACTTCACTTACCGATTATTTTATCTGGGACGGCATTCGCGTACTCGATTACCTGGAAACCCGCCCCGAAGTGGACATGAACCGCATTGGTATGACTGGCCGCTCGGGCGGGGGAACCCAAACCGCGCAGATTGCCGCCTGCGACGAACGAATTTATGCCGCTGCACCCGAATGTTACATCACCAGTTTTAAGCGGTTGCTGCAATCCATTGGCCCGCAGGACGCCGAACAAAATCCGTACAACGCCATCGTCAAAGGTTTCGACCATGCCGATTATCTGCACATCAGGGCGCCAAAACCTGCTCTGATGATTACCACAACACACGATTTTTTCAGCATCCAGGGAGCACGCGAAACCTTTGCTGAAGTGCAAAAATCGTATGCTGCCTTTGGGAAGCCTGACAACGTTCAACTAGTAGAAGACCTGGGCGTTCACGAATCGACCAGAAACAACCGCGAATCGCTTTACGCCTTCTTTCAAGAACATCTTAATCTGCCAGGTAATGCAAAAGACGTTGAAACAAATCCGTTTACAGTTGAAGAACTATGGGTAACCCCAACCGGGCAGGTGGGCACTTCTTTTGAATGCGAAACGGTTTTCAGCCTGAACCGGAAATATTTTCCGGGGAAAAAGGTTCCTGAAAACGACTTGCCTCAGAAAGTTGCCCAAACGGCCGGAATTGATTTTCAGAGAAAACTGACCGCAGCAGTTTACACCGGGAAATTCAGTGCAAAAGGATTTACGGTGGAAAAATACTTCCTTGAAAACAGTTGGAACGATTATGCCCTGCCGGTTTACGTAATGAAATCAGAAAGCGGAAATTCAGGAAATCCGATCATGTGGTTTCACTCCGAAGGAAAGGCAAAAATTTTGGAAGAGCCGCATTTAACTGAAATTCTGGCCGCCGGAAACATGGTTGTTTCTGCCGATTTACCCGGAACCGGAGAACTGCTCGACCCGGAATTTACCGGCGATGGTGTCATTCAGGGTATTCCGTTTAACTACACCTTCGGCGCCAATCTGGCCGGGAAAAGCATTCCGGGTATTCAGGCCGAAGCCATTGATTTGCTCATTCAATTTACCGAAAAGAAATTTCCCGGAAAACCTGTGGAAGCGGTTGTTGAGGGAAATGCAGCGCCGGCTGTTTTGCATTTTGCGGTACTGAAAAACCCGTTCAGCAAAATTACATTTCGCGATTTTCCCGGGCCGTTCGAGGAACTGGTAAAAAATAAATATTATGATCCTGCCCAGGCTTTTAATGCCGTGCCAGGTAGTTTAAACTGGTACGATTTGCCTAATTTAAACGAATACTTAAACAATTCCGGTACTGAAATTCTTATCGAATAAGTCAAAAAAAAATATGGGTTTAAAAATGAAACCAGAACATAAAAAATATATTCGTTTGGTTGCCGGTTTAATTCTGTTGATCCTGGGCTCTCTGTTTATGTTTATTCCCTTTATTCCACTGGGATATATTTTTTTGGTTGCCAGTTTGTTTTTACTGGCATCTTATATTCCGCCTTTAAACAGAGTAATTGAAAAAATCCGGACAAAAGATGAAAAAGACAGAATTGGTAAAGTGGAGAAAAAAATAGTTGAAGGCGAAAAATTAGTCGATGAAAAACTTGTAGATAAGGAGGATGTGGGAGGTAGCATATAGATACTTTTTACAAAATGCACATACAGATTACCCCAAAATATCAAAAAGGCAATTCCTTTTCTTTTAACGAATTGTAGCCCAACTCGTACAACTCCTGCGCATGGCTTAAACTGAGGATATCGTATGTATCAATTCCTTCAGGCTCTATGTAAACCGAAGAATATTTCCTGACCTCGTTCATGTTGGCATTTACGCTCATGTAAAAGGTGCGCGTGGCAATCTGAATGAGGTTGTTGAATTTCTCACGGGGATTCAGTGGGCTGATATTCACTGCCACTATGTTTTCGCAGTCGTTTTTAATGGGTTCAACCGGAATATTGTCCACCAGGCCGCCATCCACATACTTTTGGCCATCCAGTTTAACCGGTGAAAACAACACCGGAATAGATGAAGATGCCAGGATGGTTTTGTCCAGCGGACCGCTGTTTTTGTATTCCACTTTACCGGTATTCAGGTTCGAAACCGAAATAAAAAACGGCATGGGCAAATCCTCTATGTTTTTGTATGGAATTTCTTTTTGAATGACCTCCTGCAGACCGTTCAATTTCAGCATACCATCTACCGGAATATGCAGATTGGTGTATCTAAAAAACCAGCCTTTGTTGAAAATTTTCAGAATTTCTTCGGGTGTTTTACCACCGGCAATAAAAGCGCCTACAATGGCGCCCACACTTGTTCCCGAAATCACATCGGGCTGGATTCCTTTTTCATAGAGGGCGGCAATTACTCCAAGGTGAGCAAACCCGCGGGTTCCTCCACCGCTTAATACCAAACCGGTTTTATATTTTTTCATTTCCCGCATGTTTTGAAATTTCAGGGGCGTACGCCAAATTCTACGTTCAACAGCAAGGTTCAAAGCATTCATTCGTTTTCACCGGTGCTTGAGCCCGGTGGTTAGCTTTCTCAGCGTTTTTAGTGGCTTTAGCATTTAATCACTTAATGGCTGAAGCCTTTAGTTTTTGCCGCCTCTGTTCACCGGGCTGAAGCCACGGTGTAAAAATGTTGTACACCCAATTTCAGTAATTGAAATAAACAATACTACAAAGTAAACCACTTCTGCATTAATTCTTCATCGTCCGGGTCATTTTTGTGCCAGAAAATGTTTTTGCGGTTGTCGTAAAGGTAATCTTTCTGATATTCCTGAATATTTCCTACAATGTCTTTCAGCGCAGTAATCATGAGGTCAACTTCATTGTCTGTCATGGTGGGATGCAACGACCAGCGCACCCAGCCGGGTTTTTCCGACAAGTCGCCGTGGCTGATTTTTTCGGTAATTTCCTGCGATTGTTCGTAGGTTACTTCCAGCAAAAAATGGCCGTATGTTCCGGCACAGGCGCATCCTCCGCGGGTTTGAATACCAAACTTGTCATTTAAAATTTGCACTACCAGATTGTAATGAATCCCTTCAATATAAAACGAAATAACGCCCAACCGGTCGCGCACATTATCGGCCAGAATTTTAAGCCCGGGCACTTCGTCCAAACCTTTAAAAGCCCGTTCCAAAAGTTCCTCTTCACGTTTTCTGATATTTTCAACTCCCATCTGGTCTTTCAACTGAAAAGTCAGCGCTGCCTTTATCGATTGCAAAAATCCGGGAGTTCCTCCATCTTCACGCGCCTCAATGTCGTCCACATATTTGTATTTCCCCCACGGATTGGTCCAGTCAACTGTTCCCCCTCCGGGATTATCGGGCACCTGGTTTTTGTACATCGAGACATCAAAAACCAAAACGCCTGATGAACCGGGACCGCCCAGAAATTTGTGGGGTGAAAACATGATGGCATCAATTTTTTCCAGCGGGTTTTCCGGGTGCATGTCAATCTCGTCGTAAGGTGCCGATGCGGCAAAATCGATAAAACAAACGCCGCCGTATTCGTGCATTAAACGAGCCAGTTTTTTATAGGGAGTTCGCACGCCGGTTACATTGGAACAGGCTGTAAACGAACCAATTTTAAAAGGCCTGTCCTTGTATTTTTCCAAAGCTTTACGCAGGTTTTCAGGTTCCACAAGCCCGCCGTCTCCGGGTTCCACAATCACTACTTCGGCACTGGTCTCGTACCACGAGGTTTGGTTGGAATGATGCTCCATGTGGGTAAGAAAAACCACCGGATGCTCGCGCTCCTGCAGACATTTGGAATAGGTTAGTTTTCCACAGTATTTCAATCCCAGAATTCGTTGAAACTTATTGATAACCGCTGTCATTCCAAATCCTGCCGTGATAATAACATCATTCGGTCCGGCATTTACATGCTTTTTAATGATTTCGTGCGAACGGTGGTAGGCATGTGTCATCAGCAATCCGGTTTCACTGGTTTCAGTATGTGTATTGCCCACAAACGGACCAAACTCGTTTGTGATTTTTTCTTCTATTGGCCGATACAAACGGCCGCTGGCAATCCAATCGCCGTAAACCATTCTTTGCTTTCCCCAGGCCGATTCAAACTCCTGGTCGATACCCACAATGTTCTTTCTGAAACCGCTGAAATAATTTTCCAAATTGCTCATACGCGAATTCTTCGGGATAATTTGTCTGCAAAATAAGCTTCTTTTAAGGGAATACAACCTAAAATTCATCAGGTTTTTAAATCCTTTTATGTGTTTTGTGATTGAAACTATTCATCAGGTGACCGAAAGTCACCAGATGAATACCAAAACTTGTGACAAATCGTCAGAATTGCTGCGTGGCACAGGGTTTGACTTTAGGGAGCAAAACATATAAAAAGTATCATTTAAAACAGAAAAATATGCAAACAGGAAAAATTGGCGTAACCAGTGAAAATCTGTTCCCCATCATTAAAAAATTCCTTTATTCCGATCACGATATTTTCCTCAGGGAAATTGTATCGAATGCGGTGGATGCCACACAACAGCTGAAAACGCTGGCATCGAAAGGGGAATATAACGGTGAGGTAACCGAACTGAAAGTAAAGGTAAAACTCGACAAAGGGGCTAAAACCTTAACAGTTTCTGACAATGGAATTGGGATGACGGCTGAAGAGATTGAAAAGTACATCAACCAGATAGCCTTTTCGGGCGCCAACGAGTTTCTCGAAAAATATAAAAAGGATGCCAATGCAATAATTGGTCATTTTGGACTGGGTTTTTACAGCTCGTTTATGGTTTCCGAAAAAGTGGAAATCATCACCAAATCTTACCAGGAAGGAGCCAAAGCAGTAAAATGGAGCTGCGATGGCACACCCGATTACAGCATTGATGATGCGGAACGCAGTGAAGTAGGTACCGACATTGTAATGCATGTAAATAAAGATTCGGAAGAGTTTCTGGAAGAACACAAAATTTCGGAAATTCTTGAAAAGTATTGTAAATTTTTGCCGGTTCCGGTTCTTTTTGGAAAGAAAAAAGAGTGGAAAGACGGCAAACAGGTGGATACTGGCGAAGACAACCAGATTAACGACACAGAACCGACCTGGACAAAAATGCCGGCCGACCTGAAAGATGAAGATTACCAGAATTTTTACCGTCGCCTCTACCCCATGGCCGACGAGCCGTTGTTTAATATTCACCTGAATGTGGATTATCCGTTTAACCTCACCGGAATTCTTTATTTTCCGAAAATCAAAAACAACTTTGAGGTTCAGAAAAACAAAATTCAACTTTACAGCAATCAGGTATTTGTTACCGATTCGGTGGAAGGAATTGTACCCGAATTTCTGACTTTGTTGCACGGGGTTCTTGATTCGCCGGATATTCCGCTGAACGTTTCCCGTTCGTACCTGCAAAGCGATTCGAACGTAAAAAAAATAAGCAGCCACATTTCAAAAAAAGTGGCCGACAGGCTCACCGATATTTTTAAGGAAAAACGGGATGAGTTCGAGAAAAAATGGGACGACCTGAAAATTTTTATCGAGTACGGCATGTTGACCGACGATAAATTTTACGACCGTGCCATGAAGTTTTTCCTGTTCAAAAACACGGAAGACAAATATTTCACTTTTGAAGAGTACGAGAAGTTGATTAAAGACAACCAGACCGACAAAGACAAAAAACTGGTTTACCTCTACACCACCAACAAGGAAGAACAATACACTTTTGTGGAAGAGGCTCGTGGCAAGGGTTACGACGTACTGATTCTCGACGATGTTCTGGCTCCGCACATCATCAGCCGGTTCGAACAAAAAGATTCCGACAAACAATTTGTACGTGTGGATGCCGATGTGGTGGAAAACCTCATCAAAAAAGAAGATTCATCAAAAGAAGAGCTAACCTGGGAACAGAAGCAGGAACTTTCGCCGGTATTTCAGGCCGTTTGCCCCGAAACCAACAGCCATAACTTTTTGGTCGATTTCCAGGATTTAGGCGAAAACGGAAATCCAATGGTGATTACCCGCAGCGAATTTATGCGCCGTATGAAAGACATGAGCGCAGCCCAGGGTGGTATGAATTTTTATGGTGACATGCCCGACAGCCTGAATTTGGTAGTAAATACTGCTCATCCACTGGTGAAAAAAGTGGTAGATGCCAAAGATAAAAAACTGGGTAAATCGCTGGAAAAACTTGTTGCTGATATTGAAGTAAAAAAAGCAGAAATCAGTGAACTGGAAAAAGCAAAAGAAGGCAAAAAAGAGGAAGAAGTTCCTCAGGCTGACAAGGAAAAGCTGGATAGCCTGAACAGCGAACTGGCCAAACTGGAAGAAAACAAACGGGAAAAACTGACCGGTTTTGGCAAAAACAATAAGCTGGCCAAACAGTTGGTTGACCTTGCACTTTTAGCCAACAACATGCTAAAAGGAGCTGATTTGGACAAATTCGTAAAACGAAGTGTTGAGTTGATAAAATAGTGGAAATCCGCTTTTCTCAAAAATAGAAATACCCTGATTTTTAATAAAATACAAAACAAAAAAAACGCCTGTTTGAAATTCGAGCAGGTGTTTTTTAATTCTCTGCTGCAAATTCCTGCAAATACGAAAAACGCTCTGTTAGTTTGCCCTCTATTGTAACCGATGCCCTTTCAATGATTCCATCAGAATCCTCTCCAAATAGCGATGGAAAAACTTTGTCAATCAGGTTGCGGCCAAAATCACACGAGGCATCTTTGGGCAGTTCGTTGGGCAGATTATCCACCGCCTGAATTGTCACATTTGTTTTGGAAGAAAACGGAGGTTCCAGGATGCCCGTTTCCGGGTTGTAATCGTAAAACGGCTCGGCAATGGTCGATGCCCGTTTGGTAGAGGGAATGGAACCTTCTATATCGCAGGTGACATCGGAAATTACGCTAATCCTGAAATCCGGTTGTTTCATATCCTCGGCTTTAAACAGCACCGGCGCGTTGGGGTCCCAGTAAGCCGCTGCAATCAGCAAATCGGTGGAACGGGCAAAAGGCAAAAAGGCATTTTCATACATTCCCGGATTTTTGAAAAAATGGTGTAAATCAAATGCGCTGCCGTCTTTTCGCCGGGCATAATGTTGTGGTAAAAGCTGGGTGTAAACCGGTTTTTCCGGCTGTCCGGTTTCCAGATACTGATCCGGTGAAAGCCGCTGGATTTTCATAAATTCAAGTACTTCCAGCACCCCGTTGGCAACACGACCGTCGCCGGTAAAGGCAATTTTCACCGGAGGCAGATTCACCAGATTCAACTGGTAGAGCATCTCCTCCAAACCATCGCACTGGTGAGCCGGTTTCAAATCGAAAATATTCCGGCGCAATCCAAGCGCCCTCAGTCCGTTGTATGCGCCCACCAAACCGGCAAACCGGCCAAAACCGATAATCCGGAATCCGTTTTTGTCAGTCAGCACTTCGTAATCTACCAACTGAATTTTTTTCTGAAGAATCGTTTGCAGCAACTTTCGGTTATATTCCTGTTTTTTGATGGTATGCGAAAAGAAAAAGTATATTTTATCCGATATTAATTCATTTACAAGAACTTCCTTTACGCCCATCAGTACATCGCAATCCAACACATCTTCCTGCACCGGAATTCCTTTCTCATGATACTCCTCATCACTGAAACACCTGACGTTGCTGTTTTGCACAACAACCTGAACGTTTATAAATTTTCCCTGTACTTCCAAACATTGTTGCGGGGTAAGTGGCACCCGGTTATCGGGGGGCGTTTTTCCTTCGCGTAAAATTCCTAGTTTTATCATATTATTTCTTTATACGGGTAGGTTGTCGGTCGAACGATTTTGAAAATTCTACGTTCATTTACTCAATTTGAAAGCGTTCCAACATTTGCTGTTTGTCCGCTTTCCCTGATTTTTTTGATTTCTCAATTTCAGCAGCAATCCATTCGTCCTCATCGCTTACTTTTGATATTCTGACGGAGTTGTAAGCTTTAGCAATACTTCTTGCTACTTCAAGAAGTCCTGCCCCCGCATTGGTGGTATCGTCAATAGTTATTGTGTATTTCATAACCTAATAATTTGCTTTTCACAAAGATACATTTTTGCAGTGAATTTCATCTTTTCTTATTTTGCCAGATGATATAAACCCTAAAGCCACAACTTAAATTCATTCTTTGTAAAATTATCTCAATCTTTGTGAAGATAAAAGGAAAAAACATGGCAGCCAAAAAATTCATCTGGTTATCGGGAATTATCTGTTTCGCCTTAACAATTTCGTGTACCCAGCGCAAAAACCAGCAGGTGGAAACCGACGGATTTTCCGGTTCTGAAAGTTGCATCCAGTGCCACGAACGGTTTTACGAATTGTGGGCGCCATCATGGCATGGAAAAGCCATGCAACCGGTACATGCCGGTTTTGTTAAAGAATACCAATTACCGGAA
>JAWLCW010000010.1:0-183213 GCA_041686935.1 Mariniphaga sp. | reverse complement strand
AGGGGTATTGTTCAATACCTTAATAAAAAGAATGGTAAACAATGACGCAATACGTATGGACAGTACAAAACAAAGGGATACTTAAGCGCCTATACCTAAAGATTTAAATGAAAACAAAAAGATAATAGTGGCTCACGAACAGGCCCACATCAAACAGTTGCATGCAATTGATTTGGCGGTTTGTGAGGTTTTTACGCTGCTGCATTTTTTCAATCCGCTGATGTGGTTACTGCGGCGCGATTTAAAACTGATCCACGAGTACCAGGCCGACCAGGCCGTTCTGAACAAAGGCATCGATGCACAAAAATACCAGTTACTGGTTTTGCAAAAGGCTGTGGGCGAAAGACGTTTTGCCCTGGCCAACAATTTTTCTCAAAAACCAATTGTAAAACGAATTAAAATGATGAAAAAGAAAAAAAACCGATGGACACATATAAAGTTATTGCTGTTTGCCCCAACTCTGCTTTTACTTTTGCAGGCTTTCGCAAGACCTGAATTAATTTCAAAACCGGAGGAATTTGTTCCTATAAAATTTCAGGAAAATAATTCTGAAAAATGGCTGGAAAAATGGACGATGCAGAGCATTGGGAAAGGAATATTTCAGCCTGTAATGAATTCTGCTGATTCGCCAAAAGAACCAAACAATGTACTGGTTATTTTAATGAATCGAAAAGACCAGTATTTAGTTGAAAACCAACGCACAGAAAAAGAGGATTTAAAACTGATAATAAAAAACTTTTTCCAGGGTATTAATCCCAGCGGTGGAAAAGGTCCGGATTTCATTAAAAAAGAAATTCCTTTTCTGGGAAATGTAAATATTTCTCAAGGTTTAATAATGTATAAGCACGATACCGGCTCATCAAAAGAAATGATAAATTTTACTTTAAAAGTAATTGGAGAGACCTATCTTGAAACACGACAGGAAAAAGCCAGGCATCATTTTGGAACAGATTATTTCAAACTTGAAAAGGAAAAGCAGGAAGCTATCATTGAACTTATTCCGATTTGGTTCTCGTATGAGGAACCAAAAACCATGAAACCGCCTCCACCTCCTCCACCGATTTCTATTTCATTAAAAAGTAACGGACAAATTTATATTGGAAATTATGAATATCACTCATTTGAAGCTTTTGAAAAAAAAATAGTGGAAGTAGTATCATTCACAAAGGAAAAGTACAATAAGTTAGGGTATCAATACGATATTATCGCAAACATCACTGCAGAATCCGGAGTCACTGAGATGCAACTCAATCAGCTAAAAAATGTACTTCGGGAATCCAAAATTCTCCATGTGAATTATTCTTCACCAGATTAAAACTTCCACATCACTTTCACGCCCAACATTCGCGGCGCACCCGGAACAAAAGTGGGCAAACCAAACTGTCCGCCCCAGTGGCCGGCGCTGGAAATGTACTTTTCTTCCAGCAGATTGGTTCCGTAAATACTCAGAATTAAATCAGGATCGGCCATTTCAAGCCCGAAGTTGATGTTCAGGATGCCATAAGCTGGTTGTTCAATTCCGGGCGCGTTTGCTTCGGTGAACCAGAAATGCGATTTCCAGGCATACCAGGGGGTAGCAAAAACCCACATTTTTTGAACAATTCGCGCTTTGGCAGAAAATCCGGCTGAAAAACTGTGCTCCGGAGCATGCGCAAAACTGTTCGCAGCGTACAAATAATCTTTTCCATCCACGCCGGTGGAATCGAACGCCGACTGCATCCAGGCATAATTTCCGAACACATCCAGTCCCGGAATGACTGCTACTTTCAGTCCTGTTTCGGCACCATACGAAGTGGCTTTTCCGTTGGCCGCAAGCAACGCAGTTCCGGGTTCGCCGCGCCACTGCAACGTTTGCACATTCAAATGCCGCCGGTAAAAGCCATTCGCGTCCCAGAATATTCGTTTTTTGATGATGGTTTTCCAGCCGCCTTCTCCGCTGTAAACAGTTTCGGCACCGGTAATTAAAGGTTTTCCATCCCATGTAAACTGCAGAATCTGTGGCCTCCGTCCCCGCACTGCATTCAGGTAAAAATTGAAATTTTCGTTCCAGCGCCAGGTTAATCCGGCCTGACCGGTAAACGATAGGCTGTTCTTTTTCAGCTCCTGCGGCAATACCGGGCTATAAAGCAAATTGGGCGCTGAACCAGAAAATTGTCTGATAGAAGAAGCTTCTCCGCCTGTAAACTCCGATTCGTGGTTCAACTGAAGCCGATCATAAATGGCACTGGCGCCAAATGTAAAAAACAACCTCCTTCTCCATTGGTAGGTATAATGCAGAAATGCCTGCGCCGATTGCGTTTTCCTTTGGTTAAAGAATGCCTCGCTGTGGTTTTCGTCAACCGGAAATTCTGCCATCGGATTTGAAATGAGTGGTTGCGTTGGGAAACGGTTCTGCCCCGACATCACAATACTACCGGGAGAAGATAAAATCTGCGAAATCAAATCATCGTTTGAAAAGGTTGATTGAGACAAATTCCCGTTTTTATGAAAATAATTCAAGCCAAATGAACCGTTGGTAAAACTCCCACGCATAAAATTGTACCGGATTTCCTGGAAGAAAAGCTCAGTTTCAGAATCATTGTCCATTTCAAGTGCCGAATAAGAAGTTCCATCGGCATCCCAGCGGGCAGCAGAATTGGCTTTTCGGAAAGATGTTACGGAAGTCCAGTAGTTGTGTTCGTCCCTGAAAAAACGGTAGGTTAAATTCGCATCCATCCACTCTGCTTCCGAACCTAGTTCATCACCTCTGTTTAGCGATGCCCGGTAATGAAACAACCCGGTTTCTCCATTTTCATTTGGAATCCATCGGTTCAAAAAAGCGGTGCCTGGTTCGTCGCTTTTTTGATAGTTTAATTGCAAATCGATTTTGTGATTCCAGGCGGGTAAAAACCGCACCGAAAACCTTCCACCAAACAAATTTTTACCATTGAGTGTTCCTCCGGCTGTATTTTCCACGTAACCGTTCCGGTCGCGAAAAATGCCGGCTGCCCTTACAAACAGCATCTCCTTCACCACGGGATAATTCACGGCAGCCATAACTTCTTTGTTCCAGTAATTTCCAACCCCCGTCGTCACATAACCGCCAAACACATTTTCAGGTTTTTTGCTGACAAAATGAACAGCCCCGTTCAAAGCATCTCTTCCGAAGAGCACATTCTGCGGGCCTTTTAAAATCTCGACCCGTTCCATATCGTATAGTTCAGAGGAAAATCCACCGGGCTGGCTTACCGGAACCTGTTCGGCAAAAACTGCCACTGACGGCGATATTCCAGGAAAACCGGAATTGCCGTTTGCACCTTGAATGAAAAAACCGGAGTTGCCGGCACCCAGTTTCTCAAAACTAAATCCCGGTTCGGAAACAGCCAGTTCTTCCAAATCAGAAATACCCAAAAATTCTGCAAATGATTTATTTACAACAGAAACAGCAGCAGGTATATCTGAAATCTGCTGTTCGCGGTTTTGGGCAGTTACTATTTCCGTTTCAAGCGGAATGGGTCCTCGTTCGAGGGTAAAATAGTGATCATTGAAACCGGGCTGCATCACATAATCAACGGTGCGGGTTTGGTAGCCCAGGCATGAAATCCGGATGCGTATTCTTCCGGTGGGCAGATCAGACAGCATAAACTGGCCAAATTCGTTTGAATGCACCAGCTTGGTCAATCCTTCAATCTCTATGCTGGCTCCGGCAATGGGAACCCTTGCCGCATCGCGCACCAATCCGCGAAATACCACCTGTGGCAGGTTTTGACTCACCTGTTCCGCATTCCGGTATTTGCGTTTTACTCTTCCCCTTGTTTTTGGCTGGGAAACTGCAGTTAAAGCAATCGCGAATAAAAGGGTAAATATTAATGTACGTTTCATTTTTCAGCTTGTTCGAACTATTTAAATGAAACGTGCAAGTTAAAATTTTCTTGTTGATTACTGGTCTGAATTATTCGCCCCGCAAAAAAGCATCCACACCGCGGGCAGCTATTTTCCCTGCTTCAATGGCATGAACAACCAGGCTGGCACCTTTTTCGGCATCGCCGGCAGCAAATATTTTTTCTGTCGTTGTTTGCTTCATTTCGTTCACCTTCACATTTCCCCGCGGGTCGTATTCCACACCCAATGATTCGAGTAACCCGTTGTGCACGGGCTGTGTGAATCCCATGGAAAGCAGCACCAAATCGGTGTCGAGCAATTGGGTAGTTCCTTCCACCTCATTCATAATCCAGCGGCCGTTTTCGTCTTTTTTCCATTCCACCTGCACCACTTCAGTTTGTTTCAGTTTGCCGTTTTCGCCAATAAATCGTTTGGTTGAAAGGCTCCAGTGCCGTTCGCAACCTTCCTCATGCGAACTGGAAGAGCGCATTGTGTTGGGCCAGTAAGGCCACGGGTTATTGTTTTCGCGTTTTTCTGGTGGTTTAGGCAGAATTTCAATCTGTGTAACCGATTTCGCCTGCTGCCGGTTTGAAGTTCCCACACAGTCCGATCCGGTATCCCCGCCGCCAATCACCAGTACATGTTTGTCTTTTGCCGAAATGCGTTTTTTTGCCGGAATGGTTTTCCCTGCCACCGTTTTATTTTGCTGGGTCAGGAAATCCATGGCAAAATGCACACCGTCCAAATCGCGACCCTCAACAGGCAAATCGCGGGGTTGTTCAGCTCCAACAGCTAACAATACGGCATCGTATTTTTCAAGCAGCTCTTCCTTCGTAATATCAATGCCCACATTAATGTTCGTTTTAAAGTCGATTCCTTCATCAACAAACAACTCCAGCCGGCGGTCGATAACCCGTTTATTCAGTTTGAAATCGGGAATACCGTACCGAAGCAAGCCGCCAATGGCATCATTTTTCTCGAAAACCGTAACATGGTGACCGGCGCGGTTCAATAAATCGGCAGCAGATAAACCGGCAGGTCCCGAACCAATAACTGCCACTTTTTTCCCGGTGCGAAATTTTGGCGGATTGGCTTTGATGATTCCTGCATCGAAGGCCTGCTCCACGGTTGAACATTCGTTTTCGCGGATGGTAACCGGCTCTTCATGAATGGCCAGCACGCACGATTTTTCACAGGGCGCCGGGCAAACCCGTCCGGTTATTTCGGGGAAGCTGTTAGTTGAATGTAAAATATAATAGGCTTCTTCCAGATTTTCACGGTAAAGGGCATCCTGCCACTCGGGAATTTTACTGCCTACCGGACACCCCCAGTTACAAAACGGAACACCGCAATCCATGCATCTGGAGGCCTGCAGTTTTCTGTCATTTTTATTCAGTGTCTGTTCCACCTCGCCGTAATCGAAAACCCGCTCTTTGGCAGGCCGGTACCCGGCTTCCACCCGCGGAACATTCATAAAACCTTTTGGATCTCCCATATCTTATTTTTTTCTTTTCCTGTTAATAAACGAATCTTACTCATGCCTCGACGGATCGTCTTCGGTGAGCTGCAACTTTTTCTTCAACTCCAGTAATTTCTGCTCTTCCATCACTTTTTTGTATTCGAAAGGAATCACTTTTACAAACTTTGGCAGGTACTCTTCCCAGTTGGTCAGAATTTTTGCCGCCAGTGTGCTTTGCGTGTAAAGCAAATGGTTGTTAATGAGCATTTGCAATTCGTTGATATCCGATTTATCTTCCACCGGAAGAAGTTCCACCAATCCTTTGTTGCAGAAATAGTCGAAATTTCCGGTTTCATCCAAAACGTAAGCGATACCTCCGCTCATACCGGCAGCAAAATTTTTCCCTGTTTTTCCAAGTACAACAACGCGGCCGCCTGTCATGTATTCGCAACAATGATCGCCTGCGCCTTCCACCACGGCATTTGCTCCCGAATTTCTTACGCAGAAACGTTCTCCGGCAACACCGCGAATGTAGGCTTCACCTCTGGTAGCACCATAAAAGGAAGTATTTCCGATGATGATGTTTTCCTCTGGTTTAAAATTGGAACCAACCGGCGGTACCACAACAATTTTTCCGCCGGAGAGCCCTTTCCCAATGTAGTCATTGGAATCGCCCTCGAGCCTGAAGGTGATTCCTTTTACCAGGAATGCACCGAAACTCTGACCGGCAGTACCGTGGAACGTACAATGAATGGTGTCTTCAGGCAAGCCTTCTTCCCCGTAACGTTTTGATATTTCGCCCGAAAGCATGGCTCCGGTAGTGCGGTCCACATTCATAATCGGGTGCGAAATCCACACTTTTTCAGCGCCCCGAATGGCTTTGCGGGTATCCTTTATCAGATCGAAATCAATATGACCTTTGGTAGGCCTGGTATTGGGGTGAATATTATGGATGGGAACATTTTTTGCCTGATTTGGCATGTAAAGCAACCGTGAAAAATCCATATTTTTCATTTTCCAGCCTGCTCCGTTTTCTTTTGGATTGACCACTTCCTGATCAACTTCGAGCAAATCGGTCCGGCCAACAATATCGTCAAATTTAGTGAACCCCATTTCTGCCAGGTATTCGCGTATTTCGCGGGCCACAAACCTGAAATAGTTGATGGTGTATTCTGCTTTTCCGATAAATCTTTTCCGCAGTGTTTCGTCCTGTGTGGCAATGCCCGCCGGACAGGTATTCATGTGGCACTTGCGCATCATAACGCAACCCAGCACAATAAGTGCAGCCGTAGAAAAACCAAATTCTTCGCCGCCCAAACAGGCCAGTGTTACCACATCGCGGCCGTTTTTAATCTGGCCGTCAACCTGGAGTTTTACCCTGCCACGCAGGTTGTTCAGAACAAGTGTTTGCTGTGTTTCGGCAATTCCCAGTTCAACCGGCAACCCGGCATGTTTAATTGAACTTGCGGGGCTGGCGCCGGTTCCGCCTTCGGTTCCGGCAATTACTATAATATCGGAAAACGCTTTGGCAACTCCTGCGGCAATGGTACCCACACCATCCTCCGAAACCAGTTTTACCGAAACTTTGGCGTTGGGATTTACAATTTTCAGGTCGTAAATAAGCTGAGCCAAATCTTCGATGGAATAAATATCGTGATGTGGCGGAGGTGAAATAAGGGTAATACCGGGTGTGGAGTTCCGCGTTTTGGCAATAATTTTATTCACCTTGTATCCCGGCAATTGCCCACCTTCTCCCGGCTTGGCGCCCTGAGCAATTTTAATCTGAAGCTCGTCCGCATTCACCAGGTAGTTATTTGTAACTCCAAAACGGCCCGAGGCCACCTGCTTGATTTTGCTGTTACGCAGCGTACCGAAACGTGCCGGGTCTTCGCCACCCTCGCCGGTGTTGCTTCGCCCTCCAATGGTATTCATGGTAATGGCCAGCGCCTCGTGGGTTTCAATACTGATAGAACCATAAGACATGGCGCCGGTAACAAACCGTTTCATAATTTCTTCTTCCGGCTCCACCTGGTCCAAAGGAATTGGGTTTCTTTTCAGATTAAAACACCCGCGAATAAAGGCCGGTCGCTTGTTCTGACGATCAACCAAAGCGCTGAATTCCTTAAATTTAGCGTAATCGTTGGTGCGTGTTGCCCATTGCAAAAGTCCTATGGATTCCGGATTCCATGCGTGGTGTAATCCGTTTCTGCGCCAGGCATAGGTACCCTCGTTTTCAAACCGGAATGGCTCGGGTGTAACTTCTTTTTCATGGGCCTTTTTATGGAACATCAAAGCTTCCCTGTATATTTCTTCCAGTCCGACACCTCCAATTTTTGAGGCTGTGCCTGTAAAATATTTATCAATAAGCTCCTTGCTCACCCCAACCGACTCAAAAATCTGAGCGCCATGGTAACTGCGCAGGGTGGAAATACCCATTTTTGAGAAAACTTTCAACAGGCCTTTATCAATGGCTTTGATGTAATTTTTACGGGCTTCTTTGTATTCCAGTTCAATCTTTCCGTCTTTTACCAGTTGATCGATGGCGGCAAAAGCCAGGTAAGGATTAATTACACTGGCCCCGTAGCCCAGCAGCAGCGCAAAATGATGCACTTCGCGGGGTTCTCCGGTTTCAACAATTAAACCCACCTGCATTCTTTTTTGCTTTTTAATGAGGTGGTGGTGAACCGCCGCAACCGCAAGTAACGATGGAAACGGTGCGTAACCTTCACTGATATTCCGGTCGCTTAGAATAATGTAATTCCTTTTTGTATCCACTGCATTTTCAGCGTCAGCAAGCATTTTCTCCAAAGCGGCCTGAAATCCCTCGACACCTTTATCCACAGGAAACACCATTGGTATTACCTTGTGGCTAAACATCTCATCTTTTAGATCTTTAATTTTTCCAAGGTCGGTGTTGGTGAGTATGGGGCCAAAAAATTTGATAAGCTTGCAATGTTCCGGTGTTTCCGCCAGAATATTGGAATGAAGCGAGCCGATATAATTGGTTAGTGCCATTACCAGTCCTTCCCTGATGGGGTCGATAGCCGGATTGGTAACCTGAGCAAACATCTGCTTAAAATACTCGAAAAACCGGCGCGGTTTATCGGAAAAAACAGCCAGTGGAACGTCGTTACCCATTGAGCTGGTAGGCTCCGCTCCTGTTACACTCATGGGCTGAATCAGCTCATACATGTCTTCTTTAGAGTATCCGAACTCTTTGGCATAGGTTTCAAAATTATCGATGGTGGAAGGCACACGGTGTTTTACCTTGATGTCTTCCATAAGCATCCGATTCTCCTTCAGCCACATTTGGTAAGGATTGCGGTGACTTAGCTGGTCTTTTACCTCCTCATCGGGGATAATAATTCCGAGCTGTGTATCAACCAGTAGTATTTTCCCCGGACGCAGGCGTCCTTTTGCTTTAATTTCTTCAGGTTTAAAGGTTTGCACACCCACTTCGGACCCCATTACAATGAGATCGTTTTTGGTGATGACGTAGCGTGAAGGACGCAAACCATTTCTATCCAGTGTACCGCCAATGTAACGGCCATCGGAAAACACCATTGAAGCCGGGCCGTCCCAGGGTTCCATAATGGTGGAATGGTATTCGTAAAATGCTTTTAAGCTTTCAGGGATGGGGTTTTTCTCGTTGAACGATTCGGGAATCATCATACAAAGCGAGTGCGGCAACGTACGTCCGGTCATGTGTAAAAATTCCAGTACATTGTCGAACGAAGCCGAATCGGATTTCCCCGGCACGATTACCGGCAGCAGTTTTTTCAGGTCCTCGCCAAAAACTTCCGATTTCATCAGCGCTTCGCGGGCCTGCATCCATAAACGGTTTCCTTTGATGGTATTTATTTCGCCGTTGTGTGCCACAATACGGAAAGGCTGGGCCAAATCCCAGGTGGGGAAAGTGTTGGTGCTGAACCGTGAATGAACCAGAGCGATGGCGCTTTTAAACTTTTCATTTTTGAAATCGAGAAAGTAATCGCGCAACTGTTCGGGGGTGAGCATCCCTTTGTAAACAATTATTTTTGCCGAAAAACTGGGCTGATAAAAACAGTCTTTATATTTCAGCTTCGACTCCCCGATCTCTTTCTCGGCAAGTTTTCTTACAACATATAATTTGCGCTCAAGGGCGTCTTTTTCGAGATTTGCCTTTACAAAGACCTGCTTAATGGCAGGCTCGGTGGTTTTGGCAATTTCACCAGGCGCCGAATGATCAACAGGCACATCGCGGTAACCAACCAAAGTAAGCCCTTCATCCTGTATGTGTTTCGAAAGTACATCAATACACAAATCCGCTTCTTTTTCATCTTTGGGAAGAAAAATCAATCCTGTACCATATTTTCCGGGTTCGCCAACAGGTATTTTCAGTTCTTCGGTAATAAATTCATGCGGAAGCTGCATCAAAATTCCCGCCCCGTCGCCGGTGGAATTGTCGGCACTGATTGCTCCGCGGTGATCCATATTCAGCAAAACCTCCAACCCTCGTCTGACTATATCGTGTGATGGTTTACCTTTTATATGGGCAACAAATCCAATTCCGCAATTATCATGTTCATTTTCAGGATTATAATAACCCTGGGCATCAGGTAATCTCATCTGTAGCATGTTCTAATCCTTTTTTAATTGTCAAAAAATATCAAAAGCAATAATTTTCATCATTAAAGTGTAAAACTGAAAGTAAATTTCAATTTTTTCTAACGAAATGAAATCAAAAATAATCACGGAATAGAAAAAATACAATTGCACTTCAAAAAAAATGTGTTTCATAACATAGAATTAACCTAACCTGAAACAGCATTTTCAAGACCTTTCATGACATAATTTCAATATAAATTGAATATAAAAAATAATATGCCTTAACCAATCAACTTTTTAAGTGCGTCATTGATTTTTTCAAATTGAAAATTTTGAAAAACTACTGATTTTTTCGTGTTGATTTCATCGAGGCACAAATTTCCAATACTCCCTTCGTGAGTATGTTTCAGATTTCTTTCAGGCTGAAATTCGCCAACTTCAATTTTTTCCGCTACCTGCCGGTAAGCCTTACGGAACGGAATGCCTTCAAGCACGAGTTTGTTCACTTCTTCCACACTAAAAAGGTAATCGTATTTTGGGTCGTCGAGGATGTTTTCGTTCACCTGCAATTTTTCCAACGCCAGGGTTGCAACGGAAAGGCAGTGGTGCAGTTCGGCAAAAAGAGGAATAAAAATTTCCTTTACCGTTTGCAAATCGCGAAAATAACCGCTCGGAAGGTTATTGATGATGAGTGCAATCTGCTGCGGAACTCCCTGAATTTTATTGCATTTACCCCGAATCAGTTCGAAAACATCTGGATTCTTTTTGTGTGGCATTATGCTCGAACCGGTGGTAAATTCGGGCGGAAGCTTTACAAAGTTGAAATTCTGGCTGGTAAACAGGCATACATCGTAGGCCAGTTTTGAAAGTGTGGCCGCGATATTGGCCAGTGCAAACGATACGATTTTTTCCACTTTTCCGCGGCCCATCTGGGCATAAACCACATTAAAGTTCATGTTGCTGAAACCCAAAAGTTCTGTCGTCATCTGGCGGTTCAGCGGGAAAGAAGAACCATACCCCGCAGCCGAGCCCAGCGGATTCTGGTTTGCAATTTTAAAAGCTGACAGAAGCAGTTCCAAATCGTCGGTGAGGCTTTCGGCGTAAGCGCCAAACCACAACCCAAAGGATGACGGCATGGCCACCTGCAAATGAGTGTAACCCGGCATCAGCACATCTTTGTGTTGTTCGCTTTTGGCCAGCAGCGTATCGATTAATTGTACAGTAGTATTTACAATTTCACGGATTCCTTCGCGGGTAAACAGTTTCAAATCGAGCAGCACCTGATCGTTGCGCGAACGGCCACTGTGGATTTTTTTGCCCAAATCGCCCAATTCTTTGGTTAAAAGGAATTCCACCTGCGAATGTACGTCTTCAACGCCATCTTCAATTATAAAATTTCCTTCTTCAGTCTGTCTGTAAAGTTTTTTCAAAGCCTCCAGCAAAACAGGAAGTTCTTCTTTTTCAATCAGCCCTACCGATTCGAGCATGGTAACGTGTGCCAAAGAGCCCAAAATATCGTATGGCGCAAGGTAAACATCCAGTTCGCGGTCTTTTCCAACGGTAAATTTTTCGATGGCTTCGTTTACGGTAGTTCCTTTTTCCCAGAGTTTCATTTCGAATAAATTGAAATTTGAGCAAAGATATGGATTTTGATGTGAAACAATTTGTTGCGCCTTGTTTTATAATTTCTGAAAAAATGCCACTTTTGCCTTGCAATAACTGATAAAGCAGGTATAAACATTCAAATTCATGCTCGAAAACAAAACGATTCGAATCATATTTCTAACATTGATGGGAGTCGCACTTGCAATTTATTTTTCAGGTCTTTCCATTGATGTTACGCGCGATGCAGGGAAATACGCAACCGTTTCGAAAGAGATTTTTCAGAACGGGAATTACATCAATCTTACAGTACATGGCGAGCCATACGACCAAAAACCCCCGCTGTTATTCTGGCTGGGTGCACTGGGATTTGCCATTGGCGGAATTTCCAATTTCTGGTTTAAATTTCCGGTTTTGCTGCTGGTTTTTTTTGGATTTTATTCCGCTTACGGTCTGGGCCGAAGTCTGTACAACCGGCGTGTTGGACTACTAACCGCATTTCTGATGGCTTTTTCGCTCATCTACACATTGTACAGTATGGACATCCACACCGACACGCCCTTGCAGGTTTTTATCACTTTTGCGCTGTGGCAACTTTCGGAATTTATTCAAACCAAACGGAACAAACATTGGATTTTAGGTTTTATGGGAATTGGCTTTGCCATGCTGAGCAAAGGCCCCATTGGAGCCGCCATTCCGGCTTTTGCAGTAATTGGCCATATTTTGCTGCGGAAAGATTTTCGGTTACTTTTGGATTACCGATGGTACCTTGGCATTTTGTTATCGTTTGCGATTGTAAGTCCGGCGCTGATTGGCCTGGTTAACCAGTTTGGCTGGGACGGTATAGTGTTCTTTTTCTGGGAAAATAATGTGGGAAGGCTCACCGGAACTTATGTTCAGCCCAACAGCGATCCCATTTTTTACGTGCATAATTTGCTTTACCTTTTTCTGCCCTGGAGCCTTTTGTTTTATGCAGCGGCATTTATGGAATTTAAATCGCTTTTTACCAACAAATTTAAAGCTTCTGAATATTTTACATTTACCGGAATCTGGGTGTTTTTTATTATTCTGAACGCTTCGAAAAGCCAGTTACCCAATTACATTTTTGGTATTATTCCGCTTATGGCAGTGCTTACAGCCAAGTGGACTGACATTGCACTTATCCGGAAATCGCAGCTTCTGAAAATTTTTTGGTGGACACAAACCACTGTTGTTGTGTTGCTCTGGATTGTCATCTTCGTCATTGCCATATACCTTTTCCCGATACCCGAATGGCAGGCAACATTAATTGCGCTGCTCGGTATGGCTGCAACGTTATATATTTTTTTAAAAAGCAAAACATCCACTGCACGACTGGTTTTGCCGTCGGCCATTGCTTTTGCATGTCTGGCCTGGCTGCTGAACACTGATGTTTTTCCCTATATTTTCAGTTACCAGGCGCCACCCAAAGCAGCTCGTTTTTATACCGAAAATGCCCGGGCTGGGGAAAAACTGTACAATTTTAAATATGAGCAATACGAATTATTTTTTTACAGCGAGCCGATGGCTGAACAACTCTCTTCGGAAGAAGAAATGAAAGCAGTTGCTGGCAAAAACGGCAATTGGATTTTTACGGATGCAGAAGGTTTTGAAATGATTTCGGATTTGAATCTGAAACCCGACACAGTTTTGGAATACCGGCATTTGTACCTGAACCGCGGCCATCGGTTTATCAACCCCAAAACACGCGATGAAGTGCTTCAACCCATGTATCTGATAAAATACTGAACATGCAAAACCGGCTGAAAAAATATTCCTGGGTGATCATCCCGTTGCTGTTTCTAATGTATTCGGCACCCAGCGCACTGGATTACGTTTTTCACTTTCCCGATGAAAAATATTATACCGATGCCGTGCTGCAGATGATGGATAAGGAGGATTATTTTACGCCTTATGCAGCCGACGGCACACACCGGTTTTTAAAACCCATTGTAACCTACTGGACTTTAATTGGGAGCTATAAAGTACTGGGCGTAAGCAAATTTTCATCGCGACTGCTATTTTGGCTGGCCGGAGCTTTGCTGGTTGTATTGGTTTATTTTATGGCGAAATCGCTTTTAAAAAATAAAAAAGCAGCTTTTCTGGCCGCTTTCATAACAGCAGCCAATCCGCTGGTCTTGATGAGTTCCAGCCGCTCCATCCCGGACATTCTGCTGGTTTTATTCCTCACCATCAGTGCCTGGGGTTTTCTGGAAATTATGCTGACGGAAAAACCTTCAAATAAATTCTACTGGATGGCCTGGGTAGGCGCTGCATTGGCTTTTGAAACCAAAGGTTTACCGGCGGTCGCCTTTGCGGGAATCAGTTTTTTGTACCTGATGTTTAATCCCTGGCAAAGGAAAAAACTGAAACAAATTTTACATCCATGGGCGGTTATTCTCGCCGTTTTTGTGGCGTTAAGCTGGTTTGTGATTATGTACATTGAACATGGACATGAATTTTTCGGTTCCTTTTTTGCCGACCAGGTGGGCTACCGGGTTTCATCGAAAATTGTTCAGGTATTCACCAACGGTTTTCTGGGAATCATTACCCTGATTGCCTTCACGTTGCCATGGATTGTCATCGTTTTTTCGAGGCCCAAAAAACTGAAAAACTTAGTTTTCGATTCCGACAAAAAAATCAAAGCCATTATTGGAATGATTGCCGTTTGGGTAGTAATGGTTATTGTAATGTCGGCAGCAGTTTTTAAGTTTTACGACCGGTATTTACTTCCGGTAATTCCACTTGTTTCAATATTTTTCGCCTGGGTATTGTCCTCTTCCGAAACGCGATTTAAAAATCCGGCGATAAAAATATTTGGCGGATTCACATTTCTGGTTTTAGCCGTTAACATTCTGTACGCCGTGTTTATTTTGCCCGACAAAATTTTGATTTTAGGAACGGCTGTTGGTATAATCCTCACCGGCATGTGGGCATTTGGAAAATTAAAAACCGTTTCCGAAGAAATTATCCTTGCAAACTTCATTTTGTTGCTCTATTTCAGTTTACATATATTATTATACCCGTTACTGATGCCTAATCCCGGAGAACAACTGGTAAGAAATATCAGGGAAAGCCAGGTTTCAGGAAATGAACAAATTTATGTTTACGGAAATATTCGTGCTGCATCGAACATTCGGATTCACAGCCACCACAAAATGGATGTAGTAAGTATGGACACCGTTTACACGCTTCCAGTGAATCCGAATCACCTCCTGGTTTTCAGCCCGAAAGAAGAACTCTTTCTTGATTTGAGTAACTACGAAATCAGACCGGGTTCGGAAGAATGGAGCCGTGTGCCAGTGGAAAAATTCCCCGGTTTTTTGCAACCGTCCATAAAAAATTTAAAAGAAAGCGGAACAAAATATTTTATTGCAAAACCCAATTAAATAGCTATGAATAACCTGACCAGAAAACATTACTACCTCATCGGAGCATGGTTTTTCATTAATCTGTTGCAAGCCATTTTTACAGGTTTGCATTCCGATGAATCGTATTACTGGATGTTTTCACAAAATCTGGACTGGGGCTTTTTCGACCATCCGCCAATGGCAGCGTTTTTTATTCACCTGGGGCATTTGTTATTGCCCGGCGAATTGGGTGTAAGGCTATTCATAATCCTTTTAACTACTGCAACTTTTGCGCTCATTTTAAATGAACTGAACGAAAAAGAAGACCTGTTTTTTCTGGGTATTTTTGTGCTTTCTTTCCCGCTCGTTCACACCCATATCGCTGGTTTTTTGGCCATACCGGATGTGCCACTGCTGTTTTTTACGGTCTGGTTTCTGATTCTTTACCGGAAATTCCTGGAAAAACCGTCGTGGCTGCTTTCTGTTTTGCTGGCAGTGGTTATTGCCGCCATGATTTACAGCAAATACCATGCTTTTCTGGTAATTGGTTTTACAGTGCTTTCCAATCTGAAACTGCTACGGAACAAATATTTCTGGCTCACTGTTGCAATCTCTGTTTTGTTATTGATTCCACATGTTTGGTGGCAAATTGAAAATGAATTCCCCACTTTCAAATACCATTTGGTGGAGCGTGCAAAACCGTTTCGTTTAAAACACATTACCGACAATTTATTAAACCAACTGGCGATGGCCGGGCCGCTTACCGGAATTTTGGTATTCTGGAAACTGGCCAAATTCAAAATAAAAAATGATTTCGACCGGGCGCTTGTTTTCAATATTCTCGGATTTTACGGAGTACTTTTCCTGCTGAGTTTTAAAAACCGTATTGAAGCCCACTGGGCTGCCGCCATTATGCCTATGCTCTTGCTGGCAACTTATTCGCTCATTAAGAACGACCGGAAAATAAAAAAGTGGTTTAAAAGACTCGCCATTCCGGTGATTGTGCTCCTTTTTCTGTTCAGAATTTATCTGGCCCTGGATGTGATTCCCAATGTTGGCTACACCAAAATCACATTTTACAACCGCGAAGCACATGCCCTGGAAATTAAAGAACTGGCGCAGGGAAAAAAGGTCGGTTTTTTCGACAATTATGCCGCCATTAGCAATTACATTTTTTATACCGGCGATTCGGCTGTGCACCTTTCAACACCAAATTACCGCTTTAACCAGTACGATTTATGGAACGAGGAAAAATATGCCGAAGGTAAAACGGTTTTTGCGGTGCAGTCGAAACACCTGTATCCGCCAAATCTGCAGCGCATGGTAACTGGTGAGATGAAAGGTTTTATTGTAATTGAAAAATTTCAGTCGCTAAAAGGCCTTGAAATTAAGGTTTTAAATACGATAAAAAAGGATGGTGCTTTTTATTTTGAAGTCGGGTTGCGCAACAATAACCCACATCCCATTTTAATCAACCACGTTTCAAAGCCTGTTTTGGTGGTGATGCAAAATCGGGTAGAAATAGAGGTAATTCCGCTAGCTTCTTCTGTTTTCCAGGAAAAAATTAATCCGGAAGAGGAAATTACAATCAATATTTCGGTTCCGGAAGAAAAGATTAACACTGATTTTCCGGTAACGTTCTATACCCGGTCAAAAGAAAATATAAGAGGAGAAATTTCGTCTCTAAAAATACCATAGCCTTCTCCCGCCTTTAATCCACGCCAAACAGATTAAAAACATCTCTTGAACCATCGAGTGTAATGGCATATTCACCTGCCGGAATTTCAGAAACCTCAATTAAGTAAGAACTCTGTCCATATTTTGAGGCTTCAAACGGAATGAAATCGATGTCTAATGCAGTGGATTGATTGAAATTTACAGTTCCGGTAACAATTGTTCTTTTTTCTTTTTTGATGTCTTGTTCCATCCTGAAAATATTTACCACTTCTACCGGATCTCTGTCGTTTTCTCTCACACGTGCTATTAACGTTAACTTTTCTCCTCCGGCAATCCTTACCGGGCTCTGTAACCCATTTACCATATTCATACCTTTTCCTTTAGAAACGCCAAACAGAGCTGCACCAATATCTGCTCTGGTTGCTGTGGCAGCTTTTTGTTTTTCCAGTTGTTCAAAAGAAGTTTCACCTGTTACCAGTAAAATAATTCCAGAGAATTCCGGCTCTTCGATGGTTATTTCCTGATAAAGTTGCTTAAAACCCAAAATGAATGTAATCAACAAAACTGAAATTAATGTTTTCATCTTCGAATTATTTAGTACAGTTTTAGATTAACAATTTAAAACAACTTCGCATAAATTACAATACCTTTAGGTGTTTTTTTATAAAGAAGTGAAAATATATTCCAAAGTTTACAATTAACGAGTCTTTAAAAATGATTCTCTTTCAGGGAATCATTATAAATAAGAATTCTATTGGTTACCATTGAAAATTCGAAAAACCGGACAAGCGTTCCAATGTATTCTATACTACTATAATGATATCATATTACAATTTTAGACATCATATTAAAATCATTTTTCTTGAATTTTTTAAATATTGCATCATTTTGGCAATATTTGTATCTCTATTTTAATAATTTGTTAATTTCACAATTTATATAAAATAAAAAAGGGGTCAATTGAAAATATCATATCATTTTTGAATCATTAATAAAAAAATATAGGGGTCGATAATAAATAAAGTACAAAAAATTTTAAAATTATTCAATAAAAAAACATATAAAAACAAAAATATTATTTTTTAAACAATATGTTAATAACAAATTTAAAAGAAAAAAACGTTTAACATTTAAAATTGAAACCATGAAAAGAATTACTTTTATTTTAGCAAGTTTGTTCCTGATGTTTACTTTTTCCCCAAACATAAAGGCACAGGAATGGAGTACCGGACTTGATATTTACAGCAGTTATGTATGGCGGGGTGCAAAATTTGGTTCAGGCCCGGCGTTTCAGCCATCGGTTGAGTTTAGTGCCGGCGGATTTGCCATTGGCGCCTGGGGTTCTTTTAATGCATCAACCGACGAAGCTGCGGAGGCAGACCTTTATGCCAGCTATGGTTTTGATCTGGGTGAAAGTGCTTCATTAACCCTTACAGTCACCGACTACTACTTTCCTGGTTCAAGCTGGTTTGAAAGTGATTCCCATTTTATTGAACCGATGCTGACCCTTGGCATAGGCAGTTTTTCACTCACCGGCGCTTACATGATGAATGGCGGCGCAGGCGATATTTACCTCGAAGCCGGACTTTCGGCAGGGGCAGTTGATCTCTTTCTGGGAGGAGGCGACGGCTCATATACCGTTGACGGAAAATTCAATGTGTGTAATATTGGAATAGGCACATCTAAAGAAATTAAAATTTCCGATTCTTTTTCGCTTCCCGTTTCAGGGGCAGCAATTCTGAATCCGTCATCCGAACAATTTTACATTGTGGTAGGAATTTCATTGTAACAACATAAAACAGACAAATATGAAAAAGATTGAAGCCATTATTCGCAAAACCAAATTCGAAGAGGTTTGGGAGGCTCTGCACGAAGCCGGAATTGAATTTTTCTCTTACTGGGACGTGCGCGGTGTTGGCCAGGCCCGCGAAGGCCGGGTTTACCGCGGCATTGTTTACGATACCAGCACAATTGAACGTACCAAACTTTCCATTATCGTTCGCGATAAAAATGTGGAAAAAACGGTGAATGCAATACTCAGTTCTGCGCGAACAGGAGAAATCGGCGACGGAAAGATTTTTATTATACCAATTGAAGAATCTTACCGCATCCGCACGGGTGAACATGGCGACGAATCGCTTTACATTAAAGGAAAAGAGGAGTAACAACCACATTAAAAGAAAATTATCATGGAAGAACTTTCTATTTCGATTAACAATATATGGGTACTGGTTGCCACATTTCTTGTAATGTTTATGCAGCCCGGATTTGCTATGGTTGAAGCGGGATTCACCCGCTCGAAAAACACGGCAAACATTCTTACAAAAAACCTGGTGGACTTTTCAGTCGGTTCAATTTTGTTCTGGTTTATTGGCTACACCATTATGTACGGAGATTCAATTGGCGGATTTATCGGAATGCCAGATTTATTTTTTAACGATGACGGTATTGACGATTATGCAAACAAAACAGATTTAATGTTCCAAACCGTATTTGCAGCAACTGCCGCAACTATTGTTTCGGGAGCAGTCGCCGAGCGAACCAAATTTAATGCATATATCATATTTACAGTAGTAATAACGGTTTTCATTTATCCTGTTTCAGGTCACTGGAAATGGGGCGGCGGCTGGCTTGATCAGTTAGGATTCCTGGATTTTGCGGGCTCTACCCTGGTACATTCAGTTGGTGCATGGGTTGGTTTGGCAGGAGCAATAGTTCTGGGGCCTCGTTTAGGAAAATACGTAAAAGGAAAAGCAAAAGCGATTCCCGGACACAACCTCGCCTTTGGAGCACTTGGTGTGTTTATCCTTTGGTTTGGATGGTTCGGTTTTAATGCAGGTTCACAATTGGGTGCAGCCGGTGAAGAAAATACTCTGGCAATTGGGCATATCGTTTTAACAACCAACCTTGCAGCAGCCGGCGGTGCAATGGCAGCACTTTTTACCTCCTGGATAAAATATAAACGTCCCGCGCTTTCACTGGCACTGAACGGCGCACTCGCCGGCCTGGTAGCAATCACTGCAGGTGCTGATATTGTTAGCCCTGGCGGCGCATTGATTATTGGCGTATTTGCGGGTATTATTCTGGTATTTAGTGTGGAAATTTTCGACCAGGTATTCAAGGTTGACGACCCGGTGGGAGCCATTTCCGTGCATGGAGTAAATGGTGCTTTCGGAACTCTTGCAGTTGGCTTATTTGCCACTGATGGCGGCCTGTTTTATGGCGGCGGAACAAGCCTGCTCGTTGCCCAGTTAATTGGCGTTGTGGCTGTTTTTATATGGGCTTTCGGATTGGGATTAATCCTGTTTAAAACGATAAAAGCAACAATTGGTTTGCGTGTCTCCAAACGCATTGAAGAAGAAGGCCTCGATGTTTATGAACATGGAGAAAATGCCTACAATTAAACACCTTCTTCAGCTTTTTAGTCTGTAGCTGTCTGTAAGGAGTCGCTTGTAGGGGCGACTCCATTTTTTAAAAATCAATTAATTAACAGGGAATCAGAGAAGGTAGCTAATTTTGTTTTGGTTAAGTAAGAACCGGCTTGCGAAAAATGCATCCGGTTCTTTTTTTTAAACGTTTAGTAATCTATTTTTGTCCCCTCATTTTAAAAAGAAAATTATGCAGACCTGGTTCGAATGTAAAGTAAAATACACTAAAGTTTTGGAAAGTGGAAAAGAACAAACCGTAACCGAAAACTTTTTATTGGATGCCGTTTCGTTTACCGACGCGGAAACTCGCATGATAAGGCAAATGAGGCAAATGGTAAAGGGTGAATTTACGGTTACCGACATAAAAAAATCGAAAATTGCCGAAGTGTTCCCTTTTGATAATGGTGAATGGTGGTTTAAAGCAACTATAAATCTTGTAACTATTGACGAAGAGGCGGGAAAGGAAAAAAAACTTAGAACCCTCTACCTTGTAATGGCCGATGATATTAAAGAGGCATTAAAAAGATTGGATGAAAGTCTTTCCTTCCTGGTAATCCCCTATGTTGTTTCTTCACTGGCCGTAAGTACAATTGTTGACGTTTTTCCTTATAACCCCTCTGAAACAACAATTCCGGAAGGATTCAGACCATTGGATCAGGAATGAGAAAATTAGAGTTTTTAGGGTGAAATTTAGTAAAACCAATCATTAAAGGTCTGTTAAATATTGGTAATAGTCCCCAATATTTAGTATTTTCGTTGATATACTTAAATATACATCAGTTATGAAAAATATGGAAAAAAGCACACAAAAGCCCGGAAAGAAGGACCGTAAAGAGATGATTCAGTATATTAATCTGCAACTGGCTGCAATTGGGCAGCCTATATTTGCCGATGAAACTGAAGAGGGTGCAAAGCTTGCAAACACACGTTTTATGTCGCTTACTGAAGGGTTAATAAGCAGTTTCAGGGAAAAATCGAGATTGTTAACCGGACACCTTTCGCCCGCCGATACCCGGATTCAGAATTTTCTTGATGAGTATTTAAAAGACCTTAACTTTGAAAAACCAATACGTTTGCCAGATGCCACGCTGGTTTTAAATCAGCCAGGAATGGCCCGCGAGGTCAGTCTTCCGGCAAATGGAAATACATTTAAAAGTAAACTTTTAAGTTCTTACCGGCTAAAACAGGGAATTTTGAATAACCCGGCAGCCGACAAACGAACTACCAAAGGAACCTTTCATATTGCAGAAGGTGGACTACCGGTTTCACTCGACAAAAAAGAAGTTCCCAAAATTGCTTTCGCACACATGCTGCATGCTGCTCTTCATCCTTCAGACGAAATGAATATTCTGCCATTCACTGCCAACCAAAAAAATAAGGCAAAAACAATGGTTTCGCTGCTTCTGCGTCCGGTGGTTTGCCCGGAAGTGAAAGGAGTAATTAGCGAGAAAAGCATGGAAGTTCGGTTTTTTGCACCCGGCAACCTGGTAAGTAATCTCGATTTTGTGGAAACTATTTTTGGAAACGCCGGCGACCACAATCTGGCCGAGAACGATGCAGCGCTCGATATTGACCACTGGACAGGGCATACCGGATGCATAATACTTGCTCCTCAACTTACTAAATTAAAAAAGAAAGACGTTGGATTGCCACATTGCAATGATGCCACCGAAAGACAACGCCGGGACGGCATGTGCTGGACCGATGAAAACGAATTGTATAATGACGGGGGCGCCTTTAAAGTTACATGCCGCGACGAACGGGGTGTAGTTGTAACTTTGATTGCAGACAATTACTACGGCTATTCAAAAAAAGAGATTAAAACCCAAATAAGCTATTCGGCTAACCTTTACGGCATTGTGGAGGAAGAACATGCCGGCGGCGCTATTGCATTTCCCTGCGGAAATATGGGTGACAACATTTATGGAGAACCTTTTTCAGGAAAATTCAATCGTAAGTATTCGTTTGAAGAAGTTAAAAAACTGCTCGAAGGAAAAATTGATGTAATGCCTGAAAATTACGCCATAGATAAAAAATATCCCAACATTATATATATCCATGAACATGCAGATATTGATGTTGAAAAAGCGACGGTAACCTGGTTGCATGACGACAAAGTACAAAAACTAAAACTTTCGCCCGAAAAGACCTATGTGCACCCAACAGGCCACAAATTTGAACTTGTAAAACATCCTGAACAAAAACTGTGGCGTATTGTAGATACAGCACCCGAAGGTATGTTCTGTCACAAACCAAGTACCGTTTCAGGCGGTGGAAAATCGGAAATTTCCAAATCAATGCAGAATGCCATCAAATATGGTTCTTTCTACATCCAAAATTTGGAAAAAGATTCGGAAATGGTAGATATGCTCATAAATTACGATTACATGAAGCGCTGGAAAACCATTTATCCTGATGCACGACCATCGCGGCCGTTTTTAAGCCCTCACCGCACTTTGGGCTCTGCTGTTAAACTGCTTACTCCATCGGATCAATACACTGATGAATACAATCAATTTTTGGAAAGTATTCCCACACATGTTAAAACCCTGGCTTTGTATATTAAAAGGATGTACCGTACACAGCAGGATACAGGCCCCTGGAAAGAATATTTGAATGTGGAAATTGTGAATGGACGGGACGGAAATGCACTTCGTTACAAACACAATAAAATAGTTGCCAGCTATGTGCGTATTGGGTTCAGTCCTGAAGGTAAGTGGTACCTGCACAAACTGCGTTCTGACTTTATTCCCAGCCGGAAAATTCAAATGGAAGATGACATAACAGCTTCCGTTACTCTTCCCGCAAACCGGTTAAATCATCTTAACCCGGAATATCAAAATAAAAGTGTCAAACTGGTTGTCAACTGCGAAAGCCATTTATTCCAGCGACCCGATGAGGCAATCATTAGAGGATACGACAAGGAAGCCGAAGCCGACATTGTTCGCAACAATACATTTTTAACCAATTATGAGCCGCTCACACAAAAAGATGCCATTGAATTGTATGAGGATACCACCCGATACGATGAATACACCGAGCCGGTTCAGCAACTCATAAAAAAAGCGGCTGAAGGACATAAAGATTGTTTCTTTGTTGCTCCTTCCCACCCCCGAATTGTGGACGGATTTCCTACCAATAACCCACGCTATCTGCAACGCAATTTGTTCAAAAATGAAAACCAGGAAAACCATTTGGCCGAAATGGGAGTAAGACTTTTCAGAAAAATACCCAAAGATGAACCGGTTCATTTCCCGGTGAATGCAGTCCTTCCTGGACGGAGGAACAACCCGTCGGACAGAAAAAAGGGAATTCGCCCGTTAAGTGTTTATAATCCCATTCACTACCAGGAAATCCCCGAGTTGTTTATGGATTTCATTTGTTCACTCACTGGTAAATCGCCATCAACCACCGGCGCCGGGTCTGAAGGAGCTCTTACCAAAGGTCCGTTTAACATGCTGGTACCTACCACCGATTTAAACAATGCGCTACTTTCCTATATTCTTTCAGAATATCAGGGGTTCAGCTCTGCAGCAGGATATGTTGGCCAAAAAAATCGTTTTGATCACGACATCAGTATTCTTATTCCTGAAATCTGGGCCCGCCTGGAACCGGAAGACAGGGATGCCAAAAAACTGATAAAACATAACTGCCTTGATAAGCTGGAAGACTTTGAATACAACGGTGAAAAAATTCTGGCAAGCCGTTTGGGTTACAGAATCAATAAAAACTTTGCCTTCCGGTGTATGAATAAACTTTTTGACGAACCGCTTGAAGTTTTTAACGACGAAATGCTGCATCCCGAGCTTCAAAGCATGGAAGATTATGTGGATGGCATCAAAAACATTGTGGAGGCCCAGCAAAAAGTAGCATTAAGATATTTTGAAGAAGGAAGTGTGGAAGCCGCAATTCCACCACTGAAAATTTTACTGAGTATAATGGCGTACGGTCAATACGAAGGAAAAGAACTGAACAACCCGGAATTAAGAAAAGAATTTGACAGAGAATATGTTTTGCAAACTGATTGGTACAAAGATAGATTAATACTAAAACAGCAAAAAGATTCTGCCTTTCTGCATAAGCAGGTTCAATACCTGAAAGATTTTATAGAAGAGCCCAACAATCAGGTCCTGGTAAAAAAAATGCACATTAACCAGCGGCTCAAAACAGCAGAATCCCGATTAAAATACGTGAAATCTGAAGCATATTTGGGTGAGTTATTGGGTACTATTGGCGCCGATCCGTTGTTTAAGGGGAATTAAAAAAAACGACCTGCCGGCAAATGTCGGCAGACCGTTTTTAAAAGTTAATTATCAGACAGTTTAAAGATTGACCATTACTTTGTAGAAATTAAATTCGTCTCGTTTAACCGGGTCGAACTGAAAATAGGCGACAGCAATGCGGCAGATATCCTGAATGGTATCATAAATCTCAGCCACCTCTTTTTGAGCGTAGGTATTCAGTTCGTTTTCACTTTCCAATGCTTCAAAACAGCATTTGTATTCCTCTATTTGCCGGGCAGTTTCAAAAATTTTATCAAACAGCGACTCCGGTACACCTTTACGGATAATTTTTTGCTTTGTATCCTCATCAAGATTGCTAACAAACGTAGATAAAAATTTATAAAGACTCAGGTGATCGCCATTCTTTGCATCACTGAAATAATCACTGTATCCAAGCTTTTTAAACACTTCTTTTGAAAAGGATTTGTCATTCTTAAAGTCCACTTTTAAAGCTGCACGAAGAACTTTCAGGCTTTGCAACCCGGCCACCATCACCTCGTGCCATTCACGGTACTTTTTTTCATACACGCTGTCGAGATTTTCAGCATAATACTTTTCAATGGTGTCGTTTATCCAGACATTTAAAGAGGTAGCGTACTCCGGATCCCATTCCTCCCGGATTCTTGACAATTCATAAATGTTTTCTTTAAACGACTTTGCGATTTTTTGACAGGCCAGGATTGTGGCAGTGCTGGTTGGACATGCTGTTGCGGTTTCCATGATACAGTTTTTTATTGTATTAGCAGTACTTACAAAACTACCAACTATATCGGAAAACTCCTGAAAAATGATAAAAAATCTCAAATGTTTTACAGTTATGTTTTGAAACTATGTTACAAAACAATGTTCTGGAAAATATCTCTTTAAATTATATAAAGAAATATTTCTGCAATAATCTTAAAAATAGAAAGTTAGGACCAATTCAATCAGGAATGCCTCTTTTTTAATTCATTAACCACATCCTCGATACGATATCCTTTGTGTGCCAGTAAAACAAAGAGGTGGTACAACAAATCACCGGCTTCGTAAATTAAGTTTTCGTTGTCGTTGGCCATGGCACCTATTATGGTTTCCACTGCCTCCTCTCCTACTTTCTGGGAAATTTTGGCAGTTCCCTCTTTAAAAAGCGAAGTGGTATAAGAACCTTCGGGCATTTCCTTTTTGCGTTTGTCGATGAAATTCTGCAGGTAGCTCAGGAAATCAATATCAGATGCTTTATTTGTTTCGAAAAAGCAGGTGTCGGCTCCGGTATGGCAAACCGGACCAACGGGATTCGCTTTAATCAGCAGCGTATCATTATCGCAATCCACCAGAATGGAAACCACATTCAAAAAATTTCCCGATTCTTCCCCTTTGGTCCACAACCGGTTTTTGGTGCGGCTGAAAAAAGTAACTTTTCCTAATTCTTCTGTTTTTTCCAGGGCTTCCTTGTTCATAAAACCCACCATTAATACTTTTTGGGTTGAATTATCCTGAATAACTGCCGGAACCAGTCCGTTCAGCTTACTAAAGTCGATTTGCTCAATTCCTGAAAATGGATTCATTTGTATAAATTTTGCCGCGAATTTAACGATTTACAATTTAACGCACCACAATTCCCTGTTCCCGTAAATATTGCTTTAGCTCGGAAATGGGAATTTCGTTGTAATGAAAAATACTGGCTGCCAGCCCGGCGTCGGCTTTTCCTTTGGTGAAAACATCCACAAAGTGCTCTTTGGCACCGGCCCCGCCAGAGGCAATGACAGGTATTCTCAAAGAATCGGCCAGTTGGGCAAGCTGTTCGTTGGCGAATCCGTTTTTGGTTCCGTCGTGGTTCATTGAGGTAAACAGGATTTCACCAGCACCGCGGTCTTCGGCTTCTTTAGCCCACGAGAACAACTCTTTTTCGGTTGGAATGCGCCCGCCGTTTACCGTTACTGTCCAGTGGTTATTTTCGTCGCCTCGTGCATCAATGGCCACCACTACAAACTGGCTTCCGAAACTTTTGGCCAGATTGTCAATCAACTGCGGATTACGAACTGCCGAAGAATTTATGGAAATTTTATCGGCACCAGCGCTGAGCAACTTGTCGGCATCGCTCAGTTCACTGATTCCGCCGCCTACGGTGAACGGAATGTTCAGATGAGCGGCAATTCGTTTCACCAGTTCAACAAAAGTTTTGCGACCTTCGTGCGTGGCCGTGATGTCGAGGAAAACCAGTTCATCTGCTCCGTCGGCAGCATATTTGGCACCCAACTCCACCGGGTCGCCCACTTCTTTTATATCCACAAAATTTATCCCCTTAACGGTTTGTCCGTCGCGGATATCGAGACACGGTATGATTCTTTTTGCTAGCATAAAACAGTTCTGAGTTTTGCCGAAGGCATCCCTTCGGGAAATGTTCAAAGTTTAAAGAAATTTTTCTGATGACAACAGCCAGTTTATTGCCAATCCCACAATAATAGCTAAAGTAAACGAAATCAGCGTTCCCAAAAGAAAGTATTCCGCTTTTATATTTCCGTCCTCCCGGGTATCATTAAAACGGAAAATGGATTTGGCAGCAATAAGAAAACCAATTGAAGCAAATTGGCTGGCCAAAATAAAAATCAGGATAAGTAATCGTTCCAGAATACCAATCCACGCTGAAATATCATGTTTGTTCTTTTTATTCTTATCCGGTATTACAACCGTCAAAAACATGCCTGTGAAAATTCCTGCCGGATTGGTGACCAGAACAAACCCGGCAGCATACACCCAAAATGTCGCTGCATTTTCCGCAATTTTTGCATCGGTTGCAAAAACAGCCAAAACCCACAGCACTGCAACATGCAAAAGCTGGTCAATCAGAAAAGTCCGAATTGTATCAGGTAACTTCGACTTAAAAAAGTCGGTAATAAAATGAAGCACAAAAATAACCGGAAAAAACCACCACAAGTTTAACTGAAATGTAAAAATAACCGGAAGAATTGAAGCAAGCCCGGCATGTAAAATCAGCTTTTTCGACTTCCATCCGTTTTCCCTTTTATGCTGCACCCATGTGTCAGGCTGCAGCCAGAAATCGGCAATCAGGTGACCGGTCAACAGAGGTAAAAAAACGCTATTCAAAGTTTCCATAGTGTTTTTCAATTATTTGTTTGTAGCGTTCCAGAAACTTCTCAATTACTTTCCAGTTAGCGGCTTTCAGCGTTTTACTAACCGATGGCTGAGAAATCTGAAGTAATTCTCCAACCTGTTCCTGAGATAAACTGTTCAGCCTGTAAAACAACATATTCGCCTGAACTGATGTGAGATTTTTTAACAAGGCATCAGCCATATAACAATAGGTTTCCAGTTCACTATCCAGTTCATTATTTCCTGTTACAATAATGATATTGAGGTCTTTCTTTTTTAAACTGTCCAGGTTTTTGCCTGAAAGAATAAAAGCAGGACCATCAGCCAATAAAACATCTTCATTCCAGGAAGAAACTTCACCAATACCAATAGAGGTTCTAAGGTCAGCAGCCTCATTTTCCCTCCGAACTTCCATTCTGAACTTTAAAGCCAGCAACAATGCATTCACTGGTTTCACAGCCAGTTGAAAACTGTCTCCCCTGTAAAACCTTGGCTTCAGAAGAATTCCCTCGTGCATAAATTGCTCAATCCCGTTTTGGATAAACTTCTTCTGAGCTTCATTTAAAGCTGAGGAATTTACAATGTCTCCTGTTATTACGGCTATTTGTTTATTCTTTTTCACAGTACAAATATAACCAAAAAAGGTTATAAAATTAAAATATAACCAAAAATAGTTATATTTAATAATTATAGCCAATATTGGTTATATCTTTCGATATCCTTTAAACTAATTTTTCCTTCATAAATTGCCTTTCCGGTAATGACACCCGACACGCCCATTTCAGCAAGTTTATAAATATCGTCCATGGAAGCAATGCCGCCACTGGCAATAATTTCTACTTTGGGTAAGGTTTCCATAATTTCAGCGTACAATTCAAACGCCGGCCCGGTGAGCATTCCGTCGCGGCTGATGTCGGTAGAAATGACTTTGGAGATTCCTTTTTCATGAAATTCAGCAATGAATTCAATTACTGATAGTTCAGTACTCTCCTGCCAGCCGCTCACGGCAATATTTCCATCTTTGGCATCGGCGCCGAGGATGATTTTTTCGCTGCCAAATTTTTCGAGCCAGCTTAAAAAGATTTCAGGCTCTTTAACGGCAATGCTTCCGCCGGTAACCATGGCTGCCCCCGATTCAAAAGCAACTTTCAGGTCTTCATCCGATTTCAGTCCGCCGCCAAAATCGATGACCAAATTTGTTATGGATGCAATCTGCTCCAATACTTTGTAGTTCACAATATGTTTGGCTTTGGCGCCGTCCAAATCCACCAGGTGCAATCTTTTCAGTCCGGCATCCTCAAACATACGGGCCACTTCCAGTGGATTTTCGTTGTAAACGGTTTTGCGGTCGTAATCGCCCTGCGAAAGCCGCACACACTTTCCGCCAATAATATCGATGGCCGGGATTATTTCGATTTTACTTTCCATCATTTCTTTTTATAAACATCTCCTCTTCCACCTGCTGAAATCACTAAAATCAGTAATTCCTGTTCTTCAAGCTGATATATAATTCTGATGGTTCCTACTCTCAGTCGAAAAACGTTCTCAACTCCTTTAAGTTTCTTAATATCAAGTAGCGGATGTGCGTAAGGATTTATTTTTAATAATTCCAGCTTTTCACCAATAATACTTTTCGTGGAGGAATTACGGGATTTCAAAAATTTTGCAGCTTTTTTATGAATAACCAGGGAGTACATCAAAACTTCTTTTTCAAATCATCCCAATCTTCAAAGTCGCTAAAGTCTCCCTTTTCAATTTTCTTCTGCACTGAATAGTAAGCCTTTTCTTCTTCAGCGGTCAATTCATCCGGGTCGTTATCGTAAATTTTAAAACTGTCTTTGGGCAACAATTCCAAAAAATCCCGGAATGTCTTGTAAACCTTATCTGAAATATCGATGGTAATGGACTTCATAACGCTAATATCTGTCACAAAATTACGACTTCTTAACCATCTTCCAAAATCATTTTCAAAACAGCTTGTGCCGTAATCTCGCGATTGGCTGCTTGTTCCACCACAATGGAAGTAGGACCATCGAGAACGCCGTCGGTTACCACCACATTTCGTCGAACCGGCAGGCAGTGCATAAATTTACCGTTGTTGGTTAAAGCCATTTTTTCTTCGTTCACTGTCCAGCCAAAATCTTTGGAAAGAATTTGCCCGTAGCTGGTATAAGATGCCCAGTTTTTGGCATAAATGAAATCTGCACCTTCAAAAGCTTTTTTCTGGTCGTATTCCACTTTTACATTGCTCATAAATTCCGGCGCCAGTTCATAACCTTCGGGATGGGTTACCACCAGTTCGTAATCGGTTTCGCGCATCCATTCAACGAAGGAATTGGCTACAGCCTGCGGCAATGCCTTCGGGTGCGGCGCCCAGGTAAGAACCACTTTGGGCCGTTCTTTTGTTTTGAACTCTTCGATGGTTACCAAATCGGCATAACTTTGCAACGGATGCCGGGTGGCGCCTTCCATGCTTACAACAGGCACACCTGCATAGGCGATAAACTGGTTCAGAATTTTTTCGGCGTAATCATCCTCTTTATTCTGAAATTTGGCAAAAGCACGCACACCAATCACTTCGCAATATTTTCCGATTACAGGAATGGCTTCTTTCAGGTGTTCCGGCTTGTCGCCGTCCATTACAACACCCAGTTCCGATTCAAGCTGCCAGCCGTCCTCGCTTACATTCATTACCATGGTATTCATTCCCAGATTCATGGCTGCTTTTTGGGTACTTAGGCGTGTGCGTAAACTGGAATTAAAAAATATCAGCACCATGGTTTTGTTCTTCCCCAGATGCTGGTATGCGAATTTGTTTTTCTTTACATCAAAGGCAATTTCTACCGCCTTTTTTAAATTGGGAATATCTTTTACTGAAGTGAAGTGTTTCATGGAACTATTTTGTTTCTTTTATAAAAATTTAATCTTTATGTGTTTTTTTATCTGCTCAAAGTCTTTATCCATTGTCACAACCGTCAGATTAAAGTCTTCAGAAAGAACAACCTGATATGAATCGTCAAAATCGAGATTAAACCGAACAGCTAATTCTTCTAATCTGGAATACCTGTTTTTTTCAATAGATGCAACCTTAATGTTCGGAATAACATCATTTATGAAAGAATTATATAAACTATATTTTTGATTTCTGAATAAGATTACACCAATGGAATGCAGTGAGAAATCAGACAAAACAATCGTACCAAAATTCTCAACCAAAAAAGACTTACACTTTTCTTTTTTCTCCTGCTCAAGTAAAATTTCAAGAAAAATATTGGTATCTATCAGGTATTTCTCCATTGATTTGCTTTGTGTTGCAACTCTACCGAACTTTCTTTTATATCTTTTAATCCGCCCTCCCAATCAAAAGAAAATACTTTCTTTTCACGTGATTCTGCTTTTTTATACCTGGAAGTCAAAAAATCAAGAAAATCCAACAACTCTTTTTTAGCATTCTGAGGTAAATTCTGAAACTTGCTAATTAAAATTTCTGCTTCCATAGTGTTGTTTTTTAAACAAATATACAATTTTTGACTGACTATTTCGGTCTCACCTGCCCGTCGCCTTCAATAATCCACTTGTAGCTGGTGAGTTCTTCCAATGCCATGGGCCCGCGGGCGTGCAGCTTTTGGGTGCTGATTCCGATTTCGGCACCGAGCCCAAACTGTGCCCCGTCGGTAAACGCCGTGGACACATTGGAATAAACAGAGGACGCATCAACCAGTTTTCGAAAAGTTTCAATGCGCTGCTGGTTTTCAGAAATAATGGCTTCGCTGTGCTTCGAGCTGTTTTTGTTGATTTGTTCCAGCGCCTCATCAAACGATTCCACCGTTTTAACAGCCATTTTCAGTGAAAGAAATTCGGTGCCAAACGACTCTTCGGTAGCCGGGAACAGCAGATTTTCCAGGTAATTCCCTTTCAATTTTTCGTAGGCTTTTCCGTCAGCGTAAATGACCACATCAGATTCAGCCAACCGCTGGCCAAATGCCGGAAGTTCGTCAAGCCGACTCTGGTGAATAACGAGACAGTCCAGTGCATTGCAAACCGAAGGACGGCGGGTTTTCGCGTTGAAGATGATTTCGCGGCCTTTTTCTGCATCGCCAAACTCATCAAAATAGGTGTGGCAAATACCAGCGCCGGTTTCAATTACCGGAATGGTGGCATTTTCACGTACAAAATTTATAAGTCCCTGGCTGCCACGCGGAATTATTAAATCGATGTAGCCACGTGCCCGCAACATTTCATTGGTTTCCTCGCGCCCGGCAGGCAACAACGCCACCGTATTTTCATCGAGGTTATTGTTTTTCAATACTTTTTGAATAATGGAAACAGTGGCTGTATTGGAGTAAGTGGCATCACTACCACCTTTAAGTACACACGCATTTCCCGATTTCAAACAAAGTGAAAAAACATCGAAAGTTACGTTGGGCCGGGCTTCGTAAATAATACCGATTACCCCAAAAGGAACGGTTACTTTGCTAATTTTTAGTCCGTTGGGCCGAACAGTTTCCTTCAGCACTTTTCCCACCGGACTTTCCAAACCAGCCACATCCCGGATATCGGAAGCAATACCTTCAATACGCTCTTTGGTGAGTTTCAACCGGTCGTATTTAGGGTCTTCCCGAGCCATCCGTTCCAAATCCTTTTGATTTTCAGCCAGAATAAACTCGGTATTTTTTTCTGCCTCATCGGCAAGTTCCAGCAAAACTCTATTTACAGTTTCTTCTTCTACCAGATTCAGCTTTCTTGAAGCAGCCAAAACCTGTTGCAGTTGTTTTTCAATTTTCATGCTAATGGTTTGTTGTTTTTTCCATGTACAAATAATCGTAGTGCACCAGTGCCTTTTGTTTTTCCGACTTTTTTTCGGTTTCCACCTTGTCGGAGCCGTACTGCGCTTTTCCCAGTCCGATGGTATTTCCCGATTCATCCACAATACGAATGAGGTCGCCTTTTTTAAACTCATTTTCAATTTTAACAATTCCAACCGGCAAAAGGCTCACGGCTTTTTCAGATTTTAAAGCAGTTGCTGCACCTTTGTTCACCACAACGCTGCCTTTGGTAAACCCATCGGAATAAGCAATCCATTTTTTCACCCCACTGGCAGGTTTTTGTACCGGTTCAAACCAGGTGTGGGTAATTTCCTTTTGGGAAAGAATGTCTATCAATATATTTTCTCTGAGTCCGTTGGCCAGATGCACACTAATTCCGTCGCCGGCCAGTTTTTTGGCAATCCGGAACTTTGTAAGCATTCCGCCGCGCCCAAACTCCGAATGGTTTCCAGAAATGGCATTTTCCGGTTCACTATCATTTATTCCAACTTTCTGAATCAGTTCAGCATTTTCATTTTCGGGATGTGCGGTGTAAACCCCGTCCACATTGCTCAGGATAATCAGTGCTTCTGAATTTACCATGGACGCAATCAGCCCCGAGAGTTCATCGTTATCGGTAAACATCAGCTCCGTTACCGAAATGGTATCGTTTTCATTTACAATAGGAATCACCTTGTTTTCGAGCAAAGTGTTCATGCAGTTTTTCATGTTCAGGTAGTGGCCGCGGCTCGAAAAATTTTCTTTGGTGGTTAACACCTGTGCACAAGTGAGGCCGTGTTCGTTAAAAAAATCAGAATAACGGCTGATGAGTTTCACCTGGCCCAGTGCTGCCCAAAGTTGTCGTTTGGAAACCGCATCAGTTTTGCGCGACGGCTCGAGCACTGCCCGGCCGGCAGCCACCGCACCCGACGATACCAAAATAACTTCCACGCCTTTTTTTCGCAGGAAAGCAATCTGGTCAACCAGGTGGGCAATGCGCGAAACATTCAAAGTTCCGTCGGCTTTTGCCAGCACGTTACTGCCCACTTTTACCGTTATTTTATGGTATCTGAACTGCACAATTATTTCCTCAGATCTTTTTCAATTTTTTTATACGAAGCTAAAACACCCTGAATCAACGACGAGCTGAATCCTTTGTGTTCCATCTCATTCAAACCGGTAATGGTAACACCGCGTGGAGTGGTCACTTTGTCGATTTCCCGTTCGGGATGATGGCCCGTTTGCAAAATCAGTTCGGTGGCGCCTTTTACAGTTTGAGCTGTGATAAACTGGGCCATTTCAGCCCCAAACCCAATCTCAATTCCTCCCTGCATGGCTGCCCGGATGTAACGCAAAGCATAAGCAATTCCACACGAAGATAATACTGTGGCAGCAGCCATCAATTCCTCCGGAATTTCAACGGTTTTTCCCAGTTTGTCGAACAGTTCAATCACATAATCGCGGTGGGCAGCGGTGTTGCCGTTGGCCGAAATGCAGGTTAGTGATTCCTGGAGTGCTATCGCAGTGTTTGGCATTACCCTGAAAATGGGGATGTCGTCTCCAGCCATTTGGGCCAGTTCTTCAATTCCAACACCGGCAACAATGGAAATCAGAATCTTCTGCGGATTTAGTGCCGGCCTAATCTCCTGCAAAACATGTTCAATGTGGTAAGGTTTTACAGCAGTGATGATTACATCAGCCTGTTGTGCCGTTGCAAGATTGTCTTCGGTAGCATGAACGCCTTTTGCTTTCATCTCTTCCAAAACGCTCTCTTTTCGGTCGGAAACAAAAATATCGGCAGCATCAACAAAACCCGATTTCAGCAGCCCCACCACAATGGCGCCGCCCATGTTTCCAACTCCAATAATTCCTATTTTTTTCTTTTCCATTCTCAATTCCGTTTATTTTATCAAAGATGCAGAAACTTCTGCAAAGGCATTTCCAAATGCTACTAAAAAAATGTCAGCTTCTTTTTTACTCAAACTCAAAGGTGGTAACAGGCGAATCATATTCTGACCCGAAACTCCGGTAAATATTTTGTAATCGAACAACAGCTTTTTTCTGAGTTCGGAAACCGAAACCGGAAATTCCATTCCAATCATCAAACCTTTTCCCCTAATTTGAATTTTGCTGCTGATTTCAGCCAGTTTTTCCATAAGGTAATTTCCTGTTTCTTCCGCTTTTTGAACCAGATTTTCTTTTTCAAGAACATCCAAAACGGCAATGCCGGCGGCACAGGCCAAATGGTTTCCGCCAAACGTGGTTCCTAACATCCCGGGCCAGGGTTTTATTCCGGGTTGAATGAGTGCCCCGCCAATGGGGAAACCGTTTCCCATTCCTTTGGCAACTGTAATTATGTCTGGTTTTACAGAAGAATATTGGTGCGCAAAAAACCGTCCGCTGCGCCCGTAACCCGATTGGATTTCATCCAAAATAAGCAGACTGCCATACTTTTCAGTAAGTTCTTTCAGCCCTTCAAAAAACTGTGCGTCAGGAATATTGATTCCGCCAATGCCCTGAATTCCTTCGATAATTACTGCGGCAACCTGCCCTGATTGCAGTTCGGCTTCCGTAGCTTGCAAATCGTTAAACGGCAAAATAACCGCATTTTCAGTTTCATTCACCGGCGCAATAATTTTTGGGTTGTCGGTTAACGCCACAGCAGCCGAAGTACGCCCGTGAAATGCTTTTTTATAACTGATGAATTTTTTCCGGCTGGTAACAAATGAAGCCAGCTTAATGGCATTTTCGTTGGCTTCGGCGCCTGAGTTGCACAAAAAAAGCTGGTAATCATCGTAACCGGAAAGATTTCCCAGTTTATCTGCCAGTTCCTGTTGTAATGGATTTTGAATGGAATTACTGTAAAATCCGATTTTTTTGAGTTGCTCCGAAATGAGCGAAACGTAATACGGATGGCTGTGTCCGATGGAAATTACAGCGTGGCCTCCATATAAATCGAGGTACTTGTTTCCTTCAGAATCCCAGACATAGCAGCCTTCAGCTTTTATCGGGGTAATATTAAAAAGCGGATATACGTCAAAAAGTTTCATACATAAAGAAGTTTAAAGTTCTCAGTTCAAAGTTTAAAGTTAGGAAGAGTTCTATGTAGTAAATTATAGTAATTTATTGTCATTTCTCCTTATTCCACCAATCTCCACCAAACACCACCAATCGCTTCTCTCAAAACGCAACCGGTTTTAAGTTCAAACCGGTTGTTTCATCCAAACCAAACATCAGGTTCATATTTTGCACGGCCTGTCCCGACGCACCTTTTATGAGGTTATCGGTCAGGCTGATAATCATCAGTTTATCTTTATGTTTTTCTAAATAAAGAACAGCTTTGTTTGTGTTCACCACCTGTTTTATTGACGGATTTTTGTCGGTTAAAACCACAAACGGATGGCCTTTGTAAAATTCCCGGTACAATTTATTTGCTTCTTCCAGTGAGCCTTCAAATTTGGTGTAAGCCGAAACAAAAATGCCACGTGTGTGGTTGCCGCGAATAGGTACAAAATTGAATCCTTCGGAGAAACCGGGCTGCAACTGGCCGAGACTTTGCAAAATCTCACCTTCGTGCTGATGTTCGAAAATTTTGTAGGCCGAAAGGTTGTTGTTTCGCCAACTGAAATGTGAGGTTTCGGTAGGTTTTTGACCGGCGCCGGTAGAACCGGTAATGGCCTGCACATGCACTTCGTCACCCAGCAGATTTGAGGCAGCCAATGGCAGCAAAGCCAGTTGAATTCCGGTGGCAAAACAACCCGGATTGGCAATTTTCGAAGCCTGTTTAATCTCCTCGCGGTTTAGTTCAGGCAGGCCGTAAACAAAATCGTTTCCTTCCCTTTTCAACCTGAAATCGTGACTTAAATCAATCACTTTCAAATCTGAAGGCAGTTCGTTCTTTTCCATGAACTCTTTCGATTTCCCGTGCCCCATACAAAGGAAAATTACATCCACTTCATTTAATGGAAGCGCAACGGTAAATTGCAATTCGGTATCGCCCAGCAAGTCAACATGCACATCGGAAACCAGATTACCGGCATTGCTGAAACTTTGCACAAAAACAATTTCAACCTGTGGATGATAAAGTAAAATCCGCAACAATTCGCCGGCCGTGTAACCTGCCCCTCCTATAATTCCAACTTTAATCATCCGTCAGATTTTCTGGTTTACTTTGTGGTAAATCTTCAGCGAGTTGCCCAGAATTTTTGTAAATCCTTTCACATCGTCAGCTGTCCATGCTTTTACCGTTTCACCGTATTCGCCAAAACCGGATTTCATCAGGTCGTGTTTCGATTCAATCCCCTGCAATTCAAAACGGTAAGGCATCAGTTTCACAAAAACTTTCCCGCTCACATTTTCCTGAGTGGCTTCCAGAAAAGTTTCAATGTTACGCATCACAGGTTCCTGGTACATGGCCTCGTGCAGGAACATGCCGTACCAGTTGGCCAGTTGTTCTTTCCAGTAAGCCTGCCATTTGGTAAGGGTATGTTTTTCAAGCAAATGGTGCGCTTTGATGATGATGAGTGGAGCAGCCGCTTCAAATCCCACACGGCCTTTAATACCGATAATGGTGTCGCCTACATGAATATCGCGACCAATGGCGTATTTCGAAACGATTTCTTCCAACGCCTGAATAGTTTTCGGACCGTTGGCAAACGACTTTCCGTCGATGGTTTTTAATTCGCCCTTATCAAAACCCAGTTCAATTGTTTTTTCTTCTTTAGCTTCCAGTTGACTTGGATAAGCCTCGTTGGGCAATCCTTTATCGGAAGTCAGCGTTTCCTTTCCACCCACGCTGGTTCCCCAGATTCCCTGATTGATAGAATACTGCATTTTTTCGAAATCTTCTTCTACACCGTGTTTTTTCAGGAAATCGATTTCTTCCTGCCGGCTGAGCATGAGGTCTCGAATGGGCGTAATGATTTCAATTTCTGGAGCCAGTACCTGAAAAGTGAGGTCGAACCGCACCTGGTCGTTTCCGGCGCCGGTGCTTCCGTGAGCAATATAACCTGCACCTATCTTTTTGGCATATTCAATGGAAGCAATGGCCTGAAATACCCGTTCGGAACTCACTGAAATCGGATAGGTATTGTTCCGCAAAACATTGCCGTAAACCATGTAGCGAATGCATTTATCGTAATAATCTTCGGTTACATCAAGTGTTACATGTTGCTTCGCTCCAAGCCGGTATGCTTTTTCTTCAATGGTTTTTAACTCGGCATCAGAAAAACCACCTGTGTTTGCAATGGCGGTGTAAATCTCAAAACCTTTTTCTTCTTTTAAATACTTCACACAGAACGAGGTATCGAGTCCCCCGCTAAATGCCAAAACCAATTTTTTTCCCATAGCGATTTATTTAAAAAGAGTGACAGCAGCGCCCAAATCCAATTTAAAAACTATTCATTTTGGGTGATTACCCTGCTACTGTTTAACTTAATTCAACGGCGCCTCGTCACTCTTTAGGTTTTTCTTTTTTTTTATGAATTCCAGTTTTTGACTGCCGAAACTGTTTTTGGGTTTCAGCTTTTTCACCACATCCATCAAACTTCTTTTACGGATTCCATTTTCTTTTTTTGGTACTTTTTCCCATGCCGGGTCATACAACATTCCTGTACACAGGCACTTTGTGCGCTCCATTCGTTCCAGAATATCATAATTGACACAGCTTTTACATCCGTTCCAGAATTGCTCGTCTTCGGTAAGTTCCGAAAAAGTTACCGGTTTGTAACCCAGTTCGTGGTTAATTTTCATTACAGCCAAACCGGTAGTTAAACCGAAAATTTTAGCCTCCGGATATTGTTGTCGGGAAAGCAGAAATGCCTTCCGTTTGATTTCTTTGGCAAGTCCGTAACCGCGGTATTCGGGCACCACAATTAAACCCGAGTTGGCCACAAAACCTTTGTTTCCCCAGGTTTCAATGTAACAGAAACCGGCAAAAGCTTCACCGTCGAGTGCAATAATCGCCTTGCCTTCTTCAATTTTGGAAGCAAGATATTCATAAGTTCTTCTGGCAATGCCGGTACCACGCTGTTTTGAGGCAACGTCAATGGCATCGTTTATTTCGTCAACATATTTCAGGTGCTCTTTCCCAGCCACCAACACTTTTATATTTTTTAATTCCTTCATTTCTAAAATTTGTTATTCAATTTTGGGATGATTGAAACCAGGGCGTTAATCAAATCGGTGTTCGTTGTCCCCTCGCGCCTGATGATTAAAATTGTATCGTCGCCGGCAATGGTTCCCAGTATTTCCCACTGACGTGCGCTGTCAATTACAGCAGCAATTGTACTCGCATAACCGGGCAGTGTTTTCATTACCGCCAGATTTCCAGAAAAATCGAGACCCTTAAAACCTTCAGCCAGAAAATTGTCTTTTGACCGCATTGGTTTTGTCTCTTCCTGTCCATCATCCGGAATAATATAAATGTATCCGTTCAACGGATGCGGTACTTTGGCCACCTGCAAAAACTTCAAATCGCGCGAAAGGGTGGCCTGAGTTAAATCAAACCCTTTTATTTTTAGCGCACCCAGTAATTCTTCCTGGCTGTGCACATTTCCCTTTGCAATTATCCGTCGTATTTCAAGCTGGCGTTGTACCCTATTCTTCATTGTGAATAAATATACATTTTGATTGCAAAATTATACATTTTTTTATCAATGCAAGTTTTTTTAATGGAATTATTACTATTTTTGTCCCGGTCTTTACAAAAACTTCTTAATAGAAAGTTCATGGGGAATAAAACAGGCACAATACAAAAGGATAATTCAAAGGAATGCGTTTGAACCAATTGCGGGGCAGGCGCATTTTTTTTAACAGATAATTGAACATGTTACAAGTAAAACAAGCAAAACTCACCCTCGAAGACGGGACAGTTTTCGTGGGAAAATCGTTTGGAAGCGAAAAACCGGTTGCCGGCGAAGTGGTTTTTTACACCGCCATGACGGGTTATCCGGAAAGCCTTACCGACCCGTCGTACACCGGGCAGATTCTGGTTTCCACCTATCCGATGATTGGCAACTACGGGGTTCCGTTTGGCGAATCGGAAGAAGGAATTCACAAATTTTATGAGTCGCACAAAGTACACATCAGCGGATTGATTATTGCCGATTACTCGTTTGAGTTCAGCCACTGGAATGCTGAGAAAAGCCTTTCTGACTGGTTGCGGGAATATGATGTTCCGGGGATTTTTGATGTGGATACCCGCGCTTTAACAAAAATTTTACGTGAAAAGGGTTCAATGCTGGGGAAAATTGAATTCGGAGACGAGGTCATCGATTTTTATGACCCGAATATGGAAAACCTGGTGGCACGTGTAAGTTGCATCCAGCGGGAAGTTTACGGAAATGGCGGCCCCAGGGTGGTTTTGGTTGACTGCGGAGTGAAAAACAATATCATGAGGTGTTTGCTGAAACGGGGAGCCACGGTGATTCGCGTTCCATGGGATTACGACTTCAGCAATGAAGATTACGATGGTGTGTTCATTTCCAACGGCCCCGGCGACCCGGCCATGTGCGATGAAACCGTTCAGAATATCCGAAAAATAATAACTGATGACAAACCGGTGATGGGAATTTGTCTGGGTAACCAATTGCTTGCCCGGGCTTCCGGAGCCGATACCTATAAACTGAAATACGGACACCGCAGTCATAATCAGCCGGTTTTGCTTGAGGGAACCAACCGGTGTTTTATTACCTCTCAAAACCACGGTTATGCTGTGGCAACCGAAACCCTTCCTGCCGACTGGGAACCACTTTTCACCAATGTGAACGACAATACCAACGAAGGCATCAGGCATAAAACCAAACCGTTTTTTTCCACACAATTCCATCCCGAGGCCTCCAGTGGCCCAACAGATACGGAATTTCTGTTCGACGATTTTATTCAAAGTATTAAAGTTTACAAACAGTCGGTTAACAAGTAACGTATTTCATCATGATAAATCCTAAAATTAAAAAAGCGATAGTCCTCGGTTCGGGAGCACTAAAAATCGGCGAAGCAGGCGAGTTTGACTATTCCGGTTCGCAGGCTTTAAAAGCGCTGAAGGAAGAAGGTGTGGAAACGGTTCTCATTAATCCGAATATTGCCACCATTCAAACTTCGGAAGAAATTGCCGATAAAATTTACTTTTTGCCGGTTACTCCCTTTTTTGTGGAAGAAGTAATCAAAAAGGAAAAACCGCAGGGTATTCTGCTGGCATTCGGCGGACAAACTGCCCTGAACTGCGGCGTGGCCCTATTCCAGTCAGGTGTGCTGGAAAAATACAATGTTGAAGTTGTGGGAACACCGGTTCAGTCGATTATCGATACCGAAGACCGGGATATTTTCCGCATAATGCTGGGCGAAATTAATGTAAAAACACCACTAAGTATTGCAGCCTCCAACATGGCTGAAGCCAGGGCAGCAGCGCAAAAAGTCGGTTTCCCCATTATCATCCGGGCGGCCTACACGCTGGGCGGCCTGGGAAGTGGTTTTTGTGAAATCGATGCTGAGCTGGAAGCACTGGCCTCCAAGGCCTTCTCCTATTCGCCGCAAATTTTGGTCGAAGAATCCATAAAAGGCTGGAAAGAAGTGGAGTACGAAGTGGTGCGCGACCGTTTCGACAACTGCATTACTGTTTGTAATATGGAAAATTTCGACCCGCTGGGAATTCACACAGGCGAAAGTATTGTGGTGGCGCCTTCGCAAACGCTTTCCAATGCGGAATACCATAAACTACGCGAAATTTCCATTAAAATCATTCGTCGTGTTGGGGTTATTGGGGAATGCAACGTACAGTTTGCCCTCGACCCACATTCCGAAGATTACCGGGTAATAGAGGTGAACGCCCGACTTTCGCGTTCCTCGGCACTGGCATCGAAAGCAACCGGCTATCCGCTGGCTTTTGTGGCTGCCAAACTGGGATTGGGTTACGGATTGCACCAGTTGAAAAACTCGGTAACGAAAGTGACCACTGCCGCCTTTGAACCGGCGCTGGACTACTGTGTGGTAAAAATTCCGCGCTGGGACCTCAATAAATTTATCGGGGTTTCAAAAAACATTGGCAGTTCCATGAAAAGTGTGGGCGAAATTATGGCCATCGGCCGAACGTTCGAGGAAGCCATTCAAAAGGGAATACGCATGGTTGGCCTTGGCATGCACGGTTTTGTGGGCAACAAGGAAGAAGTTAACATCGAAGAAATTGAATCGGAACTTACCCATCCGACTGACCGCCGGATTTTTGCCATTGCCGAAGCGTTCAACAAAAATTACCCGATTGACGACATCTATGAAAAAACAAAAATTGACCGCTGGTTTTTGTATCGGTTGAAAAACATTCACAATATAAAAACAGAGCTTGAGCAGGTAAATGAACTTGAAAACCTTCCGGTTCACCTTTTAAAACTAGCCAAACAAGCCGGATTTTCTGATTTCCAGATTGCCCGACTGGTATTGGAAAGTCAGAATAAAAATATTCAGGAAGATTTGCTGAAAGTTCGGGCATTCAGAAAAAAACATGGAATTACACCGGTGGTAAAACAAATTGATACGCTTGCGGGAGAATATCCGGCAATGACCAATTACCTTTACCTGACCTACAATGGCAGCGAACACGACATTGAATACCTGAACGACGATAAATCAGTGATTGTATTAGGTTCTGGTGCATACAGGATTGGCAGCTCGGTGGAATTCGACTGGTGCAGTGTGAACGCCATCGACGCCATTAAAAAGGAAAACTACCGGTCGGTAATGATAAATTACAATCCCGAAACGGTAAGTACCGATTATGATACCTGCGACCGGCTCTATTTCGATGAATTGACTTTTGAGCGGGTTTTGGATATCGTCGATTTGGAAAACCCGCACGGGGTAATTATTTCCATGGGTGGTCAGATTCCCAACAATCTGGCCATGAAACTTTACAGCCAGCATGTACCGGTGCTGGGCACTTCGCCGGTAAAAATTGATAATGCTGAAGACCGTGAGAAATTTTCGTCGCTGCTCGATGAATTAAAGGTGGACCAGCCACGTTGGGCAAAACTTTCAACCTTCGAAGAAATTTACAAATTCATTAATGAGGTAGGTTATCCGGTTCTCATCCGCCCATCGTATGTACTTTCGGGTGCGGCTATGAATGTGGTTTCCAACTCCGACCAACTGGAACATTTCCTTGAAATGGCATCCAACGTTTCAAAAGAGCATCCGGTGGTGGTTTCAGAATTTATTGAAGAAGCCAAGGAGATTGAAATCGATGCCGTGGCCCGCGAGGGCGAAATCATTGCCTATGCCATCTCGGAACATGTGGAGTTTGCCGGTGTGCACTCGGGCGACGCAACCATTGTTTTTCCACCTCAAAAATTATATGTGGAAACCATAAGAAGAATTAAGCGGATAGCGCGGCAAATTGCCAAAGGGCTTGAAATTACCGGGCCGTTCAACATGCAGTTTCTGGCCAAAGACAACGACATTAAGGTAATTGAATGTAACCTCAGGGCATCACGGAGTTTCCCGTTTGTTTCGAAGGTAATGAAACTTAACCTGATTGAAATTGCCACCAAAGTAATGCTGGGTGTGCCGGTTGAAAAACCCGACAAATCGTTGTTTGAACTGGATTACGTGGGTGTGAAAGCACCGCAATTCTCATTCGCCCGTTTGCTGAATGCCGACCCGGTGCTTGGCGTTGACATGGCGTCAACCGGCGAAGTGGGCTGCATTGGCGAGAATTATTACGAAGCCATTCTGAAGGCGATGCTTTCGGTAGGTTACCGCATTCCAATTAGAAATATTCTGATTTCCTCCGGGCCATCGCGTTCGAAAATTGAATTGCTGAAAAGTGCGCAAATGCTTGAGGCAAGGGGCTACAATTTATTTGCAACCGAGGGCACTCACAAATTTTTCCACGACAACGGCGTAAAAACCACGTTGCTACACTGGCCCGACGAAGAAGACAGACATCCGAATACCATTGAATACCTTAGAGATAAAAAAATTGATCTACTGATAAATATTCCCAAAAATTACACAAAACGGGAATTGAAAAACGGATATCAAATCCGGAGAAATGCCATTGATTTTAATGTGCCGTTAATTACGAATGCGAGGGTGGCCAGTGCATTTATTTACGGAATCTGCAAATATGATTTAAAGGACATCAGCATTAAAAGCTGGGACGAATACCAGTAATCAATAAAAAGCTTCCGCCGGGCGGCGGAAGCTTTTTATTAATTCAACACTACCTTTAACTTCCAGTATTTAGTTTCGGCTGGCAGCAACCGGCTCAAAATCATAGCCGGCTCAAAAACCGCTACCTTTATGTTCCAGACTGCAACCTTTCCGACTGCAACTTTCTGTTTATTGTTTTCATTGTAATTCATGGCAAATTGTTTCTGATTCCTGTAAAATTAGGGCAAAGCGAAACAAAAAAAATGCCACAATCCGCCAATTGACGAAAAAACAAGGTAAACCACCTGAATAAAAGGATATTTCTTTATTCTTTTACCGTATATCCTCTTTTTTCAATGGCTTGTGTAATTTCGGCCAGACTGGTTTCTGCTTCGTTGAAATGAACCACAGCAGTTGAGTCGCTCAACTCTGCATTTACAAATTCAACGCCTTCTATAGCTCCAACTCCTTTTTCAATTGACGCCACGCACATGTCGCAATGCATGCCTCCAACATTTAATGTTACCTCGGTTAATGCAGCCTGCGCAGATGAATCATTTTCGTCATTTTGCTTTTTTTGTCCTCCGCAGGAGACAAGAATAAATATTCCCAAAATGAAAACAAGGTTTCTCATACTATTAATTAATTATTGGTTTTAAAATATCAATTGTTTCTTCACTGGTTTCAACAATGGTTTGTTTTACATTTTTACTGAGGAATCGGGCAAAAAGTTCGGCATTCAGCATAGAAACATATGTTTTTCCATCTTTTTCATACACAGCCACCCGGCAGGGCATCATAGCAGAAACCATCCGGTCTTCATCGGTTCCAAGAATTTTGTTGGCATAAGGCGGGTTACAGAGTGAAATAACAAAAACCGGGGCTACATCAAAGTCCTTTTTCTTCAGCGATGCCTGAAGGTCGTAAATATGCGAAATGGTCCAATCTTTTGATTCTGCCGATTCTACAATGGCATCCACCGTCTCTTCAAAATCAAATTTGCTTTCTTCCACCACAAACATTTTGTTGGGAAGAATTAAACCAATTATCAAAAAAGTTGCTCCTGTTCCGATAATCAATCCTGCTAAAAATGTAGTTATACCTTTCATCTGAAATACCTTTTTAAATTCACAGGCATAAACAAGAATGACAAGAAAATGTTTGAAAAAAAACCTGCATGGAAAACAAATTCTTCAACGAATGAAAATAAACAAATGTTTTTAACTTAGTTTCACCGGATTTTCCACTTTTGTTTTCATCAAGGCAATATTCAGCACATCCATAATCGTATTCACAAAATGAAAAGTAAGCCCTTTCAGATATTCCTCTTTAATTTCTTCCAGGTTTTTTTTGTTATCGGCTGAGATGATGATTTCGGTTATGCCGGCGCGTTTGGCTGCCAGAATTTTTTCTTTGATGCCGCCCACCGGAAGCACTTTCCCGCGCAGGGTAATTTCGCCGGTCATAGCCAGGCTCTTCTTTACTTTACGTTGTGTAAATGCCGAGGCCAGCGAAGTAACCATTGTAATTCCTGCAGAAGGTCCGTCTTTGGGAATAGCGCCTTCGGGAACATGCACATGAACATTCCAGTTGGAGAAAACCTCTGGATCCAGATCGAGCTGTTCCGCATGCGATTTCAGGTATTCATGAGCGAGCATGGCCGATTCCTTCATCACGTCGCCCAGATTACCGGTGAGTGTTAACGAACCTTTTCCTTTGCTTAGGCTGGTTTCCACAAACAATATCTGGCCGCCCACTGCGGTCCATGCAAGGCCGGTAACCACTCCGGCAAACTCGTTGCCCTGGTATCTTTCTTTGGAATATTCAGTAACCCCAAGGTATTCACGAACATCCTCCGGCATTAATTTTTTATTATACGGTTCTTCAAACGCAATTTTTTTGGCAATGCGGCGAATGACCTTTGCAATTTTTTTATCGAGTTCCCGAACACCCGATTCGCGGGTATAACCGTCGATGATTTTTTCAATCACTTTTTTCGGAAAAACAACTTCTCCTTTTTTCAACCCATGGTTCTCCAGTTGTTTGGGAATCAGGTGCCGCTTGGCTATTTCAATTTTTTCTTCAACCAGGTAACCGCTTACCTCAATCAGTTCGAGGCGATCGCGCAACGGTGGGGCAATAGTGCTTAAAGTATTTGCAGTTGCAATAAACATCACTTTGGAAAGGTCGTAATCCTGTTCCACGTAATTGTCGTGAAACTCGGAATTTTGTTCCGGATCGAGCACTTCCAGCAACGCTGAGGCCGGATCGCCATGAAAATGTTTGGAAACCTTGTCAATTTCATCCAGAATAAAAACCGGATTGGATGTTTTTGCTTTTTTAATATTCTGAATAATTCGACCAGGCATTGCCCCAATATACGTTTTCCGGTGGCCGCGTATTTCCGATTCGTCGTGCAATCCTCCGAGGCTCATGCGTACAAACCTGCGATCGAGAGCTCGGGCAACCGATTTTCCCAGCGAAGTTTTACCTACTCCCGGAGGACCGTAAAGACAAAGAATGGGCGCTTTCATATCGTTTTTCAACTTCAATACTGCCAGGTGTTCAAGGATTCGTTCTTTTACCTTCTCCAATCCATAGTGATCCTCGTCCAATACCTTCCGCGCATTTTTCAGATCGAAATTATCTTTGCTGTATTCATTCCAGGGCAACTCAGCCAGTGTCTGGCAAAAAGTGAACTGTACCGAATATTCGCCGGCAGCCGGGTTGAGGCGATGGAGTTTTTCAACTTCCTTCTCAAAAAACTTCGCTACCTCTTTGCTCCATTTTTTATCTTTTGCTTTTCCTTTCAATTCCTTAATTTCCTGCTCAATGGGATTTCCACCCAACTCATCCTGAATGGTTTTCATCTGCTGATTGAGCATAAATTCGCGCTGCTGTTTATCCATATCAGTTTTCACCTTTTTCTGAATGTCCTGCTTCAGTTCAAGCATCTGCACCTCCTTAACAAGGTAGCTGATAGCCTGCACACCGCGGTCCTTTAAACTTTCTATCTCCAACAGGTTTTGCTTGTCTTCAACATTAATATCTGTATTCGAACAAATGAAATTGATAAGAAAGGTGGAATTTTCAATATTTTTTACGGCAAAAGTTGCTTCAGGTGGTACGTTTGCCGAGAACTGGGCAATTTTTATGGAAAGATCTTTTAACGAACCAACAATAGCGTTAAATTCTGAATCGTTTTGGGGTGAAATGTCCGATAATGATTCAACCGCTGCTTTGTAATATGGTTCTTCAGTAACAAATTCACGAATGGCATAGCGCCTTTTCCCCTGAATAATCACTGAAGTGGAACCATCAGGCATTTCCAGTATTTTAAGGATTTCAGCCATTGTTCCAACCGAAAACAGATCTTTTGTTTCCGGATCGTCGATCGTATAATCCTTTTGTGCAACTGTGCCAAGCAGACGGCTGCCTCTATAAACATCTTTTATGAGTTGCAGCGATTTTTTACGTCCTACATTTATGGGCAAAACTACACCGGGAAAAAGGACGGTGTTGCGCAGAGGAAGGATGGGCAAAACATCGGGAATTTCCACGTTTTTAAGATCGGCGTCGTCGCCATCGGCAATAATTGGTATATAATCTGAATCGTCTTGCATCATTCTACTTAAAAACATATTCTCAAATCCTGAATTTTTTAATTTTCCCATGCGTTATTTCTTTGCGACAAACTGTCGGAATTCATTCTTCGTATTTGTGGGGTTGTCATAGTCAATAGTCGTGCCATCACTCCAAACGATTTAAATCTGGCGGATGTTCATGAAATTTTGAAGCAAAAACAGACAAAATAGCACCTAACAGACACAAAAAAAGCTCCGAACCAGCGGAGCTTTCCATTTATTCACCAAATATTTTACTTTTTCCTGCTTTCCATGTGTTTTCCGTAACGGCTCATGAACTTGTCCACGCGGCCTGCGGTGTCCACCAGTTTCACTTTACCTGTATAAAACGGGTGTGAGGTATTTGAGATTTCGAGTTTGTACAGTGGGTATTCCGCACCGTCAACTTCAACTGTTTCCTTTGTTTCAACAGTAGAACGGGTCAGGAAAGTATGTCCGTTCGACATATCTCTGAAAGCTACCATTCTGTATTCTTCCGGATGTATTCCTTTTTTCATTTTTTCTTATTTTAATTTTTGAATGGTTGCATTTTGAAACTGCAATCCATTCCACATTCATTATTAATTTTTTAAGGCCTGCAAAGATAAATATTGTTTTTAAGATACCAAAAACGATATTGAATTAAATCGCTGATTTTAATTTTTCTTTATCCGGTTCCATAGAAATAATCGGAGCCCTTGTGAACGGCTTGTTTCGGTCGAACAGGTAGCGCATGGTAAAGTGCGTTTTCATTTTTTTACCGCCTACCGATTCGTAAAGCGCCACTATTTTCGGGTTAAAATCGCCTGCCCACGAAAGTTCCATTTCAGTAAACCAGGGTTTCCTGTACATAACCGGACGAAGGTGCCAGAAAATGGCTGCATCGATTCCCGATCGCTGATATTTTGGAACAATTCCTATTATCAGGCTTCGGGTTCGGGTCATGGTTTTTCGCCACTTTAACCACATAACTTTCGGAAAATTCCAGATTGTAATCCGGCCTTTCAATTTGGCAAGAATCTGGTTAAAATCGGGTACTGCAACGAATAGTGCAATTGGTTCACCTTCGTGATAGGCAAACCAGATAATATCTTCCTCAATTAAAAATTTTGCATTATTTATAAAATCCTTTAAATCATCTTTGTCAATAGGTTTGAAATGCTCGTGAAACCGCCAGGCATTATCATATATTTGTGCAAAATCGTCGATAAACTTTTCCTTTTCTTTCCATGAAAAATGTTTAAAACTGAATTGTGGTTTTTTTGCCACCCATTCAGCCACTTTCCAAAACCGGTCGGGCAGCTCGGGCAATGTTGTGTCAAGATGATAACTAAACTGCATAAAATAAATTTTGAAACCATAATTTTCGAAAAGCTGGACGTAATATGGCGGATTGTAGGGCATTCCGAATCCTTGCGGCATAAAACCATCGGCAAGCAATCCCCAGTTCATGTAATTTTCACCAAAGTTAACCGGTCCGTCCATTGCTTCCATTCCCTTGTCCTTCAGCCAGTCGCGTGCAGCATCGAACAATATATTTGCAGCAATCTGGTTATCAGTACATTCGAAAAAACCGCAGCCGCCGGTTGGTTGTTCAAATGTATTGGCTTTATCAAGATTGTAAAACGCACCAATGCGGCCAACCGGATTTTTACTTTCATCCAGTAACACCCAACGAATGGCTTCTCCTTTTTTAAATGACGGATTTTTTTGTGGGTCGAATATATTCTCAACCATTCCTTCAAGCGGGCAAGCCCAGTTTGGATCACCTTTGTAAACATGGTGAGGAACTTTATGAAAAAGTTTTCGTGTTTTTTTATCGGTTACTTCAATCAGTTTCATTTTCTATTTTTTAAAACCAGATTTTAGTTGTTTTTCACAAAGGTACATTAACGTTAATGAATAATTGCTGCCCGCCGGAATTCTTTTTGCGTATCAAAAAGGTAACGCATGGTAAGATGCGTAAGTGTTTGTTTTGCGCCAAACGATTTAAAAAGTGCGTTCATTTTCGGATTAAAATCACCTACCCAACTCATTTCCATGTCGTTGTACCATGGTTTTTTAAGCATAACTTTTTTAAGCTGGTAAAAAATTCCCGATTCAATTCCCAATCTCTGAAACTGAGGCACTACGCCCAAAACAATAACTCTGCATCTGGAAATGGTTTTTCTTTTTTTAAAATACATCATCTTCAGGATATTCCATGCACTCAACCTGCCTGATTTTATTTTTCTCAAAATTTGATTCAGGTCAGGAATCATCATATAAAAAGCTATGGGTTTCCCTTCGTGATAAACAAACCAGATGAATTCCTCATCCAAAATAAATTTTGCCTGGTTAATCGTTTCTTTCAATTCATCAAAATTAGCGGGTTTAAAATTGCTGTGTTTTGCCCATGCCTGATCGTAAATTTCTATAAAATCATTGATGTATTTATTCTGATTTTTGAACGTAAAATGTTCATAGCCGTAGCCTGGCTTTTGTGCCACCCATGCAGCAATTTTCCAGAACCTTTCGGGCAAATCGGGATTGGTAATATCCATCGAATAACTGTACTGTTCGTAAAAAGTTTTCAGACCATAATTTACGAATAATTTACGGTAGTAAGGTTTATTGTACTGCATTCCGAAAGTTTGAGGCTGAAACCCATCGGCTAAAAGTCCCCAGTAAAAAAAGTTCTCGCCAAAATTTACAGGGCCATCCATAGCTTCCATACCTTTTTGTTGTAGCCAGTTTTTAGCTGTATCAAACAACAGATTTGCCACTTCCTGATTATCAATGCTTTCAAAAAAACCAAAACACCCCGTTGGCTGATCAAAGCTGCCCGAGTAAGCAAAATCATAAAAAGCAGCAATCCTGCCAACACAATTGCCCTTTACTTTTATTATCCATCTCTTAGCATCTCCTTCTTTAAATTTTACATTTTTTTGAGGATCAAACGTTTTCTCAATCATTACATTTAAAAAAGGTGTATAATTTGGGTCATCTTTATAAATATACTCCGCCAGTTTGTGAAACTCTTTAACTGTATTTTTTGTACAAACTTCAATTACTTCCATAAATCTGAAATATTTTTTTATCTGTCCGAAAATAAAACATTCTGCCGAAAGGTAAAATTTGAAAATTCTATTTTCCTTTTTTTCAAAACGACAACTCACTTGTTTTTCCCAATATGGGAAAAAATTCAGGTATTTAAATTCTTATATTGATTTTAAGCTATTAATACCTTAAATTGCACTATCAATTAAAAATTAAAAATTATGAGCAAACGTATTTTACTTTTTGTTTTTGTTCTCGTTTTTGCGTCTTCTTTAAGCGCACAAAACACAACCTTTAACGAAGGTGACAAAGTTTTAAATCTTGGAATCGGCCTTGGAAGCACGCTTTATACAGGCAGATTCTATTCAACAAGTGTACCTCCGGTTTCCGGTTCATTTGAAGTTGGTATTAAAGATGAACTTTTTGATGAAAACAGCTCATTGGGGGTTGGCGGATATGTTGGATACAGCAGTTCAAAATATACCGGATGGGGAGGCGAATATGGATTTTCCAATTTTATTATTGGTGGCAGAGGTTCGCTTCACTATCAGTTTATTGACAATTTGGATACCTACGGAGGTTTGATGCTGGGATTCAGAGTAGTTAGCTGGAAATCAAGTTCGGGTAGTTTTGATTACGGTTCGGTAGCAGGCAGTGGGCTTGCAACAGCTTTTTATGTGGGTGGACGGTACTATTTCACCGACAATTTAGCTGGAATGGTTGAATTGGGCTACGGAATTGCTTATCTGAACATTGGAATTGCACTGAAAATATAACAACCGATACTGAAAACTTGAAGAAGGCTCTTTCCTCCTGAGGATGGAACCTTCTTTTTTTTCAAAATCTGGCAGCCACTGCCTCACGAAACTCCTGTTTCAGCGATTCAAAAGTTTCTTTTACAGATACTATTTTTGAAGTTTTCCAAGCATTTGAACCGGCAAATGCATAACCATTATAAAAATTTCCTTTCATTGCACTCATAAGTGCGGCAAAAATACAGTAGGGTGTTTTTTCAATATTACAGGTTTTCAGGCATTTATACGGGCATTTTACCGGCCGTTTTTCTCCCCTGTTAATTTTTTCAATAAATTCATTTCGAATAGCCCTTCCCGGCATTCCCACCGGACTTTGTATGATTTCTATATCGTTTTCCGAGGAATTAATATAGGTTTGTTTGAATTCTTCCGATGCGTCACATTCGTAAGTTGTAACAAAACGGGTTCCCATTTGAACACCGGAAGCTCCCAAATCCATTATTTTTTTTATATCAGAACCGGAATAAATTCCTCCGGCAGCAATTACCGGAATGGAAGTCTGGTATTTTTCCTCAAATTGTTTTACCTCCGAAATCACCTCGGGAACCAGTTTTTCAAGAGCAAAATCAGGATTGTCGAGTTGTTCACGCTTAAAACCAAGGTGTCCGCCGGCTTTTGGGCCTTCCACCACAATTGCATCGGGAAGATAGTCATAACCCTCCTTCCACTTTTTGCAAATCAGGCCGGCTGCCCTTCCCGATGAAACTATAGGTACCAGTTTGGTTGTTGAATCTTTGGTAAGGTACGAAGGCAGGTTTAACGGCAGACCCGCTCCTGAAAATATGATGTCGATTTTTTCGGCAATGGCTGTTTTTACCAAATCAGAAAAATTGGTAAGTGCTACCATTATATTCACACCAATTACCCCATTGGTTTTTTCACGTGCTGCATTAATTTCCCTCTTTAAAGCCCTGATATTTGCATCAATAAAATCGCGTGCATAATCCTTTTCAAACATTCCAATTCCAACCGCCGCAATTACTCCTACCCCTCCCTGATTGGCTACTGCCGAAGCAAGACCGGATAAGGAAATTCCAATACCCATCCCTCCCTGAATTACAGGAATTTCAATTTGTAAATCTCCAATGCTAAATGCTTTCATTCTATTATTTTTTCGTCCAAATTTTGGACAAATATACCTTAAAATACCTTGTAAAAACAGGAATTGCTAAATATTAAATATGGATTCCGTTCGGCTGGAATACTATAATGAAAAATCGGAAAAAATAAATCAATTTACTGATTAGATTTTTTTACTTAAAAACTTTCCCCTGACAATCTTTAGGTTTTCCGTTGGCACTGCCGGTAACTTCCCATGTATTACCAGAGTTTAGCAGCTCTTCTACCGATTTGATTTTTCTGTTTTCCCTGATTATATTGATTTGTTCTTTCATTTCAATATCATATACAGGGGCCTGAATACTCCGAATGACACCAAAAGCCACCGGAAAATCAGGAATTGACATATTAATAAGAGCCATATGCAGGGTAGGATCAACCTCACAGGCATCGTGCACAAGTATGTCATCAATTTCCACTCCGTTTTCACCCAATTTTGCTACCTTTAATTTTCCTTTTTCCATTATAATACCTTTTTCGTTTTCGGCACCAAATAACATGGGCTTTCCATGTTCAAGGATCAATTGACGATCAGCACGGAAATTTGGGTCGGTTATGGCATTGTGAACTCCATTGTTGTAAATGACACAATTTTGTAAAACTTCTACCACCGAAGTGCCTTTATGCTGAGCTGCTGCCTGAAAAATCGTTTCGCCAAGTTTCAGGTTACTGTCTATTCCGCGGGCAAAAAAAGTTCCGCCCGCTCCAATTACAAGTTGCCCCGGCACAAACGGATCTTCTATGGTTCCGTAAGGAGATGTTTTGCTTCTGTAACCACGCTCTGAAGTAGGTGAGTATTGCCCTTTTGTAAGGCCATATACCCGGTTGTTGAAAAGAATAATATTCAGGTTAATATTCCTGCGGATGGTGTGAATAAAATGGTTCCCGCCAATTGCCATTGCATCACCATCGCCGGTAATAACCCAAACACTTAAATCCGGATTGGCAATTTTTACCCCTGATGCAACTGCTGCCGCCCTACCATGTATGGTATGAAATCCGAATGTATTCATGTAGTATGGAAATCTGGAAGAACACCCGATTCCGGAAATGACAGCAAATTTTTCTTTGGGAATTTCCATTCCTGCCATTGTACGCTGAACGGCATTCATGATTGCATAGTCGCCACACCCCGGGCACCAACGCACTTCATTTTCACTTTTAAAGTCTTTTATCGTATATTTCAGATCTGTCATTTTTAGTCCTCCAGTAATTTATTTATTCCTTCTTTGAGTTCATTCATTGTAAAAGGTAAGCCTTTTACTTTATTGATCTGGTGGTATTTAAACCCTGGAACTTTGTCGCGCAAATAACTTGCAAACTGGCCGAGGTTAAGCTCGCAAACCACTATTTTTTTAAAATTTTTAAATACTTCCGCAGTATTTTTTGGAAGTGGTTTGATGTAATTAAAATGTGCCAGGCTAACGTTTTTCCCTTCTTTTCGGAGTTCTCTTGTTGTGCTGATAAGGTGACCAAAAGTTCCGCCCCATCCAACAATAAGGATTTCACCATCTTCATCTCCGCAAGTTTCCAAATCAGGCACCAAATCTACAACTCTTTGAACCTTTTCTTCTCTTATCTCAGTATTTATCTGGTGGTTTTCAGGATCGTGACTTACTGTTCCGGAAACATTTTTTTCAAGACCTCCAATCCTGTGCTCAAAACCGGGCATACCAGGAAAAGCCCAGTCGCGTGCCAGAAATGTTTCATCGCGCTGGTAGGGCTTAAATGAATCTGCATCTTTCGCAATTCGCAGTGTAATTGGCGGCAACTCCGACATTTTAGGAATTTTCCAGGGTTCACTTCCATTTCCGAGAAAACCGTCGGTCAGCAAAATTACAGGAACCATCCTTTCCAGCGCTATTTTTGCTGCCTTGTATGCATAGAAAAAGCAATCGGAAGGACTGCTGGCTGCCAGAACAACTACAGGACTTTCGCCGTTTCGCCCGTAAAGTGCCTGAAGCAAATCCGACTGTTCGGTTTTGGTAGGCAGACCGGTTGAAGGTCCTCCGCGTTGCACATTCACAATTACAAGAGGTAGTTCCGCCATAACGGCAAGGCCAATGGCTTCAGATTTAAGTGCCAAACCAGGACCGGAGGTTGTGGTAATAGCTAAATCGCCAGCAAAAGCAGCCCCAATAGCCGAGGCAATTCCTGCAATTTCGTCTTCTGCCTGGAATGTTTTTACTCCCAGGTCTTTCCGTTCAGAAAGCGCAGAAAGAATTTCGGTTGCCGGAGTAATAGGATATGAACCTAAAAACAACTCGATACCTGCTTTTTCAGCAGCAGCAATAAATCCCCAGGCAGTTGCCTGATTCCCGTTTATATTGCGGTACGTTCCATTTTCAATTTCAGCGGAATGAACAATATATGTTGGAGTTAAATGCTGCAGGTTCATTCCGTAGTTATAACCATCGTGCAATACCTTGATGTTGGAATCAACCACAACAGGTTTTTTGGCAAACTTGGCCTGAATAAATTCTTCAATATACTCAAGCGGACGGTTAAACATCCAGCAAACCAAACCCAAAGCAAACATGTTTTTGCTGCGAAGAATACTTTTATTGTCGAGACCAAAATCTTTCAGTCCTTCCCGGGTAAGACTTGTAATGGGCACTGCTATTTTTCGGAAATCAAGCAGGTTGCTTTCTGTAAACGGATCATTTGTTTTGTACCCGGCCTTTTGCAGGTTTTTTTCTGTAAACAAGTCCGAATCATAAATAATTGTTCCCCCGGGGTCCATAAATCTTGCATTAGCTTTAACAGCAGCGGGATTCATAGCCACAAGCACATGGGCATAATCTCCGGGAGTGGTTACTTCTTTTTTTCCAAACTGCACCTGAAACCCCGATACTCCGCCTACAGTACCCTGAGGTGCTCTGATTTCGGAAGGATAATCAGGGAAAGTTGAAATATCGTTACCAATAAGTGCAGTGGCATCCGAAAACAATGTTCCGGTTAATTGCATACCGTCACCTGAATCCCCGGAAAACCGAATGGCCACTTCCTCCAACTCAATTACTTTTGCATCCTTCATTATATATGGTTTTTTGTTTCACTGTTACAAATTCAAAAGAAAAACGACCCTAAAACTAATAAACTGTAATTTTAGAATCGGCTTATCTTTTTTCCTGAAATATTCAAAAAACAAAAATAACCATTATTTAACAAGTTGCTAATGACATATCCAAATATTTAAAGGTTTTGATATATTTGGAATCAATTTAAATATGGGCAAAAGTGGCACTGATAAAAACACTCAACAACAAAACACCCAAAACCGGAAAAAACTGTTTTTTAGCAGAAACAGCTATCCTCATTGGTGATGTTGAACTTGGCGATAATTGTAGTGTTTGGTATAATGCGGTTTTACGTGGCGATGTTCATTACATTAAAGTAGGCAACAATACAAATATTCAGGATAACGCAGTCATCCATGCCACCTATCAAAAATCGCCAACCAATATTGGGAACAACGTAACCATTGCACATGGGGCCATAATACATGGCTGCACGCTTCACGACAATGTAATGGTTGGAATGAATGCCGTTGTGCTCGACAATGCTGTGGTTGAAAGCAATTCCATTATTGCGGCTGGTTCAGTTGTAACCAAAGGCACTATTGTGGAAAGCGAAAGTGTTTATGCAGGAATCCCGGCAAAAAAAATAAAAAAAATAAGTAAGGAACTTTTGGAAAACGAAATCAACCGGATTGCCGATTCATACGGTACTTATGCCAGTTGGTACAAATAATGCTCTCCAAAAACCGCCTGTTCATCCACTCTCTTTTTAATTATTTTAAGAACTTTTCAGGACAGGATTTTTCATTATCAAAAAGATTTATTTCTTTCGTAGCCGAATATTTATTTCAAATAAAAATCACACATTAATGAAACCAACACTTCTGATTCTTGCAGCCGGTATGGGCAGCCGTTTTGGCGGACTTAAACAGGTTGAACCGGTTGGTCCCAACGGTGAAGCAATTATTGATTATTCCATTTATGATGCCATAAGGGCTGGTTTTGGCAAAGTAGTTTTCGTAATCCGCGAAAGTTTTGCCGATGCATTCAAAGAAAAATTCGATCCCATATTAAAAGGCAAAATTGAAACAGTATATGTTTTTCAGGAACTGGACAATCTTCCCGAAGGATTCTTTTTACCAGAGGGTCGGGAAAAACCCTGGGGTACGGCACACGCCATTCTGGTTGCAAAAGACGTGATAAAGGAACCTTTTTGTGCATTAAATGCCGATGATTTTTATGGAAACAACGCCTATAAAGTTATGGCTGAATTTTTAACCCGATCAGGAAATTCAACGGAATACTCCATGGTTGGCTATAAACTTTCCAATACACTTTCCGATTACGGTTCAGTTTCGCGTGGAATTTGTGATGTGGACGAGAAAGACTTGCTCCGGAAAATTGTGGAAACCACAAAAATTTTGAAAAAAGAAGGAAAAATTATTTCCATTGAACCAAGCGGGAGTGAAAAAGAATTAACAGGAAATGAAAGTGCATCGATGAACATTTGGGGTTTTAAGCCCACTGTTTTCCCAATACTTAAAAAAAAATTCACCGATTTTCTGAAAGACCATATCAAAGAACCCAAATCGGAAATTTACATCCCTTCGGTGGTTTTCGATATGATTCAGGAGAAAAAAGCCACAGTAAAAGTTTTAAAAGCCGACTCACCCTGGTTTGGAGTAACTTACAAAGAAGACAAACCTCGTGTTGTTGCCAAAATTAACAAACTGATTGAACAAGGAGAATATCCCGTAAAACTCTATTAAAATTATTTCTATGAGCATTGATTTGATGAAAATTGCGAGCCAGTTCCGGATTGAAGGAAAAATAAAAGAGGTCGTTCCTCTTGGTGAAGGTTTTATAAACGACACTTACATCATAAAAACGGAAGGAAACTCGCCCAAATACATTCTTCAGCGGAAAAACAAAAAAGTGTTTTCTCCCATCCCCTCTATGATGGAAAATATCCAAAAGGTTTGCGACCATATTAAGGAGAAAGTTATAAAAGCAGGGGGCGACCCCATGCGTGAAGCAATGACTGTTATTCCGGCAAACGACGGAAAACTATATTTTACTGACGAGAAAGAAGAGTACTGGGCAGTTTGTCTTTTTATTGAAGACACTATTGCTTACGAAGCAGCCGAAACCCCTGATCTGGCTTATGCCGGCGGTAAAGGAATTGGAAAATTTCAGTCGCTAGTGTCTGACCTTAAAGAACCACTGACTGATATCCTGCCCGGATTCCATAACATACGAATTCGTTACGAACAGTGGGATGCGGTGCTGAAAAAGGATCCTGTGGGAAGAAAAGCAAAAGTTGCCGAAGAAATCAGTTGGATTGAAAACCGCCGCCAGGAAATGATGGAGTTCTGGCAACTGGTGGAAAACGGAACCATTCCAACCCGGGTAAGCCATAACGATACCAAAATTAATAACATTCTTTTCGATAAAAAAGGCGATGTGCTTTGTGTGATTGATTTGGATACGGTTTTAAACAGTACGGTTTTGAATGATTTTGGTGATGCCATCCGTTATTACACCAATACCGGCAAGGAGGACGACACCAACCTGGAAAACGTATCGATGAATATGGAGATTTTTACTGCCTTTGCCAAAGGATACCTCGAAGAAGCAGGCTCATTTCTAACTGAAAAGGAAATTGAATACCTGCCTTTTTCTGCAAAATACATTACGTATGAGCAGGTTCTGCGTTTTCTGATGGATTATATAGATGGCGATAATTATTATAAAATAAAATCAGAAGATCATAACCTGATTCGTACAAGGGCCCAATACAAACTTTTAACCAGCATTGAAGAGCAATTCGGTGAAATGAAAAATGTGGTAAAAGATTTGGTTGCCTGAAAAAACTGACGGGGTTAAAGGTGAATGGTTTCAGCGTTCACCTTTTGCCCTAAAAACAAAGCTGCTTTTTCGTTAAAATTATCAGCCGATTCGGTTGTTTGAAATTCAACTTTCCCTCCTTTTGATAATTTCAGTTCCATTTCAGGATGGCGTTTTAAGTAATCCAAAAGTTTTTCTGCAACAACCTGACCCTGTTCCAAAATATGAATATGGGCAGGAACATATTTTCTGATTTGCTGAATTAAAAGCGGATAATGCGTACAACCCAAAATCAGCGTATCCAGATTTTCATCTTTTTGAAGAAGGTTTCGGATATTTTTTCTGACAAAGTATTCAGCTCCTTCCGATTCAATTTCATTATTTTCCACCAGCGGTACCCACAACGGGCATGCTTCCTGCACTGTGGATTTTACCTTTCCACCCGACCATTTTTCCAATTCAATCGGATAGGATTCAGAAATTACAGTCCCCGGAGTTCCCAGTACACCCACATGTCCGTTCCGGGTAATTTCAGCAACTTTTTCAACACTGGGTCTAATTACACCCAAAACCCTGTTCCCGGGTGCAATGTGCGGCAGGTCCAGTTGTTGAATATTTCGCAGTGCTTTTGCCGATGCCGTATTGCAGGCTATAATAACAAGCGGGCAATTTTGGCTAAAAAGATATCTAACGGCTTGCAACGTATATTCATAAACTACCCTAAACGACCTTGTACCATAAGGAGTCCGGGCATTATCGCCAAAATACAGAAAATCGTATTGAGGAAGTTTTTGTACAAGTTGTTTTAAAACTGTTAAACCACCGTATCCTGAGTCGAAAACGCCAATTGGAGAATGGTGCATAAAACTATCAAATTTCAATATTAACGTTTAACAGCCAGGTTGTAGGCTACATCATAAAACCGTCCAAGGTTCGACCAGTCGAAATGTAACGATGCCTCTTCGCTGCGATACCTGAGTGAAATCCTTTCCCTACGTGTCATCTGCACGAACCGTAACATAATGTCGGCCAGATCATTGGCAGTTTGATTAAAATCTTTACCTTTTCTATCCACAATATACATTCCCTGTTTTTCATGATCCAAAATGTTTCGTGTTACATAATCACCAAAACCTGCCAGGTTACTGGTAATAGAAGGCAATCCACTTGCAAGACATTCCAGAGGAGTGTATCCCCAGGGTTCATACATACTAGGAAAAATACCAAGGTGGCAACCTCTAACAAACTGATTGTAATCCATTTTAAACAATGGATTTGAGGTAGAAATAAAGTCAGGATGATAAACAATCTTTACCTTATCATGTCTGTTATTCACCATATCTGCCATTCGTAAAAAGTTCAGAATTTCATCCTTGGCATCATCAATAAGTGTGTGGGTTACTATCTTGGGAAGGGTATTACTTTTCCATGATTGCACATTGCGGCGCAGTTTAAGTTTCAGGTAATCGTCCACCATTTCTCTCAAATCGGGAAACTCGTACTGCCCGTTGTCCGATGTAATTTTTGTGTATAACCTTCTTCCAACCTGTTCTTTAATTTCTTCGCTAACGCGGTGAATATCCTCAATCAAAGCTTTGGAATGTAAAACGTTAGGATTAAAAGTATAAAACGGCCTTTTGGTAATAAAAAAAGCGACCACTGTCATGTCTGAATTTGACTGCTGCATTCTCCAGTTGAGCCGGGCCAGTGCCTCAAGAGTTACATCAAAACCTTTGTTGTGGTATTCATACCTTCCCGATGTAAAAAAATATACCGTATTGTCGAGGTCGAATGAATAACTCTGGAAAAAATGCCCCATAACAAAATCATGAATTTTCTCCTTGTATTCGAGGTGCTGGTTTTGAACATGGTGAAGCGCCTCGAACCGTTGTATATTCAATCCGTTTGGAAGAATCAAATCGGGAGTTCTGCCAAGAAGATGGGTACATTCTCTTGCAGTAAGTTCGCTGACTGTTGTAAAAACATGAGCGCCGTGTGCTGAAGCACGTTCAATTTCAGCTATTGCCCTGACGTTAAAATTATCAGCTTCCTTTTCCCAATTGTAAAAAGCCAAATGGTCGTAAAATTTATTATCGTTCATGGCCAGGTAGCGGCCTAAAAGTGTAGCGTGAGTGGTAAAAACAATTTTTATATCAAGATTTTCCTTTCGCAAACCCGGAATTGGCAATCCGGCCATCCATTCATGAAAATGGGCTATAACCCTGCTGTCGCAAAATCCGGAAGAACACAAATACCGAAAAAATTCTTTTACCTGAAAACCGAAAGCTGCTACTTTATCGAGTAATTCATCCTGGCCTGGTAAAGAAATATGGTAATCCTGCCAAACGAAATGTTTGATTTCACCCAGTTTGTCGAAAACCGAGTAGGGATCAAAAAGCACAACATGCGGTCTTCCCGAAACAATCCATTGTCCATAATAAACTTCAAAACCACGTTCCTGCATTTTTAAAACAGCTTTTCCCACAGGCGTGGAGAAATCAGTAGCACGATCGAAATGGGCTGCAGCCTGATCAGGAAAATAAGGACCAATGAGAAAATAATTCTCCTTCCCCCATTTTTCAATTACTGACGGCACTTTTGACCGGATTACCGTATATATTCCACCAACCTGGTTGCAAACTTCCCACGCAATTTCAAACAACATGGAATTCTTAGGAACCTTAATGTTTTCCGGAACTTGTTCTGGTAATATCGCATTCATATTTTTAATTTTGAGTTTGAATTGATCCCAATAAATATAAGTTGAATTCCAGTTTAATCCAACAAAAGAAGCTTAAAAGCATAAAAAAAGCCATCTGTCAGTTGAAAGATGGCTATTCGTTTTAAAAACAAAAATTTTATTGGATTCCCATTTTCTGTTTTACCATGGGAAGAATATCGATGCTTTGGTTCGATTTGTAAAGAACTACCTGAGAACCAATATCAAAAACATACATTAAACCCTGTTCTTTTGCAACTTCCTCAATAACAGTTTCTGCTTTATCAAAAACAGGAGAAAGCAGTTCAGCCTGTTTTTGCTGCAATTGCTGCTGCGCTGTCATTTGATAATTTTGAATGCGTTGCTGCAACTCCTGAAGTTCAGATATTTTTGCGTTTCTTCTTACTTCCGATGCTTCAGCACCCAATTGTTCAAGTTCAGTAAGTTTCTGCTGGTAATTTTGTTGCATCTCACCGAAAACCTCTTCCAAATCAGTCTGAAATTTATTAAATTCGGTTTCAGCGGCAGTCCTTTCAGGCATAACCTGAACCAAAGCCTGTAAATCTATATGTCCGAATTTCAGGTTTTGTGCACCGGCCGAAATGGTTACGACCGCGAACAAAAACAAAATAAAAATTTTCTTTAAATTTCTCATAATCAACGTAGTATTAAATTTTTGGTCACAAATATAATTATAAATTATTTATATCCGAGTTTTTGAAGAATCTGATCACTTAAATCATACCTTGGGTTGGTAAAAAACAGTGTTGTACCGTCAGCTTTGTCAAAAATTACTGCATAACTTCCCTCATTGGCAATTTCCTGTACGGCGCTGAAAATGTCATCCTGAATTGGTTTTACAAGGCTTTGCCGTTTCTGAAATAAATCTCCTTCCGGTCCGAAATATTTCCGTTGCAATTGTTTGTAATCTTTTTCTTTTGTAATAATTACATCCTCACGTTTGCGTTTCATGTCTTCCGACAGCAAAACACTTTCAGCCTGATAATCCTGATACATTTGCTCAATTTCGGCATGCATCGACTCAAGCTCTTTTTGGTATTGCCCTGAAAGCTGATTTAATTGTTCCTGAGCCGCCCTGAAAGCCGGGATATTTTCAAGGATATAACCTGAATCAATAAAACCAAATTTCTGGGCGAAAGTAATTCCACTGAAAAGCATCAGGGTGGTTAGTGTTAATATTATTTTTTTCATGGCTAAATTATTTTCGTTAAAACTAATAAGCGTATTATCATATTTTATGCCAAATATGTAACTATCAGAATTGCTGACCAATAACAAAGTGGAACTGACTTCCGCTTGCATCGGGTGCACCGGGTATCTGGTCAAATCCATACCCCCAATCAATACCCATTAACCCAAACATTGGAAGGAAAATCCGAACGCCTATACCTGCAGAGCGATAGAGTTTATATGGGTTATAATTCTGAAAACTCATATTGGCATTTCCCGCCTCCAAAAAGGTTAAAGCGTAAATGGTGGCACTGGGTTTTAATGTAACCGGATACCGCATTTCCATTGTGAATTTGGAATACATTTTTGAACCGCTTTGAGGGCTAAGGCTAAAGTCTTTGTAACCTCTCAGCGACACGTAATCGGTACCGTAAATGTTATATCCCGACATTCCGGATCCCCCAACAATGAAACCCTCGAAAGGTGATGGGCGGTAAGGGTCATAATAACCTAAAAATCCAAGCTCAACTGCTGTGCGCAAAACCAAATTTGTATTTCTGGATATCGGATTAAAAACCTGTCCCTTAAACAACCATTTGTGATACTCTATAAACTTGTATTTTTCTTCGTTTGAAATATCGGGTGAACTGTAATCTTTTCCTGAAAACAGAGAATACGGGGGTGTCGCTTTCAGTGCAAGACTAAATTGCGAACCGCGACGTGAATATAGCGGGTTATCCACCGAGTTTCTTCCAAACACTGTTTTTAAACTGAAATTGTTGAAAGTTCCGTTTACCTGTCCGTTTTCATCTGCAAGAAAGTAGAAATAGCTTCCCATATTCTGCAACAGATAATGCTCGAACGACATTTCATGATAAACAGTGAAATAGTCGTCGGGGAATGAAAGACGATAACCATAACCCATGGCTAAAGCAGTAGTTTCCCAAATCTGGTCATTTGCGCGGTCTGAATCTTCCGAACCATAATTATACTGGTATTGCGGGTAACCACCATAATAACCGCCATAGCCATACGGATCATAACCATAACCGCCATAGCCTCCATAACCGCCATAACCATACCCACCATAGCCACCGTAAGGATATCCGCCGTAACCGCCGCCATAATAAGGATTGTAGCTTTGGTAGTATTTATTGGCGCTGTAATTAATTCTGGAATGAGATAAACTCATTGAAAATGAATTCGGTTTTTTACCGCCAAGCCAGGGTTCAATAAACGAAAGGCTTACCGTGCGATAATATCTGCCACTGGTTTGGTATCTCAGGCTAAGTGTTTGACCGTCGCCTGTGGGTAACGGCCTCCATGCTTCTCTGTTTAAAATATTGCGAACAGAAAAATTGGCAAACTTTAACCCAACTGAACCTACGAACATTCCGGCACCCCAGCCGCCCGAAAGTTCAATTTGGTCGTTGGCTTTTTCCTGCAACTGATATTCTATATCAACTGTGCCATCTTCGGGCTTGGGTCTTACGTCGGGATTAATAGCTTCAGGGTCGAAGTGACCAAGTTGTGCGAGTTCCCTCACAGACCTTATAATCTGTGTTTTACTGAATAAATCACCGGGATAGGTACGTACCTCCCGGCGGGCTACATGCTCGTGAGTTTTTGTATTGCCTGTAATCAATACTTTATCAATAGTTGCCTGTTTCCCTTCACGAATCCGCATTTCATAATTGATGGTATCATTATCAATATTTACTTCAATGGGCTGCAAATCAAAAAACAGGTATCCCTGATCAAGGTACAGATTGTTTAATCCCTCATCGTTATCAAACAACCTCTTTTCCAAAACTTTCTGGTTAAAAACGTCGCCCTTTTCAATACCAAGGTAGTTGTTAAGATAATCGGCAGGGTAAACGGTATTTCCTACCCACCTGATGTCACCAAAATAATATTTTTCTCCCTCATCAACCCATAATTCAATATTTACCCGTGGTTTGTTTTTTCTCCCCACTTCAACCTGGTAAAGGGTATCGTCAACAATAATTGCATCGCGATATCCTTTTTCGTTGTATTTATCAACCAGGTTTACCTTGTCGTTATCAAATTCTTCTTCCAAAAACTTTTTGGTTCTGAAAAAGTTTCTCAACTTTTTGGCGTTGGTTTTTTTCATGGCTCTTTCCAGCACCCTGTCAGCAATCGCTTCATTTCCATGGATGATAACATCGTTCACTTTTACTTTTTCTTTTTTATCGACGTAAATGTCGAGAATGATGCTGTTGGCTTGAATTGTGTCGTCGCGTTGAACTATGTTCACATCGGTATTGAGAAAACCTTTGGCCAGAAAAATATTTTTAATGGTACGGGTAGCATTATTTACCTGATTGTCTGTAACCTGGCTTCCCTTTAAAAGAAGTACTTTTTCTGTTATGTCGTCCTGTTCCGACTTGCTCACCCCATAAAAATTGACATCAGACAAGCGGGGACGTTCCTGAAGATAAATATCCAGCCAAATATCGTCACCATCAATTTTGTCGGCCGTAATTTTCACATCGGAAAAAAGCCCCTGCTGCCACAATCTTTTAATTGCATTGGTAATTGCCTCGCCAGGAACTTCAATAATCTGACCAACACTCAAACCTGTGAGTTGAATAAGTACTGTTTGATCGAGATACCTAATTCCTGAAACCTGAATATCAGCAATAGTATATTTGCTCGGACTGGAATAATAAATCGAGAAGTTTGTGTCGTCGGTAATCTGACCAACAGCCGAAGGGGCAAACACAACTATAAAAAACAGGAGGAATATTAATAGCTTTCGCATTCTGACCATAATAAATTAACTAAATAACTGTTCACTGATTTTACCAAATCTTCTTTCTCTGTTTTGAAAATCATAAACTGCTTCAAACAAATTCTCTTTTCTAAAATCGGGCCAAAGTATATCGGTGAAATACAATTCTGAATAAGCTATCTGCCAAAGCAGAAAATTACTGATCCTGAACTCCCCGCTTGTCCTGATTAAAAGCTCCGGATCTGGCAGGTGAGCTGTTGACAGGTAATTCCTGAACAGTTTATCATCAATATCGTCGGGTGAAATTTTCTGATTTATAATTTCATTTGCAATTTTTTTTACGGCCTCGGTTATTTCCCATTTCGAACTGTAACTGAGGGCCAGAATCAGGTTAAGTCCGGTATTAGACTCGAGTAAACTAATACACTCATTCAATTTTTTTCTTACATCATCCGGCAATTTATCAAGATCCCCGATTGCGCCAAGTTTAACCTTGTTCTTCATTAATTCGCCGGTTTCGTTTTCAATGGCCTGAACAAGCAATCCCATTAAGGCATCAACTTCGTTTTTTGGCCTGTCCCAGTTTTCAGTTGAAAAGGCATACAAGGTAAGGAATTCTATTCCTATTTCACCAGCACCTTCCACGGTTGACCGAACGGCATCCACACCATGTTCGTGCCCCAAAATGCGTTCGCCACCATGTTTGGCTGCCCACCGGCCATTACCATCCATAATAATGGCTACGTGCCGGGGAATTTTTTTATTATTCAATTTTTCTTTAATCGATTCCATTACCAGTATTTCCTGTCGTAAGCAGGACAGGCCTTTGGGTTCAAGTTTATATTGTATGTTATATTTATACCCAAAAAGCCTGGCCAGTCATTATTATGCCAAAATGTTGAATATTTAATTGTTTCAGTAACTCCTTCATTATTAACAGTTTCGAATGATAGCGGATCATCCAGATTGTCCAATTTGTCGCTGAATAATTTTCTTAACTGGTACTCCAATCCAATTCCAATCCTCGGTCCTGCTGAAAACTTAAACCCAAATCCAAAAGGAATTGTGGGTGAAATTACAGACTCTTCTATCACATTCAATACCGGGTAATTAGGATTTATTTGCACCATAATAGCCGGGTCAAATATGTATGGAAAATACATAACTCCCACCCCCCCCATTATATAAGGTGTAAAAGGAGTCTTTTTTTCTCCCAGAATATATTTCAGGTAGTTTATCTCCATCATTAGCGATATATCCTGCACATTTTTTTTAAAGTTGAAAGGCACTTGTTCAACAAAACCATCCGACGAAAAACTTCCGGTTAAAAACTGAGCCCTCATTGCAACCCGTGCATTAAAATTATACCTGAAAAAAGCACCAACATTTAAATTGAACGATTGCACAGGCGGTGCTTCCTTAATGTCGCCCCAATAAGTTGAGGAACCACCCCAAATGCCTATATCTGCTGTTTTTTGGGCAAAGCCTGAAACAGTTAAAACAACTGCTATAAACACCAATCCAATTTTTTTCATTTGGTATTCCAAATCGTTTATTTTAAAATAGCTTCAGGCATATTACTGGTCCGTTTTAAATGAATATTACTGATATTCAGCTTTTTAACAACTTTACCAAAAAGCCAAGTTTCCCGGCAATTTTTGGTATTAAACATCATAAAATATCTCCTTAATTAACTGGTTTTCAACGAACTTTGCTTGTTTGCCCCATTAATATTCAGCTTTCAAGAGGTACAAAAGTAATATAATTCTAAATATAACATACCTGAATGCTATTATAAAACCCAAAGAAAGATTAAAAATTGTTAAGCCTTAAGGATTATTTAATTGCGTTTATCAATCCCCCACATCAACTTGTTTCTCAGCGTATTAAAAAAAGGAAGTTCGGGAAGTTGCAATGTTTTTAAAGTAACCTCGGCTTTTCTGATTTTCAGCCTGGTTGAAAACTCAACAGCCACTGACCGGTAGTCGATTGAAGTCAAATAATGAGTTCCTCTTCCTTCGACTTTAAGTTCGATTTCATATTTATCGGGAACAACAACCGGCCTGATTGTTAAGTTATGGGGTGCCAGCGGTGTAATCACAAAGTTTTCGGAATCAGGAGTAAGAATGGGCCCACCCACACTTAACGAATAGGCAGTTGAACCGGTAGGCGTGGCAACAATCAACCCATCAGCCCAATAGTTATTAAGCAGTTGTGTGTTACACCACGCCGAAATATTGATCATGGAAGAAGAGTCAGTTTTTAGCACAGCCAGTTCGTTTAATGCAAAATTAAAACCGATGTTTTCTTTCCCGCAAAATTCCACTTCGAGCAACGATCTTTCAATAATCGAGTATTGGTTATTGAAAATACCTGTTAAGGCATCGTTGACCTGTTCATGCGAAATGTCGGCCAGAAAACCAAGCCTGCCGCTGTTTACGCCAACTACCGGTATGTTGAAATTTTGAATGTTAACTACTGAGTGCAAAAAGGTACCGTCGCCGCCAACACTAAAAATAAAACTGTTTGTTTTGTCGAAATCAGCAGGTGAACTAAAAAAAGAGGTGCAATAGGGAGAAAAACTCAAATTTTCATATAAAAAATCATGAAAAGGTTTGAAAAGCTGGACGCCGATTTTATTCGATTTTAAAAAACTGAAAAATTCTTCTAATACAGGATAAAAACCCTCAGAAACAGAAGTTCCGAAAACAGCCACTTTCACTTGTAATTATTTTAAATGTTCATAAATTTCATGAATTGATCGTACCTGTCCTGGTACAAATCGTTCAGCATGGAATGGTCGAGAAAAACGCCTTTTACATGGTAGTCATACCTCATAAATGCCTGAATAACAGGAGAAAGCTCTTCCTTGTTTAGTTTTAATACCAATTCCAGTGTTTTTGTGCCGGGAAGTGGGTTCATAAAAAAACTAAGAATCCTGGCATCGTTGCTTTCAACAATCTGGCTAATCTGAGTCAGCGAATAATCATTTACATTGACTTCAAGAACAACAACTCCACCCATTTCCTGCAGCGAAAAATACCGGGCAAAACGCCTGGCAAGATCATAAAGTGTAATTGCTCCCAAATATTCATGCGAAGCATTCAAAACCGCTATAACACTCAATTTCAACTTGTACATTAGCACAGCCACCTCAAAAATATGTTGCTCTTCGTGCACATGGGTTGTATCAAATTTTTCAGCTTCTTGTCCAATGGGTTCGTTCAGTAAATTCAAATCGTATATAAACTTATCCGAAACGGTACCAATATATATACCGTTATCAACAACCGGAAGATGTGAAACCCTGAGAACATCCATTGATGTCAACACCTTTTGCCCTTTTTCGTTCCTGCTGATAGCCGGAACTGAATCTGATATTAAATTGTTTGCCAGCAATTGTTTAAATTTTTTTTATAGTTTCAAGCTTTAAATTGTAATTTCGCATTAAAAATACTACAATGACAAGACTTAGTGTAAATATAAACAAAATAGCAACATTGCGAAACTCGCGCGGAGGAAATATCCCAAGTGTTAAAGATGCCGCAGTAAACTGCCAGAAATTTGGAGCACATGGCATTACGGTTCATCCCAGACCCGATGAACGGCATATTACCCGCAAAGACGTTTATGAAATAAAACCATTAATTACCACAGAATACAATATTGAAGGATATCCAAGTGAAGCATTTCTGAAAATGGTGATTGAAGTGCAGGCCAATCAGGTTACACTGGTTCCTGATACGCACAACCAACTCACCAGCGACCACGGTTGGGATACATGGAAACACCTGACATTTTTAAAAGAAGTGATAGCAAGACTTCAGGAAAATGGAATCCGCACCTCTATTTTTGTTGATCCCGACCCGGAAGCTATCGAAGGCGCCGCTGAAACCGGCACAAATCGTATTGAACTTTACACCGAACCTTATGCCAGGCTTTACCCGCTGGGTCGCGACAAAGCCATAGAACCGTTCATTGAAGCTTCAAAATTTGCGGGCAACATCGGTCTGGATGTCAATGCAGGTCATGATTTGAATCTCGAAAACCTGAATTATATGTACAAAAATCTTCCCAACCTGGAGGAGGTATCCATCGGGCACGCACTTATTGCCGATGCGCTTTATTTCGGAATTGAAACAACCATTCAGAAATACCTTAATTGCCTTAAATAACATGGAACTTTTTTACCGAAAAGAAGGAGAAGGCCCGGTTGTAATTATCATTCACGGATTGTATGGTTCATCAGACAATTGGTTGAACATGGGCAAAAAGCTGGCCGAAAACCTTACCGTTTATATCATTGACCAGCGAAACCACGGGCGATCTGCATTTGCCGATGAGCATACTTTTGATGCCATGAAAACCGATTTGGCTGAATTTTACGATAAAAATCACATTGAAAAGGCAACACTTCTGGGACACAGTATGGGCGGTAAAACAGCCATGTGGTTTGCGGCTGACTACCCCGAAAAAGTGGAAAAACTGGTAATTGCCGACATCGCACCAAAAGATTACCTGCAACTTAAAGAAAGTAGCCAGTACCATTTGCACCGGAACATTTTGCTTGCCATGCAGGAGTTGGATTTTAACAGGGTAAAAAAACGAAACGATGTAGATGACTTACTGGGTGAACGAATTGATGATAAACGAATCAGGCAATTTTTACTTAAAAATGTTATAAAAGATAAAAAAACGAAACAATATAAATGGAGGCTAAATGTTGAAGTCTTATACGAATACCTTGATGAAATTGTGGGAGGGGTTAATCGTTTGTGGTTTGAAGACCGAATCCCAATTACCAGCTATCCGGTAATTTTTATACGCGGACTGAAATCCAACTACATTACGGATGACGATATTGATTTGATTAAACAAATATACCCCGAAGCTACCATTGTTGATATTCCCGGGGCAGGGCACTGGCTCCACGCCGAAAAGCCTGATGAATTTATGGAAGCTGTTATGAGGTGCTGTTGATTCTTATAATAGATAGTTTTTCAATATTTTGCCACCAGTGGCATCTTTCTCCCAAATCCGAAAGCCTTTGAGCTCACACGCAAAATGGGCGCTGCCTGAAAACGTTTATACTCGGTAGTGTTCACCATCCGAATAACTTTTTTTACCGTTTCCGGATCGAAACCCTTGTTTTCAATTTCGTTTGGCGAGAGATTTTGTTCGATAAAGCTGAACAGGATTTCGTCCAGGATTTCGTATTCGGGCAGCGAGTCCGTGTCTTTCTGGTCGGGGCGCAGTTCGGCAGAAGGTGGTTTAACAATAGTATTTTCAGGAATGATTTCCCGTTCACGATTCATAAAACGAGCCATTTTAAACACGTCGGTTTTATATACATCACCCAAAACAGCCAGTCCGCCATTCATGTCGCCATACAGTGTACCGTACCCCACAGCACACTCGCTTTTGTTGGTGGTATTGAGCAGAATATGCCCGAACTTATTGGAAATGGCCATCAGGTAAATGCCCCGCGCCCGCGCCTGAATGTTTTCTTCGGCAATACCGGGCTGTGTTCCTTTAAAAAGCGAAGTCAGCTCTTTTTCAAAAGCATCCACTGCTTGCTGAATATTTACAATATCGTATCTGATTCCCAGGTTTTCGGCCAGTTGCCGGGCATCTTCCACACTGTGGTCTGAAGAATATTTGGAGGGCAACAACAACACCCGCACATTTTCAGATCCCAATGCCCTAACTGCCAGCACAACAGTAACAGCAGAATCTATTCCACCGGAAAGTCCCAGGGTTGCCTGTCTGAAACCATTTTTTACAAAATAATCGCGAATCCCTAAAACCAGCGCATCGTGGATTTTTTCAATGCGGTCTGTTTTGGGCTGAAGTTTTGATGCACCCGGATTTTGGGTATCAACCATCAGAAAATCTTCTTCAAAATACTTCAGTTCCTTTACAATTTCACCTTGTTCGTTGATAAAAACCGAGCCTCCGTCGAAAATAAGCTCGGTTTGGGCGCCGGTTTGGTTCACATAGAAAATGGAAAGTTTATATTTTTTAGCCTTTTTAACAAGCACATCTTTCCGCCAGTTTTCCTGGTTGTACGAAAAAGGCGATGCAGAAATATTCACCACAAAATCGGGCTGCAGCCTGGTCAGTTCTTCCATGGGCGAAACCCGATACAGTTTGTTTTTACCGAACTCGTTGGCAGTGGGTTGTTCGTCCCACAAATCTTCGCAGATGGTAACGGCAATGCGCTCGCTTTTGTATTCAACCACATGAAAATCGGTGTTGGGCTCAAAGTGGCGGTATTCATCGAAAATGTCGTAGGTAGGAAGAAGTGTCTTGTTGTGCAACGACTTAATTTTCCCATCGACCAAAAAGAAAGCAGAATTATACAGGGTTTTCCCCTGTTCATTTTCGTTGATTCTGGGTGCGCCGACTATGGCTGCTATTCCAATGCACGAGGCAGCAATTTGTTTTACTGTTTCTTCGGCCTTTCGGATAAATTCCTTTTTCTCCAGCAAATCGTGCGGATAATAGCCTGTTACCGAAAGTTCGGAAAAAACAACGAGGTTGGCGCCAGCATTTTTCGCCTTTCCAATGTGTTCAATTATTTTGGCAGCATTTCCTTCAAAATCGCCGATAATGTAGTTTAATTGTGCCAGTGCAACTTTCATAAACCAATGATTATAAATCTTTTAAATAAATTTCAGTCTCTTTAATAACTCCAGGGTTGATTGGTCGATTGTTTCCGTATGTAACATTTAAATTCGTTTATTGGAACATGAAAAAGCAGCGAAAGAAAATTAAGCGTTTTGGGGTCAATGTAATTCAGGTTACAAACCGTATTTTTAACCTCTTCTTTTCCGTAATGCCTTAATATTAATTTTATTTCCCGAAGATTCCCCAAATTCATTACCCGTTCAATTATTATTCTTTTGGATTTATTCTCATCCAGTAAATCAGGATCAATATCCCAAAAATATGTTTTATTCAGTTTTTCAAGTAATTCCGGCATTGTTCATTTTTTATCAAAAATACAAAAATATGCTGTGAATAGCTATTTCATAAATGGCTGCCTGCTATTTTTGTTTCAAATTTGCAATAAAATTAAAACCAGTTCGTATTGAATGAAAATGAATTTGAAATGAATCAGAAAACATATTTCTTTCTTATAATACTTATCACCTTCCTTGCTTCCTGCAACCGTAATCCGTTGAAAGTGGATATTTCGAAAATAGAAACTGAAATAGAAATTGTGCGTTTCGACCAGGAACTTTTTAACCTGCCTTTGCAGGATACACTGGCTGAATTAACAACGCTTCGAAACAGATACCCGGAATTTTTCGACCTGTTCACCTGGAAAGTAATTGGTGTTGGCGGAATTGAAGAAGAGCATTTCCCGGAAATCATGGGCGAATTTATTTCCGATACCATGATTGTGAATGTTAAAACGCTGGTGGAAAACGAGTTTTCTGACTTCAAAAAAACAGAAGAAGAACTTGTAGAAGCATTTAAGTACTTTCAGTACCACTTTCCTGAAAAAGAACTGCCAACCCTTTTCACCATGATTTCGGGTTTTAATCAGTCGGTGGTTACGGCAGAAAATATTATCGGTGTGAGCCTCGACAAATACCTGGGCCGCGAATGCAGTTATTATAAGCAACTCAGCAATGTTCCGCTGTATAAAATAAAAAACATGCACCCTAAAAAGCTGGTTTCTGATGTGGCCTATGCCTGGGCAATGACAGAGTTTAATGAACAGGGAACCGCTACTACCCTGCTCGACTACATTGTGCACCAGGGAAAACTGATGTATTTTGTGGATGCCATGCTTCCTGAAGTGCACGACACCCTGAAAATTGGCTACACGGCAGAACAACTGAAGTGGTGTCAAAACAACGAACCTCAAATGTGGAACTTTCTGGTAGAAAGGAAAATGCTGTATTCCAATCGACGGATGGACATTTTGCGTTTTATTAACGACGGACCATACACAACCGGTTTTCCCACCGAATCTCCCGGCAGAAGCGGCGTTTGGATTGGCTGGCAGATTGTCCGGCAATACATGAAAAAGCACAGGGAAATTACAGTTTCAGAACTGATGAAAAACACAGATTATCAGCAAATTTTAAATGATTCCAGGTATTTTCCGGAATAATTTCAGAAGAAAAACAAAATGGGGTAAATCTCAAAGAATTACCCCATTCACTATTCGTTTTTGAATTTTTACAGTTCCCTTATTCTGATATTGCGGAACCAAACATCGTCGCCATGGTCCTGCAGGGCGATGTAACCCGATTTGGCCACATTGGCCCAGTCTTCGTTGAGGCCGGGGAATTTTGAACCGGCAACCAGTTCGTTCCACTCATCGGTCCACAGGTGATATTCCAGCACCGTTTCGCCGTTTTGTTTGTGCACCACAGTTCCGCGGTAAACCAAAACTTCAGCCGAGTTCCATTCGCCGGCAGGATTTGCATTTTGCGGTTTTGCCGGAATCAGGTCGTACAGCGAACCGGCCATGCGGTTTCCGTCTTTTCCGAGCATGGCATCCGGGTGGCGTTCGTTGTCGAGAATCTGCATTTCGGGTGCAGTTCTGTATATTGGCCATCCTTCCACTTCTTTTCCCAGGTAAAAGATACCCGAGTTTCCGCCTTCGCTCACTTTCCATTCCAGTTTTAAATGGAAATCAGAAAACTCTTTGTTGTAAATGATATCGCCGCCATCTTCAGCTCCGGCCTCTCCCCTGCCTGAACCCTGGCAGAACAACGTTCCGTCCTCCACTTTCCAGCCGGCAGGAAAATGCTGCTTGTTTACTCCGCGCCAGCCTTCACTGGTTTTGCCGTCGAACAACAATACCCAGCCCTGCTCATTTTCTTCCTGGGTTAACTCATTTGGTCCCACTTCTTCTATAGCCGATTTTTCTTCGGCATCATCCGATGATTTTTTTTGTCCTCCGGTGCATGAAATCCCAAATATTAGAGCACCTGCAAAAAGGAAAGAAATAATTTTTTTCATTTTTAATCCTATTTAATTGGTTAAAGATTCATTTTTACATCCTGTAATACAAAAATAATTGAAAAAGGTTAATTGCCAAACTTATAACGCTATCCTTAATTAATCAACATCATTGGTAAATTGACGAATGCAAAATTAAAATTTTCAGATTTTCTTTTGTAAATTCGGTAGTCATTTTCTGTACAAACCAGGAACAAAACATAATTTTAGTTTATGAATTCAACAGAAAAACCGAAAAGAATAGGCATTTTAACTGCCGGCGGCGACTGCCCGGGTTTAAATGCAGCTATCAGAGGAGTTGGTAAAACAGCAATTGTTGAGTACGGCATGGAGGTTTATGGTTTTAATGCCGGATTTTTAGGATTAATCAATAAGGATTTTATGGTTCTGAAGGAATCGCAGCTTTCGGGTATTCTCACTGTAGGCGGCACTATATTGGGAACATCGAGAGAAAAGCCCTACAAAATTGTAAAAAATGATTCGGGGGAGATTGAAAAGTCGGACAAACCTGAAATGATAAAAAAAACTTACAAGGATCTCGGGCTTGACTGTGTTGTTTGTATTGGCGGAAACGGAACCATGAAAACAGCCAACATGCTTGCCCAGGAAGGGATGAATGTTATTGGAATACCAAAAACGATTGATAATGATGTATGGGGTACCGATGTGACTTTTGGATTCGATTCGGCTGTACAAATTGCCACTGAGGCAATTGACCGGCTGCATACTACAGCCAACTCGCACCAGCGGGTTATGATTATTGAGGTAATGGGGCACAACGCAGGCTGGCTGGCACTTTATTCAGGAATGGCAGGTGGAGGAGATATTATTTTACTTCCTGAAGTACCTTATAACATACGCTCGGTTTGCAAAAAAATTGAAAAACGTTACGAAGACAACAAGCCTTACTCCATTGTTGTGGTAGCCGAAGGAATAGAGCATCCTAAAAAAGGCTCGGCCGCTGCTTACCTTTCCGAAGCTATTACAACTTACACCGAAATTGAAACACGGGAAACTGTACTTGGCTATGTTCAACGTGGCGGAAGTCCGACTCCTATGGACCGGATTCTGGCCACCCGCTACGGAGCATTTGCAGCGCAGTGCATAGCAGAAGGCTGCTACGGAACTATGGTAGCCATAAAAAAAGGCGACCTGACAACAGTGCCTCTTGATGAAGTGGGAGGAAATCTCCGGCTGGTTGAACCCGATCATCCGCTCATACAAAAAGGAAGGAAAATGGGTGTTTCGTTTGGGGATGAATATTTGTAACGTTTCTTAAAGCGTAACGAACACCAATTTTTTTGTTTCAAAAAACTCTTCTTCAAAGTATTCCGATAGATCCTGAACAAAAGCAGTTTTCCGGAAAGGGCGGATTTCACCTTCCAGGTTGCCACCTTTCAGATAAATAACCCCGTTGGGAATGGCGTTTTGTTGTTTTAATGAGATGTTTTTCCGAATCCAGGAAACAAATTCGGGGAGTTTTGTAACCGCACGGCTTACAACGAAATCGTACTTTCCCTTCAACTGTTCTGCTCTTATTTGCTCTGCCGAAATATTGTCCAGACCAAGCGATTCAGCCACTTCCTGAACCACTTTTATTTTTTTCCCGATGGAATCGACCAGGTGGAACCGGGTATTTGGGAAAAAAATGGCAAGCGGAATTCCCGGAAAACCTCCGCCGGTTCCCACATCAAGCACCTGTGTTCCGGCAGTGAAACGGATAAATTTTGCAATGGCAAGCGAATGTAAAACATGACGTTCGTAAAGAGAATCTATATCTTTCCGTGAAATCACATTTATTTGGGCATTCCATTCTTTATAAAGCGAATCTAACCTTTGGAAAGCGATAATTTGTTCAGGTGTCAGCCCGGAAAAGTATTTTTGAATTATTTCCATTTTACTGACTAATTTTCTTTACCAATTTCAGTGTTCTCTATAAGTTTAAAAAGCATTTCGCGTGCTCTGAACAATTGAGCTTTTACCGTACCAAGAGGTATTTCGAGTTCGTTGGCAATTTCCTCATAAGAATATTCACGAAAATATCTGAGTTCCACTAAAGTCCGGTATCTGGGCTTTAAACGCCTCACAATCCGGTGAAGCAATATTGCTTTTTGTTGCCTGATAAGTTTTTCTTCAGGATTCAGTTCTTTCGATTTCAGTTTTACAGCTTCACTGTTTTCTCCCGGATCACCATTATTTTCAATTGTAATGTACGTACCCTTCTTCCGACGTAAAAAATCAATACAGTTGTTTGAAGCTATTTTAAAAAGCCATGTGCTAAAAGCATAGGTTGGAGAATACTGGTGCAGGTTTTTAAACGCTTTGCCAAAGGCTTCAAGAGTTAAATCCTCGGCATCGTTGCGGTTGCTAACCATCTTTAGCAACATAAAGTAAATGGCATCTTTGTATCGCGACAGTAAACGGGTAAAGGCTTTCTCATCACCATCCAGCGCTTTAAGAACCAATTCGTAGTCCTGACGAGCCTTTTCTGATAAATTTATTTTTTTCCCTTCCATCGCTTCTTATGTTCTGAATTGTGGTAAAATGCACGGAAAAACAGCTCAAAATATGGTAAACCCAACGGTATCAATAACGAAGGTAATAATAATTTACTTTCATCCAAACGGTTAAGTATTTTTTTTATGATAAGCGAATAGGCTAACGCAAATACTAACAATAATAAGGAAACCAATGGAATAAATACGGGCAAAAAAATAAAAATCAGCAGGGCTGCCGGGAGCAACAAAAGGGTATTTGTACCTGAAATATTCAAAAAAAATCTCTTCCAAAACGAAAGATGCTTCTTTACTTTTATTCCTTTTATCAGCAATTCAAATATTTCCTGCGTATTAATTTTCCGGTTCAGCCTAAAGGTAAATTGTTCCGACAAATGCAAAAGAGTTGATTTTTTATCAATAAAAGTATTAACAACTAATTCGAGGTTGGCAAATGACTCCGTTAGTTTTCCGCCGTAACCTCCTGTTTCAAAATACTTTTGTTTTCTGAAAACAACGTTATCTTCAGAAATGACATAAGGCATTCCGGTAGCCGTAAACTCAAAACTTTTTAACTGCTGGAAAAAGAAAATTGTCCTGAAAACCAAATGCTGCCAGGTTCTGTTCTTTTCAACATTCGTATAACCTATCATTACATTGATGTTTTTATTTAACCGGCAGGTAAAATCTTCAAGCCATTTTGAGCCAAAAAGCACAGCAGAGGCGGGTACAGACACCACCCATTCATGCCGGGCGCCTTTTATAGCAATATTTCGGGCCACTTTCTCCGAAAAACGTGTTTCCTGATTTAGCGAAGTTATACGGAGGTTGCAGTTGTTTTCTTTCATTAAACCCAAAACCGTAAGGGAATTGTCCATCGAAAAGTCGTCAACAGCAACAACTTCATATTCTTCTTTTTTAAACGAAAGCAGAACCGGCATATTCTTTTTTAAATTTTCTTCTTCATTTCTGAATACCGAAATTATCGTAACCGGCTCTCCTTTGTCTGGAGCCTGGGGTTTGATATACGCAACCCTGCCTGTAAAAATTATCAGGTAAATCAACCGGAAAGAATAAATGAAACCAAAAACAATCAGTAAAACCAATTCGGCAACTGACAACTCAGACCAGGCATTAGTAAAAGATTCCAGCATGTAAACGATTTAAAGGAATAAGTTTGCCAAAAATGATAACATTCAGACCATTTTCAAAATTTCCGGCAGCAAAAAAGAGGCTTTCAAATTAGAATTTATTAACAGGTGGAACGCTGTCAAACTTCCTTGTTTTTATGTATTATGGCTATATTTGCTGCCTGATTTAAAACAATGGAGTTTACATTAACTGCAACAGAAAACGACACTCGGGCCCGGGCAGGCGAAATTTATACCGATCATGGCAAGATTGAAACACCGATATTTATGCCGGTGGGAACTGCCGGATCAGTAAAAGGAATTCATACCCGGGAGTTGAAAGAAGATATAAAAGCGCAGATAATCTTAGGGAATACGTATCATCTTTACCTCCGTCCGGGAACCGAAATTATTGAAGCTGCCGGCGGGTTACATAAATTCAATGGATGGGACAGGCCTGTTTTAACAGACAGCGGAGGTTACCAGGTTTTTTCACTTGGAGATATTCGGAAATTAAGTGAAGAGGGTGCCCGGTTTCAGTCGCATATAGATGGTTCGTATCATCTTTTTTCACCTGAAAAGGTAATCGATATCCAGCGTTCCATTGGGGCCGACATCATTATGGCTTTTGATGAGTGTACACCCGGAGATGCCGATTTTGAATACGCCAAAAAATCGCTTGAGCTTACACAACGCTGGCTTCACCGTTGTTTCGATCAATTTGAAAAAACTGAACCAAAATACGGATTTAAGCAATCGTTGTTTCCTATTGTTCAGGGAAATACATTTCCTGAACTACGGGTAAAAGCGGCAGAATATGTTAAAACGTTTAATGCCGATGGTTATGCCATTGGAGGTTTGTCGGTAGGTGAACCGGAGAACATAATGTATGAAATGACCGAAGTGGTAACAGCAATTCTCCCTGAAAACAGGCCACGTTATTTGATGGGCGTTGGAACACCGGTAAATATTCTGGAATCGATTGACCGGGGTGTGGATATGTTCGATTGTGTGATGCCAACCCGCAACGGACGAAACGGAATGTTATTTACTTCAGAAGGAATTATTAACATCCGTAACAAAAAATGGGAGAACGACCACTCGCCTGTCGATGAAAAGGGATATTCTTTTGTTGATCAGTACTCAAAAGCATATTTGCGCCATCTGGTTATTTCCAAAGAAATGCTCGGTGCTCAAATTGCCAGCCAGCACAATCTGGCCTTTTATTTGTGGTTGGTAAAAACTGCCAGACAAAAAATTCTGGACGGCAATTTTAAAAACTGGAAAAAAGAGATGGTACAAAAATTAAAAACCAGGTTATAAAAATCCATGAAACTCTACAAAACAATAGATATATACATTACGAAAAAGTTTCTGGGCACATTTTTTTATGCCATAGCCCTGATTTTGAGTATTGCTGTTGTTTTCGACATGTCGGAAAACCTGGATGAATTTATATCGAAAGATATTTCCTGGGGAACCATAATTTCCGAATATTACCTGAATTTTATCCCATACTTTGCCAACCTGTTCAGCCCGCTTTTTACTTTTATCGCGGTCATTTACTTCACCTCTAAAATGGCTTACAACACCGAAATTATTGCCATTTTAAGCAGCGGCGTTTCTTATTCAAGATTAATGAGGCCATACATTGTTTCAGCATTTGTTCTTGCCGGGTTTTCTTTTACGCTTGGCAACTATGTTATTCCTCCTGCAAACGAAACCATGAACCAATTCCGGCAATTTTATATTGATAATAATCCTCAGGTTGTTTCCAACGAAATTAATATACACCGGCAGATAGAACCAGGTGTATTTATTTATATGCGCAGGTTCAACGCCAGCAATGTGGGCGATCGTTTCACTATGGAAAAATTTGACGGGCACCATTTGGTTGAAAAAATTACAGCAGATAATATACGCTGGGACGAAGAAAGTGGCAAATGGATTCTGAATAACTGGTGGAAACGAAAAATATTTGATACGCACGAAATATTCGAAAGAGGATATCGCATGGATACTACCCTCAACATGACACCCAACGATTACAAAGTAGTAAAAAATCAGATGGAAAACTATACCACGCCGGAACTCAAAACAGAAATTGCCCAAATGAAAATGCGCGGGGTAAATACTGTGGAATGGGAAATAGAAAAGCACAGAAGAGTGGCCGGACCGTTTTCTGCCTTTATATTGACGATTATTGGCGCCGGGCTGGCTTCCCGGAAAATTAAGGGCGGATTGGGCCTTCACCTGGGACTGGGGCTTCTGCTAAGTTTTTCCTACATCCTGTTTATGCAAATATCCACTGTTTTTGCAGTCAGTGGAAATGCCTCACCGCTTCTGGCCGTATGGATTCCAAATTTCGGATACAGCATAATTGCCTTTTTTGTTTTCAGGTGGGCAGCCAGGTAGTTGCAATTATTCAAACAAAAGAATTTATTATTCGACATCATTGTATCAATATCCTGTAAATTCCGTAACCCAAAGTATGATTTAGGGGAGCTAACTGAAAAAATTTATAATTTTGCCCCGGTTTATATCAAATTGAAATGCTCTTCACCTGAAGGGATTTAATAACTTAAAACAAACTTTATGTCATTAAGAAGTAACGTTCTTGACCTTCGAAAAAGAAAAAGGGAGGTACAAAAAGGCGGCGGCGACAAAGCCATAGAAAAACAGGCAAAAATGGGTAAACTCACTGCCCGTGAACGTATCCTGGCCCTTTTGGATAAAAATTCCTTTCACGAATACGACCTTTTTGTGGAACACAGCGCCAAAGATTTTGGCATGGATGGCAAGGTGCTTCACGGCGACGGCGTGATAATCGGCACAGGTACCATTTACAGCAAACCGATTTGTATTTTTGCACAGGATTTTACCGTTGCCGGCGGTTCACTTGGCCTAATGCACGCCCGCAAAATCACAAAAATAATGGATCATGCACTTAAAATGCGGGTGCCGCTAATAGGCATTAACGATTCTGGTGGGGCGCGTATCCAGGAGGGAGTAAACTCACTGGCAGGTTATGGTGAAATTTTCTTCCGCAATACACTGGCATCGGGTGTTATTCCGCAAATTTCAGTTATTCTTGGTCCGTGCGCCGGAGGTGCAGTTTATTCACCCGCACTTACCGATTTTGTTTTTGTGGTGGAAAACATTTCGAAAATGTTTATTACCGGTCCTAGTGTTATTAAATCGGTTTTAGGTGAAGAAATTTCTATGGAAGAGCTGGGTGGCGCAAGGGTTCATGCTGAACTCACCGGGAATGCCCATTTTTTCGCAACCACAGAACTCGAATGTTTTGAGCAGATAAAAAAACTCATAAGCTATATTCCGCGCAATAATGGAACCAGGGCCATGCCTTTTCCGCCCAAGCCGCCAAAAAAAGGTTTGAAAATTGAAGACATTGTTCCTGCCGATCCGCGTATTCCTTACGAAATGCGTGATATTATCAGAAGCATTACCGACAGTTCGGAATTTTTCGAGGTTATGGAATATTTTGCACCAAACATTATTATTGGTTTTGGACGAATGGACGGCGAAACAGTTGGGTTTGTTGCCAACCAGCCGATGGTTCTGGCCGGCGTGCTTGATACCGACAGTTCCGATAAAGCTGCACGGTTTATCCGGTACTGCGATGCGTTTAACATCCCCATTGTTACTTTGGAAGACCTGCCCGGCTACCTGCCCGGAGTGGATCAGGAACATGCCGGGGTAATCCGCCACGGAGCAAAAATATTATACGCCTACAGCGAAGCCACTGTTGCGAAAGTTACCGTTATCCTTCGGAAAGCCTATGGCGGTGGATACATTGCCATGAACTCGCGCCACCTGCGTGCCGATTTTGTTTTTGCATGGCCAACTGCCGAGATTGCTGTTATGGGTCCCGAAGGCGCTGCAAATATCGTTTTCCGCAAGGAAATCTCGGAAGCAGAGAACCCGGAAGAAGTTCGCCAGCAAAAAATACAGGAGTACAAGGAAAAATTTGCCAACCCTTATGTAGCAGCAGCACAGGGTTATATCGACGAGGTAATTGAACCGAAAGAAACACGTGGCCGTATTCTCCATGCGCTTAAAGTTTCTGAAAACAAAAGTGTATTTCTGCCAAATAAAAAACATGGAATACCACCGTTTTAAACCATTAAAAAAATTGGCATGACACAGGAAAAAGAATTTAAAAATTTGGTCATTCAGGGGGCCGTTTATAAAACCACCTATACCTGGAAATTTGAAAACCGGGTGAATTGGGAAGCACCAAATCCAAATCAGATATACTCCTTTATACCGGGCACTATAATAGATATATTCGTTAAACCCAGGGAAAAAGTAAAAGAAGGCCAGACATTGCTTCTCCTTGAAGCGATGAAAATGCAAAATCAGGTAAGAATGCCTTTCGATGGGGAGATTGTAAAAATTTATGTGAAGAAAGACGAAGTGATTCCTAAAAAATTCCTGATGCTGGAAATTAAACCGGCCAGGGTAAAATAAGTCGCCTTAAAAAAAGGAAATATAAACCGCACAAAATTTGTGCGGTTTTTTTGTTGATTTTTTTTAGCTTTAATCGGTTAAAAATGAAAAAAATCCTGTGCTTCATATTATTTCTTGCGCTTGCCGGCAGTCTGCCGGCTCAGGACAACATTTGCCGGAAATCTACTGAAGGTACCGAATTCTGGTTTGGTTTTATGGAAAGCCGGAACTATCAGGACGACCATTACCTTGAAATAACTGTAACTGCACGGGAAACAACCACTTTTCGCATATTCATTGGCCCCGATGAAACTCCCTTTAACGAAACCTACACAGTGCCTTCAAACAATTCTACCCAGGTTGTAATTCCGTGGGATTTGGTTGAAGCAACCGGTTCAGAGGAAATTCAGGACAGGGGAATTCGTTTGGTTTCTGAAAAACCGGTTAACGTCTATGCACTAAACTGGAGTCTGAACTCTGCCGATGTTGCGGTTATTTATCCTGTTGCATCATTGGGAACGGAATACTTTGCCATGTGCTATTACCCCGATATCGATCAGGTAAATCCCATTACCGGCAACGGACGCAACAGTGAATTTCTGATAGTTGCTACCGAAGATGGAACAATTGTGGAAATTACACCTTCCAAAGTAACACACCTTGGCAAACCGAAAGATTCAACTTTTTCAGTTATGCTGAATAAAGGCCAGGTTTACCAGGTGCAGTCGGAAAACGATTTGGGAACGCGCCAGGAAGGACAGGGTGACCTTACCGGAAGCTACATTCAGGCAAGCAAACCGGTCGCATTTTATTCCGGTTCGCTAAGTACCCGTGTGCCCACCGGGCAATGCTGCTGGGATCATCTGTACGAACAAATTCCCCCCGTACACTCCTGGGGGTTGGAATATTACCTGGCGCCCCTCAAAACAAGGCAACAGGACAGGTACCGGATTATGGCCGCGCAAAACAACACCACAGTAAATATTACAGGCAGAAATCCCATCTCTTTAAACCGCGGTGAGTTTGAAGAGATTGTGGTTTTTCACAACGATCCCAAAAGAGTATTGTCAGATAAACCTGTAATGGCAGTACAGTTTAGCCAGTCGCGAGATGTGGACACAGAATTTACCGGTGGAGACGGCGACCCGTTTATGATTGTACTGAGTCCGGTTAACCAGTCGCGAAATGAAGCAACCTTTGTAACATACAAATCACCCGATATTGATTATGAAGGGTATGACGGAATCTCAAAATATTTTGTAAACATAATTAGTCCAACAACTGAAACTGAAAATATACGATTGAACGGTGACGCTGTTACTAATGAATTTCAGGAATTTCCGGGAAGGACTTACGCCTTTGCACAAATTGAATTGGAGGCCGGCACATATCACCTGAACAATACTAATGAAGACGCCGGTTTTCTGGCTTATGTCTATGGTTTCGGAGGCGTGGAATCATTCGGTTATGGTGTTGGTTTTAACCTCGATCTTACCCTCGATTTGGGAGAAAGCATTGAATTTTCAGGTGATACCCTGCTGCTTTGCTTTGGCGACACACTTATACTTGATGCAGGTTACTGGTTCGATTCCTTTCTTTGGAATACCGGGCAAACTTCCCAAACATTGCAGGTTACAACCGAGGGTTGGTACAGTGTTACAGCAGCAACCACCGACGGCTGTGAACTGGAAGATTCTGTTTATGTTCACATGAGCCAACCCGTTACAAATCTTGATTTTGTTTATGAAGAAGGTTGTATGCCTTTTGAGCTGAAACTTGTTGCAGACGATGGCTATTCGAAATATCTCTGGCAAAACGAAACAGGCGACACCCTTTCGTTTAGCCAGACTTTTCTGGCCAAAGAAACCGGAAAATATCAGATTACGGTTTTCGATGAGTACAACTGCACAGCCAGCGATATGATGGAACTGGTTATTTTCCCGGTTCCCGAAACCGAATTTTCAGGTTCGACACAAATTTGTGGTGAAAAATCTTCCAACCTTTCAGTTTCTGTTACAGGCACTCCGGAATCACTCTGGAATATTGAAGGAAGCGGAGAATGGAAAACCAATAAACCATCGGAACTGATTTTTTCGAATGTTACCAAAACATCAGTTCACATTGAAGTTGCCGATTGGGGCGATTACGAAGTTTATTACCATATTAAAACAACTGATGGCTGCGAAAAAACCGATACCATTCCCATTCGTTTTCATCCTCAACCTGAGGCAGATTTTCGTTTCGAAAGCGATACGCAATGCGAAGGATACAGCCAAAAACTGATTTTCACCGGAAATGTTACCGACAGCGCTACTTTTTACTGGGACCTTGCCGGATGCCAGTTTCTTGATACTTTAGGCTGGCAAAACTACCTCATTTCAATTGGAGCTTTTCTTCAGGAACCGCCGCAGATAAGCCTTTTTATCGATGACAACGGTTGTTTTAGCGACACCATTGTTAAACCGCTTGGTGCCAATCCGAATTTTACAATGGAAGCCAGCAGCCAAAGAGGCTGCGATGAACTTGCGGTAAATTTCACCAGCCGGCTTTTAATGGACGATAATGTGGTTTTTCTTTGGGAATTTGACGATGGTGAAACCGCCACTACCCAAAATGTTTCAAAGTTTTATAGCGAGACGGGTTTTTACGATGTGAAACTTACCATCACCAATCCGGTTAACCAATGCCGGAACAGTTTTGCTATCGACAGTATGATAAAGGTATTTCCAACACCGGTGGCAGAAATAGATAACGACCGGGACTTCTGCTATCCCGAAATTTTTCCGGTTATCTATTCAAACCGAATTGATTCCTCGCTGTGCTTTTGGGAGTTTGAGGGGATGCACCGGATTGGAGGAGAAAATGATTCGATTACGGTAATGCTTGACAATCCGAGCGGCACAGTAAGATTGATTGTGGATGAATATGGCTGCGTAAGTTCGCCGGCCGAAATGCAGTTAAAACGAAAACCACGTTTTGACTTTTTTGCAGAAAGTCCTGAAGGATGCCAGCCCTTTACAACAGAAATTTTTGCCGAAACAACTGACGCATACCTCGAATTTGCATGGATTACAGATAGCCTGCCCTACCCCTCAGGATTAACAAAAACATTCATGTCAACCGTTCCGGGAGATTATGATGCCGGACTTACGGCATTCTCGTCAGAAACCGGATGTGCCGATACCCTGATTAAAACCGGTTATATTAAGGTACACCCCAAACCTGTTGCCGATTTTCGAATCGATTTCTCTGTGGCAATGATTGACAATGCCCTCATTTCGTTTAACAATCAGTCATCCGGAGCTGATTTTTACACATGGAATTTTGGCGATGGAATTTCAGCAGAAGAAACAGCGCCGGTTCATCAATATATGGAGCCCGGAGAATTTATTTCAGAACTGATTGCCGAATCGGTTTACGGATGCAAAGATACCATTCAGAAACCCATAACCGTTTTGCCGTTGGCTGTTCATGCGCCCAATGCATTCAGGCCGAACAGTCCGATTGATGAAAACCGAACTTTTATGCCGGTTAACACAGGAGCCAATCCCCGCCGGTTCAACCTGAAAATTTACGACCGGAACGGCCAACTGGCATTTGAATCCAATTCTCCTGATGAACACTGGGATGGCAAATTAAGCAACGGAAATGCGGCTCCCATGGGAAATTACGTATGGATTGCACGATATACTGATGTTCAGGGAAATGAACGGGAACAAAAGGGCCAGGTTTTACTCATTCGCTAATCATTACTGAAAACCTGTGTCGTCATCAAAAAAATTATAAAAAGGAAGATAACCAGCCCGATCAATTTTTTTAAGCAACCACACAAAACTAATTTCACTGGTACCACCGGTTTCTCCCCAAAGCCCGGAAACAACCATGTCGTAAGTGTATGTAATTTGCCATTGTTTTGCACTGAAACCGGCAAGAAAAATGACTGCATCGTATCGCAACCCAAAATTTTGCCTGAACCAGGTTCCTGCGGTTATACCCTGGAAAGTTGCCAGAATCCCGTAATTCATTTGACCAAAATCCCGCTGATATTGCATAATTAACTGAGGAGAAACATCGAATTTTTTACGATGGTGCCCGTAAAGGAAAACCGGCAGATGCGCACCAAAATGTGCCGTATATTTTCGGTGGAGCTTGTCCGGATTATCAACACCTGAATAAAACGAATGCCGGGGTTCGGCAATATGGTGTAAAGCCAGCCCTCCAAAAACCTTGGGACCGTAAAGTAAAACACCGGTTGAAAAGTCGGCAAAACCAAACCCTTCACCTGCCAGGTATTCCAGTTCCGCAGACACGCCATGATTGCCGCCTACCGGATCAACATTGTCTGGAAAAACAAGCTTGCCAGCATCGAGCGATTGCTGATTGTATCCAAGCTGGATACCTCCAAGCAACCGGTAAAATTCACTGATTTTTACATTTACAGAATAAGCTGCATTTACCTGAAGCGATCGGTAAGCATTCCCTGCCTGGCCGTCGTTCAGAATATAAAACCCCAGTCCGCCCTGCAGCTTTTCAACCGGCAAATCAAAAGATGCACTGTATGTATTAAATGCTTTTGAAAAATTATTCCACTGACTTCGGTATTGCAAAGTGGCACGAGGCACTCCAACAGAACCTGCAAAAGCGGGATTCAGGTAAAGCGGGTTTGCATAAAACTGCGAAAAAGATACATCCTGAGCCGAAACGTTGAAACCAACAGTTACCAGGAACAAAAAAAATCCTTTTAATATGGTTGTCTTTAAAAACCCCATTCTTTATTTGAAATGCTCTAAATATAACTCAATTTGAACGATTTCCCCTCAAAATTTAAACCACAAAAAAGGCTGTTATTGCCAACAGCCTTTTAATAATCCAACTAAACTAATCGCGCTATTACTTACCTTCTCTCTAATTCCAGTACATTTCGTTTATCATCCAGTTTTCAAGCGTTAAATTTCGTTCTGTTTCCAAACCGGGATATTCGATTACTGACTTATTCCATTTGCTTTCGTCCAGCATCCAGGCTTCCAGATAAAGGAGTTCATCATTTTCTGTTTCAACCATGTATGTGTCGCCGGCAAAATTCCAGTAATTTTCGTTTAACATCCAGTTTTCCAAATCAAGTTTGTTTTCATTTACGTTTTCATGGCCTGAAGCAACTTTCCATTCTTTACCGTTAGCAGTTCCGTTTCCAATAATTAAAAATGTAACTAAAAATGCTGCTAATACCGTCTGACTCAATCGAGCTTTTATTGTTTTCATCGTTTTCTGTTTTAATTGTTCTGTTTTAATTGTTCTGTTTTCTAAAATTGTTTCACTTAAATTGACTAAATGAAAGCACAAAGGTTACATTCCTTTTAGTAAAAAAGTACGAAAAGTAAGTAAATGCAGGAGAAAACTCGGTGAATGGCGAATTTTAACAGCTTAATAAAATACCTGTCGGTATGTTTTTTCTGAAATTAACCGGCAAGTGGCGAAATATTCCAAAAACAGCCGATCCGCTTCCCGACATGGAAGCATACAAAGCGCCTAAATCATATAACTTTTTCTTCCATTTTTCAATTTCAGGGAAACGTGGGAAAATAGTTTTTTCAAAATCATTGACGACAAAACCTTTCCAATCCTCCACGGGGATTTCAGTTAATTTTTTAAGCTGAAAAGCAGGTTTTGCAGGCACAATATTCCTGTAAGCCTGTACTGTGTTTACCGCAACTTCAGGCTTTAACAGCACAATCCGGTATTCCGAAAGATCGAGTTTACAGGGTATAAGCCGGTTTCCAATTCCCTCGGCAAAAGAAGGTGTATTATCTATAAAAAAAGTGCAATCGGCGCCAATTTTCAGCGCATAACTTTTCAACTGTTCGGTATTTAGTTGAAGGTGAAAAAAATCGTTTACCATTTTAAGTGTAAAAGCTCCATCGGACGAACCACCTCCGAGGCCTGCGCCCATAGGAATAACTTTATGCAGGTGAAACCGGACCGGCGGAAGATCAAAATCTTTTTGAAGCAAACGATAGGCTTTCAATACCAGATTTTCTTCAGCCAGACCATCCACCGGCAAACCGGAAAAAGAGATATTCACTTTATCTGCTTCAGCCATTTCCAATGCATCGGAAAGCTCCACAGGGTAAAAAACTGTTTCCAGATTATGATAACCGTCAGGCCTTTTGGAGACAATATGAAGACCAATATTTATTTTCGCGTTGGGAAATACAATCATACTCCCGTTTTTACTGAAATTATTTATTCTTCCTGCATCAGTTCATACTCCTTTGGCGAACCGCAGGTGCATATCAGGTTGCGGTCGCCCCAGGCATTGTCAACCCGGCCTACCGGAACCCAGTATTTGTTTTCTTTTACCCACAACAGCGGCCATGCAGCTTTTTCTCTCGGGTAGGAATGTGTCCACTTGTCGGAAACTACCTGTTCGGCAGTATGGGGTGCGTTTTTTAATACGTTGTCCTGTTTGTCGGCATTACCACTTTCAACTTCTTTTATCTCATTATAAATCGTGTTCAGCGCATCAATAAACCGGTCTATTTCCTGCTTCGATTCACTTTCAGTGGGTTCAATCATAAGTGTTCCGTGAACGGGGAAAGAAAGTGTTGGCGCATGAAAGCCGAAATCCATCAACCGTTTGGCAATGTCTTCCTCGGTAATACCTGAAGACGCTTTTAAATGCCTGCACTCCAAAATGAGTTCATGCCCAACCCGTCCGGTTTCTCCGGTGTATAAAACACCGAAATTCTTCTCCAGCGCTTTGGCAATGTAGTTTGCATTTAATATGGCCACCTGTGTGGCTTTGGTTAAACCTTCAGCGCCCATCATTTTAATGTAGCCAAAGGTAATAGGCAGCACAGAAGCGCTTCCCCACGGAGCAGCAGCCACAGCATTTATTCCCACATGTCCGTTATTCATTATGGGGTGCGAAGGTAAAAACTTCACCAAATGATTTGCAACGGCAATGGGCCCCACTCCCGGACCTCCCCCACCATGAGGAATGGCAAACGTTTTATGCAAATTCAGGTGGCACACATCAGCCCCAATGATGCCGGGAGTTGTAAGTCCAACCTGGGCGTTCATGTTGGCACCGTCCATGTAAACCTGGCCTCCGTTGTTGTGGATAATCCGGCACATTTCTTTGATTGAGGACTCAAAAACCCCGTGAGTGGAAGGATACGTTACCATGAATGCGGACAAGGTTTCACGGTATTGTTCTGCTTTTTGACGCACATCTTCAAAATCAATATTTCCTTTTTCGTCACATTCAACCACCACTACCTTCATTCCTGCCATAACGGCACTGGCCGGGTTTGTTCCGTGCGCCGACGATGGAATCAGCACCACATCGCGTTGTTCTTCGCCCCTGCTTTTATGGTATTCCCTGATGACCAAAAGCCCGGCATATTCGCCGGCTGCTCCTGAATTAGGCATCAGGCTTACATCTGCCATACCGGTGATTTCAGCCAAATCGCGGCGCAGTTCTTCCATCATTTCATGGTAACCGCGGGCCTGGTTTTTCGGCACAAACGGATGAATGCCGTTAAACTCAATCCAGCTAAGGGGAAGCATTTCGGTGGCAGCGTTCAGTTTCATTGTGCACGAACCCAGCGAAATCATCGACTGTGTAAGCGAAATGTCTTTGTGTTCCAACCGTTTAATGTACCGCAACATTTCAGTTTCCGACCGGTAAAGGTTAAATGCCTCCTGTTTCATATACTCAGATTGGCGGGCAAATTTTTTGTTGATGGCAAAACCTTCAGGATATTCAAGAACCACATTCCACTTGCTGTTTGCAGCTTTGGCAAATACTTCCAGAATCCAGGTCATATCTTCGCGGTTGGTGGTTTCATCGATGGAGAGACCGACTTCGCCGTTATCGAAATAGCGAAAATTCATTTCCAACTCAAGTGAAAGCCACTCAATATCTTCCCGTTTCACATGTTTGGGAAGGGCAAACCGGATGGTATCGAAAAAATTTTCGTTCAGTTGTTTGTATCCGAGCATTTCAATTTCCCCAGCCAAAAAAGCGGCAATGTTATGAATCCGTTCGGCAATCATTTTTATTCCCTCCGGTCCGTGGTAAACCCCGAAAAAGCTTGCCATGGTTGCCAGCAATGCCTGAGCAGTACAAATATTTGATGTGGCTTTTTCGCGTTTGATATGTTGCTCGCGGGTTTGCAGCGCCATGCGCAAAGCGCGGTTTCCGTGTACATCTTTTGTTACCCCGATAATACGGCCGGGCATGTGTCGCCTGAATTCATCGCGTGCGGTAAAAAACGCGGCATGTGGCCCGCCATAACCCATGGGAACTCCAAAACGCTGGCTGCTTCCAAAAACAATATCGGCTCCCCATTCGCCGGGAGGTGTCAAAAGTGCCAGTGAAAGTAAATCGGTGCCAACAGCCACTTTTATGTTTTTTTCATGAGCCTTTGACACGAGTTCGGAATAATCGATAATTTCCCCGTCGGAATTTGGGTACTGGACTATTGCTCCAAAAACATCATCTGAAAACTCAAAGGAATCTTTTGGCTGGATTTTAAGTATTATTCCCAATGGGTTAGCTCTGGTAAACAGCACATCGAGTGTTTGCGGCCACACTTTTTCATCAACCAAAACCGTATGAACACCGGCTTTTACCATTTGCCGCGAGCGCAGGTTAAACATCATCACCATAGCTTCGGCAGCGGCGGTGGCTTCATCGAGCAGTGAAGCGTTGGCAATTTCCATGGCCGTTAATTCACAAACCATGGTTTGAAAATTTAGCAATGCTTCCAGCCGGCCCTGCGAAATTTCAGCCTGGTAAGGTGTGTAGGATGTGTACCAAACCGGATTTTCCAACACATTCCTTAGAATAACTGCTGGTGTTATGGTATCGTAATATCCCATGCCGATATAGGTGTTAAACACCTTGTTTTTATCGGCCAGGCTCAATATTTTCCTGAAATAGCGCCTTTCGGTGAGGCCTTCCTGAAGTTTCAGGGGTTCTTTTAATCTGATATCGGAGGGAACGGTCTGATCCATCAATTCTTCCATAGATGAAACGCCAATAGCCTGAAGCATTTCCTGAATTTCGGCCTCGCGCGGGCCGATGTGCCGGTTTACAAAACGATCATGAGACATGCGCTTATATTTTGAATAATTTGTTTGCAAGTATAAAGTTTACCTCAACGGAAAAAAATGATTTTAAACCATCTGTGACCATCAATCAGGTTAAAAACGGATTGTGTGATTTTTCAAATCCCAACGTAGTTTCAGGACCATGGCCACAAAAAACCTTCGTTTCATCAGGAAGCCTGAAAAGTTTATTTTTAATGCCCGAAATGAGCGTGTTGTAATCGCCACCAGGCAAATCGGTACGGCCAATGCTGCCGCAAAACAACACATCGCCGGCAATCAGTATTCCGTCTTTTGGCGAATAAAAAACCACATGTCCGGGCGAATGCCCCGGAACGTGAATGATTTCCAGTTCAGAATTACCGAATTTCAGCGATTCTTTTTCAGAAAAAAAAGCATCGGGTGCCTGCACCGGTTTCATTTCAAAACCGAACATTTGCCCCTGATCAATGGCTTTTTCAATCCAAAATGCATCGTCGGGATGTGCATGAAATGGAATCCGGAATTCCTCCCTTAAAAACTCAACACCCATAATATGGTCGAAATGGCAATGGGTATTGGCAATCATCACCGGGGTTAATTCGTTTTCCGAAATATATTCTTTGATTTCCTGATGTTCAACATCAAAATAAAACCCCGGGTCAATAAAAACGCAACCGCCTGTTTCATCGGAAAGAACAAAGGTGTTCTCCTGTAACGGATTGACCACAAATTTTTCAACTTTCAGCATACCTTAATAATTTACGGTTCCTTTTAACAATGGAACAAAAACAAACCCGCCATGTTTTTCGGTTGTGTATTCATTTTCTGAAACACGGGTAACCAAAAGCATTTCCTGCCGGTTTTCCTTTCCCACGGGAATTACCAATCTTCCTCCAATTTTCAATTGTTCTTTAAGTGCATCTGGTACCGACGGGGCGCCGGCTGTAACCAGAATTTTATCGAAGGGGGCAAAGGCGGGCAATCCTTCGTAACCATCGCCAAAAAAGCAGGCCGGATGGTAGCCGATTTCCGGAAGAAATTTCTGAACTTTTTGGAAAAGTTCCTTTTGCCGCTCGATGGTAAAAACCTTAGCGCCCATTTCGAGTAAAACGGCCGCCTGATAACCCGAACCCGTGCCCACTTCCAGGATTTTGTCGTTTTTTTCCACCTGTAAAAGAAGGGTCTGGAAAGCCACAGTGTAAGGCTGGGAAATGGTTTGGCCCGCGCCAATCGGGAAAGCCTGATCCTTATAGGCAAAATTCAAAAATGAACTTTCCATAAAAAGGTGGCGGGGAACATTATTAATGGCCGCCAATACTTTTTCATCCCTTATTCCCTTAATCTTTAAACCGTCAACCAGTCTTTTTCTCATTCCCTGATGCCTCAGGTTGTTGTTTTCCATCATATCTCCCATACCTAATTAAACCGTAAAAATAGATGATTCTGCCGAAACAGGTTATGGTTCTCTTCAACAATATTAACATTTAAAGTTGATAAATAAATACCAATAGTGGGGAAAAGGAATATCCAGATTTTTATATTTGCGCTATGCTGAACCTTGGATTAATAGGAGATATTCATTTACTGGAACCTTTGGTCAAAATGGTTCGTGAGAATCCGGAAATTCACATTACCGGAAAGTCGTCGGTTGGAACCATTCCTACTCCGGAAAGTTTTCGTTTTTCGGCGCCTGAATTTAACCGCATTGAACTGACAGAACGTTCCGATGCCCTTCTTATAAACCGTTTCTCCCTGCTTCCCTTTCAGATGCTGTGCGATATGGTTAAAAAGTCGAAACACTTTTTCGCAGCAAGTTACCCGACTTTAAACCCCGATGAATGCAATCATCTTGCAAAACTAGCCAGCGAGGCAAAAACCGTTATCCAGTTTACCAACCCGTTTTTTTACCTGCCGCCTGTTCAATGGCTGAACCAAAATTTAAAAAAACCGGCTTTTATTGAGGTAACTCTGACAGAAGAAGACGATTCCAACAAACTTAATTTAATCCAAATACTGCTCATGGTAAAAAATATTACCGGCAGCAACCCAAAAAAGATTAGCGCCCTGATGTTCGAATCGAAACCGGCAGATGAGAGATTCACTCATTTTCAGATCGAATACAGCGACGGAACCAACCTGGCAGTAAAAATTGGAAAAAAAGAAGGACAAAAAAAATTCAAAATAAAAAGCTTTACCCGCGACCAGTTTACTGCATTCGATTTACTAAAAGCACAAGGTACCTGCAACAATTCTCCGGTCGATTTATCAAACTTTGAAAATGAAAAAGAAACCGATATTTTTTTACGCGCAATATTAAACAGGAAAAATAACTACACCAATATCGAGGACTATTCTGCTGTTATCCAGACAGTTCGGCTTATACAGGCCAAACTCGAACGCTATATACACCAGTAAAAAATAAAAAGTTACTTTTGCCGCAATATTTTTTTGACTCAGGCGTTAATTGTAAGCATCTGCAAACGTGTGATGCGTCCAGACTGAACTTAACCGGCAAATGATGAACAAAAAGTGGCAGGTTGCCAAATATTTGATTTTTGATTTTTTAGCTTCAGCAATTAGCTGGACCGTTTTTTTTATATACCGGAAAGCCGTAATTGAGCCACAATATTTCGGAATAGATATTCCAATAGAATTCTCCAACCGCTATTTTTTGGGTCTTGCTTTTATTCCTGTACTCTGGATTCTGTTTTATTACATTACCGGATTTTACGATAATATTTACCGCCGTTCGCGCCTTCTCGAACTTGGCCAAACCTTTCTTACATCAGCCGTGGGTGTAATCGCTATCTTCTTCACACTTATTCTGGATGACTATATCCACTCGTATAAAAACTACTATCAGCTTTTTTTTACACTTTTTGGCCTTCATTTCGGATTGACATATCTTTTTCGGCTGGTTCTGACAACCCGCACGATTCACCGGATTCACCGGCGAAAAATAGGGTTTAACACATTACTTATTGGCAGCAATGAAAAAGCCGAAAAGGTTTACAGAGAGATGTCGAGCCAGAAGCGGCCCGCAGGAAACTTGTTTGCCGGTTTTGTTGGCGTTGAAAATAACGACGACAGACTTCTCGGACAATATCTTCCGCAGTTGGGCAAACTGAATGAACTGAACGAAATAATTGACCGCAACAACATTGAAGAGGTCATTATAGCCATTGAAACACGCGAACATGAGCGGTTAAACGGAATATTAACCGTGCTCGAAAATCAGCAGATAACCATTTGGGGTATTCCCGATTTGTACGATTTTCTATCGGGAACAGTAAAGACCACGGCCATTTACGGAAGTCCGCTGATAAAAATTTCAAACGGTTTGATGCCTACCTGGCAGGCCAACATGAAACGGTTGCTCGATGTGGTGCTTTCAATTATTGCCTCTATTATTTTTCTGCCGGTTTTTGTTGTTTTGGCTGTATTGATTAAAAAATCATCGAAAGGTCCAATCATTTACAAACAGGAACGGATAGGACGGTTTGGCAAACCATTTAACATTTACAAACTGCGCAGCATGGTGCACGGCGCCGAAAACGGAACACCGGCGCTATCAAGCGAAAACGATGAACGGATTACCAAAATCGGCCGGTTTCTTAGAAAAACCCACCTCGACGAAATTCCACAGTTTTACAACGTACTAAAAGGCGACATGTCACTGGTGGGACCACGCCCCGAGCGGCAGTTTTACATCGATCAGATTGTAAAACAAGCACCGCATTATACGCACCTGCACAAACTCCGTCCGGGAATCACTTCGTGGGGGCAGGTAAAATACGGTTACGCCTCCAACGTGGAAGAAATGCTTGAGCGACTTCCATTCGATATAATGTATCTGAAAAACATCTCGCTTTACATCGACTTCAAAATCCTTATTTACACTTTAATGGTTGCATTTAAGGCGAACGGGAAGTGAAAACCCGATTACTGAATTTTTATGTAGTTCACAGATTTGATACTACCCTTTCATTTTGTCGGGATTTTGCCTGGAATCAAATATATCTGTGATATAAATGTATTCACCTTCAACCCGGTAGATTATTTTATAATGACTTACGATTAAACGGCGGTGGTCTATCCCAAATGTTCCAAAAATGGCTCACGAGAACCCTGAAATGGATGTAAAACCAGTTTGTCTGTAGCATCCAAAATTTCATTTCTAATTTCAATAAGTTTATTAAGCGTTACTTTGGGGGCAAGAAAAATTAAAGCCTCTTCAAGGCTAAAAAGAGCTTGTTCTGTAAAAAAAACTCTCATTATCAGCCTATATTAACAGTCCTCTGCTTTATTTCTTCTTTTGAAAAGATCCTTCCTGATTGAATATCTTTTTCAGATATTAATGCTCTGTTTTCCAATTTAGTTTTTAAAACATTCTCTTTGCGCAACTTTTCATAAAATTCATCAATTGTATTTTCAGTTGCACGGTGTAAGTGGCTATGTATAAAGTCTCTTTTTTCAACTACATTCATGACTGTCATACTTTTATCTTCCACAAAGGTAAGATTATTACTCAATAACTAGTTTGATTTAAAGGCGATATTCCGTTTTTTTCGAACGGAAAAATCCGCCCGGCGAATGTAAATATAGCTTTAAATTCTCCATTTTCATGCAAAAAAACTTATGTCAGCTTAGTTGCCGCCATAATACCCAAAAAATCATGACAGGTTGCCATTTCAAAAAAGGAATATATGGAAACCTTCTGAAACTATAACTTCAACACATATAGTGGAATATACTCAGTCTTCTCCGGTTTCAAAACACTCCGGTAAAAAATGATTTCATTAATGGTAACTGTTTGAAAAAATGTTTCCCTGGATTTTTCCACAGCCTGATAAAATGCTTTTTTGTTATTCAGAAATTTAATCCGGGCCAGTGTGAGGTGCGGTTTGAAGGGCCGGGTTTCGGTTTCAAAACCGAGTTTTGCCAGCCGGTTATCGATTTCGGCAGCCAGTTGTTGCAGTATTTCTCCTTCCTTAATATTTGCAAACAAAACCCGCGGCATTCCTTTGTTTTTAAAGTAGTCCAGCCCTTCCAGCTCAAACGAAAAGGAAGAAAACATTTTAGAAACCTGATTCAGTTCTTCTCCGATTTCGTCCACCTGCGAAGGTAAAATGTCGCCAAGAAATTTCAGTGTAAGGTGCAGGTTCCCTGGCTCAACCCACTTAACCGGCTCACCTGAAAGGATATTTTTCAGGTCTTTTAAGATTTGAAGGAGTTTGGGAGCCGGTTCAATTTTCACGGCAACAAATGTTCGAAGAATATCAACCATTTTGGTAAAAATTAAAGGTATCCGACTTCAATCAGGGTTACAATCTGTTCAAGCACTCTGTCCTCGCCTGCCGGGTCGTATTCGGCTTTCAAATCGCTGCCAAACAGCCGGGCAATTCCCTGCCAGAAAAATGCCGGAACCCCACCCCTGAATTCTTTAATCAACAAATACGATGTCCGACTTGTTTCCCGATCAATGAGTTTTAGTAAAATACGGCCTTCAGAAATGGTCATCCGTCTTAAATCATCCTCGTATTCATCCATTAATTGTTTTTCAATGTCTTTCATCATTTTCCTCCGATCACGGTCATCGTCAAGCGCAAGGTACCGGGGTTCGTATTCCTGAAGCAATTCTCCGGCCAACCTGGCATACGGATATACTTTTTTCACCTTCTCCACATACCGGTTGTAACGTCGTTCATGCCTGGCATTCTTAAATTCAAACTGGGGAATAACGATGATTTCCCTGATATTTTTATGGATTATAGTATCTCCCTTTTCGATGATGCCAAGCACCAGCGAAGTGTCTTTTTCCTGTGCCCGTGCCCTCTCCGGAAATGCAGCAAAAAAGACCAAAACAATTGTTGCTATTTTTAATATCGTATTCATACTAAAGAAAACGAAGATATTCTTTTTCCATTATTGCACGTGCAAAGTTTATATCTTTGCCGCGTTTTTACAACTTTAAACTGTTAAAATGAAGACCTGTATCAACTCAGAAATCGGCAAACTCGAGGGGGTTATCATCCACACACCCGGTTCGGAGGTGGAAAATATGACGCCCGAAAATGCGGAACGTGCCCTTTACAGCGACATTCTGAACCTTTCCATTGCATCGAAAGAATATGCCCAGTTGGCAGGGGTACTGGGCAGAGTCGCCAAAGTGTTCGAAGTAAAAAAAATGCTTGCGGATATTCTGGAGAGCAATATTGCAAAAATGCAGTTGCTTCAGGAAATCTGCAACCACGAAGGAATATGCGGAATGGAAGAACAACTTGCTGAAAAACCTGCTTCCCAGCTGGCCAATTTACTGATTGAAGGACTTATTTTAGAACGCAACAACCTGACCAATTACCTGAGCCGGGAAAAATTTCTGATGCGGCCGCTGCACAACCTGTTTTTTACACGCGATTCGGCTATGGGAATGAACGGAAACATGCTCATCGGACGAATGGCAAATCCTGTGCGCGAACGGGAGACAATGATAATGGAAGCCATCTTCAACCACCATCCCGCTCTTGAAACCTCAACTCTCAACCCGATAAAACCGATTCACAGCATACCAATTGATTCAAAGGCAACTCTCGAAGGTGGAGATTTCCAGGTCATCCGTAACGACGTTTACGTGATTGGCACGGGCATTCGTACCAGTACCCAAGGGATTGATTTTATAATTGAAAATATAAAAAAACAAAATAAAGGCGTTCATCACATTGTGGTACAGGAACTGCCATCCACGCCGGAATCGTTTATTCATCTCGACATGGTATTTACCTGCCTGAACACCGATGCCTGCATGGCTTACGAGCCTGTGGTTTACGGTCTTAGCCGTTACAAAACCATTTATATCCGTATTGATAACGGAAAAGTGAAAATAAACGAAAAGCCCAACATTCCGGAAGCCTTGAAAAAACTGGGAATTAACCTGAAACCAATAACTTGTGGAGGCAAAAAAGACCCATGGGTTCAGGAGCGGGAGCAGTGGCACAGCGGGGCCAACTTTTTTGCATTTGCACCGGGAAAAATTATTGGGTACGAACGAAATGTGAATACGCTGGAGGAGCTGAACAGAAACGGTTTTGAAATCATCAGGGCGGTGGATGTTATCCGTGAAAAAGTGAATGTGGATGATTACAAAAAATGTGCTGTAACCATTGCCGGTTCTGAACTGGCCCGCGGCGGCGGTGGCGCCCGTTGTATGACGATGCCCGTTCGCCGTGCCGAAGTAAACTGGTAGGGACGCGCGGTTTTTAACCGCGCATTTTTTAAAGAAGTTGACAAAACGTAAAAATGCGAAAACTTAAAATAAACGAACTCAACCGCCTTTCAGCCGGGGAATATAAAAAAACATCCAAGACCCCGTTGGTGGTGGTACTCGACAACATCAGGAGCTGCAACAACATCGGTTCGGTTTTCCGCACGTCCGATGCGTTGCTGATTGAAAAAATATGCCTCTGCGGAATTACGGCCACACCGCCCAACAAGGAAATTCATAAAACGGCACTGGATGCCGAAAAATCGGTTGACTGGGAATATTTCGAAAAAACAGAAGAGGCTGTTAAAAAACTTCAGCAGGAAGGATTTAAAGTTTTAGCCGTGGAACAGGTGGAAAACAGCATTTCTCTGCCCGATTTCCAGCCAGGAACAAATGAAAAACTGGCACTGGTTTTTGGTAACGAAGTAAAAGGCGTTCAGCAAAAAGTGGTTAACCTGTGCAACGGCGCCATTGAAATTCCGCAATACGGCACCAAACATTCATTTAATGTTTCGGTAAGTGCAGGAATTGTGCTGTGGGATATTTTTCAGAAAATGAAAAAATAGTATTTTTATTCCCGAACTAAAACAGGAAAAAAAATGAGCACCCCGAAAGCTGTTCCGGAAGAATTTCTTCATTTTGTCTGGGAAAACCGTCTGTTTTTCTCCGACAGCCTGCAATCACTCAGTGGCGAGCCGCTGGAGATAGTGAACACCGGCAGAAAAAATACCAACGCAGGCCCCGATTTTTTTAATGCCAAAATAAAAATTGGCGATACCATTTGGGCCGGTAATATCGAAATCCATAAAAAAGCATCGGATTGGGAAAAGCACAACCACACAGAAAACAAGGCTTACGAAAATGTGATTTTGCATGTGGTTGAAAAAGCCGACCGGCAAATTTTAAGGGAAAACGGTTCTGAAATTGCCACACTGGAAATGGCCTGGCCGGAACAATACACGCACAATTACCAAAAATTGCTGGATGCGCAAACCTGGATTGCCTGTCAGGAACAGTTTCACCGTGTTGACCCGGTTGTTTTGCAGTTGGGTTTTAACCGGCTGATGATTGAACGGCTGGAAAACAAAACCGAAGAAATTAACCAACGACTGGAGCAAAACCAGCAAAACTGGAACGAAACATTTTACCAGATGCTGGCCCGCATGTTCGGATTTAAGGTGAATGCCATTCCATTTGAAATGCTGGCCAAAGCCATCCCAATGAATATTCTGGCCAAACACAAAAACAACCTTTTTCAACTGGAAGCCTTGCTTTTTGGCACATCAGGGCTTCTAAACGAGGAGCTTTTCGGCGATGAATACTTTTTGGAACTGCGAAAAGAATTCGGTTTTCTGCAAAAAAAATACAACCTGAAACCCGTGGAATCTCACCTCTGGAAATTTATGCGGCTGCGACCGGGAAATTTTCCGACCATCCGCATTTCACAACTGGCTGCACTCATTCACCGTTCGCAGGGTCTGTTCTCAAAAATTCTGGAAACGGAAAAAGTGGAAGAGTTGAAAAAGTTATTCCGGGTGAAATCCTCGAATTACTGGGATAATCATTACCGTTTCAACAAACCCTCTCCCCGAAGCCAAACCAAAGATCTGGGTGAAAATTCCAACGAAACAATTATCATTAATGTTGTTATTCCGTTTCTATTTGTGTATGGTGAAAAACAAAACCAGCACCATTTAAAAAACCGGGCGCTGGAATTTTTGGAAGAACTTCCACCCGAAAGCAATTCAACTATTGAAAAATGGGAAAACCTTGGTGTTTCATCGCGTTCAGCATTTGAAACTCAGGCATTGCTGCAACTAAAAAACAAACATTGCAGTAACAAAAAATGCCTGACCTGTCCCATAGGAAACAAACTGGTAAAAAGTTTGGGCTAAATTCAAGCCGGAGAAACTAAACAGAAAACAGCTCTGAAGCCAGATTCACCTGCTCGGGGTCACCCAAAACATAGGCAACATCGCCCGCCTGAAATTTGGTTTTTAATGTAGGGTGTTCAATCATTTCATCTCCCCTTTTTACTGCAAGCAAAGTAACCCCTGTTTTTTTACGCAAATCTGTTTCGCCAAGGGTCTTTTCATCAGCAAAAGAACCTGCCTCAATAGTAATAGCTGTAATATTTACATTGGGTAACTCATCAATTATAGAGGGCTGGTTTACCATATCTTTTTCGCTGAAAACACCCAGGTTCATGGTTCGGATTTGGGCCATCATCCGGTTTATTTTTTTCTGCGGATAAAGCCTTTTCATTAAAACCCGATTAAAAAAATCGATGGCAATTTCAAACTTTTCAGGAAAAACCTGGTCGGCGCCAATTTCAAATAGTTGCTGCACATTTTCAACATAAGGCGAACGGGCTATCACAAAAGCCTGAGAATTAATTTTTTTCACCTTGTCAACTATAGCCATAGACGGAATAATATCACCAACTGATACCACCACAACATCGGCAGAATCAACATGTGCTTTCAGTAAAATGGGTTCATTCACTGCATCGCCGTAAACCACATTATCGCCGCCATTCATTTTTTCCCGGGCAATTGTTGGATCAAAAACAACCGACACGTGTTTCATGTCGTAATATTTTGCCATAATAGAAAGTTTTAATGCACTCGAATCTTTGCCAATAATAACCAGATGGTTTTTAAAATCAGGAATTTCAACTTCTTTTAAAGGGAAAAGGCCGTTAACCAGATATTCGGGCAAATTAAACCGCAAAAACCAGTTGGCTACCGGCCGGGAAACATTCATAAAAAAAGGTGTAAATGCCATGGTAATTACTGTAACAGCCAAAAAAAGCTGGTAATTGAATTCTGACAAAATGCCATACCCAAAACCCACTTTGGCCAGAATAAATGAAAATTCACCCACCTGACTTAGTGCAAATCCAATGAGTACGATTCCCCGGAAAGTGTGTCCCAACACAAAACCTGTTGCAGAAGCTATCAGCATTTTAATAACAAAAACCAACAAAACAGCTCCCGCTACAAGTAAAATATTTTCCTGAACAAAAGATAAGTTCAGCAACATTCCTATGGAAACAAAAAAGAAACTGGTAAAAGTGTCTTTAAACGGAATCAAGTTGCCAAAAGCGTTGTGGCTGTATTCCGATTCAGAAATCATAAGGCCTGCCAAAAATGCCCCAAAAGCCAGCGACATTCCCAGTTTGAAGGTAAGCAACGCGATGGCAAAACATATTAGGAAAATACTCATGGTAAACAACTCCTGGTTTTTAGCCAACGCAATCAGGTGAAGTAATTTTGGCACCAACCAACGGTTTCCGATATAAACCAATCCGATGATTAAAACAGTTTTTACAAATAATAAAACCATTTCGTTGCCAATTTCAACCGAGGGATTTCCCAAAAGATTGGTAAAAAGCAAAAGTGGTACGAGCAGTATATCCTGAAAAATAAGGATCCCTAATACAGTCCGCCCGTAATTTGAGGTGAGTTCAGAACGTTCCTGAAGCAATTTTAATACAAGTGCCGAACTGCTGAGAGCGATTAAAAATCCCATGAACAGGCTTCCTTTCCAATCCATTTCAAACAACGAAGACAGTGCATAAAACACTAAAGCAGTAAGCGATACCTGCAAAAGCCCGCCGAAAAACACAATTCTGCGAATTCGTACCAGGTGCTTAAGCGAAAATTCCAGCCCAATAGTGAACAAGAGCAGAATCACCCCTATTTCTGCCAGAATTTCAATGTTATGTTCTTCGTGAACCAGCGCCAAAAGATGGGGGCCGGCAACAATTCCAGTGATTAAATATCCCACAACCGTGGGCACTTTCAACCGCGTAAAAAGCAGATTTACAAACGTTGAGAGTGCAAAAATAATTACAATGTCACGTAGAATAGTCAATTCCATTTCATGTTTTTTGGTTCAAACTAAGATAATAGATTTTTACCAAAAATAGATCAACACAAAAAAAGGCGCCTTAAAAAGACGCCTTAATCGAATTAATCTCAAACTTCATTTAATTGTTTTCGCCGTAATGGTAAACCCCTTCGTACTCAAAAAGTTCTCCGTCGTAGTTGGTACTGGTAACTCTGAATTGCACCGAATCAAGTCCGGCAATCTGCAATTCATTCAACCTGAATGAAACATAGGCTGCATAAGGAATGTCCCTCACATCCTCGTTTTCATTATGCCGCAGTTCCAGTTCAATGGGCTGGCTGGCTTCTGTCAATTCGCCGGGTTGTTTTACCAGGTTAATGTAGTGCATTTTGTACCTGCCCCAATATTTGATTTCAAAATTCAACAGGCTGTCTTTTTGCCAGCATTTTTTTACTATTATGGGATCGTTACCAATACTGTCACCGTTTTCTTCTGTAATGTCCAGAATTCCTTTCAGCAAAACTTTTTTCACTGAATTCACCCGGATATAAAAACGGTCGGCATCGCTGCCGTCATTTGCATTATCGTCGAGGATAGTGTAGTTGAGTAAAATGCGGTCGCCTGTTTTCAGCCGGAAACCCGGATCATTGTTTGCGTAATAATACCAGGGGATATAATGCCCCGATGCCACAGGAATGAGCACATCTCCATTGTCCATAATTATCCTGTATTCCAGTGGTTCTGAATTTACCTGCTCCACCATCCCGAAACCTACCCACATTTTATTCAACGAATAACCGTCCTCGTCAAGGCAACCGGTAACTGTAAAAATTAAAACCGATAAAATAATTAAAACATTCTTTTTCATGGCTATCTCTCCTTATTTTAAATTTGTACATTTTATAGATTAAAAGAAGGTTCAGCAGGTTGCGTGAGTTGGAAAAATTTTTTACTTTTTTTAGGAATCTGCCAAAAAAGCACAAAAACCAAATGGCACGCTGATTGTTATCTAAATTTCAATATATGTAAATAATTATATATTTTTGGAAAATGAATAAAATTGAATCTTTACAAGAATTAAAAAAAGTAACCGGCGCGAACGAAAATGTTTGGCTGTTGTTATATAAAAAGGGTTCAGAGCAAAGCGATTGCGCTTTGAAAAACTTAGCACAAGCGGAAAAGAAATCCGCATACAAAGGAAAAAACAACGTTCTTTGCAGCGCTGATGTAAACGAGGTCAGAGACATACACCCTGAATTTGGTGTAACCAGTGTTCCCGGGTTACTTTATTTTGAAAAGGGAAAACTACGGAATCTGATAAAAGGGTGTCACCAGCCTGAACAATTTAATGCTATTTTTGACAAGTCGGCAGTGGTTATTGCTACTAACGGAGAAAAAAAGTCGCAAAAAAACGTGACGGTTTATACCACGCCAACCTGTAGCTGGTGCAATACAATAAAACGCCATTTTAAGGAAAACGGAATACGTTACCGCGAAGTGGATGTTTCCCGCGATCAGAAAGCTGCCGAAGAAATGGTTCGACGGAGTGGTCAGCAAGGTGTTCCGCAAACCGATATTAATGGTGAAATTATTATAGGTTTCGATAAAACAAGAATTAACAGTTTATTGGGAATAAATTAAAAATCAATACAAAATGAAAAAGTTAGTATTCATTCTGGCAATTGCAGCCTTTTCTTTGAATAGCTGCGGAACAGGCCAGACAAAAAACAACGAAAAAGAACTTGCTGAAAATTCAGCAGTACAAGTACAAACTGTGGCAGATAACCATTCTGCCGGTGCAATTTCTGACGAAGGAGGCACAATTCTGCTCTCAAAAAATGTATTCCTGCAAAAAGTCTGGGATTATGAGTCAACCCCGCAGGAATGGGCATACAAAGGAGACAAACCCGCACTAATTGACTTTTACGCCGACTGGTGTGGTCCATGTAAAATTGCCTCGCCAATACTTGAGGAAATTTCAAATGAATATGCAGGAAAAATTTATGTATATAAAATTGACACAGAAAAAGAACGTGAACTGGCGGCAGTATTTGGGATTAGGGGAATACCTGCGTTTTTGTACATTCCCGCCAACGGACAACCGGTGATGATGTCAGGAATTGCCCGCACAAAAGAAGAAACCAAAAAGATGTTTAAAGATAACATCGACAAATATTTGTTAACTTCAAATTAGTGTTAAACGTTTAATTAAAGAATGGTAAAAATGAAAGAGTTACAGCCAATTAATCAGAATGTTCTGCTGGAACTGACTGAAGAAACCGCAGAACAGAAAACCGCTGCCGGGATTATTATTCCCGATTCTGTACAGGAAAAGCAGGAAGTTGCAAAAGTTGTTGCCGTAAGCAACATCGAGAATGCAGAAATTGCACCGGGAGACCGGGTTCTCTACAAAAAGTTTACAGGTACGGAAATCGAATTCGAAGGGAAAAAATACCTGCTTGTACCCTACGCCGATATCCTGTCGAAAGTTGTGGAAACCGAATCAATTTAAACGGCTAATTGCTCAGGATTTTATCCATTCTGCCAGAAACGTTACAAAAATCGACATAAAGAGCCGGAAGTTTTCTTCCGGCTTTTTATTTGCCGAATATTAATAACGAAAACCAAAAACGTCATATCATTATTTTCGACTGATTATCTGCATTTTTTTTTAAATTAAACTTTATGGAATCTCTTGCACAAAAAAATATATTTTTAGATATATTTGTTGTTTAAATAAACTAATAGTTAATATTCATTTATTGTCTGTTCACACATAAATAATGGAAAAACTTTCAGATAATATAAGCTCTTAGTAATTGAAAATAAAAATTTTAATAATAAAACTTTAAACCAAAAATATCATATTATGAGAAAAATTTACATGCTTTTTTTAGTCGTGCTGACTTTTGCAATAAGTCAAAGTTTATCAGCACAAACACATTTTGAACCTGTTTTCGGGGAAATTACACCTCCCGGATTTATGAACATCAATTTACTGGAGGCTAAGGTAAATGGAACCGATCTCGTTGCGGGCGATGAAATCGGATATTTTGACGGAGAAATTTGCGTTGGAGTTGTAGTAATAACCGAAGGGCTTGGGGAATTATTTGATATGTTAATCGCACCCGGCACTGCGGGTATTGATGACCCGGACACCGGAGGTAAGGATGGATTTACCAACGGGAATGTTATCTCCTTCAAATTTTGGGATGCCTCTGAAGGAGAGGAAATTTCCATTGTAGTTCCTACTTACTACAATGTCAGTACCGGTGAAATAATAGATCCTGCACCTGGATTTCAGGAAGGAAACTCTGTTTTTGTGTCGTTACTGGGAACCCACAATTACAAACCGGTTGCCGATGCCGGAACAGGTTTCGAAATCAACGAAAAAACAGAAGGATCTTTGGATGGTTCAGGTTCCTCAGACCCTGATGGTGATGACCTGACCTATTTATGGGAAGACCTTGACGGACTGGGTCTAACTGACTTAACCGCAGTAAATCCTTCCTTCACCGCACCTGACGTTACGGAAGATACCGATTTCAGGGTTGTACTTACTGTGAATGATGGTGAAAGAAATTCGGAACCAGTTACAATTATTATTACTGTAAAAAACGTTCCGTTACCCCCTGTTGCAAATGCAGGTGCCGACTTTGATGTTATTGAAGGAGAAACCGGCCAGTTGGATGGAAGTGCTTCCTCCGACCCGGATGGTTTGGAACTTACATACTCATGGGAAATTTTACCTGCCGGCATCACTTTAAGTGATCCCAATAGTGTGAATCCAACTTTTACGGCGCCAACTGTTACTGAAGATACCGAATTTACGGCCACACTCACTGTTACCAACACTGTCCCGCTCTCTTCAACAGCATCAGTAAAAATAACGGTAAAAGATTTTAACCGGGCACCGGTTGCAGTTCCCGGAGATGATCAACAGGTGGATGAAGGCGTAACAGTTACGCTCGACGGATCAGCTTCATACGACCCGGATGACGGAGATGTAATAACTTACCTTTGGACAGTCCCGGATGGAATTACAATAAACGAAGATCCAACAGAACCGGTTATAACTTTTACCTCACCGGTAATTGTTGAAGATTTTTTCGATTTTGAATTTATACTGGTGGTGAATGACGGAAAACTGGATTCCGATCCGGCAGTGGTTATAGTTCGCGTAATTCACGAAAATATCCCTCCGGTTGCTGATGCCGGAACAGACCAAACGGTTGACGAAGGCGATTTGGTGCAACTGGATGGTTCAGGTTCGTCCGATTTTGAAGATAAACCTTTGACATACAATTGGACAGCTCCTGCCGGAATCACGCTGGACGATCCAACATCTGCAACTCCCTCATTTACTGCACCAGAAGTACATGAAGATACCGATTTTGAATTTTCGCTTATTGTTAATGACGGTGTTTGGAACTCAGATCCGGACAATGTTGTAATTACCGTACTGCACATTAACAAACCACCGGTTGCTGATGCCGGCCCGGACCAAACAGTTGACGAAGGCGATTTGGTAACACTGGACGGAACCGGTTCCTTTGATCCGGATGAACTCGATGTAATTACTTACTTGTGGGAATCGCTGGATGGAGTAACATTGGATGATCCAACATCTGCCACTCCAACATTTACTGCGCCGGAATTTCCTGAACTTTTGAGCGACAAAACTTTCAGGTTTGTTTTGGTGGTGAATGACGGCATTGTTGATTCTGAACCGGCTACTGTTTCTGTTTTGGTGGTACATACCAATCTTCCTCCGGTTGCCCACGCAGGAACAAGTTTTTCCATTAACGAAAATGAACAGGGTCAGCTTGATGGGTCCGGGTCATACGATCCGGAAGGCGCAGACTTAACTTATTCATGGATTGCAGCCGATGAGTTTGTAATTGATGATCCTACTGCTGAATCACCAACATTTACTGCTCCTGAAGTGGAAGAAGATACGCAGTTTACAGTTATTTTGATGGTGAATGACGGACAGGATGAGAACAATACAGCAATGGATATGATTGTTGTTACGGTTCTTCATGTCAACAAACCGCCGGTTGCTGATGCAGGTAACGATTTTTCAGTTCGCGAACAAAAAGAAGCCAGCCTCGACGGAACAGCATCATATGATCCTGATGAACTGGACAATATCACATATAGCTGGACAGCACCCGCCGGTGTAACACTTGATGATCCGAACTCGCCCACTCCATCGTTTACCACGCCGGATGTTACATCCGACACAGAATTGGTATTTACTTTGGAAGTTACGGATGAATCACTGGAAACAGATGCAGCTACAGTTACAGTAACAGTAACTGCCAACAAAGCTCCGGTTGCCAATGCAGGAACTAACAAACAGGTATATTCAGACAATCTTGTAACACTTGACGGCACGGGCTCAAACGACCCCGACGGAGATATGCTTACTTACCAGTGGACCGGCCCGGCTGAAATTACACTAACCGGAGCTGATACTTCCAATCCAACATTTACAGCTCCCAAAATCGACGGACAGGAAGATTATACATTTACTCTGGTTGTTACAGATGATTTGGGATTAACCGACGAAGCCACTGTTACCATTACTGTGGTTGGAAATTTACCTCCGGTAATTGTCACCGCAACTATTATTGAGGTTACTGAAGGAGAAACGATTACACTCGATGCTTCTGAAACGTATGATCCGGATGGAGATGACCTGGTTTTCAGATGGTCAACATTGTATGTAAATCAGGCTGATTTAATCGTATTTGGCGATACCACTTCACCGGTAACTTCTGTAACTGTTCCGTTGGTTGACGAATTCACTGTTATAAAACTCAGACTACGGGTGAATGATGGCCTGGAAAGAGTTACCGAAATTATTGAACTTCACATTAGCAAAAAAGTGAATACCGCACCCGTTGCTAATGCAGGTGAAGATATTACGGTTAATGAAGGCGAAACCTTTTTGCTCGATGGTTCAGCTTCAAATGATCCCGATGGAGATGAAATTACTTTCCTTTGGAGTGTTGAAGAATTGACTATTGACGATCCAACTCTTGAATCCATTTCGTTAACTGCTCCCGAAGTTGCTGAGAATATGACAATTATGGCCATTCTGGTTGTTAACGACGGAGAACTGGATTCCCAACCGGATACAGTACAAATAACCATTGTTAACGTGAACAAAGCACCGGTAGCCGTTGCAGGTGAAGATATTTTTGTGAACGAAGGAGAAGAATTCACGCTGGATGGTTCCGGTTCATTTGACCCCGACGGTGATGAAATAACCTACATGTGGAGTGTTGGTGACCTGACAACTGATGACCCAACCCTGGAAATAATTTCAGGAATAGCTCCGGAAGTTGAACAGGACATTACAATTCCGGTTGTTTTGGTTGTAAATGATGGAGAACTCGATTCACAGCCAGATACAGTTTATGTAACCATTCTTCAGGTAAACAAGGCTCCGGAATTTACACCGGTTGAGGACATTTCCGCAGACATCGGTTATGGATTTTCTGTTGATATCGAAGTAACTGATCCTGATGCACTGGATCAACTCACTATTTTTGCAGACAACCTGCCCGAATGGCTTGTATTAACCGACAACGGTGATGGCACAGCTGTTTTAGCTACTGACTCAATTCCAAGAGAGGAAAGTCTTCTGGGCGAGCATATCTTTACAATTAAGGCCTCAGATGGTACTGAAACGGTTGAAACAAATGTTAAACTGATTGTAACGATAAAGGTTGGAATTTCAGATTTTGAATTTGCTTCAATGAAAGTTTATCCCAACCCCACAAATGGTTTGGTAAATATTGAATTTAATTCATTGCCTGAAAGAGAAACCAACGTTCAGGTTTATAATCAGCTTGGACAAAGAATCCTGATACAACAAGCTGTGAATCAAAGCACAAAACTTGATTTGTCAGCAAATCCGGCAGGAATTTATTATATCACAATTTCCTCCGAAAAAATTTCCCGCACAGAGAAAATTATCCTTCAATAATTTCCATTTCAAAAAGTCCCTGCAAGAATCTTGCAGGGACTTTTTGGTTTTATCGCTAAACCATTCGCATCCAACATGAAAAAACACTTCATTTTTCTTGCCTTCCTGGTACTGATTTTGCCAAATTTTATTTTTGGAGCTTTCCTTCGTAACGTACCGGTTAAAAAAGTGCAACCCGATGGCGCAGTAATTCAATGTTTTGCATCGGGAGACGAATTTTACAACTGGCTTCACGATGAAAATAATTATACAATTGTTAAAAATCCGGAAACCGGATATTATGTTTATGCCATCATTCAAAACGAAAAAATCACCCCTTCGGAATACATTGTTGGCAGAACTGATCCCGAAAGTCTGAACCTGGAACCGGGAGTAAATATCTTTCCTGACAGATCCATGCTCAAATCAGCACAATACGAAGATATGCATCGTGCTCCCCAAAAAGGAGATTACAACAATATTGTAATTTTTATCCGTTTTGCCGATCAGCCTGAACTCAATGAACCTGTTTCAGAATATGATGAAATTTTTAACGGGAACGACTTTTCTCTAACCGGGTATTTTAAAGAAATAAGCGGAAATCAGCTAAATATTACCTCCACATTTTATCCCACTCCGGCAAACAACCTGGTGGTTTCCTGGCAGGATCAATACGTCAGGGATTATTACGTTATGTATGACGAAACAACCAATCCCATCGGGTATAAAGAAGGTGAAGATACTGAAAGGGAGCACACCCTTCTCGCCAATGCAATAAATGCGGTAAAACCGGCCATTGAGGCAAGCGGGCTGGAATTTGACTCCGACAATGACGGATTTATTGATAACATTTGTTTTATTGTTCAGGGCAATGTGGAGGGTTGGAGCGAATTGCTGTGGCCGCATAAATGGGCATTGTATTCGCAAAATGTTTATATAAACGGAAAAAGGGTGTGGGAATACAATTTTCTGTTAAGTGATGTAACAGATGTTTCTGTTCTTTGTCATGAAATGTTCCACACCCTCGGCGCTCCTGACCTTTATCATTACAGCCATGATGGACTGGTTCCTGTTGGCGCCTGGGATTTAATGGCCTGGGACAATGCCCAGCATACCACCACCTGGATGAAATATAAGTATGGGAATTGGTTTAATACTATTCCTGAAATGACATCCAACGGTTCCTATAAACTGCCGGCTGTTTCCGTAAATCCGTTTGCCTGTTACAAAATTCCGGTACCCGAATCAGAATCCGAGTTTTTTATGGTGGAGTACAGAAAAAAAACCGGTTACGATTCAAATTTATATTATAGCTATGATGAGGGACTCCTGGTTTACAGGGTTAATCCGGAAATTCACGGAAACAGGAATGGCCCGCCAGATGAAATATATATGCTCCGCCCGGGTGTTGATGAAAATTCAGAGAATGGATTTCTGGGAAATGCAACCTTTTCAGATGTTAAAAACCGGAGTGAACTAAGCAGTTTCAGCGATCCTTACCCGTTTCTTGAGAATGGCACAAAAAACTCATTTAGTATTTACGACATTGAACTAAAAGGAGACAGCATTGAATTTAAGTTCCATTCCGGTGAACAGTTATTCGCAAATTTTTCGACTTCGAAAACAAATGTAAATGCAGGTGAAAAGGTTCGTTTTACCGATTTGTCAACCGGAACGCCAACATCATGGCTCTGGAGTTTTGGCGACGGACAGTACAGCACAGATCAAAACCCTGAACATCATTATCTTATTCCCGGAATTTACTCTGTTGAATTGATTATTTCCGATGATTTCTACTCTGATACTGTTTTAAAAGAAAATTACCTGACCGTTTTGCCTCCACCCGACTGTTCGGCATATTTCCAATCGGTTTGGGATGGAAACGGCTACGATCAGATGAACCTCAACATTTTAAGCGCTCAACTCGACGGAATGGATTTACAACCCGGCGATGAAATCGGTATTTTCGATGGCGACATGTGCGTGGGTTACGGCAAAGTGGAGCAAACAGTCAGTATGGAAAATGTTCTGGTTGTTGTTGTTTCCCGCGACGACGGTACAGGGAACGGCTACACCTCTGGAAACAACATCACGTATAAATTCTGGAATTGCAGCGCCTCGGCAGAATTTCCGGTTCAAAGCGCCCTGTATTTCAACAACCAGTTGCAACCGGTTGATGAACCTGCATTTAATGCCGGAGCAACCGCATTTGTGGAATTATACGGCACAAGTCAGACTGAGATTTCCATTGACCTGCATTTTAATTCAGGCTGGAACCTCTTCTCTACACCCGTTCATTCCGAAACTTCCGATATGACAACCCTTTTTCAGCCCCTTATTGACAACACCTCGCTGGTAAAAATCCAGGACGAGCAGGGAAATGCACTGGAAGACTGGGGTTTTATTGGCGGATGGAAAAATTTTATCGGCAATATTCATCCCACCGAAGGATATAAAATAAAGGTGAATTTTGATGATTCGCTTGAATTTACAGGAGAACCGGTGGAATACCCGTTTGCCATAACGCTCAGCAGCGGCTGGAACATTATGGGTTATCCGCAAACATCGCCGTTTGATGCCATGAAAGTAATGCAGCCGCTCATTGACAACGGCACATTGCAAAAAGTGCAGAATGAAGCCGGTAATGCCATTGAAGACTGGGGGTTTCTGGGAGGGTGGAAAAACTTTATCGGTGATTTTGTCCCCGGCGAAGGGTACAAAATCAAACTGTCTGCTGCCGATACAGTTTGGATTGAGGAATCCTATCCAAAGTCTGCCGTTGCGCGCAACCAAACCGTGGCTACTGCACATTTCCGCCCTGAATTTAAAAACAACGGTGTGGATCACATGAACATCAACATTGCCGGCCTGCCACTTAACATTCTTCAATCCGGCGATGAACTGGCTGTTTTCGATGGAAATATGTGTGTGGGTGCAGTAACTCTTCTCCCCTGGCACCTGAATTCTGGGACAATCTCTGTTCCGGTTTCTGCAGCCGATGATTTTAACTTGCCCGGATTTACAGAAGGAAATATTTTTACCCTGAAATTTTGGAGCACAAAACAACAACAGGAATACGAACTGGAGCCTGAAATAATAAAAGGTCCCGGCTTTTTTGTGAAACATGAATCAACATTGCTAAGCCTGGAAAAATATGCCTCCACCGGACTTGGGGAACTGTTTGCGGGCAAAACGCAAATCAACTGTTACCCTAATCCGTTCAGCGATGAAATTACCATTGAAATTAACCTGATTGAAGACAAGGAAGTGGAGGTGGAGGTTTATAACCAGTTGGGACAGCGGGTTAAATCGCTGACAACAAAAAGAATATTGACCTCGGGTACCCATGTTTTAGTCTGGAATGGGAAAAACTCATCCAACAGTCAGGTTTCTCCGGGAATCTACCATCTGAAAATTGAAATTGACAACTCAGTAATCAACAGAAAAATAGTGCGTTCAAAATAACCAACAAAAGATAAAATTACAGTAATGCCGAGCTAAATTATTTAAAAAACCAAAAATAACCATATCATGAAAAAAGAATCAAACTTTCACTTAGTAAAACAAATAGTTTTACTGTTAATCGTAATATGTGCAACAACACATATTGATGCACAAAATAAACCGGAGTCAAAAATGGGAGAAGAAGAGCAACTGTTTTATCTTCCATTTGAGATTGAAACTAATTGGGCACAACAAGATCGGGAACAAAGAAGTCAATTGGCCAAAAAAGAAAGCATCAAAAGATATATTGAAAACAGACAGGCCGGTTATCCGGAATACAATTCGCCGGAACCAACATTAAAAAATGCAGCAGCCGTAACAGCAATAAACGAATCGGATTCACTGGCACTGGTAGCCCTTTACAATGCCACCAATGGCCCGGACTGGACAAACAATACCAATTGGCTTACCGGCCCGGTAAGTACCTGGTTTGGTGTTACAGTAAACGGAGACAGAGTAGTTCAACTTAATCTAAGCGGAAGCTGGAATAATCCTTTCGGGTTAACTGGTTCCCTGCCTGCAGAAATTGGAAATTTGACTGCTCTTGAAATTCTTAATTTTTCCTACAATAATGTAACAGGTTTCATTCCGGTAGAAATCGGAAAATTAACCAGTCTCAGAGAATTTCGTTTTGTAAGGTGCCAGATGGAGGGCTCAATACCCCAGGAAATCGGGAATTTGGTAAACCTCCAATACCTTACCTTATACGATAATAATCTGACGGGTGAAATCCCTTCCAGTATTGGAAATCTTCAGGAGTTAGCTATATTAGAACTGACCTACAATAATTTAAGTGGCAATATTCCACTTGAAATTTATGAATTAAGTAGTCTTAGTCATCTCATTTTAGGAGGCAATAACCTGGAAGGTAGTATTCATCCCAATATTTCCAAGTTAACAAATTTAAGTGGCCTTGGCCTATTCTCGAATGACCTTAGCGGAACCATTCCACCGGAGATCGGCCAGCTATTAAATCTGTATAGTTTGAATTTAAGTTTCAACCAACTTTCCGGCACAATTCCGACTGAATTAGGTAATTTAATAAGTCTTGAATTTCTGGATTTGTTTAACAACCAACTAACGGGTTTAATTCCAATGGAATTAAATCAATTAACAGGGCTGTATAGTCTGGATTTGAGTTCAAATCAATTAACCGGTTCGATTCCTGTTGAATTGGGAAGTTTAACAAATCTGCGAAATTTATACTTGCAAAGGAATCAACTCACCGGAACAATTCCACCAGAAATAGTGCAACTTTCGAATCTTCAACGTTTATACTTGTTTGAAAATCAATTAACCGGAACAATTCCCGCTGAAATATTCCAAAATCTTCAGGCAGGTTATTTTCAGAATAACCAATTTGATCACCTTCCTGAAATTTTAACCTCACCAAATTTATATCAACTGGTAATTCAAAACAACAATTTAACCTTTGAAGACCTGGAATACAACATGGATATTGCCATGGTTCAGTCTCCATGGGGAGCAGACCCATATTTTAATTACATCCCCCAGAAAAAAACAGGCCATGCAGAAACCATTCTGTTACAGCCGGGAGATAATTATACACTGGATATAAGCTGCGGAGGCACCCAAAACAGTTATCAGTGGTACAAAAACGGACTACCGGTAAGCTCTCCTTCATCAACGTCTTCGTTAACGATTGAAAATGCAGATGATACCCATACAGGAACGTATTTTTGCCGGGTAACAAACAGCCTGGTGCCCGGTTTAACCATTGAATCAGAGCCTGTGATAGTAGAACTGGATTATCCGAAAGATGAAATTTTTCGTTCCCTTGTAATTACTGAAGCCAGATTGGACAACCAAAACAATGCTTTTGTTGAACTTACCAATATGGGTGATATGGCCATAAACCTGAATAAGTTTAAATTTGGTACAATTCGGCCCTGGTCTCAACCTATTTATGACGTTTGGAACGATCCGTGGGTTCCGGAAGGAAACCGGTACTTTATGCTTCCTGACTATGTATTGTATCCGGGAGAATCTTACGTTATGACAACTGCTTATGATTTTGGCCCAAGGCAATACAACAATCGCGTGGAAGGTTTCGAGGACACTCAACGCCCTAAACAGACGGACATTTACGATTTGGCTGATTTCCTGGTCCATGTCAGAGAACCGAAAAGCAGTTCATACCCCTGGGTAAAAGACAGTGTGACCACCAGCACTCAATTTGGCGATAACTATCAGTGGGTATTTGATGTTTGGGACGGACGTGAATGTTTTTATATTGAACAAAAATTGTCTCCTGTTGATTCAGTGGTGATTGACCAGGTTGGGGGTGTTTTTGATAACGACGGAAGAAATTTTGCCATCGCCTCTGATGTAGCCGGAATTATGGGTGCAACTTTCAGCCGGATACTCCTCAGAAAGTTTTCAGTAAAAACAGGAAATCTGGATTTTGCAAGTGGAAGGGGTGTTGGCCCCGATGATTCTGAATGGATTCCTGTTCCCAGAACAGATAACCCCTGGCGCGATGTTTTTTGGACCATTGGAAATCACGGGCTGTATGTTTTGGATGAAAATACACTGGAATCGGATGTTATTGATGTGGATTTTTCTAACAGTACGCTAACAGTCCCATGGGGCACGCGCAGGTTGGATGATATAATGCGGAAAATGGTTAAAAAACCCGGTTTATCCTGGATTTATCGTCTCTCTCATGTAAAGGAAGATTCATTATTCAGGTCAGCAAAGACAGGCGACATGTTAACAGTTTTGGTTCACGGTAATACGTTGCAGAGTAAAACCTTTAATATTCTTGTAAATGCCCCGTTACCTTCCGATAATCTGGTAATTCCGGTTGACCATAAAAATCCCAATGGCCCAATTACAGACAGAACACAGGCAGGAATATTAGACTGGCCACGGGTAACAACTCATGATTCGGGAATTGATACCATTACCGGAACATGGCATGGCCTGCCTTATGCAACCAGAGTTGACACTTTACTGAAATATCTGGAGAAACCGGCCAATGCTTCCTGGGAAATTATTTATGTGGATGGGATTTTAAGGGCTGATCTGAAAAATGGCGACAAATTGAAAGTAACCGCTCAAAATGGCGCTGTTAAAGAGTACTACATTCAGGTTCAGCCTTACAGTCCCAGCCATAATGCATACCTTGCATCCATTACATGGCCCGATATACCGGAATATTTAAAAGGGCTTTTTGGCTGGAGGGGAGATACCATCCCCAACTTTGGAAGTACAACTTACAATTACAGGGTTAAAATTCCTGCCGGGGTGGAAGAAATCCCTGTTCTGGCCGCCAAAACTCAGGATATTAATGCTACCATTCAAATTACCAGGGCGACCAACCTGAGGGGAACGAAGAGTGAACGTACCTATACTTTTACAGTTATCTCAGAAGATGATATTATAATAAATGTATATTCAGTGGAACTGGAAAAAGAATTATTACCGGAAAATATTCAGCCATTTTATGCCGAACCGTTCCTTTCTGAACTGGTATTCTGGGACCAGTGGAGCAACGGCTTTGGTGAAATTGCCAACCCGGGTAATCAGCCGCTTGATTTAAGTGACTATATGATTGCCATGCAATGGGAAACGGACCCGGCAAGTGTAATTCAATCACGCATGGGACAAGAGGATTGGCTTGACCGGTACGACAAATATGTGCCTGGCTACAAATGGGTAGGTGAAGCCCAGTGGGCCGTTACACCCGGAATTTTGATACCGGACGTACATGTGAATCCGGTTATTCTGCCCGGAGATGTGTTCTGTTTTGGCGGTATCTGGTCAACCAGCTTTGTCGCACCTTCATGGTTGCCTGATTATGTTTGGCCGGTTCCTGCCCAATTGGATATTCAATTCAACAACCATTCAGGCGTTTTAACATTAACCAACCCGTGGGAAGAACCTATCTCGGGAAACGGCACACCCATCCGCAAATGGATGAATTCAAGCTGGTTTATGTTCAAAATTTTGAACGACTCTATTAAACTTGGATTGAAACCTGCCAACGACCCCGCAGATTTTAAGCTAATTGAAACCTTCAGTATGTCTGAAACAATAGACTGGGTAATTGGTGGCGTACCTGCTGCAATGATTACCAATTACATGCGAAAACCACATATTTACAAAGGGAATACAGATTTTGGTCAGGCAGGTTCTTTTGGTACAAATACGGAAGATACAGAATGGACATGGACAAACCAGGCTTACTGGCAGGCACGCAATGCCGGATGGCCACTGGAAATTTTGAATATTGGAAATGATCTCGGCCAACATTTTATGTATGAACCCAGCCACTATAAATCAACGGTTACATCGGCAGTTTATAAAGTGAGTGAAGGCTATTCCATGAATGAAGAAATAAGGGGCATGACTTACGGGACTATGGTTGGAACGTTCCTGAACAACCTGATTAAAGCGGACGAAAATCAATCACTGAAAGTAATATCAGGCGATACTGAACTGGGTATGGATGATTTACTTAGCTTAAATGATGTCCTGATTGTTTTGTCGGCAGACAACTCCAATACAACCCGGTATTTCCTGAATGTTGGTGAGGGATTAAGTTCTAATGCGGTTTTAACATCTGTTTATTACAATATATTTGTAACAGATGAAACAGGTACAATTACAGGATTTGGATATGAAACCACATTACGAAATTTACTTGAAGATATTAATGTTCCGGAGGGGGCCAGTTTAGCAGTAATTGATGTTAATGGTAATCCTGTTCCACTTCAAAAACTAAATTTCAACAATGAATATTTTGATGTAAAGGTAACAGACCAGATATACCTTGAAGTGGTTGCCGAAGATGGTGAAACCCGAATTTTATATCAGTTGATACCTGAATCCGATACATCTGATTTATTTATTTTGTCAGACTACTTTGAAGTAAATGAAGAGTTTAATTGGGTATTGAATGTTCCGCCCGGTATTTCTGTTTCAACTTTAGTATCACAACTGTATCCATCTCCTGGCGCTAACATAATAATTTCGGACAAATTCGGATTCCAGCGCACAGATGGATTGATAGCTGAAGATGATCTTATTACAGTTACATCAGGCGATGGAAGCGAATCCAAAAACTATAACATAGTCATGCTTGGGCAAGATCCTCCGGATACATGCCCACAACATTTTTATCCTGCTTGGATTGGAAACGGTTACGATCAGATGAACCTTAACATTCTAAGCGCCCAACTCGACGGAATGGATTTACAACCCGGCGATGAAATAGGCATTTTCGATGGAGATTTGTGTGTGGGATACGGCAAAGTTGCGCAAACAGTCAGTTTGGATAATGTTCTGGTTGTTGTTGTTTCCCGCGACGACGGTACCGGAAACGGCTATACAACAGGTAATACCATCACTTACAAATTCTGGAGTTGCAGCGCCTCGGCTGAATTCCCGGTTCAAACTGCCCTTTATTTCAACAACATATTGCAACCGGTTGATGAACCAACATTTAATGCCGGAGCAACCGCTTTTGTGGAATTATACGGAACAAGCCAGACGGAAATTTCCATGAACCTGCATTTTAATTCGGGCTGGAACCTTTTCTCCGCACCTGTTCATTCCAAAACTTCCGACATAAAAACCCTGTTCCAACCGCTTATCGACAACAATTCGCTGGTAAAAATCCAGGACGAGCAGGGAAATGCAGTAGAAGACTGGGGATTTATTGGAGGATGGAAAAATTTTATCGGAGATATTCACCCCACCGAAGGTTACAAAATAAAAGTGAATTTTGATGATGTGCTTGAAATTACCGGAGAGCCGGTGGAATACCCGTTTGCAATTCCGTTAAGCAGCGGCTGGAACATCATGGGGTATCCGCAAACCTCACCTTTTGATGCCATGAAAATACTGCAACCGCTCATTAACAACGGGACATTGCAGAAAGTACAGGATGAAGCCGGTAATGCCATTGAAGACTGGGGTTTTCTTGGCGGATGGAAAAACTTTATCGGTGATTTTGTCCCGGGCGAAGGGTACAAAATTAAGCTGTCTGCTCCGGAAACGGTCTGGATTCAGGAATCCTATCCAAAGTCTGCTGTTGCACGTAACCAAACAGTGGCAACCGCACATTTCCTTCCTGAATTTGTAAATAACGGTGTGGACCACATGAATATCAACATTGGCGGGCTTCCTTTAAACATTCTTCAATCAGGAGACGAGCTGGCCGTTTTCGACGGAAATGTGTGCGTGGGCGCAGTAACTCTGCTTCCCTGGCATCTGAATTCAGGAACAGTATCTATTCCAGTTTCGGCAGCCGACGATTTTGGAATGCCCGGATTTATTGAAGGAAATGTTTTTACCCTGAAATTGTGGAGCACAAAACAACTTCAGGAACATGAACTGGAGCCTGAAATCCTGAAAGGTCCGGGCTTTTTTGTGAAACATGAATCTGCACTGCTGAGCCTGGAAAAATATGCCACCACCGGACTTGATGTGGACTTGTTCGCCGGCAAAACGGAAATCAACTGCTACCCCAATCCGTTCAGCGATGAGGTAACCATTGAAATAAATTTGGCTGAAGATGCGGAAGTGCAGGTGGAAATTCTGAATCAACTTGGCCAAATGGTCAGGACAATAATGAGTCCCATATATTTAAACCAGGGATTACACCGGTTAAACTGGAATGGCTTAACGGATAACAGCAAACAGGTTGTATCCGGAATATATCATTTACGGATAAGAATTGATGATTCAGTTATCCGCCAAAAAATTGTATTGTCGAAATAACATCTTTATTCCAGGTCTGTAAAATCTCAGTCCTGGAATTATTTTTTAAAATTAAAAAAAACAGGTTATGAAAACGTTTCTCAACCTAATCGTATGTTCTGCCATTGTTTTGGCATCAGTACAATTCGTGTATGGCCAATCTCATTTTGAGCCTGTTTACGGAAATACCAGGCCCCCGGGATTTATGAATATCAACATTCTTGAGGCCAAACTAAATATGCTGAATCTGGAAGCAGGAAATGAAATAGGCATTTTTGACGGTAATTTTTGTGTGGGAGTTGCAACATTAACAGAAAACCTTGGCGAACGGTTTGATGAATTCTATTTTGCTGCCGTTGCGGGTTTAAATGACCCGGAAACACCTGAAAAGGATGGTTTTATAAACGGAAATCCCATTACTTTCAGATTCTGGGACACCTTAAACCGTACTGAAATTAAACCCGTCACTCCTTTATTTATTGATGTCGGCACAGGTGAGGTTATTCCTGCCCAAAACTTCCAGGCTGACAATTCCGTTTTTATTGCTTTGGTATCTGATTTTACACCATTCGATGTTATCCTCTCTTCCGAAGATGCTTTTTGTTATGGTGATCAGGGGTATTATGAACTAGAAGTCGTTTCCGGTGGCACCCCTTTTTATGACGGAACTTATGATTTATGGGTAAATGATATTTATAAAGGCAGAGTAGCTTCGTTCAGTGAAGATGCCAAAGCCGGCATTTACGAAGTGGTAATAACCGATTCAATAGGTTCAAGATGTTTCAGAACTGTAGAGATTTCGCAACCTGAGCCTTTCATTTTTAAAACAGGACAAACCATGGCCACATGCAGCTTCGACAGTGGCCGGATTTGGATTGACAAGGAAACAATCTCAGGCGGAACACCCAATGTCGATCCTGATGATATCCCGTATGACATCTGGATTATTTCCCGAGATCCATCTTTCGGTAAGGGATGTATTAATCCAGGCTTTGACAGTTATTTGGATACATTAACAACAATTAATGATACAACCCGATTTCTTCCTCCCGGTGAATATTTTATCCGGCTGTTTGATGAAGCCGGCTGCAATTCAGATTATTCAACCCCTGACGGCCTGAACTCTGTAACTATCGGAACCCTTTCTTTGGGATATGGAGAAAAATATCCCCCATGCTATGGTGAGCCAACTGATGTTTCGGTTATAATTAGTTTCGATATTGAAAACCATCAGATTTTCTATTCTGCCGACAGCGGTTTAACATGGCAGGATTCCAATGTTTTTCAAGGTTTGGTTGCCGGAAATTCTTATTGGTTCGGATACAGGGATGAAACGATTGATTGTACCTATTTCATAGAAAAGGAAATTGTTTCCTCTGCTGAAATCAAGGCTGAAGGAATTTCAGTAAAACCTGTTACTTGTTTTGCAGGAACCGATGGCCAGGTAGTTATAGCTTCTCTTTCTGGTGGAAAGGGAGGCGAATGGCTTATTAAACTGGAGGGGCTTACGTTCGATTCTGAACCGGTGGAATTCTGGTACCAATTTTCACAAAATTCCGGTATCATTCTGGATAATTTAACTGCATCTTTAAACGATTACTCGATTTATATTTATGATACAGAAGGATGCTATGCTGATTCGATTTACGTAAAGGTAGAACAACCTCGTCCCATCACTTACGACCTTCAAATATTCTATTCATCAGGAGATTCCTGTGCAGATGGCAGAATACTCATTGAAACCATTGAAGGGGGCAGACCATTCGACCAGGGATTATATAGCATTTGGTTTGAAGGTGTTTTTCAGGGAGAGGTAACGGAATTTGATACAGGATACAATCTTTTTGCCGGCGGATACGAAATCAAGGTTGCGGATTCCAATTCATGCGCCAGTGAGGTTGTTGCAGAATTGGGGGTTCATATCATCCCGGTTTCGTTAACCTGTCCGAATGATACCATTATTGGCGAATGCCATACACAAACTGAAATTGATAATTTATTTCAGGAATGGGTTGAACGTACAAGTGCTTCTGTTGAAGGAGGCTGCAATGCACGCGTTTCGGTTGTCACAAGCGGAATGCCAAATCATTGCGGAGGATCTGTGCATGTTACCTGGATGGCCTCTGACGCCAATGGTACATCAGATTCATGCAGCGCAGTATTTACAATTCCTGTATCCGAAGAGTTTTCAACGGTCATTCTGCCAGATACCATTGTGGAGAGTTGTTTCTATAATTCACGTGAAGAATTGCAGGAAATATTTTACCAGTGGGTTGAGTCGGTTCAGTTTACGATGGAAGAGAGATTGAGGGGAGGTTGTTCTCCGGTAATCACAAACAATGCGAACTCGGTTCTTATCCCGGATATCTGTATAAACTGGAGTACTTTTGTTCAGTTTACCATTGCAGATAAATGCGATACTGTTGAAATAAATGTGGGATTTAGCCTCACTTCTCCTTTTGGAGACTGCCCCCGGCATTTTTACACGGTTTGGGAGGGTACTAAAGGGTACGACCAGATGAATATCAACGTGTTAAACGCTCAATACAACGGAAATGACTTGCAACCTGGTGATGAAATTGGAATTTTTGATGGCGACCTTTGTGTGGGTTACGGAAAAGTTAGCCAGACAATAAATATGGAGAACATTCTGACAATTATTGCCTCACGGAATGATGGCACGGGAAACGGATATTCTTCCGGCAATCCTGTTTCTTATGTGCTTTGGAAATGTAGCGAATCTGCAGAATATCCTGTCAATAGCTTCCATTATTACGACAACCAGTTGAACCCGGTTCAGCCGTTGACTTTTACGCCCGGAGGAACTGCATTTGTTGAATTAAACAGTACCAGTGAAATATATTTTGAATTAACTTTCAGCTCGGGCTGAAACCTTTTCTCCGCACCCGTTTATACCGAACCGTCAGATATGATGGAGATTTTTCAACCGCTTATCGACAACTCCTCTCTGGTAAAGATCCAGGACGAACAGGGAAGTGCACTGGAAGACTGGGGTTTTATTGGCGGGTGGAAAAATTATATCGGTAATATTCACCCCACCGAAGGGTACAAAATAAAGGTGAATTTTGATGATCCGATTGAAGTTACCGGAGAACTGGTGGAATACCCGTTTGCCATTCCGCTAAGCAGCGGCTGGAACATTATGGGTTATCCGCAAACCGCATCGTTTGATGCCATGGTAATTCTGCAGCCGCTCATCAGCAACGGTACTTTACAAAAGGTGCAGGACGAGGCCGGAAATGCCATTGAAGACTGGGGATTTTTGGGAGGGTGGAAAAACTTTATCGGTGATTTTGACCCCGGTGAAGGGTACAAAATCAAACTTTCTGCTGGCGATACGGTCTGGATTGAGGAATTCTATCCAAAGTCTGCCGTTGCACGCAACCAAAAAGTGGCCACCACACATTTTCGCCCTGAGTATGAAAACAACGGAGTGGACCACATGAACATCAACATTGGTGGCCTTCCGTTAAACATTCTTCAATCCGGCGACGAGCTGGCCATTTTCGATGGAAATGTGTGTGTGGGCGCAGTTACCCTTCTCTCCTGGCATCTGAATTCAGGAACCATATCTGTTCCAGTTTCGGCAGCCGATGATTTTAACTTGCCCGGATTTACAGAAGGAAATATTTTTACCCTGAAATTTTGGAGCACAAAACAACAACAGGAATACGAACTGGAGCCTGAAATCATAAAAGGTCCCGGCTTTTTTGTGAAACATGAATCAACATTGCTAAGCCTGGAACAATATACCACCACCGGACTTGATGGTGAATTGTTCGCCGGCAAAACAGAAGTCAACTGCTACCCCAACCCGTTCAGCGATGAGGTAACCATTGAATTAAACCTGGCGGAAGATACGGAATTAGAAGTGGAAGTTTATAACCAACTGGGGCAGAAAATTAAAACAATTGCAACAAAACAGCACTTAACACCGGTGAACCACAGACGATACTGGAATGGTGAAAATTCCTCACAGCAAAGGGTCTCTTCGGGTATTTATTATGTAAGAATTTTAATTGGTGAGAATAGTTCTTTTAAAAAAATTGTTTATAGTAAAAACGAATGACAAATCAATAACAACAAAAATAAAGCGCTGATAAACAAATATTCCCGGTTCTTTATTAGTTTGATAACCAAAAACATTGTATCGGCGAAAAATTTTTGGGTCAAAAATTGACGAAATAAAATATTCGTTTACTTTTGAAGTGATTAAATCCGGCTGAAGTTTAATTTATAATCGGTAAAGAATTTTTTCAAAAAAATGGGTTGTCATAAAAAGAAAATAAAAGCCTTTCTGCTGTTTGGTACAATATATTTAATTTCTCTGAATTTGGTATATGCTCAAAATTTAGTTAAAAATCCGGGTTTCGAATCTGGAGATTTTGCACCTTACTGGAATATCTGGCCAAAAAATGACAGCGATTATGCTGTTACAGACAATAATAATGTTTATGCCGGAAATTTTAGTGCAAATCTTTCCACAGAAGAAGTTTATCTTTATCAGCCTGTTAACCTTAAACCAAATACTACCTATATTCTGAGTGCTGCCATTAAAACCGAATCGGGCGATATCATATATTTGGGAGCCAACAACTTTGGCGGCGATCCGGTAACCATTTCTTTTAATCAGACGGAATACATAACAGACACTTTGTACTTTACAACAGGTGAAAATCCGGAAGATAATTCGAGTATTTATATTTACAAAGCGGAAAGCGCAGGGAGCGTTTGGGTTGACAACATTTCACTGACTGAAGATTTAAACGGACAATTACCTTACGAGGATGGAGGTCTTGGAGCCTATTACATCAGCCCGTCGGGCAACGATACCAATTCGGGCACTTCGCCTGGAACTGCCTGGCAAACAATTGAAAAAGTAAACGGGGTGAATTTTATGCCGGGCGATCTGGTACTTTTTGAAGGTGGGAAAACTTTTACAGGAACCATTCGCTTAAACACAAATGATTCAGGGACAGCCGGCAACACAGTGAATATTGGTTCATACGGCTCAGGAAAAGCTACCATTGACGCCGGAACAGGTTCGGGACTGGTTGTTTCCGATTGCGAAAACTTGGTCATTGAAAATCTCGTTTTTAAGGGTGACGGACGTAAAACAGGGAATTCAGGCAACGGAATCATTCTCGCATACTGCTCTCATATATCGGTTCACAATGTTGAAATTTTTGGCTTTCAACATTCAGGTATTACCACAAAATACGTTGGAAACAACTTCAATTTCACAAATATATATTCACACGATAATGGTTATGCGGGAATTTATATTTCGGGCAACTATAAAACTTCCCTTTCGGATGTATATATTGGTTATTGTGTAACTGATAACAACCCGGGCGATCCCACTGTTTTAGACAATCATAGTGGTAGTGGAATTTTTGTTTACATGGCAAACAAGATATTGATAGAATTCTGTAAGGCATCAAACAATGGCTGGGATATGCCCAGAACCGGTAACGGACCGGGAGGAATCTGGGTGGCGGAAGTGGATAGTGCCGTCATTCAACATTGCATTTCACACGACAATAAAACCTCTTCTGGCGGACTAGATGGCCTGGGGTTTGATTTGGACGGGGGAACAACCAACTCATTGATTCAGTATTGTTTATCCTATAATAACCACGGCGCGGGGTTTGGCATTTTTCAATACGAAGGAGCTTCGGAATGGAAAAACAACACCATTCGCTACTGTATTAGCGAAAACGATGGAAATGTTTCGGCAAATGGCAGCGTTTCCTTTTGGAATGACTATAATAATGATGAAACTTTCAGTGAACTCTATTTTTACAATAATGTGATTTACAACCCAAACGGGCCGGCACTGGCTTTTTTGGATCATAAAAACAGCTATTTTAATTTTTACAACAACATCTTTGTTTCAAAACAAAGCAGTGTTTACAATGGCATTAATGGAGAAAATTTTCAGGGGAACTGCTGGTATTCATTGAATGGTCAGTTTTATCTCAATTCAGCAATCGATTTTGAACAATGGGCGCAAGCTTCAGGACAGGAAATGCTTGATGGTGAAATAGTGGGCATGTATGCGAATCCTTTGCTGAAAAACCCCGGCAACACATCTCTTTCCAATCCCGCTGAAATGAAAGAAGTTGACGACTACAAGCCAGATACAGGCTCGCCGGTAACTGATGCAGGGCTCGATTTGCAAACCCTGTTTAATATCGACCCGGGAGATCAGGATTTTTTTGGAAATTTTTTAAGCCACGGGATGAGATTCGACATGGGTGTTTATGAGCATCTTGAAAGACAGGTAATCGGTTTTAAGCCTGGCTGGAATATTATTTCACTGAGGATTATGCCGAAAGATTCGAATCTGCTGAATATTTTACAGCCACTTATTAATTCCGAAAAGTTGAAAAAAGTGATGGACGAAGAGGGCAAAGCCATTGAGGACTGGGGAATGTTAGGAGGCTGGAAAAACAATATTGGGAATTTAGACAGAACAAAGGGGTACAAGGTAAATGTCAGTTCACAGGATACTTTAATAACAGAAGGTTTTGCAACCGGTTTTCCGTTTGAAATACCGCTTACACAGGGTTGGAATATTATTTCCTGGCCATCGGCAAACGAACAGGATGGGTTGGAGGTTTTTCAGTTTCTTATTGACCAAGGCAAGCTAAAAAAAGTGATGGACGAAAACGGGAATTCAATAGAGGACTGGGGAATGTGGGGTGGCTGGAACAACAATATTGGAAATTTAAAATCCGGCAAAGGATACAAGGTTAATGTGACATCAACATGCACTTTAATCATAAATAATTAGTTCAACAGATTACTGTTTTTAAATAGTGGGAACACCTGTCCTGATATGGGCCATTTTTTCATTATGAAAAAATTATAATATATTGTTTTTCAAGAACTTAATCGAATTGGTATTTTATTTGAACTATTGGTAGTCATAATGAATAAATTTAACTGAGAAATAAACAAAATTTTCTGTTTTTTACTCGGTTAAAAATGCATTTTGTATCTTGGACGAATCAAAATACAGAAAAAAACATATTTAATTAAATCACCTGTTAAACGTCATTAAAATGAAAAATTTTACATCATTTTCCAAATTATCTTTACTCATTTCAGTATTGATATTTTTTTTATTTGCTGACAACTATTTAATGGCACAGCAATACCCAAAAAGCAATAAGCAACCTCTTGAACAAAGTAAAGCCGAAGTACAAAACCTTATAAACAAGGAACTTCAAAAACTCCAGGAAGAAGCTTATGTATCTTATTCTTCTTCCGGTCTGAAAAGTGTGGCAGCTCCTATGGAAATCAGTGAAACCGATTCAATGATTCTGGTTTCTTTATACAATACTACCGACGGTGATAACTGGACAAACAATGAAAACTGGCTTAACGGGCCAATCAGCACATGGTTTGGTGTAACCATTGAAGATGACTTTGTAACCGAAATCCGGTTAAAAGACAATAATCTTTCAGGTACTATACCTGCAGATCTAGGACAATTAACCTCGCTTCAGTTTTTGGATTTGGATACGAATCAGCTAACCGGCCCCATTCCTGTTGAATTGAGTCAACTTGTAAACCTGGAATATCTGTATTTAAACGGGAATCAGCTAACAGGAACTATTCCGGCAGAATTGGGACAACTGACAAATCTTTGGTTGTTATATTTAAGTGACAATCAACTAACAGGTACTATTCCTGAGGAGTTACTGCAACTCACAGGGCTCAGGTGGCTTGACTTAAGCCATAACCAGTTGTCGGGTACTGTCCCTGCCGAATTGGAACAATTAACGTTTTTGCAGTTTTTAGATTTAGGTCAAAACCTGTTTACCGGTACCATACCGACGGAGTTGGGTCAGCTATCAGGTCTCAGATGGTTGTTTTTAAGTGAAAATCAGCTTGATGGGGTGATTCCGGTTGAATTGACAGGTATTCCTTCGCTCGAATTATTGTATTTGGAGGGGAACCAGCTAACTGATGGTATTCCTGCTGAGCTGGGGCAACTTTCGAATATGCTTTGGTTAGACCTGAGTCAGAACCAATTAACAGGTGCAATTCCTGTTGAACTGGGGCAAATGACAAATCTCACACTCCTGTATTTAAATGAAAACCAGTTATCTGGTTCAATCCCTGCAGAATTGGGACAATGCGCTAATCTTAGATGGTTAAATTTAAACCAAAACGGGCTTTCCGGTAATATTCCCGATGAATTATGGCAATTGATTAACCTGGAATTGATCTATTTGAATTCAAACCAGTTAACCGGCACCATTCCCGCCGAACTGGGTTTAATATCCGGGCTTCAATGGCTGGACTTAAGCCAGAATAATATTACAGGTGAAATTCCTGAAACAGTCAGCCAACTGGATAATCTTCAGTTTCTAAATGTTCAGTCAAATCAACTGAATTCGCTGCCGGATATAACTGCACCCGGAAGTTTAAACTTGTTTGATGTTTCAAACAACAAACTTTCTTTTGAAGATCTTGAATACAATATGGATTTGACCCTGGTAATGGATTTCTTTTACGCTCCACAAGACAGCATTGGTTCAAATCAAATTTTCGCCAAAAAACCGGGAACCAACTTTAGTTATGCAGCACCAACAGGTGGAGAACAAAATAATTACCAATGGGTTAAGGATAATGTATTATTGGACGAACAAATTGCATCGAATTTAGTTATTGATAATTTAGCTTATGAAGATGCCGGAAAATACTATTGTGTAGTTACAAATGATATTGTAACTGATTTAACACTCACAAGCAAAATTATAACACTTCATGTAGATGAATCTGCCGAAATATGCCAGGACGTAGCATTTAAAGCCGGCTGGCAAATTTTTTCCGCACCGGTAACTCCTGAACCTGCCGATCTTTTATACCTGATGCAGCCTTTAATTGACAATTCAACCCTGGTAAAAGTTCAGGATGAAATGGGAAATGCTTTGGAAGATTACGGTTTTTTTGGCGGATGGAGAAACTTTATCGGTAATTTGGATCCTGCTGAAGGATATAAATTAAGAGCAACTGATACCGATATGGTTGAAATTTGTGGTGAAGCTGTGGAATATCCATTCCCTATCCATTTAAAAAGCGGATGGAATATAATCGGTTTCCCGCAAACCTCTGCATACGATGCTTTGGCTCTGGTTCAGCCACTTATTGATAATAACACGTTGGAAAAAGTTCAGGATGAGACGGGAAAATCAATTGAAGACTGGGGATTTTTTGGCGGATGGAGAAATTTCATTGGTGATTTCACACCTGGGAAAGGATATAAAGTAAAACTTTCAGCTCCCGACATACTCTGGATTCAGGAAACCTATCCTAAATCTGCCCGTATCATTCCTCAGCCGGTTTCAACCAGCTATTTTCAGCCCTTGTTTATTGAAAATGGTGTTGATCACATGAATATCAACATTGCCGGTTTCCCTGAATATTTATTCAGTATTGATGATGAAATTGCAGTATATGACGGCGAGCTGTGTGTTGGTGCAGCTAAAATAGTGCCCTTTCATATTGAAAATCAGATTATCTCAATTCCTGTATCATCAAAAGATGAATTTGGTATGCAGGGATTTACAGAAGGTAATCTATTTACCATTAAACTATGGAATTCAAAACAAAATAAGTTATTTGAACTAAATCCGGAGACTAAAACAGGAACGAAAACTTTTGTGAAAAATGAATCTGCATTTATCAGCTTTGAGAATAATGCCACCACTAATCTGGAAGATGAATTTTTAAATTCAGTTGCAGAAATCATTTGTTATCCGAATCCATTCAAAAACGAAATAACCGTTGAAATTGGCTTAACCAAAGATGCAGAAGTTCATGCAGCCGTTTATAACCAATTGGGACAGAAACTTAAAACACTATTAATAAATCAAAAACTAAACACCGGGGTGCACCAATTTACATGGGACGGTAAAAATTCCGGCCACCAAAAAGCTGTTTCCGGATTTTATTATGTCAGAATAAATATAGATGAAAATCTTCATCACCGAAAGATTTTTTTAGCAGAATAAGATAAAAAGAGGCAGGCTATACAAGTCTGCCTCTTTTTTTTACCAACTTTTTACGATCTGAAAACACATTTTACGATTTAAACATTCTCCGCATTTTCAAATTCCTACTTTGGCCCTACAAATTATGGATAACTAAATAAAAACCAAAAATTAATACCATGAAAAAATTAATACTTTTCTCTGTATTCACTGTATTGATAGTTAATGTTTATGCACAAAAAGTAGCCCTGCACTCAATCTCCGGCGTTCAGCATTTTAATGGCTACAGTGGGTTTTCCGAAGCATACAGCGCAGCCGTTTCCGGAGATACCATTTATCTGCCGGGCGGGGGATTTTCATCACCGGGAACCATCGATAAACAATTACTGATTTATGGTGCCGGACATTATCCCGACTCGACCGCAGTTACAAGCAAAACAATTATTAACGGAAGTATAAACCTGTCAGAAAATGCCGATGGATTTCACATTGAGGGAGTGGACATTACAGGGAATTTTACTGCCTCAAACAACCATGCTGTTGATTATATCAAAATTAAATACTGCCGTATTCAGGGTTCCATAAGTATCGCGGGAGATCAATCGAATCCTGTTATGAATATGATGCTGGCAAACAGCGTGGTTGCCGGGAATATTTCATTATCAAATGCACAAAATGCAGGAATTTTTAATTCACTGTTCAATGGAGAGATTTCTAATACTTATGGAAATCTTTTCCAGAATAATATCTTCTTGTTAAACAACAGGTCAAGTACTGTTTACCGATACACTTTAATCGGAAATAATAATATACTGGAGAACAATATATTTTTAAGGACTCAGGACAGAGAAATTTCAGGATACAGCAATACGGTTAAAAATAATATATCTCCAAAAACAAGTCCTTTTTGGGGAACCACACCAATAGAATCAGGCAATTACAACGAAGTACCGGTTGAAGTTATTTTTGTAAGCCAGGAAGGTAATTTATTCGATTACACCCACGATTACCATTTGCAGTCACCCGAAACTTACCTGGGAGTTGATGGAACAGAAGTTGGAATTTACGGTGGACCACACCCGTATAAAGAAGGTGCAGTGCCATCCAATCCGCATTTTGTAATTGGGAATATTGCCTCGCAATCAGATGCCGATGGAAAACTGACCATTGAAATAAAAGTAACTGCACAAGACCGATAAAATCATGAAAAGAATACAATCTTTTATTGTATGTTTTCTGCTCATATGGTTTTGTTTTTCAACACAGGCGCAAAATAACATAAGCGCCTGGGAGTTCTGGTTCAATAACAGTTACGATGACAGGCAAACATACAGTATCAATTCTGCTGAGGAACATTATCTATTAGAAGACATAGATGTTTCTGCTTTGCCCGATGGTGTAAATGTATTGAACATTCGGTCCAAAAATGAAAACAACCTGTACAGCAGTACATTCAGCAAGGTTTTTTATAAAACTTCCGAAATACAGGAATTCAGTAAAAACCTTGCAGGATATGAAATGTGGTTCAACAATGATTATGAAAACAGGCAGGTCAATTCCATTTCTACAGTCACGACTCACCATCTGATTAGTGAAGTTGATGTTTCTGCACTACCCGATGGCGTAAATGTAGTGAATATCAGGTACAAAAACGAAAACAACCTGTCCAGCAGCACGTTCAGCAAAGTTTTTTACAAGGAATCAGTTACGGTAGAGTCAAATAAATTCCTCGCCGGGTATGAATTGTGGTTCAATAATGATTACGAAAACAGACAGGTGAATTCTGTTTCTGCAAATTCAGAACATCATTTACTTGCTGAAATTGATGTTTCTGATTTGCCCGATGGGGTGAACACATTAAACATCCGTTACAAGAATGAGAACAACCTGTATAGCAGTTCATTTAGTAAAGTATTTTACAAAACGGAACAAAAATTTCAGGGTGAAATTGCTGTATCTGCTTATAAGTATTGGTTTGATGATGGCTATGAAAATGCAGAATTTATTCCGTTGCAAACACCTGCAAAACAAATCAGTATTTTGGAAATCCTGGATGTAACCCACCTTGCAATGGGAGAACATGTAGTTCATTTTCAGTTTTTAGATTTATCGGGAAAGTGGAGTCTCATCAAATCAGACTATTTTACTAAAACTGCAATTCCTGAAGCCCTTTTTTCTGTTAACAATGAAATTGCATGTGCGAACAGCCCGGTGCTTTTTATTAATGAAAGTATCGAGGCCGATTCGTTTTTCTGGAATTTTGGTGATGGAAATACCTCTGATGAAGTTGAGCCGGAATATATTTATGCTGAAGCGGGCGAATACCAGGTTATTCTTACTGCTATTGACTTAGCCAGTGGTCGCGAAAATGAATCAAGTCAACTTATAACCGTCGAAGATTGCAGCGAAGTTTGTACAAATCTGCAGTTCACAGCAGGCTGGAACCTTTTTTCAGTTCCGGCAGAGCCTGAAAATACCGATCTCGAAAACCTTTTTCAGCCACTGATTGACAATGGTTCGCTGCTGAAAATTCAGGACGAACAGGGAAATGCGCTGGAAGATTGGGGAATGATTGGAGGTTGGAGAAATTTTATTGGCAACATTACTCTTACCGAAGGATATAAAATAAGGTTGGCATTTGAAGACGAACTGGAGTTGTGTGGGTTGCCAGTCAGTTATCCGTTTTCCATACCATTATCAGGCGGATGGAATATTATTGGGTTCCCGCAAACAGGCGCCACAGACGCAATGAAAATAATACAACCACTCATTGACAACGGTTCACTGCAGAAAGTGCAGGATGAAACCGGAAATGCCGTCGAAGACTGGGGGATGCTTGGTGGCTGGATAAATTTCATTGGAGAATTTTCACCCGGAAAAGGATATAAAATAAAACTTGCTTTTGACGATATTTTGTGGATTCAGGAAGCTTATCCAAAATCGACAACCATACTTCCCGAAAATGTGCCGGCGTCTTACTTTATACCCGGTTTTATCGGAAACGGCGTCGATCACATGAACATCAATGTTACCGGATTGCCCGAAAATATGTTGCATCCCGGGGACGAACTGGCGGTTTTTGATGGTGAAATTTGTGTTGGGGCCAAAAAGCTTCTCCCCCATCACTTTGCCAGCCAGGTAGTTTCCATGCCGGTTTCGGCAAAAGATCAGTATGGAATGCCCGGATTTTCAGAAGGAAACACCATTATTCTCAAATTATGGAGTTCATTAAATAACAGAGAATACCAACTGGAACCGGAAGTTCTTAGGGGTACTTCCACCTTTTTGAAACATGAATCGACGCTAATGAGTCTGGAAAAACTGGCCATCACAGGATTAGTTGATGAACAGACAAAAGCTAAAACGGAAATCAACTGCTATCCGAATCCATTCAGCAATGAAATTACCATTGAATTAAGTCTTAATGAAGAATTGGAAGTTCAGGTGGATGTTTTCAATCAGTTAGGCCAGCTGGTTAATGTACTTGCCGGTAAAAAATCGTTATCAGCCGGCAGGCATAACATTGTCTGGGATGGGAAAAACACAGCAAACCAACAGGTTTCGCCCGGAATATACCATGTGCGATTATTAACAGATGAAATACAAATGATTCAAAAAATCATCTTTTCAGGGAAATGAACAGCAAGAAGCTGAAAGTAAATTACTTCCAGCTTCTTTTATTTTTCTTGTCATTCCAGCTATTTTAATTTCAAATAAGCCTCTTTAATCTCGTTGTAGGTATCATCTGAAATACGGTAAAGTGGCGTCCGCAATTCATTCTGAATGGTTCCCTGTATATGCATCAAAGCTTTAACTCCTCCGGGATTACCTTCCTTAAACAGTAGTTTAAACAGGTCAATCAGTTCAAAATGCAGTTCGCGGGCCTCGTCGTACTTCCCTTCCAGCGCCAAATGAATAAGCCGGCTCATTTTACCGGGAAGGGCATTGGAAATCACAGAAATTACACCAATACCTCCGATTGAGATAATTGGCAATGCCAGTACATCGTCGCCGGAAATTACCCAAAAATGGTCGGGCGTATATTTGTTGATTCGGGTAATTTGCGAAAGAACACCCGATGCCTCCTTCACTGCAATAATTTTATCGGAAACTTCGGCCAGGCGTACCACCGTTTCGTATTCCAGGTTCACGCCGGTTCGCGATGGTACATTGTATAAAATAATGGGGACCGGAGAAACTTTGGCAATGGCCGCGTAATGTCTGAACATCCCTTCCTGCGAAGGTTTGTTGTAAAACGGTGTTACAATAAGCAATCCGGAAACCCCGTTAAAATCGAATTTTTCAATTTGTTTAATGATTTCCCGGGTGTCATTTCCGCCCATTCCCACAACCACCGGAAGTCCGGCTGCATGTTCTTTTACGAATTTTACCACTTCTCTTTTTTCCTCTCCCGACAAAGTTGGCGTTTCAGCAGTGGTTCCAAGAGCCACTAAATAATCCATTCCACCTTTTACCTGGTTGTCGATTATTCTTTCCAGAGCATCAAAATCGATTTTATTTTCTTCGGTGAAAGGCGTAACCAAAGCCACACCGGCACCTTTAAACGGATGATTCATATTTACTTTGTTTTATTAAGTTGCCCAAGATAAAAAATTTGTTGCCTGGCAAGGTACAAAGCGTCAGGTTTTCCTTTGATGTTAATATTCAGGTCAAAAAAGTTGTTTTCTTCCGGCGACCAGCCAATTTTAAACCGGGCTTTACTAAGGGCCGTAACATAATCGAACTGAAGCGTCTGTTTCAAAGCAATATTCACCAACAAATCGAATTCAGTATTCATGAAATCGTCAACCGGACCGGGTTTTGGCAGGCCATACCATGTTAGGTCTTTGGGAGTCAAAATATTGGTTCCGGTTTCTGCAACAGCATTTTCATTGTAGATGCATAAATTTCTGAATATAACCTGCGCATGTGAAAAATGATCGTGCAAAAACTGAAAGGCTTGTTTTTCCGAAGGTTCCCACAAAACTCCCACTTTCCTGATGGATTCAGGATGTGGCAGCTTCACCTGCCGCTTTACCAAAGCGGCTTTTTTCCGAAGTTTTCGCGATGCATATTTTTCAATCAGTTTCATACCTTGCGACGTAAAGTTAATGAATTGTAAAAAAGAATTGCTAATCGCCCAGCATCTTCAAAAATTCTTCTTCAGAAATGATAGGGATGTTAAGATTTTGAGCCCTTTCGAGTTTGCTGGGCCCCATGTTTTCGCCCGCCAGTACATAGCTGGTTTTTTTTGAGATGGAACCTGCATTTTTACCACCGTTCTGCTCAATCAGCCCCTTTAACTCATCGCGTGAATATTGTTCAAACGTACCTGAAATCACAATGCTCAGTCCTTTCAGCTTTTCGGTACGATTACTTAGCAATTCTTCACTCACCTGAAACTGAAGTCCCTGCTTTTTCAGGAATTCAATCATTTCGATGTGTTCCGGTTTCGAAAAGAAATCAAGAATACTTTCAGCAATCCGTTCGCCAATTTCATCAATTTCTGTCAATTCCTCTTTTGTTTTTTGCCGGAGGATATCTATGGAATGTACCTCTTTGGCCAGTTTTTTGGCTACCGTTTCTCCGACATAACGGATCCCGAGAGCGAAAAGCACACGTTCAAACGGCGCTTTTTTCGATTCCTCAAGTCCGTCGAGAATGCGTTGTGCCGATTTTTCGCCCATCCGTTCCAAACCAGCCAGTTGTTCTTTTTTCAGCAGGTAAAAGTCTGCAATACTTTTGGCCAGTCTCTGATTGTAAAGCAACTCAATAGTCTCCTGCCCCAGCCCGTCGATGTCCATCGCTTTCCGGCCTGCAAAATGCTCCATTTTTCCTTTAATCTGCGGCGGACAGCCAGTTTCGTTGGGACAGTAAAAAGCTGCTTCCCCTTCGTTGCGCACCAACTGTGTTCCGCACTCAGGGCATTTTTCAATGAATTTAACCGCCTGTGCCATGGGGTGCCTTTTTCCGGCATCCACGCCGGTAATTTTCGGAATGATTTCACCTCCCTTTTCCACAAAAACGGTATCGTTCAAATGCAAATCGAGGTTTTTAATAATATCGGCATTGTGCAGCGATGCGCGTTTTACAACAGTTCCTGCAATCTGTACCGGTTCGAGGTTGGCTACCGGAGTTACGGTGCCGGTGCGTCCAACCTGGTAGGAAACCGAATTCAGAACGGTAGCCGCACTTTCCGCCTTAAACTTATAAGCAATGGCCCAGCGCGGCGATTTGGCTGTAAATCCCAGCTCCTCCTGCAGCCTGCGCGAGTTTACTTTTATTACTACCCCGTCGGTGGCTACCGGTACTTTATGGCGCTCCATATCCCACTTGTGGAGGTACTTAAAAACCTCTTCCAGGTTTCGGCAAATCCGGGTGGCGTCTGAAATTTTAAAACCCCATTCGCTGGCTTTTTTCAGGTTTTCGAAATGCCCGTCGGCAGGCAGATTATCGCCCATCAGCGAATAAAAATAGGCATCCAGTTTGCGAGAGGCCACAATAGAAGGATCTTGCATTTTCAGCGTGCCGGCGGCCGAGTTACGCGGATTGGCAAAAAGCGGTTCTCCTGCTTCTTTCCGCTGTTTGTTTATCTCCTCAAAAACATGAAACGGCATCACAATTTCACCCCTGATTTCAAAACTCTCCGGATAATCATCTCCACGCAGCGAAAGCGGAACCGAGCGAATGGTCCGCACGTTGGAGGTAACATCGTCTCCTTTTACGCCGTCGCCACGGGTAACAGCACGCACCAGTTTCCCGTTTTCATAAAGTAAACTGATGGAAGAACCATCGAATTTCAGTTCGCAAACATATTCAAAATCTTCGCCGATGAGTTTTTTAATACGGTTGTCGAAATCGGTAATTTCGCCTTCGGAATAAGCATTACTGAGCGACAACATCGGATAGCGGTGCTCCACCTGTTCAAACGCCTTACTGATGTCGCTTCCCACCCGCTGTGTTGGCGAATACGGGTCGGCAAACTCCGGGAACTCCGTTTCCAGCTTTTCCAGTTCGCGCAGTTTCATGTCGAAATCGAAATCACTGATTTCAGGTTGTGACAGCACATAGTATTTGTAATTGTGGTCTTCCAGCTCTTTTCGCAGTTGGTCAATTTTATTTCGGGTTTCCATCTTATTCATGTTTTTTACTTTGAAACAAATATACAAAAAGCAGTTTTCGATTAACCGGGGACTGATTTTAGTTTTCAACGATTATTTTTCAATAATTCGCAATGAAATAGAAAATTTAAGCTTAAATTGAATAGCAAAAAATCAACCGAAATGAAAAAAGCAATAAAACTTTTAGGCCTGATCGTTTTGATTCTCATTGTTATTTTGGTGGTAAAAACTGCTTTTTACCCCTCAAAACAATTGAATGTAGAACCGGTTGAAGCGATTAAAATTAGTAACCAAAGTCTGCAAAATCTGGCAAAGGCGATTTCGTTTAAAACCATTTCTTATGAAGATTATTCGTTAACAGACACTTCGCAATTTGTAAAGTTTCATGCTTTTCTCGATTCAACTTATCCTTTGATATTTAAACATCTTGAAAAGGAAGTTCACGGAAATCATGCTTTGCTTTTTAAATGGCAGGGAAAAAACAAAAATCTTAAACCACTGATTTTGCTTGCCCATCAGGATGTTGTTCCGGTTGTGGAGGAAAACTGGGAAAAACCCCCGTTTTCAGGAAAAATTGATGATGAATTTATCTGGGGACGCGGAACACTCGACGACAAAGGCAGTCTGATTTCGATTTTAGAAGCGGTTGAAAGATTGCTCGAAGAAGGTGTTATTCCGGAACGTACAGTTTATCTTGCATTTGGTGATGATGAGGAAATTAATGGCAAAGGTGCACGGGCGCTGGCTGCAACATTGAAAGAAAGGGGAGTTGAAGCTGAAATGGTATTGGATGAAGGCATGGCAATAACTTCGGGAATCGTCCCCATGATTTCGAATCCGGTGGCTTTGATTGGAACATCTGAAAAAGGGTATCTTTCCCTGGAAATAACCATCAATTGTGCAGGAGGGCATGCTGCCATGCCAGAAGCTGAAACGGCTATTTCCATTTTATCGAACGCACTGGTGAAAATTACTGATAACCAGTTTGCCCCTCAATTTACTCCTCCGGTTGAAGGGTTTCTCAGTTACATTGGACCTGAAATTCCATGGCCGGCGCGGATTGTTTTTGCCAATCAATGGTTACTGGGCGGCGTTTTAAAAAGTATTTACACCAGCTCCGGACCGGGAAATTCTTTGGTTCGAACAACTACAGCTCCCACCCTGTTAAAAGCCGGAATAAAAGACAATGTTTTACCAACCGTAGCTACCGCAACTGTTAATTTCAGGTTATTACCCGGCATTTCAACTGAAAAAGTAATTGAGCATGTAAACGAAGTGATAAATGATAGCCGGGTTATAGTAACGGCTTTGGAAAACCTAAAAGAACCGGCACAAGTTTCGCCCATTGGCTGCGAAGCTTTTATTGCGCTGAACAAAACCATCAGGGAAAGTTTTGAGAATACGTATGTTGCCCCAACGTTAATGACAGCCAGTTCCGACAGTTACTATTATTCCGAAGTGTCACCTTTTGTGTACCGGTTTGCTCCATATCATTTAACATCTGAAGATTTGGACCGGCTGCACGGTGATAATGAACGGATAACCATTGATAACTACAAAGCCATGATTAACTTCTATTATCGGCTGATGAAAAATTTTCAGAAAGATTTTAATTAAAATGAACAATAGAGCACCTTCGTTTTTTCTTTTTTAAGAAAACAAAAAGAGAAATATTATGAGTTTTACATTACAACCCGGCAAAAAAGCCATCGATTTTAATCTGCCCGCAACCGACGGAAAAACCTATTCGCTTGACAGTTTCAAGGATGCAAAATACCTGGTGGTGTTTTTCACCTGCAACCATTGTCCGTATGTAATTGGCAGCGACGAAGTGACCCGGGAAACTGCCGAAAAGTACAAAGACAAAGGCGTGATGTTTGTTGGAATTAACCCAAACAGCGCCAACACCTATCCCGATGACGATTTCGACCACATGAAAAAGCGCATGGAAGAACACAAATTTCCGTGGAAATATCTGCGTGACGAATCGCAGGAAGTAGCTCTGGCTTACGGGGCGCTGCGCACGCCGCATTTTTATGTGTTCGGCGAAAACCGGGAACTGGTTTACACCGGCCGCGGTGTTGACTATCCGCGCGACACCTCGAAAATGTCGGTGAATGATCTGGATCGCGCATTGGATGAACTCACTTCCGGAAAACCAGTTTCGGTACCTTTGACCAATCCCATTGGCTGCAACGTAAAATGGGAAGGCAAAGACAAACACTGGATGCCGGCGGAAGCTTGTGATTTGGTTTTGTAATTCTTTTAATCTTTTTCGTAAGTTTGTTGAAATCGAATTTTAATCAAATAAACTTCAAAAAAGATGAAAAAATTATCAGTACTGTTCATGTCAGTTTTGTTGGCAACACTGGTTGCGAGCGCCCAGAAACCCGACGGCTTTTACGGCATGTGGACCATAGAAATTGAAGGTGGCTCGGTGGGCTGGCTTCAGGTTTTTGAAAACAACGGGTTCCTCGATGCCGAACTGCTATGGCGCGGGGGAAGCGTTACACCCGTGCAAAGTGTTTTTCTGCTGGACGACGACAACCTGATGGTGATGCGTGCCGGCGAAGTTACCCGCGAAGGCAAAGACGGGAAAGAACGGAAAATGGTGGCTCCCCACCTGTTTAAAGTCTCACGCAGCGGCGACCGCATTTCAGGAGTTTCTATGCAACCGGCGCGTGACGGGATGAATACAAACCAAGCGAAATTCTACGGCTGGAAACTCCCGGATGTACCGTCTGCACCCGACCTGTCGAAAGTAAAAAACGGACAACCGGTGAAACTGTTCAACGGGAAAGACCTTTCGGGATGGAAACTTATCAATCCGAATCAGGTAAATGGGTTTAAGGTAGTTGACGGCGTGCTGGTAAACGACCCGGTGCAAAAAGAAGGTGAACGTATTTCTTACGGGAACATCCGCACCGAAAAGGAGTTCGAAGATTTTAACCTTACGTTGGAGGTAAATATTCCGAAAGGCAGCAACAGCGGCGTTTACCTGCGGGGGATGTACGAAATCCAGGTGCTCGATTCTTACGGGCGGGATCTCGATTCACACAATATGGGGGCCTTGTACAGTAGAATTGCACCTTCTGTTGCAGCCGAAAAACCTGCCGGTGAGTGGCAAACCATGGACATCACACTGTGCGACCGACACTTAACGGTTAAACTGAACGGTACCACCATCATCAACAACCAGCCGGTTTACGGACCAACCGGCGGCGCCATCAGTGCAGATGTGTTTGCAGCGGGCCCCATCTACCTGCAAGGAGACCACGGAAAAGTTTCATACCGGAATATGGTGCTCACACCGATTATGAAGTAGTTAGATTACTATTTTTTACATATTTAAACCTTCAAGGTTTTTCGCGAAGCGATCCCTTCGGGAGAAACCTTGAAGGTTTTTTTGTGTGTACTGCAAATTCCTCGTTTTAAGTCGCAATGCAAATCATATCCTCTTTTTCACCGGCGCTTCAGCCCGGTGGTTTGTTTTTCTCAGCGTCTTTTTCGGCTTTAGCCTTTAATTCTTTTAATGGCTGAAGCCCAACTGTTTGTATTTTCCTCTGCTTACCGGGCTGAAGCCACGGTTTAAAAAATCCGTTTTTCAATGAGTGCATAAAAAAGTAATTTTTAAAAGTATGGTTTAAATTCCAGATTGAAGCAACTTCCATTTATGGCAGACACCCAAATTCCAAAACTTTCCGTATTTTCGAAATATTGAAAATGAGTTGTAAAAATGAATTCAAAAATATTTTTTATCCTGATTGTCATGGTTATTCAAAACAACACTTTTGCCCAGATATTGGAAGAAATTCAAGAAGAAGCCCGGAATCAAACCGGTTATGCCCTGGAGTTGTGCAAACACCTTCACCAAAACCCGGAGTTGTCGTTTCAGGAGTTTGAATCGGCCAAACGGATGGCTGCCGAATTAAAAAAAGCCGGTTTTGAAGTCACCGAAAAAGTGGGCGGCAATAATGTGGTGGGTGTTTTAAAAAACGGCGATGGCCCGGTGGTGATGCTACGTACCGATATGGATGCCCTGCCGGTGCAGGAAAAAACCGGGCTGGATTTTGCCAGTACCAAAACAGCCAAAAACCAAAATGGCGAAGAAGTTCCGGTAATGCACGCCTGTGGCCACGACATCCACATGTCGGTTTGGGCAGGGACAATTCATACATTGATTGCACTGAAGGAACACTGGAAGGGAACCCTTGTGGTTATTGCCCAGCAGGCCGAGGAAGTTAGTGGCGGCGCAAGCTTAGCTATTGAATCAGGACTGTTTACCCGCTTCCCGAAACCCGATTATGCACTGGCTTACCACATAAATCCTGAACTGGAATCGGGGCAGATTGGCCTGGTGGGCGGGCCTATTTTTGCCGGGGTAGAAACAGTGGAGATTACCGTTTTCGGCAAGGGCGGGCACGGCGCTTATCCCGAAAAGTGCATTGACCCCATTGTGATTGCCTCGCGCATTGTGCTCGATCTTCAAACCATTGTCAGCCGCGAAATCAGCCCACTGGAACCGGCAGTTGTAACCGTCGGTTCCATTAACGGCGGCACCCGTCCCAACATCATCCCCGACGAAGTTAAAATGGAACTTACGCTACGCTATTATTCCGATGAAGTGATTGAACAGGTGATTTCCGCCATCCGCCGAATTTGCAATGCAGCCGCACAAACGGCCGGCATGCCCGACGACCTGCTGCCGGAAGTTGTGGTTCTGGATGAATACACGCCACCGGTTTTGAATAACCCGGGACTAAGCGAAAAACTGCATGGTTTTGCTTCGGAAATAATCGGAACAGCAAACATTGTAAAAACCTCTCCGGCCATGGTGGGTGAAGATTTTGGCGTTTACGGACGCACCCCTGAAAATATTCCCATCTGCCTCATCTGGCTGGGTAGCACCAGTCCTGAATTGATGCAACAATTAAAAGCCGAAGGGAAGGTACCTTTTCCGCTGCATTCGCCCTTCCTGAATCCCGACTACGAAAAAACCATTGAAACGGGAATAAAAGTGATGGCGGGGAATGTGGTGAGGTTGATGAACTAAATACTCACCCCTGTCAGCTCCTCCGAAACATCCCACAATTTCCTTGCATCTTCTTCGTTGTGCGAGCGGCCGTTGGACTGCACTTTTACCGGATAACCTTTCAATTCGTTAAAACCAGAAGGCCCGTAATATTCGCCGCCCTTAACATCAGAGTCAACTGCTGCCCTGATTTGTGGCAATGCGCCCATTTTGCCTTCCTGGGAAATGGCTTTAAACAGTGGCCGAACCATCCGGAAGTACCACTTTTCATCGAGGTAACGAAACAGTTCGGTTTGTGAAACACCGGGATGCGCAGCCACTGAAATGCTTTCAATTTTATTTCCCTCAAAAAAGCGCTGTAATTCATAAGTAAACAGCAGATTGGCCAGCTTTGAACGACCGTACGATTTCATAGGCGAATAGCCTTTGCCGTTCTCAAACAATAAATTGTCAAAATCCATCTTTCCCTGCTTGTGTGCCATGCTGCTTACATTAACTACCCTCGATTTAGGTGTTTTTCTCAGCACAGGCAGCAACAGTCCGGTGAGGGCAAAATGCCCCAGATGATTGGTTCCGATTTGACCTTCAAAACCATCTTTGGTTTTAAAATATGGTGTGGTCATAATTCCGGCGTTGTTCAGCAAAATATCCAGTCGCGAATGTTTCTGCTGAAAGTTTTTGGCAAACCGGCGCACCGACTCCAAATCGGCCAAGTCGAGTTCAGCCACTTCAATTTTTCCTTCAGGAATTTCGTTCAGAATTTCTGTTTTGGCTTTCTCTCCGTTTTCTATGGAGCGGCTTGCCAAAATCACTTCTGCACCTTTTTCGGCAAACGCTTTCACCGACCAATATCCAAGTCCGCTGTTTCCGCCTGTAACTATAATAACTTTCCCTTTTATATCAGGAATATTGCTTGTTGTCCAGTTGTCTTTCATTTTAATTCTTTGTCTAATTTATAATACACAAAATAAAACAAAATTTTTATATTAAAGTTCAGTAGAAAAAGAAGTTCAAACTCAGATTTCCTTTGCCACAAGCATAGCAGTGTAACCGAGGTAAACCAACAATAAAATAATGGCTTCCCAGCGGTCGAGCTTCTTTTTTCCGCCGGTAAACATGGCAATGAAAAGAAACAGCGTACCACCAGCCAGCAGGTACATATCGGTATTAAAAACCGGATTGAAAACAACAGGAGACACCACTGCACTTGTCGCGATAACAAGAAAAATATTAAAGATGTTGGAGCCGATGATATTTCCCACAGCAATGTTGGTATTCTTTTTCAGAGCTGCCACCACCGAAGTTGCCAGCTCGGGCAGCGAAGTACCAATAGCCACAATGGTAAACCCGATTATTTTTTCACTCAGGCCCAGAATGGTAGCTATTTCAACCGCATTGTTCACCACCAGGCGCCCGCCAAGTACCAGTCCGGCAAGACCAATAACAATAAATGCAATCATTTTGAATAACGACATTTCGCTAACCACAACCTCTTTGGGAGCCGTGTCGGTTTTTGAAAGGCGGTAAACATAAAACAAAAACAAACAGAACATCAGCAGTAAAAACAGGCCGTCGAGCCTTGAGATCACGGGATTTTTATAAAGGAAAAAGTTATTGGCCAACAAGAATAAAAGCACCACAGCCAGCAGCGAAATGGGAATTTCTTTCCAGGTAGTGCTCGATTGTACCACCAGCGGATAAATGATTCCGGTGATGCCCAGAATTAAAAAGAGGTTGGCAATGTTACTCCCCAATACGTTTCCCAAAACAATGTCGTTGAAATTTTGCGATGAGGCAATCACATTCACTACAAGTTCAGGTGCCGAAGTTCCAAAGGCCACAATAGTTAGTCCAATCACCAAATCGGAAACATGGTATTTTTTAGCCAGTGCCGAAGCACCGTTCACCATCCAGTCGGCCCCTTTAATTAAAACCGCAAGACCTAAGACCAGCAATAAACTGTTTACAAGCATGAGAATATTTTTGGTGAAAATTGATTTCTCAACGTGTAAAAAAACAAATAATCCTGTGAACTGCCAAAAAGTGTGTCCGAACACATATTTTCTGTTTTGCAACATTTTTTTGAAAAACATACCAAATAATAAAAATCTATATATCAGTCATATAATTTAATTGTTCAGTCACCGGTACCAACGGAAAGTGTGCACGCACACACATTTTGTTTGTAGTTGATTATCATTTTTTTACATTTGATAAAATTTTACTTTAAAACCCGATGGAGCGAACCAAAAAAGTAACCATTCAGGATGTAGCCCGATATGCCAACGTTTCGGTGGGCACCATCGACCGGGTAATCCACAACCGGGGCAAAGTTTCACCTGAAAAACGAAAAAAGGTGGAAGAAGCCATCGAAAAACTCAAATTTAATCCGAATATGCTGGCGCGGACCCTCGCTCTTGGAAATCAATTCACCATTTGTGTACTTGTTCCCGCTGCTCCATACCCGGGGCATTACTGGTCTATGCCGTTACAGGGACTGGAAATGGCTGCGACTCAGTTTAAGGATTACGGAATTATTACCGAATATTTTTTCTACGACCTTTTCGACGAAAAAAGCTTTACACAGCAGGCAAATAAAATAGCCGCGATTGAACCAAACGGGGTGGTACTCGCCCCGCTTTTCCTGAAGGAAAGCAAGGTGTTCGCTGAAAAACTGAGACAAAAAACTATTCCTTACATTTTTATTGATGCTGATTTTCCCGGCGGACAAAGTCTTTCCTACATTGGCCCGGATGTGAAACAAAGCGCTTTCATTGCCGGACGGCTGTTAAATTCTCTCCTTCCAGATAACGCTGAAATGCTTATCGTGAACATGGTCAAAGGTTTTGAAAACGCATCGGCGCTTCATCGAATGGAGGAGGGTTTTAATAATTATTTTCATGAAAATGGAATGGAGAAATCAAAAACAATCCACACACTTACCATCAACTCCACCCAAAGGGAGAATGTTTTCAGGGAACTCACGCGGTTCTATATAAAACACCCGGCCACTAAAGGGGCTTTTGTAACCAATTCCAAAGCTTTTCTGGTAGCAGAATTTCACCGCCTTCATGATCTGGACATCCGGCTGGTGGGCTATGATTTGGTTCCTGAAAATATGGAACACCTTAAAAACGGGGGAATCGACTTTATTATCTCCCAAAGCCCTGTTCAACAAGGGAAAAGAGCAATTCAAACGTTGTTCGATTTTTTTGTATTTAAAAAAGAACCGGATATAATTCAGCATGTTCCGCTGGACGTTATAATTCAGGAAAACCTGGATTTTTACATCAGTTTTAACCGGCACGTTCAAAACGGAATTAATAACAATCAATAAAAGAGAATATTATGGATAAAGATTTCAATTCGAGAAGGGATTTTATTAAAAAATCGGCCGGTGTTTCAGCCGGACTGATGGTTGGCGGGATTCTTCCCGGTTTCAGTGCTGAAAGCTACCGGCGCATTATGGGCGCCAACGACATGCTTCGGGCATCGGTGATGGGTGTCTTTTCACGAGGAAATGCACTGGCACAAAACTTCGCCTTCCAGGAAAACTGCGAGGTTATTCATGTTTGCGACGTGGATTCGCGGGCTATTGAAAAATGCTCGGCCAACGTGCAAAAAGTGCAAAACAAAAAACCGCAGGGATTTGAAGATTTCCGAAAGTCGCTGGAAAGCAAGGATGTGGATCTGCTGGTAGTAGCCGCACCCGACCACTGGCATGCACCGGCTGCGCTGCTGGCCATGCAGGCTGGCAAACATGTGTATCTGGAAAAACCGTGCAGCCACAGTCCGCGCGAGGGCGAAATTCTGGTGGAAGCTGCCGAACGGTACAAAAAATCAATCCAAATGGGCAACCAGCGCCGCTCCTATCCCAATGTGGTGGAAGGAATTAAGGAACTGAAAAACGGAATCATCGGAAGGCCATATTTCGGAAAAGGGTGGTACACCAACAACCGCGGGCCAATTGGCGTAGGCAAAAAAGTGGCCGTTCCCGATTGGCTCAACTGGGAACTCTGGCAAGGCCCGGCACCGCGAATGGATTACAAAGACAATATTGTACACTACAACTGGCATTGGTTCTGGCACTGGGGTACGGGCGAAGCGCTGAACAACGGCACCCACATGATTGACCTGCTGCGCTGGGGTTTCGGCGTGGATTACCCGGTAAAGGTGAGCTCAAACGGTGGCCGTTACCACTATTCCGACGATTGGGAAACGCCCGACACGCAGGTGATTAACCTCGATTTCAAAGAAGGCGTTTCCATGAGTTGGGAAGGCCGGAGCTGCAACGGAAAACATATTGAAGGAAGTTCGGTTGGCGTTATTTTTTACGGCGAAAAAGGAAGCCTTTTCATTCCTGCAGGAAATGAATACACCGTTTTCGACCTGAAAAATAAAATTATAAAAGAGGTGAAAGATTCAAAGGAAATTGACCCGCGCGATGCTGCCAATCCGTCGAGTCACCTCGATTCACTGCACATCCGCAACTTTTTCAACAATATTCTTTCGGGAGAAAGTCTTGTAGCCGACATCGATTCGGGACACAAAAGCACGGTACTGGTACAACTTGGTAACATTGCACAACGCGTGGGCCATTCCCTGGAAATCAATCCGGAAAACGGACATATCCTGAAAGACAAAAAAGCGCAAAAACTCTGGTCGCGAGAGTATGAAAAAGGATGGGAAATGAAACTCTAATTTTTATCAAAATGAACTCAAGACGAAATTTCATTAAAACAACCGGGAAAGGAGTGGCTTTGGCTGCTGTGGCACCGGGAATTGTCACTCAATCAACATTTGCTGATCAGCCTCAGAAAAACATCCGTATTGGAATCATTGGCGCTGAAAACTCGCACACCATCGGTTTTGGCAAAATGTTCAACACCGATAAAAAGTTTCCGGGAATGGAAGTACTTTACGTTTGGGGAGAAACCGACGAATTTGCCAAAAATGCGATGGAGAAGGGAAACATTCCAACCCAGGTGAAAGACCCCAACGAAATGCTGGGGAAAATCGATGCGCTGATTGTGGACCACCGCCATCCGAAGTATCATCTGGAACCGGCCATTCCATTTCTCAAAGCTAAAATTCCCACATTTATCGACAAACCATTTTGTTACCGGGCAGCCGAGGGACAGGAATTTCTGAAACTGGCAAAAAAAATGGGTACACCGGTTACATCTTTCAGCTCAATCGCCCACAGCGACACTACTTTCGATTTGAAAGACCAGGTGAAAAACATGGAAGGAATCAGCCAGGTGATTTGCACCGGCCCGGGGGATTTTGATTCGCAGTACGGAGGAATATTCTTTTACGGCGTTCACATTGTTCAGCCCCTCATGTATGTTTTTGGCGAAGACATTGAGCGCGTAAAAGTCAGTCGCAACGGCAGCTATGGCAATGCAAGCCTGAAATTTTCCTCAGGATTGTTTGCTACGCTCATTATCAAAGAAAAAGCCCGCGGCTGGGAAACCTTTGTGGAAACACCACAAAAACTGGTGGAACTGAAACCACGCGTGGAAGAAAAAAATCCGGCGCGGAATTATGTTGACATGGCCGAAATGTTCAGAACAGGGAAAGAACCGCGTTCGCACCAAAGCATTTTGAACTGTGTTTCGGTTTTGGAAGCACTGGAAAAATCGGCTGAAACCGAAAAATGGACGGAAGTGAAATACCTAAAAGTTTAAAGTACAGAGTTTAATGTTTAAAGTGAAAAGTATGAATGGCAAAGCAACAGTATTTATTATCAAGAGCTTCTTGTTTTTCTTTTTAGTTGTTTTAGGGATGAAAGGTTTAAAAGCACAACAAGTAATTGAAGGAATTCATTACCACACCGGGCAGCCGGTACAGGTAACCGTTAATAATGGGATAATTGAAAACGTCACAGCCATTGACAAACCGGTTGGGGAAAACCCGGTGTACATAGCACCAGGCTTTTTCGACAACCAGGTGAACGGGTTTGCCGGCGTTTCTTTTGCTTTTGGCGACAGTGACCTCACGCCCGAAGGCATTGAAAAAGCAACCAGTGAGTTGTGGAAAAAAGGCGTAACAACCTATCTGCCTACTCTCACCACCAACAGCATCGAAGTTTTAACCCGGAATTTTGAACTGCTTTCCAAAGCGGTGGACGACCCAAAAATGAGGGGTTCCATTCCCGGGTTTCATCTCGAAGGGCCTTACATCAATCCGGAAGACGGGTTCCGGGGGGCGCACCCCAAACAGTTTGTAAAACTGCCCGACTGGAACGAATTTCTGAAACTCTATGAAGCATCGGGCAAAAACATTCTGCAGGTAACGCTGTCTCCGGAAATGGACGGAGCGCTGGATTTTATTTCAAAATGCAGTCAGAACGGGATTACAGTGGCACTGGGTCATCACAATGCGGATATGAAAACGATAACCGCCGCCATCGACCGCGGCGCCAAAATTGCCACGCATTTGGGAAACGGTGCAGCCAACACCATCAACCGGCACCGGAATCCATTCTGGCCGCAACTGGCCGACGACCGGCTGAATATCAGCATCATCTGCGACAGTTTCCATTTGTTGCCGGAACAAATCAGGGTTTTTTACAAGGTGAAAGGCGTTGAAAAAACCATCATCACTTCCGACGTAACCCATTATGCCGCACTGGAACCGGGCGAATACAAAACCTCCACCGGCGAAACAATCGAATTGACCAAAGACGGCATGCTGCGGTTGCCGGCTCAAAACGTGCTTTACGGCTCGGCATCACCCATAACAAAAGGAGTCGGTTACGTTATGCAGGTTACCGGCTGCACCTTGGCCGATGCTGTGAAAATGGCGAGTACCAATCCAGCCCGCCTGTACAACCTCAACGACCGCGGTCTGCTTGAGCCCGGCAAACGTGCCGACATCGTGCTGTTTACTCTTGAAGATTTTCAGGTGAATATTCAGGAGACATGGGTGATGGGAACGTTGGTTTATGAACAGTAGGCAGTTGGCAAAACGCACTTAGCGGTTCAAAAAATAAAACAATTTAGAATAACCAATTGGTCGGAATTCTTTGTCTCTTAATTTGAATATTGGATATTGAGTATTGGGTATTGAATATTATCTGAATCAAAAAATTTTAAAAAATACATTTTAAATGAACAAAACCTACAAAAAAATAGCTATTGCCCTCGCCGCAGTTGGCCCGGGGCTTTTTCTAATCGGTTATAATATTGGAACCGGAAGTGTAACAACAATGGCCAAAACAGGCGCCGAACACGGCATGGAACTGTTCTGGGCACTGGTGCTGTCGTGTATCTTCACCTTCGTGCTTATGGTGGCATACGGAAAGGTAACCCTGGTTTCAGGGAAAACGGCATTAACAAACATCAAACACGAATTCAAATACGGTTGGGTGCTGGCACTTTACATTTTAATTGCACTGATTATCGGCGAATTACTGGCGCTGATGGGCGTGATGGGCATTGTCGCCGATTTGGTACAGGAAGCCATCAGGCTGCTTTTTAATGAACGGATTGTCGGCCGCGGCTGGATTATCCTGGTGCTGGCTGCCGGTTTGTACCTTCTGCTTTGGTTTGGCCAGTACAAAACCTTTGAAAAAGTGCTCACTTTTTTCGTAATCTTTATGGGGCTTTCCTTTATCGTGGTCTTTTTTATGGTCAGCCCGAATTTATCGGTAATTGCCAATGGTCTGGTTCCCGGAATTCCCGACACACCCGGAGCTATGGGTTTAGTAGCTGCCATTGCGGGAACAACCTGTTCGGCTGCCGTGTTCATCATGCGAAGTACGGTAGTGGCTGAAAAAGGCTGGGGTATTAAAAACCTGAAAGAGGAAAAAAAGGACGCCTTCGTATCTGCTGCAATGATGTTGTTTCTGAGCGGAGTGATTATGGCGGTTGCGGCCGGCACCCTGCACGTGATGGGATTTAAACTGGACAATACCGTTGAAATGATTCTCCTTTTTGAACCGATAGGCGGAAATGCAGCGGCTTTTATTCTTATTTTGGGAATTGTGGGCGCCGGATTGTCCACCATCTTCCCCATCGTGCTGATTGCCCCCTGGCTGATTGCCGACTACACCGGAAAGCCGCGGAATACGCGTTCGACCCAGTCTCGGATACTTATTTTTGTGGCTATGCTGTTTGCTTTCGGCACCGTATTTCTGGAACAACGTCCACCCGCTCTGATGGTTTTTTCGCAGGCATTTCAGGCTGTCATTCTGCCCGCGGTGGCCATTCCTATTCTATTGCTGATAAACCGGGCGAAACTCATGGGTATCAACAAAGCTTCCCTGCGGGAAAATATTGGCATATTGGCTGTAGTAATTTTTTCGTTTGTGACCACGTATTTTGCTATTACTGAATTGCTGATGTAGAGAGAACAGATATAAGATTATGAGACAATGAGACACAAGACTTGCAGAATCCTAATCTTGATACTTGATACTAAATATTAAAAAAATGAACAATACCGAATTCAAAAAAGACAATCTCAATATAAAAATCTTTGAAAACAAAGATGAAATGGGACAAGCAGCGGCTGATGCCGTAGCAAAAAAACTAAACGAAACCATTTTAGAAAAAGGATTTGCCAATATGATTCTCGCCACTGGCGCATCGCAGTTTCAGTTTCTGGAACACCTGCAAAAGCAGGTTATCGACTGGAAAAAAATCACGGTTTTTCATTTGGATGAATACAAGGGAATGCCGGTCACCCATCCGGCCAGTTTTCGTAAATACCTGAAGGAAAGAATACTGGACAAAGTTCAGCCGAAGCAAGTGTATTACCTCAACGGCGATGCACCCGATGTGGAAGCCGAAGTTTTACATTACGAAAACCTGCTGAAAGAACACCCCATCGATATTGCCTGTATAGGCATTGGCGAAAACGGGCACATTGCATTTAACGACCCGCCGGTAGCTGATTTCAACGACCCAAAACTGGTAAAAGTGGTGGAATTGGACGAAGACTGTCGTAAACAGCAGTTGGGTGAAGGTTGGTTCCCTACATTCGACGATGTCCCAACTCATGCGCTGTCACTCACCATCCCGGCCATTATGGGCTGCAAAGCCATCAGTTGTGTGGTGCCTGACGAGCGCAAATCCGAAGCCGTTTACAATACGTTGAATACGGAAATTTCAACCACATGTCCGGCTACCATTTTACGAACTCACCCGGATTGTATTTTGTATTTGGATGAAGGTTCGGCTTCAAAGTTGAATTAATGTATATTAACAAAGTCTTGTTCATCTTTTTACAGCGAAAAATTTCCCGCAGATTACGCTGATTTTCGCAGAAAAAACTAAAATAAAATCAGCGTTTATCTTCGTAATCAGCGGGAACATTAAAACAAATAATTTACCATGAACTGGAATCATTTCACTTTTCCCGGAAAAACAACACCTCTCCTTATCGCTTTTTTAATTCTGACTTCGTTTGGTTTTGCCCAAAGGAACAGTCTAACATCAAACGAGGAAAAACAAAAGGCCAGGCTGGAATTGATTCTGAAGGTGTTACCACCCGACCAGCTCAACGAAAACAGTGCGTTCGACGACCGGGGCAGGCTTTCGTTTTTGGACCGAACCTTTACCGACTGGCTGGAACGTACCGGCGAGCTGCCACCTAATTTCGACCAGATGCCTTCGCTGCCGTTTTTGCCCAATCCGCTGATTATTGATGAGGGCGGGAAAAACATCCCGGTTGAAACTCCGACGCAGTGGCAGGAAAAACGGGAATGGATGAAAGAACAGCTTCAGCATTACATCTCCGGTACATTTCCCCCGGCCCCCGATAACTTGAAGGTAGAAATTCTGAGCGAGAAAATGGATGGTAAAATCCGGCTACAAACAGTTGAACTTTCATTCGGACCGGGACATCAGGCAAAACTGACGCTGGAAGTGATGATTCCGCCGGGGAAAAGCCCTCTTCCGGTTTTCCTCACGCAGTGGAACCACCGCGAATGGGCGCAGGTGGCAGTCAGGCGCGGTTACATCGGTTGTATTTATGCTGGTGCTGATTCGAAAGACGACACCGAAAAATATGCGGAAATCTGGGCCGGGGAATACGACTGGACACGACTTATGCGCAGGGCCTGGGGCGCTTCCCGGGCCATCGACTATTTATATTCCCTGCCGGAAGTCGATAAAGAAAGAATTGCTTTAACCGGACATTCGCGCAACGGAAAAACGTCGCTCATGGCAGCGGCTTTCGACGAACGGATTGCAGCCTGCATTCCCAGCAGTGGCGGCACAGGCGCTGAGGTACCGTGGCGTTATACTTCTTTCAATTACGACATTGAAGACATTGCCCTGCTCGCAAGTGCACGGCCTTCGTGGCTGCACCCACGATTGCGGTTTTTTATTGGCAACGAGCACAAACTTCCGGTTGACCAGAACTCGTTTATGGCATTGATTGCACCCCGCGGTCTGATGCTGAGCACTGCACTGACCGAAGGTGCCAGCAACATCTGGGCCATCGAGCAGGCTTTTCATGCCAGTCAGAAAGTGTATGATTATTTGGGCGCTGAAAAAAATCTCGCCATTCGCACCCGATACGGCGAACACGGTGTGAGTGCAAGGGAAATGGAAATCTATGTCGATTTCTTCGATTATGTATTTAACCGAACTGAATATCCTCCCAAAAACCGGTTATATACTTCTTATTCTTTTAAGGAATGGGCTGAACGAAGCGGAGAAAAAGTGAATCCGACCTCCTACCCTGAAAAAACTGAAAACACACTAAGTGTCAATTCAGTAACCGAATGGAAAAACAAAAAAAGTGAAATCCTGAAACAAATAAACTGGGTGCTGGGCGATGAGCCTGCGGGAGTTACCAATCCGGGACCAGGCAGTTTGCGCCGGGCAGGACGCGGGGAAGAGAGTTTTGGTACTTTCCTCACACGGCCGAGCGGAAATGAAAAAATGGGCGTGATGCCAGTCAGTCCCTACAACGGTTTTGGCGACCAGCTTTTTGGGTACCTCTATTATCCACTAAACGAGGCGGGAAAAATAAAAAACAACAACCTGCCGGTGGTTATTTATTTGCATGAATACGACTATTCCAAAGGTTTCAACTCCTATCACCGGATTGAGTCGCTGCTGCAGAAATTAACAGAACAGGGATTTGCCGTATTCACTTACGACATGCTGGGTTTCGGTAACCGGATTGAGGAAGCTACCCGTTTTTATCAACGATATCCCCGCTGGTCGAAACTGGGAAAAATGGTAACCGACACCAAAGGAGCTGTGGATGCGCTGGCAAACTTCGATTTTATAGACAAAGAGCGAATTATTGTTGCCGGTTATTCGCTGGGAGCCACTGTGGGATTGTACGCGGCAGCCACCGACGAGCGAATTGCCGGTGTGGTTTCGGTAGCCGGTTTTACGCCAATGCGAACCAATACGTTGGACCGCGAAACCGAAGGAATTCTGACTTACTCGCACCTGCACGGATTGTTGCCGCGGCTGGGATTTTTTGCAGGAAATGAATCGCGCATTCCGGTGGATTTCAATGAAATTATAGCCAGCATTGCACCACGGCCTGTTCTGCTAATTGCACCTGAATTCGACAAAGATGCCCATTTACTGGACATCAAAACAACCATAAAAGAAGCAGAGCAGGTTTACACACTGTTTGAAAAGCCGGGAAACATTCAACTGCAAGTCCCGTGGGATATTAACCGGTTTTCGCCGGAAATGAGAGAAACATTGTATGAATGGCTGAGCCGGAAATTCTGAAATGAATGTACGGTTTGAGTTGTTTTTCATATTTTTATGGCTGAAGCATAATACAATTCATAAAAAAATTAAACATGAAAACCTGGAAAATAGGGATTATCGGAACGGGAATGATAGCTGATTTTCATGCGCAGGCTGTCCAGTCGCTGCCCAACGCGCAATTGGCAGGCTTTAGCAACATCAGGCCTGAAAAAGCAAAAAAAATGGCCGAAAAATATAACGTAAAACACTGGGAAACTTACCAAGACATGTTGCAATCGAACGACGTGGATATAGCAATGATAGCTACACCCAGCGGCGCTCACGAAGAGCCGGCTGTTGAAGCGGCCAAACAGGGAAAGCATGTGTTGTGCGAAAAACCGTTGGAAATTCAGCTCGACCGCATCGACCGGATGATTGAAGCCCACAAAAAGGCGGTAACATATTTGGGTGGAATTTTCAATTTCAGGTACAACGAAACTACACAAATCATAAAAAAAGCCATCGAAAAAAACCGGCTGGGTAAAATCACTTATGCCGCAGTGCATGTTCCGTGGTGGCGCAACGATGCCTATTACGAAGGCTGGCACGGCACCTGGGAACTCGACGGGGGCGGTGCGTTAATGAATCAGGCTATTCACATGGTTGATCTGCTTTTATACATGATGGGGCCTGTTGAACGACTGGGAGCTTTTACTTCACACCTGGGACATCCGCAAATTGAGGCGGAAGATACGGCTGTAAGTGTGCTTCAGTTTAAGAACAAAGCTCTTGGAGTGATTTACGGAACAACGGCTTCATTTCCAGGACAGTTTCGCCGGCTGGAAATTACCGGCACACAAGGAAGTATTGTTTTGGTGGAAAACAGCCTGCAGGTGTGGCAGTTTGCCGAAATGCGAAAAGAGGACGAAAAAATCATTCAGAAGTATGGTGCCATTGAAGGTGGCGGAGGAGTGGCCGACCCGGCAGCTATGACCTATGAAAACCATGCGAAGAATCTGGCGGCTTTTATTCAGGCAATCGAAGAAAACCGGCCGTTTGAAATTGACGGTGAAGAAGCCCGGAAATCGGTGGCTTTAATACTGGATATTTACCGGTCGGCCAAAACGTTTTCGATGGTTGCAAAAGAGTAAGAAATATTTCACGCCAAGACGCTAATCCGCAAAGAACAAAATAAATCAAACATCGCGCTCTTTGCGCCTTTGTGTGATACAAAAAAAACATTCTCAGAATAGTCTCAATTTTAAAAACGAATAGTTGCAAAAAATGAAAAACCTAAAAAAACTATTTCTTCTCCTGATTTTATTTTCCTCATTAAATATGAGTTACGCTCAAAACTATGACGAATCAAAAGTGGGAGAATACCAGCTTCCGGAGCTGTTGGTCACTGAAAACGGGCAAACCGTTTCGACCCCCGAAGAGTGGGAAAATATCCGCCGTCCGGAGATACTCAAACTATTTGAAGATCACGTTTACGGTCAGGTTCCCAAAGATTTTGACGACATCAAATTCAAGGTAACAAAACAGGATAAAAAGGCAATGGACGGAAAAGCCACCTTGAAGGAAGTAGCCATTACCATCACGCGAAACAATAAATCGGTGACCATGAACCTGCTGATGTTCACGCCCAACAAGGTGAAAAAACCAGTTCCCATGTTCCTGGTTATCAACCACAGGGGAATTAAAACCATGGATGTTACCAGGCAAAACAAGGACGGGTTTTGGCCGGCAGAGGAAGTGATTGAAGCCGGTTACGGAATTTCGGGATTCGATGTAATTGATGTTTCGCCCGACGATAAAGTGAAATTTACCGAAGGTATTCTGGACCAGCTTTATCCCGAGCAACTGGAAATGGACAACGGAATGCGTGGGTTGGGTGCATGGGGTTGGGGCGCCGCCCGGGCTATCGACTATTTTGAAAAAGATAACGCGGTGGATGCCACCAAAATCATTTCTGTGGGACACTCGCGCGGAGGCAAATCTTCGCTGTGGTTTGGCGCGCAGGACAAACGGGTAGCCATTACCATTTCCAACGAATCGGGGAACTCAGGCGCTGCGCTTTCGCGCAGGAATTTTGGGGAAACAGTTGACCGGATTACCACCAATTTTCCGTATTGGTTTTGTCCCAATTACCGCCAGTATGCCGGAAATGAAGATAAACTTCCGGTTGACCAGCACATGCTGATGGCTCTCATTGCTCCGCGTGCTGTTTATGTGGCCAGCGCAGCAGAAGATTTGTGGGCCGATCCCAAGGGTCAGTACCTGGCGTTAAAAGAGGCGCAACCCGTTTTCAACCTGTATGGAATCAAAACAAATCTGCCGGAAGAAATGCCTGAAGTCAATGATCAAATCATTCGGCCTCACATGGGTTTTCACAACCGCGAAGGCAAGCACAACATGACGCCTTACGACTGGCAGCAGTTTATCCGGTTTGCTGATGCGTATTTTAAAACGCGTTAAAATTTTGCAGATGAAATTTTTCCTGCTTTCCATACTTTTCATTTTTGGTTTTCATTCTGCGAAAGTGTTTTCACAGGACTTTCAAAACCGGAACAAAGAAAAGTTGTGGGAACAAATTGAACCTTTCTTTTCTCCTCCTGAAAAATTCCGAAATGAGTTTGGGGAATTTCGTTCGCCACTAAAGTTTTACAACGGGAAAGCGGTTCATTCTGCCGACGACTGGAAACAACGACGAGAAGAAATTCTCAACCACTGGAACGAAATGATGGGAGTTTGGCCCGATCTGATTGCCGATCAGAGAATGGAAATTATTGAAACCACAAAAAGGGAAAATTTCACACAACACAAGGTCTCTTTCTGTTGGCTTCCAAACGAAAAAACAGAAGGGTATCTTTTAATTCCGGAAGGGAAAGGGAAAAAGCCTGCAATAATCACTGTTTTTTACGAACCTGAAACAGCCATTGGACTGGGAAAACCGCACCGCGATTTTGCTTACCAGCTTGCCAAACGCGGTTTTGTAACTCTATCCATCGGCACAACGGAGGCAACTGAGAATAAAACCTATTCGCTCTATTATCCGTCCATTGAAAACGCCGAAGTACAACCTTTGTCGCTGCTGGCATACGCTGCCGCCAACGCCTGGCATGTGCTGGCTAAAGTGGAAGAAGTGGATTCCACCAGGATTGGAATTACCGGGCATTCTTTTGGCGGGAAATGGGCTTTGTTTGCCTCCTGCCTGTTTGAAAAGTTTGCATGTACCGTTTGGTCCGATCCTGGAATTGTTTTCGACGAAACCAAAGGCTCGGCCGTAAATTACTGGGAACCCTGGTATTTGGGCTATTACCCGCCTCCGTGGAGCGATACCTGGCGAAAAACAGGCAACACCGAAAATGCAAAAGGCCTTTATCCAACGCTGATCAGGGAAGGCTACGACCTCCATGAACTTCACGCCCTGATGGCTCCCCGGCCATTCCTGGTTTCGGGAGGTTCCTCCGACCCGCCCGAACGTTGGAAAGCGTTGAACCACACCATTACCGTGAATAAACTGCTCGGTTACCGCAACCGCGTAGCCATGACCAACCGTGCGGAACATTCGCCCAACAAGGAATCAAACGAGCAGATTTACCGGTTTTTTGAGTATTTTTTGGGAGATTGAATAAAAATATTCCACCAGAGAAAGACTGGAAAAAAATTAGTTAACAAAACCAGATAACCAAAAAATTATCACAATATTTTTGTTTTACTCAATACATTGAGTAATTTTACTCAGTGTATTGAGTAAAATAACAAAATATGTTTAAAAGACCTTATTTTCAGACTCTAACAAAAAGATTGAAAGAACCTAAAAAGTTCATTCAGGTGATTACCGGTCCTCGGCAAGTAGGAAAAACTACATTGGTGCACCAGGTTTTAAAAGAAATCCAAACCCCTTCCATATATATTTCTGCCGATGGAGTAATAAACATTGGCCCCGAATGGATTGAACAGCAATGGAACAATGCCCGGTTAAAGTTGAAAACCAGTAATTTTTCTGAATTGATTTTTGTGATTGATGAAGTTCAGAAAATTCCCGATTGGAGTGAAATGGTCAAGGCAAACTGGGATTCGGATATGTTGAACGGACTTGAAATCAAATTAGTTTTGCTTGGTTCTTCACGGTTACTTATTCAAAAAGGTTTGACTGAATCGTTGGCAGGAAGATTCGAAGTGATATACACGGGACACTGGAATTTTGAGGAAATGAACCAGGCATTCGGGATCACTGAAGAACAGTTTGTTTGGTTCGGGGGATATCCTGGTGCAGCCGGTTTGATAAACGATGAACTGCGCTGGAACGACTATATCATAAATTCACTTATTGAAACCACTATTTCGCGCGATATTCTGCTGATGGAAAACATCAACAAGCCCGCGTTACTGCGTAATTTGTTTGAATTGGGATGTTCTTATTCCGGTCAGATTTTATCCTTCACAAAAATTTTGGGGCAACTTCAGGATGCAGGAAACACCACAACGCTATCGCATTACCTGCATTTGCTTGATAGTGCCGGATTATTGTCCGGATTGCAGAAATTCTCAAAAGGAAAAATTACCAAACGTTCTTCAAGTCCGAAGTTTCAGGTTCAAAACACGGCTTTTTACAGTGCATTGAGCGATTATCAGTTTTCTGACGTAATTGGAAATGCTGATATTTGGGGAAGACATGTTGAGTCAGCTATTGGCGCACACTTATTTAGTGCTGCAAGAGCAAACAACCTGGAATTGAGTTATTGGCGGGAAGGCAACTTTGAAGTGGATTTTATCCTTCAATACAAAAATAAAGTTGTTGGAATTGAAGTGAAAATCGGTTCTGCAAAATTCACAAAAGGAATGCAACGATTCAGTTCACATTTTGAACCACACAAAATGTACTTAATTTCGAATGAAGGACTAAACTGGAAAGAGTTATTGAAAATTAATCCGGTTGATTTGTTCTAAAAATCAATCTCCCCAAAATCCTTAATAACCATATCCGCCTGGCTTTGGTCCTGCATTTCTGAGCCCGGACCGGCATAGGCAACGCAAAACATACCCGCCGCTTTTGCTGCTTTAATTCCATTTGTGGAATCTTCGATTACGATACATTTCCCAGGTGGAACTCCCAGCTTTTTGGCAGTTAACAGAAAAATATGCGGTTCGGGTTTGCTGGCGCCTGCCATCTGGCTGTCAACCACCACATCGAAATATTTTTCCAATCCGGTTTTCTGCAAAATAATTTCAATCACATCAGCATAAGATGAAGAAGCCAATGCAAGTGGAATACCTTTTCCCTTCAGTTTTTCGATAAGACTTTTAACACCGGGCATCGGTTCCATTTTTTCAAATGAATTGAAATAGGGCGTAACCAGGTTGTTTGTCATTTCTACCAGTTCATCCACCGGCTGCTCAATTCCGTGACGTTCTTTTATTAACTGCCACATGCGATCGGTGGCGGTTCCCTGGTAGGTTTGGTGTTCCTCTTCAGAAATATTCAGTCCCAACTGCCGGAAGTTGGTTTGTTCCACCTCTACATAAAACGGCTCGGAATTCACCAGCACACCATCCATATCAAAAATTACCGCTTCAAACGGAAGGTGTTTCTCATTCAACAATGATTTAATATTATTTTTCCAATTCATGGTTTTTATTATTTTCAAAATTTTCGAATCGTGTAACTCCGCCGGAAACGATAAATTTCATCACTTCGGCAGGAGAAAGTTGAATAAAATGCACCCGTTCTCCTGGTACCAGATACAATTCTCCCGAAAAATTATAAGAATGCGGAAAGTAAACTGCCACCAGTTCCTCGTTATCAATTACATCCATTGTTTCCTTGGTTACAAAACCGAGTTTCCAAAGGTTGTTTTCAGCATTAAAAAGTACTTTAACCGGTACATTAAACTTTTTCTCCTTTCCCACGAAGGCCGAAAACAAATCGTTAATGGAGGAATACAACAGATTTAAAACCGGAATTCTTTTTATAAAACTGCCTGCAATTTTCTTTAACGGACGGATTAAAGCCGTTTGCCCCAGAAATCCTAAAAGTGTAAGTGAAATAAAGAGAATAAATATGCCCAGTCCGGGAATGTTGAATCCGATTAGGGGCGAGATTTTGTTGTTTAGCCACCCATCAACCGAAACAAACAGCGACCAGAGGATGTAAATGACAATGACCACTGGCGCAACAAGCAAAATTCCCTGCAAAAAGTATTGAAAAATTTTTCGGAACATCTGTTATTTTTTAAAAGAAATGTAATCTGCAGTAAGTTCGTCCAAAAGCATTTCACCCAATTTTACCGTATCTTCCTGCTCATACAACTGAAGCGTTTTTGCCAGTTCAACAGCCATATCGTTCAGCATTTTTGAACGGGTACCCAAAGCGATTACTGTGCGGTAAATTACAGCGTTCAGGCGCGGGTCTTTCCCCACCACCGCCAGTTCTTCAAAAAACGGCTCGAACATTTCGTCGATGGCTTTTTTTTGGGTAATGGCCAGCCGGCCCATCAGGTGAATTCCGGTAAAACGTACCAGGTGCTTTTTACCGCGGCTCCACTCAATGGCTTTGGCAAAAGCAAATTTGGTTTTTACCCAAATATTTGCTGAAGCCTGTTCGGCAATTTCGCGGTTTTCAAAACTTTTCGTCCAGAAATCCATTTGCTCTTCGGTCACTTTATCCGGTTCATCGAGCAGGGTGGCCAGAATCATGGTTTCGCGCCACTTCTTGTTCCAGAGTTTTAGTGCCAGCAAATGGTCCGGCTTTAATTCCCTTGCCAGTTCGCGCAATTCCACCACCGACACTCCCCAGTTCAGTTTGTATTCAATGCCCTGCTTTTTCATTGAAATGGAAACATCGCCATTCTTCCTCAACTTAATCTGGCGCAGCAGTTGCTGAAAATCTTTTTCCGTTTCCGGATTATCTATAATGAAATCCATGTATTAATAGGTATTTTTGCAAAAATAAGAATTAATTCAGTTTTGATTTTCTTTATCGAGCGGTGCATTTTTCTATTTTTGACACAGATTAAAAATCATGAACAAACCAGGTATTGGTAAATCAATAAAAAATCTGATAAAAAATAATTTTTACCAGGACATCATCAACCTGTTTTCAGGGATGTTTCTTGCCCGGCTGTTTCCCGCACTCTTCGCCCTCATCATTGTCCGCATTTACACTCCCGAAAATTTCGGACTTTTTGTTTTATACCTTACCATTGCTTCGGTAATCTCCATTTTATCCACCGGAAAATATGAAAATGCAATCCTACTGGCTGAATCCACAGAAGAGCGGAAACACCTGTTTTGGCTTTCCCAGAAAATCAATTTGTTGGTTAATCTGGCCGCTTTGGTTATTGCCGGATTATATATTCCAATAGCCGGAATTTCCGGGCATGGTATGGTCATGTTGCTTTTAATTCCGTTCTATTCCTTTTCGTTGGGATCGGTGCAGCTTATCCGAAATATATTTATCAGTCAGAAACGGTTTAAGGCACTTTCAGTGCTTGAAGTATTAAGGGCGGTAATCACCGGAATTTTCCAGGTTGTATTGTTTGTGTTTCCGGTGTTCGGGCTGTTTCTGGGGGCTGTTGCGGCTCAAATGGGCATTTACTTTTGGTATGCCCGGAAACTGCCGGAAACCAAAGGGTTTAAACCGGCTGTTTTTTCAGGAGAAGAAAAAAGGCTTGCGCTTCGCTACATCGATTTCCCAAAATTTTCCGTGGCTTCCGAAATGTTCAACTTTGTAAGCAGCCAGCTTCCGGTTTTTTTGGTCAAACCATTTTTCGGAGAAACCATGCTGGGATTATATTCTTTTTCGCACCGGTACATCAGTGTCCCTATTCAATTGGTAAGCATTTCTATCTCGAGGGTTTACATCCAAAAAGCACAATCGCTGAAAAATGATTTACAGGCACTGGGAACCCTGACTTTTTCGTTGTTCAAAAAACAATTCTGGATAGGTGTAGTTCCATTTACTATTTTGGCCCTATGGGGTGAGACCCTGTTCCGGCTGGTTTTTGGCATCGACTGGGAATTTTCGGGATATCTTTCACAACTTCTTGCCCCCTGGCTTTTTATGGTAATGTTGAGTTCACCCCTTTCTTCTATCCTAATCGTTTTTGAAAAACAGAAACTTTCAATGAATTACAATATTATTCTGCTGGCAGTCCGGATTCTGAGCCTGACAATTGGAGGACTGGTATTCCGGGATATCATTTGGGCAATAGGACTTTACAGCCTGACAGGTTTTGTTTTTTTTGCCGCTCTGGGCACTTATTGCCTAAAGCTGGCAGGAGTCAGACTTTTCAGCGTGGGATTGTTTATTATTAAAGTTTTGATGGTAACTTCGCTTCCACTCATTTTAATCAAATTATGGCTTTTACCCTGAAAAATACCTTTGAGAACTATCGCTGGGTTACAGAAAAAAATATTTTTGTAACCGGTTTCACCTGGTTAGCCGAAGAATATATTTCAGGCGAATTATTTATAAAGGCGATTTCAGAAAATTCTGCGTCCTTTGAAAGCTTCAAAATATTTGCCGGGCAGTTAAACGGACAGTTTGCTATTGTGGTTTTTAACGAAACTGATACATGGGCTGTTTGCAGCCACACCTGGAGTTATCCGCTGTTTTACAGGTTTGATAACAACAATGTTTATTTCAGTGATAATCCAAAAAAACTTCTTTCAGATAAAAAAGAAAAGGAAACGCTTTCGTTTTCAAAACTCTATTTTTTGGCATTTGGAGTAACCCCGGGTAACACAACCTTAAAAAAAGGAATTTTTCAGGTTCAACCCGGTGAAATACTAAGGCTGGGGCAAAACAACACCGAATCTTTCAAAATTTTTACAAGTGCCGTTCAAAATAAAACAACAGAAAAGGCAGAGATTAAGGAAACAGATTTACACCATATTTTGCTGAATGTTTTCGAAAAACAGTATAAATGCCTGAAAGACAAACAAGTTTTACTTCCGCTCACCCGCGGATATGATTCGCGGCTTTTGGGATGCCTGTTAAAAGAATTTGGGCATCGGAATGTAATTTGCGCTACCTGGGGCCGGCACCAAAACAGCGAGCAGGAAACCGCACGGAAAGTTGCCGGACAACTTGGATATGACCATATTTTTGTTGATTATTCACAGGAAGTTCCAAATGGTTTTTCACACACCAAAGAGTTTGAATCCTTCATCGGATATTCAGGTCATTTCTCCTCTATGCCATTTTTGCAGGATTATTTTGCCATCCGGACTTTAAAAAACAAAAAAATAATTGACAACCAAACCGTTGCCCTTCCGGGTCATCCCGGCGACTTTTTAAGAGGCTCGCACCTTGACAGTAAAATGGCGGACAACGATACCAGTTACATGATTTCAAAAATTATTGATGCTTTTGGCTCGTCATTTCCGCTCCGTACCGAACAAGAGAAACGCATCCGGGAACACATTTCCCAAACCTTTTTTTCTCAAAAAGATGAATCATTATGGAGTAATTATGAAAACTGGGATTATGAGGAACGTCAATGCAAATTTATCGGAAACTCAACACTCGTTTTTCCGTTTTTTGGCCTGGAATTTTTAATGCCCCTTTTCGATTTGAAAATTTTAAGGTTCTTCCAAAAAGTTCCGTTTAAACAGAAACTGGGGGCAAAACTTTATAACCACACCCTTGAAACTTTTTTCTTTAAAAAACATCGGGTTAATTTCGATTTAAAATCATCAGAAAATGATGGTGTAAAGCTTAATCCACTCAAAAACAAACTATTAAAAACCATTCCCCATACAATAAAAAAATGGTACTACCCAGTTGAAGACCCCATTTTTTATCATGAAATTACCAGTGAACTGAAGGCTTCAGAAAAAAAGTTCAGCTATAAACATCCGTTAAAACCTCATCGTTACAACAGTTATATTATTCAATGGTATTTGCAGTATATTGAAAAGCTAAAAATCCCTTTGGAAAAATAACAGGCAACTGGTTTAATCCTGAAATAATATTCATTTTTCATTTATATTTGCTCAAAACCGATAAAATGGTACAACTAAAAGGCTGGGCCCGAAATATGCTTTTGATAGCAGGGGGAATTTTCACGATTTTCCTGCTTTGGTACTTCAGCGCCATTGTTACTTATATTCTGATTTCGGTTGTTCTTTCTTTTCTGGGCAGGCCGCTGGTTAACTGGCTGACTATGGTCAAATACAAAAAAATCAAAATACCAAAAGGAGTTGCTGCATTTATTACACTGATTGCCATGTGGTTTGTTTTTATCTCTTTTTTCCGGTTTTTTATTCCGTTACTGGTAAAAGAGCTTGAAACACTTTCTGAAATTGACTTGGGGGCGTTTTTCGATTCCATTGAAGAGCCTCTGACAAAACTTATGAAAATTTCCGGTAACGAACCTTTACTGGTTGAAAATCAAACATTTTACGATATCGCAGTTCAACAGCTTTCAGCTAAAATAAATTTTGCTCAACTTCCCAATATTTTTGTTTTTGTGGCCGGTACACTTGGAGAACTTTTACTCGGATTCTTTGCGGTATCGTTTATCACTTTTTTCTTTTTAAAGGAAAAAAATATGGTTCGCGAAGGAATTCTTCTGCTAGTTCCCACTGAAATTGAAAACAAAGTATCACATATCCTGAATTCCATATCCTATCTTTTACGACGCTATTTTGTTGGTATCATACTCGAAGTTTTTATGGTCATGCTACTTGACACGATTGGCTTAACGCTGGTAGGACTGAATTTTAATCATGCCGTAATTATAGGTTTCCTTTGCGGGCTGTTTAATGTAATTCCCTATTTAGGACCCTGGATGGGTGCTATCCTGGGATTATTGATTGGAGCTGCCCTGAACATAAATGCTGATTTTATGGCCGAAACACTGCCCTTGCTTGGATTAATGACTGCGGTTTTCGTTTCAGTACAAATCATTGACAATGTACTTTTTCAACCCCTTATTTACTCCAGCAGTGTTAAGGCACACCCCCTCGAAATTTTCCTGGTAATTATAGCTGCAGGAAGCCTTGCCGGAATTGTCGGGATGTTCTTGGCCATTCCTGCCTATACCATCGTTAGGGTAATTGCGAAAGAATTTTTTGTGAACATGAAACTGGTGCGTAAACTCACGGAAAATCTTGATGGAAGTTCTGAAAAGATTCTAAAACCCTGAAAGTTACAAAAACATTTACCTGATCGGGCAAAACCAAAAACAATTTCAAACCTGCCAACAGCCTGCTAAATCTATTTTTTTTATCTATATTTAGAAACCTTTAAAGTATAATTTTGTTAGCTTTAATATTGAAAAAAAAGAGCATAATTGTTGCATACTAAACTGAGCAGAATGAAAGAATTTTTCAATCGTGAAGGAAATAAATCAATTATTTATTGCACCATTTACTTTATTTCCTTTGTGTTTTTTATTGTCCTGTCTGGTTCTGTCAATGCCAAACCAGTTGAATCGATTTTACCGGAAGGATATTCAAAAGAAGAAATCAACCGGGGCAAACGCTTTTTTATGGGTCTGTTGCCATTTGAACGCAATCATGAGTCTTGTGTATCGTGCCACAACATAACACCTACTGACACGCTGAACTGGAATCCGTCGGCGATGGATATTGCACTGAAATACGCAGGGAGAGACGCCAACGCTTTCCGGCAGGTGGTGAAGGAACCCTCAGGGAAAATGATGGAAGCTTCGCATCAGAATTTTGATATCAGCGATGAAGATTTGCAACTGGTTAAAGTTTATTTAGACCACCTGGCAGTAACCGGGCTTTCGTCTGCCAAGCCAAGCATAAACCGTTTGTTGCTTTTTCTGTTTTTGGGACTGCTCATCACCTGGGCCATTCTCGATTTGATTTTATTTAAAAAGGTAAAACTTAAATTTATTCCGGTTATTATTTTCCTGGGTGCTTTTGGATATCAGCTTTCGATGATTTACGAAGAAGCTGTTAAACTTGGCAGAAGTGAAGGATACCAACCCGACCAGCCCATCAAATTTTCGCATAGGGTGCATGCGCTCGACAACCAGATTGACTGCATGTATTGCCACCACACAGCAACCGAATCAAAAACAGCCAATTTCCCTTCAACCGAATTGTGTATGAACTGCCATATTGTGGTTCGTGAAGGAACTCATTCGGGAAGGTTTGAAATTGACAAACTGGTGAAGGCACACGAAGAAGGACTTTCCATTGAATGGATTCGGATTCACGAACTTCCCGATCACGTGTTCTTCTCTCATGCCCAGCATGTTGGAGTGGGCAAACTCGACTGCGCCCAATGTCATGGCCCGGTTGAAGAGATGCACATTGTCCGCCAGCACAGCGATCTTTCCATGGGATGGTGTCTTGAATGCCATCGTGAAACAAAAGTGGATTTTATTGACAATGAATACTATAAAACATTTGAGGCATTCCATGAAGAATTGAAAAAAGGAATGAGAGATTCAGTTGTGGCAGCAGATATTGGAGCCAATAATTGTCAAATGTGTCACTATTAATTTAAAATGAGTTAATTCTGTCTCTTTTCAAAATACTACCTGATGAGCGAAGAAAAAAAATACTGGCATATTCTTGAAGAATTTGAGCCAATTAAAGATGTGAGATCGCAGCATGAATCTGAGGAATCAGCCAGTCCCACATCCCGAAGAAATTTTTTAAAAATACTTGGGCTTGGCACGGCCTCGGCTGCCCTTATTGCATCATGTAAAAGGCCGGTTGAAAAAGCTATTCCTTACTTTATTAAGCCCGAAGAAATTACACCCGGAAAAGCAGCCTATTACGCATCATCTTATTTTAACCAAAACGAATTTTGCAATGTTCTGGTAAAAGTACGCGACAACAGGCCCATTAAACTGGAACCCAACCCGAAATCAGTTATTACACCAAACGGAACCAGCGGGCGCGTGCAGGCTTCGGTTTTGGATGTCTATAATGTAAACCGTTTTCAAAATCCGCAAAAAAACGGCGCACCCATTGACTGGGAAACCGCTGATAGCGAGATTAAAACCCAACTCCGGCAACTGGCTGATGATGGACAACCTGTTTTATTGATTACTCCGACCATAATCAGTCCTTCAACAAAAAAACTGATAAACGAGTTTGCTCAAACATTTAATGCTGAATGGCACCAGTACGACGCCATTCCCATGGATGGAACCCGCGAGGCCAACAATCGTGTTTTCGGCACCAATGCCATTCCTGAATATCATTTTGAAAAAGCCGATTGTATTGTTTCGGTCGGATGTGATTTTCTGGGAACATGGTTGTCTCCCGTAGAATTTACTACACAATATGCGAGGCGCCGCGATTTGTTTAAAGAAAGTCCGAAACTGAACAAACACTGGCAAATTGAGGCAGGAATGTCGCTTACAGGCACCAATGCCGATGTTCGGATTCGGACTGAAAGGGCTGATTACGGAAAAGTGCTCACCTATATTTATAATAAACTGGCATTGGAAAATGGAATTACACCCGTAGAAGTGCCAGCCCCTCCACAGGAAATTACCCGTGAACTGGACAACATACTTGCCGAGCTTTCCGCAAATAAAGGCAATTCGCTTGTGGTTTGCGGTGACAATAATTCCGACTACCAGACGGTGGTGAACGGCATCAACCAGATGCTTGGAAACATTGGAAATACTGTTCGTTTTGAACGCACATACAATCATTATCAGGGCAGCGAAAAATGGGTTGAAACACTGACGAATGCCAATCCTGGTGCAGTAATTGTTTGGGATGTGAATCCGGTTTACAACCATCCCGAATCGGAAAAAATTAAAGCAGCCATTCAAAAAGCCCCGCTTTCGGTAACAATCAGTTCCCTGCCCGACGAAACCGATGAGTTGTGCCAGTATATTCTGCCGTCACCCGGGTACCTCGAATGTTGGGACGATGCCGAATACAAGAAAGGAATTTATTCGGTTTTGCAACCCACTTTACATAAACTGTTCGATTCGCGCCAGGCTCAGGAAACGCTTCTTGCTTGGCTGGAAAACGATATTGGTTGGCGTGATTATATTAAAGATCACTGGACCTCCGGTTATTTTTCACTTCAAAATGAATTGACCAATCCCGATCGTTTTTGGGTTGATGTTTTGAAAACCGGTGAACTGGTTACTGAAGTACCCACCGGCTCAACCGGCTTTAACGCAACCGAAGTTGAAATTTCGCTTTCAAACGTTGCGGCTGAAAAGCCCGCAAACGGTTTTACCATTGAGTTGGTTGAAAACATAAATGCGGGAACCGGTCACGGTCCGTTGAACCCGTGGCTTCAGGAATGCCCCGACCCGGTTACCAGGATAGCCTGGGGGAATTACGCATCTGTTGCTCCTGCGGTTGCCCGGCAAATGAAAATAAAAAATGGTGATGTTATCCAAATCGGAAATTTGACCATTCCGGCTTTCATACAACCTGGCCAAGCCGAAAAAACAATTGGTATTGCCCTGGGTTACGGCAGAGTTTCCGGAGTTCCGGAAGAAATTATAACAGGAGTAAATGCCTATCCGCTGGCAAAAATTGAAAACGGAACAAGGCGCTTTGCAATTTCGGGATTTGATATTGAAAAAACAGGTAAATCTGAGCAACTGGCTCTGATTCAGGGACACCAGTCGATGGAAGGTCGTCCCATAGTGCGTGAATCGACCTACGATAAATGGAAAGAAAATCCATCTTCAGGAAATGAACTGCACGAAGAAATCAAACACCACCACACTACCTTATATCAGAAATATGAGTACAAGGGTCACAAATGGGGAATGGCTATCGATCTGAATAAGTGCATTGGGTGCAGTGCCTGTGTTTTAGCCTGTAACACCGAAAACAATATACCGGTAGTTGGTAAAAAAGAAGCAGCCCGCCACCATGAAATGCACTGGATACGAATTGACCGGTATTACAACGGAAGTGAGGATAACCCCGAAGTGGTGAGGCAACCGGTAATGTGCCAGCACTGCGACAATGCACCGTGCGAAAATGTTTGTCCGGTTGCCGCTACCAACCATTCCAGCGAAGGTTTGAACCAAATGGCTTACAACAGATGTATCGGCACACGCTATTGTAACAACAACTGCCCCTATAAAGTACGCCGGTTTAACTGGTACGATTATACCGGAGCAGATGCCATTCCAAAAAACCGGTTCGACCCGGCAAACATAACCGTAGATTTGGCCCGGATGCGACATAATCCGGATGTCACAGTACGTTCAAAAGGTGTAATAGAAAAATGTTCTTTCTGTGTGCAGCGCATTCAGGAGAAAAAACTAACAGCCAAAAGTGAAGGCAGGCAACTCCAGGATGGAGAACTGCAACCGGCTTGTCAGCAGGCATGTCCGGCCGATGCTATCGTTTTCGGCGATCTTAACGACCCCAACAGCAAGGTTTCGAAAATGATGAAAGACCCGAGAAATTATCATTTGCTGGAAGAATTGCATACGCTGCCAAGTGTTGGATATTTGACAAAAATCAGAAATAAAAGCTAAAACTGACCAGATATGATGCATGTTTCACCGGCCAGAGAGCCGCTCATTAACGGAGAAAAAAGCTATAAAGACATAACCAGCGATGTGATAGCGCCCGTAAAAGCCAGGCCTGGAAAATACTGGTATATGGGTTTTGGCGTATCGGCCATCGCCATGCTGGTTGGTTTCGCCATGATTGGTTACACCGTTTGGTTTGGTATCGGTACCTGGGGGGTCAACCGAACTATTGGGTGGGGATGGGGAATTACCAACCTGGTTTGGTGGATTGGAATTGGCCATGCTGGCACTTTTATTTCTGCCATCCTGCTTTTGTTCAGGCAAAAATGGCGGACCAGCATCAACCGGGCCGCCGAAGCCATGACCATTTTCGCCGTAATGTGCGCCGGAATCTTCCCGCTCATTCACATGGGAAGGTTACCGCTTGCATTCTTTATTGCACCATACCCCAACACCCGTGAATTGTGGGTGAACTTCAACTCCCCGTTATTGTGGGACGTTTTTGCAATCTCAACTTACCTGCTTGTTTCCCTGCTCTTCTGGTATATGGGTCTGATTCCCGACCTGGGAACGATTCGCGATAAAATGAAAACGCTGTGGAAGAAAAAAATCTATAACTTTTTAAGTTTTGGCTGGAAAGGCTCGGCGCGTCACTGGCAAAGGCACGAATCCATGAGCCTTATTTTGGCCGGGCTGGCTGCCCCGCTCGTACTTTCGGTTCATACCATCGTTAGTTTCGACTTTGCCACATCGGTAATTCCCGGATGGCACACTACGATATTTCCGCCATACTTTGTTTCCGGTGCCGTGTTTTCAGGATTTGCCATGGTGCTTACGTTGATGATTGTAACCAGGAAAGCGCTCAACCTTCAGGAATATATAACAGTTAGCCATGTGGAATCTATGAACAAAGTGATTATTGCCACTGGTTCCATAGTAGGCATTGCATACATTACCGAACTTTTTATGGCCTGGTACAGCGGAGTGGAATACGAACGGTATGCATTTATGAACCGGGCGTTAGGACCTTATGCATGGGCATACTGGATAATGATGACCTGCAACGTGATTTCGCCCCAGTTGTTATGGATTAAAAAATTACGCCGTAATCTGGCGTTTACGTTCGTGTTATCTATTTTCATCAATATCGGGATGTGGTTCGAACGTTTTGTTATTGTTGTCACTTCGCTGCATCGGGATTTTTTGCCGTCAAGCTGGTCGATGTACAAACCCACATGGGTTGAGGTGGCCATTTACCTTGGATCTTTCGGGCTGTTTTTTACCCTCTTCTTTCTTTTTATCAGGGTATTCCCTGTTATTGCAATGGCAGAGGTGAAATCGGTAGCCCGTTCATCGGCCCGGAAATTTATCGGAAAACCAGTTAAAAACCAACCTGAAGAAAAACATTGATTATGGGAACAATTGTTTACGGACATTTTACCGATGAGCTCGATTTGCTTGATGCAGTTAAAGAGCTTCAAAACAAAGGAATTCAAATTGCCGATGTGCGAACCCCGTTTCCGGTTCACGGTCTGGACTCCTTATTAAAATACCCTCGTTCGCATTTGCCCAAAGTGGCGTTCATCGCAGGTGTCATAGGAGCTTTCCTCATGTTCTATTTTCAGTACTGGGTTTTTACCGAAGGCTGGCCGCTTAATTTTGGCGGAAAACCCTATTTTTCGATTCTCTCTTTTATTCCCGGAACCTTTGAAATAACTGTGCTTTTTGCCGCATTTGCCATGGGAATTGCTTTCCTGGTGCGGTCAAACCTTGGGCCGGGTTCAATTCCTGATATTTTGGATGAAGATGTAACCGATGATCATTTCCAGATTATACTTACCGAAAAAAACAACCGGTTGTCTGAAATTGAACTGGCCGAAGCTCTTGAGGCAACCGGCGCACTTGATGTTAAACAAGTTAATGCAGAAAAATGATGGAAAAACATAACGTACCGGAATCTGTTCCATTTAATTTCAATAAAAAACTAAAAACCTGGCTGGCGGTTGCTGCAGGCATTGGCCTGGTGGCTCTGCTTTGGGCTGTTTTTATAGGGCAGGCGCCATCATCACGAATCTGGGCAAACCTTTGGATGAATGCCTTAATGTTCCTGTTCCTCGGGCTGGGAGCACTTTTTTTCTGGGCTGTAAACACACTTGGTGAATCATCCTGGCAAATCAATATTCAGCGAATACTGGAGTCGATGGGAATTACCATCCCATTTGCAGTTATACTTTTTATAGTTGCTTTTCCGGGCCTGAAAGACATTTTCGAATGGACACACACCGAACATCTCGACCGCATACTTCAGGAAAAAACGCCATATCTGAATCTGCCTTTCTGGATGGTCCGCTTTGTAATTTACTTTGCACTCTGGAGTTTCTTTGCTTTACATCTTCGGAAAATTTCAGTGAAAAATGATTTCGAACCGCATGAGAAATACCTCAGCCGCCTTCGTGCCACATCGGGATGGTTTATCGTGTTTTTTGCCATAAGCAGTTCCACGGCTTCCTGGGACTGGCTTATGTCTATCGACGGGCACTGGTTCAGCACCCTTTACGGCTGGTATATTTTCTCAGGAATGTTTGTTGCCGCCCTGGCAGTTATTATTTTAATAGCCATCTTTTTCAGGCACTTCAATATTCTGCCCAATGTGAATTCGGAACATTTGCACGATTTGGGAAAATACCTTTTCGGATTTAGCATATTCTGGGCTTATCTCTGGTTGAGCCAGTATCTGCTCATCTGGTACAGCAACATTCCCGAGGAAACAATTTACTATGTTGAGCGGCTTACCCACTTCAAAACCCTGTTTTACGTCAATCTCATTGTAAATTTTGTTTTCCCGTTCTTTGCTTTAATGACAAGGGGATCGAAAAGGCAGCCATTGTACCTTGGCATAGTTTCATTACTAGTACTTCTTGGCCACTATCTCGATTTATACCTGGCTATTATGCCTGGGGCGGTTGGGTATGAAGCGGCCAAAATCGGGTTCCTCGAAATCGGATTGCCATTTTTTTACCTGGCTGCTTTTCTTGCTATTTTCTTTGTTTCTTTTGAAAAAGCGAAACCGGTTCCTGAAAATCATCCGTACTCAATTGAAAGTTCAAGCTATGAAAATATTTGATAAAAAACACTTTATTGGAATACTGGCAGTTTTTGCATTGCTGACTGCCTGCGACGAAAACCGCAATGAGCCGGGATGGAGCTACTTTAACGATATGGAAAAATCTCAGGCTTATGAAACCTGGAGTGCAAACCCGAATCTGCCGGAGGGAAAAACCATGATGGGACCGGTTGAAGGAACTGTTGCTATTCATGAACATGCCTACAACTTTGTAAAAACACCCGAAGATGAACTGAAAGCTGCGTCACTGGAAAATCCGCTGGCAGATGCGTTCGATATGGACCGGGCCAAACTGATGTACGACCGCTTTTGTCTGGTTTGCCACGGAGACAATGGCAACGGGCAAGGCTATCTTTTTACCAGCGGGAAATACCCGATTCCCCCTGCCAGTTACATGGCTGAACGTGCCATGCAAAAAACTGACGGTCAACTATTTCATAACATTCGCGCCGGTTTTGGTGTGATGGGCGCCCACGGCCCGCAAGTTTCGGTGGAAGATACGTGGCAGTTGGTGAATTATATCCGGCATTTGCAAGCAAAAGAAAACGAGTAACTTACACTTTTCAGCATTTTTTAAAAAAAAAGTGCATTCCCGTGTAATAAGTGTTTTGATGTAATTACTTATTAAGTTAAATTTATGTCAAAATAAAAACACTTATCCAATGCTAATTAACTCAATCCTCCCCAATTGGTCCGAAGTAGGAATCTTCGAACAGGTATTTTGGGTAATCACCATCCCGGCAACAGTAATTTTCCTGGTTCTTTTGGTATTAACCGTTTTGGGAAGCGATGCCGACGTTGATGTGGACACCGATGTTGATGCCGACATTGCCGATGGCGACACCATTCCGTTTCAATTTTTATCGCTAAAAAATATTGTTGCTTTTTTTGCCGTTTTTGGCTGGTCGGGAGTTGGCTTTATCAATGCGGGGCTTCCTTCATGGCTTGTAATTCTTTTGGCAACCATTTGTGGGTTAGTGATGATGATTGCCATGGGCGCGCTGTTCTATTTTATGTCGAAACTTGCCGAAAGTGGCACATTAAAAATGAAAAATGCCATTGGCAAATTAGGCGAAGTTTATCTTGTTATTCCTGCAAAAAGGAACGGCATGGGCAAAGTACAGTTAAATGTGCAAGGCTCAATCCGAACGCTCGATGCCATTACCGACGAACCGGAAACTATCCCTACATCCTCAATAATTCAAGTGATTGATGTTATCGACGACCAGATTCTCCTCGTTAAAAAACAAGGAATTTAATTATACAAAAAACATATTAAAATGAATGACTATTTTGTAATCCTGATTAGCATTATTGCACTATTCCTGTTTATCATTATTGTGGCAATGATGAGGCGGTACAAACGTTGCCCCTCCGACCGAATTTTAGTTGTGTATGGAAAAGTTGGCAAAGGCGCCGATCGTGAAAACCGCTCTGCCAAGTGCATCCATGGTGGTGCAGCTTTTATTTGGCCAATTATCCATTCCTATTCATTTCTTGATTTAACACCGTTGTCCATCGAAATCAACCTTACAAATGCGTTAAGCAAACAAAATATACGGGTTGATGTACCCTCGCGTTTTACAGTAGGTATTTCAACCGAGCCAAGTGTAATGAACAATGCCGCAGAACGGCTTTTGGGACTTTCGCAGGATGCAATAAGCAACCTGGCAAAAGACATTATTTTTGGTCAGTTACGTTTGGTGGTGGCTACCATGGAAATTGAGGAAATTAACAGCAATCGCGATCTTTTCCTTGCAGCCGTTTCTTCAAATGTGGAAGCCGAATTGAAAAAAATCGGTTTAAAACTCATTAACGTAAACGTAACCGACATTAACGATGAGTCGGGTTATATTGACGCTTTAGGAAAGGAAGCTGCTGCAAAAGCCATTAACGACGCCAAAAAAAGTGTGGCCGAGAAAAACCGCGATGGAGAAATCGGGCAGGCAATGGCACACCGCGAACAACGTGTGCAGGTAGCCAGCGCCGATGCAACTGCCGTTGAAGGAGAGAACGTTGCCAAGGTAACCATTGCCAATTCGGATGCCGACCGCCGCGAAAAGGAAGCTGAAGCAAACCGCCGTGCCGTAGCCGCTGAAAAAGTTACCGATGCACGCGCCCTTGAAGAAGCGTATGCAGCAGAAAAACTGGCTGAAGAAGTGAGGGCACAGCGCGACAAAGCGACCCAAACTGCCAACATTGTTGTTCCGGCAGAAATTGATAAACAAAAAGTTGAAATTGATGCCGAAGCAGTTGCCGAACAAACCCGCCGGATTGCCAAAGGTGAAGCGGATGCCATTTTTATGAAAATGGCCGCTGAAGGAAAGGGTATTTTTGAAATTTTAAGCAAGCAGGCCGAAGGTTTCGACCAATTGGTAAAAGCTGCCGGAAACGATGCGCAAAAAGCTGTTTTGATGATGATTGCCGACAAATTGCCTGAATTGGTGAAAACACAGGTAGAAGCCATTAAAAACATCAAAATCGATAAAGTTACCGTTTGGGAAACCGGAAACGGGAAAGACGGAAAAACATCAACAGCCAATTTTATGCAAGGCTTGTTTGGTTCAATCCCACCACTCGAAGACGTTTTTAAATCGGCTGGAATGGAATTGCCAAATTATTTGAAAGGCACTCCTGGTGAAGAACCCGAAAAGGAAGGAAAAGAAGGTAAATCCCAACAGGTTGTCTCTTCAGTTAAAAACAAGGAAGAAAATCCAGGGGAATTTCGAAATCAGAAATAAATCCGGTAGTTAAACAGCAGGAAATAGTAGACTGAATATTCATTTTTGTCCTAAAAAATATTCGTAATGGATAAAATATCTTATTTTTGTCCATTACAATGGAACTATTGGTCAAAAATATAATAATCCAACAGAAGGAAGAACGGGATCTCTTACTCAGCCTAAAATATATCAACCGGCTAAAGGAAGATGCTATTGCTGACTACCTTAATTCGGGGTTGATAAAACTCATCACCGGTCCCAGAAGAGCAGGAAAATCTGTATTAGCACTTCAACTTTTAAAAAATAAAAAATTTGCATACCTCAATTTTGACGATGATCTACTTTTAAAAAATTTTGATGAAAATACTGTTATCCAAACCTTAAATGAGGTGTACAGCGGTTATGGATACATTCTTCTCGACGAAATACAAAACCTGCCCAATTGGGAATTGTGGGTCAATAAATTGTATCGACGTGGCGCAAATATTGTTCTTACGGGCTCCAACTCAAAACTTCTTTCGCATGAGTTAGCATCAGCTCTTACCGGGAGATTTGTTCAAATTGCTGTCTTTCCTTTTAGTTTTACTGAAGCAATACAAGTAAGCAATTTAAAGATAACCGATGAAAACGATATTACCCCCTCTCAAAAAGGAAACATTCTGAATTTCCTTGCAAACTACCTGCAAAACGGGGGATATCCTGAAACAGTTTTGAATCCGACTTTATTAAAAAATTATTTAAGCTCACTTTTTGATTCGATCCTTCTGAAAGATATTCTGAAACGTTTTCGCATCCGTCAAACGCAGCAACTATACGATTTGGCAAACTACCTGCTAACAAACTACACCAATCCATATACTTCAAACCAGCTTAAAACAGAATTGAATTTCAACAGTGTAACTACTGTTCAGAAATTTATCGATTATTTGGAAGAACCTTACCTTTTCGTGAATTTAACACGCTACTCTTCAAAAATAAAAAACCAGCAAAAATCGCCACGTAAAATCTATATCATTGATAATGGATTTATTAAATCCCGGTCATTTGAGCTCTCTCCCAATTTTGGCAGACTCCTTGAAAATTTGATATTTGTTGAACTCCTTCGACGAAATTACCGGCCTGGTTTGGATTTGTTTTACTACCATACCCGCAACAAAAGGGAGATTGATTTTCTTTTGCGGAAAGGACACAGGACAGAACAATTGATTCAGGTATGTTATGACCTTTCTCACCATAAAACATTAAAACGCGAAATCAGTGCATTGAAGGAAGCCTCTGATGAACTTTCCTGTAACAGATTGCTGATTATTACATGGGATAAAGAAGAAATAATTGAAAGCAACGGTTTAAGAATTGAAGTAACACAGGCTTTAAACTGGTTGCAAAACATTCATATTCAGAAATAAATCCGGTAGTTAAACAACGGGAAAAAACCCAACTGATAAACGGTTTCGATGGCATCTTTGCTTTTACTGAACGATTGGTTTAGCGGGTTTTTGTGGTTGGTTATGTTTTCCACATAAAATTCCCATAGCTGCGAAACTTTTTTCCCATCCTTGCGGAACCCGATTTTTACGTCGGCTTTTACGTAATCGGGAAACTGCCGCGAATATGCCTGGTCGTAATGGTATTCGGTGCCAAACGGTTCGTTTGTGTTTCGCGAAGCTTCGATATCGATTGGAGTGTAACGTTTGCCCCCGGCCCAGGTCAGCCGGGCATCGAAAACAAGGGTTGACGTGCTGTTTATCGCAAACTCCCTGCCGGCCAAAGCATTAAAAACAAAATTCCCGTTAAATGCGGTATTTCGTTTAACCCCGTCGCTCCCGGTATATTCCGAGTCGAAAAGGGATAGGGTTGTCAGAAAATAGTAATTTTTATGGTAGAATTTCTCCAGTGTAAATTCCACGCCGTAATTCCAGCCTTCGCCGCCGTTAAACATGTTTTCGCGGGTGTTCAGGCCCCAGTTTGCCCCTGTATTCAAAAGGCTGAAATAGGAAGGCTTTTTCTCCACCGGCACATCGAATAAATACTGGTAATAAGCTTCTGTTTTAAACCGCAGGTGCTGCGAAAGCAAAGCATCGAAACCAAGGACCATGTGATGTGTTTTGGTAAACCCGAGGTTTTTGTTGGTTAACACAATTTCGCCCTGACTGGTAACCGATTCGATAAAATAAGTGGCCATCGACTGTATCTTGGAATGTTTTCCGTAACCAAAATTCAGACTGGTGCCGGGGCTTGTTTTCCAACTGGCCCCAAACCGGGGTTCAAGAGAAAACCGGTCGTTCAATCCAAAATACATCAAATGAATGCCCGGCTTAATTTCGATTTGATCGGAAAACTTATAAATCGCCTGGGAATAGGCCTGGTAAAGGTTTGGGCCTTCAAAAATCGCTTTTTTGTTGTTAAGCCAGTACTCCCACCGGTTGTCATTTTCCTTCCAGCTTTTGGAATCGAGCCGGTAACCAAACCGGTCGATTGTAAAACCTGATCGGGCCGATAATTTCCGGCTGAATTTCCGGTTCAAAATATACCTGAACGAAAGCCGGTCTTCCAGGTTGTTTTCGCGGTAAGATGGGACGGGTTCCTCTCCCGGGTCAAACTCATCCAGTTCGGTAAAACCGTTTTGATTGACGTAAGAAAAAACAACCTTACTGTATGTGTTTTCGTTATGAAAACGGACCATATTGACCCCGGTTGCCAGCGAATTGGATCCGTTTTCCAGGTTCATTCCTTCGTTGGTATAAAGGTCGGCAGAGTTATCCTCGCTGTCGAGCATGGAAATGGAGCTTTTTCCGGCAAGGCCGAACCAACTTATTTTCCCCTTTTTTGTTGGGAAATTCATTTTAAAACTTAAATCCTGGTATTTTGGAATGCCCGATGTACCGAAACTGATACCAAGCATATCGAAAATCTGCAACGTGGAATACCGGTAGTTGGCCAGAAAAGAACTTTTACTTCCCTTTTTAAACGGCCCTTCGGCGCCCAGTTCAAAACCGTTAAAGCCAACCTGTCCCAAAAACTCATGTTTTTCGTTGTTTCCCTCCCGCATTTTCAAATCGAAAACACCTGAAAATACATTGCCGTACTCAGCCGGGAAAGCGCCCGTGAAAAAATCGGAATTCCGGAGGGTGTTGTTGTTCAGCATCCCCACCGGTCCGCCGGTTGTTCCCGATGCCGCAAAATGGTTGGGGTTCGGAATATCCACATCGTCCAGGCGCCATAAAATGCCGCCGGGTGTATTTCCTCTTACAATGATGTCGTTTCGTGAATCGTTGGCGCCTGATACGCCGGCAAAATTGACGGCCATACGCGCCACATCTTCACGGGTGCCGGCATAACGGCCTGCCTCCTCAACGGTAAAAGTGCGCGCACTCACACTGGCCATCTGGTTTAAAACCAAATCTTTTCTGATATTTCCAATTACAACTATTTCCTCCGTAGTTTCCACCTTTTCTTCCAGTTCAACATATAAAACAATTTCACGCGCTGAATTAACTATCAGGTTATTGATTAAACTGTTGTGGTAACCTATAAAGCTAACCACAATTCCCTGCCTGCCCAAAGGAACATTCATCAACCGGAATTCACCATCCGAATTGGCAGCCGATGCGATTATAGGATCGGAATCCATTAAAATTATATTTGCGCCGGGTAACGGCATTTGGGTTTGTTTATCAACTACTTTCCCGCGAATTACCTGTCCGGCATCCTCTTCGGCGGTATTTCCGGCATAAAAAGTTAAACTAAAAATGAGTATTAAAAGAAAATACTTTCGCTTCATATTTGTTTTTGGTTTTTGAAGTGCAATATTAGATACACGCCAAAAAACCAGCCTTATTTTTTCGGTAAACTAACTTAATTTTCCTGTGAATAAAGACTAATGTGTAATAAACAGTTCCTAAATTGTACCCATCAAAAAAAATATTGATATGGAATTATTCAGCGCCAGAAATGTAAACAAGGTTTTTGCAAGCACACACGCATTAACCAATGTAAGCATTTCGGTAAAAGAACAAAGCATTTTTGGCTTGCTTGGGCCCAATGGAGCGGGAAAAACAACACTTATCCGAATTATTAACCAGATTACGGCGCCCGATGATGGTGAATTATTTTTGGAAGGCCGGAAAATGCGACCGGCTGATGTGGCCCGCATTGGCTATTTGCCCGAAGAAAGAGGCCTTTACAAAAAAATGAAAGTAGGCGAACAGGCTATTTACCTGGCCCGTTTGAAAGGGGTAAGCCGAAAAGATGCGTTGCAAAACCTGAAACAGTGGTTTGAGCGGTTTGAGATGATGGACTGGTGGAACAAAAAAGTGGAAGAACTTTCAAAAGGGATGCAGCAGAAAGTTCAGTTTGTTACAACGGTGGTGCACAAACCGAAACTACTGATTTTTGATGAGCCGTTCAGCGGGTTCGATCCCATAAATGCCAATTTGCTGAAAAAAGAGATACTTCAGTTAAAAAACGACGGCGCAACCATTATTTTTTCCACACATAATATGGGCTCTGTTGAAGAGTTGTGCGACCATATTGCGCTCATCAACAAATCAGTAAAAATAGTTGACGGGCGCACCGATGAAATTCGGCAAAAGTATAAATCCAACATTTTTGAAATTAAATATAAAGGCAATTTTAAATTGGTTGACAAGGCATTGGGCCAGCGTTTTAAAATTTTGGAACATACTGAATCAGAAAAAGACAATCAATTGCAAGTGCAATACCTGAACGGAGATTCAAATAACGACCTGTTACAGGCCATTATGCCAGCGGCAGAAATTCTTTCATTCGAAGAGATTATCCCAAGTATGAACGATGTGTTTATTAAAGCTGTGAACGAATCCAACAATCAAACAAAAAATGTAAAAAATGAATAAAACGATACTTATACTTCAGCAGGAATACCTAAAAAGGGTAAAGAAAAAATCTTTTATCATTCTAACACTTTTAGTGCCCGTATTATTTATTGGAATGTTTGCACTTGTTATAGCTTTGTCGGTACACAGCGACAAACAGGAGCGTACAATAGCCGTTTTCGATGAATCCACCCTTTTCCTGGGTGAGTTGGAAGAAGAAGAATTTACCAGGTATCATTTTATTCCGAAAGCCGAATACGAACAGTTAAAATCAAATATCAGGGAATCTGATTTTTATGCCCTGCTTTATATTCCTGAGCATATTTATACCAGCAATTCGGCCCAGCTTATTTCGGAAAAGCAGGTACCGATTGAGTTATCTGAACAGATTTCAAGAAAATTAAGCCGGTTTATAGAAAACAGTAAACGGCAAAAAATTATTGAAGAAATCGGGATTGATGATTTGGAGGATCGTCTTGCAGGTACGCGCACCTCTATAAAACTGAATACACTAAAAGTTACGGAAACAGGCGAAGCAAAAAAAAGCTCCTCCGGCGTAGCTTTTATTGCAAGTTATGCCATGGGATTCATTATCTACTTTTTTGTATTTATGTATGGGGCAATGGTAATGCGAAGTGTAATGGAAGAAAAGAAAAACAGAATAGTAGAAGTAATCATTTCGTCGGTAAAACCGTTTCAGCTAATGGCCGGAAAAATTATCGGCACTGCCCTGGTAGGACTTACACAAGTAGCAATTTGGGTGTTGTTAGGCGTTGTTGGCTTAGTGGTTGCACAAAGTTTTTTCACACCAGAATCGGCACAGCAAATGAGTCAAAGCCTAATGGAAAGCAGGCAGGGAATGGGCCCCAACATGCAGCAAATGGACAGCCAAAACCAGGTAACAGAAGTCCTGGAACTTATCGGTAACCTGAACATTCCACTCATCCTGTTTGCTTTTGTTTTTTATTTTCTGGCAGGCTATCTCATGTACAGCTCTTTACTGGGCGCCGTAGGTGCAGCAGTTGACAACGATGAGGATTCGCAGCAAATGGTTTTTCCCATTACATTCCCACTAATCCTTTCCATCATGCTGCTGTTCCCCATTGCACGGAATCCGGAAGGACCGGTGGCTTTCTGGGGCTCCATCATTCCGTTTACATCGCCGGTGGCCATGCTGGCCCGTGTTCCCTACGGAGTGCCAACATGGGAACTTCTGCTTTCTATGTTTCTTTTGATACTTGCAACACTTGGAGCCATTTGGGCAGCAGCAAAAATTTATAAAACCGGCCTTTTAATGTACGGAAAAAAAGTGAGCCTGAAAGAACTGATTAAATGGCTCACTTACAAAAGTTAATTTCACAAAAAATTAAACAGGTATTTTTGTCTGTTTTCGTAAAATTTATTTACATTGCGGCCGATATGAAAAACACTGCTTGCCATATTTCCATGTGTTGTTGGGTAACCCAACCCGGTGAAGGCGTGTTTTTTTGAATTTTAAACAAAATAAAAATTGTATAATCACAAAAAAGCTTTCCCGGGAAACCAGGAAAGCTTTTTTTTTAACCGATTTAAATTAACAGATTATGAAGGTACAAAACATTTTGGAAACCATTGGAAACACGCCCCATATAAGGGTAAACCGCCTCTACCCTTCTGAATACGAAGTATGGGTAAAAATGGAAAAAGCAAATCCTGGCGGAAGTATAAAAGATCGCATTGCCCTCTCGATGGTTGAAGACGCGGAAAAGCGCGGAATTCTAAAGCCGGGTTCAGTTATTATTGAGCCAACTTCGGGAAATACAGGAATCGGGTTGGCACTGGTTGCTGCGGTAAAAGGCTACCGGCTAATTCTTACCATGCCTGAATCGATGAGTATGGAAAGGCGAAAAGTATTGATTGCATTGGGAGCCGAACTGGTGCTTACACCAAAAGAAAAGGGAATGAAGGGTTCCATTTCCAAAGCAGAAGAAATGGCCTCAGGAATTGAAAATTCATGGATTCCCTTTCAGTTCTCCAATCCGGCAAATATTGCAGCCCACCGTGAAAAAACTGCCATGGAAATTTTACACGATTTTCCGCAGGGTTTGGATTACCTGATAACGGGTGTAGGCACAGGCGGACACATTAGCGGTGTTGCTGAGGTACTGAAAAAAGAGTTTCCAAATCTGAAAGTTTTTGCCGTTGAACCGGCCGACAGTCCCGTTATAGCCGGAGGTCAACCCGGCCCGCATAAAATCCAGGGTATTGGCGCCGGTTTTATTCCCGATAACCTGAAAACAGATCTGTTGGACGGAACAATTCCTGTTACCCAGGAAGAAGCGTATGAATATGCCCAAAAAGCAGCCAAACAGGAAGGAATGTTTGTGGGAATATCGTCAGGGGCCTCGTTTGCAGCAGTAGCCAAAAAAATTAAGGAACTCCCATCCGGTTCGTGCATTCTGACATTTTCTTACGACCACGGGGAAAGATATCTTTCGGTGGAAGGATTGTACTGAGCGTAAATCTATTCAACTGCTGAACCGCCGTCTGGCGGACAGCAGGTAATCGCTGCACAATTGTGTGGACAAAAGGAACCGTTCTCTCCAAAAAAGAACGGTTCCCTTGTTGGCCACGGATTAAAATGCGGGTCTTTTTTGCTTTTCCCGTCGGTATTTCCTAATTTGGCTCCCGTAATTTTTTGAAAACGAATAAACCAAAAACAATTCAGACCGATGAAAAATCTAATCACTCTAATGCTTTTATTAGTTATTGTTTTCAATCAATGCACAGAATTGAGAAAAACCGATAATGATGAAATTACAATTGCCGGAAAAATTATTGGAGCTGAAGGTGAGTTTATCACACTCAATAGTTTTGAGGAACTTAAAAAAACTAAAATTAAAGAGGATGGTACATTTTCCATTAGTTTTAACCATGATCATGAATGGATTTTCTCATTAAAAATATCGGATCAATATTTCCAGTTTTTTCTGGAACCGGGAGATAGTATTTATTTCTCGATTGATATGAATGATATAGATCCTACATTCTATACATCAGGCAACAAGGCCAGAGAAGCATTTTTCCTACAAAAAAAGAAGTCAATTGACAATGCAGACTGGAGAAAAATAATTGAACTTGACAGGGAAAATTATTATTTGAAAAAGGAAGAGATACTGCATCCCTACCGGGAGTATTTCAATGAATTAATAAAGGAAAATGGGATAGCTGAAAACTTTATTTCTTTAGAAAAAGCAGGTATCTCCTATTTTGATCTTTATATGGACAATTACTTTGTGAAACATCATGATAAAACGCATACAGCAAACAAAAATGATAGTACAGATATATTGAAGAAAGAAGTCGAAGAAAGAATAATCCAAATTGATTTCAATGACCCGCTTCTTGTATTAAATTCCTATCACAGAATCTTTATGGATCGTAAACTTTCTGAGCTAAGAGCTAAACTGTATAACCATGTCCCTGAATCAGAAAAAGGTACCAGTGCTTTTATGAGATGTATTATGAGTGCAGCAGATTCTTTATTTCACAACCAGCGTGCAAGGGATTTTATTAAATACCGCCATTTAAGTATAATGATTAGAATGTCGGGCCCCAAAGAGTTTCAGGAATCGTATCAAAAGTTTATTGAAAACAATAGAACTCCTATGTATTCTGCAAGATTGAAAGAAATTGTTTATAAATGGGAGAACCTTGTTCCCGGAATGGAAGTTCCCGAATTTACATTCTATGATATTGATGGAAAAGAAGTAAGACTTAGTGACCTTTCCGGAAAACTTATCTATATAAAAGTTTGGATAACGGGTTGTGGTGTCTGCCTGTATGAACAAAGCTTTTGGAATAAATTAATAGCTGAATATGACGAAAAAGGGGTTACTTTCATTGCAATTTCAATTGATAAAGAAAAAGATTCGTGGATTAAAATGGTTAAAGAAAAAGAAATCGGTGGATTCAACTGGTTTACTGAGAATGAAACCGATTCAGAATTTGCGCAACACTTTATGGTAAAAGCAGTCCCAAAATTTATACTTTTAGATTCAGACAGGAAGATAATAAATGCTGATACTGAAAGACCATCAGGAAAAATACGGGAAGAAATAAACAGACTTTTAAGAGAAGCGATTTGAATCTTAACTAAAAAACGCATAATATTGTTAAAGGCTGTATGTTTGTAAGGGCATAAGCCTCCTGAATTTTTTTTGTAAATTGTTTTTGCGAAACACAAATAAAGGAAGCTTATGCAAAACAAAGTT
>JAWLCW010000009.1:74903-219105 GCA_041686935.1 Mariniphaga sp. | reverse complement strand
AGAGTATCAACAAAGATACAAGGCTATGAAAATAAATCAATTAAAGAAGAAAATTGCCCTTCTTGAGGCTGCTTAAAAAAAGAAGTTACATAAGAGGTTTGTTTTCCTGTGCTAGCCTTTTTACTAAGGTCAGGAATAAAAATAAGGTTGTTATATAAACGAAAAACCTTATTTTCAATGCATTAACCTTAGTAGCATAGTTACGCATTTGATTTTTACCTTATTACCTTATTGAACTGTCAGCGTGCGCAGCTTCCCTATGTGCACCGGGACATATGCATGACAGCGTCAAATGGAGAAGTAAAAATCGTGGTAAAAGAAATATTTATTTTTTTATATTATCAAACGCTGTCATGTCTGCGACGATGACAGGTTCTAAGAACGCTACCTGCAAAAGGTTATCGCAATATGAAGCTTCCGGCGGTATCAACATCGGTGTTTATTCAATTGGTGAATACGATAAAAACATGTCATACGATTACCGATAAGTTCAAACAGAGCTGTCAGCGTGCGCAGCTCCTGACAGCGTCAAATGAAATGTTACGTAATTTTTATTCTGTTTTAAACACAATTCATGTAGTCCTGATACTTGCGTCTAAACATCTTGATACTATTCCTGATACTAATAATCAAACATGTTGACAAAAAGAATCTTCGACGTAGTAATTTCCCTGGCTGGGCTGCTTGTTTTGTGGCCTGTGCTGCTGGTATTAGTGGTTCTTATCAAAATAAGGATGCCGGGACCGGCGCTTTTCTGTCAGCAACGCGTAGGCCGGCACGGCAAACTGTTCAACCTGCTGAAATTCCGCACCATGCGACAAGGGCAACCGGGCGGAAACATTACCATTAAGGGCGACCAACGCATTACCCCTACAGGTGCATTTCTCCGCAGGTACAAGCTGGATGAACTGCCCGAACTGTGGAATGTACTGAAAGGGGACATGAGCTTTGTAGGCCCCCGGCCCGATGTACCCGGCTATGCCGACAAGCTCAGCGGCGGGGAACGGCGGATACTGGATGTCCGCCCGGGAATCACCTGTCCCGCAAGCATGAAGTACAAAAACGAGGATGAAATACTTGCCCTGCAACACGACCCTGTGCACTATAACGACCGGGTGATTTATCCGGACAAAGTGCGCATCAATCTGGAATACATACAGCGCCGGAACTTCTGGTTCGACCTGAAAATTATCATTTATACCGTTCTGAACAAAAAACTTAAAGAAAAATGGGCAAAATGAAAACTATTTTTTCTAACCAAACAATTAAAGGAAAAACAACCGGGATAACAACTCCACCCCGCATCTGGCTCTCCTGCCCACATTTAGGCGGCATGGAAATTCATTTTGTTGATGATGCCTTTAACAGCAACTGGATTGCTCCGCTGGGACCGCATGTGGATGGATTTGAAGCCGATTTGGAACGATACCTGGGAGGAGGATATGTGACAGCGGTAAGTTCGGGTACGGCAGCCATTCATCTGGCGCTCATTATACTGGGCATAAAACCGGGAGATGAGGTTATCTGCCAGGACATGACCTTTTCGGCATCGGCCAATCCCATTGTTTACCAGGGTGCCACGCCGGTCTTTATCGACAGCGAAAGGGAAACCTGGAACATGAGCCCGCAGCTTCTGGAAGAGGCCATAATTGCCAGGATGCGGCTGGGAAAAAAGCCAAAGGCCATCATTTCGGTTGATCTATACGGAATGCCGGCAAAGATGGATGAGATAACGGAAATTGCCGCCAGGTATGATATACCGGTAATTGAGGATGCTGCCGAAGCACTGGGATCGGGCATTAGGGGAAAGATGTGCGGCACATTTGGGCAGTTTGGCGTTTTGAGCTTTAACGGGAACAAAGTCATCACAACCAGTGGGGGTGGCGCCCTGCTGTCGGCCAACAAAGAGTGGATACAGAAAGCCCGTTTCCTGGCCACCCAGGCACGGGACAAAGTCCCCTTCTACCAGCACAGTGAGATCGGCTACAATTACAGGATGAGCAACGTGCTGGCTGCCATAGGTCGCGGACAGATGCTGGTACTGAACAACCGCATAGAAACCAGGCGTTTCAACTGCGAACTGTACAGGGAATATTTTGATTCCCTGATAATCCATGGCTATGAGGTTAAATTTCAGCCAGAGCCGGAAGGATGGCATTCCAACCGGTGGCTCACCACCGTGCTTACATGTCCTTTCAACAACAAGGGCATTACTCCTGAAAAAATACGCCTTGCACTCGAAGAACAGAACATTGAAAGCCGCCCGCTATGGAAACCCATGCACCTTCAGCCCGTATTTTCCGGGGCGCCTTTTTACGGAAACGGCACTTCGGAAAATCTTTTCGAAAACGGGCTTTGTCTTCCTTCAGGTTCAAACCTCACAATAATTGAATTTGAAAGAATTTTTATGGCCCTGAATAAGATATTTAGAAAAAAACATGTATCTGAGTTTATTTTTGCATGGCAAGAATCAAAATTAACCCATGAGCAAAAGCATAAAATTACGAATGAGTGCCTGCATAACTATGCTGAAGAAAAGGAAGCGACTCCTGTAAATCACTGGATAAATGGAGAACTTCAGACAAAGCTGATACGCAAAATAAATATTGAGGATTTGTTAGGGAGAGAGCCCATCCAGCTCGACCATCAGAGAATTGAGGCGGGGTTGAAGGATATGGTGGTGCTGGTTACTGGAGCAGCCGGCTCCATTGGTTCTGAAATTGTGCAGCAACTGATTACATACCCTGTGCGGAAGGTTATTTTGCTCGATAAGGCGGAATCGGATTTATTCAACCTGCAGCAGGAAATCATTTCAAGGGAAAAGCATGCCGATTTTGAGGCAATCATTTGCGATGTGACCAATCTTGCCCGGCTCCGGGGGGTTTTTAAGATGTACAAACCCGACATTGTTTACCATGCCGCAGCCTATAAGCATGTGCCGCTGATGGAGGAATTCCCGGGTGAAGCCATTCGTACAAATGTGGGGGGTACAAAAAATCTAGCCGACCTGTCGATAGATGCCGGAGTTAAAAAGTTTGTTCTGATATCGACCGACAAGGCCGTTAACCCTTCCAATGTGATGGGAGCAACCAAAAGGATTGGCGAGATATACATTCAGTCGCTGGCCCAGTCGGGGAAATATGCCACGAAGTTTGTTACCACACGTTTTGGCAACGTGCTTGGCTCAAACGGTTCGGTGGTTCCATTGTTTGAAAAGCAGATTCAGCGGGGTGGTCCGGTAACCGTAACACACGCGGAGGTTACCCGCTATTTTATGACCATTCCCGAAGCATGCCAGCTTGTGCTTGAGGCAGGTTTTATGGGTCATGGCGGCGAAATATTTGTGTTTGATATGGGAAAACCCATCCGGATTTACGATTTGGCGTATAAAATGATTTTGCTTTCGGGCTTTATTCCGGAAAAAGAGATAAAAATAGAAGTTACAGGATTGCGCCCGGGAGAAAAACTGTACGAGGAACTGCTTGACAACAAAGAAGAACTACTGCCTACCTACAACAAAAAAATACTGATTGCCAAAGTACGGGAGTACGATGAGGAAAGTGTGAACCGGCAGGTAAACGGTATTTTAAACCTGGTGGACGAGAAAAACAATTGCCAGCTTGTAGCGCAAATAAAGGCCATCGTCCCTGAATTTGTTCCAATGAATTCATTTTACAGCAGCTACATTAAGGATCACGATCCTGCTACCCTGCTTCTGAAAATGGTAAAACTGTTAAAACAGTTCCCGGTACAGGATGTAAAAATAAGTGAGGTAAAAACTCCACGCAGCGTAACAAATCCGGTGTATGCAAATTCACTGTGGCAGTTGAACCAGCATGAGTTTGCCATGCAGGTGGAAGGCGTAGGCAGTTATTATGCGTGCAATGGCAATGAAATTGAATATGCACCAGCCGAAGGCGCCTTACATGAGTTGGTGGTATTGTACCTGTACGGCTCGGTGTATGGAGCCATTCTGCATCAGCGCAAAATATTGCCGCTGCACGGGAGCAGTTTTATCTGGAATGAACAGGGTGTTGCCCTTTGCGGCGATTCGGGAGCGGGAAAGTCGGCGATTACTGCCAGCTTTTGTTTGAACGGCGCACAATTTCTTACTGACGATGTGACTCCCATTGTTTTCGATGGAGGAATGCCGGGTATCACACCACTTTCCGACCGCATCAAACTGTGTCACGATTCCCTTCAGCAACTCAATCAGGAAAAAAGTGAGCTTGCAGCAGTATATGCGGGAAATGAAAAATTTTATTTGCCCATGGAAAAAAGTAAGCAGGAAAATTACCCTCTTAAGTGGCTTTTTATCATCGAGCCTTCCGAAGTAAAGGATATTGAAGTGGATGTGCTGCGGGGAGTTGACTCGTTTACCGCGGTCAGAAACGAGGTGTACCGCTGGGAGTATCTGCCAGCCATGAAGGAATCTGAAACCTGCTACTTTGAAAAACTTTTGGATATATGCAGAACTATCCACGTAGTGAAAATAAAACGTCCTTTTCAAATACCTATTGAAAATATGATTGGTTTTCTGCAAAAACAGATGGTCAAGGCCTGTTGAATTGATAAATAAATTAAATTGATTTTGAGAGGGATAAGATACAGTCGCCAGTTTTTTTGTTTGCCCCGAAAGGAAAAATTCCTTTTCACTGAGGCAGTGATTTTTTTGTTGACAGCCAAACTCATGTTGCTTTTGCTGCCGTTCAGGATATGCCTTCGCACAATAACGATTCAGCAATATGAGGCGCAGCCGTCGGTTGAAACATTAAATTCGTTTAAAGAAGCAATTATCCGCGCCAACAGGTTGTCGTGCTGGAAAAATGTATGCCTGGTGCAGGCATTTGCTGCCCGGTGGATGTTACAACGACGAAAAATAGGTTCGTCTCTTTCAATTGGCATTAAACAGGATTCTGAAAAGATAATGTCTGCCCATGCCTGGCTTATGGTAGGGAACCATAAAATAGTGTCAGGTGCGAAGGACTATTTGCCTATAATTAAATATTAAGATGATGCCATCAAATATTTGGCTGTTGTTTACACAATATGTAAAAAAATTTATGTAATTTTAGTATTTTAAATCTAAAAATTTACTGTCATGGAAAAACAAGTAAAAATTAAAAAGCACTGGATAAGGCCGGTGATTTTATCATTGTCGATAAAATCGGAGACGACCAGGGCGAAATCGAAAGGGGCATTCGAAGAATTCAGCAATCCAAATAATCCAGGAGCCCCGGGATCGTAAGTTAACCCCTGCTGGAATCAAATCACCCTGATTTCTGCGTGATATTATTATAACCTTTTCACACGTTTCAGTCTTCTATTATTTTATCCTGTCCTTACTTTACCATAAAAATTCCAGTTAATTTTTATCGGTTATGGCTTTATTGTACGGGCTTTTTAGCAACCGGTTTTCTGCTGCGGAGCATGATGAACTGCATTCGCTGGCAGAAAGCATGAAATGGCATGGAGCGGTTGAACACACATTCCGTTTTTACGGAATGAAGGGAGGCGTGATTTTACACCCGGCATTTGAAACCGATCCTTCTGCGTACATTTATATCAGCAACGAAGAGCAGGTACTTGTGCTGGTATCGGGTTATTTTTTCAACCGGGATGAGTTGCTGTCTTTGGTGAATAAGGGACAGGGTGAAATGTCCAATCCGGAACTCGCATTTCATCTGTTCAGGTTAAAGGGAAAAAATTTTGCAAATGCAATCAACGGCGATTTTACAATCATTCTTTACCTGCCTGAATGCAGTGTTTTACTCCTGTACCGCGATCATGTGGGAATAAGGCCGCTCGCCTGGCATGCAGGAAATGGTACTTTCTGGTTTTCTTCTGACGGGACTGTATTGTGCAAAACTCTGTGCAACGGGAAAAAGATTAACAGGGAATATTTACAGCGGTATCTTGAAAATGGGGATACAGTCAATCTGAACCTGCTCCCCCGCAGGGAAGTTAAGAAACTTCTGCCGGGCGCCTTTCTTGAAACCGGGCAAAACGGGAAACCGGTAGTTACAAGGTACTGGTTTCCTGAAAAATTCAAAGAAAACGCTACGCTGGATTTTAAAACAGCAGAAAAGGATCTGACGGAGCTTGTGAAGCATGCAGTGTCCATCCGTTCAGACAGCCGGCTGAAGGCAGCAGCACATTTGAGCGGCGGACTGGATTCAGGGATTGTGGCAGCACTGTCCAGACTAAACTATCAGCATCAATCCTCTTTCAAAGGCTTTTCATGGTCGCCCCCTTATCATGAAGTCAGTTTTATGAACGGCGATGAACGGAAGCTGGTGGTTGAAACAGGGAAAGCATGCCATATTGAACCTGTTTTCCTGAAGCTTGACATGCAGGATGTGGTAAATTTTTACAATAACTGTAAACTACCGGGGAAATCAGTACATGAATCTGCCCTCAGAAAAGCTGTGAATGAGGAAAAAATCAGCCTCCTGTTCAGCGGATGGGGAGGTGATGAATTCATCAGCTTAAACAACAGGGGGGTGGATTCTGATTTGTTTTTTAATTTGCAGTGGAAGTTGTTTTTCAGAAGAAATCCTTTTTATCATCCGTTATCATCATTTAAATCAGTCATCAGGAAGGTGTTGCTGCCTGCAGCCGGACTGGATTTAACACTGATAAAAGAATCTGATAGTCCCTACCTGAGAAAAAGAAGGCCGTTTTATCGCACCCGGCTGTCACCCTTGTACAAATGGAAATCGAGGCGCGATGTTCACCTTGCACTCCTGAATTTCTGCCATCTTGCCGAACGTGCAGAGCAGTGGTTTCTTGACGGATATCCTGAAGGAATTGAATACAGGTATCCCCTACTCGACAAACGAATTATTGAATATATGCTGCAGGTCCCTTCACCGCTCCTGGTAAAAAAAGGTTATGCCCGGCTGATGCTTCGGGAAATAAGCGAAGGCATTTTGCCCGCTTCAGTTGCCTGGTCGAAAAGCAAGAATAATCCTGCCATGTTTGAAAAAACGAAAAGGGTTTGCCGTGAGATGTATGATGAAGCTGTTCACCAGTTAGAGGAATTTAAAAGAAACCCTGATTTTGATTTCGTAAACTTTTCTGCCCTTGAAAAAGCTATTGCAGTAAAGCCGGATTTCAGGGAGGCAGAGTTAATACCTGAACATGCTGTTTTTATTTTAATGCTGAAACAACTACATGCCTTTACACAGGAGTATTATTCACCCGCCGGATAAAGCTGTTATGGAAAATCTGCCAGAGGAACAAGAAATCTGCAAAGCCTGTGGTTTTTGCTGCGATGGAACCCTGTTTGCCGATGCCGTGCTTCAGGCCATGGAACAGGAAAACCTGCCTGAGAAGATGGCAAACCAATATTTCACCACAGAAAAAGGAGAGTTCTTTCGGTTACCGTGTCCCTATTTTAAGAAAAAGTGCAGCATTTATTACAAGCCGAAGGCGCAGGTGTGTTCTTCCTTTCGTTGCCGGCTACTTGCCGATTTTGAAAAACAATTGGTTTCCTCCGGCACTATTTATTCAATTATCAGCAATGTCAGGGTTCATCTTAAAGATATATTTGAAATTTCGCGTGATGTTTTTCATATAAACAGGAATGTAACTTTTAGGGAAATCCAGCAGATGTTGGGCAGGTTACCGGAAGAAGAAACAGATGATAATCGTAAAAAAATGCTCGCCGGAAGGTGCAACATCCTGGATGCATTGCTTACCAGGCACTTTAAAACGGAAAATGATTTTAAAAAGATGATAACCATTGAAGATTCCATGACATAAAGCACCTGAATTAGCTTATAATAAACATGAACCTTTCGCGGGAGGAATTATATTATCGTCACCGGTTGTCGCATAAACAGATAGATGATTTCCTGGAAGAACAGCAACATGATCTTGTATTGCAGGAAAAAATTGGCCAGTTGAAGCAGATTTCCCTGTTTCTGGAGATCACCAATGCTTTACGCAAGGCAGGAATATGGTTTGTTTCATATAAAGGGCCTTTGCTTTCGTACCGCATTTATAATGATGCCACCTGCCGCAGGTATAAAGATTTTGACTTTCTCGTTAAACCCGGTGAAGTTCTGAAAACCATAGCCGTATTGCGCAGGATGGGATTTGTTCCCCGGTCCTTTGACTGGCCTGTTTCCCGACACAAGGAAAAAAGACTGCTTTTGCTTCTCAACCAGTTTACACTTGACCACCTGTCTGATGAAATTTCTATAGAGATTCACTGGAGCCTGCTGAAATTCCCGGCTATACAACAAAAGAAAATGGCAATGATCGTTAATGAGAACATTCAGGAAACGGTCTTTTCAGGGCAGAAATTCAACCAGTTTACAATTGAATTCGAACTGCTTCACCTGATAATTCATGGGGGGTTGCATACCTGGTCGCGTTTAAAATGGCTTATTGATGTCCATGAAATTATTAACCGGTTTCCGGTTGACAAGAAAAAATTTGGGATAATCGTAAAGCAGCTCGATGCAAAACGGCTGGTTGGCCTGTGCAATGCCATGCTCAGCCATTATTTCCCGGGTTCTACGTTGTTGCCTTTTGATTCCCCGGTACCAAAATGGTTTATAAAGTATTCCCTTCATCAGATTGGACGAACAACTGATACCCCGGTTTATTTACCGGAGGATCTGATTAAATACCGGTGGTTTCATATCCTGGCTTTCCCCCGTTGGAGATACAGGCTGATGAAGGTACTCTTGCTGTTTATATTCTATCTTCAAAATAAAAAATTATGTCAGTTAATAAAGAAAGTTACATCCGGAACAATTCCACGATTTCAGGGCGTCTTTACGACGAACTGGTAATGATGAACGTTGAGAAAGGCAAATACTTTTCATTAAATCCTGTGGCTACGCGAATCTGGGATTTGCTGGAAAAACCATTATCGGCAGATGAATTGTGCATTCGGCTAACAGATGAATATGATGTGGATTCCGAACAGTGCCGTAAGGAAGTGTCGGAGCTTCTTGATGAAATGAAAAAACTGGGCCTGATAATCGGTTAATATGGCTGCAAGGTTGGCAAACCAGGAAACCCGGCGTTTGCTTTTCATATTGAAAACGTTCCGATTGCTGCGGCAACATCAGCCGTGGAAGCTGGTACTCATTTTTGCCATCACACTGGTAAATGGGGTGAGTTCAGGTTTTTCCATTGTGCTGCTGATTCCCCTTCTCCAGCTTCTGGATATCAACAGCGGTGAACAGGCTGACAGGATGGCCCTGTTTTTTAAAAACCTTGCATCAAAAGCGGGAATAGAGCTGACAATTGAAACCATCCTGCTGATTTACCTTGTGTTGCTTATAATCATGCCCCTGCTGCAGTACTGGAAATCACTTCTCGATGCACGATACCAGCAAACCTTAATTTACAACATCAGGCGCCGGCTGTTCCGGAAAATTATTCTTGCCGACTGGTCCGTACTCAACCACAAAAGTAAAAATAACCACCTGCAGGTACTTACCAAAGAAGTTCCAAACATGGCTGTTTATTACTACTATTACCTCAGGATGCTCATGACACTGCTGTTTATTGGTTCATATATTGCATGGGCTTTGCTGATTTCGGCACGTTTTACCGGAGTGATTGTTCTTACAGGGGGCCTGCTGTTTTTTTTCCTGAGAAAATTTCTTGTAAAAGCCTTTCATCTGGGCGAAGGATTTATAACATCATACAACCAGTTGCTGAAATACATCGATGACTTCTGGCAAACTGTTAAAATTGCCAAGGTGCACAGTTCGGAGGATTTTTATTACAGCAAATTTGACGAAGCCAGTTCTTCCCTGCTCAACCTTGAATACCAAATGCAAAAAAACCATTCACTGCCCCAACTTATCTACCGGATTGCCGGAATACTGGTTCTTGTAATGGTTGTATATACCGGATACAATAGCGGTCTTATGCCGCTGTCCTCCTTTTTTATTCTGATACTGCTGTTCTCACGGATTTTTCCCCAATTTATCAGCCTCAATTCAAATATGAACAACATCATCACCTCTTTGCCATCGGTGAGAATGGTGATGCAACTCGATGATGAATTTACTGACACCATGTTTCAGACCAATGAAATCCTTCCCGGATTCCCTGTGGAAAAAGAAATTACACTGGAGGGAATTAGCTTCTCCTATCCGGGTGAAAAGCAGCTTTTTCATGAGTTCTCAGAGGTTATCCCGGCAAAAAGAATTACAGGGATAGTAGGAGTTTCGGGACGCGGCAAAACAACTTTAATTGATATCATAGCCGGATTGCAAAAACCTGAAAAAGGAAACATCTGTGTTGACGGCCGCCTTCTTGACGATGAAATTCTGCCTTCCTGGAAAAAAAGCATCGGTTACCTTCCGCAGGACTCATTTTTTATTGAAGGCACATTGCGCGAAAACCTGGTCTGGGACAGCCGTTCCTCAACTTCAGATGAAAGAATACTGGAAGTGCTTGCACAGGTAAACGCGCTTCACCTTGTTAAACGGTTTAAAAAAGGGCTGGATGAGCACATCGTCAATTATCAGTTTATATTTTCCGGGGGCGAGCAACAACGGCTGGCTCTTGCACGGACACTCCTTCGTAATCCCTGGATTTTACTGCTGGATGAAGCAACCTCTTCGCTTGATGTTGAAAATGAACGACAAATAATGGAGGTTATTACAAAGTTGAAGGAGCAGGTAACCATCCTTTTTGTGACTCACCGGAAATCTCTTCTGCCTTACTTCGATAAAATCATTCAGCTTGATGATCATCCGGTTGAATTAAACCTTTCCGAAATACCAGAAATTAATAAATTATAAAACCATGACGAATCAAACCATCCTTTGCAGGGACTTTTTCCGATCTGTTGTTTTTTTGCTGTTCACAGCAACATCCTGCAGTACGCCTTTGCAGGAAGTAACTTATCTGAATGGCATAGAAGCCGGAAAGACCTATGAGCATACACCCATGCCTGAAGAATACCGCATCAGACCAAACGATCACCTTTACATCCGCATTATTGGTGTTGATCAGGACAATGTGGCATTTCTAAACCTGATTGGCTCCCAAACATCAGCCATAGGCTCAAGCTATAACCTGGAGCTGATAACTTACCTGGTTGATGAAAATGGAAACATACAGTATCCTTTTCTGGGTGAAATTAATGTCAACAATATGACACTTACAGAAGTCCAGGAAACATTGCAAAAAAAAGTGGATCTTTATCTCCAGAATGCTTCGGTTTTTGTAAAACTGGTAAGCAGAACAATTACCGTTTTGGGAGAAGTTGGCAATCCGGGAAAGATTTCTATGGTTAAAAGCAGGATGACCATATTTGAGACTTTGGGAATGGCCGGCGACATTTCCGATTACGGCAACTATCAAAATGTGAAAATAATCAGGGAGCTTCCTGAAGGAAAATACATCGCGGAGATCGATCTGACTGATCCCAAAATCCTGTTTTCACCCTGGTATTATATTCTGCCACACGATATTGTTTACGTGGAACATAAGACCCGCATATACGGGGCTAAAAATTTGCCCTATACATCCCCGCTAACCATTACAGCATCAGCAATATCAATCGGATTACTCATTTTAAATCTGTTCAAATGATACCGGAAAATTTATTACCCAGTGGAAATAACAGTTATTACCGGCCGGATAACCGGGATGCCAATGAAATCAAAAATATCATCCTGAGATTTTTATACAACTGGCACTGGTTTCTTCTGACTATTGGTGTAGCAGTCATTTTGGCCTTTATTTACATTCGCTATACTCCGCCTGTATATGAGATACAGTCAACCCTCCTTGTCAGTGAAGACAATTCCAATTCCCCTTTGACTGCCTTGTATGGCCGGAATCAGGGTATGTTTCAGGAACGACACAATTCTGACTGGACAAGTTTCAATAACCAGGTAGCCATTTTAAGTTCTACACCCATTGTATCCATGACAGTGGCTGAACTTGATTTTGAGGTTAGCTATTACAGCATGGGCCGCTTTTCTGAGACAGAGATCTACAAAAACACTCCCTTCCGAATTATATGGGACAGAAACCATCCCCAGGTTGTGGAAAGCAATTTTTATCTGACAATCCATCCTGACGGAAGAATTACCGTCAGCCAGGAAAATGAAGAAGTAAGGGTTTATAGCTACCGCGAAAACCGCATACTGCAAATAGTACCTGCAATTTCATTCAGGGAAGATATCAAACCGGAATCCAGTGTTATAACAGATCAATTTTCCTTTTCGGTGGCAATGAATGAACATTTTACTCCCGGTTCTTCCGGCAATTACATGTTCAGGTTTCACACACAGGCATCGCTGGTAAGCAGGTACAAATCGATGCTTAAGGTATCGCTTCCCGACAATAATTCTTCCATTCTTCATCTTTCGGTAAGAGACAACAATGTGGGTAAGGGAATTGATTTCCTGAACAAACTCATTGAAATATACCAGTTCAGCAACCTCGAAAAAAAGAATCAGTATGCCAACCTTACCATTCATTTTATAGACTCCCAGTTACAAAACATTTCTGATTCGCTGAGCATTTCGGAAAACCGGCTGGAGACATTTCGCAGTGCCAATCAGATGATTGACTTTTCTGCCCAGTCGCAGCAACTGCTTATTCAAATGAATGAACTGGATAAGGAACTTATGAAGCGTGAATCGCAACATAAATACTACACTTATCTAAAGAACTATATTGACAGCAATCAGGATTTGGAAACGGTGATAGCCCCTTCATCGGTGGGTATTGAGGATCCGCTGCTGAATAGTTTTATCGTACAGCTAAATGAACTGATTAATAAAAAATCAAGCCAGACTTCCATCCGCCCGAATTCTGAACATCCTACATTCATCCAGTTAAACAACCAGATTGAAACCGTAAAAAATTCATTGGTTCAAAGTATCAATAACATTATTGTACAATCGCAGACAGAGCTTGATAACCTGAATCAGAGGATGCATAAATACAATGCTCAAATCAGTCGCCTTCCGGCTACAGAAAGAAATTTTGTTAACTTTGAAAGAAAATATAAGATTGACAGTGAGACCTATACCTTCCTGCTACAGAAATTATCGGAAGCACGAATTATAAAAGCCTCCAACTTACCCGATGGCCAGCTTCTTGAGTATCCACAGATGAAGGCTATTGTTAAGCCGCAAAACAGAAAGGTTTATTCTATTGCACTTTTGATGGGCATGCTTCTGCCGGCAGGATTTATTTTGATCCGCAATTTCTTCAACAATAAAATACTTACACAGGATGACATTAAAGAAATAACCAGCCTACCTGTGATTGGTCATGTCTTTCATGAAGAAAAAAAGAATGTCAGCCTCACACCTGTTATCGATAATCCAAATTCACGTATAGGAAATTCATATGTATCTGTCAGGGCAAAACTTAAAATTTTAACCCAGGCAGTATATCATCCGGTTATTGCTGTAACTTCTGCAATGCCTAAAGAAGGAAAAACCTTTAATGCCATCAATATTGCTTCCTCAATTGCACTGACAAACAAAACTGCTGTTCTTCTCGATCTGGATTTAAGAAATTCCAATTTAGCGGAAATTTTTAATCTTCCCCCGGGTAAGGGAGTGGTGGATTACATCGAAGGCACTGCTACTCCCGAAGAAATTATCCATAATACCAAACTTACAAGGTTCAGTGTCATTCCGGCGGGTCGTGTCCCCCCGAATCCGGCTGAAATATTGTCAGATATAAAACTCACGGAATTGCTGCAGCAATTGAAAAACGACTATGATGTAGTCATTGCAGATACACCACCTGTAGGTTTTGTGGCCGAAATATTTCAACTGCGGGAAAGTATCGATTTCAGTATTATAGTCGTACGTCATCAATTTACACCAAAAGCTGCTTTAAAAATGGCCCTTGCGGAAATCAAAGATCACCAGATGAAAGAATTGGGGATAATTTTCAACAATGTTTCCGGCCATAATGCAATTTACGAATTCAAAAAATACGGCTACGGTAAATGGAATATATGGGAAAACGGGCACAATAAACCAAATAAAGTAAAAGAAACCATTTCAGCGTAAACAGGTAAAGTTCAGAAATGATAAAACAGCCCCAATTGCAATCAACTCAATTTTTTTATCGAAGATATTGAGAGGAAATACCAAAATACATACTTTTATGATTAGGTCTGAATGAAGATTTTTTTACCCCAATTATTTGGAATAACTGTGTAAAACGACAACAATACCTTTCGGGAAAATCATTAAAATCAATAAATTATACTTCTTTCTCTAAATTATTCAGATTTAAAAAAAGCTGAATGATTTAATTTAGAAACGGTAACTCCGATATCACAATGTACCCTATTTGTACCCTTTTTAACTAATAAACTGATAATCAGTTGTTGTTAGTTTTTGTATCGAAAGAAAGTAATTTCCTTTCCGATTTTTGCTTTTTCACAACGTAATATTATTTGCATTCAGACTTTGATTGAAAAATTATTAAAATTGCAGATACTGATTCGATGCATAAATAGAAATATTCATCATCAAACAAACCATATATGAACAATAGTCGAAAAAATAAAAAAGTGTATTCATTTTTAATACCATTATTCATCCTGTTTTTAGTTGGATGTCAATCAGAAAAAGTAAAAATCAAAAATCCAATCATAAATGGATATTATGCCGACCCAAGCATTTTATTCCAAGGTGGGCTTTATTATATTTATGCCACAAAAGACCCGTGGGGAGGCGACGATCTGGCTGTTTTTGAAACTTCGGATTTCAGAAATTTTACAACTCATGAAATTAACTGGCCAACCAAAGAAGCATGCACAAGTCCGACTTCCGGAGATTCAAAAGTGTGGGCGCCTTCTGTAATTAAAGGAAATGATGGCAAATTTTACATGTATGTTTCTGTTGGGAGCGAAGTGTGGGCCGGAATAAGCGAAAACCCGCTGGGCCCCTGGAAAAATATAAAAAATGACAATTCCCCGTTAATTGAAAGAAACATGTTTCCCGGATATCACATGATAGATGCCGAAGCTTTTATTGACGATGACGGACAAGCGTATTTATACTGGGGATCAGGATTAAACTGGGTGAATGGCGCTTGTTTTGGAGTTAAGCTGGCTCCTGATATGCATACTTTTATGGAAGACCCCGAAAACATAACTCCGCCAAACTTTTTCGAAGCTCCGGTAATGTTTAAAAAAGACGAATTTTATTATCTGATGTATTCCGACGGAAAAGCAATTGATGCAACCTATAAAATCAGGTATTCAGTTGGGGAAACTCCTTTTGGCCCCTGGAAGGAAGGGAAAAACAGCCCTGTGCTGCAAACAACTGCCGACAGCACCATTGTTGGTCCGGGGCATAATACTGTTTTTCAGAAAGATGGACAATATTACATGTTGTACCATAAAATTTTTCCACAAACCGATGATTATGTGTTACGTCAACTTTGCATTGATAGCTTAAACTTTGACTCTGAAAATAATATAGAGAAAATAAGAAGTAACGGAATCATTTTTTGATTAACAAGAAAAATAACTAAGCAATAGTCAACCCCGGCAAATCAATATGATACATTTCCCATCCGCCGTATTCCCCCGGCTTTAGCTTAAAACATCCATCACCTCTGAAATCGTATGTTTCACTACTGTTTTCGAATAAACCCTTAAAATGAATGGTAAACGTTACTTTGGCATCGGTTTTTTCCTGATTGATTTCAAAAGTTTTTTCGTTGTGGGTCACAACTTCAAATTTATCGAATGACTCGAGAAAATTATTAATACAATTAACAACTTTTTGTTTGTCGATTTTGTTGCCGGCTGAATCCTGGTGATTTTCGGTATCGATATAAAGCAGATCGTAGCCATCTCCGCCAATATTTTCCATCTTTGCCATTGTCATTCTGAAAAAATAATCAATAGCCTCTTCGATATCCAACCTGGCGTTAGGATGAAATTCTTCATAGGTAAAACAGCTCATCATTCCTGGTATCCGAATATCATCCATTTCGTGCTGAAACAGTTCTTCAGTTATAAAGCGGTATAATTCAGCGTCATCAACTTCGCAAAGGGTACTTAAAGAAATATTGCTTTCAGCCAGCAATTCAAATAAGCGGTTTAACTCGTTTGAGATTTCATGTGGTTTTAATTCATCTGTCGTTTTGTAATCAGGCTTATTCATATATTCCCAAACAGTTGTGCGTTTGGCATCATCAAACTGTTTTTCAAATTCCTCTATTGAATTCAGCCACTGATTTTCCATGTCCGGAGGAAGTTCACTGAACTCAGAAAAATGAGCTCCGTATTTTTCTTCAAGCTCCTTCTTTTTCAGGCCATTATCAATTTTCTTATCGTAATAATCGTCTTCTTTTTTACTCATTGTGAAAGTTTTATGTTTTTCTGATAATTGTTGGATTTACAGCAAAATTAGTAAAAAGGAAGAAAATTAATTCAGCTGAACTTTTTGACGATCGTTTTTTAATGGTGTAGCAGACAAAACTAAGTGTATTTCTGACTCTGTAATGACAAAAATTTGAAATAACGATAGATAACAAACCAACAACACCCAATTTGGATTGCATGATTTTATGAACATTTCCGGGTTTGAATACGTTACCAATAATAAACTTAATTTCAATTAAAGACTTTTAAAATGAGAAAGAAAAAGTATTTGGCGGCGATTGTATTTGTTGGACTGGCATTCTTTATTGGGGGCTGTCACTCCGGATCGGAAGATAGTTCTGAATCAGTTGAAACGGCTGCTATCGACTACACAAAAGACCTCGGCGGAGAACCCTGGGTTTTGGATGTTGAAAAGGCCACTTTGGGAAATGAAAATTACCGTGTTGCTAACTGGACCGGAAAGTATATGCAGCTGGTGTTTATGACGCTGAAACCGGGCGAAATAATTGATTTGGAGATTCACAGCGGTCACGACCAGTTTATCCGGATTGAGGAAGGAGAAGCCCGGGTGCAGGTGGGTAAAACGGAAGACAATCTCCATTTCGACAAAAAAGTATCTGACGACTGGGCAATACTTATACCCGCAGGTTACTGGCACAGGGTTGAAAATACCGGGCGCACCGCTTTAAAGCTTTATACGTTATACGGACCTGCCGAGCACGAGAGGGGAACCATAAACAAAACGTATGAAGAGGCCAAAGAAGCACACCATGACCATTCACATTAAAATTTTTACGGTTTATATCGGCCGGGTAAGATCAAATTCTGCCGAAAAAACCAATTCATTATTGTACAGCAACTGATAAGTAAACGTGCTTAAATCTTCGGCAAGAATAACCTTCCATTCGCGTTTGGCATTGTCGTCAAGCAGGTTTAGGGTATAATCATCTGCGGGGAATTTCTGCATGTATCCGGTTCCTGTTCCATCCGAATAACCGCCATACATGGTAAGTTCTTCGGGTGTGCCGTCCTCATGCCTGTGATCGTGCCTGAAACGCAGTTTCTCCCCTTCCATTAGAAACATCCATGTTCGGGAACGATCTTCTCCGAGATGAAAGGGGATATAAACCTTATCCTCTTCGCAAACAGTTACATGCATTACAAAATCTTTGTCTGCCCAGCTATCACGACCAGGTGCTGTGTAAGTTTCTTTTCCACGGAACGATTTTCCACATAATCCAGCGAGATTATTCAAAAAGGACTTCTCATTTTCTTTAACGGCTGGTTTCATCATCTCATGTATATCACCAAATATTCCGACATTTCTCACTTTGCTTTGAATTGGGTTACTCAAAACTGAAAAACAGCATGTTATCAATAATATCCAAAAAATATTTTTCTTCATTTTCGTTTCATTTGTTTAAAAAAATCATTCGATAATTATTTCTTTCTCATCTCCCGACCACGCCGAAAAATAACCCAAAGCCCCGTTGTTGAAATTGGAAATGGGGTTTGAAGGGGCCGGTGAACCAGGATTGGCGTTTGCCATTTCTCGCAGGGTGCTAAAATAGAGCCAGACATTTTTATCGACTGACAGGAGTTCTATTTTGGCCGTATCGCCTTTAGCAAAAGTTTGACCACGCAAACGCACCTGAATTCCTTTTCCATCGAGGCGGGAATCGTCGAATACAATAATATCGGACACACTGTTGAATGGTTTTCCGTTTTTAGTTACTCTTACCCGGTAATAATTTTCCACTTTGGGCGGATCAGAAAAATAAAGCAACACCCGGTATCCTCCGTCAAAAAATCGCGCTTCTGGTTGATAATCATAACTTAGCGAATCAATTTCTACCGGTTTATGCATGGTTGAAAAGGCCGTAAATTCCCGACCTTCAAATTCAATATGTAAACTGTAATTCATCTCGGACTGTATCGGTATATTCCTTCTTTTGTAAAGACCTGGTTCAACCTCAAGTGCCTCTGTTCGTGTTCCTGTCCCGTTTTTTAAATACACAACGGCGTTCTCAGCTTTTTCAACCGGACTGGTGCCGAAATAGCTTCCGGTTTTGGATATTTTAACCTCCAGTTCACCTTTTTCATAAGAAAGATTTCCTTCTATTACAATGGCCGGTTTTGCTTCATTTAAATCCACATCAATTACCCGTTCGCAACTAAAAAAGATGAAGACTAAAAGGAAAGGCAGGAAAGATTTATAGTGATTAAGTTGAGATTTATGGAGATTAGGTTGAGATTTTTGGTGATAATGTTGTGACTTGATTTGATTCATCATTCTTTCCTTTTAAAATTTGAACCGATAGCTTACCGATGGAATGGCCTTAAAAAGAGAAACCTGCACAGCTTCAGTTTCTGATGGATTGTCTTCCTTTGTTCTGAAATCGATAAAATAGGCATTTTCGCGGGAATAAGCATTGTAAACCGAAAAATTCCAGCTCGATTCAAACTTATCTGTTTTTTTACGCAGCCAGACAAACCCCAAATCCAGCCGGTGGTAGTCGGGCATACGGTAGCCGTTTCGTTCGGTGTAATAACCGATGGTTTTTCCGTCGATTTCATATTTTCCGCTTGGGAAAGTTACGGCGTTGCCGGTGTAAAACACCCAGGTGGCAGATGCTTTCAACTTCCGGCTGATGTCATAGATAGCAACCACCGATACATCGTGGGTACGGTCGTGGCGGGCAGGAAAAGGATTTCCGTTGCTGATTTCATCGAACTGGCGCATGGTTTTCGACCAGGTATAGCTAAGCCAGCCATTCAACCGTCCCTGGTTTCTTTTTAGCATCAGTTCGGCGCCATAAGCCCAGCCCCGTCCAAAAACCAGTTCTGACTCAACTGTGGAATTGAATACCAAATCGGCCCCGTTTTTATAGTCTATCTGATTCTGCAAACCTTTGTAATACACTTCCAGCGACGATTCAAACTCGTTGTTGCTAAAGTTTCGGAAATAGCCCAGCGAAACCTGTTCCGAAATTTGAGGTTTTACATTGTTGCTGCTTGGAAGCCACAAATCGGTGGGCGTGGTAGTTGTGGTGTTGGTTAGCAGGTGCAGAAACTGGTACATCCGATTGTAGGAAGCCTTTACCGAACTCAGGTTGTTGAATGTGTAATTCACAGCAATACGCGGCTCCAGACCTCCCTGTGTCTTATAAATCTTCCGGTTTTCAATTTCATCGGTTTCCAAAAGTTCGCCATTCTCATTAAACTCGTAAAATTCTCCCGGGCCAATATTACTGAAAAACGAAAAGCGAAGTCCGTAGTACACACTCAGGCCATACGTTATTCGCTGAGCATTTGAAACGTAACCAGCCCATTCAATGGCTCTGCGTCTCGAGATATTTTCCGGGGCAATAAATCCCATCCCCTGGTTCACCTTGACTTCGCCCGGCAATATATTATGGCTGATAACATTAGCGCCAAATTTAGCCGTGTTTTTTGAGTTGGCATAAAACGAAAAATCCTGTTTCAGGTTAAAATCCTTAATTTCTGACCGGATAACCAAATCGAGGTTTTGCATTACGGTGATATTGTAAGAATAGTTGCTGAAAATAAGCGAAGTATTTGAAAAAAGCCTGTCACTGAAAATGTGGTTCCACCGCAATGTCCCGGTAATGCTTCCCCAGTCGAAACCAAACTCGTTTTTGTACCCAAAATCGTCGCGTCCCAGGTATCCTGAGAGGTATATCCGATTTTTACTGTTCAGTTTATAATTGGTTTTCAGGTTGAGATCGTAAAAAAAAAGGTGGGTTTCCCTGATGTCTTCGTCTTTCGAAAAGTTAAGGAAAAGATCAGCGTAAGTTCTGCGTCCACTCAGCATAAAGGAGCTTTTATCTTTTACCAGCGGCCCTTCCACAGTGAGGTTCGAGGAAATCAGACCAACATTTCCGGTAGCTCCGAAATTTTTCAGGTTTCCCTCCTTCATTTGAATATCGAGAACTGAAGACGCCCGGCCACCATGTTCAGCAGGAATCGATCCTTTCAGCAGACTGGCATTTTTTAGCGCTTCGGAATTAAACACCGAAAAAAAACCAAGCAAATGTGATGCACTGTAAACCGGTGCTTCGTCAAGCAGAATCAAATTCTGGTCAATACCGCCGCCACGCACATAAAAACCGGAGTTTCCCTCCCCTGCCGGTTTAACTCCGGGAGTTAACTGGATGGTTTTCAGAATATCAGGTTCGCCAAAAATTACAGGAATGTTTTCAATTTGCTTTGGAACAAGCTGAACTGCTCCCATTTGCAGCGACGTTACATTTTTATCAGCCCTCTGACCGGTCACCACTACATTTCCCAATTCATAAATTTTAGGCGTCAGTTCTACATCTGCTTTTTTATTTCTGTCAAGTTTAAAATTCAATTCCAGCGATTCGTACCCAACAAACTGAAAAAGAATGCGATAATCGCCCTCTGGCAATGTAAGGGAATAAAACCCGTAGTTGTTGGTTATCGCTCCTTCAACCTGAATCCCTTCAGCCAGAATGGTGGCACCGGCCAAATCTTCACCGGTTTCCGAATCACTAATATTTCCGCTTATTACCCAGGATTGCTGTGCCCATAAACAAGAACTGTAACCTGTAAAAAATAAAAATATAAAGATTTTTTTCAACATGCTTTTCTATTCGCGGCCCAAAAATAACAATAAACTTGATCGTTAATAAATTATTACTAATTTTGGTGACCTTTTTTCAGGCAAAATGATAAGAGGCATCTGAAAATAAATTAAAAACTAAAATAAAATGAAAGTTTACAAGACCGAACAAATTCGTAACATTTCTTTAATTGGAAATGCCGGCAGTGGAAAAACCACCCTCGCAGAAGCCATGCTGTTTGAGGGTGGAGTAATTAACCGCAGGGGTGAAGTTACCGCAAAAAATACGGTTTCAGACTGCACACCGATTGAGCAGGAATATGGCAACTCAGTGTTATCCACACTTTTATACACTGAAAGTAACGGAGCAAAAATCAATATTCTTGATACTCCGGGGATGGATGATTTATGCGGTGGAGTGGTTTCATCGTTAAATGTGACAGACCTTGCCCTGCTGCTGATAAATGCCACCAACGGTGTAGAATCGGGTACAGTTGCTGCTGGTCGGCATGCCGAAAATATCAATATCCCGATGATGTTTGTTTTCAACCAGCTCGACCACGATAACTCAAATTTTGATGCAGCACTCGACCAGTGCAAAGCCACTTTTGGAAACAAAGTTACCGTGGTGCAATATCCGGTTGATGCAGGCCCGGGTTTTACTTCCATTATTGATGTACTGAAAATGAAAATGTACAAGTACGGACCGAACGGCGGACAGCCGGAAGTACTTGATATTCCTGATTCGGAAAAAGACAAAGCCGAAGAACTGAACAACGAATTGATTGAAATGGCAGCCGAAAATGAAGAATCGCTGATGGAACTCTATTTCGATAAAGGTTCACTTTCGGAAGACGAAATGCGCAAGGGAATGAAACTGGGAATGTTGCAGCGCGACCTTTACCCTGTTTTCTGTACCTGCGCAAGAAAAAATATTGGAATCGGACGCTTAATGGAATTTATTGTAAACATTGCTCCAACGCCTAAAGAACGACCAATGAGACCGGTTGCCGGGGGAAAAGAACTGAAAATGGACGATTCGGCAGACCCAAGTTTATTCGTTTTCAAAACATCAGTGGAATCGCACGTAGGGGAAATTACCTATTTCAAAGTCATGTCGGGTAAAATTAAGGAAGGCCTCGACCTGATCAATACCAAAACCAACAACAAGGAACGGCTTTCGCAGGTATTTGTATCGGCCGGTAAAAACCGGGAAAAAGTTGAAGAACTGGCTACCGGTGATTTGGGTTGCACTGTTAAACTGAAAGAAACAAAGTTTAACCAGACTCTTTCTACCAAAGATGCTGATACCAGATATGAACCTATTAAATTTCCCGCATCGAAACATACAATTGCCATTAAAGCAGTGAATGAATCGGACGACGAAAAAGTGGGTGAGATTCTGAATAAAATAAAGTTTGAAGACCCAACTTTCGTTATTGAATACTCCAAGGAACTCAAACAACTACTGGTTCACGGACAGGGAGAATATCACCTGAATGTGTTAAAGTGGTATTTCGACAATACCCATAAAATTGATGTGAACTACCTTCAGCCAAAAATTCCTTACCGCGAAACCATTACCAAAGCTGCCCAGGCCGACTACCGGCATAAAAAACAATCGGGGGGCGCCGGTCAGTTTGGCGAGGTACATATGATTATTGAACCTTACACGGAAGGTGCAGCGCCAAAACCAATGTTCAAATTTGGAGATAAAGAACAAAAAATAGCAATCCGCGATGTGCAGGAACATGTTCTTCCATGGGGAGGAAAACTGATTTTTGTAAACAGCATTGTGGGTGGATCAATTGATGCCCGGTTCCTGCCGGCTATCCTGAAGGGGATAATGGAAAAGATGGAAGAAGGACCACTTACCGGTTCATACGCCCGCGATATTATAGTTTATATATACGACGGCAAAATGCACCCGGTTGACTCCAACGAAATTTCGTTTAAACTGGCCGGAAGGAATGCATTCAGCAAAGCATTTAAAAATGCCGGGCCGAAAATTCTTGAACCCATTTACAACCTCGAAGTTTGGGTTCCGAGCGACCGCATGGGCGACGTGATGAGCGACTTGCAGGGACGCCGTGCCATGATTATGGGCATGGGGTCTGAAAGAGGTATGGAAAAAATTAGCGCAAAAGTTCCGCAGAAAGAGATGTTCAGGTATGCAACCTCACTGAGCTCCATTACCGGTGGACGTGGTGTTTTCAGCATCTCGTTTGACAACTATGAAAAAGTTCCTGCCGAAGTTCAGGACGAACTGCTCAAAGCTTATGAAGCTGAGCAGGAAGAGGAATAGACCATTTTCTAATCCATTTTACTATAACCAAAAGCCCCGGTTCATTTGCACCGGGGCTTTGTTTATCTTTATTTGAATACAATTTTCAGCACCATCTCCTCCCCTGCCAGTTCATTCAGTTTTAACCGAATTTCTTCACGCATCATCACCAGTTCGTTTTTTACCACCGAAGAACTGATTTCAACATACAAAACCTGCTTCGAAAGAAAAACATTCCGAGTATAGCCGGCAATGGTTTTTCCCAGCAGGGTTTCCCAGGATTGAACCACATCAACCTCTTTCAGTTTGCGGTCCATATTCATGGCGCGAACATACTCGCGCAGCACTTCGCCCAGCGGTTGTGTATTGCTTTTTCTCATACCAATTGTTCAACAGTTCCCGAATTTACCTGAAATATACGATAAGCTGCATCCATTTTCCTGATAATGGCATCAAGATGTTCCCTGTTTGTATCGGTTATAAAAATCTGACCGAAATCGTCGCCTGACACAACTTTCACTATTTGTTCCACCCGGTGGCGATCGAGTTTATCGAAAATATCGTCGAGCAGCAAAATGGGTTTCATTCCCGATATTTCTTTAATAAACTCGTACTGAGCCAGTTTAAGAGCCACCAAATACGTTTTGTTTTGGCCCTGAGACCCCAACTTTTTAATGGGAAAGGAGTCGATATTAAAAATGAGGTCATCTTTATGAATGCCCACAGTGGTGTATTGCGCTGCACGGTCTTTTTGCAGGGCCTCTCTCAGCAAATTTCCAATGGAATTGTTATACAAATCGGATTGATGCTCCAAACCAACTTTTTCGTTCTCCTGCGAAATAAACGAATAGAATTGCTGGAAAACAGGTACAAGTTTTTCCACGAATTTGCTTCTTTCTGTATGAATCCGGGATCCGTATTCAATAAGCTGTTCATCCCAAACAGAAAGCAGTTCGGCGTCAAAATAATGGTCAGAAATAAATTGTTTCAGCAGGTTGTTTCGCTGCAAAAGTGCACGGTTGTATTTCAGCAAATCGTCGAGGTAATTTTGATTGTACTGCGAAATTACCCCGTCCATAAATTTCCGGCGCTCGTCGCTTCCGCCCAGAATCAGGTTGGTATCTGAAGGTGAAATCATTACAAGCGGTAGTAAACCGATGTGCTCCATCAGTTTTTTATAAACCTTTGAATTCCGTTTAAATTGCTTTTTCTGGCCTTTTTGCAAACCGCAGGCAATAGCTTCAGCAGAATCAAGTCGTTTATAATTTCCGTTTAGGATAAAAAAGTCTTCGTCGTGATTAATATTGAACTGGTCAACCGGATTAAAAAAGCTTTTGCAAAACGAAAGGTAATATACCGCGTCCAGCATATTTGTTTTTCCCGAACCGTTGTTGCCTATCAAACAATTCAAACGCGGTGAAAAAGCTACCTGAGCATTTTTCAGATTTTTAAAGTTTACGATGGAAATTTCTTCGATATACATGAAAAAACAACTGTTTTAAAAACACAAAACTAACTAAAAAACATGGGGCGCCGAACTGTTTTAATGAATTTAAGGTTAATAACAAACTCCTGTTGATTAAACCCGAAATTTAAAGCATCAATTGCGGTGCAGTTTATAAAAAAAAGCTATTTTTGCGGCACAATTTTGAAAACGAACAACATGGCAAAAAAGAAAACTCAGCAAGCCGATAATTTGCAGGAACTTGAAAGCGCTCTTACTAAAACAGAACGGTTTATTGAAGAAAACCAGAAACCGATAACCTATGCTGTTGGCGCCATCATTCTGCTTGTAATCGCATATCTTGGTTTTACACGATTTTACCTTCAACCGCGTGAAGATGAGGCGCAATCGCAAATGTTTATGGCTGAAAACTATTTCGAAAGAGATTCGTTCAACCTGGCTGTAAACGGCGACGGCAACTACCTCGGGTTTCTCGATATTATCGATGATTACCGTATGACAAAATCTGCCAACCTGGCAAAATATTACACCGGCATTTCTTACCTGCACCTTGGTCAGTTTGAAGATGCACTGGATTACCTGAATGGATTTAAAACCAAAGATTTACTTCTTGGGCCGATTGCTGAAGGAGCCAAAGGTGACGCAAAACTGGAATTGGGCGATGAAAGAGGTGCATTGCGCCATTACAGAAAAGCCTTTTCAATGAACGCCAATGAGCTTACCACTCCGGTTTATATGATGAAAGCAGCCAGGCTGCTCGAGTCGATGGAGGAATTGGAAGATGCTCTTGCCCTGTACAAACAAATTAAGGAAAAGTATCCTGAAACCACTGAAGGTCAGAATGCTGACAGGTACATTGCACGGGTAGAAATTAAACTGGGTTAAAACTAGTAATTGTATAACTACACCCCTCCCTGCGAGGGGTTTTTTATTTAATAAAATGGCAACAAAAGACCTTTCACAATACGAAATTGAAAAAGTTCCCCCGGCATCAACCATGCGTTTTGGAATTGTAGTAGCTGAATGGAACTTCGAAATTACTTCGACTTTGGCCAATGGTGCAGTAAATACATTGAAAAAACACGGCGTAACCGATGAAAATATTCTGGTAAAATATGTGCCCGGCAGTTTTGAATTGCCGCTGGGCGCCCAGTATTTTGCCGAAATGGAAAATGTGGATGCCGTTATTTTACTAGGTTGTGTCATTCAGGGTGAAACAAGGCATTTCGATTACATTTGCGACGGAGTTACAAAGGGAACGATTGATTTGAACCTGAAATACAACAAGCCGTTTATATTTGGCGTGTTAACTACAAACGATGAACAGCAGGCAAAAGACCGTGCCGGTGGTAAGCATGGCAACAAAGGCGACGAGGCGGCAGTAACAGCCATTAAAATGGTTCATCTGAAACAAAATTTTTCTGCTACGTAAAAAACAGAAAGGGCCTGCCGCAGCAAACCCTCTCCTGAAAAACCAAACTAAACTAAATGTGCTAAAAACAAAACTATCTTCTTCCGCCCGGCCTGCCTTGCCCCATTTGAGACCGTCTTTCTTCCTGGTATTTTTCATATTTTTTCCACTGGGCATCTGAAAGAATTTCTTTCATTTTTTTATCCTGCTCTGTCCTTATTTCCTGCATTTTTTCGCGCATACCATCAAATCCGCTGCCCTGCATTTTTTCGCGCATGGCCCGCATTTTTTTTCCGGATTCGAGATTTACCTCGTAAACCTGTTTTTCCTGTTTGGCATCCAGGCCAACAGCTTCTTTAATTTGTTCTGTCTGGCGTTTTGCCATTTCTTCAGGATTCACGTTTCGTTGTCCGGGCTGGGCAAAGGAAACCACTGCTACCAGCATAACCGACATAAATATTAAACCAATTTTTTTCATTTCTTTTTTTTTAATAGTTAATAGCCTTTCGACGAAATGAATCGGAAATAGTTTAAGCAGTTACTGAAAAATAAAAAACTAAAGGTCAACGCTCAAATTGAAACCCAAAATATCGGAGTGAAGCCAGGAAGGATTTTTTTTTAATTTTTCGAACACATAATAAAATTTCAACTCAAAATAATTGTTCATCTGCATTTTAGTCCCGGCATAAAACCTGAAAAGGTGCAGTTTTTCCTGATCGAAACGATAGAATCCCTCTTCTGACACATAAAGTTTCAATTTATCCGAATGAAATGGAGGTATTTCTAAAGATAACATCTGCCGGTGACGGAAATGGTCATTCAAAATTTTATACATCCGGAATTCAAAACGGTTCGAAAAATCGATTTCAAATTTTCCCAATGAAGCAGAAGCATTACCAAAAGTCATGGGCCGTTGTTCCTGCAACCAACCGTTTCCGGTGCGTATCCAAAGCAATCGTCCGGTTACGCCAAGTTCAAACCATTCGGTTAACTTTTGCTTTATCGAAATATCGCCAAACTTTAAGCTAATATTTCCATTTTCAGGCACATAGTGAATTTTTTCAGAAACCCCAACCCAAGTTCGTTCTGAAAGCCGCACATCAAGTTTGTTTTGGTTCCAAATCTGAAATATTCTTTCCTGAGCATAAGCCGAAAAGGTTAAAAGAACGATTACCGGTATAATTAAAGTTTTAAGCATTTTTGCCACAATTCAAAAAAAACCGGATTAGCATCCGGTTTATTATTGATTTATTTTTTGTTGCTTTTTGGCATTTGTACTCCGCGTTGTTTTGCCATATCTTCAAGTCTTTTCTGAAATTTCGATTTTTTTACCGGCTTCTTTTTATTTATCTGCAACTGTGCCCTTATTTTATCTTCATCTATAAACGAACGGATAATGTAGGTTTGTCCGATGGTTATAACGTTAGCAAGGAAGTAATAGTAACTTAGCCCTGAAGAATAGTTGTTCAGGATAAACAGGAACATAACCGGCATCATATACATCATGGTTTTCATTCCCGGCATACCCTGCGAGGTTGTAGCCTGTTGATTTAACCGGGTTGAAAAAATGGTTGTAATAGTCATCAGTAAACAGAACAAACTTACGTGGTCGCCATAAAACGGAATGGTAAAAGGCAAATCAAGAACAGAATCGTAAGTGGATAAATCGTGGGCCCACAAGAAACTTTCCTGCCTGAGTTCGATTGATGTGGGGAAGAAAAAGAACATGGCAATCAAAATCGGGAATTGTAGCAGCATGGGCAAACAGCCTCCCATCGGGTTCACCCCGGCTTTTTTATAAAGCGCCATGGTGGCCTGTTGTTTTTCCATGGGTTTGTCGGTGCCAAATTTTTTGTTCAGTTCATCTACTTCAGGTTTTAATGAACGCATTTTTGCCTGCGAAACGTATGATTTGTAAGTGAATGGAAATAAAATGGTTTTGATAAAAATGGTTAACAGCAAAATGATAATCCCAAAATTATCTATGTATTTCCTGAAGAAGTTAAACAACGGAATAATCAAATACCGGTTAACGGGTCTTACTATGGCATACCCAAGATAAACCAATCTATCCAAATCAATGTCGTATTGACGCAATGTTTGATAATGGTTTGGACCGAAAAAAAACTGCATATCAAATTCTTCGCTACCCGTTCCCTGATAAGGAATAGCAATGTCAGCATAAAAATTAGCCAGGTATTTTGGGTGCTCCTCAAAACGCTCAGAGCGTACAAAAGCATTTGGAAAAGCTTCTTTTGCAATAATGGTGGAATTAAAAAACAATTGTTTAAACCCAATCCATTTCACCCTTGTACTCAGGTTTTCGTCATCCGATTTGCTTTGGGAAAGATTATCCACATCATCTTCGAAAAATTTGTACATGATGTTGGTGTATCGGTCTTCGCCAAACTTGGAAGGCCTTTCCTGGCGAGGCACATCAAACGACCAGGTAAAATTAAGGTATGACTGGTTTGAAGCAATATACTGCTCCAAACCCTGAATTTTCATATCAAAATCTACCAAAAATGAGTTATGTTCAAGGGAATAAATATATTCGAGATACCTTCCGGGAGCTACTTCGAGTCTGAAGCTTACCGACTCTTTTCCACCGGGATTTTCTTCGTTAAATTTTAACCGGCCTTCATTTCCCGTTCTGACTTCAGGCCCGGTTATTACAACCGATTTCTGACTGAAGTTTGGAGTAAAATATAACTGATCTGTCTGAATGCTTCTGTTTTGAGCAAAAAAGTTCAAACCGAAAAGTGTTTCATCACCGTCGAAAAGTATAAGCGGAAGTGAATCGTGCGTCTGATAATTTTTTAATTCTACTGAAAAAATCCTTCCCCCTTTGTTTGTAAAAGTTATTTTTACCAAGTTGTTTTCCAGGGTATAAAAATCCTGTTCACCCAAAGCTGCCGGTCCAAAAACCCCAAACTGATCGATTTTATCCTGAAGCCGGCTGCTTTCATTCAGTGAATCGGGTATAGCTATTTCTAACTGTTCGGTTTGAACAGACTGCTGTTGTTGCTGAAGTTCAAACTGACGGGCTCTTTCTGCTTCTACCTGTGCAATGGAATCGCGGCGCTGCCGTGTCGCTTCTATTTGTTCTTTCGATGGTTGATTGATTATGGAAAATACGACCAAAATGGCAAATATCAGTACAATACCTAAAATTGAGTTTCTATCCATTTTTTTCTTTTACTAAGGAATTTTTAATGAAATCGACAAACAGGGGATGGGGATTTAGAACAGTGCTTCGGTACTCGGGGTGAAACTGCACGCCCACAAACCATTTATGCGAAGGAATTTCTACAATTTCAACCAAATCGGTTTCAGGGTTTATGCCTACCGGAATCATACCTGCCTGAATATATCGTTCCCGGTATGCATCGTTAAATTCATACCGGTGGCGGTGTCTTTCATAAACGGTTAATTTATTGTAAGCCTTGCAAACATTGGAATTTTTTTCAATTATCCGGCACTCGTAAGCTCCAAGTCGCATGGTGCCGCCATAGTCGGTTATACCCTTCTGTTGTTCCATCAGATCGATAACGGGATAAGGCGTTTTCGGATTCATTTCGGTTGAATCGGCACTTTGAAAACCCAAAACATTTCGGGCGAATTCGATAACAGCAACCTGCATTCCCAAACAAATTCCAAGGTAGGGCAAATTATTTTCGCGTGCATAACGGGCCGCAAGAATTTTTCCATTCATTCCGCGATGCCCAAAACCGGGAGCTACAATCATTCCATTGAGTCCGGCAAGCTTTTCATCCAGATTATCGGGCAGCAAAGTTTCCGAATGAATCCATTCAATGTCCACTTCGCACTGGTTTTCAGCCCCGGCATGGACCAACGCTTCAGCAATAGATTTGTATGCATCGCGCAATTCTATGTACTTGCCTATAAGGCCAATGGTTACTTTGTATTTAGGATTTTTCAGCCGTTTAAGAAACTTATTCCAGGCAGCCAAATCCACTTCTTCGTTAATTTCGAGGCCCAGCTTTTTTAAAACCGTAACATCAAGCTTCTCCGAAAGCATTTTAAGAGGCACTTCATAAATGGTGGGAACATTGATTGACTGAACCACTGCATCAATATCTACATTACAAAACAATGCTACTTTTTCACGTATTGTGTTATCAATTTCATGTTCGGTGCGCAATACCAGAATATCAGGTTGAATCCCGGCTTCGAGCAGAAGTTTTACCGAATGCTGGGTGGGTTTGGTTTTAAGTTCGCCGGTTGCCGCAAGGTACGGAACCAATGTAAGGTGTATTACTACTGCTTTTGATCCAAGTTCCCTTTTTAGTTGCCGAACCGATTCAATGTATGGAAGGGATTCGATATCGCCCACTGTTCCTCCGATTTCAGTAATCACAATATCATACTTTCCCTTCGATCCCAGAATTTTTATCCGACGTTTGATTTCATCGGTTATATGCGGAATAATCTGAACTGTTTTACCGAGATAATCGCCGTGCCGCTCTTTGCTTATAACCGACTGATAAATACGGCCTGTGGTAACATTATTCGCCTGTGAGGTTGGTTCATTTAAAAAACGTTCATAATGTCCCAAATCAAGGTCTGTTTCAGCTCCGTCTTCAGTTACAAAACATTCACCATGCTCGTAAGGATTTAAGGTACCCGGATCCACATTTAAATACGGATCCAATTTTTGAATTGTAACGCTATAGCCGCGGGATTGTAAAAGTTTTGCCAGAGACGAGGCCAGTATCCCTTTTCCCAATGATGAAGTTACACCTCCTGTAACGAATATGTATCTTGTATCAGACACGCTTGAATTTTTAAATTTTTAAAAGCCACAAAATTAATTAATAAAACGTATCTGAAAACTAAACCTTCCTTAAAATCCTTTTTAACATTAAAAATATAACACCTCATTCAAGTCTTGCTTAACAATAATGAACCCGATTTCTTTGCAATAAAATGAAATGCATGGATAATGGACAGATAAAACAAGAATCTGAGAAGCTTCAGGAAAATGAATAAATATGCGGAAATCTACATGAAGTAAAATGAATAAATATGCGGAAAATATGCAGAAAAATAACATTTGTGAAATACATTGCAATACAAATGTACAACATCTTTTATTTCAGTTATTTACTACCAATGCTAATGGTATAAGAATACTTTTTAATTTCAGGTTTTTGTTCAGAAGGGTTGGTTTTTAAAGATTTTTTCAATTGATAACTTACACTCTTTTTCTTTTCAGGTAGTCGGAATTCAATACGAAATCGTTGCTTTGCTTTTAAACGGACACCTCTGTTTTTTACTGCACCAAATTTCACATTTTTAATTAGTCTGACAGCTTCTTCGTCACAACCTCCACCGATTCCTTTTTCTACAGTAACCTCTTTTACTTCCCCGTTATCGTCAATTTGTGTACTCAGGTAAACAATACCTTCTGTTTTTTCGGCTAATGCTATTTCCGGGTACACCAGATTTTTTTTGATATAGGCTTTAAATGCTTCTTTTCCCCCCGGAAATTCAGGCCTTTTAAGAAATTTTTTTGGTGAATGACTTATATTTTTTTTCATTGGAAGCAAATACTTTTCTGAAACAAAAAGCCGCCTTAAAAAACAAGGCAGCTTTTCTATACTATTATACAAGCGAATTGCCGTGCTATTTAAATTCCTTTTTTAGCTGTTCCACCCAATTTTTAATTCGCCCGGCGGTCATGCGTGCCTGATTTTCCTGGTCGAGTGGTAAACCCACAAATTCGTCGCCCCGCCGAGCTTTTGAAAATTCAAAATTATAACCGTCAAGCGGTGTATGACCAACAATATTTCCATCGCAATCTTCAATAATTTCAGCGAGAATTCCAATGGCATCGCAAAAGTTTTCGGGATATCCTTTCTGATCGCCCAGTCCGAAAATAGCGAATTTTTTACCTTTCAAATCCATCTCTTCCAGGTCGGGCAAAAACTCGTCCCAATAGTTGGGCAACTCACCGTCGAACCAGGTTGGGGCGCTTAAAATGAAATTGTTGTATTTCTCCAAAACTTCTTTCGACAGTTCTTCGGCATTCACAGCCTCGATATCGGATTTTCCCCAGGCATCAATAATTTTTTCTGAAACCTTTTTCGATTTTTGTGTATGGAAACTGTAAATTATAGCTGTTTTCTTGCTCATTTTGAATGTGTTTTAATACTTTAATAAATCTTTGGCTGCATCGTAAATCCGCTGAACATTGGGTAATATCGCCTTTTCGAGAATGGTGTTAAATCCAACAGGTGTAAATGTAGAACCGACCCGTTTGACAGGAGCATCGAGGTGTTCAAAAGCTTTTTCGGTGATAAGTGCGCTCAATTCGCCCCCAAAACCGCCAAACACTTTGTCTTCGTGTACTATTAAAACCTTATTTGTTTTCTTTACCGACTCCAGAATCGTTTCTTCATCAAGCGGAACGATTGAACGCAGGTCAATTACTTCAACACTGAAATCCTCTCCTTCCAATTTTTTGGCTGCATCGAGACTCAGGTGCGTTGTATTTCCATAAGTTAGAATGGTAAGATTTGTTCCCTCTTTTCGAACTCTTGCTTTACCAAAAGGCACTTCAAAGTCGTCGGGTACCACAGTAGCAGCTTTCGGACTTTGATACAAAGCTTTCGGCTCCATGAACATGGTTGGCCCTTCGGAGCGAATGGCCGTGCGCAGCAGTCCGGCTGCATCGTCGGCAAACGACGGATAAACAATACGAACCCCCGGAATGGAAGCCAAAGCGCCTTCGATGGTTTGCGAGTGGTAAAGCCCGCCACCGATATATCCTCCAGACGCAAGGCGAATGACCATATTGGGAACAGACTTTCCGTTCGATCGCCAGTAGTCGTGACTGGATTCTACATATTGCTCCATGGCCGGCCAGAAATAGTCGGCAAATTCAGCGCCTTCAATTACAATCCGAATCTTATTGTTGTATCGCGACATTCCGTTGGCTGTTCCAACGATAAAATCCTCGGCAATGGGAGCGTTAAAAATTCTTTTGGAGCCAAATTCCTTTTGCAAACCCTTGGAAACATTGAAAATTCCTCCTTTGTCTTTATTGGCCATGTCCTGTCCCCACATAAATGTGTCGGGGTTTTCGCGGAATTCTGCTTTCAGGGTTTCGTTCAGCGCAGTAATCAGTTTTTTCTTATCACCTTCCTTGTTGTGCACTCCGTCCGGATACTTTTCAGCAGGGTATGGTTCAGGCAAAACAAAATCGAAAATCGATTCCGGTTTAGGATCGGGAGCTTTCAGGGCTGCTTTATGGGCTGTTTTAATCTCCTGCCTGGCTTCTTCCTCTATGGCCTGAAGTTCTTCTTCGGTAAAACGTTCATACCGCAGTAACATTCTTCTGTATTTTTCCAGCGGATCGTAATCAATCACATAGTTACGCTCGGCTTCGCTCCTGTACAGCAGGTGATCATCGGAATTGGAGTGTGAATGAATACGCACACAGTTGGCCTGCACAATCACCGGTTTGCTTTCTTCCAGGGCATACCTTTTTGCTTCGGCCATGGCATTCATCGAGTCGAACACATCTTTTCCGTTGCAGTGAATAATCCGCAGGTTTTTAAACCCCGAAAAGTTATTGGCCACCTTGCGTTGAGCCGTTTGGTCTTTCTTCGGAACAGAAATTCCGTAACCGTTATCCTGTATCACAAACACCACAGGAAGTTCCTCTTTGTCGGCGCCGTTAAAAGCTTCGTAAACAAACCCTTCACTCACCGAAGATTCACCCAGGCTACAAAAAGCAACCGCATCTTCGCCGTAATATTTTATTGCCCGTGCAACTCCAACTGCATGTAGCGTGTGGTTACCGGTAACCGACGACATGGTGTGGATATTCCATTCGGGTTTTGCAAAGTGGTTCGACATGTGTCTGCCACCGCTCGAAGGATCAGTTGCTTTGGAGATTCCATTCAGAATAATTTCTTCGGTTGTTAATCCCGACGATATTGCAGTTAACATATCGCGGTAATACAAAAACATGTGGTCTTTTTTCTTTTCAAAAACCTGCCCAACGGCAAGCTGAATGCCATCGTGTCCTGCATAAGGCGCATGATATGACCATCCGATAGCCTGTTTCAAATAATTCGGGGCTTTCTCGTCGATGGCACGGCCAATAGTCATCAGCCTGTACCATTTTTCAAGGGTTTCCTTATCGGTTTTTTTAATCGTATGAATTTTTGGTACTTTTAAATCTTTCATCTTTATAACTCTCAAATTGTACGGTTTAAATCAAATTGTTCGAGATTATCTGCAATTTTTCTCAGGAATTCGCCGCCAAGTGCTCCGTCAACGACACGGTGGTCATAAGAAAGCGACAGGAACATTTTATGTCTGATTGCAATTGCATCGCCGGTCGGTGTTTCAATAACAGCCGGTTTCTTTTCTATACTTCCGGTTGCAAGAATGGCCACCTGCGGTTGATTTATAATCGGTGTTCCGATTAAATTCCGGAACGAACCGAAATTTGTAATGGTAAATGTTCCACCCTGAATTTCATCGGCTGAAAGTTTGTTGCCCCGGGCGGCATTGGCCAGCCTGTTCATTTCTTTTGCAAGGCCCACCAGATTTCTTTGTTCGGCATTTTTCACCACCGGAACAATTAAATTCCCGTCGGGTTTGGCAACGGCGATGCCAATATTAATGTTTTTGCGTAAAATAATTTTTTCGCCGTCAACCGATGAATTCACCATAGGAAACTCTGCCAGTGCAGCAGCCGTAGCTTCTATAAAAATCGGCATAAAAGTGATTTTCTCTCCGTATTTTTCCTGGAAAGCTTCCTTGTTCTTTTCTCTCCAGAAAACCAGGTCGGTAACATCGGCCTCAACAACAGATGTAACATGGGGAGAAACTTGTTTTGACATTACCATGTGGTCGGCAATCAGCTTGCGCACACGATCCATTTCTACCACTTCGTCACCTTCGCCGGCGGTAACAACCGGAGCAGCTTTTCTTTCAGGAGCAGGTGAAGTTTTGGTTTCCGGTTTTTCTGAAGTGGTTTTTTGTTTCTTTCTGTTTTCGATGTAATCCAGAAGATCTTTTTTCTGAACTCGTCCGTTAGCTCCTGAACCTTCAATGGATTCAAGTTCTTTGGCAGAAATTCCTTCTTCTTTGGCAATGGTACGAACCAGGGGCGAATAAAAGCGATTCGACATTTCCTTTGCAGGTTCTGTTTTCTCTTTTTCACCGCTTTTGTCTTCGGCAGTTTTTTCCTTTTTTTCCGTATCCGAAGTTTCTTCCTTTTCTGAATCAGTTTCATCAACCGGTTTTTCAGAAGAGGTTGATTCTTCCTCTTCACCTTCTTCACCTTCCATTTCCACAATGGCCAATACTTCCCCAACGGGAACAAGGCTGTCTTCTTTGTGAAGAATTTTGGAGATAACACCATCCACAGGCGATGGAATTTCAGAATCCACTTTATCGGTTGCAACTTCAAAGAGTAAATCATCTTCAGCAATGGTATCTCCTTCTTTTACAAACCATTTAGTGATGGTTCCTTCCTGGATGCTTTCCCCCAGTTTAGGCATTACGATTTCGAATTTTGACATATTCTATATTATTAAATATGATTTTTGCTATTTTCAGTTTATTAAACACACACAAAATTGAAATGTTCACATTGCAATTTGTATTAACAATTCCTTAAAATTCCCTTCATATTTGGGGTACGTAATTTAATAAAAGAAAGTGGTGTAAAAAAAGAAAAAAAGAGGAAGTTACATGGAAACTATTAATTTTATATGGAATAAAAACTGTGTTCATTTTATGTTTGCAAACCACCTATTAAATCATAAACAGAGTTCATTTTGTGTCTTTCCAGGTAATCGTTCATTCCGTCTATAATATTCAACGGAATAAAGGGATCTTTGAATAAAGCGGTGCCAACCTGAATTGCTGAAGCGCCAGCCAGAAGGAACTCTATGGCATCGGCAGTGTTCATAATGCCTCCCATCCCAATTACAGGAATTTTTACAGCTTTTGAAACCTGCCAAACCATTCGCAGTGCGATGGGTTTTATAGCCGGGCCCGACAAACCTCCGGTAATTGTTGAAAGCAGAGGTTTGCGCGCTTCAAAATCAATGGCCATGCCAACAAAGGTATTTACCAGCGAAACACTGTCGGCACCCTGTCCTTCAACGGCTTTTGCTATTTCAGAAACATCGGTAACATTTGGCGACAGCTTCACAATCAGAGTTTTATTGTATGCCCTGCGAACTTCCCGGGTAACAGCTTCAGCCCCCGGGCAGGTAACTCCAAACGCCATTCCGCCTTCTTTCACATTCGGACAGGAAATATTCAGTTCAATGGCCGGAATTTTTTCCAGTTCATTCACTTTTTCAGTAACTTCAATGTATTCTTCAACAGTCGAACCATTTACATTCACAATAAGTGGTGTACCGTAATCCTTAATCCGGGGATATGTATTTTTGATAAAATAATCAATTCCTTTGTTTTGGAGCCCCACTGCATTGAGCATTCCCGAGGGTGTTTCAGCCATCCGGGGATACAGATTACCATCCCGGTTGCGGGGAGTGGTTCCTTTCAGAAATATTCCGCCCAGTTGCGAAACATCGTAAAAATCATTAATCTCTTCAGCAAAGCCACATGTTCCCGATGCGAGCATCACCGGGTTTTTAAGTTGAAGATCATGTATTTTAATCGCTAAATCTGCCATTTCAAATCGTTTATATTAAAAACCGGTCCTTCGGTGCAAACACATAAATTACCTCGAACAGTCGGTTCTATACAGCAAAGGCAAACTCCAAATCCGCATGCCATCAAATTCTCGAGCGAAACCTCACAAAAAACGCCGGCTTCTCTGGCTTTTTGTGCTACTGCCTTCATCATTCCATCAGGCCCGCAGGCATAAACTTTATCGTAGTTTTTCAAATTATTAAACAATGAATGATGAGTCACAAAACCTTTGGTTCCTTTTGATCCGTCTTCTGTCGTGAAATGGATGCTTCCGTATTTTCGGTATTCATCTGTGTCAACATGGTCATCAGCAGTACGGGCGCCTATAATAATATCTGCATTTTCAGGTGGCAAACCGCACTCCTTTGCAAGAAAAAGCATGGGAGCAAGTCCACTTCCACCTCCAACCGCAAGAATTTTTTCTGATTTGGCAGGAAAAGTGAAATGTTTTCCCAGTGGATAAATGAGGCTGAGTTTCTCTCCCACCCTTATTTCGGTAAGTTTTCGTGAACCGCGTCCAAGTATTTTGACTATTATTGAAAGCGTATTGCTATTATAATCAACTTCAAAAACAGAAAAGGGCCGTCTTAAAAAAATTTCGTTTAAATTTTTTATTTCAATATTTACAAATTGTCCGGGCTGAATCAAAGGCAATGGTACTTTACATTTTAAGCGAATAAGAAAGTTTGTCTGATTTAAAGGTATGTTTTCGGTAACTGTAAAATCTGAAACTGATTTTTTTCCCATTCTCGACTGATTTGCCGGCAAAGATAACCAATATTTCGATTTTATTGAATTCGTAAAAACTGAATATTTGAATGGGTTTTAAAAGAAAAAACCGCCAGCTCTGTAAACTGACGGGCTTCTGTCTTGGGTTTTGTTTTGTAGTGTAAGTTGGTCTTCAATTCGGGCTTGTAAATCTGTCAACTATATTTAAACATCACCATCTTGTCATTTAATTACGTTACAAATGTAAACAATATTTTCAAACCACAAAATACATTTCTGAAATATTTTAATGTTGTAAAGCATATTTTGTAAACAAATGATTTATTCAGCATTGTAGGAAAGAAATGTACCGTCTGAGTAAAGTAAGACAACCTTTTCAATTGTTTTCGAGGGAGAATCAAATTTTAATTTACTTGCTCTATCATCGCGGGAAGTGGACGATACTGGTTCGGTTTTGGGCTCCTGACTAAAATTTAAAGACTTTGATTCTTTATCCGTATTCATAATCATTGGACCTTCTCCTGTGAATAGCCAACGTGCATTAACATTTGGAAAACTCAACAGAAATTTTTCAATAAATGCTGCCCCTGGTTTATTTCTACCATTCAGTATATGTGAAATATTGGAACGCTGAACTCCCAGTATATCTGATAGTTCCCCAGGTGATATATTCTTGTAATCAATAAACTTTTGAATACGGTCTTTCATCTCCATATTAAATAATAGAAGTTACACAAATGTAATTCATTGCTTTTAAATATGCAACATTTATCCTTACTTTTTAAAAACTATTCCTTATTTAATAATCTTTAATTTTAAAAGCTAATCCAATAATAATCAATTGATTAGCAATAACTCTATTATTTATAATGAAGTGTAGATTTATAATATTAATTATTTGATAATTAATTATTTAAAATTTTGTTTTCATATATACCAGACAAATAATAACCCTGATAAATTCATTTCTGTAAAAAAGATTAAATAATACATACTAAAAAATTGAATTTGTGAACTTTAAACTATAAAATGATTTTTATTTCTGAATCCTGAACTTTTGAATTTTTTCGCAATAACATGAATTAAACAGTTTTTTCAAAATCAATCTTTAAACGAATACGAATTTACATTTGAAATAACACTTTTAAATTTGCTGCCAAATTTATAATTTTTGCTATTTACATTTGTTGTTTATTTAATTGGTTGATGTTCAAAAATGTAAACTTGTAATTTTTGCTAAAATGTAACAACTTTCTAAAATGTATTTGAATTAATTAATAAGCAAACCATATATACTTCTAAAAATTCCTTTACATTTTATGGTTTTTCTTCCGTTTCTTTACTGTGTTTACGTACTTTTACCGTCCAATAATATATTATTCAATTCTCAGTGAGTTAAAGTTGATCTTTGTTAAGGTTAAATTACTTAATAACAACAAGATAAATATAAGGGAAGTATTTTTGTTTTTTTGATATAATAAATTTGAATTTTAAAAAGATGACATGCGATCGTTTCAAATTCTAAGCCTAATTTTTTTTATATCAGTTTTTATTATTACAGCAATTGGTTCTGGAAAAAACCTGAAAAAAATTTCAGGTTTCCATACTTTCCGTAAACTCCTTCCTTTTTTCATGTTTATCTGCGCAGCGGTTTTATTTGGATTTGTTTTCTTGTATATCTACCCTTACCAGCCCCGTAACCCGACCAATTATCCGGTTTACTTTGTATTTAATATTATCCTTTTTTCATTGTTCCTGTTCAATCTGCCAATGAGTCTGGGGCTTATGCTTCATTATGTTTTTGAAAGGAACTCCAAAACCCGATTATTCGCTTATGCTGGTCTTTTAATCGCCACCAGTTTATCTTCCGGTATAATATTCGGAGCCACTTTTGGAAACAGACAAATAAAAATTGAACATGTTAAACTTGAATACTCCAATCTACCTGAAAATTTTGATAATTACCGTATTGTTCAACTTTCCGATTTGCACCTGGGAGGCATGTTTAACCCAGAAAAAAAGCTGAAAAAAATAAAAAACCAACTTGACCGGTTACAACCTGATTTGCTTTTATTTACTGGTGATATGGTAAATAACTTTGCTTATGAATCCAAAAAATTGGAGGATATTATGGCACAAATTACCGGTATTGCAGAAAGCTACTCCATTTTAGGTAATCATGATTACGGGGATTATACAAACTGGGAAAACACTGAAAAGAAACAAACTAATTTTAATGGAATCCTTCGGTCACAAGAGCTGATGGGATTTACGATGCTGAATAATGCTCATATTATTTTAAGGAGGGACGAAGATTCTGTTGTTCTTGCCGGAGTTGAGAATTGGGGCCATCCTCCTTTTCCGCAATATGCCAACCTGGAAAAAGCGCTGGCTGGTGTAAATCCGGAATCTTTTATCATTTTAATGACACATGATCCTGCCCACTGGGAAAGCCAGGTATCGGGAAAAGAAGATATTGAACTTACTCTTTCAGGCCATACACACGGACTTCAGTGGGGAATTAAACTGGCTGGCATTCCTTTCAGCCTTGCATATCTTACACGGAAAAACTGGGGTGGTCTTTACCAAACAGGAAATTCTGTATTGTATGTAAATACCGGCTTTGGAACAGTTGGAATGCCCTGGCGTTTGGATATGCCTGCCGAAATTACCCTGTTTACTTTAAAACGAAGTAAAATCGATTGAAAACAGAAAATCGAAATAGACATTTTTCATTTCAGGAAGATAAGATGCCCGGAAGCCTATCCCGGCCGGTGCATAAAACCTCACCAAATTGACATCTGCCGTTATTTCTGCTCCTAACGATGAAATATCTTTTAAAAATGTGCCGGTAATATTTCCTTCACGATAAAAATTTCCTTTCAAACGGGTGTAGTCGGCAAACAAAGCAGTTTTTACCCGTCTCACATAAAGAAATCCCCAAAAATTCAAGTCGGGATAAAACAGCGGCATTTTATAATCGGACCCACCTGTATAAATTGATGTGGTATTTATTCGTCCCCATCCCCTTGCATACCTAATAATATCAGAAAAACCAAGCGTACCGTTGGCCTCTTTTTCCTGAGCGCCCATGTATATCCGAACACCATGGTTTTTCATTAATCCAGGCAAATAAATAACTGACTGCAAAGCCTTTAACTGACCCGCTCTGATAACACCTGCCGGGGAATGCCGGAAAGAACCATCGAGCACAATCCCAAAATCAGGATACATATCAAGATAGCTTTGTCTGAGTACCTTATGAAAATAAAGACGATAACCCAGCGAGTGAAAACTCCCTTCGTGAAAACGTTCAGGTGTTGTTTCATTCTTTCTGTAGTAATTGAATCCATATTGAATTTCGGGCTGAACCAACCGGTTAAAAGGCCCTTTGTCAATCGTTAATGGCAATCGGATTTTCAGTGTTGAATTGGTCTGACCCCAGGTAAACCGCTGAGTGGTTGTATCCTGCCTTACTACATCACCACTGCTGTTAACCGTTTCCTGAATTTGAGTGTATTCCGAAGCACGCAAACCATGAGACAGATTCAAATCGAAAACAGGATACCAGCCCTTAAAAGAATATTCAGCCATAAATCTTCCGGTTTTTTCAGTTAAATCCCATTTATATCCCAAAACAGTTTCTGAAGTTCCCAAAAGGTTTTGCGACATCAGGCTTACTCCCGGGTAAAAAGCATAATCATCAACATTAATATTCACCGGCGCCCAGCTATGAAAGTTAAAAAGATTTGCAGTTTTGGCATATTCTTCAGAACGGTATGTATTTAATGCAGAATCTTGAAAAAGGGGAACTCCGGTTTCCTGGCGCGCCAAAATGTCAGCCAACTTATAACTGCCGGGTTGAATTTCTTTTACCGGCTTTATTTTTTCATTTTCTGCCTGAATTTCAATTAAACGGAAACCGTCGGCAGTATAATCGCTTAAAACGATTCGTTTACCATCAGGAGAAACAGCCGGGGATTCCACACCAAACCGGGGTTCAAAAACCTGCTCAATAGAAAAATCGTTTAAGTGAATCCGAAACAAACTGTTTTTTCCCGGGTAAGAGCTGATAAAATATAGCCAGTCGCCTGAAACCTGCAGGTGCTTAATCTCAGCCAAATCGTGGGTTGTGAGTAAATCCATTTCCCCCGAAAAAAAATCTACAGTTGCCAGTCGTTTCCCATTTGCGGTAAGTATAACAACAGCCACTTTTTCATTGCCGATCCATTCAGGAGAGAAAAAATAACTGTTTGCAGGCGATTGGTAACGATGAAGCAATTCACCATCAGGCAACCGGTACACCGATAAAAAGTGATTGCTTGAAAAATCGGTTTCCACTACTGCGATCTTCATTTTGTCAGGAGAAATAGCGGGACTAAATGCTTTAAATTCCGGTTTTACCTCAATGCGGCGCCTCGAAGTTGAATTAAATAGCCGAATCAGCGAACGTCCACTATGTTGCCAGCGAAGGTCTGATATTTGTTCAGACCAAATAAGCCAATCGTCTAGGTAATTTACCGATTCATTAAAAACTGTTCCCGGAAATGTAATTTTCTTCTCCTTCCAGCCTGGCATAATTTTCACAAACGAAGGAATTTCATTAAAACTTGTTTTATAAGAAAACACCACTGAATCGTTCATCCAATGATTTCGTTTAAAACTTGAAAAGTACTTTCCCTGTTCAGAAATTATTTGATACGATGGCTGTTCGACTTGCCGATCGGCTTTTTGCCAAACCATTTGAAGGCTGTCGAATACTGAATGATAAAGTTGAACTGCGTTATATCCGGTTCTATTCTTCAAAACCTGCCGCATGGGAAAAACTGATAACGGTTTTTGGCCAACCCGGGTTAAAACTTCTTCCCAAACCGAACTGCCATATCTGGCCCTGATATTTCCTGCGAGGTAATAACCCAATTTGTAATGGTCGGGAACAAAGTGCCGGTAGGACCCAAAATAGGCCTTATCGTAAGAGAAAATACCTTTTTCAACCACCTGCGCCTGATGCTCCATAAGAAATGAGGGGAAACGCCCTCGTCCGTAATTGCTTAGAGATGTTTCGGTTACAACTGCATCGCCTTCGATAAACCACCAAGGAAGATGGGCACCAAATGCAAGGGCGGTACCCTGTTCTCCTAAAAGAAATTTTGCCCACCGGGGCAGATTGCTGTGTACCTTATCAACCTGCACAACATGCCGGAACTCATGCAAAGCCAACTGTTCCAGCCAGTCTTGCGGATAAATGGATTGGTGCGGAGTGGTATAAAATTCAGCCCGTTTTGGCGCCCAGGCAACCAATCCGTTCGATTTCACCGTTTGTGTATGTAAAACTACTGGAATTTTTTTGGGATTGTGTTTTAATGTATAGCTTCCGTAGGAATAAACTGTTTCCAAATAACTGGCAAGCCTTTTTGCCTGCAATTCATAGTAATCCGGATAAACCATCTGAAAGTTTTTCGTTTCGATTTGCCGCCAGTTAATGGAAGCTGGATCCTGACCGGTTTGAAAATACTGCGCCGGGGCAACAATCCCGGTAGCTATAAGGAAAAAAAGAATTAAGAGTTTCTTCATTTTTCAAAAATAAACATTCCCGAAAAGAAACTAACAAAAGCCAAAAATAAAAAAAGATCGCCCGACACAATTTCTGCCAGACGATCAATTAAACCTTTAAATCCCGTTAAGCTTTAAACTTCGTTTACTCCCAAAATCGGAATCGGATTTTCATCATCATTTTGGTTTAGAACTGATTGATAAAGTGTTGCAAAAGCCGAATGAATCCACATAAATGAAATAATTACACCTACAACAAATGCGATAACCCCTGCAATAATGATAAAAAAGGAAATAATGGCCATCCAGAAAACTTTCCAACTATGTCCACGGGTCATTTGCCAGCTTTTTTCCACCGCCTGCATGGGCTCAAGGTCTTTATCCATTACAAGAAAAGGCACAAATGCAAGCCTGCACAGTACAATAATTCCAGGAACAATAAGTACCACTAAACCAATAATTACAAGTGCTGTTACAATCAGATTTGCCAGAACAATTTTAAGGTATTTTGTTTTGAACCCTTCAAAAAGATACCTTAAATCAACTTCTTCGTCGCGCATGGCTTTTAAAAAAATGTATTTTTCGCCGTATTTAATCACCGGTAAAAAAAGGAAACCATAAGCCATTCCAACAATAACTGCGGGCAACACCCAAACCATATTTAACCAGCTTCCGCTATCGGCTTTAAAGGTTATGCCCTGCGGGCCGTTTAGCAAACCCACAATGATAACCGCAAGCAGTAAAGGCAAAAAAGCTTTTTCAAACATTTTACGCCATCCATAACTAAAACTTCCTCCAACCGAGGGAGCAAGAATGTAATGTTTTTCAATTTCCATAATTTCTAAATTTAAAATTTCTGTTTTTCTGCATTGTCGCAACGAAATTAGATCATCCCGAAAAAAAATCCTACCTACTTTGGTAGGAAATCAAATAATCACTACTTTGGTAGTCCTTTTATAATGAGATATTCAGCCTATCTGAATTCAGAAAAAGGAATATTCAGAAATAGAATAAGGAGATAAACAACATATCGTTTAAAAAGTGGTTGCATTACTCCTTTTAGCATAAAAAATATTCTAAACCGGCTAATTTTATATTAAAATGCTCGTTGAAAACTTATCGTATCTGATCACATTTGTAGCGACAATCGGTATAGCTGTGATTGGTTCCCTTGTTTCATTCCAAATTTCCCGGGATTATAAAAAGCCTGTTCTGCAAATTTTATTTTACCAGCAAATATTCCTGTATTCATTCCTTATTTATGGTATTTGGGGAAATATTGCACTCAGAGAGGTCATATCAGATGTAAATATAAACCAGGAACTTGCATCAAAACTGGCATTTTTTGTTCCACTCATTGGTATTCCTTTTTTAATTGTGAGCTGGTTTATGCTGGTAAAATTTGGTTTTAACCTGAATGGTTACAAAGGCCACAAAAGTTTGGTTTACATTTACTTTGCAGGTTTTACAGGTATTTTAGCCACTTTCGGATTTCTGTTTCAAAACAGTTATATTCAGTCCCCATCTAATCCCGATACTTTTTTAGTCAGGCTGTTTGCAGTGGTCAATCTTTTTTTCCATCTGCTGTTTTTAATGCCTTTTTTTGGACCAAAGTCCGGATTTCCTGAAATAATTAAACTGCCGGAGTTAAAAAAAAGTCTTTGGGGGTATTTATCCGGAGTAGCGCTTTATTCACTCGCTCTCTGGTATTTCAATTTATTTCAATACATTTCAACCGGAATTTCGTTAACTCTTTTATTTGCAACAAGTGCAATATTACCTGTATTTTTGAAGATTGCGATTATTCCTGTTACAGATAAGCCGAATGAAAAAGTTGGTAAAGATTTCAATTCATTTTGCGCTGATTATGAAATTTCGAAACGCGAAGCTGAAATTGTTCTGGAAATATGTTCGGGAAAAACCAATAAGGCTATTGCTGAAAAACTTTTCATTACCCTTCAAACTGTAAAGGATCACACCCATCGAATTTATACCAAAACCCGGGTAAAAAGCCGGGTGCAACTAGCTAATCTGGTCAGGGAAAAAACAGGAATGAGCAAGTTCTAATCCGTTGAAATTATTCCTCGAAAAACAAATCTTCCTTTAGCTTTTTTATCCGATCCAGCGCGTAATTTATGTTTCGTGCCGATTCTCCGGCTTCCTTCAGGTATATACTGTAATAGTTAAGCGCCAGGGTTTTGTTGGAATTGAATTCCTCGAATGTAGTGGCAATTTCAAATAAAACCTCGTAATTGGTTGGGTCGAGCTCATTGGCTTTTTTCAGGGCTGCAACAGACTCTTCAAACTTTCGCTGCTGTCCGAAAATCTGCCCCAAATGATGATACATATCAGGCAGGTAGGCCGGAGTGGCCGACTCTATGGCGGCATTCATAAAAGCTTCTGCCACTTCGTACTCTGCCAGCTTTTTGTAGCACAGACTCAGGTAAAACAACACATACGGATCGTTTGCCACCTGACTGGCACACGTGCCCAAAACCGAGATGGCATCATTTTCATTTCCGGTAAAATAGAGGCAAACACCATAATTCAGCAGTATTTTGTAGATGGAATCACCTCCGGCTGAAAAATAACCGGAATAAGCCAGGCGGGCATCCTCATACTGTTTGTTTCCAAAAAAATAGTTTGCCTGTTGCTGTAAAAAGCCAGCATCACCGGGGAATTGAGAAAGTCCCGTTTCAATAGTTTCCAACGCTTTGCCAAACTGCTCGGTTTGCTGATAAAGCCGAATCAGATTAAAATATGAAGTGTAATCCCGGGGGTTCAGTTCCATAACCTTTTCATATAAGGCAATGGACTGCATTGTTTTACCGGTGCGATGAGCGCAAAAAGCAAACTGCTTGTTCCAGTAAACATTGACCGAGTCGCTTTCATAAATTTCTGAAAACACCTTGTAAGCATCGCTAAGCCTTTCCAGTTGAATGTAATTTCTGCCCAGCTTTCCTTTCAGCGAAATATTACCGGGTTCAAGTCCGGCAGCCTTTTCATAAAAGGACCTTGCATCATGGTGGTTCCCCAAACTGGAAAGAACATCTGCAAGTTCTGTCAAAATTTCAGGATTTTCAGGTTCGAATTCCAAAGCCGAAGAAAAGGCTTTTGCCGCTTCCTGGTAATTTTGCAAACTATTCATTACCAAACCTTTTTTGAAAAACAAGCTTGCATCAGGCTGTTTTTGAATGTGTTTTTCAATTTGCTGCAATGCTTCTTCATAATTCCTTTTAAAAATCAGCAAATCAATCTTTTCCTGCGAGTAAACCAGGAATTGAAGGCACAGCAGCAAAAATGTAACATGAACTGTTTTCATCACCTGTGTTTTATTTTGTGTCATTCCCGCAAAAGCCGGAATAAGTCAGAATATGATATTCATACCTTGCGGGAATTATATTGAATGTTTAGCCTATTTTACTGAAGCGCAAAATTTATGGGAACCGTATAACTAACATTTACCGCCTGACCACGTTGTTTGCCGGGAATCCATTTTGGCAGGCTGTTGACCACCCTTAAAGCTTCCTGGTCGAGAGAAGGATCAACACCCCGTGCAATGCGGGCGTTGGACACTTCGCCATTTTTATCTACCACAAAAGTTACGTAAACCCGACCCTGAATTCCATTTTCCTGGGCTACTTTCGGATATTCGATATTATTTGCAATAAATTTTCTAAGCTCCATTTCTCCACCCGGAAATTCGGGCATATCTTCCACAATAAAAAAGATTTGTTCTTCGCTATCAAGCATTTTTGGGATTACAGCTTCTTTTTTAACCAGCAGCAAATTTCCTTCGCTGTCGGTTTCAAGGCTGAATTCCCTGCTTCCAGCCATCAGATTTTTTATGCGGTCCAAATCTTCCGGCTCGCCTGCAATTTTCAGTTTATCATCCAAAAAAGTCACTTTCAGTTCATCCACTCCCTGAGTTACAGGAACTTCACTTATTTCCTTCTGTTCGCAGGCAAACACAATAATTAGTACTACGGCAGTTAACACGCCCAATATAATTTTTACATTGGCAATTTTTGAAGATTTTATTTTTGATATCATTTTAATGCGGTTTTTGATTAATGAATAATTGAAATTGTTGGTTAGTACCAGTTGCCCTCCGGCAATCTGGTTCAGTAAAAGTTTTTTATAATAGCCGCGGTTTACACCCGAAATCAGAACAGCCTGATCGGCCAGAAACTCGTGGTTTTCGCGAATGGCGCGGCGAAGCATCCACATAAACGGATTAAACCACTGAAAAGCAGTGAGCAATTCCAGAATAAGCACATCAAAAGAGTGACCTTGCCTGATGTGTTCCATTTCATGTGCCATCATACGATCGTATCCTTCGCTGTTCTGCAGCGACCGGCTCACAAACACATAATTTAAAAACGAAAACGGACTGCACTCTTTTTCAAGGAATACAAGTTTTAAACCGTCCGATTTCAGCACTTCATTTTTTCGAATAACGAAAATAATCTGGGTTACCCGGAACAGCAGTCTTCCAATAAAAAATGTTAAACCAGCCAGGTAAATCCAAATCAGCAAAGTGGCTGAAAGGATTGATTGTTCAACGGTTACTGTAAAATCCTGTCCGTAAATGGTTACTGTCTCCAGCAGGTTCCGGTAAGGTGTTACTGTTACTTCGGAAAGCATAACCGACTGAGGCTCGTAAACTTTAAATTTCAGAAATGGCAGAATTACGGAAAAGAGCAGCGAACCCAGCAGAAAAATCCGGTTCAACCGAAAAAAAGTTTCTTTTCGCAGAAAAACCACGTAAATGGTTGCCAGCAAGGAAAGGCTTATTCCAGACTCCAGAATAAAATTAACTGTACTTTGCATCTTATTCCTGATTTTCGTTTTCCAAATCACGCTTTACCTCTTCCACCAGTTCGTCAAAATCAGTAAGACTCATGTTATCTTCTTTGGCAAAAAATGAAACCATTTCTTTAAACGAACCGCTGAAATAATTGCGCATAAAATTCTTCATGAAGGACCGGGTGTAAACTTCCCGTTCAACCAGCGGAAAATATTCATGCGTTTTCCCGTAAGCATTGTGCCCCACAAATCCTTTCTTTTCAAGAATCCTGACGATGGTGGAAACCGTATTGTAGGCCGGTTTCGGTTCAGGCATTTCATCAATAAGGTCTTTAACAAACGCCTTCTCCAGCTTCCAGAGGATTTGCATCACCTGCTCCTCCGCTTTGGTTAATTCTTTCATTTATAAAACTTTTAATAAACAGGCACAAGTTGAATGACAACAAAAATTATGCCCTTAACTAAACATTTAGTTATTGATTTTTATTTTTGTTTTATCCCTTTCCGTTTTCGCTATCGAGGGCAAACATAACCGGAAGCGTCAACTTCACTTTCACTGCTTTTCCATTCTGTTTTCCGGGATTCCATGCAGGCATTAAATTAATTACGCGAAGTGTTTCTTTATCGAGGTCGCTATTCACACTTCGCTCAATGATTGCCTGTGCTACCTCGCCTTTTTCATCTACTATAAACGAGACAAATACTTTTCCCTGAATACCTTCTTTTTTTGCTTTTTCCGGATAAGCAATTTTTTCCATTACAAACTGCCTCAGAGCCTCTTGCCCACCCTTAAACTCAGGCATTTCATCTACTTCGGAATACACTTCATCATCAGGGGAATTTACCTGAGCACTGACCGGATAAACTGCCAGCAACAGGCAGGTAAAAAACGGTAACATCCATTGAATTGTTTTCATTTCTTTTAACTTTAAAATTAGACTTTGAACTGCTTTGGATATCCGTTACAAATATATAACTAAATTTTTAGTTTACAAACTAAAATGTTAGTTATTTAAGAAAAAATTTATTAAATAACTACAATACAGTAGTTTATACAACTATAAAATTAGTTATAATCTATTTTACGTTTTGAAAAATGAAATAACAGGAGAAAAAAGCAATTCTATTTTATTTGAAAAGCATACTTCCCACTTGCGACAGAGAATACCTTACAGCCATCTTCTTCACCAACATGTTGAATATATTCAGTATTTGTAACCGGTTGTCCTCCTTCCAATACTTCCTGCCCGGTTTCTGAAGGTATGTAAACCGTTGCGCGACATCCAACCGGAACTTCAATGTTCATTGAAAACTCATTTTCCTCCTTTTCCCAGTGAATTCCCGCGTTACCATACGATGTATTGTTGAAATATTTTGCAAAACTGATGTCGTCAACCGGCTGCGGACGAAAAATGATGTGGCGGTATCCCGGCTCATCAGGATCTGTATTCATGCCGGCCAGTTTGCGGTAATACCAAACCAGACCGCCGCCAAACATCGGGTGGTTGTGCGAACCACCGGTATTCCAATGCTCCCACGTAGTGGTTGCACCCAGGGTAAGCCATCGCCCGTAGCTGGGTTCTTCCTTTTTATTCATGGCCTCATAAGCCAAATCGTGCATCCCGTTTTCCGATAAAACCTCGAAGAAAAACTGGGTGCCGAAAATGCCGGTATCCAGATGTCCATTGTTGGCTTTGATGTCTGCTTTTAGTGCTTTTATCACTTTATTATACTGATTGTCAGGAATTCCCATTCTCAAAGCAAATATATTGGCGCCTGCCGGTCCGTAAGTTCCCTTTTCTGCATTGTAAAACCGTTTGTAAAATGCCTGCCGGGTTGCTTCTGCCAGTTCTGCGTATTTTTTTGACTCTTTAATTTCCCCCAAAACTTCAGCAGTTTTTGCAGTTAATTCGGCACACCGCCAGAAATAAAAAGTGTGCACCAAATCATCAGGCGGCAAGTCACCGGGAGTTACCCACTCACCCAGGTTGAACCACCGCAGCACGTTTCCGTCGCGTCCAACCCGCTGCGAGAACATGATGCCATCGTCATCCAGCCAGGTATGCATGTACCTTATATACTCCTTCATAGCCGGATAGGAATCTTCCAGAATATCTACAGAACCGTAATGAAGGTAGAACTCCCACGGCATGATGCTGATGGCTGCTCCCCAGGCTACTCCCCCGCCGCAACCCGGCTGCCAGGGTGCACCGTTTGGTACGTACCCGGTTTCAACAATCTGAGCGCCAATGATGTCCTGAATCCATTTGTGATAAAAATTCCTTGCATCGTAATTGTGCATTACGGTAACACAGGCTACCTGGCCGTCGCCGGTGTAGGCCGAACGCTCGCGGTGCGGACAATCGCTGGCAATGCCGCCGTGCATGTTGTCGGTCTGACTTCTTCTCCAAATTTTGTTGATTTGGTTGAACATGGAATTCGACGTTTCAAATACAGCCGATTCTTCCACCTGAGTATAAACCACTTCGGCAGTAATGTTTTCAGGAGCCAAAACTCCCGGCCAGTTCAACACTTCAACTTCCCTGAAAATAAACCAGTTAAACCGGGCCGCATAGTTTTCTTTTCCTTTCCCGCTGAAAATGTATGAATTATCCCCTGAATAAGAATTGCTCAGGTATTTGATTTCTATTTTATGACCCTCCGGTCCTTCCACATCGCTCAGCCTGACCCAGCCGGAAACCTCTTCGCCAAAATCGACTTTGTAATTTCCGTTGTACATTCTTTCAATGCGGACAGGTTTCAGCTTCTCCACTACTTTATCGGGGTGAGCCGTATGGGCAACCAGTTTTCCCTCAGGTGCTTTTCTTACTGCCGCTGTTTCCCATTCCGAATCATCAAATCCGGCGGTACACCAGCCGGACTGCTCCAAACGTGCATCGTAATGTTCGCCGTAAAACACCATATCCATGAGAATCGGACTTTTGGAAGCTTTCCAGGTTTGGTCGCTTACAATCACCTCTTCCGACCCGTCGGCGTAGGTAATGTACATCTGAAGCAAAAACCGCGGTGTTCCGTATCCTTCGGCCCAGTATTTTGCCGGATTGTAAAACCCGTTTCCAAGAATGCCACCAACCGCATTGGCGCCTTTTTTTAACTGGTTTTTCACATCGTAGGCAAGATACATCACTTTGTATTCCCTGAAATCGTCGGGTAACGGAATATTTTGTTCCATCAGATTGTCGCGTTTCCCGTAATTGGTTTGATTTGGCACCAACACATCGTCGCCTACTTTTTCACCATTCAGGTACAATTCAAAATAGCCCAGTCCGGTAACAAAGGCCACTGCTTCTTTTATTTCCTTTTCAATTCTGAAATCTTTTCGCAATAGTGGTGCAGGAGGAGGAAGCTCTTGCGGCAGCGGCGCATTCGGATTCATCGGTTTCGGAAGTGCATTTTCACCCTCCCAGGGCGCGCCAATCCAGGTGGCTTTCCATTCGGAAGCATTTAACAAACCCATCCTCCAGTATGCCGGTTCGCTCCATTCGGAAACCTCACCGTTTTTATCCCAAACCCGAACCTGCCACCAGCATTCCTGCCGCGATTTCAATTTTTTTCCTTTGTATTCCACCCGGATGGACTGATTGCTTTCCACCTTTTTGCTGTCCCACAAATCCGGCGATTCCAGTTTATCTTTCGAGCTGGCTACACGAATCTGGTACGCCGATTGAAACTGACCACGTTCGCCACCATCAGCCCTATTTATCCAGGCCAGTCGCGGCTTTTCTATATCCACAACGGAGGGATTTTCAAGATATTCACACGTGAGTTTTGTGGGGTTGATTTTTGCCGAAGAGAAGAAAAAAATAAAAAATCCTAAAATCGTAAGCAGAAAATAATGTTTCATAACAAAAAGTTTTAGCCGGAAACCGGTTTGAATTTGGCATAAAAATAAAAAAGCTTCATCAAAAAACGCAAATTTAAAAATGAAAACTATCCTGTTGTTTCATGGAATTCGATTCTGAGCGAATATTCCGGATTTTATTTACCAGTTACAAATGCCAACGTGTTCTTTTTTCTACTTTTGCTGAAAACATCAAACAATAAATGATACCGAAAATTGAAAAGTTGAAATACACGCATTCGGGCAACTTTTTTCTGATGGCCGGTCCCTGTGCCATTGAAGGAGAAAAAATGGCTATGGAAATTGCGGAAAAAATTGTGGAAATAACCGACCGCCTGAAAATCCCAACCATTTTTAAAGGTTCGTACCGGAAAGCCAACCGGTCGCGGCTGGATTCGTTTACCGGGATTGGAGATGAAAAAGCACTAAAAATTTTACAAAAGGTTGGAGAAACGTTTCAGATTCCCACCGTTACCGATATTCATTCAGCAGAAGAAGCAGCAATGGCAGCCAATTACGTGGACATCCTTCAAATCCCGGCTTTTCTTTGCCGCCAAACCGACATTTTGGTGGCTGCGGCCAAAACCGGAAAGGTTGTAAACATTAAAAAAGGACAGTTTTTATCGGCGTCAGCTATGCAGTTTGCAGTAAATAAAGTGAGGGAAAGCGGTAACACAAACATCATTTTAACCGAACGGGGAACCACTTTTGGCTACCAGGATTTGATTGTGGATTACCGGGGAATTCCCGAAATGCAAAAAATGGAAGTACCGGTTGTGCTCGACATTACCCACTCACTTCAGCAACCCAACCAGGCAAGTGGCGTAACCGGCGGCCAACCCGAACTTATTGAAACCATTGCCCGGGCAGGAATTGCCGTTGGAGTTGACGGTATTTTTATTGAAACGCATCCCAATCCGGCTGAAGCAAAATCCGACGGCGCCAATATGCTCAGTCTCGACCTGCTGGAACCGCTGTTGGAGAATCTGTCGGAATTATATAAATTTGTGCAAAAGCTGTAAAAATGGAAACAATAGAATTAAAAGTAAGCAACAGGGCAGCCAGAATTTTTAAAAATCTGGATCGCAGTAAAAAAAGACAACTTGAAAAGTCGTTTGAGAATATTTTAGAACCTGGTAAATCATTGGAGCAGGTTATGAAAGAAATGTCTGATGAAGCGAAAAGGAATGGACTCACTCAGGAAATACTGGATGAAATTTTAAGAGAAAGTTAGGTGATTGTTGTTGTTGACAATAACGTGATTATAAGTGCTGCAATGTTTTGGACATCTGTTCCTGCCCAAGCATTGCGCAAAGCAAGAAAGAATGAATTTAAAATAATAGCAAGTCAATTTACCTTATCCGAATTATCTGAAACTTTGCTGAATACAAAATTTGACAAATACGTTACTATTCCAAAAAGAATTGAATTTTTAAAAACTTATAAAAATGAGTTGCAAATAATCCCGATTACTGAATCAATAAATGTTTGCCGCGATCCCAAAGATGATATGTTTCTTGAGTTGGCTGTTTCGGGAAATGCTAACCTCATTATCTCAGGCGATAAAGATTTGATAGAACTAAATCCATTTCGTGGAATCCAAATTATTTCACCCAAAGAATTTATTGAACAAATATAAAATACAATGAAAAACAGACGAAACTTTATTAAGAAATTAGCTGCCGGTGCAGCAATTGCAGGACTTTTACCGCTTTCCAAAAAAGCATCGGCAGGCGAAGTACAACTCAAAGGCGCACTAATTCATCACGTTTTTTTCTGGCTGAAAGAGCCCAACAACGAAGCACATAAAAGACAACTGGTAAAGGCACTGAACGACCTGTTGAAAGTGGAAACCATCAAACTGAGTCACATCGGATTTCCGGCAGGCACCGAAAGCCGCGATGTAGTTGATCACTCCTATTCGGTTTCGTACTTGACCATGTTCGATAACCAGGCCGGACAGGATGCCTACCAGGTTCATCCGCTGCATGTAAAGTTTGTGGAAGAAAATTCCCATTTGTGGGAGAAAGTGGTGGTGTACGATTCGGTGGATTAATGAAAAAACAAATACGCCATCAGAATAGCTGCGATGATTCCGGTAAAGTCGGCAATTAAGCCGCAAACCACGGCATAACGGGTGTTTTTGATTCCTACAGAACCAAAATAAACGGCAATGATATAAAACGTAGTGTCGGTTGCGCCCTGCACCGTACTGGCAACGCGGCCCACAAATGAATCGGCGCCGTAGGTGGTCATGGCGTCCACCATCATACCGCGGGCGCCACTGCCGCTGAGTGGTTTCATCAAAGCAGTGGGCAATGCAGGTGTAAAATCGGTATTGATTCCGATGTGCTCGAAAACCCAGGTGAAGCCCGAAATCAGCCACTCCATAGCACCCGATGCACGAAAAACGCCGATGGCCACCAATATAGCCACCAGGTAGGGAATAATTTTAACCGCTGTTTTAAACCCGTCTTTGGCGCCGTCGATAAATGCCTCATACACATTTACTTTTTTCAAAAGGGCCATCACAATAAAAACGATGATTACCGTAAACAGGATGAAGTTACTGGCCAGATTGGAAACCTGTGTAACAGCTTCTTTATCGAGCGTGGAAAAATACCAGATGATGCCGGCAATAACCAGAGTAAGCCCGCCAAGGTAGGAAAGCACCACTCTGTCGAGCAGGTTGATTTTCTGGTAAATAGCAACTGAAATTAACCCGGCCAGCGTGGAAAAATAGGTAGCCAGCAAAATGGGAATAAAAATATCCGATGGATTCACCGCACCCAGTTGCGCACGGTAAACCATAATGCTGATGGGCAAAAGTGTTAATCCGGATGTGTTCAGGACCAGAAACATAATTTGCGCGTTGGAGGCTGTGTTTTTATCCGGATTGGTTTCCTGCATCTCTTTCATGGCCTGTAAACCGGTGGGTGTGGCGGCATTATCAAGGTTCAGCATATTGGCGGCAATGTTCATCATTATGGAACCATAAGCCGGATGCGATTTCCCCAGCTCGGGAAAAAGCTTGTTGAAAAACGGCCCGATGACCCGGGAAAACACATTTACAATTCCTCCCTTCTCTCCTATTTTCATAATGCCCATCCAAAGTGTCAAAACCCCGGTTAATCCAAGGGAAATCTCAAAACCGGTTTTGGCCATGTCGAAGGTTTCATTCACCATGTTGGGAAAAACTTCCACATCGCCGAAGAACAGCAACCTTACCAGCCCGATTACAAAGGCAACCAGGAAAAAGAAAATCCAGATGTAGTTTAGTGCCATTTAATTTTTGAAAATTGGCTCCAAGATAACAAAAAAAGAGGGACCCGAAAGCCCCTCTTTTTCACAATTCTCTCATTTTTTTAGTAACCAGGACGTTGCACCAGAACACCAGGTTGCAGGTCGAGCTGTCCTTGCGGAATTGGCATAAATTTATCCCCTTCGGAAAAATTAGCCGGTCCCGGAGAAACCATAAACTGACGAATTCTCGCATCAGCATCACGATAAGCATGCAATGTCGCGGTCATGTCAACCCGCATTCCGGCTGGCAATTCATCCCAGCGGCGAAGGTCAAAGAACCGGCGTCCTTCTGTCGCAAATTCCAGCCGCTGTTCCCATTGTGCAGCGCGCATGGCTTCTTCTTTATTTGCGAATGAGTTGTAAAGACCTATTTTATAATTGGCAGCCGGCTGTGTCCAATCCACTGCTCCACCGGTCATATAGTCTCCGTCACTTGAATCTTCACCCCATGGGTAAACCGAGGGGGGAAGTTCATGAATAAGCACCTTACCCATTACAACATCATTATCCGCCCGGTCACGTATCATATTGATATATGTTCGTACAAGTTCCAGTTCGCCGTCAAATGCTGCTATTTCAGCCCTCCACAAAAGAACATGGCTGTAACGCAGATACCGAAAATTATTGGCATTGATACCAGTTTGCCATCCGGTAGTGGTTGACAGACTGTACCTTTCAGACTTTTTAAAGAATGGTTTTGCAGCAGGCATATACGGACCACCATCAGGCTGGTTACGCACCCAGTCGCGGCCGCGGTTGATACCCCAGTCTTTGTAGGGAATTCCCCGGCGGCTTACTGTCCAGTCGAGGCGTGGATCAACCGGATGATCATCCGGAACAAAGGTTGCTTCAGAGGGTATGCCCTGGTCATTTTTCAGGTCAACATTGTTGTATGAATTAAAAAGCGGAAAACCGTTTTCATCCACTTTAAATGCATTGACCAAAGTTTGTGAAGGCTGGTGGAATCCACAGCACATCCCGATATCGGAACCGTGTGGCCAGTTAAGACCAATTCCCATTTCGGCATTCAGCGATTCGTTAATATCATTTACGTTTGCCTGAATTTCAAAGATGGATTCCGCATTGTTATTGGTTTCAATATTGAAATTATCAATAAAATTAGGCATTAATGAATATCTGCCGCTGTTGATAACATTGTCGAGCAACGGTTTTGCCTCAGCATATTTCAGTTCCTGCAAATAAGCCCTGGCAGCCAGCGTCATAGCAGCGAATTTAGTTGCACGACCCGGCTGTGCCTGCGTTTCGGGCAGATTTTCCCAGGCAAACTGAAGGTCGCTGATGATGTGATTCAACACAGCACCTTCCGGGTTATCATTGGATACCTGGGTTGGATCTTCGGTTTCTTCGGTAAGAATTGGTATGTAGTTACCAAAAACCAGCCAGGCTTCAAAGTTAAAAAAGCCACGCAGGAAGCGCACTTCTGCCCTGAATTTATTGGCTGTTGCAGCATCAATGGTTCCCTGCTCTTCGGTGGCATTTATAACCTTCATTGTTTTATTGGCCCGGTCAATCCCCATACCAATATTTAACCTCCATTTATCTGCAGGGTAGTTGTTGGTACTTAAAACCTCCCAGCGTTCAATTTCATTAACAGGAACCTGGTCGGTAATTTCAGAACCTTTATAGGCATCGTCCGATGCTGCTGAACCGTAAGTCCAGTTTTGCACAGATGCCCCCCAGGAAACTTCCCACAACGAACTGCCTGTGACCATAGCGTATGTTCCCACAAGCAAGGCATCAATTCCTTTTGCATCGTAAAATACATTTTCTGAAGTAGATCCCAACGGAGTCTTTGTCAGAAAATCTTCTGAACACGAATTAATTATGGCCAGCATTACCGTAAGGGCCATTATAATTGATAGTTTTTTCATATTATACTGTTATTTAAATTATTAACAATTAATTATTATAATCCCAGGTTTACACCAAACATCACCTGACGGGGAGTTGGCCATGCACCCCTGTCCAATCCCATGGATACCCCGGATGAATTCAGCTCAGGATCAAGGCCGCCATATTTGGTAAGTGTAAACAAATTGGTAACCTGTACATACAGACCCAGATTTTTAATCTGAGCCCTGTTAATCAGACTTTGCGGAACAGTGTATCCCAAACGCAGCGTTTTTAATCTCAGGAACGAACCGTCTTCAACAAATGCACTGGAAGGTTCCTGTGAAACATCGCTGTAATCAAGCTTCGGAAGTCTTGCATCAGCATTGTTGCTAAGATGCGGGCTTCCCCAACTATTGTAAAGTGCATCTTTACTCAAACCTCCATTGAACTGTCCGTAGTCAATCCAACGGGCCACATAGTTAATCATGTCATTTCCATAACTTCCGTAGAAGAACATGTTCAGATCAAAATTACTATATCCCAGGTCAATGTTCAAACCACCTGTAAAATCAGGATGCGGACTTCCAATAAACGTTCTATCGGCTGCAGTAATAATATTATCACCGTTTTGGTCAACAAATTTAAAGTGACCGGGCTGATTATAGGTTCCGGTAGCGCCAATCGCAGTTGGCCAACCGGCAGCTTCTGCTTCGGTCTGGAAAATACCGGCTACTTCGTACCCAAAAAATTCAGGGAAAGCATGTCCAACAGCTACACGTGTATATTCTTTTTGCCGTTCAAACTGCCCGGTGAAATAATCATCTTCTTCTCCTCCTAATTTGGTTACTTCATTTTTGTATGAGGAAATAGTTGCTTTTACACTATACCTTAACTGTCCATCCATAGCGGTGTTGGCATAGCCCAGTTCAAAGTCGAGGCCTTTATTTACCATTTCTGCAATATTAATAAACGGAGGTGTAGCATCGCCCATTACCTGCGGCAGGGGAAGGCGGTAAAGCATATCGGAAGTGTTACGCTGCCATACATCAATTGAAGCACTGAGCTTATTGTCTAAAAATGTTCCATCCAAACCAAAGTTTAAGGTTTTGGTCGTTTCCCATGTCACATCCTGGTTGCCTAAAGTAGATGGCATAAATCCTGAAATTGCTCCGGTATTGGAACCATCGAGTGCATAGGACGAACGGTAAGCATCAGAACGGAACGTGGAATACGAGTTGTAGTTCCCTATTCTATCGTTTCCTGACATCCCCCAACCTACTCTTATTTTCAGTAAGTCGAGCCAGTTGCCGGTTCCGGCCATAAAATCTTCCTGAGAAATTGCCCAGGCAGCAGAAGCTGCCGGGAAAGTGGCATAACGGTTGGCTGCACTAAAACGGGATGATCCGTCGCGCCGTGCTGTTACTTCAAAGAAGTATTTACCCATCAGGTCGTAGTTAATACGGCCAAAAATCGAGAAGAGTGACCATTCATCTCCGCTACCGCTGTTATCCCTGTTTGATTCTCCTGAACTGAGTTGCATATACAACGGATCCATGGAGAAATAATTTCTCCGGCTGGCGCTCATCCATTGGTATTTATTCTCAATGGCTTCAGTACCTAAAACAACGTTCACCCTGTGAATTCTATCAAAAGTTGCATTGTAATTTAAGGTATTGGACCAGTTCCATTGCAGAGAATAGTTTGAATCTGCCCACATACCATTTACCAATTGGGGTTCAGAAAATTCAGGGTTGGGAATATTGTATCCCTTAAAGTTCCATTGGCCCCAGTTATAACCCAGCAAACTTCTTAGCGTAAGGCCTTCCATGAAAGTAATTTCAGCAAATGCATTTCCTAAAATTCTGACGTATTTTCCGTTATTGTTTCTTTGCCTGTACATAATAGCAACCGGGTTTTCAGCATTACCCATTTGTGGCGCCTTGGAACCGGCAAAGTTTCCGCCAATGTCATAAACCGGAATTATCGGCTGCGCGCGATAAGCGTGGGAAATCGGGCTGTCTTCGGCGTTATTGGTAAACCGCCCCATTTCATCAATATATGCAATCTGCAAAGATTCACCTGCTTTAAACCAGTCATTGAATTTGGCCTCAGAATTCATCCTGAATGAGTATCTTTTAAAGTTGGTATGAATAATAAAACCATCTTCATCCAGGTAATTTCCAGAGAAGGCATAAGTGGAATTTTGACCGCCCCCTCTAACTGAAAGATCGTACTCTTTGATCATTCCGTTTTGGTAAATTTCATCATACCAGTCGGTTCCCTGCTTGTTTGCCCTGAAAATCTGCTGATCGTAAAAGCTGTAAGCACTTTCATCCACTTCTCCAAGTTTAGCTCCGGCAGGTAAAATATAATCAGGAATTACCGGATTTGGCCCTGATCCATATTGCGCATGAGACAATGCCATATTCCTGTTTTTCAGCGACAACCAAACGGCGTCGGCATATTCCTCAGTATTTAACATATCGTACTGATTGGCTGCTTGTGTAACACCTGTTTTAACAGAAAAATTAATAGCGGGTTGCATATTTGCACGCCCTCTTTTGGTCGTTATAATTACAACTCCGTTTGCACCTCTTGTACCATAAATGGCAGCAGAGGAAGCATCTTTCAATATTGAAATGGATTCAATATCGTTGGGATTAATGTTGTTGCCCGGCCCTGCCGGTACCCCATCGATAATGTACAATGGGTTCGGGTCGCCGATAGTCCCAATACCGCGAATGCGAATAGTGGCATCACCACCGGGCCTGTTGGCAGAAGTAATGGTTACCCCTGAAACCTGTCCCTGAAGACGGCTTATAACACTTGGTGCATTTGAAATCTGCAGCGCTTCTTCAGTAATTGATGAAACTGCTCCGGTAAGTTCTTCCTTCAACCGGGTACCATAACCGATCACAACTACTTCATCCACCCCAATCATATCGGGCCGCATGGTTACATTAATAGTTGTTTGATTACCGATTTCAATTACCTGCCTTAACATACCGATGTATGAAAATACAAGAACTTCGGCAGTTGCAGGTACGTCCAACTGGTAAACTCCATCAAAATTGGTGATGGTTCCGGTGGTGGTGCCCTGAACTACTATCGTTACACCAGGCAATGGTGATCCGGTATTGTCAGTCACCGTTCCGGTAATCGTTCTTTGCTGTGCCCAGGCCCCTGTAGAAAAGGCCATTATAACAGCAAACACAAAACAGGGTAAAAACCCTTTTACATGTTTTTTTTCCATAGATTTTAATTTTTGATAATTAATATAAATTGAGAGAATTCAATATACAGTGACAACTGCAATAAAAGTTATTATGAGAAGTATTTTTTCCATAGGCACAAAGTTCGATAGTTGTTTAATTATTTCAAATACATTTTATTAGTAGTAGTTATTAGTTGCAGTCAAATTTAAAACATTTTTTTCGGATTAAAAAAACTCTTAAATAGTATTAAAAAATGTTATTTGACACCTAAACTTTTTCCTGAAACGATAATCAACTATCCGACAACATCATAGAATTAATCCTTACATTTATTATTCACAAATAAATGTGGAAAAATTTTTTGTAACAACGACAATAAGGTTTTCGGCTTCTGTTTTTTTTAGAATTGTTGCGGTTTTTGTTCAAAAGAAATTATACTTGCAGTTTAAAATTTCAGGTAATGAAAAAAGTACTTTTCTGGGCTCTTGCCATTTTAATAACCTTTGGTACGATTGTTTATCAGCGTGCCACCGGCCCTACTTATGATAAAAAAGTAAACCTAACCATTGACGGAGAGGAATATCGCCTGAAACTGATACGAAGTCATGGTGGTGAAACGGATTGCCCTGTGGTTTTGTACATTCCCGACCGGCAGGTTTCCGGATCAATCCATTACCGGATGTACCCCACAAACAACCCATGGGAGATTATCGAAATGGAAAGATTCGACGATGTGTTGTCGGGAACATTGCCCAACCTTCCGCCAGCCGGAAAATACGAATACAAAGTGGTTCTGGCAAAGGAAGGCCGCACCTGGCCACTGAATGAAGGAAAGCCGGTTATCATTCGTTTTAAGGGAGATGTTCCGGCAAGCATTCTAATTCCACATATCATCCTTATGTTTTTTGCCATGTTTCTTTCCAATCTGGCAGGGATTATGGCTTTTTTTAAACATAAACGGTTCAGGTTTTATACGCGGGCAACACTCTTGTTTCTATTTATCGGAGGACTTGTTTTTGGCCCGTGGGTGCAGTTGTATGCCTTTGGCGAAGCATGGGCAGGAATTCCGTTTGCCTGGGATTTAACCGACAATAAAACGCTTTTTATGTTCCTTTTCTGGTTGCTTGCTTTTTTAATGAACCGCAAAAAGGAGCGTCCTGTTTATGTAATCGTTGCATCGGTTGTTACACTTTTAATGTACGCCATACCACACAGCATGTACGGTTCGCAACTCGATCCGGAAACCGGTGAAATTATTCAGGGGTGGATCAGGTTGTTTTGGTAAATGACAACTGCCGGTATTTTCATCCGTCAGTTATATTTTTATGCCAATTCAAACTCAACAAACTTTCCGAGTTTCTTATATTTTTCGTATAAAATTTTGTACTTCTCTACATTTTCAGCAACCGGCTGATATTCGGTTTCGATGCCGCTGCCCATTCTCCTTTGGGCTTCAAAGGTATTTGCATACACTCCGGCAGCCACAGCAGCAGCCATGGCAGAACCCAGCGCACAGGCCTGTTCTGAGCGGGCTACTTTTATGGGCATGTTCAGCACATCGGCGACCACCTGCATCACAAACGGCGATTTTTTTGCTACTCCGCCCAACGCTATTACGCCGTCAATTCTCACGCCTTCTTCAATGAACCGGTCGTTAATGGCTTTTGAGCCAAATGCGGTGGCTTCCACGAGGGCCCGGAAAATTCGCGGAGCATCCGATCCCAGGTTCAACCCGGCAAGAGCGCCTTTCAGGTTTTGATTGGCATCGGGAGTGCGCCGGCCGTTCATCCAGTCGAGTGCAACTATTCCACTTTCTTCCAGAGGAACTTTGGCCGCTTCTTCGTTTAACCGTGCAATTATTTTGTTTGAGGTTTCCTCCATGAGTTTTTCCCGGGTCTCAGGGTCAACCAGTTCTGTTTCAGCCAGTATATTTTTCAAAGGCCATTCCAGCACTTGTTTAAACCAGGCATAAATATCTCCAAAAGCCGACTGTCCGGCTTCCAGTCCCAACATTCCAGGGATTATTGAACCGTCAACCTGGCCACAAATTCCATTTACCAGCTTATCGCCAACTTCTTCCATAGGTGCAATCAGCATATCGCAGGTTGAAGTGCCCATTACTTTCGAAAGGTAATAGGGTTCAATTTCGGCGCCTACGGCACCCAGATGGGCATCGAAAGCCCCCACGCCCACTACAACATTTTTAGGCAATCCGAGTTTTTTTGCCCACTCATCAGAAAGCGTTCCGGCAGCCACATCGCAGGTATAAGTTTCTTTATAAAGCCGCTCACGCAAACCGGCCAGCATGGGGTCCAGTGCCGTTAAAAATTCTTCGGACGGCAATCCCCCAAAAGCCTCGTGCCACATGGCTTTATGCCCGGCAGCACAACGGCTGCGTTTCAACGTTTTTGGGTTGGTATTTCCGGTTAACAGGGCCGGAATCCAGTCGCAGTGTTCCACCCAGGAATAAGCCGCACGAAAAACACCGGCATCTTCGCGGATGATGTGTAAAAGCTTGGCCCAAAACCATTCCGACGAATAAATTCCGCCTTCGAATTTGGTAAAATCGACATCCCACTTTCGGGCCAGTTCGTTAATTTCTTCTGCTTCCTTTACAGCGGTGTGGTCTTTCCATAATACAAACATGGCATTTGGGTTTTCCTCAAATCCGGAGGTTAATGAAAGCGGCGTTCCTTTTTCGTCCACCGCAACCGGCGTGGATCCGGTGGTGTCCACCGAAATGCCAACCACATTTTCAGCAACACCGGTTGGCGCTTGCTTTAATGCCTCTTTTACCGTGTATTCCAATCCTTCGAGGTAATCTTTCGGGTGCTGTCTGAACCGGTTGTTCGGGGCATCGCAATATTTCCCCTCTTTCCATTGCGGATAATAAAAAACAGCAGTGGCGGCCTCCTCGCCGGTTTCCACATTCACAATCAACGAACGGACCGAATCGGTGCCATAATCTAATCCAATGGTATATTTCTCACTCATTTTTATTGATTTTTATTTCGATTTTATAATTCATTCCTGGTTACTGGTTACTGGTTTGTCCTTTGAACTCTGAACTTTTTCAGAAGAAATGCCTTCGGCAGAACTCTGAACTCTGAATTCACTTCTGTCCGTAATAGGAATCTTTTCCGTGTTTTCTTAAAAAATGCTTGTCAAGAAGTGATTGGCACATCATGGCATCAGGATTAATGACCAGCGTTCTGAATGCCATTTTCGCCACTTCTTCCAAAACAACCGCATTATGAACGGCATTGTGGGGATCAGTTCCCCAGGAGAAGGGACCGTGATTATTCACCAAAACCCCCGGGACATTCCCGGGATTCAAATTTTTAAACCGCTCCACAATTACTTTCCCGGTTTCTTTTTCATAATCGCCTTCAATTTCGGCCCGGGTCATTGCTCTTGTACAGGGAATTTCTCCGTAAAAATAGTCGGCATGGGTAGTTCCCAGAGCGGGAATGCTTTTTCCGGCCTGTGCCCAGCTCGTGGCCCACTCGGAATGGGTGTGTACAATTCCGCCAATATTTTGAAACTGACGATACAAAACAAGGTGGGTCGAAGTGTCGCTTGATGGGTTCAGAGTGCCCTCGACAACCTGCCCGTAAAGATTTAAAACCACCATGTCTTTGGGTTTCATGTTGCTGTATGAAACACCACTGGGTTTAATTACTACATGACCTGTTTCACGATCGATGCCGCTTACATTTCCCCACGTGAAAATAACCAGGCCGTGCTTCACTAAATCGAGGTTGGCCTGGAAAACCTGTTCTTTTAATTTTTCGAGCATTTTATTTTTGTCATTAGTCATTAGACACTGGTCAACAGTCAATAGTCACTGGTCATTGGCCATTAATTGGTTGACTCCTGATATAAGGCTGATTGTTTAAAAAGTAAAAATAACACTTAACTTTTAGATTTAGAACAAAGATGACAGACTTTTTTTGATTTTAGCCCATTAAAAAAGGCCCGGCAAAATGCCAGGCCTTCTTACCTATCCTTCTTTTATTTGCTATGAACAATTACCCTATTTTAATTTCTACCGGTGGTTTCACCTGTGCTTCTTCTTTTTTCGGCAGGGTCAGTTCCAGAATACCGTTTTCAAAACGGGCGTTGATTTTTTCAGCGTCAACGGTTTTCGGCACTTTGAATTTGCGCTCAAAACTATACACGCCAAACTCCCTGCGTTCGTATTTGTATTCTTCTCCGTTGTTTTCCTTTTCTTCAGGAAGTTCAACTTTAACAGTTAAAATGTTTTCGTGGAAGTTCAACTGCACATCTTCTTTTTTAAATCCCGGCAGTAAAAGTTCAAGTCTGAAATCTTTATCTGTTTCAAAGACGTTGGTAGCCGGTTTGCAACTGCAGTCATTCAGATAATTTTCGTCGTAGTCGTTCCGCAAAAAATTGTTGAATAACTGATCTACCAGATTCTGGTTAACCGTACGGTGCGGGTGATGATGAAATCTTACTAAGTTCATGTTTTTTCCTCCTCAATTTTTATTTATAAAATCTATTTTTCAAACTCTGATGAACGCTATTCAATTCTGGTTCCAATTCAAAATTCGAATGGATTTTGGAAAAAATTGCATCAAATCACGACAATGTGTCTTGATTAACGCCATAAAGCATGAATAATTGTCATATTATGGAGGCTTTTAAATATATACATAAGAGAATACGGATTCCGTTTCAACAAAAAAAACAGCCGTATGATTTTGAACTCATACGGCTGTTTTTTTAGGTATTGGTTTTTACTCTATTTAGCTACCAAGAACCGAATTACATGCATCGAGCAATTTTTGAGCATTTTGATTACCTGAATCCAACGCTTTTGCTTTTTCCAGAATATTAACGGCTGCCCTGAATTCTGTCTTGGCTTTTTCAACTTCGGCAGTGTAGGCATCGTCGGCGGTGGAAATGGCTCCACTGCTCACTTTTTCGTTAGCGGCAGTAAGGATAGCTACACCCTTTCTGTAGAGTTCGTTGCCTTCCGTTACATAAATTCCGGCCAGTGCTTTCGAAAACCTGTCATCGGCAGGAAATTTTTCAACTCCTTCTTCCAAAGCAACTTTGTAGTCATCGTCCTTATTCTGTTTTCGTAAAGTAACTGCTTTGTAATAAAGTGCTGTTTCACCCCGAAAACCGTTCGCCACACTTTGGCTGAAAAGCTCAACAGCTTTGTCGAGCAATTCACCGCGATAGGCAGCTATTGCTGCATTGTACACAAGTGTTTCCGTACTTTCTTCTGATGTTGCAATGGCTTGTTCATAGCTTGCAATGGCATTGGCATAGTCTTCATTGTCGTTGTAAGCCAAGGCTTTAAACTCATGGCTTTTTGAAACATTTACTCCTGCTGCCACAGCTTTATCGAAATACTTTACTGCTCCCTGAAGATTGTTCGAACGGTAGGCAGCGATTCCGATATTATAATAAATTGCATCAGGAACTTCCACATCGCCCAGATTATTCATTGCCTCATCGTAAAGTGTAAAAGCTCTGGCATAGTCTTCTGCCTGCATGGCCTCGTTGGCCTGGTTAATTTTTTCGGCTGCATCCTGAGCAAAGGAAAAAACTGATAACAGGAGTGCCGTCATAATAACAAATACTTTTTTCATTTTTTCGTTTTTTTAATTTTTATTCGTTTTTCAAATTTTCTTCATTGATTTTTACAGAGAAGTCTCAAAAATAATAATATTGATTAAAAATCCTATAACATATTTATTTACTTCATTTTTTAAATCTTCCGGGCTTAAAAAAACAAATATCCTGCCACAAGAGGATAAATTGTTTTTATATCGTATTAATTCTTGTTCTAAAAAACTAATTATGAAACACTTTTACATCCTGAAAAGTTTGATTCATATTTTATTTTTTAAAAATAATGCATAAATAAACCGGGCTAATTGTGTGGCAAAATCAAATAGAAATTCGCCTGACTTATCCATTGATTCATTCAACGAAACAGGCCCCGGAACGAAACTAAAAGTACCGTTAAAAGCTGCTGAAGCACTTTTTTCTACTCTCCCGCCAATGGCAATAACCGGTTTTCCAGCTTTGAATGCTAAATCGGCAACTGCCCTGGGAGCTTTATTATTCAAAGTTTGACTGTCAATTTTACCTTCACCTGTAATAACCAGGTCAGCCCATTCTATTGACCTTTCAACATGTAATTTTGAAAGAATAAAGTTTGCTCCCGGTACTATTTCTGCATCGAAAAAAGCCAACAGGGGTAACGCAATTCCGCCAGCAGCGCCGGCGCCTTTAATGTTTGCAAGATGTTTTCCTGATGTTGCCTCCAAAACTTTTTCCCATTTTGCCAATCCTTTTTCCAGAATTTTTACCATTGCCGGGGCAGCACCTTTTTGTGGACCAAAAACCGAAGCAGCACCATTTTTCCCCAATAGCGGATTATCCACATCGCAAATTATTTTTACTGAAACATGTTTCGGAATTTCCGATTGTGCAATTTTTGAAATATGCTGCAAATTTTCACCATTGCCCATTAACCGGTTTCCGTTTTTATCAAAAAATTCAAATCCAAGAGCCTGCAACATTCCCGTACCTCCATCAACTGTAGCGCTCCCTCCTACTCCCAGCAAAATTACGGTATTTCCCTGTTTTATGGCATGATCGATTACCTGGCCAGTGCCAAACGAGGAAGTTTTCAATGGGTTAAGCTCGCCGGTTTTAAGAAGTTTAATTCCTGATGCATCAGCCATTTCAATAACTGCTGTTTTTTCTGAAACCGCGTATTTTGCAGAAACAGGCCTGTTCAGAGGGTCATTCACTTCAAGTTCAACAGTTTTGGCATTAAGGGCGCGTCTGAGAATTTCACCTGTAAAATCACCGCCATCAGCAACTGGTATTTTTCTGATTGCGAAATTACCGGAAACCTGCAAAAAAGCCTTTTCCACAATATCTGCAAAATCAAATGCATTCAAACTTCCTTTCATTGAATTTGGCGCCACCAGTATTTTAAGTGTTTTGTTTTTCATGTTTCGCCTCTTGTAACAGAAACCACTCCTTTTACCTTTCTCATTTTATGAATCAGAAATTCGAGGTGGTCCAGATTATAAACTGAAATTTTCAAAATACCTTCAAACTTGCCTTTGTTTGAATCGATATTGATGGAACGCAGCCTTGCCCCTGTATCTTTGGCTATAATATGGGAAATTTCAGAAACAATTCCCACTTCATCGGTTCCTGAAACGTGCAGTGTAGTTAGAAAAGCTCCGGGACTTGTGGTTTCCTTCCATTTGGCATTGATTACACGATAGGGAAAACGTTCCTTCATTTGCGGTGCATTGGGGCAACTGTTGCGGTGAATTTTTATGCCTTCGTTTATGGTTACAAATCCGAATATGGAATCGCCAAACACCGGATTACAGCAGCGTGCCAACTGAAAATTCAGATTTTTAAGGTTATTGTCAATAATCAGATAATCATCTCCCCTGTCAAAAGAAAATTCCTGGATTTCTTTGGCAGGAAGTAACTCTTCCACTTTTCGACGGGCATTTTCATCTTCGGCCTTTTCGGTAAAAATTGACTTTACATCCAGCGGCTCTATTTTCCCGTTTGCCAGTTCGCAGTAAAAATCAACGGCCAGTTTAAATTCATATTTTTTCAGAATTTTCCTGATGGCTTCGTCGTTTAATTCCAGTTTCCAGTTTTTGAACTTTCGGAGTAAAATTTCACGGCCCTGTTCAGCCAGGTTCTTTTTTTCTTCATTTAAACTGGCTTTTACACGGCTTATGGCTTTTGAGGTAACCAAAAAATCGAGCCAGTCCATTTTGGGTTTCTGGTTATTCGAAGTTTCAATGGTGACCTGATCGCCGTTTTTCAGTTTATATTTGAGGGTAACTTTTTTACCGTTAACCTTACCTCCCACGCATTTATCTCCTAATTGAGAATGAATTTCGTAAGCAAAATCAAGCAGTGTTGATCCGGAAGGCATTTTTTTTAAATCGCCTTTTGGCGTAAAAACAAAGGTTTCGTCTTTATAAATATCAAGGCTGAAATGGTCGATAAAATCCACCACATTCAGTTCCGGGTTTTCCAGTATTTCCCTGATTCCGGCCAACCATGCATCAAACCCCGAACTTTCTTTTCCACCTTTATATTTCCAGTGCGCCGCAAGGCCTTTTTCTGCCACTTCATCCATTCTTCTGGTCCGAATCTGTATTTCAACCCAACGGCCTTTGGGCCCCATAACTGTGGCATGAAGCGATTCGTACCCATTCGATTTGGGTATGGTTATCCAGTCGCGCATGCGCTCGGGATTGGCCTGGTACTGTTCGGTGACCACGGAATAAACTGTCCAGCAGTCCGCCTTTTCATTTTCAGGTTTCGATTCAAGAATAATCCGGATAGCAAACAAATCCATCACCTCGTCGAACGAAACCTTCTTTTTTTGCATCTTATTCCAAATGGAAAAAATAGATTTGGTTCGTGCTTTCATTGAAAAGCTGAATCCACGGTCTTTCAACGTTTTTTCAACCGGCCTTACAAATTCGGCAACAAAATTTTCACGTTCGGTTTTGGTTTCATGCAACCTGTCAACAACATATTTGTAGCCTTCCGGATGCTGGTACTTCAGACATAAATCGAGCATTTCTGAATTGATGGCATAAAGTCCGAGCCGGTGAGCAAGCGGTGCGTATAAATGCGACGTTTCATTAACCAACCTGTTTCTTGCCTGTTCATCATAGATTTCGAGATGCCGCATTACCTGAAGGCGATCGGCGGTTTTAACCAGAACTACGCGCACATCTCCGGCCAGGGCTAACAGAAGTTTTCTGTAGTTCTCCGGGTGGAGTTCAACCGTATCGGTTCCCAACGTGTTAATTTTTGCCATCCCTTCCAGAATAGAATAAACCGGAAGGCCAAAATGCGCTTCAATCTCTTCCCTGGTAACTTTTCTGTCCAGTCCGGCATACATTATATTATGCAGCAACCCGGTAATAACGGAGTCGGGCTCCAGACCTATTTCAACGGCAATTATGGCAGCCACATCAAGCGAATGGCTCAAAATGTATTCCCCGGTTTTAAATTGTTTTTCACCAATAACCGACTGTGCAAAACGGAATGTTTCATCGAGCCGGGAAAGTGCAGATTCATCCCAATTCATTCTGCAAAACTCCCGTAAATGATTGTAGCGTGTATAAAACTGCTCCTGTAATTCCATAATTTAAGTGCCTTCTGTTTCCCAAAAAAAAGGACTTTAAGAAAATGTTTTCAAACTAATTTGGCGTTTCAAACTTACAAACTTTTTGAGAATTCTTTTTGAACCTTTTTTTAGCAGCCGCGACCCCCAAAATCCCCCGAAGTGGGACTTTGGGATAGTGCTTAACAGTTTATTTTGTATTTCAAATTGCAAACTTTGTTTTTTTGCTGTTCTCAATAAATCATCTGTAAGATGATTTTCTCCTCTCCTTTGGAGATGTTGGGAGAGGTCAAACAAAAAGGCTGCACACTGGCAGCCTTTATATTTCGCATTTTCAAGTCAAAATTATTCTGCTGCCTGAGTTTCATCTACAAAGACACGCTGCCGCAATTCCCTGTCGAGCATAAACAAACCATTGCCCCTGCTTTCGCCTTCAATTAATTTGAGGCTGTCGAGAATTTCAGTTACATTGGCTTCTTCTTCCACCTGCTCATCCACAAACCACTGCAGGAAACTCTGCGTGGCATGGTCCCGCGCTTCAACAGCCACATCAACCAGGTTGTTAATGAGTTCGGTAACATGCTGCTCGTGAGCCAGTGTTTTTTCGACCACCTGAAGGACACTTTCGAATTTAACCGGCATTTGTTCAATTGCCTTCAATTCCACTTTGCCACTTCGCTCAACTACATATTTAAAAATTTTGTTGGCATGGGTAAGTTCCTCCTGGTATTGTACATACATCCAGTTGGCAAAACCGGGAAAGCCTTTGTCTTCAAACCAGGCCGACATGGATAAATAAAGCAGGGCTGAATATTGCTCTGCATTAATCTGTTCATTTAAAGCTTTTAATACTTTTTCCTTTAACATGATGTGTAGGTTTTAATTTTGGATAAAATTATGAAAATTTGAACAGATATAAAAAAGAAAGGTTCAAAAATGAAGCTTTCTTAACACACCCTTTTTGAAAAACCCATTTCACTGTTAAATCTGATTAAATCGGCTTTTATAAATATTGGATTATGACTTTTTCCCATGAGTTTAACATTGAAACAAATCTTTTTTAACAAATACTTTACAAAACCTTTTGAACATCCAATAATGATATTCGAAAGTTTTTATGGCCTATAGTTTTTTTATATTTGCGGCCTGAAATTGAATACCCGATTATTTAACCGGAAAAACATAAAATACGCCATGAAAAACAGTTTTCGTTTTACCTCGTCTAATCAATCATGGTCCATTTTTATCGGATTCCGACGAAGCCATTTAATTGTAAAAGATGAAAAATATTAAGTTTATCAGTGCAAAAGAAGCAGTAAAAGTTATTAAATCCAACGACCGTGTTCACCTTCACAGTGTAGCCGTAACGCCACACCCGCTTATTCAGGCCATGTGCGAACGGGGCCGGAATAAAGAGTTCAGAAATGTACGCATCCAGCATATTCACACCGAAGGGGATGCTCCTTATGCCAATCAGGAGTTTGAGGGAATTTTTCAGTTGGAATCCTTTTTTGTGGGGCACAACGTACGAAAACAAACCCAGGCCGGTTATGCCGATTATATCCCGGTATTTCTGCAGGAAACCCAGCGGCTCATTCGCGAAGGATACCTGAAGGTAAACGTAGCGATGGTTCAGATTTCGGTACCCGATAAATTTGGATATGCATCGCTTGGAACTTCGGTTGATGCCACCCTGGCCGCCGTTGAAAAAGCCGATACGGTTATTGCCATTGTAAACCCGAACGTACCGCGTGCATTTGGCGACGCCATGATTCATACAAATGAAATTGACCTGTTTGTGGAAGACGACAGCGAGTTAATTACGGCCGAACCCGGTCCAATCAGCGATACCGACCGTAAAATAGGACGCTATGTGGCCGAACTGGTTGAAGACGGCGCCACCCTGCAAATGGGTATTGGCGCTATTCCAAATGCCGTGTTAACTATGCTCGGAAACCACAAAGACCTTGGCGTGCACTCCGAAATGTTTGCCGACGGTATTCTGCCACTTGTTGACAAAGGGGTGGTAAACGGGAAAAACAAAAAAATTGACAAAGGCAAGCTGGTTGCCACTTTCCTGATGGGTTCAAAAAAACTGTACGAATTTATTGATGATAATCCAGGGGTTGCCATGCTTGATGTACGCTATACCAACCGGGTGAATGTGATTGCCAAAAACCCGAAAGTAACTGCCATTAACTCAGCGCTTCAGGTTGACATTACCGGACAGGTTTGCGCCGATTCTATCGGAACCAAATTTTATTCGGGTGTTGGCGGCCAAATCGACTTTTTGCGCGGAGCATCGCTCAGTGACGGTGGAAAACCGATTATCGCCATGCCTTCGGTAACCAATAAAGGCATCAGCAAAATTGCGCCTATTCTTACACCCGGCGCCGGCGTGGTAAGTACACGCGCCAACATTCACTGGCTGGTTACTGAATTTGGTGCGGTAAACCTTTACGGCAGAACATTGCAGGACCGCGCCAAACTGATTATCTCCATCGCACATCCCGATCATCAGGAAGAGCTCGACAAAGCTGCTTTTGAACGATTTGGACCTCACTTTCATTTTATTTGGGACGAAAACAACCATTAACAAAAAATAACAGCCATGAAGATTTCACATATTGAACACATTGGTATTGCAGTGAACAGTCTGGAAGAGGCTATTCCTTTTTACGAAAACATGCTGGGACTAAAATGCTATGCTGTGGAAGAAGTAAAAGATCAGAAAGTTAAAACCGCCTTTTTTATGGTGGGACAAACCAAAATTGAATTGCTGGAATCCACCGACCCGGAAGGGCCGATTGGGAAGTTTATTGAAAAGAAAGGCCCAGGCATGCACCATATTGCCTACGCTGTTGACAATGTTGACCAGTCACTTGAAGAACTGGAAAACAATGGTGTTCGCCTCATTGACCAGAAAGGACGCAAAGGCGCTGAAGGCTTGAATATCGGATTTTTACATCCCAAATCTACACTGGGAGTTCTTACAGAAATCTGCAGCAAATAAGAAAAATCACCTTAACCCGATTTTATAATGAGTACCCAGGATAAAATAAAAAAATTAATTGAATTACGGGCTGAAGCCAAACTTGGCGGAGGATTAAACCGGATAGAGGCTCAGCACCGTAAAGGCAAGTTTACTGCCCGCGAACGCATTGAACTGTTGCTAGACGAAGGTAGCTTTGAAGAGTTTGATATGTTTGTAACACACCGGTGCACCAACTTCGGCATGGAAAAGAAAAAGTTCCTTGGCGACGGTGTTATAACCGGTCACGGCACCATTGACGGACGCGTGGTTTACGTGTTTTCCCAGGATTTTACCGTTTTTGGCGGTTCGCTTTCCGAAACATTTGCCCAGAAAATCTGCAAAGTGATGGACATGGCCATGAAAGCCGGCGCCCCGCTTATTGGTATCAACGATTCGGGCGGCGCCCGTATTCAGGAAGGCGTGACTTCGCTGGCCGGTTACGCCGAAATTTTTGAACGGAATATTCTTGCATCTGGTGTTATACCGCAAATCTCGGCTATTTTCGGACCGTGTGCCGGCGGAGCTGTTTACTCGCCTGCCCTCACCGACTTTATTATGATGACCGAACAGAACTCCTACATGTTCGTTACCGGCCCAAAAGTGGTGAAAACGGTTACCGGCGAAGATATTTCAACTGAAGACCTGGGTGGCGGAAAAATTCATGCTTCCAAATCGGGTGTTTCCCACTTTCTGGTTGAAGACGAAAAAGAAGGATTGATGCTAATCCGCAAATTGCTTACCTTTTTGCCGCAGAACAACCTCGAAGATCCAATTGTAACCGAAAACTCCGATCCAATAGACCGGATGGAAGATTTCCTGAACGAAATTATTCCCGAAAACCCGAACCAGCCTTACGATGTAACCGACGTAATCACTTCAATAGTTGACTATTCTGAATTTCTTGAAATTCACCGGAACTATGCTAAAAATATTGTGGTGGGTTTTGCCAAATTCGATGGACATCCGGTTGGAATTGTAGCCAACCAGCCCAATTACCTGGCCGGTGTGCTCGACATTGAGGCTTCGCGAAAAGCAGCCCGTTTTGTAAGATTTTGCGACGCATTTAACATTCCGATTCTCACCCTTGTTGATGTGCCAGGGTTTCTTCCCGGAAGCAGGCAGGAATACGGAGGCATTATTACACACGGCGCCAAACTGATGTTCGCTTATGGCGAGGCAACCGTTCCGAAAATTACCGTTACCCTGCGAAAATCGTATGGCGGCGCACACGATGTTATGTCGTGCAAACAATTAAGGGGCGATTTGAATTATGCCTGGCCAACTGCCGAAATTGCCGTTATGGGAGCGTCGGGAGCTGTGGAAGTGCTTCATGGTAAAAAACTTGCTGAAATTGAAAACCCGGAAGAACGGGCCAAATTTATTGCCGACCACGAAGAAGAGTACAGGGAAAAATTTGCCAATCCGTACCAGGCTGCTGCTCTGGGATACATCGACGATATTATTGAACCACGAAATACACGATTCCGGGTTATTCGCGGGTTACAGAGCCTGGCTACAAAAAAACTGGTAAATCCGCCCAAAAAACATTCAAATATTCCACTCTAAAATAAAATGCCATGAACCTTTTGTTTTCACTTTTGATCAATCCGTTTGATTTTGGCATTACTGTAGCTATTGTTGGATTTGGAATTGTGTTGGCTTCTTTAACGCTGCTTTTTATCGTTTTTTCCCGGCTTCCCAAAATAATTAATATGAAGTTCAAAAAGAAAAACGGTGCCATACAATCTGAAAAATCAAAGTCGGAAGCAGATTTGCCAATTGAAGGGAACGTTACAGCAGCTATCAGCCTTGCACTGCATTTGTATTTTAACGAACTGCACGACGAAGAAAGCAATGTTGTTACGATTAAACAGGTACGAAAAGCTTATTCGCCCTGGAGTTCAAAAATTTACAGTGTTACCCAAAACTGGCCTAAAAATTAAAATTGCATACCGATGAAGAAATATAAATTTACAATTAGTGGAAACAATTACGATGTCCACATAAAAGATTTGGAAGACAATATTGCCGAAGTTGATGTGAACGGTACCCGCTACGAGGTAGTTGTACACAACGAAATTAAAACCACAAAAACGCCGCGCCTGGTTCGGAAACCGATTGAAAAACTTCCCGGAGAAGGACAGATTAAAAAGAAAGAAACCACCGGTAAACATGAAGTCACCGCACCGCTTCCTGGAACCATTTTAAAACTGAACATTTCGGTTGGCGACATGGTAACCGAAGGTATGAATCTTCTGGTAATGGAGGCCATGAAAATGGAAAACCAGATACAAACAACCAAAGGTGGCGAGGTTTTATCAATTAAAGTAAATGTGGGTGATGCCGTTCAGCAGGATGACGTTCTCATTGAAATTGGTTAACCGGTAAGATTTAAAAAAATGAGAAAAATAATCCAGACTTTATTCCTTTTCGCGGCCATTTTTTCATCGTTTGTCGCTCAGGGTAACGAAAAGGGTGTCAGCGAAAAAATTATCAGCGGAAAGTGGGTAAACAAAAGCGACGGGTATGTTCCGGTGCCTACCTACAATCCGGAAGATGTTGTTCCAGGCGAAGAACCAGAAACAGTAAAACGGTTTAAAACGTTCAGCTTTGAATCAAATAATACGTTTACCCTCGATTCGGCCAAACAAAGATATAACGGACGGTTCCGTGTTTCGGGAGATAAAATTATTCTCGATTTTAACCCGGTAAATGTTACGCAACTGCGGAAAAACATGGATCCCAATACTTCTTCAACCGACTATGTAACCGTGCAGAAAACGGTAAGGCTCCCTCAGCGTGTGCTTTATATTTCGGGTGACGGCACAATAGCGGGCGACGGTTTTGAATATAAAAAATACAGCGGCGCAGTTTCGGGCCTGCTTAATTTTTACGAATTTTCGGGGTTCGCCAATGTTTCGTGGAAGCACCTGGTAATGATGGTAATCGGTCTGATTTTCATTTATCTAGGTATTCGCTACGAATTTGAACCGCTTTTGCTTATTCCAATCGGTTTTGGCATCCTGATAGGGAACATTCCGATGTTTCAGGCGGTTGATTTTAATCTGAAACTTGGTATTTACGAGCCTGGCTCGGTAATGAATATTCTGTATCAGGGGGTGGTACAGGGATGGTATCCGCCACTGATTTTTCTGGGAATTGGCGCCATGACCGACTTCTCGTCGCTGATTTCCAATCCGAAACTTATGCTGCTGGGAGCGGCTGCCCAAATAGGTATTTTTCTTACTTTTCTTGGCGCTATCTGGCTGGGATTTGCTCCGCCAGAAGCCGGTGCAATCGGTATTATTGGTGGCGCCGACGGGCCGACAGCTATTTTTATTTCATCAAAACTGGCCAACGGGATGAATGTGATGGCCAACGGCGAAGTGGTTAAAAACCTCATCGGTCCCATTGCCATTGCAGCCTATTCGTATATGGCACTGGTTCCCGTTATCCAGCCTCCTGTTATCAAACTTCTTACTTCAAAACGGGAGAGAAGAATAAAAATGAAACCACCGCGTGCGGTCTCCAAGCTCGAAAAAGTGTTGTTCCCCATAGTGGGCCTGCTTTTAACGGCATATATTGCACCATCGGCACTGCCACTGCTGGGAATGTTGTTTTTCGGAAACCTGCTGAAAGAATCGGGTGTAACCAAACGGTTGGCCAATACCGCAAGCAATGCGCTGATTGATACCATTACCATCCTGCTCGGAATTACGGTTGGTGCATCCACACAGGCTGATGTGTTTCTGGTTCCGTCATCTGTAAAAATATTCGGACTGGGAGCCGCTTCGTTTGTTATTGCCACCGCCGGCGGAGTTGCCGGGGCAAAACTGATGAACCTGTTCATGAAAAAGAACAACAAAATTAATCCGATGATTGGCGCCTGCGGAGTTTCGGCTGTGCCCGACAGTGCACGGGTTGTACAACACATGGGACTGAAGGAAGACCCGACCAACCACCTGCTGATGCACGCCATGGCGCCCAATGTTTCGGGGGTTATCGGTTCGGCAGTGGCAGCCGGTATTCTGCTTAGTTTTCTGATGTAAAAAAGGAATTAATCGGGTAATAAAATCAACAGCATTTGTTCTGCAAATATTATCGCGACGCCGTCGCTTTCTGCTTTTGTTATATAGTAGGTTTGATGAAAAAATAAAAATAGCAGGTTATTCAGAACTTAATTTTATTTCAGCCGTTTCCAGTCCGTCCGACTTTACCAGAAGGTTGATTTCGCCACCTTCCTTCACTGATTTCAATATGACCAGTCCCCTGCCCTGCCAGGCTTTTCGCTGCGGTTGCCGGAAACTTTCCGTACTCATAGGATTTGAACTGGCCACTGCCACTATTTCACCGGGCCCACCGATTTCAAACTGAACCAGATTTTCTGCTTTTGGGTTTCTGAACCCGTTTTCATCCAGCAATTCAAAAGTAACATAACTTAAATCCTGACCGTTGGCCGAAAGTTTAGTCCGGTCTGCAGTGAGCTGAATTTTGGCCGGTGCACCAGCCGATTTTAAAACATGTTCAGCAGTTACGTTTTCACCAGCCATTGCCACAGCTTTCAATTCACCGGGTTGGTAAGGCACTTCCCACACTGCTGTAAACTCATTGTCAACATTGGTTTCTTTCATTCCCAGCGATTCGCCATTCAGTAAAAGTTCCACTTTTTCGTGGCCGGAATAAACATTCACTTCAAAATTTTGATTTTCATAACCTTCCCAGTTCCAGTCGGCCACATGGTCGTGCCAGTGCCATTTGCTCCAGCTTGCCCGGTTTTCTTTTTCAGGAAATGAAGAAGTTGGAGGTTTTACAAAAATGGAAAGCTGATCGCCCACTTCCCAAAGCACATCGCGGTAAAACGACTGCGGGCGTTTATATCCGCAAATGTCAATGTCGCCGCAAAAAGCATGGTTCCAGGGATAAAAACTTTCATCGTGCGGATAGCCTCGCCAGCCAATACTGGATTCGCCCAGATAATCAAATCCGGTCCACACAAAATCGCCCAAAACATACGTGTGATTTACGACATCCATCCAGGCGCCAAAAGCTTCCAGCGGATAGGATTCTGCACAATACATAATCCGGTCAGGAACCCGTTCGTGGTCTATTTCAAAAATGCTTTTTTTCCCGTGGTCGCCGCCAAAGGAATAATTGTAACCCGAAATATCGAGCGTGGCAAAATAAGGGTCTTTATCGGGATTTAAACCGTTTACTGCGGCAGTTACCGGTCGTGTTGGGTCAAGTTTTTTTATAAAATCCGCAAGCATCTCTGATGTTTCTGCCCCTTCCGGTTCTCCCCGTTCCGGAATTTCATTGCCAGTGCTCCACATAATGATTGACGGGTGATTCCGGTCGCGAAGAACCATTGCTTTTATATCTGTTTGCCACCATTCGTCAAAATAATTACTGTAATCCTGCGGATTTTTTGGCCGCCGCCACATGTCAAAAGCTTCATCAATAACCAGCATTCCCAGCCGGTCGCAGGCATCGAGAAAAGCCACCGAGGGCGGATTGTGTGCACACCGGATAGCATTAAAACCACTGACTTTGAGCAGTTCCACACGGCGCTCTTCAGCCCGGTCGTAAGCCGCAGCGCCCAAAGGCCCGTTGTCGTGGTGCACACAGGCGCCTTTCAGCAAAACCGGTTTTCCATTCAGCAAAAAACCGTTTTCAACGCTGAATTCGATGGTTCGGATTCCAAAATGTTCCACTTTTTTATCAACGGTTTTACCCTTTTTGTTTTTTAATTCGATTACCGTTTTATATAACTCCGGTGTTTCGGGTGACCATAATTCCGGTGATTCTATCTGTACCAACTGAACATCTGAAATTTCAATACCTGATCCAATTTCAACGTCGCTGTTAAATCCGGCAACTTTTTCCCCTGACGGATTAAAAACAGTTCCGCTTATCTGAACAGTTTGATTTATTTCACTTTGATTGAAAATATCTGTCGTAATTTTTACCGTCGCGTTTTCAGCAGAAATTTCCGGCGTGGATATTCCCACACCCCAGGTTTTTATATGAACAGGCTCGGTAACATAAAGCCAAACGTGGCGGTAAATGCCTGAACCGGAATACCAGCGGCTGTTGCGCCCTTCGTTTTTTACCTGAACTGCCAGCACATTTTCTTCACCAAATTTTATCAAACCGGTTAAATCGAACTCAAATGCTGTATAGCCGTAAGGATGATTTCCAAGGTGAACGCCGTTCAGCCAGACATCGCTGTTCATATAAACGCCTTCAAACATAATGCTAACCTTTTTCCCTTTCAGTTTGGCCGGAACGGAAAACGTTTTACGGTACCAACTGGTTCCTCCAAGATAATATCCGGTATTTATTCCGCCAACGGCAGTGGAAATCAACGGTGAGTCTGTTCCGGGAATGTCTTCTATACTCCAGTCGTGTGGTAAATCCACTGAACGCCATTCCGAATCGTCATATTCAACCAATTGCGCATTTTCTGCATTTCCCCAGTGAAATCGCCAGTCGAAGTCGAAAAGGATTTCCTGACGGGATTTATTGGTAAAAATACTGTCTTTTCCCAATCCGCTACAGTTGGAAAAGAAAACGGGAAAAGTTGCCAAAAGAATAATAATTACCGGTTTAGTTTTCATTTGAACCAATTTTTTCTGATTTGAAAGTAAAAATAACATTCAAAATGAACTGAAAAAAGAATTTCAGAAAAACATTAAAACAGTTTCCGAGGGTGTACGACAAATTCCACGATAAACCATCGAACAAACAATTTTTACACCGGCGCTTTAGCCCGGTGAACCGAAAAAGCCCGAATCCAAAAGGCTTCAGCCGTTAAAGGAGTTAAAGGCTAAAGCCGAGAAATTTGTTGAAAAAGATAACCACCGGGCTAAAGCGCCGGTGTAAAGAGAATATATGCGTTGAATTCTACTGCAAAATATGGAATTTGTCGTACACCCGTTTCTGAAATTCTGACTTTCAACCCAACCAAATATTTTGCTAAATTGCCCATTCGTTTAAAACCGAAAATGCGTTTTGAAAATCATTGAAAATATTGATTTCACCCTTAATTTGGAATTTGTTAACCGGATGGCTAAAAAAATTGGTTTAGCCTATGTACCTGAAAAAAAGCTGGTGGGACAGGTTTGTTATATCAACAATACTGAAGTACGTAACGACTACAAGATTTCCTTTTCGACCAACGATATCCTGAATTATTTGTATGCGATTTTACACTCACCCGCTTACCGTGCCAGGCAAAAAGAGTTTCTGAAAATTGATTTTCCGCGTGTGCACTACCCTGCCAATTCTGAAAAGTTCTGGCAACTGGTGGAACTGGGCAGCCAACTGCGCGAAATCCATCTGCTGGAATCGCCCAAAGTAAATGAATTCATCACCAGTTATCCCATCGACGGCGACAACACTGTTTCCCGCAAAATGACCACAAAAAGTATTGGCTGGGAAGCAACCGACGCCGAAAATATCACTGGCCGCGTTTGGATAAACGACACCCAGTTTTTTGACGGTGTACCGCAAATTGCCTGGGAATTTTTTATTGGCGGTTACCAGCCCGCACAAAAATGGCTCAAAGACCGCCACAGCCGTACCCTCAGTTTCGAAGACATTCTGCACTACCAGAAAATAATCGTCGCTCTTACCGAAACCCACCGGCTAATGCAGGTGGTGGATGATGTGGGCGTGGAAAATAGTTGAGCTATTATCTAACAAAAAACGTATTTATTTGCAGTTCAGTTATATGCAGTTCGATGGTCATCGGAGAGAGTCCCCTTCCGAAGGAATCCCTCACGGGGCTTTGGTTGAGATATTTCACTTGAAAAACGAATTTTTTATACCAAAGGGGGATTTCAGGGGGATTCAGGATTTTAAAATTAGTTCTCAATCCCCCTTGAGTTCCCCTTCCGATGGAATCACTACGTGGCTTTAATTGGCGTCAATTTATTTTTATGGCATAAATTACAATTAAAGGGGACTCGCTCCGAACAAAGCCACTGCCATTACTGAAAACCCTATTTTTTGCTTTTCTCCTTTTCTTTCCTATTTTTAGCCAGGATTTTACGCTTTTTGTACCTTAAGCCTTAACGGGTTTATAAAATTATTTTTTATGGAATCAGCCATTAACCAGGACAAAAACAAGCCCGGAAACCCTCCATTTCATGAACGGATTAGAAGTGCTGCAATGGCACGGCGAATTCTCCCGTTCCGTCCCGTGCAGGGAGATAAAACATCAAACCTGTGGGCAACATTGTTTCAGCAGGAAGCAGCATCTTCTGACCGCGTAATTTACTTGCACATACCTTTTTGCAAGCACATCTGTCCGTTTTGCATTTACAGCAAACAAATACCGGAAAACGGAGAAACAGTGAAAGCATATTGCGAAACGTTGTTAAAACAAATTCAAAGTGTTTCTTCCACGGTTTGGGCAAAATCAGCGCCTTTAAAAGCTGTTTTTTTTGGCGGCGGCACACCAACATTTCTGCCTGCTGAGCAACTCACAGCAATTGTTCGTTCCATTAAAAAACATTACCCGCTCACACCCGATTGCGAAATAACAGTAGAATCAACCATTTCGGAAATTACCCCTGAGTATTGCTCCGAAATGAAAGAAGCCGGTGTAAACCGAATAAGTCTGGGCGTTCAGAGTTTCAACACCGAAATCAGAAAAAAACTGGGCCGGGCGGCAAATACCGAAAAAATACTGGAGGCGCTGAATACCATAAAACAAAGCGGATTCAGCAATATTACCATCGATTTAATTTACATGCTCGAAGGCCAAACCATGGAAACCTGGCGGAACGATTTGCAACTTTTGGCAGAAGCGCCAATAACCGGATGCAGTGTTTACCCCTTAATTGCCAAACCCGGAAGCAGCAATACAAAAACACACGCAAACCCGGAACTTGAATACAAGTATTTTATTGAAGCCGATAACTTTATTCCACGTTTGGAAGGCTGGCAAAGATTTACACCCGTTCAGTACGGCCATTCTGTCAACGGAAATGCAATATATGTTTCTTCTCACGGGCAAAATGCCGATTTGCTGGCTTTTGGCGCAGGTTCCGGTGGCCGGATTCAAAATTACATGTACCTTCAAAACAGCACTGCCGAAGAGTTTATAAAAAACGGTACAGACTTGCCAGAATCTCAAATGATTACGATGAATATTGATGAGCGTTTTTTAGGCCTCAGGAAAATCTATGGTTTAAGCGAAGGCCTGCGCTTAAATAAAACAGATTATGAACCCATTTCCGGAAAGTTCGACGAGGTACTCAACTCGCTGATTAACCAGGATTTGGTAACAGAAAAAAACGAATTTTACCAATTAACACAATCCGGCAGGTTTTGGGCAGGAAATATTTCTGCACTGTTTAGCGAAAGGATAAAACATTTATTATCAGAAAAATAACAGAAATGAGCTAAAAAACAATTAGCTTTATGCAAATTTAAAAATCATACGCATGGAAAACTTAGCAAAGCAGTTTGAGGATGAGGTAATTCAAAGGCAGGGCGCCATTGCCGAAAAAATTGTGGAGCTGCAGTATTCCAGGCAGCCTGAATTCTGGAAACCTTATGGCTCGACCGGCAGAAGGCTCAGTGTTCGCGATGCGGGCTACCATCTTCCTTTTCTCACCGAAGCTGTAATTGCCGGTACTCCTGAAGTATTCAGCGAATATGTTGCCTGGGTAAAGCGGCTTTTCAGGGGATTGAATTTTCCTGACGAGGTAATGATTGTTACCCTTGAATGCACCCGGACGGTGTTGCAGGAAATGCTGCCTGTAAAATTCCATCCACTTTTTAAACCGTCTATTGAAGCGGGGTTGGCAACAATGCAGAATGATTTGGATGAAATTCCAAGTTTTATTGATCCGGACAGCGAAACCGGTAAAATTGCCCGCCAATATATAGATGCCCTGCTTAAAGGAGACCGTCGCACTGCGTCAAAAATAGTAATGGACGCTGTAAATAACAACGTACCTGTAAAAAGAATTTATCTCGATGTTTTTCAGAACTCGCAGTATGAAATCGGGCGGTTGTGGCTTAGTAACCAGATTAGCGTGGCCACCGAGCATTTTTGTTCTGCTGCCACACAATCCATTATGGCGCAACTTTATCCTCACATTTTCTCTACTAAAAGGGTGCACCAAACCCTTGTTGCTGCCTGTGTGGGTGGCGAATTGCACGAAATAGGCATTCGTATGGTGACTGATTTTTTCGAGATGGAAGGATGGGACACGTACTACCTCGGCGCCAATTCACCTGCATCAAGTATTTTGAAGGCCGTGGAAGAAAACGAGGCAAATGTGGTCGGACTTTCGGCTGCCATGCCATACCACCGTTCGCTTCTTCGGGAAACCATCCAGCAGTTAAGAAACAGCTCAACCGGGAAAGATGTAAAAATCCTGATAGGTGGAAATGCATTAAATTACGATAAAGACAAGTGGGGCGATTTTGGGGCCGACGGATATGCACCCAATGCAGAAAAAGCGGTACAGGTTGCTACACAATTAGTAAGATAAATAATATGAAGAATAGCAAAATACTACTCGGCCTTGTACTTTTATGCGACGAAAACGGTGTTATTGAAAAAGTTATCCGTGATGATTTTGAGATTTCAGATAAAAATACTTCAGGCAAAACTTTTTCCTCTTTTTTCAGTAAAGAATTAGTTGCAAAGGCACTTGATTTTATTCTTTCCGTAAAGAAAAACAGCGTTGTTTTTGATTATTCTTTAACCGCAAAAGGAAGGAATGATGTTTTTCCCCTTTATTTTACCGGATTTTTTGTCGATCAAAAAGTTTGGGTGATCGGGGCAGTAACTCCCTCCACATCATTGAATTTTATTAATCAATTACAGCAAATTAATAACGAACAGGCAAACTATATTCGTTCGCTGGTGAAAAATAACTATAGTTTGCAGGAAAACCAGTCAGGAAACGATAACCGCCTGCTGGATGAACTAAGCCATTTGAATAATGAACTGATTAACCTGCAACGCGAATTATCGAAAAAAAATGCCGAACTGGCGCGACTTAACGAACTCAAAAACCAGTTTTTGGGAATGGCAGCCCACGATATTCGAAATCCGTTGGGCATTATCATGTCGTTTGCCGATTTTCTGGAAGAAGAAACACAAGATATTCTTTCGGACGAACACCGTAAATTTCTAAACATTATCAATAATACTGCTGAGTTTTTACTGAAAATGATTGAAGATTTACTGGATATCTCGAAAATTGAATCGGGAAAACTGAACCTTAACCTCGAACAAACCGATTTAATTGAACTGGCTGAAAAAAATGTCCAGCTTAACAACACCCTCGCTTCAAAAAAAGGTATTACCATAAAGCTCAGCTTTAACAAAAAACCGGTAATGCTCCTGATCGATAAGCAAAAAATAGAACAGGTGTTCAATAATTTGTTAACCAATGCCTTAAAATTTTCATATCAGGGGAGTGAGGTCGAAATGAACATTGTTAAAAATGAGAATTCTGTTATAACTGAAGTGGTGGACAACGGCGTTGGTATTAAGGCCAATCAGCTTGAAGCTATTTTTCAGCCTTTCAGCGTTGCTTCCAGCAAAGGCACAGCCGGCGAAAAAAGTACCGGACTGGGGTTAACCATTGTAAAAAAGATAGTGGAAGGGCATAGCGGAAAAATAAATGTAGAAAGTACAGAGGGCAAAGGTTCGCGGTTTTATTTTGAATTGCCTTTAAAAATGAATAATGAGAAATAATTTTAAAATACTGATTGTTGACGACGAAGAACATCTGTTGCTTATTTATAAAAAGCTGCTATTAAATGCAGGATACCAGGTATTTACTGCCCAAAATGGCACAGATGCTATTGAAATGGCCAAAAAACACCGGCCGCAACTCGTCCTTCTCGATGTTATTCTTCCTGATATTTCTGGCATTGATGTACTGAAAACCTTAAAAAAGCAGCCGGAAACCCAACACTGTTTCGTGGTGCTGATTTCGTCAAAACTCATTTCGTCAGATGACCGTTCGTTAGGATTGGAAACCGGCGCCGACGATTACCTGTTGAAACCCATTCAAAACCGGGAACTGGTTGCACGGGTCGATTCTTTTATGCGGCACAAAAAAACCATCGACAAGCTGGTTAAAAGTGAAGAACACTTTCGTGTTACCCTCGATTCAATTGGAGATGCCGTTATTGCTACCGACACCGAAGGCTGCATTACCCGGATGAACTCCGTTGCCGAATCGCTTACCGGCTGGCAACTGTCGGATATTAAAGGAAAACCACTTAAAGAAGTCTTCCGCATTGTTAATACTTTTTCGGGTGAGGAAGTGGAAAACCCGGTAGCCAAAGTGCTGAAAACCGGCGGGTTGGTTGGGCTGGCCAACCACACCAAACTTATTTCGAAAAATGAAAAAGAGTTTCAGATTTCCGATTCGGCAGCACCCATTAAAAATGATGATGGTAACGTAATTGGCGTTGTGCTGGTTTTCAGGGATGTTACCGAAGAGTACAATGTTCAGCAACAACTAAAAGAAAATGAAAAAAGATTCCGCGTAATAGTTGAAGGCGCCCCCGATCCGATTTTTATTCAGACAGATATGAAATTTGCCTATCTGAACCCTGCCGCCTGCCGTTTATTCGGAATTATATCAGCAAATGAACTTCTGGGCAAACCGGTGATGGAGCGTTTCCATCCGGATAATCATGAAAAAATCAGGCAGCGGATTCACGATTTAAATGAAAAAAAAATTCAGGTAAACCAACTCTTTCAGCAAAAATTTATTCGAATGGACGGAAGTGAGATTTGGGGTGAAACGGCTGGAGTACCAATATTTTATGAAGGAAAAAACGGTGCTCTGGTTTTTGTTCGCGATATTACGGATCGCAAAAAAACAGAAGAAAAGCTGAGCCATTCCCATAAATTAATGAGTTACATTATCGAAAACACCAACAGTGGTGTAGCTGTTCACGATAAAAATTTGAGATATATTTATGTAAGTCAGAGTTACCTTGAACAATACAAAGTAAAAGAAGAAGATGTAATTGGCAGACATCATTACGATGTTTTTCCTGATTTGCCGCAAAAATGGCGTGATGTGCACCAGCGGGTGTTAAAGGGCGAGGTATTGGGTGCCGACCTTGATTCTTATCCCCGCGATGATGGAACCGTGGAATGGACACGCTGGGAATGCCGGCCGTGGTGCAACTCAGCCGGAGAAATAGGCGGAATTATTGTTTATACCGAAGTGATAACTGACAGGGTAAAGGCCGAGCAGGAGCTAAAAGAAACTATTGAAGAACTTCAAAAAGCAAGGAAAGCTTCGCTGAACCTGATTGAAGACCTGACTGAAGAAATTGAAAAGCGTAAAAAATACGAAAAGGAGCTGAAAGAAAGCGAAGAACGGTTTCGGCTGGTGATGGAAAACAGCCTCGATGCCATTCTGATTACAAGCCCTGATGGTTCCATATTAAATGCCAACAAGGCGGCCTGCCATATGTTTCAGATGACGGAAGAGGAAATTCACAGAGCCGGCAGAAAAGGTATTGTAAATCCGAACGATCCCGATCTGCCCAAAATTTTGGAGGAACGCAAACTTAAAGGTTATGCTGCCGGTGAACTTACCCTTTTCAGAAAAGACGGCACTTTATTTCCGGCTGATATCACAACTTCGGTGTTTAAAAACAGCAAAGGAGAACTCCGAACCAGCATGATTATTCGCGACATAACGGAACGGAAACAGGCGGAGAAAAAACTAAAAAACAGCGGCCGTATTTTTGAACATTCGGTTGACATGATGTCGGTTTCCGGATTCGACGGTTATTTTAAAACGTTGAATCCATCCTGGGAACGGACACTCGGGTGGAGCACTGAAGAACTGCTTTCCGAACCCTGGAATGATTTTGTGCACCCGGATGACTTAGAAGCCACAAACAATATAAAAGCAGAAATTGTTGACGGCAGAACAGCCTACCGGTTTGAAAACCGATACCGGTGCAAAGACGGAACATACCGGTGGTTATCGTGGAACGCATTTCCCTACCCCGAAGAAAAAGTGATGTTTGCCGTTGCAAGAGACATTACCAAAAGCAAACAAGATGAGGCGGTTCTTCGTGAAAGTGAAGAACGCTTTTCCATTGCCTTTCAGGCAAGCCCGGCGCCACTGGTCATTTCAGAAATTGAAACAGGGCTTTTCATCGATGTAAATGACCGATGGATTAAAATGCTTGGGTATTCCAGAGAAGAACAAATTGGAAAAACCTCAAAAGAAGTGGGTATATGGCACAACCCTTCAGAACGCGATCGGGTTATTCAACTTATCCATAAAAATGGTTTCTTTAAAAATGAATATATCGAATTCAACACAAAAAGCGGAGAGACTATTCTTGCACTTTGGTCGGCAGAAATCATCAGGCATTCTGGCAAAGATTTGATGTTATCCATGATTCATGATATTACTGCACGTATAAAAGCAGAAAGAGAATTGCGCATACTTAAAGAAAACCTGGAAGTGGAAGTGGAGGAAAAAACACAGGAACTCCGGCAGCGCATTGCCGAACTGGAGCGGTTCCAGGAAGCAACCATCGAAAGGGAATTCAGGATTAAAGAGTTAAGAGATGATATTGAAAAGTTGAAAAGTGTAAATTCATAAAAAATTAAAATATTATGAGGTAAAGTCGTTTAGTTAACGCTGTCAAGTCTATAGACGTTGACAGGTTAGGCACCGCAGACTTGTCAGCGTGCGTAGCTCCTGACAACGTCAAAAAAATCGAATTACAATATTTACTAACTAAACGACATTTTATTGTGAGGGATTTAAAATGAACATTAAATTGAGAACGGTTTCTTTTATTAGTGCTGTTTGCGCCATTTTAGTTGCAGTGCTTGGCCTCTTGGGGTATTTGCCCGGATGGAGGCTTCTTGGAAGTCTGAAAGAAACTTACATTCCAATGGCGCCGGGTACAGCCGTTAGTTTCATTTTAATTGGTTCTGTACTGGCGATTATAAATGCAGGCAAAACATCGGGTGTAAAACAAACCCTGTTTTTGCTGTTTTCTTTTTTGGTGCTGCTTTTTGGTTTGCTGGAGGTTGTGGGATTTTTTACCGGGAGAGACCTCAACTTTGAAGAATCGCTTATTCCGGTAACCGACACAATAGACGGATTTCCTGTTGGCAGGATGTCACCAATCACAGGTACCCTGTTTTTCTTTTCCGGAATTGCTGTTTTTTTGCTCATTTTAAAAGAGAAGTTTCCAAACCGGGAAAAAACGTTGGAATACCTGATAAGTATATTTGGCCTTTTAGTATTAATAGTAAGTTTCATTTTTTGCCTGGCCTATTTATATGGAAATCCGTTGCTTTACGAGGCCAACCAGACAATTCCGATGGCACTGACAACCGCAATCGGATTTATATTTCTTTCCAATTCCGTTATCACAATTCAAAAAAATACATTTCCGTTTCGTACCCTCACCGATAATTCCACGCGAGGCTATATTCTGCGTTTTATTCTTCCGCTTGCAGCATTATCAGCTTTGTTTGGAGGGGCAATTATTATTCCTTCCTCTCATCGGTTAACCCTGAATCCGGCAATTATATCTGCTGCAATAATGATTTTGGTTGTTATCATTGCCATCATTATTACAACTATAATTTCGAAACATTTGGGAGAAACAATCGATGAAAAAAACAGAACCATCAAAGAATCAGAAGAGGCGCTTCAAAAAAACGAAAAAAAATTTCGAAACCTTTTTGAAACTATGATTCAGGGTGTGGTATATCAGAATGTTGCAGGTGAAATTATTGATGCAAATCCTGCTGCCGAACGGATTCTCGGCCTGAGCCTGGAACAGATGAAAGGAAGGACTTCCATAGATCCGCGATGGAAAGCAGTTGACCAGAATAAAAATGAACTTCCCGGAGAAAAGCATCCGGCGATGATTGCCCTGCAAACCAAAAAAACAGTTGAGAATTTTGTACAGGGAATATTCAATCCAAAACTGAACGGATATGTCTGGATTCTTGTTAATTCAATTCCCCAATTCAAAAAAGGAAGTGATAAACCGTATCAGGTTTATTCTACTTTTCTTGACATTACCCAACGAAAACAAGCCGAAGACGAACTTCGCAAATTGAAAGTTGACCTGGAATTAAAAATTCTTGAAAAAACAAATGAATTGAATGAACGCATAAAAGATTTGGAGCAATTTCAGGATGCTACCATCGAACGCGAGTTGCGCATGGAAGAACTGCGAAAAGAAATTGAGATGCTAAAAAATGAGAAAAACCAAACCAAATGATTAAACCACTACTCATAAAAAAAATATTGCCCTTTTTTCTGTCTGTTTTTTGTTTGCCGCTGGTAAATGCACAGCAAAACGGAAAACCAGACTTACAATCCAGGCACATCAATTCTATTTTAATTGCTTCTGAGCCAGATTATCCGCCCTATTGTATTGTTGATGAAAACGGAAATGCAGACGGTTTTTCAGTGGAACTTTTTAAAGCCGCCGCGCAGGCTGCCGGATTAAATGTTGAAATAAAAATCGGAATCTGGAATCAGATTAGACAAGACCTGGCCGAAGGAAGAATTGATGCACTGCCGTTGGTTGGACGAACTCCTGAACGCGAAGAAGTATTTGACTTTACCATGCCTTATCTTTCATTGCACGGCGCTGTTTTTGTTCGAAAAACTGAAACGGGAATTCAATCGTTGGAAGACCTGAAAGAAAAGGAAATTGCGGTAATGAAGGGCGACAATGCAGAAGAATTTGTACGACGGGAAAAAATTTCAGAAAAAATTTTTACCACCCATACTTTTGAAGAAGCATTCAGAGAACTTGATGCCGGTAGATTTGATGCTGTAGTTACACAACGAATTACAGGGTTAAAATTGCTGGAGGAGATGAACGTAAAATCCGTTAAAGCGCTGGATTTTCAACTGCCCGAATTCCGTCAGGACTTTTGTTTTGCAGTTCAGAAAGGAAATCAGAATCTGCTTGTTCTGCTTAACGAAGGTTTATCGGTTATAATAGCAAACGGCACATTTGAACAAATCAGGTTGAAATGGTTCGGACCGGTAGAGGGAAAATTCGTTTCCAGAGAAAAATATATCAGGCGGACTCTTTTTTTTCTGATACCTGTTTTAATTGCAGGCATTTTTCTTTGGATTGTGTTTTTGGGGAAAGAAGTAAAAAGAAGAACCAAAAAATTAAGCGACGAAATTATTGAGCATAAAAAAACGTTAAAAGAGCTGGAAATTCAACAGAAGTTATATAAAGAAAGTGAATTGCAAGTCCGCCTTCTGTTAGACTCAACAGCCGAAGGGATATACGGAATCGATATTTCAGGAAATTGTACTCTTATCAATAAATCTGCACTTCAAATTTTAGGTTTTGAAAATGACAAAAAAGTTATCGGAAAAAATATTCACGAACTTATTCACCATACCAAAATTGATGGTACTCCCTACCCGGCAGAAGATTGTAAAATTTTAAAAGCCCTGAATTTGGGTGAAAGTTCATACAGTGCAGACGATGTAATTTGGCGCGCAGACGGCACCAGTTTTCCTTCAGAATACTTTTCTTATCCAGTCCGGCAAAAAGGAATTGCAACCGGTTCGGTGGTTACTTTTTGGGATATTACTGAACGAAAAAGAGCTGAAAATGAACTTATTCAACTTAAAGATAAGCTGGAAGAACAAGTAGTGCAGCGAACCGCAGAGCTGAAAGAAAAAATACAAAAGCTGGATAAAAGTCAAAAGGCCATGCTCTATATGGTGGAAGACCTGAACACGATTACTTCGGAATTAAAAAATGAACGCCGGAAACTTGAAGCAGCCAACCAGGAGCTGGAGGCATTTACCTACTCGGTTTCGCACGACCTGCGGGCGCCGCTGCGTGCCATAAACGGTTTTTCAAAATTCCTGCTGGAAGATTATGCTGAAAAACTGGACGAGGAAGGCAAACGGTTTATTTCCACCATTCGCGAAAACGCATCGAAAATGGACAAGTTGATTACCGATATGCTAAACCTCTCCCGTGTTACGCGCTCCAGTTTAAATTATTCAAGGGTTGATATGAAGGCCACTGCCATATCCATGTACCACGAAATTGCTTCCGCTGAAGAGCAAAATACTTTTGATTTTATTGTAACCGAAATGCCGGTGATTGAAGTCGATCTGAACCTGTTTAAGCAAGTATGGCAAAACCTGATTGGCAATGCTTTAAAATACAGTTCAAAATCAGAAATAAAAAAAATTGAAATTGGGGCAAGGAAAAGTGAAGGAGAGATTCAGTTTTTTGTGAAAGATTTTGGTGCGGGGTTTAATCAGAAATATATAAACAAACTGTTTGGTGTGTTTCAGCGGTTGCATAAGGAGGACGAGTTTGAAGGAACCGGAGTTGGACTTGCCCTTGTAAAGCGTATTGTTAACCGCCACGGAGGTCGTGTTTGGGCCGAAGGGGAGTTAAATAAAGGAGCTACTTTCTGGTTTTCATTGTTGCAGTAAATCATATATATAGTTTAAATTAAATACTACCTTTGAAAATTTACATACCCATAAATATATCATCAATGGAAAATTACAACGAGGTTGAAATCCTGATTGTGGAAGACAATCCCAATGATGCAGAAATGGCGCTAAGAGCCCTTAAAAAAAACCACCTGGCAAATAATGTATTGGTAGTAAACGATGGCGAAATGGCACTCGATTTTATTTTTGCCAAAGGAAAATTTGCAGACCGCGTGAAAAATATGCATCCGAAAATAATTCTGCTCGATTTAAAACTTCCTAAGATAGACGGTTTAGAGGTTTTAAAAGAGATAAAAAGCCATGCTGAAACCAAAATGATACCGGTTGTTGTTTTAACTTCTTCAAAAGAGGAATCAGATTTAATTAACAGCTATCGGCTTGGTGTAAACAGTTATATTGTAAAACCGGTTGATTTTGACAAATTTGTTGATGCCGTGCGGGATTTAAGCCTTTACTGGCTTTTACTCAACCAGCAACCGCATGAATAAAATCAAATAAAGTCTTTTTTCATGTCTGAATAAATTGAGAAAATGGCTTTTTTTTTCAATATCATTAAATCATTTAATAAAATAATTGTATGAACCCATCAGGTAACAAAGTAAAAATTCTTTTTGCAGAAGACCTTCCGGCCGATGCAGAATTGGCTCGCCGTGAAATAAAAAAGGGAGGAATTGATTTTATTTACAAAGTGGTGGATACCGAACCCGAATTCAGAAAAGAATTGAATGAATTTAACCCTGATATAGTTGTATCCGACTACTCCATGCCAACTTTCGACGGGATGTTAGCCTTAACCATCACGCGAAAATTATCACCTTTTCTTCCATTTGTTGTACTCACCGGTTCAATGAATGAAGAAACCGCAGTGGCTTGTATGAAAGCCGGCGCTAACGATTATGTAATAAAAGAACAGATTAAACGACTTCCCTTTGCCATAATGGAAGCGCTGGAAAAAAGCAAAGCCCGCCGCGAAAGAGCTGAAATGGAAAAACAACTGCTGCAAAGTCTTGAAGAATACAAGGATTTGATTAACGGCATGAAAGAAACGGTTTGGATTATCAAAACCAACGGAGATCTTTTGGAGGTTAATGAAACGGCCGTAAAAGTTTTAGGCTATTCAAGAAAAGAACTTCTGGAAATTGGATTGCAGGGAATTGACAAGCACCTGTCAAAATCAGATATTCTGGATTTGGTTATGAAAATGCCAGTCGTCAAAAATCAGTTTTTTCAAACCTGGCATACTACAAAATCCGGCAAAAATATTCCGGTAGAACTAAATTCCACCCTTGTAAAATACCAGGGTGAACATGTAATCATGAGCATTGCACGTGATATAACAGAACGGATTGAAATTGAAAAGCAGTTGAAACTGTTGAGCCGGTCCGTTGAACAAAGTCCGGTGAGCATAGTGGTAACCGACAATAATGGGGTAATTGAATATGTCAACTCCGCATTCACAAAAATAACCGGTTATACTTTTGCCGATGTAAAAGGTAAAAAACCAAACATTTTCAAATCAGGTAAACATCCGCAGTCGGTTTACGAAGATTTGTGGCGAACCATACTAAAGGGCGACGAGTGGAAAGGTGAACTAATAAACAAAAATAAAAATGGTGACCTTTACTGGGAAGACATCTCCATTTCACCCGTTTTGAATTCAAAAAATGAAATCACCCATTTTGTTTCGGTGCGGGAGGATGTTTCCGAAATGAAAAAAATGATTCACGATTTGGTAACAGCCAAGGAAAAAGCGGAAGAAAGCGACCGGCTGAAATCAGCATTTCTGGCCAATGTAAGTCATGAAATCCGCACGCCCATGAACGGCATCATGGGATTCACCGAGTTACTGAAAGAACCCAGACTTACAGGAAAAGAAAAAAATAAATACATCAAAATCATTCAAAAAAGCGGACAGCGCATGTTGAGTACCATAAACGATCTGATTGAAATATCAAAAATTGAATCGGGCGCACTCGAGCTTCAGAAAACGGATGTAAATATCAACGAACAACTGGATTACTTCTTCAACTTTTTCAAACCCGATACTGAAAAAAGAGGACTTCAGTTTTCATTCTATAAAGGCCTCCCCTCCCATGAAGCCATTATAGAAACTGACAGGGAAAAATTAAACGGAATCCTTTCCAACCTGATAAAAAATGCGGTGAAATACACCAACACAGGGAGTATAGAATTTGGATATCACCAGAACGAAAACCATCTGGAGTTTTATGTGGAAGACACAGGTATTGGAATTGAGAAAGACCGTCAGAAAGTGGTATTCGACCGTTTTATTCAGGCCGATCTCAGCTTGTCTAAACCTTATGAAGGAGCAGGACTGGGGTTATCAATTGCAAAAGCTTACGTTGAAATGCTGGGTGGCAAAATTGAATTGGAATCGGAATTTGGAAAAGGTTCCCGCTTCTGTTTTACCCTTCCCTACGTTTCTAAAAAAGAAAAAACAGAAGAAACGACAATACCGGATGATACCATAGACAATACCGATGCCCAAATACTAAAAAAGCTGAAAGTAATGGTTGTTGAAGACGACCAGGTGGGTCAAATGTATTTGTCAGCAATCCTCGAAGGAATTTGTAAAGAAGTGCTCTATGCTTCATGTGGTGAAGAGGCCATCGGGGTGTACAACAAACATAACGATACCGACCTTGTATTGATGGACATTAAAATGCCGGGGCTCGACGGCTACACAACAGCACGAAAACTGAAAGAAATAAATCACGGCAGAATCGTAGTTATCGCACAAACGGCACATGCGCTTGCCGGCGACCGCGAAAAAGCTTTGAATGCCGGTTTCGACGACTATCTTACCAAACCTTTCGGCAAAAACGATTTGATGAAAATGATCAGAAAACATTTCGGAGTAGAAAACAATTGATTGCCCTGCACTTTTAAATTGAAATATTGAATTAAAACATGTTAAAAAATATATCCCGTTAACGTTAACGGTTGGAAATTTTTATTAGTTTTGCAATCAAAATTATCTAAATCAAATTGTTTATGATTCTTGGTTTATTAAAAGAGTACGGAAAAGAAACCCGTGTTGCTTTATTACCGGATATTGTTCAAAACCTTATTGAATTAAAGGTTGAAGTTTTGGTGGAACAATCTGCCGGAGAGAAAGCTTTTGCGCCCGATTCTGCATACAAAGATGCCGGCGCCGGCGTGGTTTCCCGAAAAGAAATTTTCGAAAAGGCAGAGGTTTTGCTTCAAATTCAGCCCCCTGCCGAAGACGATCTGAAAAAACTGAAAAAAACGCAGGTTTGGATTAGTGTTTTTAATCCGTTGTGGGAAACCGAACTGGTAAAAACTTTTCTGAATCTGGGAGTTACTACCTTCAGCCTCGATTCCATACCGCGAACCAGTCGGGCTCAGGCCATGGACATACTTTCGTCAATGGCAACAGTAGCCGGTTACAAAGCAGTGCTGGAAGCAGCATTGCGATTGCCCACTTTCTTCCCGATGTTTATGACAGCCGCCGGTACAATACGCCCGGCCAATGTACTTATTTTGGGTGCTGGCGTGGCAGGCTTACAGGCAGTAGCCACTGCGCGAAGGTTGGGTTCGCAGGTTTATGTGTTTGATGTTCGCTCGGCGGTAAAGGAGGAAGTAAAAAGTTTGGGCGGCAAGTTTGTTGATGTGGAAGGGGCAACCGAAAGCAAAGATGCCGGAGGATATGCAGTGGAACAAACCGAAGAATATAAGCAGAAGCAGCAGGAAGCTATTGATGCCCAGGCTGTAAAATCCGACGTAATTATTTGCACCGCGCAAATTCCCGGACGGAAAGCACCGCTTCTGATTTCAAAAGAAACCGTGGAAAAAATGAAAGCAGGTGCAGTAATTGTTGACCTTGCAGCCTCTTCCGGAGGAAACTGTGAGCTGACCAAAAACGACGAGGTAGTTGAATTCAAAGGAAAAACCATTATCGGTCAGTCCAATTACCCGGCGCAAACTCCGCTGGATGCCAGCCGTATGTTTGGCAAAAATGTGCTGAATTTCCTGAAACTTATTATCGGAGATGAAGGTACACTGAATCTCAATTTTGAAGACGACATTGTAAAAGGAACCTGCATTACACATCAGGGAGAAATTTTCAATGAGCGGGTGAAATCTGTACTAGAAAACAAATAAAAAAACAGGATATGGAACAAGTATTACAGTATTTTTTTGAATACAAAGAAGCCATTTTTATTATCGCTTTATCCATTTTTCTGGGTATTGAAGTGATTTCCAATGTACCTGCCGTACTGCATACCCCGCTTATGTCGGGAGCCAATGCCATTAGCGGTGTAATTATTATCGGGGGTATCATCCTTGTGGGCCATGCCGACCTCTCTTCGTTTTCGCTTGATTTGGTGCTGGGTATTCTTGCACTCATTTTTGGAACACTTAACGTAGTGGGCGGTTTTGCCGTTACCGACAGGATGCTTGAAATGTTTAAAAAGAAAAAAAAGTAGGAAATCATGGATAAAGGAATAATATTGACCAATATAACCGGATTTACAGTAGGCGACACGTTGCTCGAACTGAGTTACCTGGTTGCCGCACTTTTATTTGTTGTTGGCCTGAAAATGCTTTCACATCCCGAATCTGCCCGCCGTGGAAACCTCTGGGCATTTGGTGGAATGGCTCTGGCCATGATTACTACATTGCTGCTGCATAAAGACGGCGAAGGAAAAGGTATTTCAATAACCAATATTTGGATCATTCTGGCAGCCATAGGAGTTGGTGCAGCTATTGGCTGGATGGTGGCCAGGAAAGTTAAAATGACAGCAATGCCGCAATTGGTATCATTGTACAATGCTACAGGTGGCGGCGCTTCTATGCTGGTTGCATTACTTGAATACCCGGCCGCCGTAGCAGGCGATGTCGGATCCATTTTAGTGACGGTTTTGGGATTAATAATAGGTGCAATTGCATTCAGCGGCAGTTTAATTGCTTTCGGCAAACTTGACGGACGTGTTGGGGATATCATGAAACCGTTTATGACCTACCTCAACCTGGTGTTAATGGTTTTAACGCTTGGTCTCGGAGCTTTTATTGTAGTCTCCCCTAACCCACCCACCGAAATGATTTGGGCTATTTATGCCTTGTTTGGACTTTCGCTGGTTTACGGTGTTATGTTTGTTATGCCCATTGGAGGCGCCGATATGCCGGTTGTTATCTCTTTACTGAACTCATTTACAGGGATTGCAGCCGCCATGGCCGGGTTTATTTACAACAACCAGGCAATGATACTTGGAGGTATTCTGGTCGGTGCAGCGGGTATGATTCTTACCCTTCTGATGTGTAAGGCCATGAACCGGTCGCTTATTAATGTAATTGTTGGTGCATTTGGAGGTGGCCCGTCGGCTATCGGAGGAGAACAGGGAACAATTAAGGAAATAAACTTAAGTGATGCTGCCGTTTTACTTAGTTATTCGCAGAGAATAGTAATTATTCCCGGTTACGGTTTGGCTGTTGCCCAGGCACAGCACATCGCACAGGAACTGGATGAACTGCTCGAAGGAAAAGGTGTGGAAGTAAAATATGCCATTCACCCGGTGGCAGGCCGTATGCCGGGGCACATGAATGTGCTTTTGGCCGAGGCCGATGTGCCTTATGAAAAACTGGTGGAGATGGACGACATCAACCCGGATATGCCCAACGTGGATGTAGCCATTGTGGTTGGCGCCAACGACGTGGTAAACCCGGCTGCCTACAACGATCCGGGAAGCCCCATTTACGGCATGCCGATTATCGATGCCCATCTGGCCAAAAACATTATCATAATGAAACGCGGTATGGGAAAAGGTTACGCCGGCATTGAAAACGAACTTTTCTTTAACGACAAAACCCGAATGTTGTTTGGCGATGCAAAAAGTTCGATTCAGAAACTGGTTACTGAAATAAAAACCATGTAAAAAGGAAAAAAAATAAACGATACAAAAGCTCTGCATGTGCAGGGCTTTTTTTATTTTTGACAAAAAAATATACTTAAACCGAAATTACTCAAATCAACTTCACAGAAACATGCCGGACTTCAACTATTCAATGAATCTGAAACCAGTTTCTTTTCTGATCTGGATTTTACTTTTTCTCATTTTTGCATGCACGGAAAAAGAAATTTTTCTTGAATCTCCTTCTATTTCTGTTGTTTCGGTCAAAGAACCGGTATGGTCAGAACTGGAGATTGAGATAGAAATAAATACCGGAGAACGACAAAATATTCAAGAGGCATTTATTGAATTGCAGAATTTAACCATTCCTGAAAAAGAACTTCTCAAAGGAACCATTGAAACCAATGAACAACCGGTTCAGACACATAAAATTCTCATTAATATTCCCCGTAATCATGATTACAAAATAACAGGAAAAATTAAAACCGATAAGTACACTTTTGAAAGCGAACCCGTTGTTTTCCGATCGTTAAAAAACAATTTTCATTTTTTTATTGATGAACCGGAACCAATTTACAGAAACATTGAACCGGGTATTGCAATACACTTAAACCCTGAAGACAGGATTCCAATCATGGTTGATTATTTAAATCCATGTACAAGTAAGGTTGAAGTAAAACTGAATAAAACCATTAATCTGGAACATGAAATTGACTTATCGAACTTTTGGGTTGCGGATGGAATAACCCGCTCAGGCGGATTTGCCTCGTTACCTGCCGGTATTGCCCCCGGTGAATATGAATTATTCATTTATGTAGATGGTTTTGAATACAAAGCAGAAAAACGACTGAAAGTATTAACAGGAAACTGGCAACTGTTCAACGAAACTTTTCCGGGTGAAAAAAGAGGAGATTACGCATGGTTTAAACTGGAAAATAATCTTTATGTAATCGGAGGTAGTTTTTATTCCGCAAGTATCCTCAATTCTCCGGTTTGGTGTTTAAATCTTGAAACCGGAACCTGGCAGCAAAAAAATGATTTTCCCTGGCCAGATGCCGATTTGTATTACTGTAAAATAATGCCTTTCGAGTTAAATTATAATAATACCGGCTATATACTGCTGCAAAATCCGGAACGAAAACTGGAAATCTGGAAATATTTTCAAAATGAAGACAGATGGGAAAAAGTAACCGGTTATCCCGGAACCGGAAAATGGTCCGTTTTTGCCTTTAATGCAGATAACCAAATATTTGTTGGCGGAGGAACAGCATCAAACGGAGATGATTTTGTTCATGAATTTTGGTCATACAATTTGGAATCCGGCGAATGGAACCAGTTAAAAAACACGCCGGTAAACCAGTTGTATTTAAACCATTCCAATCGTACAGTCAAATTAAATGGTAAAGGCTATATTTTTGAATTTCCAAACGAGTTATGGGAATATGATCCATCGGAAGATAAATGGACAGAAATTTCTAAATTCCCGGGACCTCAGCGATTTAATGCCAATCTGGTTGCATTTCAAAACGATCTGTTTTTGATTGGAGGTTCTTACAGCAATTACGGAAATTTCGGATTAAAGGATTGCTGGCAATATTCCTTTACGGAGAACAAATGGAAATTAAGAGCGTTTCTACCCCATTATACCAGTTTTGGTATTGCCACTTCCTGGCAAAATAAGATAATTACAGGCCTGGGGTATGTGATTCACCATTACTATTATTGGGACGACCCGATTATTTACCAATTCACCCCGTAAATATGAAGACCCTGATTAAAGCAACATACTATCTTTTTCTGCTTATCCTGTTTTCAGGATGTACAAAAGAAGTTTTTATATCAGAAGAGCCCAAACCAATTGAGAATTTTTCACCAGGAGAATTTGAAGTCAATGTGGAAAAAATTACCGATACTTCAGTGAAAATTAACTGGATCGCCCCGGCTAATTCTGAAAATGAAAAAGTAGTTTATGATGTGGCCGTTAACGATTCTGTAATTTTTTATGACATTAACGAAACCTGGTGCACTATTTCAAATCTTCACTCTGAATCAACCTATTCCATTTCAGTTTTTGCACACGATTCCCGCTATAACTTTCAAAAACAAACGGTGGTTGTAAAAACGCTAAAATCCTTTATTATAAATTATTATCCGATAGACCTTGGATACGAACTTCATGATATATATGCTTCAAATGCAACTGCCGATGGTGGATTTTTGATTTGTGGCATTGGAACTCCTTTGGAATTAAAAATAAATGAAAAATACAACTTTGTGGCTAAACTGAATGCTGAATTTGAAGTGGAATGGCAAAAGGAATTTCAATGGGATTTTCAGGTAAAAATGAATTCATTGCAATGCTCAGACGGCAACTTTATTGTGGGCTGGACCAATACGCTTCATAAACTTGATGCCAGCGGAAATGTTATCTGGACCTTTTTATGTCCGAAAAGCCTGAATATTGAGTTCATATCTTCGGTTACCGAAACAAGTACGGGAGATTTTCTTGTAACAGGTTACTCGCCCGCTTACGGTGTAAAATATGTGGTAATGAACATATCGGGGCAGGGAAATCTGGTTTGGAACAAAAAAGAAGGCAACAATAAAAACAACAGACCTGATTATGTTACCATTACTCCAAAAAACGAAATACTCATTTTAGGCACAGCAACAAGTTATACCAATGGTGATTGGAGGGATTTTTACTGGCTGCTTCAACTTGACAACGAAGGAAATTTTCTAAAAGAAAAAATATTTCCAAATCAATTTAACAGCAATGATTTGGTTTGTGGTATTGAAATACTGGCAGATGGAAATTATTTACTGGTAGGTTCAACTCATGGTTATGTAAGGGGAAGCGGAGGCGGTGATTTTATTCCGCATCTGATTAAAACTAAACCGGATGGAGAAGTTTTATGGGAAATATTTCCCGATATTATAACGAGATGGGATGCCGTATTTCCCGTAGTGCAGGATTACAGGGTAATGGAAAACGGAAACATTCTGTTATATGTTACTGATACGAAAGGATTTTCATTTGCCGCCATGAATACAAATGGTGAAATTATCAGACAATGGAGAGTTATTGGATTACCAAGAGGCAAGGAAATTAATTTATCGCCTGACAATAAGTTTATTTTTCTGACAAACTATGCGGTTTTTGTTTTTGAACCGGAAGGTTATCTTGAAAATCATCCCCTGTGATTTTTTTCAAAAAGGTTCAAAATTAGAGCATTCAATTTAATTTCTTATCTGATTGAAAAATTTAGCTTTCAAATAACATAGAGGCACTTTATTAATAAAAATTTTGTCAAATACAAAATCAAACTTATATTTCGGTTTTTTAAAACAGCCATTAAATTATGCCGGAAAATCTGAAAACTTTTTTTGCACCAGCAGAACGTGCTGCTCCTGAACAAATTGAAAAAGATGTACTCTTATTCAATGGCAATGAAGTTTTAAAAAGCATTGCAGATGCTGTTTCCACCATGCTGCTGGTTTTGAATCCACAGCGTCAGATAGTTTACGCAAACAAGTTATTTCTGAAATTTCTGAACACGGACGATGTGAGCAGTATCATTGGCAAACGTCCCGGCGAAGCCGTTGACTGTATCCATTCACGTCAGGTTGAAGAAGGTTGCGGAACTTCGGAATTTTGCCGAACCTGCGGAGCTGTTGGCGCCATTCTGGAATCTCAAATGGGAATACAATCGAAAAAAGAATGCAGGATAACAAACTGCGCAAACGAAGCAATGGATATGCGTATTACGGCCACGCCCTATCAAACAAATGGTTCGGAATATACGTTTTTCGCCATCGAGGATATTAGCCACGAAAAGCGCAGAAAAACACTCGAACGGGTGTTTTTTCATGATGTATTAAACAGTGCCGGAGGTATTTCGGGACTGTCGTCTCTTCTGCAGGATGTTACTTCGCCTGAAGACATAAAAAAAATAGCAAAAACAATTCACCGGGCTGCAAATAATATGATTGATGAGATTGAAGCCCAGAGACATCTTGCCGCTGCCGAAAGTGGAGATCTTGAACCTGTTTTTCAATCAACCGATACAATTTCTTTATTGAACGATGTAATCAGTCTCTTTACAAAACATGAAATAGCAGAGAATAAAATCATAAAAATTGATGATAAAACCCCGAACATACCCGTTTATACTGATTCAGTAATCATACGACGAATTTTGGGTAATATGGTAAAAAATGCGCTTGAAGCATCAAACCCCAATGAAACAGTTTCTCTTTCGTGTAAAGTAAATGATAAATGGGTGCAATTTTCAGTACACAACAATAGCTTTATTGAAAGAAAGGTTCAATTGCAACTGTTTAAACGCTCTTTTTCAACCAAAGGTACAGGACGCGGAATTGGTACTTACAGTATGAAATTATTAGGCGAAAAATACATGAAAGGAAAAGTATGGTTTGAAAGTTCGCCCGAAAAGGGAACCGTTTTTCACATTGCAATTCCTAAAAATCTGTAAATGGAAATATAGCCCGCAAAATGAGAATTCCAAACCCCTAAAATTGTTCCGCTGTTTGTATTTTTATCCTCAAATAAAAATGTTAAGATGAAATTCTTCGCTACAATTCTAATCATTGCAATAACTTTTGGTTGTTCTCAACCAAACAAAACCAGCGAAAAGGAAGATTACCTTTCCTGGGCGTTAAAATTTTCCGATGCCGTAATACACCGGAGCGACAGTTTGATTTATTACGACCGGGAAATACCAAAGTATGAATACGACTATGCTTTCCTGGCCTCGGCCATTGAAAAGCTGGAAAAATACGATAAAAAATATTCAGATTATGCGCAGGCCTACATCGATTATTTTGTGCAGGAAGACGGAACCATTTCCACATACAAACTGTCGGATTACAACATCGACCGTGTGAGACCGGGACTGAACATGCTGAATTTGTACGAAAAAACAGGAGAAGAAAAATACAAAATTGCCGCGCAAACGCTTGTGAGGCAAATGGAAGAACACCCGCGCACTCATGCCAACGGATTCTGGCATAAAAAAAGCTACCCCTGGCAAATGTGGCTCGATGGGTTGTACATGGCCTCGCCCTTTTTGGCAAAATATGCCCAAATGTTTAATGACCCGAAATGGTTCGACGAAGTGACGTTCCAGCTTCAACTGGGTTACGAAAAAACGCTGGATGAAAATACCGGACTGCTCTACCACGCCTGGGATGAAAGTCGTGAACAACTCTGGTGCAATCCGGAAACCGGCCAGTCAAAGCACTTCTGGAGCAGGGCAACCGGCTGGTATACGATGGCGCTGGTGGATGTGCTTGATTACCTTCCTGAAAACCACCCGGAACGAGGCAGCGTTATTGATTTGCTGAACAAATTAAGCGAAGACCTGCTGAAATTTCGGGATGAAGAAACCGGTTTGTGGTACCAGGTGCTCGACATGGGCGGGCGGGAAGGAAATTATGTGGAAGCCTCCGGCTCAGCCATGTTTATTTATGCTTTTGCCAAGGGAGCCAAAAACGGATACCTACCTGAAAAATTCCTGAAAATTGCAGAAGATGCTTTCAACAGTTTGACAGAAAACCTGGTTATTCAGGATGAAGATGGTTACCCAACGCTTACCAATACATGCGGGGCTTGTGGCCTGGGTGGAAATCCGTACCGTATGGGCGATTATGAATACTACATTTCGGAAAAACAGATAGATAACGACCAGAAAGGCGTAGCTCCTGTAATTCTGGCGGCAATTGAGCTAAACAGGTAAAATGAGAGGTTTTACTTGTCTGTTTTTTTTATCTGGCTATTCTTGCTCAAATCCAGTATGTTTTACCAAAAACCGGAAAAACTATGCTCAAACCATGACCGATTTTATTCTTTTTCCGGCCAGATTTTACTAAATTGCAACAGCAAAATAATAAAAAACAAAGCCGGAAAGTAACTTTTCAGGTAAATTTTAGACAAACATTTTGAGTGAAACAGTCACCAAAAACTTATGCTACATGAAACAAAAAATAAGATTAAAAGGGAATTTATTCTGTTTAAAAGTTCCCGGATTATTTGTTTGCCTTTTATTCTGGGTATTCCTGTTGATCCCTGCAGTTGCTTTTTCTGAAACAAATAGTGATTTGCCGGAAAAAATTCCAGTAGCTGACCAGGATTCGAAAATACAGGTAAGAGGCGAAGTGAGTGATCAAGCTGGGGAGTTTATTCCCGGTGTGAATGTTTTCGAAAAAGGTACCATGAACGGAACAGTTACCAATGTTGATGGTATTTTTGTGATTGAAGTTGCTCCAACGGCCACACTGGTGTTTTCTTTTGTCGGATTTAAAACCCTTGAAATTCCGGTTAACGGTCAAACAACCGTTTATGTTGTTTTAGAGGAAGATGTTGTTGGCCTGGAGGAGGTTGTTGTAACGGCAATGGGTATCCGTTCAGAAAAGCGAAGATTGAATTTTTCTGTTCAGTCAGTTGATGCAGAGGATTTAACCGAAGGTCGCCAGGTCAATTTTGTGGATGCACTTCAGGGAAAAATTGCCGGGATTGAGGTTTCCGGAACAGGTGGATCTCCTTCTGCTTCCTCCCAAATTCTTATCCGGGGAATTTCCTCTATCAATCCGGCTCAAAACAACGAACCTATTTTTATTTTGAACGGAATGCACATATCCGGCGGAGCCTCCAAAGCGGCAGAAATCAATCCAAACGACATTGAAAACATCACGGTGCTAAAAGGAGCTGCTGCCGCCGCTTTGTACGGCCAGGAAGCATCCAACGGAGCGATTATTATAACCACCAAATCAGGTGTTGCAGGAGAAATCCGTGTGGAAGCCAGCGGAACTGTTCAGGTGGATAATGCCTTCCGGGTACCCGAAATTCAGCAAATGTACCTGAGAGGTTCCTACGGTGTTTACCGCGAACAGTCGATGGGCGGCTGGGGCCCGCTGGCACCGGAAGGTACGGTTATTTATGATAATCCGGGAAATTTTCTGAAATCGGGACTTTACCAGAAATACGATGTTTCAGTTTCGGGTGGTTCTGAACGGTTCAGCTCATACACATCAGGTAATTACGTGCGTCACGAAGGAGTTGTTCCGTCCGACTACCTTGAACGTTACGGAGTTCTTTTTAAGTCAAAATACGATGTTTCTGAAAAAGTTTCTGTTGACTTTATGGCCAATTTTGTTTCCCGTAACTCAAGGGGTGGCGCCGGAATAAGTTCGGCTTACCAGTGGCCAATTGACGATGATATTACCAATTATAAAAATCCGGACGGAACCATTCGCTGGCTTTATATTAATACCAACAACCGGTATAACTCCCCCATCAGTCCGCTTTGGTCGAGGTATGAAGATTCGTCCCGTTACGATTCAAACCGGTCGTTGCTGCAAGGTTCAGTAACATGGACCGTAATTGAAAACCTGAACCTGACCGGACGGATTAGTTACGACCTCACCGAATCGGAAAGCAAAAGCATTGTTACTCCGCGCTGGAGCCTTGATCCCGGCCAGTCTCCCACTTCAGAGGACCTGGATTATCTGGGTTCCTTTTTCTATTCCGATGGGAGGAGTTCAGTAGTTAACGGAGGAATTTTGGCCACTTACAGCAAAAATATATCCGAAAAGGTTGGAGTGGAACTGCTGGGTGGCATAGACGTAAAAAGTTCAGAAGGGCGATCAGCCGGAATGGGTGGCAGGCAGTTTATTGTACCCGAATTTTACAGTATCAACAACCTGGCTGATATCCGCCGCGAAAACATTACCATGAACCGCTCTGATAAAAACATGTACGGATATTACGGGGAAATAAAACTTGACTACATGGGAATTGCACAGTTTAGCGCAACTGGACGGAATGACCATTCCTCTACCCTGCCTGCTGAAAACCGTTCCTATTTTTATCCTTCATTCAGCACAGGAATAATTTTTACCGAACTGTTCTCACTTCCTGAAAATATAATAAGCTTTGGAAAAATAAGGGGAAACTGGGCCCGTGTTGGGAAAGACGCTCCGCTTTACCGGTTAAGTAACTGGTACAAGGCTATGCCTCACCCCGATAATGGTTATGGTGTTGATCCTACCCGAAGCAGCAATCCCCACCTGGAGCCTGAAATGACCACTTCATGGGAAATTGGAGCTGATTTCAGACTTTTCGGCGATAAAACGAGGCTCGATGTAGCCTGGTTTGCCACAGCCGTTTCCAACCAGATTGTGGATGTTCGTGTTTCACCCGCGTCCGGTAACATTCTCCAAACCAGAAACGAAGGAGATATAAAAAACGAGGGAATTGAAATTTCATGGGACCAGACAATGGTTGAAACCCGTGATTTCAGGTGGAATATGATTACAAATTTTGGCCGCAGCAGGGGAACTGTAGAAAGCCTGCCCGACCAACTGGTTGAAGTTTACCATTATGCCGGCCAGGTGAGCGATATCAGGCCTACTGCATACCTGCATGGTTCAACCATGGCACTTTCCGGAAAAGATTACCTGAGAACCGAAGACGGCCGTATTATTGTTGATGAATCGGGACGGCCAAAAATAAATGCGTCGAGTTCACTCTTAATAGGAAACAGAGAACCCGATTTTACAATTGGCTGGTTAAACCGCTGGCATTACAAATCATGGTCACTTTCTGTAATGACCAATTTCAGAAAAGGCGGCGATGTGGTTAACGGAACCCTTCGAAGCCTCATGTCAGGCGGCCAGGCCAAAATGCTGGAAGATTACCGAAACCGGCAGATACTGATTGATGGTGTGGTTGAACTGCCTGATGGTTCCTATACTGAAAATACTGTTCCGGTTGTTTTTGATCAGGCATTCTACCTGAATTATTATGCTCCAGTAGGTTCCAATTTTGTGGAAGATGGTTCGCTTATGCGCATTGGTTATGCCACACTTTCCTACAATGCAGGAAGTCTGGCGGAAAAAATCGGAATCAAAGGATTGAATTTCTCTGTGACCGGAAGAAATTTACTGTTGTTTACCAACTATTCCGGCTCTGATCCTGTTGTAAATTACACGGGCAGTTCGGGAGGTACTGGTACTTTTGGAATCGATTACCTCGGAATTCCTAATACAAGAAGTTTCTCATTCAATATAAGTGCAACATTTTAATCGGATTTATCATGAAAAAAATAAAATATACACTGATTTTACTTGCATTTCTGACCGGTTTTTCCGGTTGTGAGGATTTTTTGGGTGACAACCGCGATCCGGATGGGGTGGATCAGGTGCCTGTAAACGAAATTATGCCTGTAGTTTTGTTCTATACCGCACTGGAAAATTACGACCACAGCGAGTACGGAACCTACCTGTCACAATGCCTTACCACTGCAGGAAGAAGCCAGACCGGAGCACATGCCTACCGCAGTGGCTGGGAATTTCTGGGAATGAACCGGCACCCGCAGTGGAGACGGCATTTTTACGATGTGGGAACCAATGCCAAAGAACTCCTTCGTTTTGCAGAGGAGGAAAATTCGGTGAATTATATTGCACTCACACGCCTCTTGCGTTTATTATCAACGCAACAAACTACCGATGCTTTTGGCGATATGCCTTTAACCGATGCTTACCAGTCATCTTCGCCAAAATACGACTCTCAGGAAAGCATTTACCAATGGATGCTTCAGGAAACTGATGAGCTGATACAATTATTTGACAGTCCCGAAGTTACCCAATCAACCAACCGGCCAATGGGCAGAAACGTTGACCGGGTTTTTGCAGGAGACATGGCAAAATGGAAACAGGTTTTGCTCGGAGTAAAAGCCCGGATTATGCTGCGTGACCTGCCAAATTTGAATACCGGAAATGCAGCAAACATATTGGCTGCAGCAGAACAGGCCCTAAATGGCTGGGCTGATCCCCGGTATAAATTCGACGGGGGATCCAGCGTAGAGAAAAACTGCATGTGGGGAAAAAACAACAAACCGGTGAATTCCTGGGAAAGCAGAGCGAACGATCTTCTGGCTGCAATACCCTCAAAATTCCTGATTGAAAACGCAATGGGATACAGCCCCGAGAGTGAAGAATATAATGATCCGAGATTACCTTTTATGATGGAAGTCCGTGCAGATGACGACGGAGTAGTTAAATACCGGTATCTTGAAAGCAACTCGGGAATGCAGCCAACCCATAAAATAGAGTGGTACCCCGATTTGTATGAATCGGTGCTTACATCCGACACTTCCACCATTACATTCATTACCCGCGAAGAACTTCATTTTATTGCTGCCGAGGCTGCATTCTGGGCGCAAAATAAAAATAAAGCAGCAGAGCATCTTCGTATGGGTATTGAATCGCACATGAAACGGCTACAGGTTCCACAGAATGAAATTGCTGATTACCTCAACAATTCCGAACTTGTTCCGGGCTCTTCCAATATCAACCTGAGTCATATTATGATGGAAAAATACAAAGCCATGTACCTGCAGGTTGAACAATGGAACGATTTGAGAAGATATGGTTACAGCAACGATTTGAATGACAGACGGTTTGACAATACGGTAATTTATCCGGGTTTGCGCCGGCCACATAATTTGTATGAAGCATACTGGTCGGCTGAAAACCAGTGGATTCAGCGTATAAATTACGATCCCGAAACAGAAGAAAAATATAACCGGGAGGAACTCATTCGACTGGATGCGTTCAGAAATCCGGAATGGCTGAAAAAACCCATGATTTGGGCACCACAAAACTAATCCAGAAAAGGAGGATACTATGAATACAAAAGGAAGAATAACTTATTTCAGGAAAAAGTTGATAAATAATGCGGCATTATTCCTTGTCCTGATAGTTTTTGCCGCTTCCTGCAAAATAAATGATCCGGTTGCCGATATTTCGGCGCCCGGTTACATTGCTGCAAGTGTTTACTGGGATGTGCCGGTTACAAATGTAATTGCCGGAAATGAAGTGGAGTTTTATGCGGAATACTGGTCTGTAGATCATACTGTTGAATATCTGGGAGTATGGTATGACGTTCAGAAAAACCTGAAGTATCTGCTTACATACCCTCCCAACGGATACTCCTTTTCGCTCGATTCAGCAGAGCTTTCGCGTGAATTACTGGAGATAAAGACATTTACTCATTCTGAAAGCAATTATGATGCGGAAAAAAAGGCTTATTCTATTGAAGATAAATTTCCGGTGAGTTATACACTCTCATCGATTGAATATAAAAATCCGATTTCTTTTAATGCCGAACAATTTAACCAGCTTATACCGGAAACTGTAAGAAATCTGTTTATCAGCAATCTATTTCCTTCGCTGGTTTACCAGGATTTCAGGACATTGCTCGTAACCGACCGGCAAATTGTAGAGGAAGAGGTTTTTGAAGGTTACTTTGACACGGTAACAGAAGGTGAAACCACAATGCGTGTTATGAAAGCAGAGGCTGAACCTGTTTTACGTTCGCATTTGAATGAAGTCCCTTTCAGTGCATTTATTTACAACAGAAACCGGCAATATTATGCTGTTGAATTTACACAGGGTTTTGAACTGAATGCCAGGCTCAGGATCGTTAATGGCAATAAAGTTGAAAACTTTTCAGAGGTTAAAAGGATTACCGTTTTTTAACGCTTTAAATTTAAAATGAATGATTATGAAACGTTTAAAAATAATTGCAGTAGTAACCCTGATTTTTGCCGGAACCGGTTTTTGGGGATGCGAACAGGAAATCGTTCCTGAATTGTTTCCGCCGGCCGAAATCGATTTTACCTACTCATCATCTTCTCTGCATTATGTTGTTGGTGAAGAAATTCATTTCTTAAATATTTCTGTCAAAGGTTCCTCGTGGGAATGGAATTTTGGAGACGGATCAACTTCCAGTGAGCAAAATCCGGTGCATAAATATGCAGAACCTGGAACCTACACTGTTGTACTAAAAGTGGACGGGATTTACGAGGTTAAAAAGAAACTGATGATCAGCGATATTGTGCCGGTTGTAAGATATACTGCCACTGAACCGGTTATTGTTTACAACCAGACGCATGTTTCGTTTGAGGTGTTACTGGAAAATCCTGAAAACAAACCCGTTGAATTCAACTGGAAATTTCCGAAAGGAACAATTGGTGAGGGCATCGACGAAGATGGAAACAGTTCGCTGGAATCTCCATCGGTGGTTTTTGGAAGCATCGGAAGTCAGATTGTTTCCCTTGTAATAACAATTGACGGTAAAAACCTGACTCCGGTAAATGTAAATGTAAAGGTAAACTACAACCAGCCTGCAAAAACACTTTATTATGCCGTAAAAGGCGGGAATATTATGGCTAAAAAACTAATACCTGGCATTGATCCGGATGTAAATAACCCGTTCGATTTGGGTTATCGTTCCGGAAAACACCCGCTCACCCTTCAGTTTAGCGGCGACTGGCTGTATGTTTTCGATGCCGGAACCCGGTTTGCATTTGTAGCTGAACCACAATACCTTACAGCAGGAGATGGTGAATTGTTTGTCATTTCGCACGATGGTTCCCGCAGGGAAACTGTTTTGGAAAACTTTGGCGGTGATACGTTTCTCGATTTTTACTACGGATACGTGGATGAAGAACAACAAATGATTTACTGGGCCGACCGGCGCGAAGGTATTTTCAGGACTTCGGTAAATACCCGTAACAGAAAGTTTTCATTTAGCGAGTTCAACTATTATGTGAGAAATATTTGGTTAGGTTATTATGGCGAGGGTATTGGATGGGGAAACCTGAACGGAACCTTTACCAAATACAACGGAATGTGGTGGTGGGCCAAACATACCACAGGTTCAGGAATTTTCAGATTTACTGACAGTGACATCCTTGGCCGTGATAAGGTGGACGGCGATCCGGTTCCTGCTGCCGGAAGCATACTCCGGAATTTTGGAATCCGGTCGTTTGTTATTGACGAAGTACATCAAAAACTTTATTTTGCCGACAGCCGCTATAAAATGATTATCAGCAGCAACCTCGATGGTTCCGGGATAAAAGTAGTTGACAATTCACCGTTTGATGGTGAAGGAGGCGTTACTGAATCGCTTTATGTTACCGGCATGGCTGTAGATGGCGAATATTTGTACTGGGCTTACCGGGGTCCGCAACCTCCATCAGGCGTTGATCCGGAAGAATATTACCAGGCAAATCCGCTGCATCGGTCGGGTATAAAACGAATAAAACTGGGCGAAGAAACTCCTGTTGTGGAATATTTCATACAGGGTGTGGAAGCTTATGGTATAGCCGTTGACAAAACAACGAGGTAATTCAGTATTCAAAAACTTTCTGATTTGTAACTTCCTGGAAATCGGAAATCATTTCAGAAAGTTTTTGATTTAACCATTTTCGGATTTAATCCGAACCAAAATATTGGCTTATGATGCGAAACTTTACTTTGATTTTAATTTTTTTCTCTTTTTTATTTTCTTCAACTTATAATTCCGGCGCTCAATCGCCAAAAAGGGAAACCCGCTCGTCGTGGTTAACAACAGTTTGGGGACTTGACTGGCCTGGCACAAAAATCCCGTCCGGCGGAGGCGAATACTATATTGACATACAAAAACAACAACTTGTTCGCATTCTTGATTCCATGAAAGTGGCAGGAATGAATTCCGTATTTTTTCAGGTAAGGCCTGAATGTGATGCCTTTTATCCAAGCAGTTATGAACCGTGGTCGGCCCATCTGGTAGAATCACGCGGCATGGACCCGGGATATGATCCGCTGCAGTTTGCCATTGAAGAATGCCATAAAAGAGGTATGGAACTTCATGCCTGGCTTAACCCCTACCGGTTTGAATCAGTTGCCGGAAAGTATTCCGGCCACACCGGAGATTACAGACAAACAAATCCGGAGTGGGTTCTAAGTTATAGCGGAGGAGGTTCAATTCTCGATCCGGGCAATCCGGCCGTACGCGAAAGAATTTTTAATATAGTTGAAGAAATCGTAGTAAACTACGATTTGGATGGTATTATTTTCGACGATTATTTTTATGCTTACGGAGGAACTCCTGCTTCGCTTGATCAGTATTCCCAAAGCAACTGGAAACCATCGGGAATGGATTTGCACGACTGGCGCCGCTGGAATGTGAATCAAATGGTTTCCGGTGTTTATGAAACCATTCAGAAAAACAAACCGTGGGTAACCTTTGGCGTTTCGCCTTTTGGAATCTGGACAACTGACCCACAGGTTGCTGCTTCGTACGGTCTTACTTTACCTGCCGGAATAACTGGATTGGATGCATACAAAACCATTTATTGCGATCCGGTTGCATGGCTGAGTGAAGGCACGGTTGATTATATTTCTCCTCAGCTTTACTGGCCTACTACAAGTGTCGGACAGGATTATAAAAAACTGGCGCCCTGGTGGTCGGATGTGGTAAATCACTTCGGAAGGCATTTGTATGTCAGCCATTCACTCGCTGACCTTGACGAATCGGATTATCCGCCGCCGGTTGCCCTGAAATCGGCTTACAGGGACTTCCTGCGTACTGAATTACAGGGCCTTTCAATGATAGAGTATTTCTCCAAGATGGCCTCCAAAACTTCAGTCGCGGGTTACGATCCTTCTGAATTCGGATTACAGATTCAATGGAACAGAAATTCAGACAAAAATCAGGCGCCGGGAAGCGTTTTCTTTCGGTCAACTTTAGCTTTCAGAAGAGGTTTTATCAATTACCTGCGTACCCACGAATTTGAAAATTTGTCACTGCCGCCGGTAAAAGCCTGGAATCAACCCGAACCGCGCGCTTTGCCCCAAAATTTAAGGATTGAAAATGACCAATTACTTTGGGATTCGGAAGAGACAAACGTAAGGTTTGCAGTATATGGCATTCCGGAGTTGCAGATTCACCAGTCGGGAAATTTCAACGACGCAGATTATTTGCTTGGGTTATCTTATTCCAAAAGTTTTGATCTCTTAAATAGCCCGGATTTGATGGATGATCATGTATTTGCCGTGTCGGTGTTCGACAGAAACGGAAATGAATTTCCACCAGTTATTATGGGCAGTGAAATTGTAGAAAATGAACCAGCCGAACTGCTTTATCCTGCCAATAACCAGACTGTTTTTCCCGGCTTCAATTTTAACTGGAAAGCGGTTGATAATGCAGAATATTATCTGCTTGAAGTTGCGAATGATTCCTTATTTGAAAACATTATCTACAAACGCGAATTGGCTGAAACTGTTTTCTATTCCGGAAATATTTCCCTGAAAGAAGATTCGGTTTATTACTGGAGAATTTTATCACGGAAAGCCAATGCTGATGATGCCTTTTCAGAAATCAGGAGTTTACTTCTCGAATCACTTCCGAAACCTGAAATCATTTATCCTGCAAATGAAGTAACTGATGTTGAAATCAATCCGTTGATTCAATGGGAACCATTTGACGAGGGATTTAATTTCAGGATGCAGATTTCAACCAACAGCCTGTTTACAGGTATAATTTTCGATGAGGAAGGTATAGAAGGAACCGCTTTTGAACTGCCGGCAGGGGTCATTTTCACTTATTCAACTTACTATTTGAGGCTACAGGCAGTAAGTACCGATTCTTCAACCATTTGGTCTGATGTCATCCGGTTTTCCACTGTCAGGATTCCCCCTGAAATTCCGGTAATCATCGCACCAAACGAAGGAGAAACGGTTGCAGGGCCGGAAGTAATCCTAACGGTTGCGGCTGAACCGCTGGCTAAAAGCATTACATTTCAACTTTCCAACTCGGCAACTTTTCCCTGGAACAACCGCATTCAGCAATCGGTAAACGCACCGAATAACAGACTGATAATCGACAACCTGAATGACGGCTCCTGGTTTGTAAAAGCAAGGGCAAATTACGGAGTTTCATCTTCTACCGACTGGTCTGAAGTGGTTTCATTTTCACTTTTAACAACGTCAGTTGAAACCGTTTCGTCGGCAAAAATTCTGCTCGAGGCTCCCACCATAATTCCCGAAGAGTCGATGAGAATCAGATACATTCTCCCTGAGCGATCTCATGTAAAATTATACATTACAGATTTAACAGGGAAAAGAATCAAGCTCGCTGAAAATTCTCTGAGAATGGCAGGGGAACATACATTAAACATTTCAGGTTCAGGATTTCAGAGAGGATTGTATTTTCTGACACTTGAAACAATATATGGAAGAAAAACTCTAAAACTGGTAAAATAACACCAGCTTATCTTGTTTGAAATATTCTTTATAACCAAAAAAATGTCATTGAAATGAAATATTTTCTTTTTCTTCTGATGTTCATTTCAACTCTTGTTTCCGCACAAAAGGTTGAAATTTTAAAGGTTGAAAAACTTGAAATACCAGAGAACAGGGAGTTTTATCATCCAAAATTCGATCATTCAGGAAACAGGCTTTTGCTTACCTCAGAAAATTACAAAGGCCTTTATTTGCTGGATTTGAATTCGAAAAAACTGGAAAAAATCACAGAGGCTGACGGCGCCGGGTATGCTCCGGTTTTTTCGTGGGACGACCAGACTGTTTTGTATGTGGAACAGGAATTTGTTGAAAAACGGCGCCATTCAAAGCTGCTGGCGTGGAACCGGCCAACCGGTGAAACAAAACTACTGGAACCTGCAACCAGAACAATGTCAGTTCCAATGGTAGCCGGAAACAGGGTTTTGTTTATGGCTGATGAAAAATTAAAAAGTGCAGTGGTGGATACCAGACAACCCGACCGGAGCGATGAAATTTTTGCCGGAATAGAAGACCAGGACCTTGTTCTTTACCGGGGCGAAGAAAGGTTGGTTATAAAACCTTACGAAAGTGACAGTTACATCTGGCCATCCGTGTCGCCCGACAGAAAACATGTGCTGGCTTATGCCATGGGGAAAGGCGCTTTTATTTCCGACTTAACCGGAATGGTACTGGCCGAACTGGGCCAAATTGAGGCGCCGGTGTGGGCCGGAAACGATTTTATTGTGGGAATGGTTACCAAAGATGACGGACATTTTATTCTGGAATCACAAATTGTAGCGATAGAACCATTATCTGGTCAGCGAGAGAATATTTCTCCGGAAGGTTTGATTGCCATGCACCCTTCTGTTTCTGCAAAAAGCAAAACAATTGCATTTCACACACTTGACGGAGAAATCTGGTTCATTCATTATCAGTTAAACCGGTAAAACAATGAAACGGCATTGGATAATTTTATTGTTACCTTTTTTGCTAATCATTAGTCAGGCAAAAGGTCAAAACCTTGAAGGGATAAAAATTTACGTCAATCCGGGTCACGGTGGTTTTGACTCCAATGACCGCAATGTGCCGGTTCCTCCCTTTGCATTGGGCGATACAGCCGGTTTTTGGGAATCGAAAAGTAACCTGGTAAAAGGCCTGCATCTTCGCTCGCTGCTCGAAGCGGCAGGAGCTGAGGTTATTATGTCGCGAACACAAAACCGGTCGGAAGATGACAGGCCGCTTTCTGCCATTGCTGAAGAAGCAAATGCCAACCAGGTTGATTTTATGATTTCCATTCACAGCAATGCATTTAACAGTGTTACCAATTACGTGCTTCAGCTTTTTCACGGCTGGGACAATGATCCGATTCTTCCGCAAAGTATGGATTTAGCCATCCTGTTTGGACAAAATCTCATATCAAACCAAACCTCATCATGGACACATTCCAATCCCATTATCAGAGGCGATAAATCATTCGCCCCACCCGACTGGAACGGATATGGAGTCCTTCGTCCGTTAACTGTTCCCGGATTAATTTCGGAAGGTTCGTTTCACGATTATATTCCGGAAACCTACCGTTTACTGAACAGGGAATACAAACATCTGGAAGCATGGCATTTTTATAAAGCTTTTTTGGAATTTTATGCCGGAGGCTCCGATCCGAAGGGGAAAATTGCCGGTTTTGTAAAGGATAATTACCGGAAGGTTACTGAATATTACACCACAGCCAATTCAAAAGACCAGTGGCTTCCGGTTAACAGGGCAAAAATTACCTTACAGCCCGGAGATTTGGAATACAGGACAGATAGCCTGAATAATGGTTTTTTTCTTTTCGACAACCTGGAACCGGGGATATATGAGTTAACAGTTGAAGCAGAAAAATATGAACCGTACACCATTGATTCTGTAGTTGTAGATGCCAATGAAGTAAATTACCAGCTTTGTTATATAGAACAGGATCGCTCGGATCCTATGCAAGTTCTTGATTATGGCCCAAAACCCGGACCTGACGGAAGGGTGTCGGCAGCATCGGCCATTGAATTTCACTTTAATTTTGAGGTTGATCATGAGTCCTTTGAAGCTACTTTTTCAATTGAACCATCAACAAAAGGAACTTTTTCTTTTGAAAACCAGGATCGTACAGCGAAATTCATTCCAGATGCTCCACTCGATACATCAACAGTTTATCAGGTTACTTTATTGAAAAATGTTAAACACATTGGAAATCTTGAAATGGAAGATGATTTTTCATTTTCATTTTTAACTGCCGCAAAAAACCGGTTAACGGTGTTAAATATGTACCCGCGCAACGGTATGGAAAATGTGTATGAAAATACGCAAATCAGGCTCCATTTCGACGGCCGGTTAAAAAATACCGAATTATCAAATCTTATCCGGCTTGAAGATGATCTGGGAAATCCGGTTGCCCGGACCAATGTTGAGTTGAATGCTTTTCCGGGTGAATCAGGTACCTACGCTTTTAGTCCTGAGGGATTAGCTGCCGGTCAGACTTATAAATTAACCGTTGATGCAAACCTTGAAGATGAAGAAGGTTTGTTCCTTTCTGAAAATTTAGAAATTACCTTTTCTGTTTCTGAAGTTGAAACCTGGTCAGTTCCTGTGGTTTTAGATTTTGAAGAATCAGCTCTTTCATGGACAGCAGATACTCTGGCCAGTGAAAATATAATAGTTGGCGCCGGAAACCGCATTCTCAGATACAGTAGCAACAAACTTTTTGGCAGTTATTCTTACCGGCTGTTTTATGATTTTTCAGGGAAACAGGCAAATCTTGTAGTAAGGCCAAATCAAACCCTTTTCACAGCCAAAAAAGGTCAGTTTGCCGGCATGTATGTCTGGGGTAACCTTTCAGAAAACAAACTGGTGCTTTTATTTGAAAAACAAGAAGTTGAATATGAAACCTTTTTATGTGATATTGATTTTGCCGGCTGGCAATTCAAAACAACTGAGCTAAATTTACCGGAAGAGAATGAAGAATACCGGTTTTCCGGATTTAAAATTATTTCTGCCGGCACAGCATTTTCAAATTCAGGAGTCATATTTCTGGATAATCTGCTGATTTCTGATTCTTTGTTTACGTCATCGTCTATTTTTGAAAAAAAGAATCAGGAAATGAAAATCTATCCAAATCCGGCAAAAAACCTTTTAACCATAGAATTGTTGGAAATACAGGGAGAAATCCCCTTTCAAATTATTGATTTGACCGGAAAAATTATTCAAACTGGTAATATTGAATTTATTTCAGGTAATGCGCAGGTTGAGCTGAATGTTGATAAAAACGGACTTTACATAATATCATTATTGGGTAAGACCAATCAGATAAATGGTGTTTTTATTAAAGAATGAGAATTTAAAAATGGAATAGTTAAAATTTGAAAAGAAGAGTAAAAAACTTCAAAAGAATTCGGAATTCACAGGCACTTTTTGTAACTTGCAGAGTAACGTAAAACATTAAAAATGATAATGTTTTATTTAATATTTGTTGAACTAAAAATTAATGATTATGAGAAATTTTACTTTGATTCTTTCTTTTTTGTTGATCAGTGCCATGGCATTTGCTCAACAACCGGTAGTAACCCCTGTTTGGGATAATTCCGTTAACGGAACGGCCGACTGGAGTTCAGGAATTCCCATTGGAGGAGAAGTTCCTGAATGGATGGGAAACCTCACTGAGCGCGGCATGGCGCATTACGATGGAAAACTTTACATCATTTCGAGAAAAGCAAATCCCCCTGAAATAGTTGTTCTTGATGCCGCAACCGGAGATTTACTGAGTTCCATGCCTGTTGACACTTCTGTTGTCAAGGGAGGAACCTTGCCTGTGAACGACATAGCAATTACAAATTCAGGAAAAATTCTTGTTGCAAGCCTGGCAATAGGTCATACTTCACCATTTAAAGTATATCATCTGGAAGAAGATGGCGAAGGCGGATATGATGCAACCAAGCTTCTTGAATGGTACACGACTGATTCCATCGAAGGAGTTGAGCAACCAACAATGAGGTTGGGCGACGGCTTTGCATTCTACGGAGATGTATCAGAAGAGGAAGATGGCTATATAATAGTAGCAGACGCAACGGCCACTGTTGAACAAACTGTACTAAAATGGAATGTACAGGCGGGCGTGGTTGACACCGAACCGGAGAAAATTATTGTAACAGAAGTTTATCCGGCCCCGGTTGCCGAAGGAGCGGTTCCAAAATTTGGTATTACCCCGCGTATTCATCCCATCAGTGAAGATCTTTTCTGGGCTGACGGACATTCCACTATGCCGACACTTTACAATATGCAGGGAGAAATGCTTTCAACTTTCACGGGTGAATTTAAACCTGTTATGTCCGGAATTTCCGGCGTAAGGTATTTTTCATTTAAAGGTCATGATTTCATTCTTGCACCCACAACAAACCATGTACCTCCATCATTTGCTCCCCCGGCAGCTTACCAGTTGTTCCTGATTCCGGAAGCCGGAGCTGAAGAAGCCGATTCAATTGCCATTTTCCCGGAAAGGGGATTGGGCGGAAATTCCAATGGTTCGTACGCTGCACCTATGGGTGTGGATGTTCAGGAAGACCAGGTGATGTTGTACATTATGTCGCCAAACAACGGTATTGCAGCTTTTAAGCTTACATTGGAAGAAGAAGTCAGCGATACACATGAATGGAACATCAGCGATCCGCAGTTTAATGCGCTGGGAAGTTTTACCGAAACGCTGGTTGTTGATGGTTTAACCATGTATGCCGCAGAAGGAAAAAACATTGAAGTTGACGGAAACAATAAAACACTTGAAGACTGGTCTTTCACACACCGTTTGAAATTTGGCGGTTCGGGAGGTTTCGACGAGAATGGAAAACCGTTGAACAGGGTTGTGGCATTTGATGTACCAGGTAATTCGAAAATTACCATTGCACTTCAGTCTTCATCAGGAAGTGAGGACAGGGTTTTAAATGTGGCAGTTGACCACAAAGATGAAATCATTGCGCAGGTACCTGCTCTCGGTCCTAACATTTCAAAAGGCGAAGTGGAATATATTGGCGGTCCTGCCTCCATTTATCTCTATTCACCCAGCAATGGGGTTAATATTTATTTAATTAAAGTTGAACCGCTTACTGTTAGCGCACCTTTAATTAATGTTCCTGATGAGGTTAGGGTATTCCCGAATCCCGCAACCGACAGGGTATTTGTAAATGTAAAACAGCCAACACAGGTTGCTGTTTACAATCTGGCCGGCAGTTTGGTTAAATCAAGACTCATTGAATCACAAAACGATTTTATTAACGTAAGTGATTTACAACCAGGAATGTATCTGATTAAGTCTCAGTTTACCAATGAATTTACTCATAAATTAATTGTAAGGTAAACATTTTCAAACTACTTTATAATCTTAAACCGTCCTTGTTTTTCAGGGGCGGTTTTGCTTTTAATTGGGTCTGTAACAAGATGAAACATATTGGAATTTTTTTAATAGGTATTTGGAAATTATTTGTTTTTGGTAATTGTTATTTCTGGTTCATTCAGATAAGGGATTTTCAATCCACTCCGCAATTTCCAATCCCTGATTTATAATTTCTGTTAAAGCAATCCGGGCCATCGATTTTGCTCCTTCTACCGATAAATGGGTATCATCTTTTCTGCCTTCGGGAAACCGCTCATCCGGTTCGGTCCACAAATAGATATCTTTCGATGCCCTTTCACCCAGGTAATTTATCCATTCTTCTGTCATTTCCTGCATATCAACCAGAGGCACATTCAGTTTCCGGGCTACCTGTCTCATAGCATCGGGATAATCTCCATGTGTGTCGGTAAGGATTCCGTTCTCTCCAAATTTTCTTCTCACAATGGGAGTGAAAAGAACTGGCATAGCGCCTTTTGAGCGCGATTCATTGACAAACTTTTCGAGGTTTGCCGAATAAGTCCCGTATGGCTTAGTAAAGCGGGAAGAATCATTTTCCTTCTGATCGTTGTGTCCGAACTGGATAAACACATAATCACCCGGGTTCAGACTGTCGAGCACAACCTGCCAGCGGCCTTCATCTATAAAACTTTTAGTGCTTCTGCCATTCACGGCATGATTGTGAAAAGTTATCCCGTTTTTAAAATACTGTCCCAAAACCTGACACCAGCCCGTTTCGGGAAAAACATCCGGCTTTTTGTTTGCCATGGTGGAGTCGCCTATGGTAAAAATTGAAAAAGTTTTTCCTGAAGACTGATTGGCAGCCAGAAGCCAAAAACCCGAAAGCATTATTATTATCAAAGAGATTGGAAAAAAAATTTGCCTTACATTTTTACTTTTCAACATATTCTGGAATCAGCTTTTAGCGGTTGAAGCATTTTCTTTAAAAATTTACTGCATTTGCCGATACTTCATTTCCAACAGTAGTACATTTTTCTAAGTTTTGTGAATCTGTTGATTTTAGTGATATATTAGAGCTTTTTACTCCGTTTACCGTAATTGTTTTAGGTGTTTTCCTGTGGCTCATAAACTCTTCAACAGTTACATTTTGGGTATTGTAAAATTCAACTGCTGTTTCATTTTTGGTTATCAGTTTTACATTGCTGATTTTAACTCCGTCGGCGTCAATTACAGTAATTCCATTGTCGGCTTCAAGCAGCATGTTGCTTATTTCAATATTTTCGAGGTTCATTTCAGGCAGTCCCTGAAGAAATACAGCGTGCTGAGCGCCTTTCAGTACCACATCGCTGATAAAAATATTTTTAAACTGAGGTGTTTCAATGGTAACCGGTTCTTCCTGTGCCAAAGCATCCTGTCCACCTTCCGCAAGCATTTCGGAAACAGATTTTCCACCATAATACAGGTCGAACGAAATGGCCTGAGTGGGTATATTTGTCATCCTGATGTCGGAAATGTAAATATTTTCAACTACGCCTCCCCTGCCGCGCACGCTTTTAAACCGGAGGCCCACATCGGTTCCCATAAAAGTACAGGCTGAAACATGCATGTTGCGCACACCACCCGACATTTCGCTGCCAACTGTAACGCCGCCATGCCCGTGATAAACTATGTTGTTGCGAATAACCAGATTTTCGCACGGAACACCGCGTCGTCGCCCGTCTTCATCCTTGCCTGACTTGATGCAAATGGCATCGTCACCTACATCGAAATTCGAATTGTAAACCACTACATTTTTACATGATTCAATGTCAATTCCGTCGCCATTTTGTGAATACCAGGGATTGCGCACTGTTATATTTCGAACGGTAAGGTCTTCAACCATTAGCGGGTGAATACACCAGGCTGGCGAATTTTGAAAAGTCGGACCGTCGAAAAGTACTTTTTTACTGTTTTGAATGCTTACCATTACAGGGCGCAAAAAATCGCGGATAGCTTCGTATTCTTCTTTGGTGGTAAGCCCGGTGGGTACATTCATATTGGCTGTTTCGTGGGCGATTCTGAATTGTTCCGATGGATACCATTCATTTTCTCTCTCATTTACAACACCTCCCGAAGCAACCAACTCTTTCCACTGATTGGCTGTAAGTTTGCCTCTTTTAACAAAACGCCAGGCATCGCCCGAGCCATCCCAAACACCGTGTCCGGTAAATGCAATATTCTCCAAACCTTTTCCATAAATGGGAGAAATACACCGCCAGGTATCCAGTCCTTCAAAACTGGTTTCAATGACCGGATAAAGATCTTTGTCGGTTGAAAAAAAAATCAGCGCACCCGGTTCGGTATAAAGTTCCAGGTTGCTTTTCAGAATAATAGGGCCCGTAAGCCAGATTCCGGCAGGAATGACTACTTTTCCGCCACCCTTTTGTGAAACCGCTTCAATGGCATCGGCAAAGGCCTGACTGTTTAAGACCTGGCCTCCGCTTACTGCACCAAAATCTTTAATATTCACAGAATAATCGGGGATAACAGGTTCCTGAACGCGGGGCATGTCAAATTCCAATCCTTCGTAAATATCAAAACCAGTTTGATTATCTTCTACCTTTGGCTGGGCACAACTAACTGCACTAAAAAGAATTACAAACACTATTATGAAAGCTGTTCTTATTTTTTTCATTCGATGTATATTTTTGTTTTTCAATATTTTAACTAAATTCTAGTAGGCAGAAACTTTTTTGCTGAACCCACGCTGATTTTCATCGATGATTCGTATCAGAATAATACCTTTTTCCCTTATAAACATTTCTGCGGTAAAGTCCTTAACTGATTCAGAAAACAACATTGAACCGGTTACATTGAATGCCTGAACCAGTTGAATCCTGCTCTGATGTTTGATTTCGAGTTTCCCGGTAAATGAATTGAATAAAATTTCAGGTTCCGGTTCAGATGCAAAAAGTCTGCGGGTATTTGAAACCGGTCCATCTTCGAGCTGGCTTGCTGTAATTTCCGCCACCAGGCTGTTAATATAAACCTCAATATTGGGGTATTTACCGTCAACGGTGGTTAATTGTGCATCATTTGGATCATATTTGTCCAATCCGTTGGCATCTTCCCAAAAGTCGGGCATTCCGTCGTTATCCGAATCAGGCGGTGCTTCGGAAGAATAAAGTTCGGGCCAGCCATCCACTGCCGCCTGTGTATCTATCAATCCGTTGGTGCTTCCGTTTCCGCCGTCCATAACTGTTGCCGTTCCGGTAGAAACATCATTTACAATCCGAAAATCAACCTCATCTCGAAACAGACTTGCACCGGCCAGTTCAAGTACTTTTTCATAACCAAATTCAGTGGAATGGGTGGTTACTTCTCCCTTGTCAAATTCAGAATCAGAGCGAATATCGTTAAGGGTGATACCATTTGGGAATGAAGAGTGCATATTCACACCCAGCCAGTTGTTATTAGTATTTGCCGTACTGGCAGTTACATGGTTTCCGGTGATAAAAAATATTCCGTGTGTACCGGCAGGCTGGTTGTTGGAACCATCGTCAGCATAAGGTTGCAAAATTCTGCCTCTGTTCGATGACGTTGCAGGCCCGGCTTTATAATAGTTATTCACAATATTGTATCGCCCGCCTTCTGCCGCATAGGCGCTGTTGCTACCCCAGTTGTAAATGGTGTTGTTCCTGAAATCCACCAGTTCGTTATCTGCCTGGTTTGAATACCGGCTGCCATTAAAACGTGGATTCCGGCTGTCGTGATGTGCCAACAAATTGTGGTGAAAAGTGGCTTTTCTTCCACCCCAAATTCCCGCATAACCATGTCTCCCCTTTTCATGGATTGAATTGCGGAGGCTTTCAGACAAAATGCACCATTGCATGGTAAAATTCTCATTGTCGTAAAATGAGGCCACTTCATCGGTTGCCCAGCTCATGGAACAATGGTCAATTATAATATCCTTCCGGTTACGGCCCCAGATGGCATCGTTTACCTGGTCAGTTTCGTCGCCCATACGGAACCGGAGATAGCGAATGATGATGTTGTCGGAATTCACATAAACCGTATAATCGCGGAGGGTAATTCCGTCGCCCGGCGCTGTTTGTCCGGCAATGGTAACATCTCCATGATTAATATTCAGGTTACTTTTCAATTGAATATTTCCCGAAACCTGAAATAAAATAATCCGTGGCCCGGTCTGGTTTATGGCATACCTGAGCGAACCTTCGTTGTTGTCGTCATTCAGGTTGGTCACATAAATTACCCTTCCGCCTCGGCCGCCGGTAACATATTTACCGTGACCCTCGGCTCCGGGAAAAGCAGGAAGCTGCTCAGGTTCAGGTGTGCTCATACCAACAATTAAAACCCCTGCACCTTCATAAATGGCAGCATCAGTCGAAACAGAATATTGGCCGTCCGGAACAGGAGAACCGTTTAACACATATCCATTCACCATTAAATTAGATTGTAAAACAACTTTGGCTTCATCAGCAAGTTCCAGATTCAAAGTGTCGGCAACTGCGTTCTGATGGTTAAAAATGACTTTGTTATTATGGGCAACAGTAATTTTTCCATAGCCAAAAGCATTTTCGCTATTTCCTTCTGCCAGCGAAATATATCCGGGTTCATCCGGGTACTTGATGCTAAGTGCTGCAAGGTTCCAGACTCCCGAAAAACCCGTATTATCTCCTGTGAGCAGCAATTTGCCTGTATTGGGAACCCCTTTTCCGTTGTTAATAACCGTAATTGTGTCGTTCCCGGAAACCGAACCTGAGAGCGTTAAAACGCTGCCGCCGGCATTATCGCTTTCCATAAGCAAAAAAATATTGCCATCTGCAGAAACCGGTGCATCCAGGGACATTCCTGTGCCTCCGGTGTTGTAACGAATTGATGTTCCTTCTTCCAGGTGTATTGTTCCTGTTGATTTGTGGTTTCCCCGTAATCGCAGACTACCGGCACCCCTTATTATGATTTCCGCTTCGAATACTGCGGAGGTGGTTTCCATTTCCTCTTCGCAAATAACTGTGTCGCCAGCTACAGGCAACCTCGAAGGGGTGTAATTGGCCACATTATCCCAGTTGCCGTTGCTGGTGCGGCTGAATATCAATACTTCAGCCTGTGCGGTGTTTACAGCTAAAAACAAGGTGATTAAAATTCCACAAAATATTCCATAAAATTTTCTCATATATTCTCCTTTTCTCCAGTATTTTTTACCGGAAGATGTGTTCAACCAGCGAATTTAAAAAGACCTCGAGGTTGGTGTAATTTTTATCTAAAGTAAAAGCATTGCCATCGGCTGAATCAATTGGATTGAGACCATTGGCGGTTTCCCAATCATCAGGAATGCCATCGTTATCGGAGTCAGCCGGAATTTTTCCCTGTTTAAGCAAAGGCCAGCCTCCTACATCTTCTGGCGAATCAATAATTCCTCTTCCGCCTCCCGAAAATGACGCTCCAAACTGCTCCTGTCCGGTTCGGGTTTCATCCACAATTCGTTTATCAACTGCATCTCTTTGGAGGGAAGCACCTGCTGAACGAAGAACGCTTTTAAACGCATCTTCTGCAGTTTCTGTTTTTATTTGTGCATACGGAATGGGTTGGCTCAATTTTGAAAAAGATTTGGCTGTTTCATTCACTCCCTTTCCCTGTACGCCTTTTCCCCAGTTGTTTTTGCTGACATCCAGGTTACCTTCCATCACATTTCCTTCAATAAAAAATTTGCCTGGTCCCAGTGTGTCCGTGTTATGCCTCGGATTGAAAAACGACTGGGTGAGGTCGAGCAACCGGTATCGGACATTTTTTTCGGTGGCCGGGCCGGGTTTAAAGTAATTGTTTACAATGTTGTAATTTCCCTCTTCCCCACCGTAAATGCTGTTGTGGCCCCAGTTGTAAATCACATTATTTCGGAAATCAACCTGTTCCGAATCGGGATTATTATTGTAGCGTGACCCGTGAAATCTTGGATTCCGGCTGGTATGATCGCAAATCAGGTTATGATGAAACGTGGCATTTTTTCCGCCCCAGATTCCTCCGTAGCCATGATTTCCCTTACTGTGCACAGATTGATCCAGGCTTTCGCTGACAATACACCACTGGAGGGTGAAATTTTCGGTTTCATAAAACGAGGCAGCTTCGTCGGTTCCCCAGCTAAAACTGCAGTGGTCGATAATAATGTCTTTGATGCGAATGCCTGAAATGGCATCCAGCTCTTCTTCTGATTTTTCTCCCGGTCTGACCCGGATAAACCTGATGATAACATTATCAGCTTCGATATCAATTCCGTAATTTACCAGGCAAATTCCATCTCCGGGAGCGCTCTGCCCTGCAATAGTAACATCGCCATTTTTTATAAAGATGGGTTTGGACAGTTCAATATTCCCGGAAACCTTGAAAACAATTGTTCTGGGTCCTTCTGCCTCAATAGCTTTTCTTAAACTGCCATTTCCTTTATCGTTCAGATTTTTCACATATATCACTTTTCCTCCGCGCCCACCTGTTGTGTACTTGCCGCCACCCTCAGCTCCGGGGAAAGCGGGGACCTGGGCCGCCAAAGGCGGGATGTCTGCAAAAAGAAAAAAAATTGCAAGGAGAGTGATAATTTTTAATTGGATAATCTGAATTTTCATAAAATGTAACAATCAATTTTCGATAAATAAATCCTTAAAAATATAACTTCAATTTCTTTTTTACCAGTTTGAATTAAAGCTCCGGGAGATTTTTTATTCAATTCCCGGAGCTAATCTTAAAACAGTTTTATATTTAAACAACTACCCCTGTTAATCCAACCATCTTGGGTCTCCAATTCTGTAAAAAATCAGATCCTCATTGGTAACTTTAAAATTCGCATTTGCCGGGTCAACAAAACCTGGATTCAAAGTAGTAAATGTGCCTGCATCATGCACCGTAAAGGATGCATCGAATAAACGTGGCGCATTGTGGTAATTATTTCCCGTCATTGAAACTACCGTGGTTGCCGACTGATTGGAATAGTTTGCAAGTGTTTCGGCAAAAATATTGTTTCGTACATTAATCTCGTGCGACGCCAGCCTTACATATAATACGCGCCGGGTAGTGCCTTCGGTAAAAATAATATTGTAGAAGGTATTATTTTCAATAGTTATCACAGCATGGTTATCACCCGAAAAGTTCGATGCGTTGTCCATACGGAACAGATCGCGGTTCCATGCCGAATTGTAAACGGTATTATTGATAAAATCAAATTTTTTGGTCATCCCGCTTCGAAAGTCAATAAAATCACCTCCGTTACATTCCACATCGCCGTAAATGGTACCTTTAATGGTAACTGACTCAATCAGAACCGCATTGCTGGCGTAGAATACCCCTTTCACATAATTGTGAATGAAACAGTCTTCAATTTCAACATCGCCATAAGTTAACCCGGCATCCAGTACTTCATCGTAAACAATGGTTTGGTTGCCATCCGGTGCTGTTGTTCCATCCAGTTCCAAATCTTTTAGTCTTAAGCCTGCTCCGCCGTTCATCCGAAGATTGGCTCCGATTATAACCGGCTTCTCATGCGGACGAACACCGATTATGCCAATTGTGGTATGAATGGCTATATTTCCATCCACCACATAATCGCCGGGCATTAGAGCGAATACATCGCCTTCACTGGCGTTTTCAATCAGTGAAACCAGATCATCCTCCACAGTTACCAGGATGGCATCACCAATGTCAATGAGAGTTGAAAAAGTAACAGTTCCCCGTGTACTTTCGCCGTTCATTAACCGGGCTGTATATTCCGTTTCGCTGGACAACCCTGTTATTTCGGCAACCCCGGCAGCAATTTCGCCGGAAGTAACCGTATGGGTAATATTTCCGGGCATCAGTAAGATGGAAGTTGCTACTTCACCTGCCGGCCATCTGATTGTAACCGAGAATGGCGTTATCTCTTCCGGATCAACCGGAAAAAGAATTTGTTCGGTATCGGTAATAAAAACGGCGCTGGTCCATTTGGAATCATCAATTTCTTCGCCAACAGCCTGCACACGAACGGAATAAGTTGTTTCACCGGCAAATCCGGTTATAATTACAGGCAGTTGATCGTATAAAACTCCCGTAACCGTTCGAATCGGAGTTCCGCTATAATCTTCATCTCCATTTGCAAAAACTTCAATGTTATAACTCTCCGCTTTATCAACTTCCTTCCAGGTAAGGCGCACCGAAGTCTGGTTTACAATCCGCGCTTCCAAATCAACCGGTGAAAAAAGCCTGCTCACTTCAAGGCTTGTAATTTCAGGATCAATGTCATCTGAGCATCCTGCGGCCATTATTGCTGCTGTGAGGCTCATTATGTATATGAATCTTTTTATTATTTTATTCATTGTTCAAATTTTAGTGGTTTCTGATTAAAAATTAAAACCATCGTTGTTCAACATGCCATTGCTGGTGTCAATAAATACCTGCCAAACCGGCCAGTATTGTTGCTGGTCAGGATCACGCAGGAAAAGTGCATCCCAGAAAGTATTAGTTTCACTTGATGAGGTAATTACCCATGTTTTATTGGATTCGTAACCCAAAGAGGCTCCGATTTCATCAGTATCGCCATAATTTAAACCGTAAATTTCCACTGTTTCGCCATCATTTCCGGTCTGGTAATAAATTCTTTCGGGCAGGTCGGCGTATTTTCCTTCACGATTTTCCAACTGCTGTAATTTTACTTTTGCTTCATTCAGTTTGGTACTCAGTAAATTCCAGCGAATCAAGTCACCTTTGCGCAACATTTCACCGGTAAATTCGAGTGCCCTTTCATCCACAATGGCATTAAAAAAGGCTTCCTTACTTGCAGTGGCCTGTGCCATAAAAGCATCTACCTTGGCAGGGCTGTTTGGAAATGCACGTTCGCGCACCTGCCTCAAATAAGGAGCAGCGGCACCCGGGCCGTCGAGTTCGTTAATGGCTTCGGCAGCCATCAGTAAAACATCGGAGTAACGCATATATAACCAGTTTAAACCGTCGTCATTGGTAGAGGTAACCCTTCTCGGAAGCCATTCGTAACGGTATTTTCCAAACATCCACCTTCCGTTATTGGTGGGAACCTGTATTCCATCGGTCCATTCGTAGGGAACACAGGTCACATCGCGGCGGGCGTCTTCCACATCGTATTCATAAAACATAATGGGATTCGGCCCGTTGTTTCCACCCCTGTTTTGTCCGGTATATTGATCAACTGTGGTATGTCTTACACCCAGGTCGAATATCACACGACCCCGGCCTTCGCTGAAAGGTATTTCCCAAAGAATTTCGCGACCAGCGACAAATTGTTCATTGTGCAGCGATCTGAAAACTCCTTCGAAGGTTTCAAGCCTGCATGCACCGCTATTGATAATGTCGAGGCATTCCTGTTTTGCAATTGCATACATCAGGGCCGGAGCCAGTTCAGGATCGTTGCTTCTGCGAACCGTACCGTCCATTCGTTGTCCGTATCCTCCGGCAGCCAGCGCAATTCGAGCTCTCAATCCTTTAACGAAAGCCTTGTTTACTCTTTCAGTAGTTCTGGTCATTGGCGTTTCATTTGGCCATGCCACCAGTTCTGCTGCTTCTTCTAGGTCGGCCAGCAATTGTTTGTAAATCACATCCCTGTCGGACCTTGGCAGATAAACTGTTTCCGCATTTACCGGTTCAAAACGGGCAGGCACATCGCCCCATCCTTTTATCAGGTCATTGTAAACAACTGCCCTGAGTGTAAGAACTTCTCCTAACAACTGGGCCAACTGCGGATTGTTTTCCACATCACCATGATTTCGCAATCCGCGAATGGCAATATTGGCACGTTCAATACCCTGGTAAAACATGGCCCAGGCATTGTTGGTAGAGTTCATTTGGCTATTGTTTACATTTGTATTGTAATTTACCAGCCTTGAACCTTCGTGTGTAACATCTCTCAAACCGTTACGCACCTCACAATCGGTGTTCATTCCATAAAACAGAATGTACCTGCCCCTGTAAGAGTTTGTTTCTGCGAAAGAATGAATTATGCCTGCAACTGCACCTTCTGCCAGGCTTGGATTGGAAAAAATGACAGATTCATCGAGCGAGGATTTGGTAGGCGCTTCCAATACATCCTCACAGGAGCTCATCACAACTGTCAGTGAAAATAATATTATCAGATTATAAATTAACTTTTTCATATTTTTCATTTTTATGTATTAGAAACTTAAATTCATACCAAAAACAAATGAACGGCTTTTGGGATATGCAGAATAATCAACTCCCGGTGTGAGCGGGGTTCGCCGGCGCGTTGAAACTTCCGGATCAAATCCGGTGTATTTAGTCCATGTATGCACATTGTATCCGCTCACATAAAACCGCAGGTTCTGAAGATTAATACGGTTTAAAACCTCTCTGGGTACAGTATAACCCAAAGTGAGGGTATTTAAGCGCAGGAAAGAACCATCTTCAACTGCCCAGTCAGAAAATACAAACCTGGCCATATAGGGAGACCACATGGTTGTATTGGCATTCATCTGAGCCAATTGAGAGGGGTCGTTACTTATGGTACCGTCAGGCAAAAGGTTTGTCCAGCGTTTTCCATCTTCCATCATGGAAATCATATTCCGTGAATGGTATTTGCTGGTTGAAGTATATTCAATTTTGTTGGCATTGTAAATATCGTTTCCGTAGCTCCAGTTAAACGAAGCCATAACATCAAACCCATAAAGCCTTCCGTTTAGTGTCAGACCACCTGTATGCAGAGGATTGGCATCGCCAATAATGGTTCTGTCAGAAACATTCACAACTCCGTCTCCATCTATATCAACCAACTTCATAGAACCCGGCCTCACAGTTCCAATTACTGACTGATTATCGGCAACACCATCTTTTAATACCCATGCGCCGTTAATATATCCTTCAAAGTCTGAAACCTCATAGCGGCCGTCACTCAAATATCCATACATTTTTCCAACTGAACCACCGGTTTCGATCCAGTAATCGGCAGGAATTTCGGTTGAAGCCCATCCCGATGATTCTGAAAAATTCTCCATTAACCCCAGAGATAATATTTCATTTTTATTGAAACCAATGTTTCCGCTTACAGAAAATCCGTAATTGGGCTTGTCAATAACAAACCAGTTTACCGAGGCTTCAAAACCTTTATTCTGTGTTTCTCCCATATTTCTGAACTGATCGGTATAACCGGTGCCGGGAGTTGGAAACCGAATTAAAAGATCTCTTGTATTGTTTATATATCCTTCAAATGATCCGTTCAAACGGCCACCGAGCGTGGTATAATCAATACCTAAGTTCCTGGTGACTGTAGTTTCCCATTTTAAATCGGGGTTAGCCATTGTAGAGGTACCTGCCCAGTAACTGTTAAAAGCATTCACCCATGTTGTGGTTCTGACCTCAAGCGTTTGAGCCATCTGACCGGGAGGAATGTTATTATTTCCGGCAGTACCATAGCTTAAACGAAATTTTAAATCGTCGAGCCAGTTATCGGTTCCCTCCATAAATCCTTCATCTGAAACCCGCCATGCTACGGCAGCCGACGGAAAATATCCCCACTTGTTTCCTTCAGAAAATTTGGAAGAACCATCGGCCCGGAATGTTGCGCTAACGAGGTAACGTCCAAGGTAATCGTAATTAATACGTCCGAAATATGAAAGCAAAATATCATCAGGAAACAAATAATTGTCGATTGAATTGGCAGCTCCCTGTGCAGACAATTTGGTGGCATCAGCAAAAGAAAAGGTTGAAGGGAAACCATGTACTTCTGTTGTGTGGCTTTCCTGTTGCCTTACAATGTATTCCTGACCAAGCAGCACATTCATTTTATGGTTCTCAGAAAAAATATTTTTTAGGTCGTAAGCCAACGTATTGGTATTCCGGTAAGTTTCGCGCGAAACTTTATCAAATATTATGGCTGGCTTTCCCTGGTTTTCGCCTGCCGGTCTGTTTTTCACATAATAGGTTGTGGTACCGTAAAAACGGTCGTCAGTATTGCGGTAATCATCCAAACCAACTTCTGTTTTAAGTACCATATTGTCTGCAACTTCCCAGGCTACGCTTCCGCTTAAATTATAGGTTACACGTTTTTGAAAACGGTCGTTGTCGTAAAGAGAAACGATAGGATTATACAGGAAGAAACTTTGATCGGTTTCATCTGTATCGGTTAATCCCGGAATTGGGAAGGGCGGAAAAATCATAGCAAATTTCAGACGGGAGTCTGCTGATGAAACTTCGTTTTGTTCATTTGCTCCTCCCCCTTCAATTTGCGTATTGGCATACCGAAGCGACAGGTCAATAGAAACTCTGTCATTGGGTTTATTAATCAGTTTCAATGCAAGGTTGTCGCGTTTGAAGTTTGACAACTGCATTATTGCTTTATCATTAATATGGCTGTAACTAAACGTATATGTTGTTTTTTCAGAACCGCCGGTAATACTTAAATTGTGGTTAAACGTATGTCCGGTACGTCCAAAAACCTGCTGCTGCCAGTCATTGGGCTTAACTTCTCCATACAAATCCATATCCTGATAATTTCCATAAATATCAGTATATCTGTCAATTTCGGAACCACCCTGAAGCAATGCGCGCTCATATTGCCAGTTTACAAAGTCGTAAGGTGAAAGAACATCGAGTTTGTTTGCCAGTTTTTTCCAGCTTGAATACGCATTGTAGTTCACTCTAACCGTACCAGCAACTCCTGTTTTGGTGGTAATAATGATTACACCATTGGCGCCGCGCGAACCATAAATAGCAGTTGATGATGCATCTTTCAGTACATCAATTGATTCGATATCGGAAGGAGGAATGTCAGAAATGGATTCAACCGGAAATCCGTCAACAATAAATAACGGTGTATTGTCGCCGGTAATGGAACCACCTCCCCTCACGCGAATTCTGATTTCAGCGTCGGGTGAACCCTCTGTTGCGGCAATCTGCACCCCGGCCAGTTTACCGGTTATGGCTTCTGTAGCGCTGGCAACCGGAATTGCCTGGAGAGCCTCACCACTTACCGATGCTACTGAACCGGTAATGTCTCGCCGCTGTACCGTTCCGTAACCAATGGCAACTACTTCATCAATTCCAAACGAAGTTATTTGCATTTCCACATTAATGGTTGTCCGTCCGTTTACCGGAATTTCCTGTTCTGAAAAACCAATAAACCGGAAAATAAGAACATCGGTTTGCGGGTTATTTACATTTAATCGAAAGTTGCCGTCCACATCGGTTACGGTACCTGTTGTTGTCCCTTTAATTACAATGTTTACTCCCGGCAAAGCTTCTCCTGTATCTGCCTCAGTTACTTTCCCTGTTACCGTTTGCTGTTGTGCAAAGGCTGAAAACGTAAAAAATAACTGAACAACTACCAGAAAAGCAATCCAATGGAATTTCTTCCAAAGGTTTTTTCTGTTTTTACAACTTTTATTTACCATACTCTTTAAAATTAGGTTCGATAAAATTTATCTATAAATAATTCTCTTCACTTAATTCTTTCTGTCTGATTTTTGCCTGTTACAGCAACAAATTCATCAAAATTATAATTGCCACAACCAGTATCAGAGCCAATACAATAATAAGTCTGTTCGTTCTTTTTAAATTTTTTTGAATTTCTTCCATTGGCAATAATGAATTTAAGACTCTTGCAAGTTAGCTGGATTATAAATTGCCATATACATTTATATTCCCATAACCTGCTGTTCTTTTTCCCAACAGGGGATATATTTCCCAAAATACGGGATTTTCTATTTAAAGATGTGTGAGAAAATGATTCCTGGAATTGTGCAATAGTTTTATTCTCAGGAATTTGATTCTATTTTTTGCGTATTTTCGCGTGTAACGTATTCTGTGGCGCTCATTCCATATTCCCGTTTAAAACATTTCCTGAAGTGTGACAAATCTTTAAAACCAACTGAGTAGGCCACTTCTGAAATATTTAATTTATTTTGAACAAGTAGCTGGGTGGCTCTTTTTAATCTGATGTGTCTGATGAATTCTTTTACTGTCATATCTGTAAGCGCATGAAGTTTACGGTATAATTGCATCCGGCTTACGCCCACTTTTTCTGAAAAGCTTTCAATGTCCAGGTCGCAGTCAGAGATGTTTTCTTCCACTACTTTTATGGCTTTTTGCAGAAAGCGTTCATCGGGCGAGGTAATTTCCACATGTGTTGGTTCGAGCATAACACTTCGGCTGAATTTCTGTTTCAGCGATTCCCTGATAGAAAGCATATTCTCCACTTTGGCCTGAAGAATTGACAAATCGAATGGTTTGGTAATGTAATCGTCGGCGCCTGTTGTAATTCCCTTTATTTCATGCTCTTTTGAATGAAGTGCAGTAAGCAGCAGCACCGGAATATGCGAAGTGCGTTCATCGTTTTTAACCCGTTCGCAAAACTCGTAGCCGTTTACATTAGGCATAATTACATCGCTAATGATAATGTCAGGAATAGTTTCGAGGGCTTTTTCCCAGCCTTCTTCCCCGTTGCGCGCTTCAATTATAGTAAAGGCGGAACTAAAATGTCCTTTAATAAAATGACGCACATCTGCATTGTCTTCAACAACGAGCATAATTTTTGAATGCAGCACATCCGTTTTTTTAATCCCATTTGGAAATTCATCCTCATAAGAAAAAATTTCCGGTTTTACGTTATCTTTTTCAGCAGGTATTTCACTATGGAACTGAGCTTCCTGATAGGGAATTCTGAATGTAAACTTTGTTCCTTTACCCGGCTTGCTTGCTACAAAAATTTTTCCTTTATGCAACTTTACCAATTCTTTTACCAACGACAGGCCAATTCCTGTTCCTGAGTCTTTTGCCTCATCATCAGACTGAAAAAACCGCTGAAAAATTTTGTTCAGATTATTTACAGGAATTCCCCTGCCCGTATCTCTTACGGAAATTTCAATGAACTGCTTCTCTTTTTCTTCTGAAGAAAAATCGTCGTCGTCTATGTCAAAAACAAGCGATAGATTTACTGATATCGATCCACCTGTTTCGGTGAACTTAAACGCATTGGAAAGTAAATTATTGAGAATTTTTTCAATTTTGTCCGGATCGAAAGAAGTGAACAACTGTTTCTTCAAAGTATTGAAGGAAAGCCTAACCTGTTTTTCAACCGATAAATCGTTAAAAGAATAGACAATGTTTTTAACGAATTCAACAATATCGGCCTGGGTTAATTCCAGTTTCAGATTTCCCGCTTCAAGTTTCCTGAAATCAAGTAACTGGCTGATGAGTTTATCCAGATTTCTGGCATTGCGGTCCACCAGCTTCAGGTTTTCTTTAATTTCCTCTTTTGAAAGATCGTTTGAGAAAATTTTTTCCAGCGGACCAACAATAAGGGTTAGCGGTGTTCTGATTTCATGCGAAATATTGGTAAAAAACTTCAGTTTCATCATGTCGAGTTCATGCAGTTTCCGGGCATTTGCCCTCTCCATAACCAACTGGTTTTTAATTTTTTCACGGTTCACTATAAATTTCAGCAAGGTATAAATCATAAAAATGATGAAAACAAAAAGCAGGGACAGGAACCAATTGGTTTTCCAAAAAGGTGGTAAAACTGTAATTTTCAACTGAAGTTCATTTCCTGAATCCTGAATTCCCGGCACCACTCTTTTAATCCGGAGTAAATAATCGCCCGGGTTCAGGTTGGTAAAAGTAGCCGAACGGTTTGTTCCGGGCTCGTTCCAGCTTCTGTTAAATCCTTCCAGCATATAGGAATACAGGTTTTTATCGCTGTTTACAAAGTTCAGTGCAGCAAATTCCACTGTAAACATGTTCTGATCGTAATTCAGCACCAGATGATTCGTTTCGGAAATACTTTTTTTCAAAATGGAATTTTTTTCGTTGCTCACCTTCACCGATTTATTGAAAATTTTCAAATCGGTAAGCACTATTGGCACGTTGGGTTCTTCGGAGAAGACCTCGGCTGGATTAAACATGTTAAATCCTGATACAGATCCGAACAACATTCTCCCATCAGATGTTTTCAGGGCTGCACCATAGCAAAACTGATTGTTGCTCAATCCGTCTTTGCTGGTATAATTTCTGAAGAACTCTTCTTCAAGGTTAAATTTGGACAAGCCGTTGGTTGTACTTATCCACAGATTATTCTCACGGTCTTCAAGTATGCAAAGTGCCTGGTTGTTGGCCAGCCCATCGTTTTCATCGTAATACTTTAACGGACCATATTCTTGCGAATAAAGTGCAATTCCTTTATCGAGAGTGGCTATCCAAATCCTGTTTCGGGAATCTTCAAACATCGACCGGGAATGTTCTGAAAAACGCTGAATTGCATTTTCCTCCGGATTATAAACAATGACTTCATCCAGTGTTCCAATCCATAAATTTCCGTTGGAATCGGGCTCAATCCAGGAAACCTGATCTTCTCCGTTCAGTTGCGGATAGTGTTCGAATAAATTGGTTTGCCGGTTAAATTTATCTACTCCCTTTGAGGTAGCCACCCAAATTTCGTTGTTCTGGTCGAGACAAAAATCCCACACCCTGTTATCTGCAAGCGTACCTGGCTTTCCGGGTTCATGCTTGTAATGCGTAATTTTCCGGGTTTCAAGGTTTATAACATCTATTCCACCCATATAAGTGCCAATCCATAAATTACCTCTTTGGTCATCTAAAAAGGCTTTGATACAATTTTGGGAAATAGAATTGGGTTCGCGTTCGCTGGCAGTAAGATACTGGTATTTTCCGGTTTCAGGATTATAAATATTTACTCCGCCATCTTCAGTACCAATCCAAATTTTCCCTTCCATGTCAATCCAAAAGGCATATATAATGCTGCTGTTCAGATAATTATTATCGCCGGGCAACGCCCCGAAATGATGAAAAACCTGTTTGCTTTTGGCCAGCAGATTCAAACCTCCGCGGGTACCAATCCATGTTTCACCCCGGGCATCGTTGAAAATAGACAGGATTGAATTATTGGAGATACTTCGCGGATCTCTTTCATCGTGCCTGTAAAAACCGGTAACTCCTCTTGTTTTCGAATAGGTATAAAGACCACCACGGGTTCCAATCCAAAATTCGCCAAAAATACCTTTTGATACCGAACGAACAGTTTCTGTGCGTTCCACCATGGGTTCGAGTTTGATTTTTTGTACGGCAAAATCTTCAGGTGAAATCAGAAAAAGTCCGGCAGCATAGGTCCCAACCCAAAGCATTCCTTCATCATCGTGGTAAATTTCCCATATTTGACGGTTCTGATTTTCCTCAAAAGGAAGATGAAAACTTTCTATGAGCCGGGTTTCCGGATTGAATATATATAACCCGTTATTGGTGCCCATCCACAAAATCCCGTTCTGATCAAACTGAAGGTTTCTCACAAAATTTCCTTCAAATGACTCTTGTCCGTCTTCAAAACGTGCATCTATGGTTACAATTCTTCCTGCGGTATCAATTTTCAAAATATTGAAATCTGTCCCAATATATAGGTTCCCGTCATTATCAAATTCAATGTCATTTACTGAAATATCTCTGAAAGAAAAGGTTGAAAAATTTTTAAGCGGGTGAGAAAACCTTTCCAGTTCACGGTTAAAAATATTAAGTCCGCCGTTTTCGGCACCAACCAATAAATTTCCGTTTTTGTCTTCCTTAATCACCCTGATTAAGTTTCCCCTTAAACTAGCCGTGTCAGATTGATCAGGTAAATAATTTACAAATGAATATCCGTCAAACCGGGTAAGTCCCTGACTTGTACCTATCCAAATCCAGCCCCTGCTGTCCTGGTAAATGCATTGTATCTGGTTATTAGGCAGTCCGTCTTCCTGGGTGAAAATATCGAAAGAAAGTTCCGAAAAAGAAGAATAGACATTGCCAAAAAACAAAGTGATACAAACAAACAAAAGGATTAACCTTATTTTAAATGTATAAGAAATAATTTGTAATAAATTGACTTTCATCGTAATCTCCCCTTCTAAACCATACAAATTAAGGTTTATTTTTAATCAAAAACAAAAAATAATTTTTCAAAAAAAACCGGAAACATTTGAATAAGTGCTTCCGGTTTTTCATTTATTTATTTTTGAAAAGAATCAAAATCCGAATCTTGCCGGCAACCACAGGCTAATTTGCGGGAAATAGGTAACCAGTAAAAGTACAACAACCATTGCAAGAAACATGGGAATCAAAGGTTTTACTACTTTATCGATACTTAATCCTGCCACGCTGCAACCGATAAACAACACTGAACCAACAGGTGGTGTGCAAAGTCCTACGCTCAGGTTAAGCACCATAATAATTCCAAAGTGAATCGGGTCCACTCCCATTGCGGTAACAATAGGAAGGAAAATGGGTGTAAAAATCAGAACCGCCGGCGTCATGTCCATAAAAATACCCACAAAAAGCAGCAGCATATTAATTATCAGCAATATCATAAACGGATTGCTGGTAAGCGCCAATAAACCGGCACTCACATTCTGCGGAATGTTTTCGTAGGCCATAATCCACGACAATCCCAAACTGGATGCAACCAAAAGCATTACAATTCCGGTGGTTTTTACAGAGCGAAGAATAATAACCGGAAGATGTCTGAAGCTAACTTCGCCATATATAAAAGCCAAAATCAGGGAATAAAGTACTGCAATGGCCGAAGCTTCGGTGGCGGTAAAATATCCTGCAACAATTCCACCAATTACAATCACCAGCATCATTAAACTGGGAATGGCATCCAGGAACTTTTTCGTTCCTTCAAGCGCTTTTTTCTTGTTGTTTTTAGTTCTGATAAAACCCCAAACAGCAATTCCGGCAAGAATGACGTAAAGGAAAACCCGGTTTACAAGTGGTGAAATATTGGCCTGAGAAAACGAAACACCCTGATAAAAAAGCACGAGCCCAATTGCAATTAAAGATATCAACCCAAGTGCTTTAACCGCTGCCTTTTTCCCTTTCTTCTTGTAAATGAGCATGGTAACAGCGGTGAGGATAATACCCAAACCGGTAAGGATTCCAGGCAGATACCCTGCAAGGAAAAGTGCAGTAATGGAAACCCCACCACTGGCTAGTGAATAAACAATGAGAATATTGCTGGGAGGAATGGACAAACCGGTTGTTGCTGAAGTAATATTCACAGCCGCGCTGAAATTCTCGGGGTATCCTTCCTTTTTCATTTCAGGCTGCATGATACTACCTATTGCAGACGCCGATGCTGCTGCTGAACCTGAAATGGCGCCGAAAAGCATGTTGGCCAGCACGTTAACTATGGCAACACCACCGGGAATACCGCCCACCAGAACGCGGGCAAAATCGATGAGCCGGATGGCTATCCCACCACTGTTCATTATATTCCCCGCTAATATAAAGAAAGGTATGGCCAGCAGGGCAAAACTGTTTAGGCCGGTTCCCATCCGCTGAGAGAAAGTTGTTAATGCCGGTATCATATCGATACCAACCAACATGGTTAATATCCCGGAAATGCCAATACTAAATGCTATGGGAACACCTATTATCAGCAAAATGATAAAGCTAAAAACGAGTACAAATACTTCAAGTAATTCCATGGCTATTGGTTTTTTCGGTTGGCTTTAATCATGTTAATCATATTGTCAATATCGAAATAAGCGATAAGAATGCCGCTCACTGGCATAACGAGGTACACAAAACCAAGAGGAATTCCCAAGGCTGAAGATTTTACCGAAAGCAGAAACCGCGTATAAACCAGCGAGGTTCCGCCTATGATAAGAACTGTAATGGCAAAAATGATTATGATAACGCTGATAATTATTTCAAGTTTGAATTTTCGCTCAGGGGAACTTCGCTGTATGAGCAAATCGATAGCGAGGTGTTCGCGTTTGCCGGCCACATAAGCCGCACCGAACATTCCTACCCAGATGAGCAGATACCCGGCCAATTCATCGGTGTAGCTACTTGGATCATTTAAAATGTAACGGCTGAATACCTGCCACAATACATCAATCACCAGAACACTCATTAAAAAAACGAGGAACCATTCTAAAGATTTGTCAATAGTTTTTCGTAAAGTCATGGTTATAAATTTTATTCAACTGCCTGAATTCTTTTAATATATGAATAGATAATCTCATTGTCTCTGTAGGTCTCCAAAAAGGGTTGTACCTTTTGAATGAAAGGCTCTTTGTCGGGCCGGTTTATTTGAACACCGGCTTTTTGAACTTCTTCCATTGATTTTTCCTCTGATTCGGCCCATAATTTTCGCTGCAAAACAGCCGACTCGTCGGCAGCCTGCTGAATCCACTCTTGTTCCTGTGCGGAAAGTTTGTCCCAAACCACCTGACTGATTACCAGTACATCGGGAATTGTGGTGTGTTCATCCAGCGAATAATACTTACAAACTTCATAATGTCTCGATGTGTACAAACTTGGCGGATTATTCTCTGCGCCGTCAACCACTCCGCTTTGCAATGCAGTGTAAAGCTCTCCCCACGAAATGGGAGTGGCCGATCCGCCAAGGGCACGGATCATCCCGACGGCTGTGACACTGTTCATCACCCTTATTTTCATTCCGGCCAAATCATCGGGATGATTAATGGGTTTGGCAATGGTATAAAAACTTCGCGAACCGGCATCATAATAGCAAAGCCCCCGAAGTCTTTTATCGGCGGTACTCAGCAATAAATCATTACCTATTTCTCCGTCAAAAACTTTGTAGGCGTGTTCTTTCGACCTGAAAATGTAAGGTAGTCCGAAAACCTTGTAATCTTCCACAAAACTCTCCATTACAGCAGCAGACACTTTGGTTATAGCCAGACTGCCAATTTGCAAAAGTTCAACACATTGCTGTTCCGAACCGAGTTGCTCCGCCGGATAGATATCAATAGTCATCTTTCCGTCAGATAATTCGCTGGTCCTCTGCGCCATAAACATCATAGCCTCGTGAACCGGATGGTCGGTTGGAAGACCGTGTGCCAGTTTCAGTTCGGTTGTGTCTCCGGGGCCAACGCACGAGAGATTTGCCCCAAGAAAAAAAATCCCTAAAAAATGAATTAATTTATTATACTTCATTCGCTTACAGTTGATTATTTTTTATACTTACTTATAATTTCCAGTGCTTCTTCACATTTTTGCGTAATGTAAGAATAATTTTCATTTGCCAAAACCTCTTTTGGGAACAATTTCGAGCCCATTCCCACGCAGGTTACCCCGGCTTCGAACCATTCTTTCAGGTTTTCTTCGGTGGGCGAAACACCGCCTGTAGGCATAATACTTGTCCAGGGCATGGGGCCTTTTACCGCTTTTACAAAACCGGGGCCGCCAACCTCTGATCCGGGGAAAATTTTCACTACTTCGGCGCCCAGTTCATGCGCGCGACCAATTTCGGTAACAGTTCCGCAACCCGGACTCCAGGCAATTTTTCGCTTGTTGCAAACCCGTGCTGTAGCTTCATCAACAAACGGTGAAACGATAAAATTTGCGCCCAGTGCAATATACATAGCGGCAGTTCCTTCGTCAATCACCGAACCTACGCCCATTATCATTTCTGGGCATTCCTGCTGCGCCCATTTGTTTAATTCAGCAAAAAGGAGTGTGGCAAAATCGCCGCGATTGGTAAATTCAAACAACCGGACGCCGCCATCGTAACAGGCTTTTACCACCCGTTTGCACACTTCTGTATCGGCATTGTAAAAAACCGGAATCATTCCGGTTTCCTTCATTTTTAATGCTACTTCTATTCGGGAAAATCTGGCCATTTCTGTTTTTATTTTATTCCAAATAATATTCTTTTTCTTAAATCCCTCCTTTGAAGGGATTTAGGGAGGCTTCTATCGCGCTACCCTTCCTGAGGCATCGCCGCCCATCAGTTTTTCCACTTCGTCAACGGTAACCTGGTTGAAGTCGCCGTAAACAGTGTGTTTCAGACACGACGCGGCTACTGCGAAGTTCAGCGCTTTTTGGTCGTTCCCTTCGTAAGTGAGCAAACCGTAAATCAGTCCGCCCATGAACGAGTCGCCTCCTCCCACACGGTCAACAATGTGAGTGATTTGGTAAGTTGGCGCCTCGTAAAGTTTTTTGCCATCCCACAGCACCCCCGACCATGAATTGTGGTTGGCATTTACCGAGCCGCGTAAAGTGGTAATCACTTTTTTACATCGCGGAAAACGTTCCATAATTTGTTTGGAAACAGACTCATAAGCTACTCCTTCCACATGTCCGCCCGTTACGTCCACACCTTCGGGTTTGATTCCCAGAACTTTTTCGGCATCTTCTTCATTTCCCAAAATGATGTCGGTTCCGGCAACCAATTCAGGCATCACATTGCCTGCAGTTTTTCCGTATTTCCAAAGGTTTTTCCGGTAATTTAAATCACATGAAACAGTTACACCGAGTTCGTTCGCCTTTTTAATGGCTTCCAGGCAAACATCGGCAGCATTTTGTGAAATAGCCGGGGTAATACCTGTCCAGTGAAACCAGGTAGCGTCTTCAAAAACTGTATTCCAGTCAATCATTCCCTGTTTTATTTCTGAAACGGCTGAATGGGCACGATCGTAAACCACTTTACTTCCACGACTCACCGCCCCTGTTTCCAAAAAATAAATACCCAGTCGCTCACCGCCCCAAACAATCTTCGCGGTTCCAACGCCATGCTTGCGCAAATCCATCATACAGGCGCGACCAATATCGTTTTCAGGCAGGCGTGTAACAAAATCAACCGGAATGCCATAGTTGGCAAGTGAAACAGCCACGTTGGCTTCTCCACCGCCAAAAGTTGCAGTCAATTCATTACTTTGTGAAAAACGCAGATATCCGGGGGTTGCCAGGCGTAACATAATTTCTCCAAACGTAACTACTTTTTTCTTCATCGGGTTAAATTATAAATAAAATTGCAATCGATTGCAAATATACTATTCTACCGGAGATAAAAAAGAAATCCGGTATGTTATTCAAAATTAAAATAAGTTTTTGCGTTATAGAAACAGATGTTTTCCACCATTTGACCCAGCAGTTCCATGTCGTTGGGAATTTCTCCGTTTTCCATATCATTTCCAATTAAATTGCATAGTGTCCTGCGGAAATATTCATGTCTGGGATAAGATAAAAAGCTTCTGGAATCGGTAAGCATTCCCACGAAACGACTCAGCAAACCGAGATTTGATAAGGCATTCATCTGTTTTTCCATTCCGTCTTTCTGGTCGAGAAACCACCAGCCAGACCCAAACTGCATTTTTCCGGGAACCGAACCATCCTGAAAATTGCCCATCATGGTTGCAATCAGTTCGTTATCGCGTGGATTCAGGTTATACAAAATGGTTTTAGCCAATTTGTTTTCCATGTCCAGTTTGTCCAGAAACTTCGACAGCGGTCGGGCAACCTCAAAGTCGCCAATTGAATCGAGTCCGGTATCGGGTCCCAGTTGTTTGAAAAGGCGTGTGCTGTTGTTACGCAATGCTCCCAGGTGAAACTGCTGCGTCCAGCCGCGGGAGTGATCCATTATACCAAATTCGTACAACATGCACGATTTAAACTTTAATATTTCCAGTTTGGTTAAATCATTTTCACCCCTGATTTTTTCGAAAATATCGCGGATTTCCTTATCGGTGTAATCTTCGGCAATGGCAGTTTCCAGACCATGGTCAGACAACCTGCAGCCGTTTTCGTGGAAAAACGTGTGTCGGTTATCGATGGCATCCATAAAGCTGGTAAAATTTTCAATGGAAATTCCGGAAACCTCGGAAAGTTTATCCACATACTGATTAAACGTTTCGGTATTTTCCACAGCCATGGCTTTATCGGGTCTCCATGCGGGTAAAACCGAAACCTCAAAACCGCTTTCTTTTATTTGTCTGTGGTATTCGAGCGAATCAACCGGATCGTCAGTTGTACATATCGTATGCACATTGGCCATACGAATGATGTTTCTGACCGAATATTCCGGTGTTTGCAGTTTGGTATTACATTCGTCCCAAATTTCTTTAGCCGCTGAGGGATTCAATATTTTATCAATCCCAAAAAACCGTTTTAATTCCAGATGTGTCCAGTGATAAAGCGGATTTCGGAGTGTATTTGGAACCGTCTCTGCCCACTTCTCAAATTTTTCCCAGTCGGAAGCATCGCCGGTACAGAATCGCTCGTCAACACCGTTGGCACGCATTGCCCGCCATTTGTAGTGGTCGCCATATAACCAGATTTGTGCCATGTTTTCAAACTGCCTGTCTTCGGAAATATCTTTTGGCGGAATGTGGCAATGGTAGTCGAAAACAGGCATTTTTGCGGCGTGTTGGTGATACAGTTTCTGCGCTGTTTCAGTTTGCAGCAGAAAATTTTCATCCATAAATTTTTTCATCGTTCTTTGGTTTTCTGTTGTGTTCTAAATGCCTGAGTGTTGAATAACGAACTACAACAGGCATTTAGGACACGTAGGTTTTATAAATTGAATAATCTTTTTAGATGGCGGTCATAAATGTTTTCTTCCACACAACTACCCACCGCTCCGGCATACTTCTTCAGCAGGTTGGTGTATTTATCTCCCATTTCGGCAGCCACTTTGTATCCCACATGAACGAGTTGTCTGAAATTAGGGTTGTAATCGGGGTGCCCCGGAATATGGCGCAAAGTGCCGGCAAACTTTTCACCGGTCCAGCCGGCAACAACTTCCGGCGACGGAAGCTGCGCATCGTCAATGTCAATTACATCGGCATAGGGTGCACATAATTCTTCCTTGCGTTCCAGTGCACGGGCATAAATGGCATTGGCCACCAGCAATCCTTCTTCGCCCGAAATGGCCAGACCGATAACTTCTTCCAACCAGGTAGTTCCGGCAGTTTTTACATGAAGGCCTTTATCGTGTTTTTTGATGATTTTGGCCATCACCGGGTAAATGGTGAATTTATCGGAACCGGAATGAACGCTGAGTTTCAGATTTTTCGGCAGGCCGAAAGCTTTTACGGCATAATCAATAACCAAAACATCCTGCTCAAATTCTTTGGAGAATTGATCCACATCTCCAACATAGTCCACCCCCTTGTTGAACCTTCCGGTAAATTTAGGCGCAATAGTTTGAGCCGGAATTTTTTCATCGGCAATCATTTTTAAAATAAAAAACATGTCAACCGGTGTTTGCGGCGTTTCCACCTCGTCCATAGAAACTTCGGTCACAAAATTTCCGGCGCCTTTTTTTGTTTCAATGTGTCGATAAATCTTCCCGGCTTCTTTTATGGCAGCCAGGTATTTTCCGGCCACTTCTTCCAGCAGAGCATCTGAAATTTGAATTGGTTCCGGAATTCCGGGAATGGTTACTTCTGAACCCAGGGAAACGCAGGATTTTTTGAACGCAACAACGTCCTCCTGAGAAGATTCATTTTCGATATAGATGGCTACATCGAGCGTAAAAAAGTCGGCAAAATCGATAAACCGGTCCACATTGGACAGATTAATATGATCGGCATCCACAAAGTAAGGTTTGTTCCAGCCCAGCTTTTTTACCGCAGCATCGGCTTCTTCCCTTGTTCCTAAAGGCTCTGAATAAATGGTGTTGTGTTCGCGGTTCGATTTGTTCCATACAGGGGAAACTTCCACACCCTGTTTATTGGCTTTTACTATGGCCCTTAACTGGGCTTCTCCCTGATGATTAAAGCGGTCTCCCACTCCAAAACTGTACTTACCCAAGTTCATTTTTCAGTATTTATAATTTTTGATTTTAAACAGATTTAAATCTCCGTGTACGAACACGAAAGTAGGAATATATTTTAAATATTCAAAGAAAATCGTGATTATCTGGAATTTTTTGATAGAAATACAATAGTATCTGGAATTGAAAGCCGGCTTGAAGCCGGCTCGTTGGCATTTCGTAATTTATTCTGAACACCAGGCTGAAGCCCGGAGCTTGTTTTCGTTTGTTTATCTATTTTGAATCCCAGGTTGAAGCTTGGACCTTGTTTTATTTTCCAATTCATTCCTACATTCCCAAAAACAGCGCCAGGCTTTTGAGGGAAATATGAGCCAACAATAACCCAAAACCAGCGCCAGGCATTAGCAGGAAATAATG
>JAWLCW010000009.1:0-74803 GCA_041686935.1 Mariniphaga sp. | reverse complement strand
AATTCATTCCTACATTCCCAAAAACAGCGCCAGGCTTTTGAGGGAAATATGAGCCAACAATAACCCAAAACCAGCGCCAGGCATTAGCAGGAAATAATGAAGCCGACAATCACCCAAAACCAGCGCCAGGCTTTAGCAGGATATAATGGAACCAACAATGACCTAAAATTAGCGCCAGGCTTTAGCCTGGTGAAAAGAATGGCCACGTCCAGTCCGGGGTAGCCGGCTTCAGCCGGCTTTCAAAAACCCAGGTTCAATCATCTAAAAAGCCGTAATTCCTTTTCCATTCAATATACTCTTCCTCAAATGATTTTCTTCTATGGTGCGCATCCTGATTTCGGATATATTTTTTAACAATTTCCAATTGTGAGGCACTTACAGAAAATGCTCCATAACCCCTTTGCCATGAAAATTTACCCGGAACCAGTTTTTGCTCATTCAGCCAGTGCGATGATGAACCTTTAATCTTTTGGGTAAAATCCGACAAACATAAATTTGCAGGCAAATCAACCAAAAAATGAATATGTTCCGGCTGAATATGAAGTGCCAAAACAGGAGTTTGGATTTCTTTCGATTTTTCAATCATAAAATCCTTGAGCTCAATTTTTGAATGATTATTAAATACCCGAATCCTGTTTTTTGTTGCCCAGGTGATGTGGAGGTAATTTCGAATGTAAGAGTGTAGCATGGTTTGATGTATTTTAAGCCGGCTAAAAGCCGGCTGGTTATCAATTCATTATCTATTTCAAACACCAGGCTGAAGCCTGGAGCTTATTTTATTCGTCTTTCAATTTATTTCTACATTCCTAGAACCAGCGCCAAGCTATAGCTTGGTGAAAATAACGGTGTCTCCTGATGGGGCAGCCGGCTTCAGTCGGCTTTCTATCGAAAGTCCAGCAATACTTTCAGATACTTTTCTTTCTCTTTTTGAACAAGTTCGAAGGCTTTTTGAATTTCCGATCCGGCCATTATTTTTGAAATCAGGGCATCGGGTTTTAGGTTGCCGGCGTTCAAATGTTCAATTACCTCGGTAAATTCACCGTCGCTGACACGGGATGTTATTATCTGCGCTTCTTTCCAAATCAATTCTTTAAATACCACCGAAGAAGGTTCGTCGCCTAGACCCAGCACACAAACTTTACCACCGCCACGCAAACTCTGAATGCAGCTTCGCACCGGTGTGTAAACGCCTTCAATCTCTTCGGCATGACCAACGGCTTCGAAAGCAATATCAACGCCTTTGCCACCGGAATACCGTTTTATCGCTTCCACCGGATTTTCTTTTTTTGGATTAATTCCGATAACATTTTCATAGAATTTTTCAGCTATTTGTAACCGGTTTTCCAGCGGATCGACCATAAAAATGGTTCCATTGGTTTTGGTGCGGGCAGCCTGTAAAATAACCTGCCCTACCCTGCCGGCTCCCCAAATGGCCAGGGTATCGCCTTCTTTTGTTTTCGCCCGGTTATTGGCATGAAATCCGATGGCAAAAATCTCCACCAGTGCTACATGCTCATTGGGTAAATGTGGTGCAGTTTTAAAAAGCATGTGCGGTGGTACGGAGAGGTATTCGGCAAAACCGCCGTCCATATCCACACCCAGTAATTTCAGGCTGGTGCATGCCGGGTAGTGCTTCCGCTGGCAGGCAGGACATTCGCCACACCAGATAATGGGATCGATGGCCACTTTATCGCCCGGCTCAAATCCGCTAACATTTTCTCCCACTTCGGCAACTACCCCGCCCATTTCATGACCGGGAATAAACGGTACCGGGGTTCGGGGATGAAAATCGCCGGGAAAAATGTGCATGTCTGTACCACAAATACTGGCAAACTGAATGCGCACCAAAACTTCGCCGGGTTTTACTTTCGGGGTCTCAACTTCTTTCCACACAAAATGGTTATAGGATTCCAGGACGGCTGCTTTCATAACAAAATGGTTTCAATTTTGATGGCCAAAATACAGTTATTTGAGCAGATTCCTAAGCCCCTCTCCTATTTTATTCAGGTTTTCCTGCAAATTTTCCTTCGTGGATTTTCTTACTTCTTCGGTAATCATTTTGCGTGCATCTTCCAAATCAATTCGCATTTCCGGCTTTCCAACCGGTCCGCGCAGCACAACTGATGCAGGTATGATCTGAATACGTTCCTGGCCGGGTAAAACGCTCAGAATGTTTTGAATATCGTTGCCAAAAGCATCGCGCTGCACATTAAAATCGAGGCGCATGTCAATCAGGTTTTCCGTATTCAGATTTCCTGCAATGGTTGTTTCCTGCCCGGCAACACGGGTGGTAAACGGTTTCATTTGAATGGTGCCGTTTTCTATTTCCACAAATGCGCGAAAATCATCAACGGATACCCTGTTCAATCGTTCCGGTTTCAAAATTCCTTTCAACTGACTGAATATCGGCGATTCGATAATCTGAAGGTTTTCGGTACTGAACAATCCGCTTCCGTCGATTGAAGTAGCCAAAAGCCCGAATCCCGATGAAAGTTGTCCGTTCACTTTGAGACTGGAATTGAATTTTCCCTGACTGTACTGTGCAACGGGAATCATACGTTGCACACTTGTGAGGGTTTGATAAGCCCGTGGAATGTCAATTTTCACCAAATCGAAACCAAAATCGAACAGCGGTTTGTTTTCTGCAGTGTTTTCATACGAGCCGGTCAGTTTCAGTTCGCCTCCGAGCAACTGCATGTTCAGTCCGTCGAGTACCAGTTTGCCATCGCGGGCAGTAATTAAACCATTCACATTGGTAATGGGCAGCCGTTCAAAAGTCACTTGCTGAATGTTTGACTGAAATGTAAAATCAAGGTTTTTGGGTACGTCGAATACCAGCACCTCTTCCTCTTCTTCTGCACTTGGAGCAACTACAGCAGTCTGCTCCTGACCCTCAGGGCTTTCCTGAACAACCTGTAAACGAAGCAACTCATTCAAATTCACAAGAGAAGAATTGAGTTGCAGATTGCCGGCCAGTGTTCCGTCTTTCAGTACATAATTGAGGTAATTGGTAACCCTTCCCGTCAACCGGAAATCGCTTTGACCGATATTTACATTCATCCCGCTCAGATTCACTGCCTGCGGTGTAAATGTAAGTTGTCCCTCCGGAACAATCACCCGCTGGGTTAGCGACGGACTCTCATAAGCAAACCGGGTAAGCTTCACAATTCCATCGGACTGAATTCTGTCGTATTGTTCATTTTCTATGGCTGAATAACTGCCTTTGACCTTTAAATTCATATCCAAAACCCCTGAAACATAAACACTGTCGAGATGCAATGCATTTTTCAAATCATCAAGATCAATCTTTCCTATAATATTTCCATCGAACCAGGGGTCTGAATCGAGGTTTTTGAGGAACAGCGACAAATCAACAGGACTGTTTTTCACCTCTGCATGTACCTTTTTAACATTAACCTCGGCCAAATCAATAATTCCCTGTGGCTTGGCAACCGATACATCGGCCGAAATATTATTAATATCATCAATTAATCCGGCATATTTCAGGTTTCCGTTTGCTACATCCAGTTTCAGGTCAAATGCAGGATAATCTTCTTCGCTGTAAAAACCTTTAACCGATCCCGATACATTTGCCGTACCACTTATCTGAAGGTCTTTCATATTTAAAGTATAACCGGAAATGGTTAAAGTGTCAAGAGGAAGGGCATTTTTCACATCATGGAAATTAATTCTGCCTGAAAAATCTCCTTCCATGTAAGTTTTTGAAACCAGGTCTTTTACAAAAAGGGATAAAGCTACAGGGTTGTCTTTCACCTCGGCATGCATTTTTTTAATATTTACCTCGGTTAAATCCAGTATTCCCTGAGGTTTGGATACAGACACGTCAGCCGAGATGTTTTTAATTTCTTCCGGCATACCGGTATAGTGAAGATTTCCATCGGCTACATCCAGTTTCAGGTCGAATGCAGGATAATCTTCCTCAAAATAAAACCCCTTTACTGTACCTGAAATGGTTGCCGTACCATTGGTTCGAATGTCTTTCAGGTATTCTTCGTAATCGGGTGGAACCAGGGCCAGAAAATTATCGAACCCCGATTCTTTAGTTTGAATCTGCAAATCGAAAAACATACTGTCGCTGGGCATTTGAATCAAACCAAGCACTTCCAGCGGAAGACGGTTTACCAGCAGTTCGTTTTCCTGAATTTCAATGTCCATTTTATCGTAATCTACATTCAAAACAGTACGGGTTTCCACCGAGGTATTTGAAATGTAATTCACACCTGCATAGCTCAGTAAAAACTTTGCTGCCGTCCCTTCGGCCAGCAATTGTGCAGATGTTCCGTACATTTTTCCTGAAATGTCGATGTCAATTTCATCAAACTTCAGCAACATATCCATTTCCCGGTCTTCATATGTAAAATTTGCCTTAATGATTTCAATTTTCTCGAGCTGAAGCACCAGGCCTTCTTCTTCCGTATCGCCGGCTACTGAAGGAACCGGTTCAGCAACCTCCTCCGATTCCAGCATGAGGTCCCAGTTGACATTGCCGGTTGGCCCGACTACAAGTTTAAGCACCGGACGGTCGAGTATAATTTCCTCAATCCCAATGTTATCTTTGTTGAACAACTGCCGCAATGCAGTTTTTGTGCGCAACGAGGGAACGGTAAAAATGGTATCGTTTTGAAATTCGCCTTTGCCTACCACCAAAACATCGGTTAATTCAAGCATTACTTTGGGGAAACTGCGAAGCAGCGATAGTTTCAGGTCGGCAAATTTCACTTCGGCATTTACATTTTTATTAATGGTGACTTTCGCCTTTTCAATCAATGTTTGCTTAAAAAACAGCGGTATAGCCGCCAGAGTGGCTATCAGCAATGCCACAATAATTCCAATAATGATGAGTATTTTCTTCATGTTCTTTTCGTGTTTACAATTAGACGCTGACAATCATCTAAAATGATGCCATGTTTCAAAATTAAGTAAAACCGGTTGATTTTGGAGGAGATAAGTGTTAAAGAGTGATAATAAAATAGTTGAACTTGAATACGTTTTATCTTTCTGTCAATTGTACTGATAAATCAAGCGCATCAGCAACCAATAGAAGGTTAGAAATTTTAACATCTTCACCATTCTCAATCCGTGAAATATAGGGACGCTTTTTTCCAACAGCCTCAGCCAATTTCTCCTGACTCATTTTCATTTCTTTTCGTCGATTCCTAATGATTTCTCCAAAATAATATGAACAAGCTTCTTCACGGAATTTTCCCCTGCTTCTTGAACCTTTCTTTCCATATCGTTCTTCAAGTAAGTCTTTTGCTCTTATTGTTTTCATAATTCATTGTTTTTTAAATACTCAGCTAAATTTTTTTCTGCTTCCCTAATTGCCTTGAGGAAATCTTTATTCGATTTTTTTTTAAATCCATTCAGACAAACAGCTTTTGTACATTCAGAAAAATTTAAATGGTCAATGGCAAAAATCAGCACCCTATATTCGTTTCCTGCTTTAATTCGAAGTTCATAGAATCTTGATTTTTTAACTTTTTTACAAAGTTCGTATGTACAATTTTTACTTCTCCTATGATTTCAATAAGTTGAAAAAATTTATCAGATACCCTTTACCCCTGATCATCTATGAAATCTAAACATTTTTCTGTAATGTCAATTTCCCTCATCTTGCAAATGTAACGAATTCGTTACGTTATTCAAAATGAATTTAGAAGCTATCTTAATTTGTTTGATGAAAATTCAGAATGCTCTTCCTTAATGACTGCAGCGCTGTTTGGCTCGAACGAATAATATTTCGTTCGCGGTTGTCGCCAAATACATATTTTTCTGCCACGGTTTTGTCCGGTCCGGCCACGGCAATCCATACCGTACCCACCGGTTTTACTTCGGTTCCGCCGGCTGGACCGGCAATACCTGATGTTGCAACGGCAAAATCGGCGTTCAGTTTTTTGCGGGCGCCTGCTGCCATTTCGCGCACCACCTGCTCGCTGACAGCGCCGTGCTTTTCCAGCAATTCTGCTGAAACACCGAGCAGATTCTGTTTTATTTCGTTGGAATAGGCTGTTATTCCTCCTTTGTACCAGCCCGAACTTCCGGGAACCGATGTAATGAGATGCGAGATGTAACCACCCGTACAACTTTCAGCAACGGCAAGCGTTTGTCCTTTTCCCAGCAACATTCTTCCAATCACCTCAGCCAAAGTTTCGTTATCGAAACCAAAAATATGGTCGGGAATGAGTTGCTTCAGGCGTTCGATTTCATCCTCAACCTGTTCTTTCAATTCATTTAAATCACTTCCAATGGCTGATAGCCGCAACCTCACCGATATGGGATTGGGAAGATAAGCCAGCTTAATGTTTTTGGGCAGCGAGGTTTCCCAGTTTTCAATGCGTTGGGCCAGCATCGACTCTGGCAGTCCCTGCGTTTGAACCGTTTTGTGAAAAATGGCTTTGGTCTTCCCGTTGTTTTGCAGTCTGGGAAGTATTTCATGTTCCACAAGATACTTCATTTCGAACGGAACCCCGGGCACAGAAACAAAAATGGTATCGTTTTTTTCGAACCACATGCCCGGTGCAGTACCGGCTTTGTTGGGCAAAACTGTACATGCCCCGGGAACCAATGCCTGGTCGCGGTTCAACCTGTTCAAATCGATGTTTCGGTTTTTAAACCGCTGTTTGATGTGTTCAAATGTAGGCTCGTGAAACACCATTTTCGTATTGAAATATTCGCAGAGCACGTGTTTGGTAATATCGTCTTTGGTAGGTCCAAGTCCGCCTGTCAGAATGACCAAATCCACCTTTCCTTCTGCATTTTTTAACGCTTCTTTAATATGTTTGGCATCGTCGTGAACCGAGGTAATTTGATAAATTTCAATTCCACTCAGATTAAATTGTTCGGCAATCCAGGCTGAATTGGTATCGATTATCTGTCCGATAAGGATTTCATCGCCTATGGTAATAATTTCTGCTTTCATATTTTAGTATCAAGACATTAGACTATGAGACACAAGACTAAGAAAAATGAAATAAAACACAAGTAACCCTTTTCATTATTGACATTAACGGTCAATCTTCAAATTTCTTTAAATGCTTCAAACGTTCCAACAATGGAGGATGCGAATAGTTGAAAAAAACGTACCGTGGATGCGGAGTCAGGTTGCTCAGGTTCTTTTGCGAAAGTTTTTTCAGGGCCGAGGCGAGTGGCTCCGGTTTAAAATTTTGTGCGGCAAACGCATCTGCCTGGTATTCGTTTTTCCGGGAAAGCATATTCATAAAAATCCCTAAAACGAACGATACCGGCGAGTATAAAATCCCGAAAGCAATCAACCCGATATGGAAGTTTGGTTCTTCTACTCCGAGTGCCTTGCTCAGATGCGGACTATCAATTAACAGTGAGAAGATAAACAGTACAATCCCAGTTTGTATCAGCGAAATGAACAACCCTTGTGTTACGTGTTTCTTTTTATAATGGCCGATTTCGTGGGCCAGCACCGCTACAATTTCATCGTTTTCCATTTCTTCAATCAGCGTGTCATACAGCACAATCCGCTTTTTTGCACCGAGCCCGGTAAAATAGGCATTGGCTTTTGTGGAGCGTTTGGAACCGTTAATCACAAAAATATTGTCGAGTTTAAATCCTACCTTTTCTGAAAATTGCTGAATGGCAGTGCGCAGTTCGCCCTCTTCCAGCGGTGTTTGTTTGTTAAACAACGGCACAATGAGGTTGGAATAGAACATGGCCATAAAAATGCTGAATGCAGCCACAACTGCCCAGGCGTAAATCCAGAACATGTTCTGAGTTTTCTGGTAAATAAAAATAATAAGCGCCAGCAATCCTCCGCCGATAATGGCTCCCAACAGCCAGCCTTTCACCTGGTCGAGCATAAAGGTTTTGGGTGTGGTTTTGTTGAAACCGTACTTTTCTTCAATCACAAATGTGTCGTAAACCGAAAAAGGAATGTTGATGATATCGGATGCGAACATGATGATACCAAAAAATAGAAGAGCCGCCAGAATGGCATGAGAGGCAATATTCCAGGCGATGCTGTCAACAAAAGCAAAACCGTAAAAGGCAAACATGGCGAGTATAACCAAAAAACTAAAAGTTCCGGTAATCATTCCAAACCGGTGATTTTCCTTCTGATAAGCCTGCTGTTTAGCATATTTTTCCTCGTCGTAAATTCCCTTTAATTCATTGGGAAGTTTGACACCCATCCGTTTGGTATTCAAATATTCCAGGTAATTTTCAAAAAGAAAATCGAGAACGAGAATAGCTATAATAATCCAAAATATAATTACGTGCATGTGTTATTTTTAAAAACTTACAAAGATAGCATTTGGCTAGCACGAATTCACCCGGTTTATACACTTTATTTATAAGTGAGATAAACAGCGTTTGATTTAATTTTCAAAATTTTCAGGTTATTCCCGTGGCAAAAGATACTCATCGCTGTTGGAAAACTCCCAGGTATTCAAAAACCCAAGTTTTATAATGTTCACCATCTTTCCCCAGTTTATCTTATCCAACTCATCTGATGGTAAATGGTAATCGGGATGCATAGCTGCCATAAAGTAAAAAATCGGAATACCTTCCTGGGCAAACGGGGCGTGGTCACTCCCACCCGATGGTCTTTCGGCTGCACGGTATGATAAATCCAGATTAATCTCATAATCTTCAATATGCTTTCTGGTTAGTTCTTCGATTCCAGCATTGGCTTTTGTATAGGTCATTGAAGCTTTATTTTTATTGGTGTCACCTTCCGCATCGCGGGCAATCATGTCATAGTTCAGATTAAGTACTATATTCATATTGCTCTTCATAGCTTCGCGAACAAAATAGCGCGAACCCCACAATCCCTTCTCTTCGCCCGTCCATGCAGCGAAAATTATCGTTTTTTCGGGTTTCTTTCCGGTTGCTTTAAAAGCTTTTGCAATGGTCATCATTCCAACCGTTCCCGACCCATTGTCATCTGCTCCGTTCCAAATCCAGCCATTGTATTTTCCCACATGGTCGTAGTGTGCACCCACCACAATAAATTCATCCTTTTTTTCGCCTTCAATCGTTCCCAAAACATTCCTGGCTTTTACAATCTGCGAATTCACTGTGGTTTTAAATGAAACCATTTTACCAGGTAAAACTGCGGAAGCCGGCTGCATTTTTTCGGCTGCCGTTTTCTCAAACGCTTCGAAACTGATTCCTGTACCGGCAATTATTTCATTGGCCAAACGTGTTGAAACGGTAAAAACAGGAACATCTGATCGAAGCGTGTCGCCGGGTAAAGTCATACGAGAATCATAATATGTAGGAAATGGTTCATCAGCTTCGAAATAATCACCTTTAACCGGGTAAATCTGATTTTGTGCCCATACCAGTGACGGATCGCCATCCAGACGCACCTGTATCACTCCAATAACTCCTGCTTTGCCTAAATGGTCAATTTTATTGCGTTCCAGGTAATATTGGGCATACCTTCCAACCGGTGCAAACTTATCGTATGCTGCCGACGAAGAATCTTTATGTCCGGGAAATCCGGACAGAATTACAGCAACCTTTCCTTTTAAATCCAGTTTTTTAATATCATCGTAGTCTCCTTTTTCATCCCGGAAACCGTAACCTGCAAAAACCAACGGAGCTTTTCCTGAACGGCCAACCGTCCCCGGATTTACATCAAAATCGGACTTATAATTAAAATCCACAGCATTTTCTGTCCTGTCTCCAACTGAAACCACCGAAAGCAATTGTTCATCGCCAATTGTATATTTCAACAGGCTAAAATTTTGAAAAAAAGACCTTTCTGAAGTTATTTGTTTTCCTTCCATCCTTTCCCTGCGGGTAGGAACATTAAATTCTACATCACCGAAAGGTTCGATGCCATAAATCTTGAATATTGAAGTAATGTAATCGGCTGCCATGTATGCTCCTCTCGTTCCTACTTCCCTGCCTTCAGTCCAGTCAGAAGCCAGAAACTCCAATTGTCCTTTTACTGCAGATTCGGTGATTGCTTCAAGGCCTTTTTCTGCCGGAGTTTGTGCCTGAATCAAAAGAAAGGAAAAAAACAGACCGGAAAAAATCAAAAAGTATTTATTAGAAATCATTTATATATTTTTTAAATCGTTAATTAATATTTTAAACTGTCATTCAAAATGAAGGCATAATTATACAAATATCTTTTAAACTTATAACCAAACCGTTTAACCTCATGGAAAAAATTGAGTTGTTCCTCATAAAAAATTAACCTTTCCAACAACATATTTTTCAATGAATATTTACCGTAACTTTTTTGTAAACAATAAGTAGAATCAAATAACTTTTGTTCGTTAAAAAATGAATGCCATGAAACCGAAAAAAAAACTTAAAGTTTGCGGCTCCATAACAAAAAAAGAGTCACTGGCAAAAATTTCCAGCAATATCATGAAACACACGATAGTAGTTGAAGCCAATCAGCCATATTCAAATTATTATGGAAAAACTCCTGATAAACCTCAGCCAAACTCGTTATTTCTTTTTACTGAAAGATATTTTACACTGGAGGAAACGCTCCGGTTTACCCAAAACATTGATATTTGCGCCAAAAACAAGGTTAATGTTGCCAGTGCAGTATTTCTGTTTCGAAACAACAGAGTTCCTGCAATCCGGATTAAAAATTTTCCTGATTACCAACACATAAAAATGTTGCAGGAGTGTTATGTCAGGCTTGGGGTAAATTTTGCACGTAAAGTTGCTTTTGAAAAAGAAGCGCTTCTGACAGTAACCAAATGTTTCAGTCTTACCAGGATTGATGAGGGATTATACCTCGATAATGATGATAAAAATGAAGGGTACATTATTGTGCCAAAACGATTCGAATTTCCCGAATTTATTGAATTGATGGAAACTGTAAAAAACAACAGTGAATGTATGTTTTTTGATGCAGCAACGGGAGGACTTATTGTTGACGGTCGCGTGGAAGAAATGCTGCGGATTTATTCAGGGCATCTCAGTTTAGATTTACTGAAATGTATAAAACAGGAAATTTCAAAATGGATATAAATTTGTGTCTGTCTTCTTGTGGATTAATTCCTGAATTTTAGGCTATCTTTGCAACCAATAGTAATCGGCAAAAATCTTTTAAATATGTCCGAAAATTCAAACAGAAGAAATTTTATCCGCAGCTCTGCAATAGCGCTTGCCGGAGCAGGTTTAACAGCTTCATGTGCAACATCTCAGGAAAACGAACAAATTCAAAAAGAAAAAACAAGAAGAAATCCTGTCGGCGTTTCCACCTATTCATTCTGGCAGTTTAATGGTCCGAAAGAAAACGCTCCTATTGAGGATTGTATTGATAAAGCTGCTGAAATGGGATTTGACGGCATTGAATTTTTACTGGTGCAAATGCAGTCGGAAGAGAACAGTTACCTGCAAAAATTAAAACGGCAGGCCTTTCATGCCGGACTCGATATTATGGGCTTCTCAACCCACCAGGGTTTTGTTTTCCCCGAACCGGAAAAACGACAATCTGAAGTGGAAAAAACCATTCATCAGATTGAGCTGGCCTATAAACTGGGAATTCCTACTATGCGGTTAAACACAGGACGGTGGGGCACCAGCGGCTCTTTTGATGAATTGATGGCGAACAGAGGAATTGAACCTGTTTTGGACGGCTACTCAGAAGACGAAGGATTCAAATGGGTGATTGACGCGATTAAACAGTGTATTCCCACAGCAGAAAAATGTGGTGTTGTTTTAGGCCTTGAAAACCACTGGGGACTTGGACGAACCGCCGAAGGTGTTTTGCGCATTGTAAATGATATTAATTCGCCCTGGCTGCAAATTACATCCGATACAGGAAATTTTCTGGAACGTCAGTACGAACAGTTGGAAATGATGGCGCCAAAAACATTCCTCATTCAGGCCAAAACTTATTTCGGAGGTGGCAAATGGTACACACTGGATATTGACTATCCGCGAGTAGCCGAAATCTTCAGAAAGGTAAATTACCGCGGTTATGTATCTGTAGAGTTTGAAGGCAATGAAGATCCCATGACTGCTGTACCTAAAAGTCTGGAAATGATAAGGGATGCTTTTACCTGGGAAGTATAGGGTTCAATGAAAACAAAAAGACAGGAATTATTTTAACCCCTGTCTTTTATGCTTTTTATAAATAAGTTTATACCATCGGATATTTTTTGAAAACGTCTTCCGAATTCATAATAATATCTACATATTGACCACGCTGGTAAACAAACGGGTCTTTCAGGTTTTTGCGGGAAAGTTTTCCTTTGAAATCATTCAGCGATTTAAATTCATGCTCGTCCATCCACTGGTTTAAATCCATTAAAATGTCGGAAACCACTTCGGGTTTGTTTTTATAAACCGTACTTACCACCTGAACGGCATCGGCACCTGCAAGAATCAGTTTAATCACATCTTTGGCATTATATACTCCCCGTCCGGCACAAATACTTCCATCGAGGTTACCATATAACAAACCGGCAAACCGAAGTGCCATTAAATGGTCTTTCCGGTTACTTAAATTCCATGGAAAATAAAACTCCTGATTATCCAGGTCAACGTCGGGCTGGAAAAACCTGTTAAACAGCACATAAGCATCTGCACCGGCCTCATCTGCTTTTTTTATAAAATTGAGCGGGTTAGTATAAAACAAACTGATTTTTACACTTACCGGAATGTTTACAGCCTGTTTAACTGCTTCAATAACCTGAATCTGTTTTTCTTCAATTGACTGACCGGTAACTTCGAAATACCCCGGTACAGTATAAAGATTTAACTCAAGTCCATCAACACCGGTTTTTTCCAGTTCTTTTGCATACTCAACCCAGGTTGGTTCAAAAATGGCATTCAAACTGGCAATTACCGGAATATTTACACTTTTTTTCAGTTTTTCGAGGTTGAAAAGGTGTTCCTTTGGCCCGGCATGTTCTATGCTCGGAAACAGCCGTTCCATTTCGGCATTCCGGTACTCGTATTCCGTTAAATCTTCCGACATTTGCAGGTCTTCAAGCTGCACCTGCTCTTCAAACAATGATTTATACACAATTGCACCTATACCTGCTTCTTCCAGTTGTTCAGGCACACCCGGTTTCATAGAAAGATTACAGGAACCCAAAATGAGGGGACTTTTAAGTTTTATACCCATGTAGGTAGTTGAGATATCTGCCATAATATTGATTTTTTAGTTATTATTTCATTTTAAACAACTAAATATAAAAAGATTTTGTTCAAGAATGAATTTAAATTGTACTGTTTTTATTTTTAGATATTTTCTATGAGTCATAAAATTGATTAATAACGGGAAACAAAAAGGAGAAAAAAGCAAAAAAAGCCATCTGCAAAGAGTACAAATGGCTTTTTCTATATTGATTAAAACGATTACAAGAGGCTTAAAGTAACAGTTAAACCTGCCATAACCACTGAAACCATTGTCATAAGTTTTATCAGGATATTTAAAGAAGGCCCTGAAGTATCTTTAAACGGGTCGCCAACGGTATCGCCAACAACTCCGGCTTTATGCGCTTCACTGCCTTTTCCACCGTAATTTCCTTTTTCAATGAATTTTTTGGCGTTATCCCAGGCTCCACCAGCGTTGTTCATAAATACGGCCAGTGTAAATCCGGTAGTTAAACCACCGGCAAGCAAACCAACCACACCGGCAACACCCATAGCTGCGCCAACAATAACGGGTACTGCTATGGCTACAAGCGAAGGCAACATCATTTCGCGCTGAGCGCCTTTGGTTGAAATTTCAACACATTTGGCATATTCCGGTATTGCTGTGCCTTCCAGAATTCCTTTAATTTCGCGGAACTGACGACGAACTTCGTCAACCATCGCCCCGGCAGCACGACCAACAGCTTTCATCGTCATGGCACTAAAAACAAACGCCATCATTGAACCGAGGAAAATACCTCCAAGGAACAACGGGTTAAACAGTGTTATATCATACGCCGAAGAGAATTGTTTCACTGAAGCGGTTGAGATTTTTATTACCTCCACGCCATCTTCAACAACTGGTGCAACATCGCGATAAAATACATATCCGCCTTTTGTAACAAAACCTTCTCCTGCTCTTGCAATTTTATCGAACCACAACCTTACTTCCTCCATATAGGCTGAAATAAGAGCCATAGCGGTAAGTGCAGCAGATCCAATCGCAAATCCTTTTCCGGTGGCAGCGGTTGTATTTCCAAGCATATCAAGCGCGTCAGTTCTTTCGCGTACCTGAGGATCCAATTCAGACATTTCAGCATTTCCACCAGCATTATCGGCAATCGGTCCGAAAGCATCAGTGGCAAGCGTAATTCCAAGGGTGGAAAGCATACCCACAGCAGCAAAGCCAATTCCGTAAACGCCCATGGCAAAATGTTGTGCGCCACCGGCTGCCCAGAATGCACCCATAATACCCAAAACGATTGTAACTACTGGTATCCAGGTGGAATACATACCAACCGCAAGTCCGTCAATAATAGTTGTAGCCGGCCCTTGCTGGGCTTGCCTGGCAATACCTTTTGTAGGATTATATTCATCGGAGGTAAAATATTCAGTTGCCTGGCCAATAATTACGCCGGCAGCCAAACCAATTACCACAGCCCAGAAAACACCCCAGGTAACCCATCCAAGCATCACCAAACCAATCATGGCAACCAGTATAAGCACTGAGCTACCTCCGGTTCCAATTAATAAAGCATTTAGCAGCGTTTTTTGTGTGGCCGATTCTTTGGTACGAACCATGAATATTCCCACAATGGAAAGAATGATACCAATGGCAGCCACCATCATTGGTGCAAGTACCGCCTGGTATGCCGTTAACCCTGCATCTTTCATAACCAGAGCAGGCAATGACGCACCCAGTGCGGCTGTTGCCAGAATTGAACCGGCATAAGATTCATAAAGGTCGGCGCCCATACCGGCTACGTCACCAACATTATCACCTACGTTGTCGGCAATGGTTGCAGGGTTTCTTGGATCATCTTCAGGAATACCTGCTTCAACTTTCCCAACCAGGTCGGCTCCAACATCAGCAGCCTTTGTGTATATACCTCCACCTACACGTGCGAATAATGCCTGAGTGGAAGCACCCATACCAAAGGTAAGCATCGTTACCGTAATTTCTATTAATTTTACTCTTTCACCATCTGGATTAATAATACCATTGGTAACATACTCCGGGTGAGCATGTACCAGGTTTAATCCCAAAAAGTGAAGACCATTGGCCATGTTGTCCGGAGTGTAAACATACTCATTCAAAATCCAGAACCAGGCAGCAATGTCGAGCAATGCAAAACCTACCACAACCAGGCCCATTACTGCACCACTTCGGAATGCTACCTGCAACCCTTTGTTTAACGACTGTGATGCACCGTGAGCAGTACGTGCAGAAGCAAAGGTGGCTGTTTTCATACCCAAAAAACCACAGAGCCCCGAGAAAAAACCACCTGTGAGGAAGGCTACCGGAACAAATGGATTTTGAACATTGAAATAGGCCATGATTGTTAAAAGCGCAAACAAAATAATAAATACAATGGTTACTACTTTGTATTGCCTTTTTAAATAGGCCATTGCGCCCTCCCTAACATACTGCGCAATCTCTTTCATACGGGGAGTACCTTCCGAATTCTTCATCATCGATTTGAAGAAAAACCAGGCAAAAACCAAGGCAAGAATGGAAGCAAATGGAACTAAAATAAATATGCTACTCATAAGATGATAATTTTTATGTAACAATTGTTACGGTTTAGATTAATAAACATCTGTTTTTATTTCGATTAAAAATATTAAAGTCTGGCATTGTCACTAAAAAATCTGAAACGACAAAGATAAATTTTAAAATGAAAAGCCAAATTTCAGGGTGATGAAATCATTTCAGATTGAAAAATAATTAACACATTTGGTTCACTTAAACATGAATCAGTGCTTGTCGCTTCCGTCCATTCATAAGCACTGTCAGAGGCTTTTCAAATTCTACATGTTTAATAAATCCCGTTTCATTAATCAGTTTTTGATGTTTTAAAACATCCATATCAAGTTTTGCATTGTTTGAATTATGTGGTATTGAAAAATATCCCACATTCATTGAAGTAACATTATGGAAAAAATGTGAGCCAAGAGAGGCATCAAGAGGAAAATTATGCAATCCCATCTCAACAATTACCCTTGCCTTTGAAATATTTGCCCATAAAACAGGAATTCCCGTAAACGGATCGCGGGATCCCCACCGCCCTGGACCTATCAATATGTAATCTTTACCATTGCTTTCAAAATACTGATTTAACTTGCTTATTTCCATAGCCATTTGACGAGTTTTGGTTTTGTCAAACGTTTCCGGGTCAACATATACAACATCTTTTATTGTATCAATTTTCCCATTTCCCATTCCTTTTTCGGCAAATATAAAAACATCTTCCTCATTCACCTGACCAATATCAATATCAATCTGCTGTTCCACCCTTATAAGTGGTTTTATTTGAAGCAAATAAAAAGTTGGAACTCCATTTTCGGTGGCATCTAAATCAATGGCATACTCAATTTCAACAGGAGACCCCATTGCTTCTTTGAACAGATTTAGTAAAATCTGGAGTGTTTCAGCCAACGGCAGATAATTGTATTTTAGAATGTTGGCAAAATCGATTACTCTCGGTGCGTCTCCTTGAATTCCAGGCATCAAATCGTCATTTTCCATAATGTAGGTTGAAGCCGAATGTTCAAGTGTTCCGTCTTTTTCAGCCTCCCTTACACGAAATTTTTTAATGAACGCATCTTCTCCCTCTTCAACCAGGTCGATTACCGGCACCGAAAGGTCGATGGCATAGAAATCTTTTTGGGAATTACGAAGAAGATCGCCAATTGTAGTAGGGTTTATAGTGGGATACTTTGGACAAAACCTGAAAGAATTTTCCCCACCAACCACATACATTCCCAAACCAACGGCAGCAACCGAAAAACCGTCTTCCGGCTGCATATAGGAAACGGGATAAAAATTATATGACTGGGCCACACCCGAAATTGTAGGATAATATTTATTGTTGTAATTCTGTCCAACGACCTCCTGAATAACGACAGCCATTTTTTCTTCTTCAATTTTATAATGAATGGCATCGAAGTAGGCCTGTGCCGATTCGGTAAAAATACTTGAGTAAACCAGTTTAACTGCGGTTTCCAACTGGTTGTAGCGGACCTGAATATCGGGATGGTTGTTGGGTAAAAGATAGGTTGCATACACACCAGAAAATGGCTGGAGAAGAGAATCTTCGAATAAACCGGATGACCTTACTGCAAGCGGCTTGTTAACATTTTCAACGTATTCCATCAGGCGGGTCCTGATTTTCTCATCGAATTCCGAATCCAAAAAATGCTGCCTGATTGAATTGTAATCATTTAAGGAGTAAATATCATCATACAAATTATTCGTTTCCACAAACTTTTCGAATTCCAGTGCGCCGATTACAGCAGTAGAAGGAATTCTAATGTTCATTTCCGGAATAAGTTTATGAAAATCAATATTTTCAATGAAATTACATATAAAGGCAATTCCACGTCCTTTTCCTCCAAGCGAGCCTTTTGAAATGCGCACAATCATTCTGTTTGATGTAAGAATCGAAGGATCGAAATTCACAATTGTACCTTTCAGTTTTTCGAACCTCGACGTTTTAAATACATCGAGGCAAAATTGTCTGACTTCTTCTGCCGACTCAAAATCTTCTGTTTTCACAGGCCGGAGAAGTTCTGCCATATTAATTTCTCCGCGCGCCATCAGCCATGTTGAAAAAGAATTTCTTTTACCATGATAAAACAAAGCATCTGCAGGTATTTCCCTGAATTTTTCCTGAAACTCAATTAAGTTTGCCGCCTCGGTAATGGGTTTCCCGTCTTTTCCCTTAAAAACAAAATTTCCAAACCCCAATCGCCGGTATAAAAAATTCAGAATATCCATTGAAAGGCTTTCTGAGTTTTTATTGATGAATTCAGCCTGAATCGCCTTTGCCCTCGCAGCATTTGTAATTTCCTGAGACTGTAAAAGCAAGGGAATCGGATATTTCAGTGTTTTTTTTGCATATTTAAGTAATTCTATCCCGGCATCGCCATCTTCTTTACCTTCTTTTTCAAATTTAACATCAGAAATTACACATAACATGTATCTTCTGTAACTGTTAATTATTTTTACGGCATCTTCAAAATTATCAACCAGTATCACTTTAGGGCGGGCACGCATTTTTAAAATTTTGTGCAACTCATCTTTGGCATCTTCCTGAACCAGAATCTGGGTTTGAGTCATTATGGTAGTATAGAGCATGGGAAGATACCGGGAATAATACTGAATGCTGTCCTCCACAAGTAAAACTACCCGTACATTCCCGTTCTGGGTGTCTCTTGCAACATTTTTTTTATCTTCAATATATTTAATCATGGCCAGGAAAACGTTTGAGTTCCCGTTCCAGACAAATATGCGGTCAATGAAGTCGAGTTTTCGCCCTTCGGCCTGAAAATAGCGTAAATCGGAATTGTTATTGGCAAGCAGCAACAATGGAATACGCGGACGAAGTTTGCCGATAGCTCTCGCTGTTTCAACCGCAGCATTTTTATCGAGGCCGGCCATTACTATAATCAGATCGAAATCGCGGTGCTCGAGTGCCAGCAGGGCATCCTCCGTTGAGTTTACACTGGTAAACCGCGGTGCAGCATATAAATTTAGCTGCAGGTATTCTCCGAATATTTTATCGCTGAACTGTCCTTCCCTCACAATGGCATACGAATCGTAAAGCGTGGCAACAAGTAAAACTTCTTTTACCTTGTAAGGCATTAATTCCTGGAAAATATCGCGATCGGTTTTTTTTCGTTTATAAATACTTGCCAGTGTAATTTTATCGATGTCAATTCTCATGTTATTCAAAATTTAACCGCTGAAATTAACGATATTTTAGTAAAGATCTGCAGAAATCTGAAAGTTTGAAATACGAAAAAGGCTCTGCCGAAACAACAGAACCTTTTCATAACAATTGTATTTTAAAAATTTTAGCTGAGCTTATGAATCACCAGGCCCGACCTAAGTTTCGGTTCAAACCAGGTGGTTTTTGGCGGCATAATGTTTCTGCTGTCGGCAATATTTATAAGTTGTTGCATAGAGACCGGATATAGTGCAAATGCAGCTTTCATTTCCCCGGAATCTACCCGCTTTTTCAATTCACCAAGACCGCGGATTCCCCCAACGAAATCAATGCGTTTCGAGGTACGTAAGTCGGTTATATCGAGAAGCGGGCCTAAAACATGGTTTGATAATATGGTTACATCAAGAACGCCAATTGGGTCGTTGTCGTTAAAAATACCTTTGCGAGCAGTTAGCTTGTACCAGTTACCACCAAGATAAAGGCTGAATTCATGAAGGCGCGCCGGTTTGTAAATTTCAGCGCCCATTTTTTCAACTTCAAAAGATCTGCTGAGTTCAGTCAGAAATCCGGGTTCGGAATATCCGTTCAAATCTGTAACAACGCGGTTGTAATCAATAATCTGCAACTGGTTGTCAGGAAAATGAACCGCCATAAAGTAATTGTATTCTTCCTGTCCTGTGTGGTTTGGATTTCGGGCGGTTTTTTCGAGGCCAATACGCGCAGCAGCGGCTGTGCGGTGATGGCCGTCGGCAACATAAGTGCAAGGAACTTTAACTGCGAAAAGCTCCTGGATGGTTTTATTTTTTTCAGAGTCGTTTATCACCCAAAAATGATGACCAAAACCGTCTTCGGCGGTAAAATCGTAGCAGGGTTCCTGCGTTTTTACCACTTCATTTACTATGGCATCAATTTCAGGAACGGCTTTGTATGCAAAAAATACAGGCTCAATGTTGGCATTCAGGTAACGGGTAAGCACCATCCGGTCCTCCTCTTTTTCGGGCCGGGTAAGTTCATGTTTTTTTATCATTCCGTTTTCATAATCGGCGCACGAAGCTCCGCCCACAATTCCGTATTGTGTGCGTCCGTTCATGGTTTGGGCGTAAATGTAGTATTTTGGTTCATTGTCCTGAACCAGCCAGCCATTTTCCTGGAAAACCCTGAAATTTTCAAGCGCTTTGCTGTAAACGGTTTCAGAATGAATATCATCAATACCGGGACACTCGATTTCAGCGCGGGTAATGCGCAATAAGGATTTTTCCTTTCCTTCAGCCATCTGAGCTGCTTCCTCCGAATTCATTACATCGTAAGGCAGGCAGGCCAGTTCTTTCACAATTTCTTGCGGAGGCCGCAGCCCCCTGAATGGTTTTACGTTTGCCATATTCTTTATTTGTTCACCTGGTAGTTTACATCGCCTTTTTCAAAAAATGCCACAATTTGTTCGGCTGCTGCAACCCCTGCCTTTATATTGGCCTCGGCAGTTTGGGCGCCGGCTTTTTTGGGTGTAAAAAAGTAACGGCCTTTAAATTTTTCAGCAAATTCTTTTTCGCTGTCTGGTGTAATATCCGACATATATTTGATGCCGGGATTTTCTTCCATAATTTTAACCAGGTCAGGTTCATTGATAACCTCTTTTCTGGCTGTATTCACGATTATTGTTCCGTCTTTAAGGTGCTTCAGCACTTCGTAACTCACCGATTTAATGTGCTCGCCACGGGCAGGAACATGGATGGAAACAATGTCGCTTTTTTCGTAAAGCTGTTCCAGAGAACTGGTAACTTTGAGGCCGATTGCAGCAGCAGCCGCTTTGCTGTATCGGGTATAAACAATTACTTTCATCCCAAAAGCGCGCGCTATACGAAAAACATTCCGGGCAACATAACCAAAACCGTGCAACCCAAGTGTACGTCCGCGCAGTTCACCACCGGGTTTTCCGCTAAACATCTCCCGGATTCCCAAAATTGCCAGTCCGATAGCCAGTTCTGCTACGGCATTGGAATTCTGGCCGGGAGTATTCATTACCACAACATTTTTTGCAGATGCGGCATTGCAATCAACATTGTCGTAACCCGCTCCGGCCCGCACCACAATTTTTAAACCCGGAGCGGCTTCAAAAACCTCTGCATTCACAATATCGCTTCGAACGATTAAGGCATCAGCATCGGAAACAGCCCGGAGAAGTTCTTTTCTGTCTGTATAATTTTCAAGCAAAACCAGTTTGTATTCATTTCCGGCTTTTTCAAAAATTTTACTGATTTTTTTTATCGCCACCGGGGCGAACGGTTTTTCGGTTGCAACTAAGATTTTTCTCATCACTCAATTTTTTTATTCAGAAAAAATGCAGGACTTTCACCCTGCATTTTCCGTTATTTATTTTTCTCAAAGTCCTGCATGGTTTCAATAAGTGCCTTCACACTTTCAACGGGCATTGCATTATAGATTGAAGCCCTGAATCCGCCAACAGAACGGTGTCCTTTTATTCCAACCATTCCTTTTGAAGTGGCGAAATCAAGAAAATCTTTTTCCAGTTCAACATATTCCGGCGCCATTACAAAAGTTACATTCATGCGCGAACGATCTTCCGGATTGGCCACGGTAGGAACAAACAATTTATTGCGATCCAGTTCATTGTAAAGCAGTGTTGCCTTTTCAATGTTCACTTTTTCCATTTCTTCCACTCCTCCGTTTTCTTTCAGCCAACGCAAGGTTTGCAAACAGGCAAATACAGGGAGAGTGGCCGGTGTATTGAACATTGAACCGGCATCAATATGGGTTTTATAATTAAGCATTGTTGGAATCGGGCGATCAACCTTTCCGAGTGCCTCATCTTTTACAATTACCAGTGTGGCTCCTGAAGGACCAAGGTTCTTCTGGGCTCCGGCATAAATGAGGTTGTATTTGGCCACATCAACCGGACGGCTGAAAATATCAGACGACATGTCGGCAACCAACGGAATGCTCACATCAGGGTCATTCAGCAATTCGGTTCCAAAAATGGTATTGTTCGATGTTATATGAAAATAGCTTGCATCGGCCGGAACCTCGTAATTTTTGGGGATATAATTGAAGTTGGCATCTTTTGATGAGGCCACTTCAACCACTTCACCAAAATTTTTCGCTTCTTTAATTGCTTTCGACGCCCACGAACCGGTATTCAAATAAGCCGATTTTTTTCCCATTAAATTGTAGGGAACCATTAAAAACTGCAGACTGGCGCCACCCTGTAAAAAAAGTACCGAATACCCATCGGGAACCTGAAGCAGTTCTTTTACCAATGCCTGGGCTTCGTCCATTACCGCAATAAATTCCTTGCTGCGGTGTGAAACTTCCATAACAGAAAGGCCTGTTCCGGCAAAGTTCATTACAGCGCCGGCTGTTTTTTCTTTTGTAAACTCGGGCAAAATTGAAGGCCCTGCATAAAAATTGTGTTTCTTCATTCTTATAACTTTTTAGGTGAATTAATAAAATCTTTTTAACAAACACCCGGTTCAAATATCGGGAAACACAGGTAATTTGCAGATGAGAAAAATCATTTAAAACACACAAATTTATGCGATTCTGAATAAGAATACTATTTTTTGAAAAGAAAAAAGAAAATAGGGGGTTATTTAAAAATCATTTAAATAAATGGAAGTTTTACTATTTCGGCTGGAATGGTTTTATTTCTGATTTTTACGAAAATTTCTGTTCCAAAAGCAGAATATTCTTTGGCAACATACCCCATACCAATTCCTTTGTTTAAAACCGGCGACATAGTTCCCGATGTTACCTCGCCTATTGTAGTCCCATGTGAATCAACCAATTCATAACCGTGTCGCGGAACTCCTTTTTCAAGTAAAATAAACCCGCGCAACCTGCGCGAAACACCTTCGTTTTTTTGCATCATCAAAAAATCGCGGTCGATAAACTGACGCCCGTTATTAAATTTCGTAATCCATCCAAAACCAGCTTCAATGGGCGAAGTGGCATCGTCAATATCATTTCCGTAAAGGCAATACCCCATTTCGAGCCGAAGTGTGTCGCGGGCTCCCAGTCCGATTGGTTTTATTCCAAATTCTTCGCCTGCTTCAAAAACAGCTTTCCATAATTTTTCAGCATCTTCGTTTTTGCAGTAAAGTTCAAAACCACCTGCTCCGGTATATCCGGTTGCAGAAATAATCACATCGTCAATTCCGGCCATTTTTCCGGTCACAAAACTGTAAAACTTAATTTCCTGTAAATTGATTTCAGTTAATTTTTGCAATACTTTTAGGCCGGCAGGACCTTGAACAGCCAGTTGGCTGATTTCATCCGAAACATTTTCAAGTTTGGCTTCAAATTCATTTTGAATATTTACCCACTCCCAGTCTTTCTGAATGTTCGATGCATTTACAACCATAAGGTATTTTTCCGAATCAAAACAGTAAACCAGCAAATCGTCAACAATACCGCCCTTTCCGTTTGGAAAACATGTGTACTGTGCCTGGCCCGGATTTAATACTGAGGGATCATTGGATGAAATCTTTTTCAGAAATTCAAGCGCCTGTGGTCCTTTCACCCAAAATTCGCCCATGTGCGAAACATCGAAAACCCCAACTGCATTCCTTACGGTCAAATGTTCATTTTTTATACCACTGTATTCAATTGGCATTTGATATCCGGCAAACTCAACCATTTTGGCGTCTGCTTTTTTGTGCTCCTCATACAATGCGGTAAATTTCATATTTATATCCATTTATACTTCTTTGCAAAGCTATCATTTCACTTATTTTTCACACATGAATTTTATCATCTTTGATTTTTCAAAAAAATAACTAAATTGCGCCAAAATTTCTAAGAATTAATGGACGGACATTTTGACCAGGTAAACCTTAATTATCTTGATGATATTTCTGGTGGAGATACATTATTTAAAAAAGAATTGATTGGAATTTTTCTAACCCAAATTCCAGAATTTATTAGAAACCTTCATAAATTTCTGATAGAGAAACAAATTGAAGAACTTGCAAAAGAGGCGCATACAGCAAAGTCGTCTGTTTTGATTTTTATGATGGAAGATACCGGTAAAAAACTGAAGCAAATTCAATTGCTTGCTGAAAATAATCAAACAGAAGAAATTTCTGCACTTATTTCAGAAGTCAAACTTGCTCTTAATAGTGCTGCAAAAGAACTAAACGAATATTTAAATGTAATGGAGGTGGTAAAATAATTTTACCTGCCTATTTACTTTCGTGTAAACCGCATTCTTTACCTGTATTTTGTTCCCACCACCAGCGCCCGGCCCGGAAATCTTCACCCGGCTTAATTGCCCGTGTGCAGGGTTCGCAACCAATACTAACAAAACCTCTGTCGTGCAATACATTATAAGGAACATTATTTTCCTTCACATATGTTTTAACCTCGTCGAGGCTCCATTCCAAAAGCGGATTGTATTTTATAATGTGATTCCCTTCATCCCACTCAAACTCTTGTAATCCACTGCGGTTTGCCGATTGTGAAGCACGCAGTCCGGTAATCCAGATTTTATGTCCTTCCAATGCACGTTTTAGCGGAATCACTTTACGGATGTAACAACATTCTTTTCGGTTTTCAACTGTTTCATAAAAACTGAACGGTCCTTTCTCATTCAAAAGTTTCTCTACCTTGTCAGTTGGCGGAAAAAAAGCTTTAATGGGCTTTCCATATTTCTCAAGTGTACTTCTGTAAACTTTGTATGTTTCTTCAAACATGCGACCAGTGTCAAGCGTAACTACTTCAATGGGGAAACCATTTCCGAAAATCATATCGGTTATCACCTGGTCTTCGTAGCCAAAACTGGTGGTGAACACTATTCTCCCTATGTATTTTTCCACAAGATATTCCAGTTTTTCCGGAATGTTTTTTCCGTTTAAATGGCTGTTCAGTTGCTGAAATGTTGATTTCCCGTCCATTTTTGCTTTATTTTAATGAATCTTTTTCTGATAATTTTTTCGCTAATTTTTACTCTGCAAATAGAACCAATCCTTTCAGATACTCGCCTTCCGGATGGTAAATATTCACCGGGTGATCGGCCGGTTGTGTGAGCTGATGTATGATTCGTACCGTACGCCCGGCAATGGCAGCAGCCGAGAAAACGGCCTCCCTGAACCGATCTTTTGATACCACCTGCGAACAGGAAAAAGTAAACAAAATCCCCCCGCTTCTGATTTGTTCAAAGGCACGGGTGTTTATTCGTTTATATCCCTGCAATGCTTGCGGCAACGTGGTGCGGTGCTTTGCAAAAGCCGGTGGATCGAGAATGATTAAATCGTATTTTCCCTGAATGTCTTTCAGAAACTCAAATGCATCGGCAGTAAAAGCCTGATGACGCAAATCTCCGGGGAAATTCAGTTCCACATTTTCGTTCGTCAAATCAATGGCTTTTGCCGAAGCATCAACCGAATGAACCAACCGGGCGCCTCCCTGCATGGCATAAACCGAAAATCCGCCGGTATAACCAAACATGTTCAACACATCGCGGTTTTTGGCGTATTGCTGCACCAGCAGCCGACTTTCGCGCTGATCGATAAAAAATCCTGTTTTTTGCCCGGTTTCCCAGTCCACTTTAAATTTCAGGCCATATTCAAGTACCTCATTATTTTCAGGTTTCCCAATCAGCATTTCGTCTTTTGGTTGAATATCAGCTTTATAAGGAAGCGTTTTTTCACTTTTGTCGTAAACGGCTATTAGCTTGTTTCCCAAAACTTCCTGCAAAGCGGTTACCAGTAAATCGCGAATGAGATACATTCCAACCGAGTGCATTTGCATTACCGCCGTGCCGTTGTAAAAATCAACAATCAGTCCCGGCAAACCATCGCCTTCGGCATTGATCAGCCTTAAAACATTGGTTTCTGCATTTTGGCCAAATCCAATACTGTTTCTGAAATCCCAGGCTTTTTGAATTTTCTGTTTCCAAAAATCGAAACTGAAAGCTGTTTCAGAAAAGGAAACTATCCGAACGGCAATTGAACCAACCTGATAATGCCCTGTTCCCAGAAATTCATCTTTGTTGGAATGAACAGTTACCAAATCTCCCTCTTTAATCTGCCCGTACATTTTTTTGATTGCACCTGAAAATACCCACGGATGAAATCGTTTTAAGGATTGATCTTTCCCTGATTTCAATACAATTTTTACGAATTGGTCAACCATGAATCAATTGTTTGGAAAATTTTCGTAAATCTTCAGGGCAGTCCATGCATCAGTAGCAGCGTAAATTTTCTGGGCTTCAGTAAGTTGATCGGCTTCCCAGTTGGAAAGCTGTTGCGATTTGGAAATGCGAAACCCCAATACAATAGCGGTTAGTTTTTTCAAACTAAAATTTTGTATTCCCAAATCTTTGGCATGATCCTGCAACTCAATAAAACCGTTGGGACTGAAAGGGGCAATGTCTTTTAATCCTTTAATATCGTCGCGGATGGCCACACCGGGTTTAATAATGTTTGGATTAGCCAGAATTTCACGCAGGGAGGCAGGTAACCCGACCTTGTTTACCCGAATTAAAAAGGCATCGTTCAGGGTTGCAAGCTGCAAAAGAGACACCTTGTTTACTAATCCTTTTTTAAATGAAGGGCGAGTTTCAGTGTCGAAACCAATCACCTGTTGCGCCGATAAATATTCAGCCACCTCATCTACCTGACCGGGTTTGTCAATGACATAAATATCTCCGTTGAACCATTTCAACGGAAGTTCGGTCAATTCTTCTTTTGTTATACTTTCTTTAAACATCTTTTTCTTCCTCGCCGGTGTAGGTGCCCCAAAACCTGTCAAGCCATTCAGGACTTCCCTTTCCCGGTTCAATTTCCTTTTTTTCTCTGGTCCCGTGATTTACAGGAAATTCAGTTCCATCAGTAATCAGCTTGTGAATGGGTCGTAAAACATTAACGAGCCGCTGCCCCCAAAAGTCTTCAAAATGATACACACAATCGTACAGTGCATCGTTCATTATCTCCTCGTTGCCCAGACTGTATGCCGTCAAAAAATCTTTCAAAACCTGGTAAACATCCAGTAAACTTTCTGAAATACTGGCTGTTACCATTTCCTCTCCAAACTGAATATCGGGGTCGAACACCTCGTAATAGCTGTCGTATTCCCCCAGTGCTTCGAGCCACCGTTGCTGCAAAACATTGTAATCGAGTTCCGAAACAAATTTTTCCAGTTCATCATCCAGCATTTTTTCTGTTTTCGGAAGCAGGGCAGCTTTCAGGTAAAGCAGTGGCAACACCTTTTGGAGGCTTTTTATGTTTTGTTCCGCCGGAATGCGATGGATATTTTCAGTTAACCCGCAAAATTCACTGGCTACCGTAACAAACTCCACTACATTTTTGCTGTAAACCACTGAATGTAAATCCCCTTCACTCATAATTTTTAAAAATGAAAACATTGCAAAAGTAATAAAGATTTTTAAAGCAAGTGACGTGCAGTCTTTAACTGTGCATTTCAGCCGGCGTGGTTTTTGACCAAACAATTGGGAATGTTTTTTTAACCCCGCCTTTAAAAAACTCAGCAAATCTGAATTTGCTGCACCCGCTGCCCCGCTAAAAAATCATCATCCAGGCAAAAAGTTACCAAAATCCGCTGAACGTCAAAATTTATATAAAAACATTATCCTGTTTGAATTGATTTGCAGAAAGCAAAAATCAGGTATATTTTTACACAGAAAAATTAAATCAATATAAAATATTCAGATATGCAGAACCAAAAAATGAAAACAGGTTTTATCGGATTGGGCGTTATGGGAAAACCAATGGCGAAAAATTTAATTAAAGCAGGATATTCGCTTATGGTTTACGACATTAATCCGGTTACGGTAAAAGAAGTTGTTTTGACCGGAGCGGAGCAGGGAAATTCGCCCGCTCATATCGGTGCAAATTGCAATGTAATTTTCACAATGCTTCCCAATTCTCCGCAGGTGCTGGAAGTAATTACCGGTAAAAATGGCGTTTTGGAAGGAGCAAAACCCGGGACAGTAATTATCGATATGAGTTCTATCTCGCCAATAGTTGCAGTTAAAGTAAGCGAAGCTGCTGCTTCAAAAGGAGTGGAAATGCTTGATGCCCCGGTAAGCGGAGGAGAGCCCAAGGCAAAAGACGGCACACTTTCCATTATGGCTGGCGGAAAAGAAGAAGTGTTTGAATCAGTAAAGGAAATCCTTTTGGCGATGGGCGCCTCCGCCGTGTTAATCGGAAATATCGGGAGCGGAAATATTGCCAAACTGGCCAATCAGATTATGGTGGCGCTTCATCTCGCAGCCGTTTCGGAAGCCATGGTTTTTGCCGAAAAAGCGGGAGTCGATACCGAAAAAGTTTTTCACGCCATTCGTGGCGGATTGGCAGGAAGCACGGTACTCGATGCCAAAATGCCGTTAATACTCGAACGAAATTTTAGACCCGGAGGACCTATCAGAATGCATACCAAAGACTTGCTAAATGTACGCGATACCGCGCTTGAAATTGATGCCCCGATTCCTTTAACCACGCAGGTTTTGGAATTTATGAAAGCGCTGAAAGCCGACGGAAAACAGGAAGACGACCACGGCGGAATTATCCAGTTCTGGGAAAAACTGGCTAATGTGGAGGTGAAAAGGAAATAAAAAAAGTAAAAGGCCACAGATTCACTGATAAAAAAGTAAAATCAGTGAATCTGTGGCAATTTTCAAATTGAATTGAAGCCTGCCTGATTTTATTAATAATACAGAGCTACCTCATTTTTTTTCTGGTTGGCGCTTAAAATATAGTCGGTATTGTTTGCCTTAAAAACCTGTGTTTGAGTTGGACCCGCATCCTGTTCTAAAACTTCCCGTGAAAAATTGCCACCGGCAAAATCAATTACCTTAAAAAGGTCGAGCGTAAATGAACCCCTTCTGTTTCCGACAACAATCACGGGTTCATTTTGGAAAAAACCGCAACTCAGGCCATGCCCGAATGAGAGTGTATCACTGAATTTCAGTTCCCATTCCGAACCATTTCGTTTGTAAACATTCAGCGTTTCGCCGTGAAAGGGCTCGATGGTTATGAGTTCTTCCCGGCCATCGCCATCCATATCGATAAAACCAAATTCACTGACCTCTTTTTCAAATAAAGTTTTTTTCACCCATTTATCTCCGGGAAGTTGTTCGAAGTAAAAAATCCCTTCTGCGCCAGAAATACAAAGGGTTTCAATACCATCTATTTTTGTCCGCAACATGCCGTGGTTTCTGGTCAGACTGTTGTCAATCAATTCCGGTTTTATTGGCAGTCTGATATCATTATTGAGCCGGAACAGGTACATTTCGCCGGGTTTTGACCAGTCAGCCGGGTTTTCCTTGTGTTTGCTTACAGATGCTGCAAAAAGGTAATTCTTTCCGTTTCGGTGAAGGATTTCACACCGGTGGGCAAATGGCAAATCCATTGCTTTTTGGGTTTCCCATTTTTCACCCAATCTGCTATGCATAAATAAGCCCGCTTCGGCCCCAATAAACGGCGGAAATAACCCCATAATGGAGAAAAAAAGATCGGGACTTCCGGGTACAGGAATAAAACTCATAACGCCTCCCGGACATCCGGTTACGAAGTTTGAAACCCCGGAAGCAAGATTATACAGGTAAACTTCCGGTATTGTTTCCGAACCGGCGGCTATATACATTTCAGAACCAATACTAAATGCATTTGCGGTATAAACTGATTCGATGTTAAGAATTATTTTTTTCTTCATATTGTCGATCTTTTATTTCGTTTTAATTCAATACCAATTTAATTTTTCAGAAATTTTAAATCAGCCAAAGACAGAGTATAAAATCCAAACCACTGTCATGGCCGTAAAACCGCAAATCAATGTTCCCAGTGTATGCAGCTTATAGCCGGTTTTTACGTTCATATCCGACATTTGGGTTACCACCCAAAAAAAGCTGTCGTTTACCTGCGATACAACCATTGACCCGGCGCCAATGGCTGAAATAACCAGCGCTTTTTCCAGCGGAGAATCGAACCCCAAAATACCCATAAGCGGTGCCATTATTGAAGCCGTGGTAATAACTGCAACTGTAGAAGAACCCTGAGCGCTTTTCAATGCCGCCGCAATAATAAACGGTAACCAGATGCTCAGATTGATTTCCGACAGGGAACTTCCCAGAATATCTGCAATTCCCGAGTTGCGCAACACCATTCCAAACGAGCCGCCAGCTCCTGTAATCAGAATAATAACTGCCGCCGTAAGTAAAGCCTTTCCTACCCACCCCGTCGCTGAAAGCATGTTGCGGTCGAATTTTTTGGGCAGTCTGAGGGCAAAAAACACACCGATAATTAATGCAATGACCGGCTCTCCGATAAATCCGAAAAATGTTTTAGCAAAACCTGTCCCAAGGGGATTTGTCGGAAAATCGGATACGGATTTCAGCACAATCAAAAGGAGTGGAACGATAATAGGGATAAACGAATTCAGGGCAGAAGGCGCTTTTTTAATTTTTTCAACAATGTCTTCTTCGCTTTCATCAGGATTAGGATCGATAAAAATCCGGGAAGCGAACTTTGATGCAAAAATCCAGGCTGCAACAACAGCAAATAAACTCACCACAAATCCAACCATAATCACCAGTCCCAAATCGGCCTGCAAAATACCTGCTGCTGCTATTGGCCCCGGAGTGGGCGGTACCAGGCAGTGTGTAATTGTAAGGCCAAGACTTAAAGCAATGGCAGGACCTGCCAAAGAAATTTTCGCCCGTTTTGAAAGCGCCCTGTTGAGCGGCGACAGAATCACAAATCCTGAATCGGCATAAACCGGAATCGACACAAAATATCCAAGAATTACCATGGCCAGCGGAACCCTTTTTTCTCCCGCAATTTTCATCATTTTTTTTGCCATAATATATGCCCCGCCCGATTCTTCGAGAAAAGTGCCGATGATGCAACCTGCCACAATTACAATTCCGATATAACCAATTGTGTTGCCAAACCCACCGTTTACCGACTGGATGATTTCAGTAAGCGGCATCCCCGAAAACAATCCAAAACCAATTGCCGCCAAAAGCAATGCGATAAAAGGGTGCAGTTTAAATTTCGTTGTAGAAACAACAATAAAAAGAATACAGGCAAGCAACAGGATAACTAACATAAAAGCATCTTAATTAAACAAGCGGATGATAATACTTTAATTCTGTAAATTTTTTATTTAAACGTGAAACAAATTTAGAAAAAATGGGGAATAATAACCAGATAGAAGTTTGAATGGACTTCAGATTGCAAAAAATAGCTGAATTCCTTCAAATTATTTCCTATCTTGAAATCGATTCCGGGAAATAAAATACGAATCATAAAATTATAAACCGATGAAACGAAGAGAAATTTTAAAAAGCGCTGCACTTCTCCCATTTTTATCCGCTCCTTTGTTAGGAAGTGCAAAACCGAATGAAAAAATATCCGAAAACAAACTGAAATTCTCGGGCGATTACAGAAAAGTAAAAATCAGGAAAGTCAGGGCAATTGTTACTGCTCCCAATGGAATTGAACTGATTATGGTTAAGGTTGAAACCGATCATCCCGGACTTTACGGTGTGGGTTGTGCTACATTCCGGCAACGGGCAACGGCAGTTGTAGCTGCCATAAACGACTATCTCGACGATTTTTGTAAAGGCCGCGATGTTAACAACATCGAAGACATCTGGCAAACGGCTTACGTAAGCTCTTACTGGCGAAACGGTCCGGTATTGAACAATGCGCTGAGCGGCCTGGACCAGGCGCTTTGGGACATTAAAGGGAAAATTGCCGGAATGCCTGTTTATCAATTGTTGGGCGGCAAATGCCGTTTTGCGGTGGACACGTACACTCATGCCGGAGGAAGGACTCCGGAAGAAGCGGTGGAGAGTGTTCACAGATATATGGAAGAAGGGTTCCGGCACATTCGCATTCAGTTGGGCGGATATGGCGCCACCCATCTTACCGAACAGCCGGCATACAAACAACATGGTTTTGGCATGCCCGACGACAACACCATGAACGAAGTGGCCTATGCAAACGGTGTGGTTAAAATGTTCGATTTGGTGCGGCAAAAAGCGGGTGAAGAGATTGAATTACTGCACGACATTCATGAACGTTTGCAACCGATGGATGCCATTAACCTCATAAAAAAGCTTGAACAATACCGGCCCTATTTCATCGAAGACCCGTTTTCACCCGAAAACAACGGCTGGTTTGAATTATTGCGTAAACAAACCAGTGTGCCCATTGCCATGGGTGAATTGTTCAATAATCCGCATGAATGGCTGGAACCTATGAGCAGGAGGCTGTTTGATTTTATAAGGATTCATATATCACAAATTGGCGGTATTACGCCGGCCATGAAAGTTGCCCGTTTGGGAGAATGGTTCAACGTGCGCACCGCCTGGCATGGGCCCGGCGATGTTTCTCCTGTTGGTCATGCTGCCAACGGGCATATCGATTTGGCTGTATGGAATTTTGGCATACAGGAAGCGCCGAGAGTAAACGACCGGTTAAGGGAAGTTTTCCCGGGTTCGCCCACTGTTGAAAATGGATTCATGTTTATCAACGAAGAGCCGGGACTTGGAATTGATATTGATGAAAAAGCAGCGGCAAAATATCCTTTGCCAAAATTCAATTATAACTGGACACAGGTAAGAAAAATTGACGGAACACCAATTCGTCCGTGATTTACTTATTTGAAACTTCATGTTTAAAAATCAATTCTGAAAAATGGAAACCAGAAGAAAGTTTATTAAAAGAACGGCTGCTATTTCGGTGGCCGGGATTTTATCGCACTGGGCGCTAAATGCCTTTGGGGAAGACCGGTTGGGTGAAGTTTTGCCGCAACGTCAAATTGCAAGAAACGGTGAAAAATCCACAGCATTTACTTTGGGGGGATACCATGCGGCAAAATCTTTGAATCCCAAAGAAGCCGAAAAACTCATTGAACGGTCTATTGAAATTGGCGTGCGGTTTTTCGATAATGCCCGCGGATATCATCAGGGAACAGCGGAAGAATACTACGGAAAATTTCTGACGCCAAAATACCGCGCCGATATTTTCCTGATGACCAAATCGCACGGCAGAACAAAAGCGGATGTGCAAAAACACCTGGACGAATCACTGTTAGCCATGAATACCGATTACCTCGATTTATGGACTATTCATACCATTACCACTTTCGAAGATGTGGACAACCGCATAAACGCGGGTGTACTCGATTATTTTCTGGAAGCAAAAGCCAGAGGAAAAACGCGCTACATCGGGTTCAGTTGCCATACCAACCCGAAAGTGGCTTTGTATTTCCTGGATTTTCTGGACAAACACGGACTTGAACTGGATACCTGCCAGTGCCCGGTTAACGTGTGCGATGCCGGTTTTGAATCGTTTCAAAAACAGCTTTTACCTGTACTCCTCGAAAAAAAATACGGGATTATTGCAATGAAATCGATGGCAGGAGGCGGCATCATTGGCCGGCGTTTCGATTTAACTCCGCGCGATTACAAAGATGAAAACATCAGGAACATCACAAAAGAAAGCGTTATAACCATGGATCAGCTTCATCAGTATGTTTATTCATATCCGGTTTCCACCCTTTGCAGCGGATGCGAAACAATTGATGAACTGGAACACAATACAAACCTGCTGAAAGGGCTTCAAAAACTATCAGAGTCCGAAATGCAAAAAATTGCTCAGTTGGCACAGCCTTTTGCCGGACTTTTTGCAGAGCATTACAAACGGATTCTTTAGATCAATGATTTTCTGTTTTCGTAAATTTTTGTAATGGCATTAACAATGTCGTCCATGTCATTTTTGGTTCCCAGCAAAATGCTTTGGTAAAACGTAACGGCTTCACATGCAAGCTGGTCATTGCCGGGCAAATGGTTTTCTTCTCGCCATTGATTGAGCCGTTTTTCCGAAAACAATCTTTTGTAACCTCTGGAATTTAGTGCTTCCTCAATTAAACCGTCATTGTTCTGACGGCCGTATCCGGTTGAGCAGGGGACACCCTCAGCCTGCAGCGCTTCCATAAATTTTGCCCGCGAAACCCCGCCAAATTCTTCCGAAACAAACCGGAACGGGTACATGTGATAGGCCGATCGGTTTTTCCCTTCCACCATTTTAGCCGGATAAATCCCCGGAATTTCTTTCAGTTTCCGGTCGAGATAAGTGGCATTTTCCAGACGGATATCATTGTCTTTGTGAATACGCTTCATTTGCGAAAGTAGTGTTAACGCCTGTATTTGCTGCATCCGGCGGTTACTGCCTCGCATGGGGTAATCGGATGTCCGCTCCACACTCCCAAACGGCCTGCCGCAATTATGAAACGAATGGCAGCGATCCATAACTTCCTCATCATTTCCAATAACGGCGCCGCCTTCTCCGGTAGGCAGGTTTTTGGAATTCTGAAAACTGAAACAGCCCAAATCGCCCAGCGTTCCAAGTTTTTTGCCTTTATACTCACCCAGCCATGCCTGGCAGGCGTCTTCAATTACTTTCAGGTTGTGCTTTTTTGCTATGGCATTTACTTTATCCATATCAACCGGTAAACCGTAAATATGCACAGGAAGAATTGCCGATGTTCTTTCTGTTATCCGTTCTTCCATTTTGGCCGGATTGATTAAAAAGGTTTCCGGGTCAGTATCTACAAAAACCGGCAGGGCCTTGTTCATAAATACCACATTATAAGTGGCAATAAACGTGTATGGTGAAACCAGCACTTCGTCGCCTGCATCAACTCCCAAAACATGAAGTGCCACTAGCAGTGCGGTTGTTCCGCTGGCGGTTGCCAGGCAGCGTTTGGCGCCCATCAGCCGGGCATATTCTTCCTCAAACTCTGAAACGAACTCCCCCCTGCCCCGCCACCAGCGTCCGCTGCGTAACATTTCAATCACTTTCTCTTCGGCTGAATTGTCCCAAACAGGCCATTGCGGCCAGGAGGACGTTCTCACCTTTTCGCCTCCCAGCAAAGCAAGCTTCGAAGTGTTGTTATAACTAAAAGTTGTGAACGGGTGAATGGCCATTGTTCCCAAAGCTCCCATTGATGCTGTTGTAATGGCCCGGCGACGTGAAATGTTACGTTGTTCCATGACGTTGTTTTTTGGCAAAATAATTTTCGAACTTAACTGCCAATTTACTCAATACTTTTAAAAATTTTTGTTTTTCCTGAAATTTAACTGAAAATGATCTTTTTTTATCTTCCAAATTCAGATGATCCGAGCGCTTAACCATATTGTTTTCGATACTTTGCCGGGGGAAAGTATTATTGAATTTTTTGCGGTTATTTCAACTCTTTAGCGTAATTTGCATTCATTCCTTTCGTTTTAAATTTATATTGTATTAACAATGATGTGATTTATCGAACTATGAATGAGAATACCGGACTAAAAAGACCTGGATTTGCAGCCTCTTTTAAATTAATTTAAACTTTTATCATAATATGGCCTTTTCAAATATCGCTTGCAAAATTTCTGAATTAGTAGAAAAATGGGTACCCATTCTGGAGAATTTGCCCGAAGATGTTCTGGTGTCAAAAAGAAACTGGCAAAACCGGACCATCAAACAGGTGGTTGGGCACATGATTGACTCAGCCTCGAATAATCACCAGCGATTGGTGCGTTTGCAGTACAACAAAAAGCTTGTATTTCCTGACTACAGGCAAGTCAACGAATTATGGATTGCACTCCAGGATTATCAGCATGCCGACTGGAACAATCTGGTTCAACTCTGGAAATTTTTTAATCTGCACATGGTTCATGTAATGCATTCGGTTGACACCAAAAGGATTGATAATTACTGGACTGATTTTGAAGGGACAAAAGTGACCCTTGAACAAATAATAGAGGGTTATTTGTGGCATCTCGAACTGCACCTGAAAGAGATTCAGGTTGTCCTGGAGCAATAGTAGTTTATTGAGATTTACCAACCTTAAGATTATGAACAAAATCTTTCTAATCTTTTTTTCAATATTTCCCTGTACTTTCCTGTTTGGCCAGACAGACCTGAAAAAACCATTCGAAAATTGCGGAATCGACGGAAGTATCACCATCTACGATTACAATACAGAAAAATGGATTTCGAGCGATATAAACGACAGCCATGCAGGAACTCTGCCTGCTTCCACATTTAAAATATTAAATACATTAATTGCACTCGAAACAGGTGCCGTTTCGGATGAAAGCGAAGTTTTTATATGGAGCGGCGAAACCGATTCAGTAAAATACGGCTACCGTCCCGAAATTTACCGCGACATGAATCTGCAGGAAGCTTTCAAATTATCGGCAGTATGGGTTTATCTGGAACTGGCAAAAAGAATTGGCAGGAAAAACTACAATAAATTCTTAACCCAATGCAACTATGGAAACAAGAATATTTCCGTGAACGATACTGATTTCTGGAACTTTGGAGACTTGGCTATATCGCCCGCAAACCAGATTGAAATTCTTATTGGAATCTATGAGGAAACCCTGCCTTTCTCGAAAAAATCGTATGAGATTCTGAAAAAAATAATGGTGGAAGAACAAACCGAAAACTATACACTTTATGCCAAAACCGGCTGGACTCGCGATGGTGGAAGAGACACCGGCTGGTGGGTTGGTTATGTGGAACGCAAGGATAATGTCTGGTTTTTTGCCACCCGGTTAATTAAAGATTGCAATACTCTCAATCCAAATTTTGGCCGGTGCCGGAAGGAAATTACCCGAAACATTTTGCAACAAATGAAAGTTTTAGAATAAAATGATTTAATTGAAAAAATGGATAGAAAACTCATTTTGTACATAGCTTCCAGTTTAGACGGATATATTGCCGGCAATAATGACAATCTGGATTTTCTTAAGGCAATGGAAAAAGTGGGTGAAGATTACGGTTATTCGGAATTTATTAGCACGGTGGATACAGTAATTATGGGACGAAAAACCTACGATTGGATAATGAACCACGTTCCTGAATTTATACATGCAGATAAGGAAACTTATATTATTACACGTTCAAAACGGCCATCAAAAGACAAAATTACTTTTTACAACGGGAGTCTGACCGATCTTGTAAAAAGGTTGAAAAGGAAAAAAGGAAAAAATATTTTTTGCGATGGCGGCTCCGAAATTGTGAATGAACTATTGAAACACAATTTAATAGATGAATTTATCGTTTCGGTAATTCCGGTTTTGCTGGGTTCCGGAATCCGTCTTTTTAAGGATGGAAGACCGGAGCAAAAACTACAGTTAGTTTCATCAAAATCCTTTGATACCGGACTTGTTCAACTGCACTACAAAAAAATGTAATTCAATAATCCTCTGTTTAAAACAATTTTGTCTTAAATTTCGAAAAATTTTTCTTTCAGATAATTTATTGCTTTAAAAAATCAAACTCTGGTTAATTTGAGTAGATTTAAATTCTTGTTTTGAGCTAAATGGAAAAAGAAGTAAACAACAACAAAATTGTCCTTATAAAAAAAGCTACCGGCGAAGAAGAACCGTTTAAAATTGAAAAACTGAAAAATTCTTTACGGAAAGCCGGTGCGGAAGAGGAAGTAATCGAACAGGTTGCCGATGATATTGCCTTGTGGATTTATGATGGGGTTACCACTCAAAAAATTTATGCCCGCGCATTTTCGCTTCTGCGAAGAAGGAAAAAACATGTAGCCTCGCGTTACAAACTGAAAAAAGCTATTATGGAACTGGGACCTACCGGTTATCCGTTTGAACATTTTATCGGAAAAATTATGGAAATTCAGGGATATTCCACTGAAGTGAGCCAAATGGTAGAAGGTCATTGCGTGTCGCACGAAGTGGATGTGGTGGCTACCCGAAACCAGGAACAAATATTCGTGGAATGCAAATACGGCCAAAGCCCCGGAAAAACGGTAAATGTACAAGTACCCCTCTATATCCGTTCGCGGGTTGACGACATTATTCAAAAACGAAAAGAAAATAAAAAATTCGATGGATTTTCATTTTCAGGAAAAGTGGTTACCAATACCCGGTTTACCACCGATGCCATAGATTATGGACAATGCAGCGGACTGCGCTTGCTCAGTTGGGATTATCCATCGGGTAACGGGTTAAAAGACATCATCGATCGAAATAAGATCTACCCTGTAACCGTGCTGCACAACCTCACCAATAATCAAAAACAAAACCTGATGGAACGTGGAATTGTTATTTGCCGCCAGGTAATGGAACAGCCGGAAGTTTTACATGAATTCCAGCTTCCAAAAAAACAATACCGGGATTTGATGAAAGAACTGGAGGAAATTTTATAACAGCCTATGTCCTGAAAAATTATCTATTGTTTTGTTTTCAATGGATTTTCAGCTTCACCGAAAAATTGTTTTTGCAACGCAGGCACTACATCGTCGGCTTTTACCTGCCGAATCATTGTCACCAATTGATCGACCGTTTCATTGATTAGAAGTTCACCGGCTTCGGCATTTGCTTTGGAACCATCGCCACCATAATGGTTTGGAAAACTTGCATACCACCATATTCCGGAATAAATGTAATCAAGATGCTTCATACGTTCCTGATCAACGCCAGACTGTTGTCCCGAACGTTCGGGATGAGTTAATTCGGGCTGTACTGCAGCCATCATTGAAGTTTCGCTGTTCCCGGCATGTGAATCGAAACGGTCGGGTTGGGTAAGCGCTTCGGCCTTTTCGCGAACTTCACGGCTACGTTCGGGTCTGAACCAGTAAAGGGTATAATTACGCGGTTCGGAAAGCTGGGCCATACTGAAATAGTTCAGAAATGCATTGTTTCCGCCATGCCCGTTAACAAGAATGATTTTTTCAAACCCATTCCGGCTCAGTTCATTAAGGGTTTCCTGAAGTACTTTCCAGATTAATTCCGGGCTGTATGAGATGGTGCCTGGCTGGTGCCTTGCTTCATTTATCTGGCTAAAATAATACCATGGAAATATAACGGTATATTCCTGTTCAGCGGCTCTTATTGCATATTCGCGGGCAAGGTAAAGGTCAGTGCCGAGTGGAAGCTGCGCCCCGTGTTTTTCAAAAACTCCAATGGGAATAATACAGGTTTTAGCACTTTTTTCAACAGCCTGTATAAATTCTGGTGCTGTAAGTTCCTCCAAACAGAATGATAATTCCTGTGCAAAAACATTCAAAATCAGAAAGAGGGAAAGAATTGTACCAATTATTTTTTTCATTACATCAGGTTTAAAAATTTTATTTGGCTTTAAAAATACATAAAAATATTTGTGACGGGTATCCGTTTGTTTGAATTAAACAGAGACTTTGTTACTTTAGGCGGCCAAAATATTTCACAATGAGAAAATTTTTGATACCGGTATTTTATTTGTTTTTTTTCGGAAAAACTCTGGCGCAGACTTCATTTCCCTATGGTTTTTCTTCTGAAAAGCCCAAGGTAGTTATCGGAATTGTGGTGGAAAATATGCGTCCGGATTACGTTCAGCGGTACTGGAATAAATTTGAGCCCAATGGTTTCAAAAAGCTTTACTCACAAGGCGCTGTTTGCACCAATGTCAATTTAACCCAGCAACATCACAGTTACGCAAGCGGCACAGCCACATTGTTTACCGGCGTGAATCCTTCACTTCACGGGATAGTTGGAAAAACCTGGTACGACAGGTTTCGCAGTAGAGAAGCAGAATGTACAGCGGATGATTATTATTTTACTGTGGGCGCTGAAACCAAATTCGGAAATGCCTCACCCAAAAAGCTGCTTTCAACCACCATAACCGATAATCTGAAAATTTTTACCAGGGGAGAATCACTTGTTTACAGTGCTGCGTTGAATCGCGAATCGGCAATATTCTCAGCCGGTCATGCTGCCGACGGGGCGTACTGGTTCGATCCGGAAAGCGGACGAATGGTTTCCAGTTCGTTTTATATCAGTTCTTTCCCTGACTGGGTGCGGGATTTTAACAGCCAAAACTACGCCGAAAAATTCAGCAATCAAAACTGGATTTTGCTGCTTCCCGGAGATCAATATACCGAAAGTTTGCCCGACAATTATCTTCATGAAAAAGGATTTTTCGAAAAATGGAACACCTTTCCACACAATTTGAGTCGTTACACCCGCCGGGCAGAAAACCTGACCCCGCTGAAATCGACTCCTTATGCCAACGAGATTATTAAAAACTTTGCAATAAGACTGCTGGAGAACGAAGCAATTGGGACAAATGAACATACTGATTTTGTTACGGTTGTTTTTTCATCCATGGATGCGGAACATGGATCATTCGGACCTGCCTCGCTCGAAATGCAGGACAGCTACCTATACCTCGACAGATATATTGCCGAGCTGGTTACACGCGCTGAACAAAAATACGGCCGGCAAAATGTTTTATTCTTTCTTACCGCCAACACCTCAGCATCTTATCCTGTTGATTACCTGAAAGAGGAATTCAATCTTCCGGTAGATTATTTCTATCCTGATAATGCCATGGCTTTGCTTACTTCATATCTGAACGTTACCTTTGGAGAGGGACGATACATTGAATACCATTCCGATTTACAGGTTTACCTTAATCATGATTTAATTAAAAAAAATAAAATTGATCTCAACGAAATCAGGGAAGTAGCCTCAGATTTTATTAACCAGTTTGAAGGAGTTCAGCTTTCATTGCCGGCCCACCATCTTGAAACAGGAAGTTCCTCCAACGGACTTCTTTCAACACTATACAAATCATATACAAAAAGCCGTTCGGGCGATTTTCTTTACTTATTAAAAGAAGGCTGGCAGCCAACATACAAATTCAGAAAAGCAAATTATACCGACCAGTCGCATATTCCGCTTGTATTTTATGGCGCTGGTATTCAGCCACAAGTTATAACTGAAAAATACAATGCCATCGATTTGGTGCCAACCCTGAGTGATTTAATTCAAATACCTCGTCCCGATAAAAGCCAGGGAATTACCATTATACCAGTATTAAACAGGAGATGAATTACACAGAATAATTGAAAGTAAAAATATGCAGGTTATTTTCAGGTTGAAGAAATTACCTTTTTCTCCTGGAAGTTTCCTCATTTTCAGCATTCCCAGTAGAATCCTTTTTTAGTTTATTCCCGGCAACAATTTTAGTGTCGGTAAGATTACGCGGTTTTAATTCAACCGAAACAATGGTATCAGAAACCATTGTAAATGACGAATTATATATTTCGTATCCGGTGCTTGAAATTCGAAGGTTTTGTTGTCCCTTGTTCAGTAAAAGCCTGTAATACCCCTCACTATTGGTAATAGTTCCTATCCCCGAAACAGATTCATATACGGTGGCATTCTCTATTGCCTGTCCGGAAATAAAGTTCTTTACGTATCCTGAAACGGATAAAAGCTGCGCCTGGGCAGGTTGGGGAAAGATAAAAACAAACCCCAGAAAAATAATTTGGATAAAAGTTTTCATGGCTTTTCTAAACATTTAAAATTCTAATATACGTGGCTTCTCAACTAAGACAACCTCATGGCTAAAAAGGTTGCTTTTGTTTTCTTTTTTTTCGGATTTAATTCAACAAAAACTACACCACAAATACTGCTTCTAATTTGATAAAAATCATAATTTTATTCTTATTTAAAATTAATCTACTTTACACATCAGAAAGTATGTTGAAAAACAGACATGTTACACAACAATGTCATCGTTTTTTATCAATCATCTGCTTATTTTTATGCACTGTTTAAATCAGGTTTTATCATTTTAACCAAAGCTAAAATCTGTTTGGAACACGACCTTAAAAAAGGTTTATACAATTTACAAAAAAAAAAGATTTTATAACTTAAAAATTGCCTATGAATCCTATCCAATCTTTGATTAAGGACCTGGCCGACCAATATGGAAGAGACCGGGAAAACCTGCTGCCGGTAATGCAGGGGGTTGTTCAACAGGAGAAATACCTCTCGGAGTACACAATGGTGGAAATCGCCCGTGAAATGGATATTCCACCTGCAGAAGTGTTTGGTACGGCTACTTTTTACTCGTTTCTCGAAACAAAACCGGCGGGTAAATACATTATCAGGGTGTGCAAAACCATTACCTGTGCTATGAAAGGGAAAAATCAACTGCTTTTTGCCATTCAGGACATGCTGAAAGTAAAAGTAGGCGAAACAACTCCCGACAAAAAGTTTACGTTGCTCGAAACAAATTGCCTGGGCTGGTGCCATAAAGCGCCCGCTATGCTGATTAACGATGAAGTTTACACGGAAGTCAGCCCCGAAAAAGCTAGGGAAATTCTTACAAACTACATGAAAGATAACACTTAAAACAGGAAGCAATGGCATACTCATATCAGTTAAAAAGGGTAGATTTTATTTTCAGAAATGAAAACGATTGGGAGCAAGTCCTGTCTTCTACCATAAAAAAGAAACCCGTTGAACTTATCAACGAATTAATCAGTTCTGAGTTAAAAGGCCGCGGCGGAGCAGGATTCCCGACCGGTTTGAAATGGAAACTGACCGCAGAGTCGAAAGCACCCGCAAAATATGTAATTTGCAATGCCGACGAGGGCGAACCCGGAACATTTAAAGACCGGGAGATTCTTTCGAAAGTGCCCTATAAGGTTTTAACAGCGATGGCCGTTTGTGGTTACGTTACCGGCGCAAAAGAAGGTTTTATTTACCTGCGGGGTGAATACAAATTTCTGGAAGAGGAACTGAACAAAGCCATCGATGAATTTCAGTATTATTGCCAGGAAATAAACCTCGATTTCAAGATTAAAATTTTTATGGGAAGCGGCGCCTACATTTGCGGTGAAGAAACAGCATTGATGGAATCGATGGAAGGCCGCCGGGGAGAACCGCGAAACAAACCTCCTTTCCCAACACAAGCAGGTTACAAACAAATGCCTACCGTTATAAACAATGTGGAAACACTGGTACACACCTGGACCATTTTCAAGTACGGAGCCAAAAAGTTTTACGATTTGGGTGTTCAGTATTCAAGGGGTACCAAACTTTTTTCCGTTTCGGGCGACACGCCCAAACCGGGCATATATGAACTGGAACTTGGGATGAGCCTTCAGGACTTTGTATATGAATTTGGAGACGGTGACACCAAAGCCGTTCAGGTAGGCGGTGCCTCAGGATTTCTTGTTCCACGTAAAAAGTTTAAAGACACCGCCATTGGTTACGAAGGAAAACTGGTGGGCATTTCGCTGCCTACAGGTGGCTCTATGATGCTCTTTAACAGTTCGCGATCAATGTTTAACGTATTGGATAATTACCTCGAATTTTTCAGGGAAGAATCTTGCGGACAATGCACTCCGTGCCGGGTGGGTTGCCAACAACTCCTTCTGGGCATTAAAGCAGTGAAACGAGGTGAAAAACCAGCTTCATATCTCGACAAGTTGCTGAAACTTACCGAAACGATGCAACTCACTGCAAAATGCGGCCTGGGTCAGTCAGTGGCAAACTCATTCTCTTCAATCGTTGAAAACTTCCGCGAAGAGATGATTTATTAATTATCAAATTGAGAAATAATGAATAAAAAAGTAAATATTACCATAAACGGTTTTCCTGTTCAAATGGAAAAAGGGAAAACCATTCTTGAAGCTGCCGAAGAACAAGGAATTAAAATACCCACGCTTTGCTACCACAAAGACCTTTGTGTTGCAGGCAACTGCCGCGTTTGTGTTGTGGAGGTTGTTGGACAGAAAAGACTTTCGGCGGCGTGTGCCACTCCCTGCGAAGAAGGAATGGAAATTCTAACCAACAGTTTGAAAGTAAGGAATTCCAGAAAACATATCATCGAGCTCCTGCTTGCAGAACACAATGCCGATTGTACCAAATGTTACCGAAACGGAAATTGCGAATTGCAGGAATTGTCATCGGAATATAAAATTATGACCCAGGATTTTCTCGAACTGGCTCCACTCAGAAATTATACAATTGATATGTATTCGCCGTCAATTATGAAAGACGACAGCAAATGTATCAGGTGCCAGCGGTGTGTAAGAACCTGTGCCGAACTGCAGGGAGTTAACGCGCTGACAGTCGCATACAAAGGCGACCACATGAAAATCTCGACGTTCTTTGAAAAAGCGATGAACGACGTGGTTTGCACCAATTGCGGTCAATGTGTTAACCACTGCCCCACTGGTGCTTTGGTTGAAAAAAATTACATAGAGGAAGTCTGGAGCGCTATTTCAGATCCAACCAAGCACGTGGTTGTGCAAACAGCTCCTGCCGTTCGCGTGGGACTTGGTGAAGAAATGGGAATGAAACCCGGCGAACGGGTTACCGGAAAAATGGTGGCTGCTTTGCGCAGGTTGGGATTCGACTCAGTTTTGGATACTGATTTCACCGCTGACCTTACAATTGTGGAAGAAGGTACTGAACTCCTAACCCGGTTGAAAAAAGCCCTGGTGGATAAAAACAAAAATGTAAAAATTCCGATGATAACTTCCTGTTCACCGGGTTGGATCAAATACATCGAACACCTTTACCCGGAACATCTGGAACACCTTTCTACTTGTAAATCACCACAACAAATGTTTGGAGCTTTAGCCAAAACTTATTATTCCAAAGCAAGAAATCTTTCACCGGAAAATATTGTGTCTGTTTCCATAATGCCATGTACAGCAAAGAAATATGAAGCACACCGGCCCGAAATGCACGACAGTGGCTATCGTGATGTGGATTATGTTTTAACCACGCGCGAACTGGCAATAATGATAAAACAGGCAGGACTTGATTTTGAAAAACTTGAGCCGGCCAAGTACGACAGATTGATGGGTGATTCAACCGGTGCAGGTGTTATTTTTGGTGCAACAGGAGGAGTAATGGAAGCTGCTTTACGTACGGCCTACGAACTTGTTACCGGCCGCGATGTACCTTTTGAAAACCTTAACATTACGGCCGTTAGGGGAATGGAAGGAGTGAGAAAAGCTTCCATCAAAATTGAAAATCCGCTTGAAGAATGGGCATTCCTCGATGGTGTGGAACTGAATTGTGCTGTAGCACACGGACTGGTTAATGCAAAACAGGTAATGGATGCCATCAAAGCCGGCGAAACTGAATTTCACTTCATCGAAATTATGGCCTGCCCCGGAGGATGCCTGGGTGGTGGTGGCCAGCCCATACCTACCAATCCTGAAATAAGGAAAAAACGCACAGAGGCAATTTATGCAGAAGATTCTGATCTTCCCATCCGAAAATCACATCTGAACCCTGAAGTTCAGAAACTTTATAAAGATTTTCTGAAAGAACCACTTGGTGAATTGTCGCATCAGTTACTGCATACGAAATATACCAAACGCGAACGGTTTTGAACCTTTCAAAGTTTATTTTGAAACGAAAAGTCCGGCAGGTTTCTGTCGGACTTTTTTTGTTCATTATTTGTATATTCGGCCAGATTTTTATGATTAACGATAACGATGAAAAATATAACTTTGATTTCCCTGATTATTTTCCTGATATCCTCTGCAATTGCACAGGAAAAATTCCTTCACCCTTTAGCAGAAGATGTTTTAGTTGAAACTCATACCTATATTAAAAAAGAAGGCGAAAACCTTGATCTGGACCTGTATCTGCCGTTTAACGATTCTGAAACAAAACGCCCCTTAATTATTTATGTGCACGGGGGTGGTTTTCAGACAGGAACACGAAACGAGGAAGGTATTGTGAATTTTTGCACCATGCTCGCAGAATATGGTTATGTTGTTGCCTCCATTTCGTACCGGTTAACCAGAAAAGACCAGCCGGGAGGTTTCGGTTGCGATTGCCCGGTTTCAGAAAAAATGAAAACTTTCGATGCTGCCGTTGAAGATATACAGGACGCTACATATTACCTGATTCAGAATCATGAACATTTGGAAATCGATCCGAATAAAATCATCCTTGCCGGTAGCAGTGCAGGAGCTGAAGCGGTTTTGATTACTGCCTATTCACCTCCGGTTTGCTACGACCTTCCTTCTGGCCCTGTATCTTATGCCGGAGTAATTGGAATGGCAGGTGCTATTCCTGATACCTCAATTATCTATGTGGAATCAGCCGTACCATCGCTCTTTTTTCACGGCACCGACGATAACCTGGTACCTTATGCCACTGCACCACACCATTATTGCGAAAAAAACCAGCCCGGTTACCTGATTTTGCACGGTTCTCAAACACTGGCAAATAAACTTCAAAAACTCGAAGTACCTTTCTGGTTGCACACATCCTGCGGCGGCGGACATGAACTGGCTGGCCGCCCGATGGAGGACTATTTCAATGAAATTATTGATTTTTGTTATACTTTTGTACTAAATGACCAGGGCGAATTTCGCCATACAATTGTTAAAGGGAAAGAACAAAATCCGAAATACGAACAATTTAACTTCTGTGAGTGATGAAAAAATTATTAAGCATTATTTTGCTGTTAATCCCCGCAACCCTATTTTCGCAGCAAATGAATATCATTTCATATAACATCAGGCTCAATACGGCTTCCGACGGAGTGAATGCATGGCCCAACCGTATAGAAATGGTAAATGGTCTTTTGCGCTTTCATGAAGCAGATATTTTTGGTTTACAGGAAGCGCTTTACGACCAGATTCAGGATATTGAAAAAGGATTGCCTGAATATGAATGGTTTGGTGTTGGTCGCGACGATGGTGAGAAAGGTGGCGAATTTTCTCCTATTTTTTACAATAAATCGAAATTTATCCTTTATGGCCATGGAACTTTCTGGCTTTCACCAACACCCGATGTTCCAAGTAAAGGTTGGGATGCAGCGCTAAACCGGATTGTTACCTGGGGCCGTTTTCAGTCGAAAGTAACAGGAAAGCAATTTCTGGTATTTAACACCCATTTCGATCACAGGGGAACTGAAGCACGAAAAAATTCGGCACTTCTCATCGAGAAAAAAATCAGGGAAATGACCCGCAACAAAAACCTGCCGGTAATTCTGACAGGCGATTTTAACCTCACTCCCGACACAGAGCCCATTGTTCTGCTGAAAAAATATATGAAAGACAGCTTTGAGGTCACCGAAGAACCACCTTACGGTCCGGTTGGCACTTACAACGGATTTAAAATTGATGCTGACCTGACCAGCCGCCGAATAGATTATATATTTGTTCACGGAGGAATTGACGTCTTGAAATACGCTGCTTTATCTGACTTTAAAGACCAAAGATTTCCATCTGATCACCTGCCGGTGTTTGCAAAAGTTCAGTTGAAATAATCCTTATTCATCCTGAACCAAACATTTGAAAATATCGGGCAATTCATCATTAACACTGCAGATTTTATCTGGGGTGTTCCGGTTTTGATTCTGCTGCTTGGCGGAGGTTTTTACTTTCTGGTTTACTCTCAGCTTGCACCATTAAAATACCTGGGACATGCACTTAAAATTCTTACCGGCAAATACGACGATCCCAACGAACCTGGTCAACTCCGGCATTATCAGGCGCTTTCAACCGCTTTGGCCGGAACGGTTGGAATGGGAAATGTGAGCGGGGTGGCCGTTGCCATCACCATGGGCGGCCCGGGCGCCATTTTTTGGATGTGGGTTTCTGCGCTACTCGGAATTTCGACCAAATTTTTTACCTGCACGCTGGCAGTTATGTTCCGGGGTAAAGACTCAGCAGGAGAAATTCAGGGAGGACCCATGTACTTTATCACCGAAGGTTTGGGGCAAAACTGGCGGCCACTGGCAGTATTTTTTTCCATAGTTGGCATGATTGGGGTTTCGCCGCTTTTCCAGGCCAACCAGCTCACCCAAATGGTGCGCGATACAGTGTTAATTCCCAACAACCTCGGAGGTAATTTTCAGACTGACCTGCTAACCGGAATTGTAATTTCAATTATTGTTGGCATTGTGGTTATTGGAGGAATAAAACGCATCGGAAATGTTACAGGCCGGCTTGTCCCGATTATGGTAGTGGTTTACGTTGTTACAGTTCTTGTTATCATTTTTTCCAACACTTCGCAAATTGTACCTGCTTTTAAAACCATATTTTACGATGCATTCACCGGCGAGGCGGTTTTGGGAGGTTCGGTTGGTGCCATTATAATTACCGGAGTACGCAGGGCAGCTTTTTCAAACGAAGCCGGACTTGGCACAGCGCCCATGGCCCACGGCGCCGCCAAAACCAGCGAGCCGGTGCGCGAAGGACTGGTGGCCATGCTGGGCCCCATCATCGACACGCTTATCATTTGCACCATGACTGCCCTTGCCATTATCGTTACCAACACCTGGCTCGAAAGTTCAGCCGACGGAATTACGCTCACTGCACATGCATTTGAAGCTGCAATTCCGTTTTACGGCAAATACATCTTAACCGGAGCCGTTACCTTTTTTGCCATGTCAACCCTGTTTGCATTTCCGTATTACGGAGTAAAATGCCTGGGTTTTGTGGCCGGTGCCAAATACGGCCACATCTACAATTACATTTTTGTGGGAATAATAATTGTCGGCGCCATTTCCAATCTTCGTGTAATTATCGGATTAATCGACATCGCTTTTGCTCTGATGGCTTTTCCAACAGTTATTTCAGCCCTGCTCCTTTCACCTCATGTTAAAAGAGCTTCCAAAAAATATTTTGCTGAACTGAAAAGGAAAAACCCCTGAAATACAATTTCTTCTTAATGTTAATTTCATATTGAAAAGTTAACCATTTAACCACTAAGCATCTTCAATTAAAATAGTGATATTTGTCATTATTGCACAGTTATTTATCAAACTAAAATTAAAACCATATGTTTAAAATTCAAACGTTAAATAAAATTGATACCGAAGGCCTGGGTCTTTTTCCGTTAGATAATTACGAAATTGCAAGTGAAATTCCGCACCCGGATGCCATTGTTCTGCGCAGTTTTAACATGCACGAAATGAAGCTGCCCGAAACATTAAAAGCAGTCGCACGCGCCGGAGCGGGAGTAAACAACATTCCCATTGAAAATTGCACCGAAAATGGCATTGTGGTTTTCAATACTCCCGGCGCCAATGCAAACGGTGTAAAAGAACTGGTAATTGCCGGACTTTTACTGGCTTCAAGAGACATTGCCCAGGGGGTGGAATGGGCCAAAACCCTTGCCGGGAAAGGCGATGAAGTTCCGGCACTCATCGAACAGGGTAAAAAGAATTTTGCCGGTCAGGAATTACACGGGAAAACGCTGGCCGTGGTTGGGCTGGGCGCTATTGGGGTATTGGTAGCCAACGCAGCACAAGCACTTGGAATGAAAGTAATCGGATACGATCCCTATATGTCGGTAAACCAGGCACTGCAACTCAGTAACCAGGTAAAATTTGTGAAAGGAATTCAATCTCTGTTGAGTCAGGCTGATTATATTACTCTGAATATTCCACTCACTCCGGAAACAAAAAACTACATCAACAAGGAAAAATTCGGAATGATGAAAAACAACGTGCGAATTCTGAATTTTGCCCGTGGCGGACTTATTGACCTTGTTGCACTTGAAGAAGCCATTGAATCAGGAAAAGTGGCTCGCTATGTCACCGATTTTCCCAATGAAAAAACCCTGAACATGAAAAACGTAATTGCCATACCGCACCTTGGCGCTTCCACAAAAGAATCGGAAACCAACTGTGCCGTTATGGCGGTGAACCAGCTCAAAGATTTCCTGGAAAACGGGAACATCAAAAATTCAGTAAATTTCCCGGAGGCACAAATGGAAAGAAACGGCGGGGCAAGAATTCTGATTGCCAACCAGAATATACCCAACATGGTGAGCCAGATTTCCAGTGTTTTGGCATCCGAAGGGCTGAACATCGACAACATGCTGAATAAAAAACACGAAAATATTGCCTATAACATTATCGATGTTGCCCGGACATCTGTCACCCCTGAAATAAAAGCAAAGCTGGAAGCCATCAAAGGGGTGTTTATGGTGCGTATTATCCAGTCATAAAAATATATTTATCAAAAAAAGGGAAATCTGCGGGTTCCCCTTTTTTTGTTATTTTTGGCTTTCACAATACATTTCGTAAAATATTAATTCAAAAAAAGATAACTATGAGCAAACGAATTGAAACCAAAGCCGCTGACAACATTCGCATTTTATCGGCAGCCATGGTTGAAAAAGCTAAATCGGGGCACCCGGGCGGAGCAATGGGAGGCGCCGATTACATCCACATCCTTTATTCCGAATTTTTAAACTACGACCCGTCGGACATGAGCTGGGCCAATCGCGACCGGTTTTTCCTCGATCCCGGTCACATGTCGCCCATGCTTTATTCGGTGCTTTCACTGGCCGGTTACTACAGCATGGAAGATTTAAAGAATTTCCGTCAATGGGGCAGCGTAACTCCCGGGCATCCTGAACTGGATGTGGAACGGGGCGTGGAAAATACTTCCGGTCCGCTCGGACAGGGGCACACAATGGCTGTTGGTGCTGCCATTGCAGCCAAATTTCTGGCAGCCCGCTTTGGCGACTGGGTGTCGCACAAAATTTACACGTTTATTTCCGATGGCGGAATACAGGAAGAAGTTTCGCAGGGAGCAGGCCGCCTTGCCGGATACCTCGGTTTAAATAACCTGGTAATGTTTTACGATTCCAACGACATTCAGCTTTCGACAGAAACCGATGCAGTTACCCATGAAGACACAGCTAAAAAATATGAAGCATGGGGCTGGAATGTAAAGGAAATCGATGGAAATGATCCCGACCAGATTAGAGGCGCCTTAAAAAATGCTGTAGCCGAAACCGAGAAACCCACGCTGATTATTGGTAAAACCATCATGGGAAAAGGTGCAGTGGCAGATTCGGACGAACTGTTTGAACGAAAAGTTTCGACACACGGAATGCCCCTTGGGGAGGCTGGTGCTTCATTCGAAAAATCAATCAAAAACCTGGGCGGCGATCCAAAAAATCCCTTTGTAATTTTCGATGATGTAAAAGAACTTTACAAAAACCGGAAGAAGGAATTAAAAAAGGCTGCTGCTGCAAAAAAAAGTGAGCAGGCTGAATGGGAAAAAGCAAATGCAGAGCTTGCAAAAAAATGGAATAAATTCTTTTCCGGAAAAGCCACCGATTTTGATTTTTCAGCCATTGAACAAAAAGCAAACATTGCTTCCCGTGCTGCATCGGGTGCAGTATTGGCAGCTATGGCCGGCAAAATTGAAAACCTGATTGTTGCTTCAGCCGATTTATCCAATTCCGATAAAACCGACGCATTCCTGAAAAAAACCACGGCTTTCAAAAAAGGTGATTTTAGCGGATCATTTTTGCAGGTTGGAGTTAGCGAACTTACTATGGCTTGTATGGCCAATGGAATGGCGCTGCATGGCGGGGTAATCCCGGTTTGCGGAACCTTTTTTGTATTTTCCGACTACATGAAACCAGCCGTTCGTTTGGCTGCTCTGATGGAACTTCCGGTGAAATATGTGTGGACTCACGATGCTTTCCGCGTTGGCGAAGACGGCCCAACCCACCAGCCGGTGGAGCAGGAAGCGCAAATTCGCCTCATGGAAAAACTGAAAAACCACAGTCATAAAAACAGTATGCTGGTGCTTCGCCCGGCTGATGCCAACGAAACAACCGTAGCCTGGAAAATGGCAATTGAAAACACAAATACACCTACCGCCCTTATTTTATCACGCCAGAATATCGAAAACCTTCCGGTTGAAGGAGATGCTTACGAATCGGCATTGCAAACCGAAAAAGGAGCTTACATTGTACTGAAACCGGCCGAAAAACCCGATGTGGTGCTGGTAGCCAGCGGATCTGAAGTTGCCACACTGGTAGAAGGCGCCAAACTGGCCACCGAACGCGACGGGCTGAAAGTTCAGGTGGTTTCCGCTCCTTCGGAAGGCCTGTTCCGCAACCAGTCTGCAGATTATCAGGAAAGTGTTCTTCCGACCGGAATTCCCCGTTTCGGCCTTACAGCCGGTTTGCCGGTAACCCTGGCCGGACTGGTTGGCGAAAACGGAAAAACATTCGGCCTGGAAACGTTCGGTTTCTCTGCACCATACAAAGTGCTCGACGAAAAGCTGGGATTCAATGGAGAGAACGTTTACAAGCAGGTGAAAGAAATGATGAGTTAAACCAATTCAAAAAACTTTTGCTGCAAAAACCGGGTGATTTCGCCCGGTTTTTTGTTTCTCACCGGGGTATTATTAATCTGAATTACCGGAGTTATTTCGCTGCCTGTGCCGGAAATCATCAGTTCATCCATTTCGTATAATTCTTTCTCTGAAAAAGCCTGTTCTTCCACCGGAATATTGTTTTCGGCACAAATTTCCAGAATCACTTTCCGGGTAATTCCGGGCAAAATCAGGTTCGAAAGCGGGTGTGTGATAACTGTTCCTTTTTTTACCGCCAGCACACTGGAATGGGTGGCTTCGGTCACTTTTCCGTCGCGAATAAGGATGCACTCCCCTGCCCCAGCTTCCACAGCCTGGTTGTATAGCATAGTATTAGGGAGCAATGCCACTGATTTTATGTCGCAACGCAACCACCGGATATCTTCTCTGGTTATTACTTTGATTCCCTTCTCCAGGTTTTCGGTAAACGAAGGCAGTGGAAATGCAAAAGCATAAACCGTTGGTTGAATTCCCTCAGGAAAATGATGCACCCGTTTTTTTGCACCGCGGGTAATCTGAAGGTAAATTCCGGCGTGAACTCCTGTCAGACTATTTTCTTCGATCAATCTGAAAAAAATCGCTTCAAGTCCTGCCAAATCTTCAAATCCGATTTGAACTTCCTGTAAACTTCTCTCCAGCCGTTCCAAATGGTCGGCGTACCGGAAAGGTTTTCCGTTGTAATATTTAATTACCTCGTAAACTCCGTCGGCAAAAATAAATCCGCGGTCGTCGGGCGAAAGTGTTGCTTTTTCTTTCAGAAGAAAAGTTCCGTTCAGGTAAACTATTTCACTCATTTTTGCAGACTTTTCAGGAGTTTGATTTCTTCTGCCCAAAGGTCTTCGTTGGGTGTTTCAAGGATGAGCGGAATTCCGACAAAACGATCGTCGTTCATAATACAATCAAAAACTTCCAGGCCAAGTGTACCTTTTCCCAGACTGTCGTGCCGATCCACTTTCGACCCGAAATCTTTTTTGGAATCGTTCAGGTGCATTCCTTTCAGGAATTCGAAACCGATTACCTCGTCAAACTCCTGAAACACTTTTTCAAAACCTTCCTTGGTTTTCAGGTCGTAGCCGGCTGAATAGGCATGGGCCGTATCGATGCAAACGCCAACCCGGCTTTTATCTTCCACCAGGTCGATGATTTTTTTCAACTGATAAAACGAAAAACCGAGATTGGTTCCCTGTCCGGCTGTGTTTTCAATGACGGCAATTACCCCTTTTGTTTTTTCCAGGGAAATATTGATGGATTCGGCAATTTTAGCCAGACATTCATCTTCACTGATTTTATTCAGGTGGCTCCCCGGGTGAAAGTTCAGCCGGTCGAGACCCAGTTGCTCACAACGCTGCATTTCATCCAGAAAAGCGTCACGCGATTTTTGCAGCGCCGCTTTTTCCGGATGACCCAGATTAATCAGGTAACTGTCGTGCGGTAAAATCTGCGCCGGCTTGTATCCGTATTTTTCGCAATTCTTTTTAAATGAATTTATATTTTCTTCTGTCAGTGATTTTGCTTCCCACTGCCGCTGGTTTTTTGTAAACAGGGCAAAAGCCGTTGCTCCAATCTTATTTGCATTTTCGGGTGCATTTTCAACCCCACCCGCAGCGCTAACATGCGCACCAATGTATTTTTCTGCCATAACTAATTTTCTTTTTTCCCGTAAACTCCGCCGGAACAATTTTTGCAGCTTACTGGAATAGTTTAGCGAAAATAAGTTTATTGCATCAATTAAAAAATCGGAATGCCATGAAACGTATCATTTTATTTACATTTTTAATCGGATTAATTCTACCAGACCTTTTTGCCCAGGAACCGGCAAAAAGTCGGAAAGAGCGCCGTACAGAACGGCAGGAAAAAAGAATGGAAGAAGTAAAAAATCTGGTTGAGAACAAAACATTTGTATTTATTCCAACGCATGCCATGCCCCTGGGCGGTGGAAGCATCCAGTTGAGTTATACTTTTGAAGCTGAAGTAAAAGGGGATTCCATTTTTTCGTACCTGCCTTTTTATGGTGTGGCTTATCATGTAGATTATGGCAGCCGTAATTCAGCTTTCGATTTTTCACTGCCCATAGAAAAATACGAGATGGAAGAAGACGGCAATGCGTACCGGATAAACCTTGAGGTAAAAAACAAAATGGATTACCTCACCTATTCAATGCACGTCTCAGAAATGGGCTATGCCACGCTGAATGTGACCAGCACCAACCGGCAGGCCATTTCGTATTACGGACGGATTGAAAAGCCGGAGAAAGAGTAAGGGGGAAAATGAGATTGATGGAGATTTATTGTGATTTGTAGTGATTTACAGAGTTTCTTGTGGAGATGCTCCAATCCGAATGATTTTTCCCATTCACGCATTAATTTTTCCTTAAACAAATCCCAGCCCCAAACGTTATTTTAGCAATTTAAAGACAAAACAAAAAATATGTTTTTAGAGGGAACTGAAATAAAATCAACAACCAAAGTTTTGACAAAAGAAGTTATAAACGACTATTATATTGCTTATTTAAGCCGTCAGTTAAGCATACTTGGGCGCCGCGAAGTTCATAATGGCCGCGCTCATTTTGGTATTTTTGGAGACGGAAAAGAGGTAACGCAAATTGCATATGCAAAAACCTTTCAAAAAGGCGACTGGCGCTCGGGTTACTACCGCGACCAGACTTTTATGCTTTATCTCGGATTGCTTCAGCCCGAAGAGTTTTTTGCCATGATTTACGGCGATACCGATGTCGAATTTAACCCGTCAACCGTTGGCAGAAATTTCAACAACCACTTTAGTACGCAAAATATTGATGAAAACGGTGAAATAAAAAATCTCACCCAACGATACAACTCAGCCTCCGATATTTCGTCAACTGCAGGTCAAATGCCTCGTTTGCTGGGTTTGGCGCAGGCTTCGAAGATGGTCAGGAACAATCCGTCGCTAAAAAAACATCTGAAAAATAATGTAACCGGCAACGAAGTTGCTTTTGGGATGATTGGCGATGCCAGTACTTCGGAAGGTATTTTTTTTGAAACCATTAATGCTGCCGGAGTTATGCAGGTTCCAATGGTGGTTGCGGTTTACGACGATGGTTATGGAATAAGCGTACCTGTTGAACTGCAAACCACCAAATCAAGTATTTCTGAAGCATTAAAAGGATTTCAGAAAGAGAAAAATACGAACGGAATTGAGATTTATACCTGCAAAGGCTGGGATTACCCTGCACTTGTAAAGACTTTTGCTGAAGGAGTTGCCAAATGCAGGGAAACTCATGTTCCGGCAGTTTTTCACATTACCGAACTTACCCAACCACAGGGCCACTCCACTTCGGGGTCGCACGAGCGTTACAAAACACAGGAACGACTGGAATGGGAAAAAGAGTACGACAGCCTTAAACAGTTTAAAAAGTGGTTGATTGAAGTAGAAAATGTAGATTCAGAAACCCTTTTGAAAATTGAAAAGAAAGCCGAAAAACTGGCAAAGGAAGCCCGGGATAATGCCTGGCAGAACTACATTGGAGGGTTTAAAAAAGAACAGGATGAAATTAGAAAAATCATCAAAAAAATTGAAAGTAAAATCGATCTTCCAACCTATACTTTATCAGACTTTGAAAAGATTACACAAAAAACATTTCCTACACGACGTTCGCATTTGAGCTTTGCAAAAGGTCTTTCATTGAAAATTCACCTGAAAAAAGAAGTTGAAAACGACCGGAAAGAACTGAAAGAATGGATTAAACATTTTGAAGCCCGCACCGCTGAGTTTTACAACAAACAACTTTACAGAGCCGACGTTGATTCAACGCTGAATGTAGCCGGAGTTCCGATAGAATATGGCGAAAATGCGCCGGAGGTAAACGGTTCGTTAATTATCAGTAAAAACTTTGATATTCTTTTTCATAAATATCCGAACCTGGTAACTTTTGGTCAGGATACCGGCAAACTGGGCGATGTAAACCAGGGAATGAAAGGGATGCAGAAAAAATATGGCACTGAACGTGTTTCGGACGCCGGAATACGCGAAGCCACAATTCTTGGACAGGGAATTGGATTGGCCTTGCGAGGCTTTCGTCCCATTGCTGAAATTCAATATTTGGATTACCTGATTTACGCGCTGTCGCAAATCAGCGACGACCTGGCAACAATGCAATACCGGACTCATGGGAAGCAGGCTGCACCAGTTATCATTCGCACGCGCGGTCACCAGTTGCAGGGAATCTGGCATGCTGGCTCGCCTATGCAAATGCTGCTGGGTTCCATGCGCGGAATATATTTGTGTGTACCCAGAAACCTAACGCAGGCAGCCGGATTTTACAATACGCTGCTCGAAGGAAACGACCCTGCACTAGTGATTGAACCGCTGAAAGGTTACAATGTAAAGGAAAAAATGCCGGCCAATATCGGTAAGTATAAAATCCCTCTTGGTGTTCCTGAAATCTTAAGAGCCGGTACCGATATTACAATTGTTACTTACGGATGGAACTCGCACCACGCCATTAAAGCAGCCCGTTTACTAACAAGGTTTAAAGGAATCTCAGCTGAAGTAATTGATGTGCAAACCCTGTTGCCTTTCGATGTTAATCATATCATTTTAGAATCGGTTAGAAAGACCAATAAAGTTCTTTTTGTTGACGAAGATTACCCGGGTGGAGCTTCGGCATACATGATGCAAAAGGTAATTGAAGAACAAAAAGCATTCGATTATCTTGACACCGCTCCGCGAACACTTTCTGCAATGGAACACCGCCCTGCTTATGGTATTGACGGGGAGTACTTTTCTAAACCCAATGTGGAAAAGATTTTCAGGAATGCATACGATATGATGCGGGAAACTGACAAAAAAAGATTTCCCGAATTATAAAAACGGATTAGAAGCGGTTCTTTTCATCATCACAAAACCATTCGATTAACTCGGTGCATAACGCCGCACCCTATCGGCAAAAGAACAACGTCCGGCTTACGGTATCAACGGAGAAAATTATTTCAAAATCCAACGTGGAGCATTTTTCTAGTAGGTATGGGAAATGATGCGGAAAACAGATGTGAAAAAGTTTTCCGAATTAAAATTTTTTAAATTGGAATTTGTCAAACACTTTACGAATCTTTCAAATCGAATAAGGTTTCCTCATATCACGGATAAACCAACTGTTTGCTTCCTGGTTATCTTCCACTTGTCCTTTTACCGGATTCCATGTAATTTTTCGTCCGGTGCGGATGGCAATATTTCCCAAATGACTTACGCAGTCGGAAATAATTGCATCATCAAGCGGACAAACTTCCGAAATATTACCTTTAATAACATCAACAAACAGTTGCCCCATGGTATTTTCTTCACTTCTGATCCAACCATTTTCATTTTTGGGAAAATCATTCAGTTGTTTATCCAGGTCAGGAAGGTTCGACTGGGCGGATGATCGGCTCAGGGAAATCCAGCCTTTTGTTCCGTAAAATGTTGTTCCATTTCCTTCTTTCAGATTTCGGGAATACAACAGGTTGTTTTCATTGGCAAAATCGGTATCGAAAAAATGCATCTGAATACCGGAATCATACGCATAATTCAAATTCCAGGCCCGGATGTTATTGTAAATTCCTCCTGGCTCCCAATACTTACCCGTACCTTCACAACTGTATTTTCCAGTTACTTTTTCTTTTAAAGCCCAAACCATAACATCCAGCGGGTGGGCACCCCAACCCGCCAGAAAACCAATGCTGTAGTCCCACTGGAACCAGCTACTGTTATTGGTTACACGGTCAGGACAATAAGGATTCAGTGGTGCAGGTCCGGTCCAAAGGTCGTAATCAAAATCATCGGGTATTGGCACTTCGCGGCAGACTGGAGATTCAACCGGATTGTAACCCGGAGCCCAGACTTCCACTTTTTCAATATCGCCTATTTTTCCATCCTGTATCATATCTACTCCAAGTTTTAAATGCCGCATCGAGCGCTGCTGGGTGCCGTAATGAAACCGCACATCATTAGCCTTCATCTCTTTCTCAAGAATTTTAAAATTGGGATAACTCAAACCCAGTGGTTTTTCCAGGTAAATGTGTTTTTCGGCACGCGCTGCCTCCACTGCCAGGGGAACATGCCAGTGATCGGGAGTGGAAATATGAACCGCATCAATGTCGCTGCGTTCCAGCACCTCCCGGAAGTGAAGGTAAGGAGTGCATTTCGGAGCTTTTACCCCACTTTCGCGGTATTGTGCCCTGATATAATCAGCAGAGGCATTCCGGCGCTGCTGAAAAGGATCGCAGGTGGCCACAGAAAAAGAAGTTTCCAGAGGCACAAAATAGTTTTTCATGGTATCCTGTCCGCGTGAACCTACCCCGATGTGGGCAATTAAAATACGATCGTTAGCACCTTTGGCACACGATGAAAGTATGGTGGGAACCAAAACAGTGCCGGCAACTCCGGCTGAGGTATTTTTTAAAAAGTCCCTTCTTGATAGATTTTTTCCGGTTTTTTCCATGATATCCTTTTTTAATTTCTTTTCTCAGAAAATTTAACAAATTGATTTCTCAGTATAGATTCATTTATTTCACCGTTATGATGAACAACACGGTATTTTAAATGCAATTTTTCTCCTTTTAAAAGCATCAAAGGTTTCTTATATAAAACCGCCAGACTGAAATAATAAAACGGCAAATCACCGGAATTCACTGAATACCAGGCAGCCCCCTCGGGTTGGATTTCCGGGTCAACTATTATCTGAGTGCCAACCGGTTTCCCATTGAGACCACTGAAACCTACGTACAACCAGTTGCCTACTTTTCCATTGATATTTTCATTATCGCCCCAGGCTGAAACAAAATGTGAACCGGTAAAATCCTGATTAAACCGAACAGAAAGTCCGGCATATCCGCCCCACGATTTTCCTTCTGGCTCGCCTTCAATGGGGGTACGGTCCAACAATACAGTATCTGCAAGTGCCTCAAAAACAAATTGGTAATCCATCCATATATTCCCGTTTTCCTGCGGAGGTGAAACTTTTATGAACCTTTTTTCAGTTAAAACATGCTCTCCATTTGCCGGATGGTACACAATTCCCATTTTTATTTCGGCAGAAAAATCCGGATTTGGCACAATTTCAATAGATTGAATTTCAGTTATTCCTGCTGAGGTGTGGGTATCTCCGAGGTATTCCCAGTAGTTTACCCCGTTTATGTATTTCCAGCAAAACCATTGTCCCAAATGCCAGCGGTGATCGTCAGGGCTCAGACAGGTGACATTATTTTTGCCAACGTAAACCGGATGAAAAAACGGCCGGCTGTGTTTCGTGTTAAAATTGTATTGCCAAACGATATTTTCGCTTTTCAGCAGGGTGAAAGTGGTATCGGTTTTTTGCCATGAGAAAATTTGTTCCCGGATAATATTTTGCCGAAGTTCCTGGGAAAGTTTTTGCTTGACTTCTCCTGTTGCCGCCCACTCTGCGGCTCTCAGCAAAAGCGATTGAAAACCGGCATTCCGCATTGACCTTACGTCATGCCCCAGAATGGTATGGAATACCCGTCCTTTTCCATATTCGGAAACCATTATTGCAGGCTGATTATCAATTCCTTTAGCTGAAATTTCTTCGTTTGTGGCACTTCCCAGTATTTCAAATTTTTCATTTTTCCCGGCATTTATCCACAATTCATCGAAAATAAAAAAGCCGGACATACCCTTTGTAACCGGATGCCGGTCGTTTTCGATGATTATTTTGGTTGGGCTGTTTTTCCCGTGCCAGGTATTGTTCATTAACCATGCCGCTGTACTGATTTCTTTAAACTCCGGCCAGTTGTAAAATGCAGTGGTTGACGCATGGAACGTAACAAATCCTCCTCCGTTTTTTATAAAATCAAGTAAAGCATTCTCAGCAGTTTCAGGCCAGCGCAAATCATTTTCCGGCCATGAATTCCAGTTGCTGCATATCACATCGAAATTTTTTAAATCTGATGTTTTCAATGTGTCGGGCCGGTTGGTGATTTGAACCTCGAACATTCCTGTCCGGAAAAAAAGACTTTCCAGAAACGGTGTGGTTTCCTGCCAGTTGTGATTATTACTTCCACTTAAAATCAGTACTTGAATCAATTCATTTTTATTTGAACAACTCTGGAAGTTAAACAACATAACACAGGTAAAAAATTGAAACAAATACTTTTTCATTGAAGAAAGGTTAAGGTTATTTAGCGATCATTCTCCTTAAATTTTTCGAGTAAACCCAAAAGATGCCTGACTTTTTCCTGGTTTGATTCACTTAAATCGCGTGTTTCCCTGAAATCATTTTCAAGGTTGAACAATTCGGTTTGGCCCGAATTACGGTGAACCAGTAATTTCCAATTGCCTTCCCGCACTGCATAAGCTTGTCCGGTTTTCCAATACATTGAGCGTTCTTCTGCCACATTTTGTTCTCCATTAATCAAAGGCCAGACATTTTTTCCATCCAGCTTCAAATTTTGCAAATCTTTTTCTGTTCCGGTTAAATTACAAAGTGTTGGCAGCCAGTCCGACATGTGAATGGGAAAATCCGCCTCGCCGGGTTTCAATTTGCCAGGCCAGTTGACAATGGCTGGCACACGGATTCCCCCTTCGTACAAATCACCTTTCCAGCCGCGTAAAGGAAAATTGTTGCCGAGCACCGAATGCGGTTTGTCAGCATACTTTCCACGGTACTCGGTGTTACTGTGCCAGCTATGCTGTCCGCCATTATCGCTCAGAAACAAAATCAACGTATTTTCGCGTTTGCCGGTCCGTTCAAGCGCATCAATTATTTTTCCGATACCAGCATCCATGTGGGAAACACTGGCTGCAAACAACCTTCGCGAAGGATGCAGGCCTATGCCATCATACATTGTCATCCATTCTTCAGGTTCATCCAAAGGATAATGCGGAACATGGTGGGCCAGATAAAGAAAAAACGGTTCTTCCCGGTCTTCTTCAATAATCCGAATTGCCTCGGCAGTTAGCAAATCGGTTACATGCCCCTCTTCCACCAAATATTCATCGTTCCTGTGCCACGATTCCCTTTTGGTTAATTCGGTTTCCGTTTTGTACTCGTGTGTGTATGGGTCAATCTGACCATCGAAATAGCCATACGACGACTGAAATCCATATTTCAACGGCGTATATGGTGGAGATCCTAAATGCCACTTCCCGGCAATGGCGGTAAAATATCCATTCTCTTTCAATACCGAAGCTAAAGTTGGGTCTCCCATATCAATTACTTCACCATAATCGGGTCCGGTAATTCCATAACGGCTGGGATATTTTCCGGTCATCAGGCTTACCCGTGTCGGAGTACAGGTGGGCATTACATAGTGCTGCTCCAGTCGGATTCCGGTTTCAGCCAGCTTGTCGATATTCGGTGTTTTTACCACCGAACCGTGGTACCCCACATCCGACCAGCCCAAATCATCTGGAATGATTACCAGGATATTAGGTTTTGATGAAGATACATTTTTGGGGGATTCCATTTTATTGCCGGAAGTGGAAAAAGTCATTAAACCGGCCATTGAAAGACCTAACAATTTTTGATGTGTAAACTTCATATTTTTTATTTTTGAATTTTAAACTCCGTATCATTCATTTCAAAAGGAATTTCCTTTTCCTTTTCGTGAATCAAGACTTCAAATTTTTCCTTTAATTTTACTTCCGAATCCGAAAAGTTTGAAACCGGATGTTCTTCCAACGGATCGGCAGAAGTATTGTAAAATCTTCCGTCGCGGTATAGTTTATAATCTTCATTCATTATCCAACGGTTGTGCGCAAACCTTCCCCAACGGGGTGAATAATGAATGAAAATTTCTTCCTTTTCAGACCTTGAATTTTCTCCCGTTAAAACATTCATAAAACTTTTTCCGTCGGTAAAATAAGAAGAGGGCTCTATTCCAGCCACATCGGCCAGTGTTGGCAGAATATCGGCAAAATCAACCATACCGTTAAAAACCCTGCCCTCCTTTATTTTATCAGGCCATGAAACAATCATTGGCACATGGTTGCCTGTATTTATGGATTGCCCCTTCGCACCTTTAATATTTCCGGTTTTGGTTTTAGATAAAACGGACGGATGGGTTCCGTTATCCGCCGTAAAAATAAAAATGGTGTTTTCCCAAACATTCTTTTCTTTCAGTTTCAATTCCAGATGGCCGATAATTTTATCGACATAGGCAATCATGTCTTTAAAATAAATTGTATCGTGTTCATAACGCCTTTCCGGGTTAGACCATTCCGGTGAATCGGGTGTGGGAACGAACGGATCGTGCGGCAACAGCATAGGGTAGTAAATAAAAAAAGGTTCCCCTGATTTCCTTTCAATAAAATCGGTCAAGTAATCAGTGACAACCTGCGGGCCATATTCGTCAGGGTCTCGGGGCCAGTCACTTCCATTTTGCGTCAATAACGGGTTCGCATATCTTTCCCCCTCGGCACGCGTCCTGTTCAATTGCCACAGGAAATATTCATCAAATCCAAAATGATTTGGCCGGGTTACATCCTGGTTTCCTGGGTTATTTCGGTTTAAACCGTTTAATTGCCATTTTCCGGCAATACAAGTCTCGTAACCTGCTTCTCTCAGCAAGTTTCCGAAAGTTTTTTCAGCCGGATTCAGGTATCCAAAATCCTCATAGTTTCTGAAATTGTATTTCCCCGTCATTATTTTTACTCTCGAAGGAGTGCACAATGGCTGGGAATAGCAGTTTTCAAAACGAATTCCGGAAGCTGCCAGCCTGTCGAGGTTTGGGGTTTTGTATTCTGTATTTCCATTAGCGCCAACACACTCATATCCCATATCATCGGCCATAATCAGCACAATATTGGGACGAATCATCCTTTCTTCTTTTGGTTTACATCCTGTTGCCAGAATAAGATATAAAACCAAAAAAGAAACCGGCATCACAAGTTTCACAACCATTTTCATTTTGAGTTAAAGTTACTAATTCGTATTCAAAACCGAGGGTACAGGCGCATTCACATCCGACACCCATTTCCTGAGGGTTTCAAGTAGTCTCATTGCCAACCCTGTTTCTGTGGCAGAAAGGTCGTTCTGTTCAGAAATATCCTCTTTCAGATTAAATAACTCATAACGTTCATATTCATAATAATAAATCAGCTTCCAGTCACCTGACATAATTACCGATGAAGGCACTGCCCGCCAGTAATTTTTTTCTCCGTCGAATGCCGGCAATACAGGCACACTGCCACCCAGATATAGCGGGAAATGGAAAAAAAGCGGACGTTCCCAATCGAAAGGTTCACCTTTTAAGACCGGCAAAAAAGACTCGCCGTCAACAGGTTGATTTTGCGGAAGTTCTGCTGATGTGATTTCAGCAAAGGTGGGCATAAAATCTACACCGTTAACCGGGATATCGGTTTGAGAACCTGGCTTTGTCACACCCGGCCACTTAATACAAAACGGAACTCTGATTCCGCCTTCGTAAAAAGTTCCCTTTCCGGCTCGTAAAGGAGTATTGGATGTAACAGAAGATAGTCCGCCATTGTCGGATGTAAAAATGACTACCGTGTTTCCCTCAATACCAGCATCTCTGAGTTTGTTTAATACCCTGCCAACGCTGATATCCACCTGTTCCACTTCGGCAGCATAAACCGGATCGTATCTTTTTTCAGACCAAGTATCAAGTTTATTTTTGTAATAATTGATTCTTTCTTTTCGGGCTGACAAAGGGGTATGAACTTCCCAATGAGACAGGTATAGAAAAAACGGATTGTTTTTGTTTTCCCCGATAAACCGGAGGGCTGCATCGGTTAACTTTTCAGCAACATGAACATCGTCGTAAAAACGACCTTCCGTGCCACACAAATTGGTAGTATATCCCGGTTCACCGTTAGCCGAAACCACGTCGAAACCCTGATTGTCGTCACCAATATGCCATTTCCCAAATCGGGCGGAAATATAGCCAGCCTTTTTCAGTACTTCAGCCAGTGATTCAAATTCGGGCGAAACATTATTAATACTGACAGGAAACGTGTTGAACAAAGAACTCTGCCCCTGAGTTGGAACTTTGAACCGCATTCTGGATACATCGCCACCTCTGGCCAGGCCTTGCGGAATATAAACCTGATGACGAGGCGTGTACATTCCGGTTAACAAACTGGCACGTGAAGGGGCGCAATTGGCCGCCGACGGGTAAAACCGGTTGAAAACCATTCCTTCAGCAGCCAGCTTGTCAATATTTGGAGTTTCAAAAAATTCATTGGAATTATATCCAACATCGGCCCATCCCAAATCATCAGCAATAATGAGCACAATATTAGGGTTTTTTGGTAAAACAGCTTTTCCCTGGCTTTTTCCATTAACACCGGTTGAAAATGCCAATAAACCAGCAAATAAAAGGCTCGTAAGGTTTTGATGCTTTAACTTCATTCTGTTTGTTTTTAGATTTTTTAAAAAGTCAATCATTAGGAACCGGCATTTGCGCTCCCACCTTTTCCCGCCATTTTTTCAATTCACCGGCCAACTCCATGGTTTTTGTTTTCAGGCTGTCAGCCAGATTTGTGGTTTCCCCAATGTCCGATTCCAAATCGAATAATTCATAAGCTGTTTCCTGTTCTCCCAACAAACTTTTTTCATACCACTCAATGAGTTTCCATTTTCCGTTTCTGATGGCGCCAGCAGGTACCATCCCCGAGCCTCCATGATAATGAGGATAGTGCCAGTAAAGGGTTTGCTGAATTTCAGTTTCCGGATTTTTAAAAACCGGAACAAAACTTTTTCCATCGATATCTTCGAATGTAGTATGCTCAATTCCGGCCATTTCAAGAAATGTGGGAAAAAAGTCGTTGGAAATAACCAAAGCCTCTGATTCTGAAGCCGGTTTTATCACATCTTTCCATTTTACAATTAACGGTTCCCTGATGCCTCCTTCATAAAGCCACCCTTTGCCTGCCCTGAAAGGAGTCTGGGCGGCATACGCATGTTTTCCACCATTGTCGGCATAAAAAATGACAATGGTATTGTCTTCCAGGCCAAGTTCTTTTATTTTACTGAATATTTTACCGCAACTGTTATCAAGCCGTTCAACCATAGCTGCAATAATCGGATGATTCTCAGGTTCAGCAGAAGCTGTCATGTTTTCGTATTTCCGAATAGTTTCGGCACGTTCTTTCAGCGGGTCGTGAATAGTGTTGTGCGAAACAAACAGAAAAAACGGATTTTCCCTGTTCCGTTCCATAAAACTCAGCGACAGGCTGGTGATGGTATCCACATTGTGCGCATCAACTTCAGCATCCTGCCAGGATTTCGCCAAATCTCCCGAAGGTTTGTAGGTTACAAAATGCTCGTCGAAACCCTGTTTATCGGGATTAAATGGTAAACTTTCCGGCGGCGTTTTTTCAGGACTTAAATGCCATTTCCCGAAATGTGCGGTTTTGTAGCCATGTTCTTTCAAAACTTCAGCAAAAGTTATTTCTTCCAATGGCAAAAACTTTTGCCATTGGGGCTGGCGCAACGGAAAATCGTCACGGGTATTTCCTGCAATAAAATCGGTTAAATGCAGCCGTGCAGGATATTTGCCAGTCATTATACTTGCCCTTGTTGGCGAACAAACAGCAGCAGCGGCATAGGCGTTTGTAAAAAGCATTCCTTCGCTTGCAAGTCTGTCGATGTTAGGCGTTTGATAATAGTTACTGCCGTAACAACCGAGTTGGGCACACCCCATATCGTCGGCAAGAATAAATACGATATTTGGGTTATACTGTGTTTCGTTTTTTTCTTTGCAGGCTGATGTTAACATGGTTGTTAATACTACTGCAAGTAAATTGACTGAAGTTTTATAATTCATAGTATAAAGGTTTTCATTTAAAAAAAACACTTGTGCTGGTAAATTTTACATAAAAATCTACCGGAGAACTTACTCTTTAATATTCAAGAATTACCATTTCCATTCTTCGGTTTACCAGGTGCAACGCTTCGGAACAAATAACTCCGTTTGCACAATGATTTAACAATCGGGTTTCGCCATATCCTTTTGCTACAATTCGTTCTTTTGGAGCTCCATTTTGAACGAGATATTCCAAAACAGAGTCGGCACGTTTCTGACTCAGCCACATGTTATACTGATCTTCCAGTCTGCTGTCAGTGTGCGCACTAATTTCAATCCTTAAACTCGGATTATCTTTCATAAGTTTTACAATATGGTTCAGGTCGGGTTCCGATTTGGGCATCAATCTCCACATATCCATGTAAAAATCAACTGACTTCAATAGAAAATTTCTGCCTAGTTCTTTCCTGAAAAGCCTTACAGTATCGGATATTTCTGCCCCCGGCACAAAACGATCCGGATTAAGTTCAAATGAATAGTCAAAATATCCGTCTTTTGCTACCTGAACAACACAATTGAAAATACTGTCAAATTTCGCATGGATTTGGCCTGTTAAATCAGATTTCCACTGCAAATCACCACAAGATACTTTTGCTTCGCTCAATGCATTTGTATTTTCAAAATCCTGTACAACTATATGGTAATTAATTATTTGTTTTAAACGTAATTCTACAAACTGATTTCCTGAACAGGTTATCAGTTCTGAAGAAAAACCCTCAATATCAGCAAATACCTGGTAGCATAATCCTTTGGGAACTTCAAATTCAAAGTTCCCGAAAAACCCTGAATAAACTGACTTTATTTGATTTCCGTCACAATCCCGCAAATAGACAACTGCATCGCGAACAGGTTCTTCGTTGTGGTGGGCAATTACCTTTCCCCTTATATTTTCCATAAGCGGAAAAAATTCAACTTGAAAAATGTCATCTTTTCTCCAGTTATTCCTGTTTGATGAAAAATACCCGAATTTTTCGGAGGGATGAATTACCAAACCAAAGTCGTCGAAAGCTGAGTTGAGTCTATTGCCGGGATTAATTGGTTTTTTATTACCGGATAACTTAGTATAATAAATATCCAACTGGCCGTAATTTGGTTCATGACCATTGGAAGAAAAAAACAACATTCCGCCGGGACCAAAAGTGGGAAACATCTCATTTCCGGCTGTATTTATTCTTTCACCCAGATTTACCGGTTCGGTCCAGTTTCCATTTTTCCGTACCGACATGTAAAGGTCAGATTTTCCATAGCCTCCGTCCATATCACTTGAAAAAACAAGGGTGTCTCCCGAAGGATGGATAGCCGGATGGGCAAAATTGAACTCATTGTGGTTAAAAGGAAATTCATAAGTTACAACCCATTCTCCTTCAATCCGTTTCATAACAACCAGGCTTAACCTTACCTGCCTGCTTTTCAGGGCTAAACGGCGTGTATTGTCCGGCAGGTTGCTTATTGTAACAAACAATTCACCTGTATTCGGACAATAGGATACCGGCCCTTCATGATACAAATTACCAAATCCCTTTACCAATTCTCTTTCCGTAACAGGCTCTCCGCTTTCATTAATTTGCGTTTTAAAAACGTCGTAGAATGCCAGACTGCTTTCCTGGCGGTTAACACTTTCAACTATTGATGAAAAATACAAATCTCCATTTACAATTTCAGGTGAAATTTCGCTTTCATTTGAATTTACCAATGGTAAAGGCTTAATTCTGAAATCAATAAAACTAAAAAAATCGGAATTCTGTGCGAATAATGTGAGATTTAATCCGCTGAAAAACAATAGTAGTATAACTGAAAATTTATTCATTCTGCCTAACTCCTTTTTGGTTTAAAACATTCTGGGTGTGTCCCAATTTCGAAACATACCAAGTTCGTAAGAAACCATAATCTCATGTGATCCATTATGAAATGCACGCAATCGGTTGGTAGAAAAGTCAACCCCATATCCCAATCTTAACTGGTTATCAAAAATCCATTGTGCAATAAAACCAAACGAATCGCCCGCCCTGTAATTGGCGCCGAGCCATACTTTGTCCTTCATCAGAAAATTGGCAGTTATATCAATAGCCATTGAAGAGCCATGAATGTATCGGGCAAGAATTGTGGGTTTAAACTTGATCTCGTTTAGAGGATTTACCACAAAACCGCCAATCAGATAAAAATGGCGCAATTCGGCCCAGGAGGAATAGTTGTCAAAGTTGTTTTTGAATGAATTTTTAAGAATTTTTGGAGAAGAAAGTCCAATGTAATAATTCTCGTGGTATAAAAAAGCTCCAATTCCGAAATTTGGCATAATCTGGTTATTGATGTCACTCATAAACAAGGGATCTTGCGGATCGCCCGGGTAACCGGTATAGCGGGTAAGGTTATGCGAATAGCTTGTAATCCCGCCTTTAATACCGAGGCGCAGAAAGGTTTCCTCCGATATTTTGAGTCTGTAGGAATAATCTGCATTGGCGGCAAAGCGATTTTCGAAACCTGCCCTGTCTGAAACGATGTTTAACCCCAGCGCAACATTTCCTGATTTTACGGGCGATTGAATTGACAGCGTATAGGTTTGCGGGGCGCCTTCCATTCCGGCCCATTGCAGCCGGCCCAATGCCATAAAACCCAAATTATCCCATGTGCCGGCATAGGCAGGATTTATAGTCTGTGTATTGAAGTTGTAATACGTAAAATTAGGATCCTGCTGGGCGTGTCCAACTTCTGTACAAAAAAAGAAAAGTACCAAAATCAACGTTCCTTTTATACTCTTTATATTAATTCGTGTCATTTCTTTTGTTTTAAAAGATTTACCAGTTCATGAATATGAATCCATTGATTGGTTCACTGCCATCATTCAAATTCAAAATATAGTAATATGTTCCGGTAGGCAGTTTTTCATTACCGAATGTCCATTTGTTCGATGAATAACCATCCCACCAGGCATCTGCAGAACCGTGAATATCGGTATTTCCAAAATTATTCTTTTCAAAAACCCTGTTCCCCCAACGGTTGTAAATTTCAACCCGGGCATTGGGATATTTTTCAATACACTGAATCCTCCAGAAATCCTGAATACCGTCATCATTTGGCGAAAATCCGTTTGGTATGACCAATTCGCACTGCTCAACCTGAACGGTGACAGAACTGCTGCCTTCGATGACAGTGCCATCGGGAGCAGTTCCCGTTGCAATGGCAACATTTTCAAACTGACCGTTTTTTTCATCTTCGGGTTTCACGGTGTAGCTTGTAGTGTAACTGACTACATCTCCCGGCAACATTCGCACAGTTTGCTGTTCAAACCCCGTTAAAGGATCGGTAACAACCACATTATCAAGAGTGACATTGCCCGTATTTGTTATGTATATATTAAAGTCAACAATTTCATTGATTACTGCTTCCTGAGAAAACATTACTGCTGTTTTTTCAATTTCCAGTGCAGGAAACTGATCAACAAGCGTCACCGTTGGTTCGTCGTTATCCAATTCAGAGCCCGATAAGTCCTCAACAACAATTCCTGAAATTTCTGATCCAATTACTATGGCCGAATTTATGACACTGCCTTCATCCAAATCTTCCTGTGTAATTTTGTATGTTGCAACAGCACTGACTGTTGCCCCGGGCGCCAGCGTTACAACATCCACTCTCAGATTTGTTAAATCTATGCGTTCATCATTTATCACTATATTCAGTAACGGTACATTCCCCAGATTGCTTACTGAAAAAGTATAAGTAATTGTTTCGTCTTCAGGCGAATATGAACCTGTTTTAACAAGGCCGATTAATGGTTCCGGGCTAATAATCTGGTAAGATATTATAACCTTGGCCTCACTGCAGGACCCGGGATTTTCTGCCTTGCACAAAATGTAAGAAATTGTAGTAGGATTTGCCGTAAATCCAGATTCAGGTGAAAAAGAAAGCAACCCACTAGAGGCATTATACGTCCAGGTGCCCTGACCGGGAATAACCAACAAATGAGGTGGTTCTGATGGCAAATCTGTTGATGGATTTATTAAAGTTACTACTGCATTGTCAACCGTAGCCTGAACACCCTGGCTAATCTGGTCGTTTGCAAGAATGTCTATTATTACAGTTTCACCGGGTAAATTTCCGGTACTGGAATTGTCTGATGCATACGTAGGTGCTTCAACAAATTCCACAATTATTGATGCATTATCACTTAAACCGGTTAAATTTTCTGTTAAAGAATAATTTATGGAGGAGGGACTGCCAACAAACCCTTCATAAGGCGCAAAAGTTATGTTACCTGTTGAGGCATTGTATGCCCATAAACCTTCACCAGCCATAACCAGTTCAGTTTGCGTTCCAACTGCAATAAGATCAATATCAACTTCAACATACTCAGGTTTGGCAGGAGAACCATCACTTAGCTTATCGTTTGAAAGAATATTAATGGTAACGTTATTACCCGGATGATTACCTGTACTGAAGTCATTTACTGCCACAGGTGCTTTTTGCAAATATTGAATAGAAATATCTGCATTGGCACTCATTCCGGTCAAAATTTCGGTCAGTGAGTAGGAAAGAGTTGTCGGACCAACTGTAAAACCAGCTTCAGGAGTAAAAGTCACCTCCCCTCTGACAGGATTAAAGATCCACACACCTTCGCCAGGAACAATCCGCTCCCTTTGAATTCCTGATTCAATTGGATTCAGATCAACGGAAACTTTTCCAGGCAAAGCAGGTGTCCCGTCACTCAGTTTATCGTTGGAAAGGATATTAATAATTACTGCATCACCTGGATTATTACCTGAACTGGCATCGTCAACCGCAACCGGAGGTTCTTTGTCGTAACCTAATGTAACCGTTGCATTATCATTCAATCTGGTCAGGTTTTCAGTTAAGGAGTAAGTCAATGGTGTAGGATCAATTGTGAAACCTGATTCCGGAGCAAAGGTTAATTCACCCGTTGAAGGATTATAACTCCAGATTCCTTCTCCAGCCACTGTATACTCAATTTGCGAACCGGGCAATTGCAAATTAATATCAATTGTAACGAATCCTATTACAGCAGGTGAACCGTCACTTAAATTATCATTCGAAATAATATTGATGGTTACAGAATTTCCCGGTTTATTTCCCAAACTGCTGTCATCTGAAGCTATCGGAGGTTCTTTGTCGTATTCAATTGTAATAGTTCCGGGGTCTGACAAACCGGTTATTGTTTCTGTCATCCGGTAAACAATCGGGGTGGGATTAATTGTAAAACCCGGCACAGGAGTAAAAGTAACTTCTCCCCAAATCGGGTTATAATTCCACGTACCCTCGCCGGTAACGGTAACTATGTTTGGTGTTGCTGTTGGCAGACCAGTCAAGGGGTCAATCAGAATAATAGTAATTTTATCAAGTGCAACCGGACTATTATCGCTTAACCTGTCATTCTCCACAATATTAATGGTAACTGAATTTCCGGGTTTATTGCCTGTGCTTCTGTCGTTTATTGCAAATGGTTCCCCTTTGTTATACTCAACAAAAACACTGGCCGTATCTGCGAGGCCGGTAAAATTCTCAGCAAGTATGTAGGTTATGGGGTTAGGATCGGTAGTGAAACCGGATACAGGTGTAAAAGTGATATCACCTGTAACAGGATTGTAAGACCATGTACCTTCGCCTGGAACAATCAATTGTGTTTGCGATCCATCCACAATCGGATTTATATCAACAGTAACCAAACCAGGCGTTGCAGGAGAATCATCATGCAACCTGTCGTTGGACAGAATATTTACAACTGCAGACTCACCTGCAACATTATCAGGGCTTACATCATCCACAGCCCGCGGAGGATCGTATGCATCTGCAATTACTTCATCGGTTGATGTTACGACCTCGCCCGCTGGACTTGTTCCTGAAACAAATACAGTATTTACCACTTGCCTTGCATTTACATCGGCCTGTGTAATGATATAGCCTTCGGTAAATGATTGCGATTCACCGGGTTGAAGACTGGCAATTTCAACATTCATTCCCGTTAACGGGTCTGAAACCATAACACCGGTAAGTATAACATTTCCCGTATTTTCCACCATAACATTATAAATCAATTCATTACCTGCCATAGCATACATCAACGGCAATACGCTTTTGCTAACAGAGATATCCGGATTCTGCACGGTATTAACTGTTTCCGTATCATTCGCCTCAACAGTTTCTTCGAAAGGATCTTTTCCTGTTACCGTAACAGTATTGTCAATACTGCCGGCATTAATATGCGACTGATCAACAAAGAGTAGTTCCGAAAAAGACTCTGACGAACCGGGTTCAAGGCTCGCAACAATTTCTTCCATACCGGTAAGCGGGTCGCTAACAAGGATTTCACTGAGTGTAACATTTCCGGTATTTTCCACCAGAATGGTGTAGTAAATTGTATCACCAACAGCTTCATAATTTTGATTTTCTGCAGTTTTAAAAACTGAAATTGAAGGATTCCGTTGCCCTGTAACGGTTTCTGAATCACTTGCCGAAACTTCCAAATTGTTTGGATCTTTTCCTGTTGCAGTGACTGTGTTTTCAACACTGCCTGTATTCAAGTCAGATTGTGTAATCGTGTAAGTTTCATTAAATGTTCTCGAACCACCGGGAACAAGAAAAACAACATTCCTGGCAATGCCGGAAATTACATCGGTAATTACTATATCTGAAAGGGTAACATTTCCAGTATTTTCAACCTGTATTGTATAACTAATGATATCACCAACTTCCTTATAGGTCTGGGACTCAAAAGTTAAGGCAACAGAAATACCTGGATTCTGCTCTGCCGTTACTGTTTCAGAAACACTTGCTGAAATTGTGGCATTATTTGGATCTTTTCCCAGGGCAAAGGCATTATTTGTAATACTTCCTGTGTTTACATTTGCCTGGGAAACAGAATATATCTGAGTGTAAGATTGTTTTGCTCCGGGAACAAGTGAAGAAATATTTGCATTCAGGCCGGTCAGAGGATCACTTACTTCAATGGAAGAAATTGTAACATTCCCTGAATTCTCAATTTCAATTGTATAGGTAATAGTTTCTCCAACAGAACTGTAACTCTGGGGCGAAGCATTTTTGGTAATGGATAATGATGGGTTTTGAATCCCATTGATGGTTAATGTATCACTGGCGGTTACCGTATTATTGCCCGGGTCTCTTCCTGATGCCAACGCTGTGTTGCTCATGCTGCCTGCATCCAGATCAGCCTGTTTAATAGTGTAATTCTGATTAAATGTCTGTTTTCCGCCGGGCACCAGTGATGAAATGGTCGTGTTTAACCCCGTAACCGGATCGGATACAGCAATGGACGAAAGGGTTACATTTCCTGTATTTTCTGCAGTAATGGTATAGGTTATAACTTCACCAACCGAACTGTAATTGGTTGGAACAGCGCTCTTGGTAACTGCCAGACCTGGATTTTGGTTCCCGGTTATTGTTTCTGTAGCAGTTGCGTTTACGGTATTGTTGGCTGGGGCTGTTCCCGAAGCTGTTGTTGTATTATTCAAAACACCTGAGTCAAGATCATCCTGTTTGATATTATACGTTTGTACAAAGGTTTGATTACCTCCGGGAGAAAGTGATGGAATGGTCGAATTTAAACCTGTTAACACATCGGATACAGAAATGGATGTCAGGGTAACATTTCCTGAGTTTTCGGTAGTGGTTGTAAAGCTAATGACCTCGCCAACCACACTGTAACTGACTGGAGATGCATTTGTAACCAATGAAATTTCCGGCATCTGAGTACCGGTTATGGTTTCCGTAGCACTTGCATTAACTGTATTATTATCCGGATCTTTTCCTGTTACCGTAACTGTATTGTTCACACTCCCTGCATCCAAATCACCCTGACTGATTGTATAGGTTTGATTGAAAGTTTGACTGGCATTTGGAGCTAGGAAGGGTATTGTAGTGTTCAAACCTGTTAACGGATCGCTTACTTCCACAGAAGTTAGAGTTACATTACCAGTGTTTTCAACATCAATTGTAAATGTTATTACTTCACCCACTGAACTGAAACTTTTCGGTGAAGCCGTTTTTATGACCGTCAGCCGGGGGGTTTGAATTCCGCTGATAACTTCTGTATCACTTGCGTTTACTGTATTATTTGAAGGATCAAAACCAAAGGCAGTTGCCGTGTTGCTGACATTTCCTGCGTTCAAATCAGTTTGTTTAATGGTGTAAGTTTGTGTATAAGTTTGTTTTCCCTGCGGAGCAAGGTTTGCAATGGTTGTGTTCAATCCTGTTAATGTATCAATCACTGCAATTGAGGTTAATGTTACATTTCCTGTATTTTCTATTTCAATCGTATATGTAATTACATCACCTGCAGAACTGAAACTTTTTGGTGATGCCGTTTTATTGACCGACAAACGTGGCGATTGGCTGCCATTTATAGTTTCTGTGTCACTTGCAGCTATTGTATTATTAGCCGGATCTTTTCCCGATGCGGAAGCAGTATTGCTGACACTTCCTGTATTCAGGTCGTTCTGGGTTATCGAATAAGTTTGAGTAAAAGTTTGTTTTGTTCCCGGATTCAGACTTGCAATAGTTGTATTTAATCCTGTCAAAGGATCAGTTACTTCAATGGAAGTAATCGTCACATTTCCGGTATTTTCTACGTCAATTGTATAGGTAATAATATCACCGGTCGAATTATAGCTTCTGGGGGAAGCATTTTTATCAACTGACAATCGTGGCGTTTGGCTGCCACTTACAAGTTCCGTGTCAACGGAACTCACAATGCTATTATCGGGTGCTCTTCCTGAAGCCGTTGCTGTGTTGCTTACGCTTCCTGCATTCAGATCGTTTTGGGTAATGGAATAACTCTGTGTAAAAATTTGTTTTCCTCCCGGATTCAGGCTGGCAATAGTTGTATTCAATCCTGTCAGCGGGTCGGTTACCTCAATAGAAGCTAAAGTTACATTTCCTGTATTTTTAATTATTATCGTATAGGTAATGGTTTCGCCCAATAAACTGTAATTTTTCGGAGAGGCTGTTTTTGAAATCTCCAGGTTTATATTTTGAATGATGTTTACACTCACATTATCAGAATCTGTAGCGCCCTGATTTGTGGTTACCGTGGCTTCATTTTCAACGGGCAAACCGGAATTGATGTCACTCTGCAATACGGTATAGGTTGCCGTTCCGGTTGCTGTTGCACCGGGGGCAAGTGTGGCGGAAGAAAGTGTTACTGCTCCCAGTTTATCGTCTGTTACCTCTATGCCGGTCAGCGAA
>JAWLCW010000008.1:0-246075 GCA_041686935.1 Mariniphaga sp. | reverse complement strand
TCAATCAGGCAATGATTGTAATTTCCAGCAATTTTTTGCGCCTTTTCGTGGGCGCTGTTTTTAGTAACGTAAAATGTCGCATCGATAAAATACTGTTTCATGATTATTGATTTTAGAATTTTAAAATCCAGGATAATACCTGCCATAAACCTATAATGCAGAGGCCACCAAGAACAATTACAATCAGGTATCCCCAGGCAATGGCAATCATTTCATTTTTTGGGTATGTTTGTTTACGTGGGGAAGTATAATGACCATGGAATGGTCGTTCTTTAACATGGTTTTTTATTTTCGATTCCATGAGGAATTATTTAAAGGTTGATAGCTATAAGTTGGCGCTGATTTTGCAAAGGCCCGAAGCGCTTCCGGCCTTCTTCGGGACAGGATAATTTAATCATTGCTATTCCTCCACTTCAAACCCACAGATGTCACACCGGTAATAATGCTTATGGCTGTCGTGCCCACGAAAATTCATGGCATCCGAGCCGTCTGAGTTTTTGTGCGGGCAGCAATCCTGGAAAGCTTCAATAATGGTGTTCAGCTTTCTGATTTGAACCTGACTCTCCTCAATTCTTTTTAATTGAATTGTTTTCTTTTCATTTATATGATTTATAAATTCTTTCATATTCAATAATTTAGGCCGGGGCAGGACAGGGTGATGGTACAATATGGATTCTCAGAATTTTCACATCTAATGCCCCTTTCCCGCGGCAGAGGGTGCCCCGGCCGGTTTTAAATATTTGATTTTTCATATAAAAACGACCCGGATTGTTCCGGACCGCCCTTGATTTTTTGATCTTCTTATTCAGTTTAACGGGCTGGGTTACTCCGCAGGCAAAACCTCACTGTGGAGGTGAAGTCCTGAATTAATGTTGTTTATCCCAACTTTACCCGACGAAATTTCTCACGTTGCGGCTTGCGGTTTTACAACCGGCTTTTTTAGTGGAATTGTGGATACAACGAGGGAATTGTGTGATGGGGATTAACGAACCTAAACCTAAAAAAACCAAAAACCAAAGTTTTATATCCCTGTTGTTATATTATTATTACAATATTTGTAAAGCCTTCGTCGGTTCTCTCATGGTATTACTTCCTGAAAATCCCGCTCTTCCCGCTTTTCTTCTTAAACACATGGTATTTATTAAGTGCTGTATTCAAAACCTTCTGAAAAGAAAGTAACCAATTTCCAAATCTTTGTTAAGAATCCCACAGAACAAAACGACGAAGAAACTATAAAGAAAATCATTCATTTTACTTAGGACGAAATAATTTATAGTAAAATTAGAAACTTTACTTACCGTTTAAAATGGGAATAGTGTATCAATACGAAATCTTAAGTATCTTTTTTGTTTTGTGTTATGTTTTGAATATCAAATATTTAATCATGATGGCACATGTATTGTTCTCAATAATGCACGCACTTTAACAGTTACCGTTAAAAACGATTTATGAAACTAAAACATTTGGACCATGCTCGATTACGCAAAAACTATTTTACCCAAAGTGAGTTTCAGTAAACGCTTGTTCAGAAAAGAACTTGCAAAGTGTATTCGTTGGGTAGAGCCTTCAGAGATTCAGGAATTGCACGACTGGTGCTACCGAAAATTCAAAAATAAGTATCCCGATGTTCTGGGCGAAGTTTTTTCCGGTGTTTTGGCGTAAAAATACCATGCTTTCACGTCATTTTACTGAAACCCATAAAATTCCTATTTTTACCACCAGTTAAATACAACCAGTATGGTACTTCGCGAGTCCGTCAGAGAAATATTATCGGAAAAAAAAATAAGAAGGGAAGGGCTGCATGTAAAACATATTGCCCGCCATGTTATCAATCATAACAGGACCCTGTTTTCAGAGGAACAGGATTTTTCTTACGAAACTATAAAAAGCAGAGTTAACCAATTGTTACTGTACGATGCCAAAAAGAAAAACGGCGAGTTTGCAAGGGTGAAAAACCCGAAAACCAATAAATTCAGAAAAGGGGTTTACCGGTTAAAAACCATCAGCAGAAAACAAACCTGATTATTTTATAAATACAGAACCATGCCCGGAAAAATCAATCAGTTCAGTCACGGAGGTTTCGTTGAATTCGACAAAGGTAGTTTTGATGATTGGTGCGTTTATGTTACCCGTGCTAACGGCGAACGGTTTGCACCTACTGATTTACATTATTTTTCGCGGTTGAAAATCCTTGCAAAAAAACACAAAGCCCGAATGATTTACGATGACTTTGTGGTCATTTTTAACCGTACAACGCCGGAGGTTGATAAAAATGTGCTGGAATTAATTACCGTTTTAAGTCGCCAATACGGTGAGGATTCGCTGGAAATGGAAATCTGGTTTAATGTGCTGTATGCCGGAATGATAGCTGAAGAAAACAAGGAAAAAGCTGTTTTGAAAAAACGCATAAAACGACTGGGGATTCACCAGGTTTTAATTGAAAATATGGCTCCTGAGGAAGCTGCTGTTTATAGTAAAGGGAAAAAATGGCGCGAATTGGACAAACTCATGAAACAATACGGTTTTTAAATACCTGTTTCAAATCTCGAAATCAACCGGCATTGGATGCATAAAACGGTTAACTGTAAAAACCGGCATTTGGCAACCATGAACAATTTCTGAAACAAATTTTCCGATTTGCGTACCTGCCAGATTCGATTCCTGGTGGGTGCGGATAATAACCAAACCAGGATTTTCTTTTTCAATGTAATCCAGTATCACGGCATGCTTTTCTTTCCCGAAAGCTTTTAGTATTTCAACTTTGCATTTTATTCCGCGGTGAGTTAACATATGTTTTAACTTCTCTGCATTTCTCCATGCCAGGCTTTTTTTTGTTTCCATATTAAATGCGAGGGCAGACACGATGGTTATTTCAGCACCAAATTTTTTTGCAAAGTATGTAGCCCATAAAAGTTTTTTACTGGTGGATTGTGAAATATCAACCGGGATTATGATTTCTTTTATTTCTTTCAGTTCATAATTCTGGTTAACCAGCATTACCGGGCAATATGAACGGCTAATAAGCTTGTCTGTTTCATCACTATTTAAATTGCTCATTTCTTCATTTTTGGCAAGAAGCAGAAACTCGTAACCGCCTTTTTTCGATTGTCTGGTAAGAATGCTTAACGGGTCTCCGCTTTTTACCCGATAGGTTATTCCTTTTAACGCCTCTGAATTTGTATGTTTGGCTATAAATTTCCGGAGTGCTGTGAGCGTTTCATTGCGTTCGTTCCGCGCACGCTTTGCATGAAAAATTTTATCGAAAAGCGAAGGTTTTTCAATAATGTGGTAAAAAAATATTCTCATTCCGAGAACCTGGTTAAGGAACAATGCAAAATTTAAAATGTATTTAGCTTTCTCTTTTGGAGGAATAAGTGCCAGGATATTATTTGATCTGTAACGCATATTGAAGTTATTGAATTTTAGTTCACCCTTTGCAATATACGAAATTTAGAATTGTGGGTTTGAAGTTGTTTTGTAAAACATAAAATTTTTAGAGAAAATATTCTTTTTTTTCTTTCAACCGATTGAATTTTTTATGACTTGACCTGAAAAGCTTTTGCCGGATTGGATTCCAGCAGCTGGTGAATGTCATGCTGGCTTAATCCGTTTTTTTGCAGAGCAGGAATGAGAAATTCATCAATCTCGGTAAACCCTCTGAAAATTCCTCCGACAGGTTCTTCTGGTTTGTACCATCCTGCATCGTGCGAGATTAAAACCTTGTGAAGCAATCCTTCTTTTTTCATTAAAATTATAAATTCTACATACCGATCCAGATTTTTGACAGAAAAGTTGTCAAAAGCTATCCAGACTCCTTTTTGTGCTGCAGCAATATGATTGTTAAAATCAGATTCGTTTTGGGCATGGGTCCAAATAAATGCAGATGGCTGAATGCCATATTTTTCAAGAATATCAATTTGCCCGAAAGCTGCAATGGCAGGGCCGGTGTGAGACATAATGGTTAATCCGGTTGCTTTGTGTGTTATACACGCCGCCTCCACAATTTTTTTATTGATTTCTTCCAGAGATTTGCGTTCAACCGCAATTTTAATAAATCCCGGAAAAACACCTGTTCCTTCTATGCCGTTTTTTGCCTCAAAAATCCATCTTTGAGCAAGCTCTTCAGCCGTTTCTGTAAAGGCATGCTGCGGAAGGAATTTGGCATCCACTGCACTGTAATAGCCCGTATTTGTAATAAGCTGAATACCCGATTTTTCTGTGAGAATTTTTAATAACTCCGGATCGCGGCCCAAATAGGCAGGAGTACATTCAACAAGGGTTTTATATCCCAGTTTTTTTATTTCTAAAAGGTAGGGCAACACCTTTTCAACTACCGAATCTTTGTTCCATCGATGATAACCTGTGCTGTCTGCACCAATAAAATCAACCAGCAAATGTTCATGATGCAGCGTTTTACCAATGGCTCCTGCCGGAATTTCGCCAGTTACAGTAATGATTTTTGATTGTTCTGTTGTACAGGAGAAAAAGTGGAAAAAAACAAAAAGCATATAAACTCCGGGTATTGCGTAAAGTTTTCTCATACCATTTTTTATTTATTCTTTTATTGTTTTGTGATTCAAATATAGGCTCAATTTATCAAAGTTGTATTTGCCAGCCATCCATTTTTTGTATTCAACCAAAATAAAATTTCTTTGAAATGCAAAGTTTAATAAAATTAGAAATTTTTTCAATAAAAATAAAGATTTATTAGTCTTATTTTCTTAAATTGTATGCAGGTATTTAAATTGCTTAATATGAAAAGATTGCTTTGGATTATTGTGTTAACCCTTTTTTCTGTTGTAATTTTAATTGTTGTTTACCTCAGATTTGTTTTACCTTCTGTTGGTCCGGCTCCGGATATTACTGTTGAAATAACTTCTGAAAGGCTCGTCCGTGGCAAATACCTTGCCACCAGTGTAATGGGCTGTGTGGATTGTCATACGCAGCGAGATTTTACAAAATATTCAGGTCCTATTACCGGAGTGCCGTTTTCGGGAGGAAGTCTGGATGAATTTACAGAAGAGGCTGGCCTTCCGGGTAATTTTTATGCAGCGAACCTCACTCCGTATTATTTAGGCGATTGGACAGACGGGGAAATTTACCGTGCAATAACAGCAGGAGTTACAAAAGATGGAAGAGCTCTATTCCCTGTTATGCCATATCACATGTATGCCCAGGCTTCTGAAGAAGATATTTTCTCTGTTATAGCGTACCTCAGGACTTTGGATTCTTATGAAAAAACCGTTCCTAAATCAAAGGCGAATTTTCCAGTGAATTTAATAATGAATACGATGCCCAAAAAAGCAGTTCATGGAGAAATTCCTTCAAAAAATAATACGGTTGAATATGGCAAATACATGATTACAATTGCAGCATGTATTGATTGCCACACACCCATGGAAAAGGGAAAATTAATTATGGAAGAAGCATACAGCGGTGGTTTGGAATTTATTTTACCAACGGGCATAGTGCGGTCGGCAAACATCACCCCCGACAAAGAAACAGGCATTGGAAACTGGACCGAAGAAATGTTTGTTAACCGTTTTATTGCCCATGCAGATTCATTGTTTTTTCCGCAGGATGTTTCTGAGGGTTTTAATACTTCAATGCCCTGGACAATGTATGCAAAAATGGAGGAAGATGATTTGAAAGCTATTTATGCCTATTTGCATTCGCTGGAGCCCCAAAAGAAACAGATAATTAGATTTTCTCCCAGGGAATAAATTCAAAAAGGGCAGCCTCTGTTGTTCAATCCGAAAAGAACTTTTCTTTCTTTTCGCGATTTAATTCTTTAAAATTGAGTTGTAAAAAACAATTGTATCCGGGGACTAACTATTTATTGAAAACTTCAATATATTTCTCCCGATTTTCGAAAATCAGGTAATTATTACCATCAGAATAGGGAATATTAACTTTCAAAATCAGTTTTTTTTATCGAATCTATCAGTATATTTGTTGTTTGTAGAAGTTACAATAAGAATTACTTTTGGTTTTAACGTTATTCTCGCAATAATAAAGTGAATTTAGAAGAAAAAAGAATCTGGCTTTTTGGAGTAGTAAATGGATGCCCGTTAAATTCTCCATACAAAAATTGCCCGTTTGAGGTTATGCGAATTGAACCGTTAACTGAACGTTGGAGATATTTATGTGATTTAACTGACAATGAAGTAGAAGACCTGGTTAACTACCATGTAAGATGTTTATTCGAAAGAGAATTGAAACGATTTTAAGGAGTAAGCTAAGCGTTGGTTTAATTCTGCTTTTTGGGTTTAAAATCCGGCAGCCTGCCCGTCTTTTCTCGATTCTGAAGCACCGTAATACACCTTGTTTTTTTCATCCCACATAATGGCCTGGTAACCGCCATAAGGTCCATTGGAAAAACTTATTTTATGGCCTTTTTCCATCAGGCTGCGAATGGTTTGGTAGGAAAAACCGGTTTCCAGTGAAACTATCCCGCCATCAATCATTTTTTCTCCGGTTGGCTGGCTCGAACCCGAATGCTCAATGCGTGGTGCGTCACCTGCTTCCTGAAGATTCATTCCAAAGTCAATAATATTGCAAACAATCTGAACGTGCCCCTGAGGCTGCATGTCGCCGCCCATTACACCAAAACTTATCCAGGGTTTTTCGTCTTTTGTGATAAAGGCAGGAATGATGGTATGGAATGGCCTTTTGTGTGGTTCATAAACGTTCATGTGTCCTTCTTCCAATGTGAATAATTCACCCCGATCCTGTAAAACGAATCCCAGTTTTCCGGGCGTCATTCCCGAGCCCATTCCCCTGAAATTACTTTGAATGAGCGAAACCATATTCCCATCTTTATCTGCCGTGGTGAGATAAATTGTATTGTCGGTATCTGGCTCACCTGCCGGGTAGCTCCGCCCTGCGCGGTTGAGATCTATCAGTTTTCCGCGTTCTTTTCCGTAACTTTTTGAAATAAGCCATTCTACCGGGAGTTTGTTAAAATCGGAGTCAGAATAAAATTTGGCCCGGTCTTCAAAGGCCAGTTTTTTTGCTTCTATAAACAAATGCATGTATTCCGGTGAACCGAAACCCATGCTGCCAATGTCGAAGTTCTCCAGAATATTGAGCATTTGCAATGCGGCAATTCCCTGTCCGTTGGGTGGCAATTCCCAAACATCGTAGCCGCGGTAATTGGTGGAAACCGGCTCAATCCATTCCGAGGTGTGGTCTTCAAAATCTTTTATGGTAAAAAAACCTCCCTGTTCACGCAGGTAGTCCACCATTTTTTGCGCCATTTCGCCTTTGTAGAAAACGTCGCGTCCTTCTTGTGCCAGTTGCTCAAGGGTGTTGGCCAGGAAAGGATTTTTAAATACCTCTCCCTTTGCAGGCGTTTTACCTCCGGGCATAAAAATTTCTTCAAATCCGGGATACTTTTGTAAAATTCTTGAATTGCTTTGCCAGTAATGTGCAATGAGTTCCGAAACAGGAAATCCGTTTCGTGAATAATCTATGGCTGGTTTCAGAATGTCTGCCATTGAAAGTTTGCCGAATTTGTTGTGCAATTCAAACCAGCCGTCAACGCACCCGGGTACCGAAACCGAAAGTGCTCCGTGCGACGGGATTTTTTCATAACCGTTTTCTTTGAAATAGTCGAGAGTGAGCTCGTAAGGTGACCGTCCGCTGGCGTTCAATCCGTAAAGTTTTTGGGTTTTGGCATCCCAAACTATGGCAAACAGATCGCCGCCAATTCCGTTCCCGGTGGGTTCCATCAATCCAAGCGCCGCATTGGCTGCAATGGCTGCATCAATTGCATTTCCGCCCGATTTCAAAATATCGAGTGCTACCTGCGTTGCCAGTGGCTGACTGGTGCACGCCATACCGTTTTGGGCAATTACTTCACTTCGGGTAGCAATAGAGAGGCCGGTGATTCTGTCCTGGGCAAAAAATGTGAATGAGATGAACAGGGAAAGGATTGACAAAGCAGACTTTTTCATTTTGGCAAGATTTAATTTTGATGCCGAAATGTACAAAAACTGCTGGTTAAATCAAAGGTTGAAACTGATTGATTCATTATCCGCGAAGTTCTCTTAATGCGGTTTCTGTTCTGGCTAAGTAATTGTCTATTTGCCCTTCGTTTTCAAAACCGATTATCATCATATCAACGGTTTCGAGTCCTAATACAAACCGAAGTGCATTATCAATTTTTTCGCTTTGGTCGCGTAATTCTCCGTTACCCACCAGTTTCATGCCAATTACACCTTTACCGTTTTTATGAAGCTGGTTGATTACCTTTACCACTTCTTCCGGTTCCGGTTTATCCATGGCAATTCCATACGGATTTATGCGCACATGAATGACATCCACCCATGGGCTTTTGGCGGCATCTTTCATGGCATCAAGCGAATGAACGGAAACGCCGTGCGCCCTAATAATTCCTTTGGCTTTCAGGTTATCAAGGATATCCATTTGCCTTTTCTGTGTTTCGGTCCAGTTCTCTTCAACCATACAATGAATCTGAACCAGATCGATATAGTCGGTATTCAGTTCTTTCCTGAAACGGTCAATAACAATATTGGCGTCGGGACGTTCCGGTTCCGGAATTCCGCCACCTCTAACCCAGATTTTCGATGTGAGCGTAATCTGTTCACGTTCCATCTTTTTCATGGCCTCTGCAACAATTTCATGGGTTCCATAAGAATCGGCACAATCGAAAAACCGGATGCCTTTATCGTAAGCGTGGTATAATAAATCGAGGCTTTTGTTTTTATCCTGCCGGGTTAAAAAAGCCGCACGGTTTCCTGCATGAACCCCTGTTCCAATGCCAATCAATGTGGTTTCAATTCCGGATTTTCCCAGCTTAACTTTTTGAATGGGAAGATTACTTGAGTATTTTGAATGGACTGCATACAATGGATTTGAAAACAGCAGATGGGCTGTTCCGAGGGAAAGCGCCTTTACAAAATTCCGGCGGTGCATATTCAATTTGTTCTCTTTCATAGCCAATAATTTATTTTATAAACAGCAGAACAAGCGTTTTGGTTTTCAGCAGATGATAGCACCTGAAACATCCAAAACGAAAATGAGTTCCGGCGTCTAAAATAATAAATTATGCGATGAAAAGTGCTGAGTTATTCTTTAGGTTTTGTTTGCTGGATTGGAACAGCAGTTTCCGTTTCCGTTTTTTTCACCTCTTCGGTATCATTTTCCTGGTTTTTGAATAGAGGCAGTGCTTTTACAGGGTTCGATTGTTTTATTTTGTTGGTTACAATGGTTTCAACAGCCTCAGTTTTTCCTCTGAGGTCGATTAAGTTACTCACCATTAAGCCCAAAAAAAAGAAGAGAGAAGAAAAAAAGACAATTGTTTTCATGGTACAAAAATTACTGGTTTTCTGAACAGTCCGAATTTCATGAGCCAATTTAGGGATTTTGTTGTTAACAGTAAAAAAAAATCTGTAAAAGGTTTCTTTTTTCCGGTAAACGATTGTTTTCTTTCTGTGAGGGAAATTTTTATTGTTTAATTTTTTGCTATTGACCGATAAAGAACCGGAGAATTACTCCGATAATCAAAAGAAGAACTATTTTTTTAATGGTTTATTTGAAGGATAAAGGCATAGATGCATAGTCGGAAGGACTTCACAGCAATGTGATTTGGGCAAGGTAACTGAAGTGTTTTCCTTTTAATACCAGATTGCATTTCATTCCGGCCTTTGCAGCTGTTTCCGTTAACGTTTCAAAATCGACAAACAACCAGTTAAACTTTGATTTTTCAGTTTTGTAGGTAAGTTCATATTCCATTTCACCGAAATACGCGTCGTTTGCCAGGTCGATCCAAACCGAACCATCTTCCTCTTCAAACAGGTAGCGAATATCGGACGAATCGATTAAAATCTGTCCGCCGGTGTTCAGCATATTTCTCAGTTGTCTCAGCAATTGCTCAAGCCCGTTCAGAGTGCCGCCAATGCCGGTGCCGTTCATTAACAGGATAATCGTATCGAATTCTTTTTCATAAAAATGAAGTACATCAGTACATTCTATCTTTTTTATGCCGCGTTTTTTTAAAACTTCTGCCGCCTTTGCTGATTTTTCAAGTGCGGTAACATCAAATCCTTTTTTCTGCAATACGAGCGTATGACAACCCGCGGCGGCCCCAATATCCAGCACCTTTCCCCGGCAAAGGCTCAGGGCTTTTTTTTCAATCTCCGGCATTTCGGTTTCTGTTCTGAAAAAATAAGCCGGTGAAAGCAGTTCTCCCTCCGTATAATTGGTATGAATTTTAATATCGGGCGCTTCACCATTATCATAAAAATCGGATATTGCCCGACCAATCGGATCGTTCATCTTTTGCATTTGGGGAATTATTCTTCGACAAATTTGGGCTGATAATGCCTTTTTAACCAGCTTGCCAGACCGTCGAGCCCGGGAAACAAAACCCGTTCGGTTATATTCGCCTGGTCGAGTTTGTCACGAATCTCCCATTTCAATTCTGAGGGAATGATAATTCTTCGGTAAAGCTCAGGATGTTTTACCAGCCAGTCGTCGAGAATGGCAGTTGGATTGGTCATAATGGAAAAAAAGGCAAACTGGTTGACAATTCTTTCATCGATCGATGGCGGTTCGAAAAAAAGTACATGACCGGGACCGATTATTTCATCGAATTTTTGAAGCGTCAGGAATTCTGATTCCAGCATCTCTATAGTAAAAGCATTGCATTTTTCAAGGCTGAGCAAAGCATTCAGAGGTTCAGGAATAAGCTGGTTAACCTTAACAAAATCTACTTTCCAGATTACCCCGTCAATGTCGAATTTTTCGGTGTTCGATGTGGCAAAATGCATGGCCACAAAAGGAGAATAAGTCCAGTCCATTAACCGGGTGGTAAGCCCGTGGTGCTGTGCTAAAACCAACGATCGCAACTGGGTGTTGGTAAGCTGGGGTTCGCTGGTCCGCGCATATTTCCGAAAGTTTCGCAAAAGATGGTATTCCAGTTCGGGATGGTTTCCGCAGTTCCGTAAAAAACTGTTTTTTAGCTGATACCTGCAATCCGACAGCCCGCGAAAGGCATAATCACTGCGATACCGGCCGAGTATGGGTTTCCATGCATCGTGGTAAACCTCGTCAACCAACTGGTTCCAGGATTTTACCACAATATCGTTGGCTGTAATTTTACACGTCATTTATTTATTGAAAAAAATAATGAGGCTAAATTACGAAACAAAAACGTTATGGGGTTGAAAATGTAACCGGGGTTTTAAAAAAAGAATAAGGTTTTTAGTGTGTGTTTTGGATATACCCCTGTGTAATAGATTACAAAATAATTCTTAATTTTTTGTATTCAATTACAAATTATTTTAAGGAATACCTGAAAACAGGATATTTCCCTTTCTACAATGAAGAACCTCAAAATTACTTTAACAGGTTAAACGCCATATTGAATGTTATCATTGAAACAGATATTCCGGCTGTTTCAGAAATTACATTTGAAACTTCTCTAAAATTGAAAAAACTTCTGGCTGCAATTGCTTCTGCGGTTCCTTATGTTCCGAATTTAGTAAACCTGAGACAGGAATTATTTGTAACCGACCATCGAACATTACTAAAATATCTGGACTTTCTTGAAAAGGCTGAAGTATTAAGTACGCTTTCGCAAAAAGCCAAAGGCAGTAAAATTCTTCATAAACCGGATAAAATCTATTTGGGAAATACCAATTATTTTTATGCCTTGAATTTGCATGGAGAAGAAACTGGGACATTAAGGGAAACATTTTTTCAAACGCAATTGGGAGTAAACCACTCATTAAAAATTCCACGTAGCGGAGATTTTATTGTAAACGATAAATATATTTTTGAAATTGGAGGCAAAAACAAAACGCAACATCAGATTCGGGATTTAAACAACGCCTACCTTGTATTGGATGATATTGAAAATGGCATATTCAACCAGATTCCGCTCTGGTTGTTTGGTTTTTTGTATTGAAAAGCAGAAGAAAGAGGGAACACTGGTAATTGTTTTACAGCGTTTATTTCTGTTAATTTGTAAAAGCTTTATTTTGTGAAACCGATGACTAAAATTTCAAAAACCATATAAAATGAACAATTCAAGACGCGAATTTATTAAGAGAAGTTCTGTTGCAACAGCAGGAATTTCAATAGTACCCAGCCACGTTGTCAGCGGATTGGGCCATCGTGCCCCAAGTGACAAACTGAACATTGCAGGAGTTGGAATTGGCGGAAAAGGCCATCCCAACCTGGTGGCCATGAATTCTGAAAATATTGTGGCCCTTTGCGATGTGGACTGGAAATACTCCGAAAAATGTTTTAAGGAATTTCCCAACGCAAAACGGTTTTGGGACTGGCGGAAAATGTTCGGTGAAATGGGAAATTCAATCGATGCCGTGATGGTAGCCACTGCCGACCATACCCATGCGGCGGTTGCCGCGCACGCCCTGGCAATGGGCAAACACGTTTATTGCCAGAAACCGCTTACTCATTCGGTATATGAATCGAGGCTTTTAACCAAACTGGCGGCAAAACACAGGGTAGCCACACAAATGGGTAACCAGGGAAATTCAGGCGACGGAGTGCGTCAGGTATGCGAGTGGATTTGGAATGGTGAGATAGGTGAGATAAAGGAAGTTCATGCCTGGACCGACCGCCCGATTTGGCCGCAGGGACTGGAAAGGCCTGCCGAAAAAATGACTCCGCCCGACACCCTGAACTGGGATCTTTTCATTGGACCGGCTCCCGTAAGGCCGTATCACGAGATTTACACGCCCTGGAACTGGCGGGGCTGGTGGGATTTCGGAACCGGAGCTTTTGGCGACATGGCCTGTCACGTGCTCGATCCGGTTTACCAGGCGTTAAAACTGGGGTACCCCAAAAAAGTCAGGGGAAGTTCAACGCTGATGAATACCGAATCTGCACCACAGGCAGAAACGGTGGAATTTTCATTTCCGGCGAGAGAAAAGATGCCAAAGGTTAATATGCCTGAGGTAAAAGTGTACTGGTACGACGGAGGATTGTTACCCGTGCGTGCCGACCTGGTGCCCGACGGTGTAAATCTGATGGAAGATGGTTTGGGCGGTTGTATTTTCGTAGGCACAAAAGATACTATGATTACCGGTTGCGGCGGATTTAATGCCCGGCTTCTTTCGGGCCGCGTTCCCAAAGTAACTCCTTATTTGCGCAGAATACCCGGCGCAGTGGGTTATGTGGACGGACCTCACGAACAGGACTGGATTCGCGCATGCAAAGAATCGCCGGAAAACCGGGTTGAGGGAACTTCACATTTCGGGTATTCCGGTCCGTTTAATGAAATGGTTCTGCTCGGAGTGCTTGCTGTCCGCTTACAAAGCCTGAATAAAACGTTGGAATGGAATGCTGAAAAAATGCAGGTGAGCAACATTTCGCCAACCGATGAATTGCGCATTGTGACTTCTGATGACTTCCAGGTGATTGACGGCCACCCGCACTTTAATACCCGGTATGCGAAATTTAATGCACAGGAGGCTGCCGGCGAATACATAAAACATACTTACCGGAAAGATTGGGATTTGCCTGCAATGCCTGCATGAACGATAAGTCTGCCTTGATATTTAAAGTAAAAATAAATGACTTCGAAAGAACGTTTTGATTTGACCGTCAATCACAAGGAACCGGACAAAATGGTGGTTGATTTCGGTTCAACTTCTGTTACCGGGATTCATGTTCTTGCTGTTGAAAACCTGAGAAAACACTTCGGGCTGGAATATAAACCGGTGCGGGTAACCGATCCGCTGCAAATGCTGGGTGAAGTTGACCAGGAATTGGTAGCGGTTTTGGGGGTTGACGTGGTTGGGGCGAAAGGCAAAAAAAATTCCTTTGGCTTTTTTAACCACGAACCGTTGAAAGAATTTAAAACTCCCTGGGGACAAGTGGTTCTGGTGCCGGAGGGTTTTATTACAACCACCGGGGAAAAAGGAGATTTGCTGATTTATCCTGAAGGTGATACTTCAGCGCAACCATCAGGTCGAATGCCGGCAACCGGTTACTTTTTTGATGCCATCATCCGCCAGCAACCTCTTGATGAGGAGAATCTGAACCCAAACGACAACCTCGAAGAATTTGGTCTGGTTTCGGAAAACGATTTGGAATACTGGAAAAAAACCACTCAAAAAGCGCGGGCCACGGGAAAAGCCGTGGTTGCGGGTCTTGGGGGCACTGCTTTGGGCGATATTGCACATGTACCAGGGATTAAACTGAAAAATCCGAAAGGCATTCGCGATATTACAGAATGGTACATGAGCATTTTAGTCAGGCCGGAGTATATAAAGGCAATTTTTGAACGGCAGACTGAAATAGCATTGGAAAATTTCAGCCGTTTGTTCAAAGTTATTGGCGACAATATTGATGCCGTGTACATTTGCGGAACCGACTTCGGTACACAGGATTCCACTTTTTGTTCGCCGGAACAGTTCGACGATTTGTGGTTGCCTTACTACCGGAAAATTAACGAATGGGTGCATGACAATACAAACTGGAAAACATTCAAACACTCCTGCGGCGCCGTTGAACCATTCATGTCGCGGTTTATAGCCGCCGGTTTCGATATCATCAATCCGGTGCAGGTGAATGCCAAAGGAATGGACCCTGTTCATCTGAAAAAAACGTATGGGAAAGACCTTGTTTTCTGGGGCGGTGGAATTGATACACAAAAAACCCTGCCCTGGTACTCTCCTGAAATAGTAAGAGAAGAAGTGCTCCGGTTGTGTGATATTTTTGCAAAGGACGGAGGATTTGTGTTCAACACCGTTCACAACATTCAGGCTAATGTGCCGGTTGAAAACATGGTAGCTATGGCAGATGCGATAAAGGAATTCAATAAAACTTAAAAATGAAAATGAAAAATACAGCAATAGGAATTGACCTGGGCGGTTCGAGGATAAAAGCAGTAGCTATAGATGAATCCGGATCTGTTTTACACTACCATTATCAGCCCACAAACGACGAATATGACACCTACTGGAAAACCGGAGTGGCAGAGGCAGTTCTGGAGTTACAAGGGAAAATTAAAAATACCGGCTCCATAATTGGAATTTCGGCTCCGGGCTTACCCAACACAGACAATTCAGCCATCGCCTTTATGCCCGGTCGGTTGCAGGGACTGGAAAATTTTATCTGGACCCACTTTTTAAAAAATAAAACTTTTGTATTGAACGACGCCATATCGGCCATGATGGCCGAAGCACGGTTTGGCGTTGCCAAAAACAGGAAGAATGTGATCATGCTTACACTGGGAACAGGCGTTGGCGGCGCTATTCTCATTGATGGAAAACCTTACCAGGGCGCATTCAATAAAGCGGGCCACATCGGGCACATGGTTATCGACAGCGAAGGTGAACCCGATATAATTGGAATTCCCGGCAGCCTTGAAGATGCCATCGGGAACTGCACCATCAAAAAACGGTCTTTGGGAAAATATTCGGATACGCAACAACTGCTGCAAGCATACAGGAATGGTGACTTATTTGCCACAGAGGTTTGGCTGAAATCTGTAAAGAAATTAGCCGTTGGTCTGGCTGCCTTAACCAATATCCTTTCACCTGAAATGATCATTCTTGGCGGAGGCATTACAGAAGCCGGCAAAGATTTGTTTGAACCACTTGAAGAATTTATGGGTTTGTATGAATGGCGCACAGGCGGCAACAAAACCGAAGTTGCAAAGGCCGGTTTCGGCGACCTGGCCGGAGCAGTGGGTGCTGCCTGCTTTGCAAGGGAAACAGGGGGTCAACGCATGTAATTATTTTTCCAAAAAGGCAAAGGAGAGCCTGGTAACGTTATTTTCCGGCCTGGCAGTTTTTTAAGGTTCGGGAATATTATAACCGGCAAAGCCTGATTTGAGAGGTTTCTTTCATTTTTTCCCGTAAATGACTACTTTTACCCTTCATCATTTTGTGAAACCAATACAACCATGGCCAAAAAGCAATCGCTTCATAACGAAATGAAGCTGTTAACAAAATACTTAATCAGCGACAGCAGTGAAAATGCCAAACGTCCGCTGCTCTATCCGTTTTTCCAGAAACTGTATCCCGAAAAATTCAAAATTGAAAACGATGCCAAAGGGGCCGATGGTTATGTGGAGGGCGTATTTATCCTCGAAACCAAAACCGATTCTTCCGTCTGGCTGGCCGGGTTTTACCAGGCGCTTCACTACCACAGGCAAAGCGGACTTGTTTACCAGCTTATTCTGGTGATTGCCAGCAAATTTGTTGGAGTTTGGCGGGTGAACCAGATTCCCGAACATGCTTTCCTTTTGTACCACTCGGCGTCACCACTGGATGCACCCAGCTTTGTGGGGAAAAACAATGCAAGAAAAACGCCGCAGCATGTAAAAAAAGAAATCGAAGAGGCAGCGCTTTATTTTATTGAGCCAAAACGTTTCGACAAAATTCTTCAAAAAAATGAAGCGGTAAGTTTTGGTTTTGACGGAAAAAATAATTTTCCATTGTTTGGAATAGATTTTTTGTGGTACGAAGTAACAAAGATTTTAACGGAAGCTGATGCAGGGAGAATTCAAATAGACACGCATAATTTCATCAATCAGATTGAATTGCTGAAAGAGTTTTTCGACCACCCCATCGAGGCGGTACATGCTTTTTATACCCTGATTGCCTACTGGGACATAACGTCCACTCTGGCTGTCAACGATTATACCGGCGAAGTACAGTTGGTAGGGTTTAAAGGCCGCAAACTGAGCGACCCCATTGCAGTTAAACCTGCGCTGCAAAACCGGTTTAAAAAATTTGTGGAAAACCGGTACATTTTTACCAACGAAGGTTCGGGGCTTACTGTGGATTACTATTTCAGCCGGTTCGACGAGGTGATGTCGCGCATTGATCCGGAATATGTGAAACAGCACGGCATCTTTTTTACCGATGTAAACCTGAGCCGTTTTGCCCTGTGGTTTGCCAAACGTATTCTGGGCGAACAGGTGAATGAAATGTACATCTTTTTCGATCCGGCTGGCGGTTCGGGCAACCTTATTTCGAGCTGGCGCGGCAAACAAAAACACAAAATTATTTCGGAACTGCAACCCGATTTGCTGCGCATTATCGAACGACGCATGCGCATCGACCCCTGGCACGTGGAAAAAGGGTTCACCATTATTCCGAAAACGTCGGAAAACAAGGGGCTGAATTTTCTCGACTGCGATGCAATAACTTACATTGCCGAACTGGAAAAAGAATTGAAACTGAAAAATCTGGAACTGAACAAACCGTTTGCTTTTTTGCTGAATCCACCTTATAAAAATACCGACGAGCACGAGAGCGCCCGCGAAAGCGCCGATGCCAATTACACCATCCATCCTTCCATTTTGGAACTTACCGGCGACGATGCCGGAAAGGAACGTTACCTGGCTTTCCTGGGGCAAATTCTGAATCTTTCGAAACATCAGGCCGAAAACCAGGCCGACTGCGAACCGGTTGTGATGATTTTTACCCCCACCTCGTGGCTCATTCCGCGGCCTACCTATGTTTCGTTCCGGGAAAAGTGGGATCGCCATTTTCAGTTTTTAGACGGATTTATTGTTACCAGCAACGAATTTTTTAAACTGAAGGGAAAGTGGCCGCTGGCGTTTACCGTGTGGAAATACCACCGCGACGATTCCCGCACCAACCGGGTGAACCTGTACGATTTTACCGAAATGACAACCACCCAGTTTAAAAATGTAAACTGGGCGTTGAATGATGAGGAGTTGAATTTTCAGGTGGGAATTGATTTTGAAAAAGAACCCAAAGTGCTGTTTACTTCAGAAAGAAAGGATATCAGGGAAACCATTCCTGAAATTGAGATAGAAAATTATAGGAAAAAACAGACTCGTTATGATTTCAGTCGTGCAAAAAAGAAAAATGAGGCGGGTAAGTTAGTTAGCGGATTTCCATTAAAAGATGAATTAAGACATTACAAGTTAAGTCGAACTTGTGGTTCACCAGATGGTGAATTTATTGGTTTTATGGATGATAATACGCCCGTGCGTTTAAATCAGGAACGATTAAATAGGTTTACTCAAAAACCAGACAGGGTTTGGTTACAATTGAGGCCAACTTTTATCGATGTGAATCTTACAAAGGTTCAGACCGGTCCAGCGGATAAATATGCATATACAGCTTATGATTTACTATCTGCAAAAACTTTATTCACGTGGTTTTGCATCACAAAAGCGGTAATTCAGAAATATCCGATTTGGGCAAATCAATTCAATATTTGGATGTCGGAATTTCCAGGGGAATTGGAAGCAAACTGGCACGCTCACTGTTTTGCCTTTGTTTTGGCCGAAAACCGGTGTGTGGTCACTAAGTTTGAAAAGGATAATCCGGTGGAAGGCGCACCGGAAGTGTTTGCGGACAATCCGCTTTGTCCGGCCAACCCCGACGCATTTTGGTCCACCACCCTCGACAGCCACGTCACCCGCGAACACAGGGCAGCGTTCGATCTGGTTTCAGCCATTAAACAGCTCTACAAACACTGGAACCTAAACTACTGCCAGGGCCAGTTCCTTTATGACACCGGCCTGCACGACGAGCCCTATTTCCGGTATTTCGATTATACAGATTTCCTGACACCGTACTCCGGCCTCATCCAAATCCGCAAATACGCTGAAATCCATAACCTGCAAGACCTGCAGGAACAGTTTTCAACCATCAGCACCCTCACCAGAAAAGTACGCGATGAACTGTATCGGCTGCTGGTGGAGGAGGGGAGGTATTTTGGGTGAAATTTCAACTCACAGAAACAGAAATATATGTTTTGCTTACTTCATTTTGGGTTCAATCGAAAGTCTCTTTTTTTACCCATGTTTTCGCGGGAACGAACTTTATCTGGGATAAACCGCTTTTCCTGCTATAACTCAATTTTCATTTGTATCCTTGTATTTTGTCTGTTTTATCAAGAAATTATCCTTGTATTTTATCTGATTTTTTCTCATTCAAACCCTTCTTTTTGTCTTAAAATAGCTATATTTGTCCTTTCATTTTATCATTTAAACTATGAAAAGAGATATATATCAATCACTTAAAGAGTGGAAAGAATCAAATACCAGAAGACCGCTTTTGCTGCGAGGGGCCAGGCAAACAGGAAAAACCTTTATCGTTCAAAAATTTGGACAGGAGGAATTCGAAAATATTATTTACATTAATTTTGAGCGAAACCCTGAATACAAAACCATATTCAACACGTTTGTGCCAATAGAAATTACAGAAAAAATCATTTTATTCACTGCCCAAAAACCGGAAGCAGGAAAAACACTTTTATTACTGGATGAAATACAGGAATGCCCGGAAGCAATTGTTTCACTCCGGTATTTTTATGAAGAAATGCCTGGATTACATATTATTGGAGCCGGTTCGCTTCTTGAGTTCGCCCTGCAAAGTGAAAATTTTAAAATGCCGGTAGGCCGTGTCCAGTATTTGTATTTATATCCCATGAATTTTGGCGAATTTCTTGATGCACTGGGGGAGTCAGCACTTAGAAAGTATCTGCATCAATTTCCAAATCTGGAAAAGATGCCCGACGGTATTCATGAAAAGTTAAATGAATTCATCAGAAAATATTATTTCCTCGGGGGAATGCCTGGGGTGGTAAAAGAGTACATTACCAGTCGTGATATTATCAGATGCCAGAGAATCCAACGATCCATCATAGATACATACATCGACGATTTTTCAAAATATTCAAAAGTTTCGTCACATTCGCTTCTTAAAAAAGTGTTTCGTTCCGTGCCGGGAATGACGGGTCAAAAGTTTGTTTATGCACATGTTGACAGGGGAATAAAATCAGAAAAAATTAAAGAGGCACTTGAACTTTTGGAAACAGCAGGAATTCTAACGCGGGTAAAACAAACAAGCGGTTCAGGACTTCCCCTTTCTTCGGGTGTTCATGAATCCATTTTTAAAATCATTTTTCTTGATATTGGCTTGTTTCACGCCATCAGCGGAGTATATTCCGAAACGGCCATAGAAAAAGATTTCAACACCATTTTTAAAGGTGCTGTTGCTGAGCAGTTTGTTGGGCAGGAATTGATTGCATACCAATCGCCGTACACCAAAGCAGAAGTTTTTTATTGGGGCAGAAGAGCGAAAAGCAGCACTGCAGAAATTGATTACCTGATAGAAAAGGAAGGCCAGATTATTCCAATTGAAGTGAAATCGGGGCCAACAGGCCGAATGAAAAGCCTGTATATGTTTATCGAAAAGCATAAATCAAAATGTGCCATTAAAATATCCCAGGCAAAATTTCAAAAGGGGAATCCTGTTCTATCCCTTCCGTTTTATGCCATTGATAGTTTTTTTCATCGGAATATACTGTAAAATCAGGTTTTCACGGGAACAAAACTTCAGCTATCCCGATTTTCTAACGCTATATTCCGGCCTCATTCAAATCTGCAAATACGCCGAAATCCACAATTTACAAGATTTGCAGGAACAGTTTTCAGCAATTAGCGCCCTCACCAAAAAAGTGCGCGACGAGTTATACAGGTTGCTTGTGGAGGAGGGGAGGTATTTTGGGTGAAAGGGGAAATAGAATAAAAAATAAATTACCTTGACAAATTTTTAATAATTTGTAATGGACCTCTATTCCACTTTTACATGTAAATGTCCAATTGCTGGATATCCAAATTCATTTATCCTTTCTACCCGTACCACATAGTGTCCTGGTTTTGAGAATGAATGAACCGTTTCAGCATATTTGCCATCATTTTGTGATTGTCGCTCAACCACGCCAGAATTGACCACCACTTTGTCCGTTCCATCTCCAAAATCCCAGATTTCTTCTCCAACTTTACTTCCAAAGGTACGTACGAGGAAAGTAACCGGGTCACCTGGTTTAATATTCATAGAAGGATGAAAAACAGGATGGATTGTCGGAATTTGTTTTTCAGGAAATTGCCGGTCGAAAACCTGGGTATAAGCAAAATCGTAATCTACATTACCATGCGAATCGGTAACTTTAAGTATTTCGCTGTATTCTCCTGCAGTTTGATAAACTCTTTCCTGAATTGGCCCTGTTTCTTTTGTCCCATCAGAAAAAATCCAATCATAGGAAATAATATCACTTTCCAAACCAATTGACTTTGAACCATCAAGATTAATTTTTTGTCCCGTCCATGCAATTAAACGCGGACGTGCTATTGCCTTAACTTTTAAACCGAATTTTTTGATGTATGCTTCCCAAAGATAAGGAAATGCATCTTCCACTTCCCATTTTCCAGTATCCTGATTTTTATGATGGACTCCAAAATGCAGATGAACCCAACCTCCGGAACCACCCTGTTTTCCCATATATCCAATCTTTTGACCAAGTTTCACCCTGGCTCCGGGTTTAATTTCCGATTCAATGCTGTTGAGATGACTGTACCGGTAATACCATCCTCTGGCATCTACAATCCAAACCACATCAGGTCTCACATCTCCGGGAAGGTCTTCATAACCTGTCAACACATCTTTTTTTGATGAGACAACTAATCCATCGGTAGCTGCAAAGATCTCATCCATTCCCTCAGCACCGCCAAAATCATGAGGCGCATGATAACCTGTGTTGGTACTTTGAAGGTTTTCGGCCCAACCCAAACCGGCTAACTCATTTTGCGATTGCATTCTGCTTGCCATAAAAGCCTGTTTTAAAGGAAATCCAAATGTGCCTGGTTGAATAAAGGGCGAATCACCAGGCCAAAGCCTTAGACGGACATCTTTGGGAAGGGTTCCGTCATGTCTGTAATAGTTCGAAACAGTAAATTCTTTTATTACAGGACAGTCGATTTGCACTTTGCCAACTTCGACAGGTAAATGATAATTTCCTGATCCAATGGTTATCTCTTCACCATCTACCTCTGCTGTTACAACTGCATTCCTGACAGCACCACGAACACTATCTCGGTCAATCCTGATATCTTTCATAAAAAGATTTACAATTTCACCATTGGTTAAAACAACTTGTTTTGATTCTCCAATATTCATTTCGGAAATTGTATTAAGCCTGGATAAAGTCTGTGAATTGGAATAAATGGGAAGCAAAATAAATATACTAAAAGTTAGCAAGTGAAAAAAAATGTAAAAGTTTTTATTCATCGTTGTGGAATTTACTTTTTCAGATATCGTGAATTTATTTATTAAAATAATTATTGGCAAATTTTATAAATTGCTGCCAGTCGTAAGGTGTCATGTTGTGTTTGCCTTCTCGGTTGTGAAAACCCATGTATGGCCGAATGATTTGTTCGTTTACATACGGCATTTCCTCCGGCAGGTTGGTTTCAATTCCATAAAGGTTGAAAACCGGTTGCGCCTCTTTTAACGCCAGGTATTGGCCTTTGGGGTCGGCCCACAAATCTTCGGCAGCGCTGGCTACGTAAACAGCCCGCGGGGCAATCAACGCAATCAGCATGTGCTGGTCAACCGGCAGTTTGTTTTCATTCCCCGCATATTGGCGGTAGTTGGGACAAAACCAATAAGGAAAACTGGTGGTAATCCGGTCAACTGTTTCCCCGAAATTTCTTCGCGAAAGAGCGGCACCCGAGTTCCCCGATTCATTGGAAATGGTAATAGCCACCCTCTTATCCTGCGCGCCAAACCACAGTGAAGATTTACCCCCGCGCGAGTGTCCCACCGAAATAATTTTGGTGGCATCAACCGATTTATCTTTTTCAAAATAATCAATGGCCCTTGCAGAGCCCCAACCCCAGGCACCCAATCCACGCATTCCGTTGTCCATTTCAAGATGTTCCGGATAGAGCTGGTTTAGAATTCCTTCGGTAAACATCACTTTATCGTCGGGCGAAACATCAATCACATCGAACCCCGAAATCCCGTAACCGGCTTCAATCACCTCTTCTGCCGGCCAGAATCCGTCTTTGTTTTGGCGGGTCACATCCATGGTTTTGATACCCCTGTGGTTGATAACAAGAAACATCGGAACCGGTTTTTTTACCTTGTTGGGCGTGAACATCAACAGTTTCATGGTCACCGATTTCCGGTTTCGGGTAACGGTTATGGCCACTTCTTTCAGAGTGGCTTTTCCGTTCATTGCCTTTTTATCCTGTTTTGTTACCTGGAATTTGATGTTTTCGAAATCTTTTGGAACCTGACCATAAACGTGGTTCTCGAACAGTTGAAGGATTTCCGGGCGGCGAATAGTTTCCCATTGTTCCGGTATTGAAACGGTTTGTCCGTTCTCTGTAATTAACAATTCAGGAAGCTGGTATTCACCCACTTTTGATTCGTCGTAATTCTGTGCAATAGATTGAATCGTTAACAGAATAAGGATTGTTGAAATAAATTTTTTAATTGTTGCCATTTTATTGATCTCTTTTAATAAAATTTGAAAACAAATATTAGAAAGGATTTAGAATTAATTTAATTGTGTTTGGCCCCTTTATAATATTTGTCAATGCTTTCCATTAATATTTCTCCTGATTTTGTGTTTTCTTCCTTTGTGTAGATGGCACCACCTCCTTCGCAAAGAACAGTTGTAATATTGAATTGAACATGGGGCCCAAATTCCCAACTCGTTGCTCCATAACCTGGTTTTGAGTCTCTTAAAGCTAAAGGTTTAATTAATTTCTCTCCATCCAACTCCAATAATATATCTTTCCATTTCGTCCATGAAGGCAACCTTTCATCTTCAACATAATAGAGCAACGGTTCAACGATCCCTCCCCAGGTATGATGCCCCCATAAGGTTGTAACAGGTGATTCTGAGGACATTATTTTTTCAAGGTCTCGCTGAAAAATATACGATTCGTGCGCTTGATTTATACTATCTGAGCCCTCCGGGAAATAACTCCTGTTCATGTCGATGCCTTGTTCATTTACCCTGTACCAGCCATTGTGCGGACCGTCGGGACTCATCATGAGTACAAAATGGCAAATCGATCGTTTCCTGAGGTCTTTACCTTCTTCACTGAGCAACCAGTTAATTTTACCAATCATTCGCCACTGAGCATTATGTTCACCGGGATGTGGATTGGTAAAATAGTGAACCCATTTATCCTTCACAGAAATATTACTTGCATGATCAGTAATAGAAATACGATATAAATTCCTGCCTCCCAATGATTTTCCTAATGTATCAACATTTACGTTATTGTTTGTTTTTATTTCTCTGATGTAATTCTCAATCTGTTCATAAGAAATCGGTACCTGGTGACCAACCCAAACCTGATTTTGTTCAAAAACAGGAAAGGTAAGTGTGTCTCTTTCCGGACTTATTCTGTGACCAGCTTTCCAATGAATGGGATTCCAGTTTTCCAAATCGTATGACCATGAATAAAAATACTCATTCATTGCATATCTTGGAGGCCCTTCAACAAATAAAATTAGATCATTACCTTTGGCATTATTTGTAATCTGGAAATTTAATTTATTGTTCCACTCCGGTTGATTTGGAGCATGACTAAGAGTAACTTTAAAGTGGTTTTTCCCGATTTTTTCTATCACTGCTCCCTCAGAACCAAGTGGTCCATCAAACTTAAAATCGTTTACAGACAAATCATTTCGCGAATTGCAAGCCCCAAACAGCAGAATTATAGAAAAAACACTAGCAATTGTTACTGTATAAAATGTTTGATTTTTCATTATTTTGTGCACAATCAATAAAACTTTTAATAAAATAGTATTTCAAACACAACAATGGTTATATTCAAAAAAATGTGCAGTTTGAAATTAAATCAAACTGCACAACAGAAATTTTTTCTTATTCCGTATCTTCAGGTATCGTTTCAAGTGGCGGTACATTCATCTCATACCCATCATATCCATAGTTCTGATTGATTCTTCCAAGGGTGTTTACCGTTATAACAGATTGTGGAACAGGCCATAATATGTGCTCGGGATAAAGCGTTGCCTCCACACCCCAGAAAAAATATTTTGGCGGATGATAATGTTCATTTACTCGCATTACCCGGTCATGAAACCAGTTCTTTTGAGAAATATTGGCCAAACTATATCCATCTTTATTCGTTTTCGCAAGCTGAAAGGAAACCCTTACCATTTCGGAATGTCGCATTTCTTCTGCATAAAGCTCCCTTGCCCGTTCATCAAAAATGTAATCAATTGTCGCATCAGAAGCACTTATTAAAGGAGCATTAGCCCTGCCTCTAACTTCATTAATATCAGCAGCGGCCAAACCAGGCTGGTCCTTGAAAAAATATGCTTCAGCTCTAAGAAGATAAGTTTCTGCCAATCGGAAAATGTACCAATCTCCCTGGCCCCCATGCGGCTGATGATAATTGGTTGTTTGAACAAAAATTTTGTTATGAGCCCACGGATACCATGTGTCTATGGTGTCGTCCAAACTCTTGTAATGAATTCGATTCAATGGTTCTCCGTAATTGGGAGAAGTTGGATTCCATGTAATAATCTCAGCTATTGAATCGCCCATTTCAATCCAGTTGCAATCGGATCTTCGCATATCGGGAGTTGTTTGCCAGGTATAATTTTCATCCTCCCAAATCTTGTAGTGCCAGAAATTATTCGTTCTTACATCACCGTTTCCAATTCCTAACGTATCGCCTCCAGTAAAAGTCCAGTTGCTTGCTCTGACACCATTTGCATCAAGAATTTTCCAATAGGAAGGCGTGAAATGGCGTAATGCCCTTGTTCCCACTGCATCCCACCATGTTTCCGAGGGGGCGTCAGCCCTGTCAACTGTAGCATAAATGGTTTCTGTATTGGCAGGGTCATTTTTATTTTCAACACGGTGTAAATCCCACATAACATTGTGTTCAATGTGGCTTTTATTGCCATGGTACGTCAGCCAGTCACTGCTGCCGAACCGCTCTGTCATTAGGGCGTAAGGGCCATCAATAACAGATGAGGCTGCAATTATGGCTTTATCAAATTCACAATTTGCCAAATAAACTTTTGCAAGCAGGTGGTTTCCAGCACCTTTGCTGACATCCCCTAATCTGGCCGCTTTCACTGGAAGTTGTTCTACTGCAAATTCCAAATCTCCCTGGATTTTATCAAGGATAGTCCATCTGCTTGTAGAGTAATAATCGAGTTTGGGACCAGTTAATTCCTTTCCTTCCCAGGGCACATCGCCATAAGTGTTCACCAGACGTAAATACCAGTATGATCTAAACCAAAGAGCTTCAGCAAGTATCCTGTCCCTTAAACTTTGGTCTGTCCATTCAATGTCATCTATCCGGGTAATTATGGTGTTGGCATTTTTAATATACCCGTAAGCATTGATGAAAAAGGCTAAAATAGGTAATTGATAACTCGTGCTTGGTGTAACTTTCGTAAAATCACTTTGACGAAGCGAAACCGCTAAATCAGAGTAGTCTGTTTCAGCAACAATAGGACAATAGGCTCCATGATTTTCTGAATTCATTTCTTTCTTGCATCTTACCAATGCTGCTTCGAATCCTGCCGCGTCAACAAAAACATTCTCCGGCGTATAAAAAGATAACGGATCGGGTTTCAGCCAGTCTTCGGAACAAGAAATAAAAAGGAAGACTATAAAAATAAGTGGTAGTATATTAATTCTTTTCATTTTCAAAATATTATTAGATTAATAAAAATTTAATTACAGAGACAAATTAAGACCTAATGTAAAGGTTCTTGGCATTGGGCTCATACCTGATTCAGGGTCCCAGCCGGGCCAGTTTGTAAATGTAGCCAGGTTTCTCACCGAGCCATATATCTGAAGATTATTCAATTTGATATTTTGAATAACACTTGCGGGTAAATTATATGATAACGATAAATCCTGAACCCTGACGAAAGAGCGTGGCTTGTAAATCATAAGACCGCCACCGTAACTTCCGGTGTAAGGATTAAGTCTGGCATATTCATCATTTGGCTTATCAGCCGTCCAGTATGGGACCGGACCATTATTCCTGTTCCACCGGTCATTGGATTCCTGCCCTCCATTAAGTGCAACGTTATACGAACCAATATGACCAAGATCACTTCTTATAAATACAGAAGCTGTAAAATTTTTAAAGAAGCTGAAATCATTTCTGAATCCAAGACGATATCTTGGAGCTGTATGGCCGATAAATTGTTTGTCAACCAAATCAACAAATCTTCCATCGTTATTTACATCAACTCCTTTGAAATCACCCGGTTCCATGTTGTATTTTGCAGCTTCTTCTCTTTCATCCAATTGCCAGATTCCTACAATTTCATAGTCCCAAACAACATCAATTGCTTGTCCCGGGAACCAACCGTTCGAAAAATCTGGTACATCCCCCGTTCGTTCTTCATTCAATAATGTATATGTGCTGTAATCTCCAAACAATTCAATAATTTTATTTCTGTTCAGGGAGAAGACAATGTTGGAATTCCATTGGAAATTTGGTTTGGTGACGTTTTTTGTATTTAAGGTCAGTTCCAGGCCCCGGTTTTGCAATTCCCCAAGATTTGATGTAATATTATTGAATCCGGTTACTCTTGGGAGCAATCTGTCCATTAACAGGTCGTTGGTGGTCATGTGATACACATCTGCACTTAAATCAATTTTATTGTTCCATAAAGCAACTTCAATTCCAAAATTAAGCGCAGCTGTTTTTTCCCACCTCAGTGAACTGTTGGATAAAGTGGAATTGTACACTCCAATACGGGTATTGCTCCCATCATACCATGGGCTTGAACCGGTTCTTGCCAACGCGGAATATATCCCAATATCACGGTTTCCGTTGACTCCCCATGAAGCCCTTAATTTTAGTCTGTTAAAAACATCGCTATTAAAGAAATCTTCCTCAGATACTATCCAGCCGAGAGCAAAAGCCGGGAAAGTTGCTCTTGGGTTTTCCAGTCCAAAAGCCGAGAACCCATCACGCCTTATAGATGCAGTAAGAAGATACCTACCCAATAAAGTATAATTTAGTCGAGCCATTAGAGCATCTCCTGTACTTCTTGTATCATTAACTGATATTTCAGGCGAATCGCCAAAATGCAACCCATGATAAATAAGCTCCTGATTCGGACTGAAATTCCTGTTGGACATGGTTGAAGACCAGTATTGATTTTCTTCCATGTTTGCAAGAAGTGTTACATTAAAAGTATGATTATTTATAGTCTTGTTCCAGGTAACTAAGTTGTCTATCATCCAGTTCATGGTTGATGATTCACGACGTTCTCCTGAAGGTACCTCATTAGGCATACCTGCTAATTTGTTACTTATCGTTGTATAGGTCAAGTACTTGTAGGATTGATATCTGGGTTGAAAGGAAATTTTATATTTTATTCCCAGAGGAAATGTTATTTCGGCGAATAGATTAGCGAATAAGTTATTGGTTTTATTCGATAATGATGTTCTTTTGTAAGCTAATAAAGGATTATCAGAGTGTCCATGCGGATAGCGGACAAGATTTCCTTCCTCATCATACATTTCTCCATAAGGACTATTTACATAAAAGTTCAGACTGGCTGGAACAGAACTGTCATCTCTGTCTGAAAATTGAACGTTAACTCCGGCACTTAACCAATCTGCAATCTGAAAATCAGCATTTAGTCGTGACCGAATACTTGAATATTGGTCTCCAATCCTAATTCCTTCATTGTCATTATATCCTACAGACCAATAATATGTTGCAACACTTGTTCCCCCTGAAATACTAAGATCATATTCTTGTCTCAATCCTGTCCTGAAAACTTCATCATACATATCCATGGTCTTACCTGCCAAATAATTCTTTTGTTCGGTTGGGAAAAGTCTCAGCCTTGCCATCCATTCATTTAAGTTATCTGCAAGTGGAGTAGCAGAACTTAAGTTTCTCCATTCTTCAATCGACATGTCTGACGGAAGATTATCCGGATGAGTATAAAAATTGTAATTTACATTAGGAAACAATTGCCTGAAATAATCTTGTCTAAACTGAATATATTCTTCAGGTCCTAATCCGCGCCTTTCATTATAGTTCTCTGTGAGTCCCATTTTGGTTGAGAAGTTGATTGTAGGTTTTCCTGTCCTACCTTTTGAAGTTGTAATAATAACAACACCTGAAGCTGCTTTAGAACCGAAAACCGCGGCAGAACTTGCATCTTTCAGTATATCGACCGATTCAATATCATGAGGATTAATATCCCGGAGGGCTCCCGTAAAAATGACTCCGTCAAGGACAATTAGGGGATTTGTTCCTGCAGTTAAGGAAGTTGGGCCTCTAATCTCCATGGAAGCACCACCCTGAGCTGATGTTCCCTGATTCGCATTAAACCCGGCAACAGTACCTGCAAGCATATCAGTAACTTGCACCATTGATTGAGTTCTGTAATTTTCAACATTAACCCTTTGGACGGAACCAGTTAAATCACTTTTTTTAATTGTACCATAGCCGATGGCTATCACTTCATCCAGGCCGATTGATTCTTCTTCCAAAGTTATTGAAATTGTAGTTCTTCCATCTAAAGCCACTTCTTGTGTCCTCATTCCCACAAATGAAAACACAAGGGTTTCGACGGCTGCCGGTATGGAGAGAGAAAACTCCCCGTTGGAATTGGTAACAGTGCCGGTAGTCGTTCCCTTTACAACCACCGAAACTCCGGGCAGTGGCTGTCCGTTTTGGTCGGTTACCACCCCGGTAACCGTTCTTTGCTGTAGAGTAATTGAAGTGACTGTTTCTTTCTCTTTCTCGGTTAGGATAATTTGCCGGTTGCTTCTCACTTCATAATCCACTCCGGCGGTAGCACAAACCGATTTTAATACTTCCTCAAAGGATTCGTCGGTAAAGTCTATCGAGTACCTTTTGGCCGGGTCGAAAATGTCGTCTTTGTAGAGAAAAACATGACCGGTCTGGTCTTCGAGGGTTTTCAACACTTGCCGGATGGTTGCCTTTTCAAATTGCAACGTCACTTTCGCCTGGGAAAATCCATTCCCGAAAGTGAGGAAAACCAGCATGGAAAAAATCAGTGTTAGTTTCATTTTTTTAAAACTTAAATTAAGTTTTCGGTTTCCCCCTTGCGGGAGCCCCCATTCTCGCCTTTTTTTCATACTTTTGAACTGTTAAGTTACACAATATTAAAATTTAACACATGAAACCGGCAAGGCGCTGCAACGCCTGCCGGTTTATTAATTACTTATTTCATAAAAATCATCTCCTTTTTTTGTAATTTTCACTGATGCTACTGCGGCTACATTCTCCAGCACAGCTTCGCGGCTGTCGGTCAGTTCCAGTTTTCCGGAGATTTTTATACCTCCAAGAAATGGATCCTCGTAACGGAAACGAATATCGAAATATCGTTCCAGTTTTTTCACCACGCGGCTCAGGTCTGTGCTTTCAAACTTGAGCAATCCATCCTTCCAAAGCGTGTAATTTTCAATATCCACTTCTTTCACCCTGGTGGTGCGTTCGGTTTTGTTAAATGCCGCAAGTTGTCCTGGAACCAAATCGGTTGTTTGGGAAAACATGCCAGAATTATTTTGTTCAAGCCTCACTTTTCCAGTTGTAAGTACCGTTTCAATGATGTTGTCGGAAGGGTAGGCCGAAACATTAAATTGGGTTCCCAGTACCCGCACACGGATGTCGGTGGTTTGCACCACAAAAGGTTGCTTTTCGTTGTGTTCCACATCGAAATGGGCTTCGCCTACCAGGAAAACCTCGCGGGTTTTGTCGGCAAAAAAGTCGGGGTAAATCAACCGGCTACCGGCATTCAGATAAACATGCGTACCGTCGGGGAGAATAATTTCCGAAGTTTTTCCGTAAGGAATTACGAGTTGATTCATTTCGGGAGTTCCCTGGGGTATGGGAGCTCCGGTTTCTAGCAATTGGTTGTTTATAACAACCTGGCCATCCTGCCTGTGTTCAATGCGTGAATTCGATTCACTGAGCAAAATATTATCCCCGCCGGGCCGTATCAGCCGGGCTTCGTCCGAATGAATGGGTTCTGAAATTTCCTGCGTAACAAACTGCGGATTAAAATTGTTTTTCTGGTAAAAAAGCAGTGCTCCAACAGAAAAGAAGAGGATGGCCACAGCGGCGTATTTCAATAAACCAATAAAAATTCTGCGGGTTCTTTTGTTCTCCTGCTGGTTTTCTACCTGTTTCAGGATTCGGGAAAAGAGGACAATTTTTTCATCTTCAGAAAGATCTTTGTCTGATGTATGAAGTTTTTGCAGAATTCTGCGTGCCAGTTGGATGTTTTCCTTCTCTTTTGGATTGGAGGCTTCAAATGAATTCCACCATTCATTGAGTTCGTTTCCCGGGCTGAACACCCATTGAATGAAACGTTTATCGTCGAGATATTTGCTGATATTTTCCATTTAAATTTGTTCGTTCTGTTCTAAAAGGACTTCAACCTTTAAAATATGGACAGAATTTTTAACTTTTTTTTGCAAAAAAATTCCGCCCCCGAAAACTGAGGGCGGAATTTTACTAAACTATGAACAATTGGGTAAACCCAAAACCTATTACTATAAAAGGACATGAGGTTGGTGAATATGGACAGGATAATGGATTTTTTTTGATTTAATATTTCGTTGCGCTGCACCTTTCGGCCTGGTGTGTTGCTTTTGCCGCTACAAATATTTCGCGGCGCTGCCGCTGTTTTTTTGCGGAATTTAATTTTGCTAAAATTTTTTTCGGCTCTGTTGCTGATTTCAAATGAATTTTAGTTGTTCAAAGAAGTAGGTGCAGCGCACCTGAATATTTGTAGTAATGATGTCAATCCATCGGGAATAAGGTGCGTAGCACCGGAATATTAGATTCGATATTGTTATCTGCAATAATGGGGTGATAAGAATATTCCGGTGCGCTGCACCTTTCGGCCTGGTGTGTTGCTTTTGCCGCTACAAATATTTCGCGGCTCTGCCGCTGGTTCCCGGTTCTAATGCTTCTGCCGCTACAAATATTTCGAGGCGCAGCCGCTGTTTTTTTGCGGAATTTAATTTTGCTAAATTTTTTTTTCGGCTCTGTTGCTGATTTTAAATGAATTTTAGTTGTTCAAAGATGTAGGTGCAGCGCACCTGAATATTTGTAGTAATGATGTCGATCCATCGGGAATAAGGTGCGTAGCACCTGAATATTAAAATTTCTTTTCACAGAATGAAATATGTGTCTATTTTTACAATGCACAATAAAATTCAAACATTATGGCTAATACTTACACCCAATTTTATGCCCATCTGGTTTTTGCCGTAAAAAACAGAAATGCATTGATTAAAAGACAATGGAAAAATGAATTGGAAAAATACATTACGGGTATTGTTCAGAATCATAAACACAAATTGCTCGCTATTGGTTCCATGCCGGACCATATTCATATTTTTATCGGATACAATGTCAATCATTTGATTCCGGATCTTGTTGAGGAAATTAAAACTTCAACCAATGAGTGGATAAAACAAAACAATTTATCCCGATTTCGTTTTGAATGGCAAAAGGGTTATGGAGCATTTTCTCATTCCCGATCCCAAATCGATACTGTTGTAAGATATGTTTTGAATCAGGAGAAACATCATAAAAAAACAGATTTCAGAACGGAATATTTGGAGATTTTGAGGAAGAATGACATTCAGTTTAATGATGATTATTTGTTTGAATTTTTTGATGATGTAAGAGATTGGGAGTGAGGGGATTTTGGGTTGACAGATGTTTAATATTTCGGTGCGCTGCACCTTTCGGCCTGTTGTGTTGCTATTGCCGCTACAAATATTTCGCGGCTCTGCCGCTGGTTCCCTGTTATGAAGCAATTGCAGCGCCAACTGTTTCGCGGCTCTGCCGCTGGTTCCCGGTTCTGATGCTCTTGCAACTACAAATGTTTCACGGCACAAACACTTGTTTTTTGCTGAGATTTTCTAGCAGCTACATCTATTTCGTAAGCTGCCGCTTTTGGTTTAAAATCTGTTTTACCGTAGATTAACCAAAAACAACACCAACCCCTGTTTCCCAAATTTTTCCCGGATGGAGGATAACGCCCGGTAAACCTGCTTCCGAACCGATTCAACGGAAATATTCAACAACTGAGCAATTTCAGGATATTCCATCGATTCGTTGTAACGCAGATAAAGCGCCTCTTTTTGTTTGGCCGGTAAATTTTTAAGTACTTCATTTACCTTCCGGTTCAACTCCGCTTCCTCCTCATTTTCAATAATGGTTTTTTCAATGCTGTATTCCGGTTCAAAATTCAACTCGCATTCTTCATCATCCATCAGCTTTCTGTTGCGTTTCAGTTTTTTTATCAGGTTGCGTTTGAATGCCAAAACGAGGTACCATCGCAAATTTTCGGGTTTGGTTTTGTTTTTTTGCCGTTTCAGGTATAAATCGAGAAAAACTTCCTGAATGACATCCTTTACCAGATTATCATCATTACATAATTTGGTGCCGTAACGGTAAAGCGCCTCCACATGCAGGTTATACAAGTGGGCAAATGCCTCTTTATCGCCTTCGAGGAAACTTTTCCAGATGTTTGAATTTTCGTTTTCCACTTTAGGTTTACGACTGGTTTTATTCAGCCTTCAGCAAAGATAGGGAACTTATTCACTTTTAAAAATCAGAAAATATTGCTTTACTCTGTACGTTGAAATAACCTGCAAAAGAAAAAACCATGTTGTGACCCGGTGATTTTTTTTTGAATATAAAACTTCCTTCACATCAGGTTTTTGTTTAAAGATGATTGATATGCCAAACTTTTGGCTGATGTTAATCTGTGGAAAATCTGAAATTGACTAAATCAAAAAGGGGCGTAAAAAAACAGTTCCGTTTACAATGAACTAAACGGAACTGTTTTCTGAAAATTCATCAGGTATCCGGCACGTTAAATTTAAAACCCTATGCCGGCCAGAATTAATTTACTTTTTTTCTTCTTTTTTCTTTTCTTCCGAACAACTTACTTTAGATGCAGCGCAACTTTTCTGTTGAGCTTCAGTGCAACCGGTTTTTACTGTTTCCTTTTGCGAACAGCAACTTACCGCAGTTGTGGTTTTCTTTTTCTTTTTGTCTTTTTTCTCTTCAACGGCTGGCGATTTTACATCGTCGTCTGTATCCGCCACAATTGTAATTTTCTGCTCTTCTTTGGCATTTTCATTTCCCGTTACGGATGATGATGAAACAGCATAAATGGCAACCAGCGCCAGGATAAAAAATAATTTTTTCATGTTTTTAAATTTTTAGTTGAATGTCGATTTTTAACTTTTGTTCTTAATAATAGTAATTATGATACATTTCGTTTTGCAAAATAAGAATTTTCAGGCAATTGAAGATAAACCAGCCGATTTTTTTCAAATAAAAAGGTCGCCTGTCAAACGACGTGCGACCTTTTCTGTTATTGGAAATACTTTGTAATGCTCTTCTTAATTGTTGCTGGCAGTTGAGGTTTTTGACTTGTCACCACAACCATCAGCTTTGGCAGCAGTTTTTGTTCCTGAGCAGCCATCGGCTTTTGCTGCTGTTTTGGTGCCTGAGCAACCATCAGCTTTCGCTTCAGCTTTCGCATCACCACAACCATCGGCTTTTGCTTCAGCTTTTACTTCACCACAACCGTCTGCTTTTGCGGCAGTAGCTTTTGGAGCTTCTTCTGCTTTTGTAGTTTTGTTGTCGTCAGCAACTACTGTTACTTTTGCTTTTTCGTTTTCTTCAACCGTTACACTTGCAGTTGAAACTGACAGGCCATAAGCCATAACCAATGCTAAAATAAATAATACTTTTTTCATCTTTTTCAAATTTTGAGTTATACAATAATTAACGTTCTCTTTTAATTTAGATTCAATATTAACAACAATCCTCAATACTTCCAAACAAATATTAATATTTTTTTATCTTTTATTTTTTGATTGGTTTCAAATTGTTGATTTTCAGTATGGAAATTTTAAGAAATATTTTTAGTCAGGAATGGCCGAGCCTGCATACAGCTTCCGGAGTTATCGAATCTTCAAATTCCTTGTTCGAAATGAAATGAAGTTTTATGGCTGCTTCTCGGATGGAGATGTTTAAGTCTTGGGACGTATTTACCACCAGCGATGCATTTTCATAACCAATTTTTGGAATTAATGCGGTAACGGCTGCGGTTGAGTTTTCCACGTTATTTTTACAAACATCTTCATTGGCTGTTATGCCTGAAACACATTTTCTGTTAAAAATGTTGCAGGCATGATTAAGCAGGGAAAGGTTTTCAAGCATTGTGTGTGTAATTAATGGCATAAACTGGTTCAGTTCCAGGTTTCCCGCACTGCAGGCCTGGGTCAAAACCAGGTCATTTCCAAATACCAGTAAAGCTACTTGTGCAACAGCTTCGGGAATAACCGGGTTCACTTTGCCGGGCATGATGGAGGAACCGGCTTGTTTTTGGGGGAGGTTTATTTCTCCCAACCCGGCATCGGGACCGCTGGAAAGCAGCCGTAAATCGTTACTGATTTTATACAGGTTTGAAGCACAGGCTTTAAAAATTCCGGAGACTTCCACAAAAACATCGGTATTTTGGGTTCCGTCAATCAGGTTTTCGCTGCGGGCCAGACCAATGTTGGTGTTTTCACGTAGCCGGTCAACTACTTTAAAGATGTATTGTCTGGGTGCTCCCAGGCCTGTTCCAATGGCTGTTCCGCCCAGATTAACTGCTCGCAGCCGTTCCTCGCATTTGTAAATCCGCCAGCGGTCGCGGTTAAATGCCTCTGCATAGGCGCTCATTTCACGGCCTAAAGTTGTTAACACGGCATCCTGCAATTGGGTACGGCCAATTTTTACGATGTGGGCAAATTCCTTCTCTTTTTGCTGAAAAGCTTCCTGTAGCTCCAGTACACTTTGCTCCAGTATTCTCAACAACCTGATTGCAGCAACCTTTAAGGCGGTGGGGTAGGTGTCGTTGGTTGACTGGTGCAGGTTGACATCGTCGAGCGGGGAGATGAGTTCATAATTCCCTGGTTTTTCGCCCATAATTTGAAGCGCCCGGTTGGCAATCACTTCGTTCACGTTCATGTTGGTTGAAGTTCCGGCTCCTCCCTGCAGGGCATCCACAATGATGTGTTCACTGAGCAGTCCCCGACTCATTTCGAAGCAGGCTTTTTCAATTGCGCCGGCTTTTTCGGGGTTTTCTTTCCAAAAACCAAGCTGAATGTTTGTTTGGACACAGGCCAGTTTTACTTCGCCATAAGCTTTAATCAGTTCGGGATGAACCTGTTTGCCTGAAAGCGGAAAGTTTTCCACTGCACGGGCGGTATGGATTCCCCACAATACGTCTGAGGGGATTTGTTTTTTTCCGAGAAGGTCGTTTTCGATTCTGTAATCCATAGTTAAGCGATTTTTCCCTTTTTCAAATCAGAAACAGGGAAAATCATATCGTAGTCATTCCAGTTCAGGTTACCATCTATGATTTCGAATTGTTTAAACCTTTCTATATCCATATATTTTTTGATAGCCGGATGATGAGATCTCTTAATAAAAGGTTCAAAATCAACAATCTGTTGGCTGTTGTCACTAAATCTGATTTTGACTTTATAATCCTGAATCAGTTCGGCATTTTTTACGGACAAGTTTTTTTGATAATCAACAATTGGCTCTTCTACAATTTTCATAATTACTTACCTCAATTTTTTTGTAATTCTTTCAAAATTAAGAAACCTTTTGAAAATTAACAATACACATCATCGCGACCTGCTTCCACACGTTTTACGAGTTTTTCGGCACGTTGCCTGGCTAACCCATCCATGCCGGCAATGGTTTCTCTGATGAGTTTGTTGCCAACTTCAGCAGTTTCGGGCGAAGCATAATTCTGCAGGTATTCCTTAAATGATGACAACGCATTCGGTGCGCAGTGCAGTTTAATGTCGCCGGGTTTAGCCAAATCCATGAAATCCTGTCCGGTTCTGCCGAGCCGGTAACAGGCCGTGCAAAACGACGGGATGTAACCCATGGATGCCACATCGCGAATGACTTCATCAAGCGGGCGGTGGTCGCCCAGGCTGAATTGGCCTGATGGGTCGTCTTCATCTTCTTCATGTTCGTAACCGCCCGGATTGGTGCGGCTTCCGGCTGAAATCTGGCTTACGCCCAGTGCAAAAGTTTCGCGGCGCATTTGGGCTGTTTCGCGCGTTGACATGATGATGCCGGTGTAAGGAACCGCCAGGCGCAATATGGCCACAATTTTCCGGAAGTCGATGTCGGAAACCGGGAACGGCGGATGAGCAGCCAAATTACTTCCGGTGGCCGGTTCCAGGCGCGGAACACTGATCGTGTGCGGTCCAACGCCAAATTTTTTTTCCAGTTCGCGAATGTGCTGTATCATGGCCAGAATTTCAAAACGGTAGTCGAATAAGCCGAAAAGCACGCCAATTCCCACATCGTCGATACCCGCGTCCATTGCCCGGTGAAGTGCCCAAACACGCCAGTTGTAGTCACGTTTTTTACCGCCAAGGTGCACTTTTTGGTAGGTTTCGCGATGGTATGTTTCCTGGAAAATCTGGTAGGTGCCAATCTGAGCTTCCTTTAATTGAATAAATTCTTCGGTTGACAGGGGGGCAATATTTACATTCACCCGGCGTATTTCTCCGTGTTCCGATTTTACACTATAAACTGATTTTACCGAATCCAGAACATATTGAAACCCCTGTTTTGGATACGATTCGCCTGCCACCAGCAAAATGCGCTTATGTCCCTTGTTGATAAGGATTTCCACTTCGTGGGCAATCTGTTCCTGTGTGAGTGTACTTCGCACAATGTCTTTGTTAGTTGCCCGAAAAGCACAATACAAACATTCGTTGGAACACAAATTTGAAATGTAAAGTGGTGCAAACAGAACCAGGCGATTCCCGTAAATGGTTTCCTTGACCTGGTTGGCGGTATTGAACAGTTCACCCAGAAGTTCCGGGTCGCTGATGCCGGTAAGTACTGCCACATCATCCATGTCGAGGCCCTTCATTTCGGCAGCTTTGGCCAAAACTTCCCTTACCTGCTCACTGTCGGCTGTTTTATGGGCATTCAGTATGTCCCATACTTTTTGTTCGTTTATAAAATCGGCTGGTACGTTATACATGGTATTTTGTTTAAAGTTAATCCCGATAGCTATCGGGACAGAGTTTCGAGTTCAAAGTTTGTCCTTTTTTTTAAAATTTAAATCGAACAGAAAAAAAAGGCTTGTTTATTATTAATTGCTTTTTACTGATTGTTTGGCCAGACCCGATTTTACTGAAATTCCCTTAATGCGGCCCAGTTTTCCTGCCAGCTCTCCAAGTTCATCGGTTGTGGCATCAATAACCAGTGTAATTACCGAAGTGTTTCCCTTTGCATGGGGTAGTCCGGTGCGGGCCAGAATCAATCCGGCATAATCACTCAAAATTTCGTTCACGCTCCCCGAACATTTGTCGCGGTCGTCAATAATAATACCTACAAATCCGAGGCGTTTCATATCATTTTTATTCTGAAGCGAAAAGATAAAGGGGAGGGAAATGATGAAATGATAAAGCCGAAACTTTACCTTTTTTCTTTCCCTAAGGTCAGCCTTGCCTTCCCGCAGGATTTGGTTTCAAAAGTAAATGTTTCTTCTTTAAATAAAGTGGATAAATGACATAGTTTTTATATGTTGTTGAATATGTTTTTAAATGTACGAACAGCTACCACAACAAATAAAATGGTTGATGCTGCAATTGCTGCAATAACAATTTCGGTGTTGAGTTGCCATTGTTTTAAAGCAATGGCAACCAGCGCCCAGATACCAACCAATGCCGCTTCATGTATGTTTCGTGTTTTTATCAGCATCAGATAAATAACAGTTGCTGCTACAATCATCAAAATAGCCCAACCCTGTTCAGGAATAATCCCGCCATACCAACCGAGACTTATCAGGAATACCGAAATGTTGGCCACTGTAGCAACAATTATCCAGCCGAGATAAATAGAGATCGGCCACCATATAAAGCCTACAATCCGAAATGGTGCGTTCCATTTTTTAAGCCGTAACCGGAGGGTTAATTGAATAAGGGAAACCAGCAAAACAAGTATCAGTAATACGGAGAGGCCCATTTTCTGATTAAGCCAGGCGACTATCCAAAAACCGTTGGCGATATTCCCTAGTGCAAACCACCAGCCGGTTTGTATGATTTCCCGGTCTTCTTTTCTTTTTAACCAGGCAAACCACTGGTAGGCCACAAACAGAATTAGCAGCAAATAAATGATTCCCCAGATGGCAAACGCATATCCTGCCGGGGTGAACAGCGTTTCATATTTTGCACTGACTTCACCCACTGTGGTTCCGTTAAATACCTCGCTCCCCTGAAGGGAATTCATTATCAATGCAAAAATCAGTGTGATTGTATTGATGAGAAGGAAGTTGATTCGTTTCATTTTGTTTGTATTAAATGGTGCGTCAATTTAACCAAAATAGATCACAATAAAATTGAACCGGAATATAAAATCTGCAGAAAGAAATTATTTTTGTGTTCATGGATTTGAAAACTATTTTATCGAAAAGAGATTTTACCCGGGAAGAACTGTGCTTTTTGCTTAGTCTTGAGGGAGTTGAACGACAGGAGTTTTGGAGAAAATCTGCTGATGTTAAAAAAAACGTTGTGGGGTCCAGGGTCTTTTTTCGCGGGTTGGTAGAGTTTTCCAACATCTGCTCTAAGGATTGCCTGTACTGCGGAATCCGAAAAAACAATAAAAAGGTAGTTCGTTACAATGCCACTGACGAAGAGATTTTGGAGGCCTGCCGGTTTGCGTGGGAAAATCGTTTTGGTTCGGTGGTTTTGCAGTCGGGTGAGCTGGAATCAAAAGCTTTTGTGAAAAGGGTTGACAACCTGCTAAAAAAAATAAAACAGCTTTCCAATAACGAACTTGGAATTACATTGAGCTGTGGGGAGCAATCGCGTGAAACCTACCAACGCTGGTTTGAGAGTGGTGCACACCGCTACTTATTGCGCATAGAAGCCTCCAACCGGGAACTGTATTATAAAATTCACCCCGACACACCCAGGCATTCTTTTGAAAGAAGAATAGAGGCACTTCAGTTTCTCAGGGAAACCGGTTACCAGGTGGGAACTGGTGTAATGATTGGACTGCCTTTTCAAACGTTGGAAGATTTGGCCGGCGACCTGCTGTTTTTTAAAGAACTCGATATTGATATGTGTGGCATGGGGCCATACATCGAACATGAGCATACTCCGCTTTATCAGTTCAGGCATATGCTGAAATCCAAACAGGAGCGTTTTTACCTTGCCCTGAACATGATTGCTGCACTACGCCTGCTCATGCCCGATATTAATATTGCTGCGGCTACTGCTTTACAGGCCATCGATCCCGTGGGGCGTGAAAAAGCACTGACGATTGGCGCCAACATAATTATGCCCAACCTTACGCCCTGCGAATACCGTAAAGAATACCTGCTTTATGAAGATAAGCCTTGTTTGGATGAAGACGCCGAATTGTGCCGGAACTGTCTCGAAGCCCGGATAGAAATGGCTGGCAGTGAAATTGGATACGGCGAGTGGGGCGATTCAAAACATTTTTTTAGGAGAAAGAGTTAAGGGATTTCGGTCAAACTATTTGTTGAATTATTTACTTGTGGTCTTTTTTATATAGTTATAGATTCGCCGGAGAGAATATTTAGCTTCATCTTCCCATATTACAGTATATCTAAGTCTTACCATTGCTCCATTTCTTTCTCCAGATTTTCGTTGGTAGTGAAATAACCTTTTTTAACTCTTTCTTTTGCATTACGAATTCTTTTACGGTAAGCTTCAGTTTCCATGGGTATTCCTGGCAAAATATAATCGTCGCTGGTATTGTAATTTGTTGCAATGGCATGTACCAGTCTTAGAAACCGCTCATCTCCGTTGTCAATATATTGGTGAAGTTCCTTTTTTATCTGTATTGTATCCATAAACAAAATTGTTTTATCCAAAAATACGGATATTTTATAAGAATTCCATAATTTGTTATTTGCAATTCGGAAGAATTAGACATGTAAATGTTAACTATTTTTTTTAGCCTTGTTCCTGTGTGTTTTCCACCAGATAAAAAATCCGCTTACCAAAACCATTATCAGACAAAGGCCTGCCAGCGGCACAATCAGAATGTAAAACGGGCCAATCAGGTGTTCGAAAATCCGGCCGGTGTGCACTTCCAGCGAAACATTCCAAAGCGACATGGGCGATTTTTTGCGGATTTCCTCCGGCATTTCAGGAAACGGTTTTCGGGAAAGTGGCAGCGCGCCGCGGTTGTAATCGAACCACCATGCATCTTCCCCGGCTTCAACAAATCCGGCTGCCATATTGGCGCCAATGGGATTTCCCATTCCCTGCGGAGTGACATAGGGTTCACCTGTAAAAAAATCGGAGATGAGACCGGTTTCCAGGTCCCACAAAAACAGTCCGTTGAACGAACCAGTCAGGTATTTCAGTTCGCCCACATGCTTGAAAATATTTAGTCCCATTACACTAACCGGTGGTTGGGGAATTATGGGTTGCAAATTTCCGGAAAGGGTTTCATCAGCAGCATAAAAACCTTCTGAAGTGGAAAAAATATACCTTTTCAGAGTTTCATCCCATTCCACGCGACGCAGTTTATCGAACCACGGATTGGGACTGTCGAGATGCGTGCCCGGAATTATACCTACTTTTTTGTTGGCGATGGGAATAAGCAACGGCGGCCGCAGATGAATGCCTGCCAGGGTATTGATAATGAGAAATGCCACAAAAATATACCCTACCACGTTGTGCCATCGCAAATTGGTTCGAAATGTAGAGGCGAGTTTTTTTACCGGTTTTTTCTTTCTTTTTTGCCGTTTGATGATTTTCGGGAAAAAGAAATGCAACAAGCCGGTAATGGAAAGTACAATGGTTACCACACCCAGCAAATCCACAATCAGTTTTCCTGTAAGGCCAAACAGTTCTCCGCTGTGTAGTTCCCACAGTGTGTTGAACAGTCCGGTTTTTCGTTCGTAACCAACCGGTTCGGGAAGCTGAACAGTCTCAAAAACAACTCCGTCAACCGATTTGAGCAGATAGTGACGGGAAAGGACTAATAATGTATCGCCCTTCAGACTCAGGTCGGCAATGCGTTCCTGTTTCACCGGCAGGTCGATTTTTTGCCATTTATCTGTCTCAGAAATGTTTCGCCGGTAAAGTCCAAAATGGGTTCCGGCAAACAAGGTGTTTTTGAACTGAACAACAGAATAGACCTTCCGTCCGTCGATTCCTTTGGGAAAACCCTGGTTGAAATCTGTAAATTTCTCCAGGTTTTCTGTTGTCTCCCAGATGCCAATATTCCCAAAAATCAGAAGCGAATTATTTTCCAACGGAAGGGAACCCCTTACCGCAGCAAGGTTCCAGTTTTCGTATTTGTAGTTCGGTGGAAGGAAATTTCGCGCTATATCGATAGATGAGAAAGTTTGCCGGTGGTTCATTACAATGCCCGAAACGGCAAACAAAATGGCAAAAAAGGCGATGATAATACCCGGCCACTTGTGCAGTTTCCTGAAAATTTTAATGGATTTTTTCATTTGGATGACTGGATAAAAGCATTTAAGAAACTATAGTTCAGGTAAATTTTCAATAGTTTTTTCGTGCTTTATTTTTGTTTTAAATTCAAGTGCCTTCATATTAAAAAACAATTTACGTGTTTTTTGCAAAGTTAGAAATTTTACGAAAGTCTTTTATGTTAAGGCGTTCTTTAGGCTAATTTTTAAACAGTATATGATTTCATCTTTAAACCGTTACAAACTGTGCAATGTTCCGGTTGATTTCAATCCGGTTAACCAGCGACCGCATAACTTTGTTGTATAATTCATCTTTCAGAATTTTATCTTCAATGCCGGCATCAATGTTTGGATTGTCATTTATTTCAATCACGTAAACTTCGTTGTTCAGCATTTTCAGGTCAACACCATAGAGGCCGTCGCCGATTAATGAAGCCGCTTTTACAGCCGTTTTTATTACTGGCTGTGGCACCTGATCCAATGGAACGGTTTCCACATTTCCCCAGTTGTTTTTGTTATCACTTTTCCAGTCGTAAATCTGCCAGTGGTCTTTGGCCATGTAATATTTGCAGGCATAAAGCGGCGTCTGGTCGAGCACGCCAATCCTCCAGTCGTATTCCGACGGCATAAATTCCTGTACAATTACCAGATCTGAAAATTTAAAAAGCTTTTTCAATGAAACATCCAATTCTTCCGGGGTAGTAACCTTTTCAACGCCAAGTGAAAAAGCGCTGTCGGGTTGTTTCAACACCAGCGGAAATGTGAGATGTGCCGTTTGCAGTTTGCGGTAAGTCGATTTTGATAAAACCACAGTACCCGGCGTTTTTATTTTATTCTGCTTCATCCGTTCGTCCTGAAAAATTTTGTTTGAGCAGCGCAAAATCGACCAGGGATCGTCAATCACTACAAGGCCTTCAGCATAGGCGGCACGAGAAAAGTGGTAGGTATGGTTATTTACACTTGTAGTTTCGCGTATAAAAAGTGCATCAAATTCTGATAACTGGCTGAAATCATCTTTTGTGATGAATTCGGTGTAAAATCCTTCTTTTTCGGCTGCCTTTTTGAAATTCTGCAAGGCATCCGGGCACGAAGGGGGATTCTCTTCTTCAGGATTGACCAATATGGCCAGGTCGTATTTATAGTTTTTAAACCGGGGACGGGAAAACCTTTTTTTCGAAAAATAATCGCGGGCAAATTCCTGTACTTTTTCAAGATGTTCCGGATTCACTTTTTTAAAGCTCAGCGGCGTTACCTTCTGTATTAGCCATTTGTCGGTTTTTACAAAGTCAATTTGCAGCATTGGCGCTTCAAACATGTGGTAGAGTTTTTGGGCCAGTTGCCTGAATTTTGGGTTTACTGACTTTCCGAAATAGACATAAATGCTCACTTTGTTTCCTTCAACGGGTTTCAGGGTTTTCTGAATATCATCATCGATGTAACCCGAAAGCGATCGCACCAGCGATTGCCGGCTGAAATCGCGCAGGGTGGTCACATTGGGAATCACGCGGTGGTCGCGGGCCGAAGCCAGGAGCGAAACGTAGTACCCCATTTTCTGGTACTGGTACGAATTGCTCAGGTTAAAAATCCGCACGTTTTTTAGCGATTGAAAATCCGGATCAGTAATGTATTTTCGCGAGGAAACAACTTTTACTCCTTCAATTTGCAAGTTCCAGTTTTTGGGATTTCTTACAATGATAATGTTTGAAATATTTTGTTTTTCGCTGTTTTCTTCCAGTTGTAAAACCATTCTCAAACCATGCTCTCCCTTCATATAATAGTCGGGTAATTCTTCTTTTATTATAAATTCAGCATTTCTGTAAAACTGAACCAATTGTTCCTCCGATTTTCTGACTTCCAGTGAGATTCGGCTTATTTTTCGTGATCGGGCTAAATTTACGGCATGTTCAAGCAACTGTTTGCCAAGTCCGCGACCCTGAAATTCAGGCAACACTGCTATGGAAAAAATACGGAGTGTTTTGGCATAAAGGTAAAATGTGGCAGAGCCAATCGGTTTTTTTTCTTTCCCGTTCAGGAGTTCCGAAATAATTACTCTTTGAAGTGGACTCATTATACTGTACCGGATGGCCCGGCGGGTACTCTGTTGAAATTTTGGGAAGCAACTTTTTTCAAGTTCTTCAAGAAAATCTAAATCATTTGTTTCTGATTCTCTGATAATTGTCTTCATTTTTTGAATTAAGAAAAACGTTTCAAATGTAATTTATTTTTGATTGATTTAGAAATGCAGATAAAAAGTTTATTATGATTCAGGCACCGACCTTGACCTAAATCTTAATTGTTCAAATTTTGGTGTTTAACCAACTGAAAGAAATTAATTTAGAGTTCATTATCATTTTCTATTGTAATTTGTTGAAAACTACCCTGTTTTTCAAATCCTGTAAGAAAACTTCCTGCAAAAAACAAAAATCCCCCTGAAATTTACTAAACTTGTAATCGTACTTTATTTTATCAAAAAACTAAACAATGAACCATTTAAAATTCTATCCAAAATTTACCAAGGCAGCAATTTTTCTGCTGATTGCCAGTATTTTTTCTTGCAATAACAGTCATCAGCCATCCCACCACCAGCCGGTTAAAGACGAGTATTACGTTGCCGCTTACATCTGGCCGTCGTGCCACCACGATGAGCGGTTTGGCGATATGCTTTGGCCCGAAGGTACAGGCGAATGGGAAATAATTAAAAAAGGGAATCCGCGGTTCGAAGGGCATTATCAACCCAAAGTTCCGTTGTGGGGATATGAGTTGGACGATGATCCCAAGGTGATGGAAAAATGGATTGACGCTGCCACCGATCATGGGGTAAATGTGTTTATTTTCGATTGGTACTGGTTCGATGAGGGACCTTTCCTGGAAAGCTCGCTGAACAACGGTTTCCTGAAAGCCAAAAACAGGGACAAAATGCAGTTTTACCTCATGTGGGCCAATCACGATGTACGCCGGAATTACTGGAACGTGCATAAATTTACCGACGATACTGAAATTATGTGGGAAGGTGCCGTGGATTGGGAGAACTTTCAAATTATTGTTGATCGGGTCATCAAAAATTATTTCAGTCAGCCCAATTATTTTAAAATTGACGGCTGTCCGGTTTATTCGGTGTTCAGCATTTATAACCTGATTAAAAGTTTCGGCAGCGTGGAAGAAACCCGAAAAGCCATCGACTATTTCAGGGAAGAAACCAAAAAGGCCGGATTTTCTGACCTTCATCTTCAGATGATTGTTTTTCAATCTCCCGGCCAGGATTTACTACAGAATCTTGATGCCATCGGGGTGAACAGTGTAACAAAATACAACTGGGGCGGGCCGCATCCGGAGGATTATATTCAGTGGGGCACCGAGTCGATGGAACGCCGGAAACAGTGGGTGGAATCAGCTTCTATTCCTTATTTCCCAAATGTTTCCATCGGCTGGGACGATTCGCCGCGATTTCCGCACAAGGGAAAAGAACATGTGGTGCATTACAACAAGTCGCCCGAAAGTTTTGCGGCCCATATGCAAAAAGCAAAAGAATATTGCGACGAACATCCTGAACAGCCCAAACTGATTACCGTATTTTCATGGAACGAATGGATTGAAGGTGGCTACCTGCTTCCGGACATGAAGTATGGTTTCGGACATTTGGAAGCGGTAAAAAAAGTGGTAAAAGGAGAGTATAATCCGTATTACATGAAATAAGTTGCATGAAACTGATAATGCAATTTGAAAAGAAAACCATGAAGAAAGTATTTTTTGTTGTTGCAATTATTTCTGTTTTGCTGAGTTGCCTGGAAATGAAACGAACGGGTGAAAATTCTGAAATTGATCTTTTCACCGGTTTCCAAAATCCTCCTGCCGAAGCCCGTCCGTTTGTGCGTTGGTGGTGGAACGGCAATCGTCTGCAAAAAGAAGAAATTGTAAGGCAACTCGATGTATTGCAGAAAGCCGGAATTGGCGGAGTGGAAATCAATCCCATTGCCATGCCCGAAGAAGCCGATGATTTGGGAATTGAGCCGCTCACCTGGAGAAGTAAAGAGTGGAACGAAATGCTCAAATTTGCTGCACTTGAGGCTCAGAAACGGGGAATGCTGGCCGATTTGATAGTGGGCTCGGGCTGGCCGTTTGGAGGCGAGTTTCTGGAAGAAGATGAAACCATTCAGCGGATAATTGTAAATAAAATTCCCTGTTCGGGCAGTCAGCAAATAAGTGAGAATCTGGAAAGTTTGTATCGAAAAGCAGTAGCTGCCCTCACCCGCAGCTACGAGGCTGCAAAAAGTCACGAACTGGTGTTTGTGCGCCTCGTTCCTGTCGGAGTTCAATCCACCGAAGAAATTTCGGAACTGACTGATGAGTTCAGAAAAAATAACCGGTTAGCATTTGATGTTCCTGCCGGAAATTATGAACTGGTTTACGGCATTTTGCAACGCAGTAACCGCGAGGTGATGCACGGAGCACCCGGTGCTGCCGGTCCCGTGATGAACCATTACGAACACAAAATTACCCGCGCTTACCTGAACCGGCTGAATAAAATCAGTGAAGACACCGGAACACCACTTTCTGAACTCATCCGCGCCCTGTTTTGCGACAGCATCGAACTCGATGGCGCCAACTGGACCGACGGTTTTGAAGAACTGTTTTTCGAAGCATACAATTATCGCCTTGAACCATGGTTTCCTTTCATTTTTTACGATCCTTACACCGGTTATCCCGAAGAAAATTATAATCCTGAATTTACCGATCAAATAAAGCGCGTTCGTTTTGATTATAACAAATTACTGGTAAAAACCTTCCTGGAAAATTTCACACAGGAATTTCAGGATTTTTGCACCGAACTGGGTTTGCTTTGCCGTTACCAGGCTTACGGAACGCCGTTTTTGATGGGGATGATGGAAGGAAACATGATTGCCGACATTCCCGAAAGCAACAACTGGATTTATTCTGCCGACATGGATGCCGATTACTGGGAATGGAACCAGGGACACGGGTACATGATTTGGAACATGTACGCCGCATCGGGTGGGCACCTTACCGGAAAAAAAATCATCAGTAACGAGGCCATGACCAACATCCGCGGCGTTTTTAAAACATCGCTGGAAGAAATAAAACAACACGACGATATGAATTTTATAACCGGGATGAACCACGCGGTTTTACACGGATATAACTATTCGCCAGAAAAGGTTGAATTTCCGGGCTGGATCCGCTACGGAAGTTATTTCAGTGAGCGTAATACCTGGTGGCCCTGGTTTTCCAACTGGGCGGATTACAACGCCAGGCTTTCCTTTATTTTTCAAAATTCGCAACCGGTAAAAAGTATAGCCATTCTGGCGCCTGAAGCCGACATCTGGGCCAGCCACGGACTGACTCGTAATCAGTTTCATATGGAACCCTGGTATGGCTATCGATTGTGGGAACCCATCAGCCAGGCCGGTAGTTCCTGCGATTATATCGGGCAAAATATTATTCGCGAAGGTAAAATGGCAAACGGCAATCTAACTTATGGCCCCATGTCATATCAAACAATTTTATTGAGTGGCGTTCAGTCGCTTGAGCCCGAAACTGCTTTGTCATTGTTTGAATTTGTAAAAAGCGGCGGAAAACTAGTTGCAATTGGCGGAACTCCAAACCGTTCCCTTTCTTTTCAGAATGCAGATGAAAATGATGCTGTAGTGAAAAATGTTTTTGAGCAAATCAAAACCGATTATCCTGACCATTTTTTTGAAGTGGCCGGTCCGGCTACCGAAGAAGATCTGCTTCCCTGGACTTTGGAACTGTTCGGTAAAATCAACATTCAAAAAGATGTTGAAATTGATTTTCCCGACAATGCTGTTTTTCAAATTCATAAAAAAGCAGGTGAAAAGGATATCTGGTTTTTTGCCAATTCAAGCCGGGTGAATACCACGTCATTTAAAGCTGTTTTTCCTACTGGTGATAAAACGCCCTGGATTTGGAATCCGGAAGATGGAACCCGGTCGGTTTTTCCCTTCGGAAATAACAGAAATGAACTGGATATTGAATTGAGTCCGCTTCAGTCTTTGCTGCTGGTATTTGAACCCGGCAGTAAAAAAGAACCCGGAAAACCTTTTGAAAAACCCGGAGATAATATATTCCCGGTTGAAGGCCCCTGGGAAGTTTCTTTTGAACATATCAATGGTCAGACCTTCATAAGAAACTTTAATGAACTGAAAGAGTTTGGCACTTTACCGGATGAACAACTGAACACGTTTGCCGGAACGGTCATTTACAAAACCACCTTCAATCTGGATGAAAATGCAAAATGGTTTCAATTGGGAAAAGCGAATAAAGGAGTTACCGAAGTTTTTCTGAATGGCGAAAAAATAGGAATGAACTGGTACGGAAAACCTGTTTTCAACATTGAAGATGCAGGTAAAAGCGGTGAGAACAGCCTTGAAATAAAATATACCACAGTGCTGAGCAATTATGTGATGAGTTTGGAAAACAATCCCACTGCCGAACGCTGGACCCGCGGGTATGCTAAAATTCCGGCAGGACTGGAAGGGAAAGTTGTAATTTTTTCAGAATAGGTTTTTGAAAATTAACTTTTTAAAAGTCAAAGTAAAATTATTTTCCGAAGATGGTTTCAGGCAATCAAATGTTGCAGTAAAAAAGCCGGTGTGTTAATGCATTTCTGTTTTTTCTTTACTTTTACAAACAGACCGGAATAAAATTAAAATCAAAAAATATGAAAAATTTACTTTTTTCAGTAATAGCATTAGGAATAATTTCATTTTCCGGTTGCACCTCACAACAACCGGAGCAATTTCAACGACCGAATATTTTGTTTGCCATAAGCGACGACCAGTCGTTTGCCCACACCAGTTTTGCCGGAGCAAAGTTTGTAAACACTCCTGCATTTGACCGGATTGCACGTGAAGGTGTTTACTTTACAAGCTGTATTGCTGGTTCGCCTGGATGCGCTCCTTCGCGCAGCAGTATTGTAACAGGCCGTTACCACTGGCAAAATGAGCAGTCGGGGCAACATGCCTCTTCCTGGCTGAAAAAGCACGTTCCGTTTATCGACCTGATCGATGCCAACGGATATGTAACCGGAAGAACAGGGAAAGGTGTTTCTCCGTTCCGGTATGCGCAGGATGAAACCGATTCGCTATGGCGTGCCACCGACGCAGCTGGAATTACCCACAGCAATATTCGCTACGAAGAGGGAACACCCGGAGATGAGCGCCCTGCAAAATTTATCAGTAACGTGAATTACTTCGAGAACTTCAAATACTTTATGGAAAACGCGCGCGGAGAAAAACCGTTTTTCTTTTGGTATGGCGCCAGCGAACCTCACCGTGCATATGAGCAGGATGCATGGAAACGGACCGGTAAAAAGCTGGAAGATGCAGAAGTTCCCGGTTTTTTTCCGGATGATGAAATTGTAAGGGGCGATTTACTCGACTACGCGGTTGAGATTGAATGGTTTGACCTGCATTTGCAACGAATGCTGGAATACCTCGAACAAACGGGAGAACTGGAGAATACCATTGTAATTGTTACCTCCGATAACGGAATGCCTTTTCCACGTGCCAAGGCCAATTGTTACGAATACGGGATTCACGTTCCGTTTGCCGTGCGTTATCCTGCGAAATATCCGGGAAGCAGGGTAGTTAATGATTTGCTGAGCTTTGCCGATTTGGCACCAACCATTTTGGAAATTACCGGCACAACCAGCAAAGGGATGTTATCCATTTCCGGGAAAAGTATTTTACATATTCTGAAATCGAAAAAAGAAGGAGTGGTGGATGAATCGAAGAAATATGTATTTGCAGGAAGGGAACGGCATTCATCTTCGCGATACCTGAACTGGGGTTACCCACAACGGGCCATTCGCAGCCACGATTATTTGCTGGTTTGGAATATGAAACCCGAACGCTGGCCGGCAGGCGCTCCGCAGTGCATTAAACCGGATACAGAAAACGAACTGTTTCCAATGTACGGCATCGATGAAAACGGGGTTCACCATTCTGAACAGGCTTTTACCGATATTGATGCAGCTCCGACAAAATCGTTTATTATTGAAAACTGGCAGGATAAAACTATCCGTCCGTATTTTGACTGGGCGCACGCCAAACGTCCTGAATTTGAATTATTCGATATAAAAGACGACCCGTATAATCTTACAAACCTGGCCGGAAATCCTGATTATGCTTCTGTGGAACAGGAATTAAAGCAGGCCTTACTTGCAGAGCTTCAAAAATCAGAAGATCCACGGATTGCTGGTCCCGACAAGGAAGTTTTTGATTCGTACATTCGTTACAGTCCGATGCGGGATTTTCCCATGCCGGAAGAATAATCTTTCAGTATTTGTTCAATTGTCTGAATTACCTCATCCACATTTTCTTTTGAAAAACACAGGGGTGGTTTCGATTTAATTACATTGTCACGGGGCCCGTCAGTACTGACAAGGATATGATTGTTGCGCAACTCGTTTTTCAGATGTTGCGCCAGTTCTGTGTCTTGTTCAAGAGTTTTCCGGTTTTTTATCAGTTCAAAACCGATAAACAGACCCGATCCGCGCACATCGCCAAAACATTCATGTTTTTGCTGAAGTTCAGCCAGCTTTTGTAAATAATAGTCGCCAACGGTTTTTGCATTATGCTGAAGATGTTCTTCTTCAAGTATATTCAGTACGGCATTGCCAATGGCACATGAAACGGAGTTTCCTCCAAACGAACTGAAAAATTCCATGCCGTTGTTAAAAGCCTCTGCAATTTCATCGTTTGTTACCACGGCTCCAATTGGATGACCGTTTCCCATAGGTTTGCCCAAAATAACTATGTCGGGAACAACTCCGTGCATTTCAAATCCCCAGAAGAAATGCCCCAGCCGGCCAAATCCGGTTTGCACTTCATCTGAAATACAAATTCCACCGTTGTTCCTTATTTCAGTGTAAATTTCTTTTAAATAACCTTTTGCCAGCGGAACCTGACCACCGCAGCCCACAATGGGTTCGGCAATAAACGCAGCCGGTTTTTCCTGTAGTTTTTGGATTTGCTGAATGGCCTGTTTTGCATAGGAAATGCCGGCATTTTCAAATTTGAATTCACCGCGGAATGTGTCGGGAATGGGCAGGCAAATTACATTCTCTGAAGCGCCACCTCCACCTTTTCCGCCGAATTTGTAATGGCTGATTTCAATTCCGGTTTGGGTGTTGCCATGATAACCGTGTTCCACAACTGTAATTTTCTTTTTTCCGGTGAAATTCCGGGCAAGCCGGATGGCCAGGTCGGTGGCCGCACTTCCCGAATTCACCAGGAAAACTTTGCTAAGTGATTTGGGGAAATAGCTCAGCAAGTGTGCTGTGTATTCATTTAACTGGTCGTAAAGATAGCGGGTATTGGTATTGAGTTGGGCCATCTGTTTTTGCCCGGCTTCCACCACCCTCGGGTGCGAATGCCCCACATGCGGAATGTTGTTGTAGGCGTCGAGGTAGCTGTTGCCGTATTTGTCGAACATATACTGAAACGCTGCCCGTTCCATGTAAACGGGATTTTTATAGCTGATGGAAAAAATGGAGCTAACAGTTTTGAAGCGGTCTTTTTTTAAATGAACTGCAGATTTTGTAGCTGTTTTTTCAAATCCGGCTGCCTCCCGGAAGGAATTGGCGGCAAAAACCGGATTGATGGTTACCCATTTTCGCAGTAGTTCCCATGCCGGTTTTTCACTAACTGTAATATACGGATTATCTGGTTGCAGCAGCTTTTCTGATGCCGAGTGGCAAACACTCATACAAAGCCGGGCTGCGATGAGCCAGTATAGCAATTCAATTTCGCGTTCTTCCACCGGCCTTTTTTGATGGTAACCTGAGATGATGTGGCATGCCCATTCCACCGGATTTTCTTTTCCCATAACCGCGTAAGTGATTCCAATGGCCAGTTCGTTGATGAGTTGTGAAAAACACATATCCCCAAAATCAAAAATTCCTGAAACCACTCCGTTTTGCACCAGCACATTCCGGTCGTTGGCATCGCCGTGAATGATGGACATTCTCAGCTTGTGCATTTCAGGTAATATGTTTTCACGGTATTGCATCAAAAAATATTTAACCAGCTTTCGGTCGGAAGCGGTTGATATGCAGTGCATTTTTTCTGAAACCACCTGAAAAAAATGTTGTAAATCCCACTCTGAATGACGGGCTTCAATAACATAATCGCGGTAATTTTCCAACAGCAAATCCATTTCAGCCAAAAATTCTCCAAACGATTTGAAAAGTGCCAAGGTATGCGAAACGTCTGAGAAAAAATCGCCTTCGAGCCAGGAAAGCAGCCTGTAAACCTTTTTGTTTTTTGCATCGATGCCGAGAGAATGGTCCTTTAATGTTTTTTGGGGAATAGGAAAACGGTTTTCATATTTTTTATTGAGCCACAACAGAATTTTGTTTTCAGCTTCTAACCAATCAGTTATAATTTTTTCGTGGGGATAAACTTTCAGAATATATTTTTCTCCACCATCTTTCACTTTGAAATTGGCATTGCTGTAACCTTCAACCTGTGTTATTACAGGTTTGGAAAGGTTCCAGGTTCGATGTAAAAAATTCAGCATACGGTTTGTTCTTTGATTGTCGGACAGAAAACCTGCATTTAACTCAAAACCATCTCTCTGTTTTTTATTTTTCTCTAATCTTTTTTACTTTATACTTCCTTCTGGTCGTTATTTTCCCTTCAAATCCACCCCCTCAGTCTGTAATACCCCAACGCCAGCATTTCCCGGATAAAGATGATTTCATATTTCAGATGATTCCACACCTGGTAGCGCAGTTGAATGCTATGACCCAAATCAGGAGCGGCGGTTTTGCGGCCTCCAAGTTCATCGTCCCGAAATGTGAAGTCGGCTTCAGAGGCATTTTCAAAAGTGGGCAGGGCGTTTACTTTTTCGAAACCAACTTTTTGGAAGCAAAGAACGGTCCTGCGCGTATGTTCTGGCGAAGTAATCAGTAATATTGATTTTGATGTATGGAGCTGTTTTTGGCAGTTCAGCGCCTGGGCACGTGTATTAGTCCCTTCGTTTTCAAAAAGAATCCGGCAGGAATGAGCGCCACGTAAAATCAGTTCCTTTTTCATTAACCGGGGAGTGCTCAAACTGTCGGTGATGTCTCCGGGCATGGCAATAATAATATTTGCTTGTGGAAAACTTTGGGCAGCTTTTCCTGCAAACCAACTGCGCATCAGGTTGCTTTCGCTGGGCATTCCGCCGCCGCCCAGTAAAATAATGGTTTCGGGCTTGCTGTCAAGTTCTGCTTTGCTGGTGCCCAGCCAGTGGATAGCCCAAAAGGGCAGGGTAGTGAAGGCAAGCACAACGGTAATCAGAAAGAAAATGCCCGACAACACGAAAAAAATTCGGAGTATCCTTAAAAAATAAATACTTTTGATTTTTGTTTTAGCCATAGTATTTTGAATAAAGCATAAAAATACGTTTAATCTTTCAACTATCATAGCTTTGAAAAACGAAGTAAAAAACGAAATAATCCAGTTGTTCGAGCACCAGTTTCACGAAAAAGTTTCAACTTTTTCTATGTTGCCGCCTTCGGGTTCCTACCGCGAATATTGCCGTCTTGAAAACAACAATCGTTCGGTTATTGGGGCTTCCAATGCCGATATCAAGGAAAATACGGCGTTTCTTACGTTTACCAACCATTTCAGGCAAAAAGGTCTGCTGGTACCCGAAATATATTCGGTCAGCTCCGACCTGAAAAAATACCTGCTTGAAGATTTGGGAAATGTTACCCTGTTTGATTTTCTTTCAGAAATTCGCGAATCGGAAGGATTTTCGGAAACCATTGTGGCCGAATACCGGAAGGTATTGAAAGCTCTGCCTAAAATTCAGATTGTGGGCGGCAAAGAACTTGACTATTCAGTGTGTTATCCGCGCGAAGCGTTCGACAAGCAGTCTATGATGTGGGACCTGAATTACTTCAAGTATTATTTTTTGAAGCTGGCTAAAATTTCGTTCGACGAGCAGGCGCTGGAAGACGATTTTCAGGCATTCAGCGATTACCTTCTTTCTGCTCCGTCCGATTATTTTCTTTATCGCGATTTTCAGTCGCGCAACGTAATGTTGAAAGATGGAGGAGTTTTTTTTATAGATTACCAGGGTGGAAGGCGCGGAGCTTTGCAATACGACCTGGCTTCGCTGCTTTACGATGGCAAAGCCGACATTCCGCAGGAGCTACGTACACAGCTTTATAATTATTATATTTCTGAACTGAAGAAATACATCCCGGTAAATGAATCGGAATTTGCTTCGTATTTTAATGGTTTTGTGCTCATTCGCATCATGCAGGCGATGGGTGCTTACGGTTTTCGTGGATTTTACGAGAAAAAGGAACATTTTCTGAAAAGTATTCCTTATGCAATAAATAATCTTCAAAACCTGTTGCCTGAACTGAATTTGCCGGTAGAACTTCCCGAACTGGAGAAAGTGCTGCATATGCTCACACAATCGGAAACACTTAAAGAAATAGGCCAGGTGCACAGCAATTTGACAGTCAGGATTATGAGTTTTTCCTATAAAAAGGGAATTCCTTCCGACCCCTCAGGAAATGGTGGTGGTTTTGTGTTCGACTGCCGGGCATTAAACAATCCGGGGAGGTATTCTGAATTTAAAAATCTAACGGGAAAAGATTTAAAGGTACAGCAGTTTATTGAACAAAACTCTGAGATGAAACTTTTTCTGAAACCCGTAAAAACTTTGGTGGAACAATCGGTGAAAAATTACCTGGAGCGAGGATTTACCCATCTTACTGTAAACTTTGGCTGCACCGGTGGTCAACACCGTTCTGTTTACGCAGCCGATAAACTGGCTTCCCATTTGCGGAACAATTTCCCGGTTAATGTTGTTCTGGTTCACCGGGAACAACAATTTTAGGAGACAGAATGGCGAAAACGGCATGCAGGAAGAAAGAATTTAATGACAAGGAAAATCCGAAATACGTGTGCAAGCGTTGCGGTGCAAAAGTGAAAAAGGAAGAAAAAGTGTGCAAACCTAAAAAAATTAAAAGCTGAACTTATTTTCATGAGCCGGATCATCTGGTTTTTCAATTTCAAATTATATTTTCGCTGAAATTTTTTAAACCACAGATTTTAAGTTATGGGAAGAGCATTTGAATACCGCAGGGCGGCCAAAGAGAAGCGTTGGGATAAAATGTCGCGCACATTTCCGAAATTGGCGAAAAAGATAACCATTGCAGCCAAATCCGGTGGACCCGACCCCGATTTGAATGCCGCATTGCGTACTGCCATTCTGAATGCCAAAGCCCAGAACATGCCCAAAGCCAACATTGACGCGGCTATTAAAAGAGCCAGCGGAAAAGATGCTGCCGACTTTACCGAAGTAAATTACGAGGGAAAAGGACCACATGGCGTTTTGGTTTTTATAGAATGTGCCACAGACAACACTACGCGCACGGTAGCTAACGTTAAAAGCTATTTCAACAAAGTGGGCGGAGGATTGGTTCCCACCGGTTCGCTGGAGTTTATGTTCTCAAGAAAAGCTGTTTTTGAGTTTGAAAAAAAGGAAGGAGTAGATCTGGAAGAACTCGAACTGGAACTTATTGATGCAGGACTGGAAGAAATTGAAGAAAACGACGGTGTGGTTTATGCTTATGCCGATTACACCAGTTTTGGCGATTTAAACCATGCTTTGGAAAATCTGAAAATTGACGTGCAAAAAGCAGTGTTGAAACGTTTTCCCAACGATCCCGTTGAATTCACCGATGAACAACTGGAGGAAATTGAAAAAATGCTTGATAAACTTGATGAAGACGACGACGTGCAGGCTGTATATACAAATATTGCCTGATAGAAAATCCAAATAGCAATCCCCAAATATCAAATCAAACTGCTACTAATTGTTTGGAATTTTGTCGATTGGAGTTTGTGATTTATTTTGAATTTAATTTTTGATTATTGGAATTTTTCTCTCATCATCGTTTGTTTACCGTCAGAATACAGCAGGTTATCTAAAAAACTTATATCATCAGCTTTTCTTGTTTAATTTTACTTTTCTAAAAAACAGGCTTATGTTGGCTGTAAAAACGTATATCAATCATTTTGTCAGAATTTGGGAAGAAAGTCCTGAAACTTTGCCCGACTTTAAACGAAGCTATTCAACAGAGGAACAAAATGCGAGAGAAACCAGTTTTAATGCTTTTCAGGAAAAAGTAAAAAGTTTCCAAAAGAAAAAAAATATTAGGGCATTAAAAGACCGTGATCCAGGCCAATCGTTTTTTCCTTTTTTCCGTGATTTTCTCGAAAATGTTTTCGACTTTGAACCCGACCAACTCGAAATAATTCTTTCCGACGAGTTTAAAAATGTTTCCAAAGACTTTTTTTACAAGGCGCGTATGTTTGGTCCGGAATTATCGCCCGAAAATATTTACCAGGGAATGCGCAACGTTTGGATTATGAACGGCCTGCAATTAATGATGGGTATTCCGGTGGAAATAACCCCTTCTGTTTTTGCTTACAGCATGATTTACCCATACAGCGATAATTTACTCGATGATCCGAACATATCCGATTCAGAAAAACAGGAGTTTAGCCGGCGATTTAACCGGAGATTGCATGGAGAAGATATGGAACCTAAAAACCACACTGAATCGCAATTGTTCCGTCTGGTTGGCATGTTTGAAAATCAGTTTCCGCGAAAAAAATTCCCGAAAGTTTACGAAAGTTTGTATGCTATCCAGCAGGGACAAACCCATAGTCTGAACCTGATTAACTGCAATGGACTTGAAGAGGCTGCCGTTCGCGAAATTTGTTTTGAAAAAGGCGGCGCATCGGTTCTGGCCGATGGCTATCTGGTAACAGGCCGGTTAACTCCGGAACAGGAGCGGGCTTTGTTCGGTTACGGCATTTATCTGCAACTGCTCGACGATATTCAGGATGTGAAGGAAGATAGTGATGCCAACACAAAAACACTTTTTTCCTGTCTTGACGGAACTTCCGATTTGGGCGCATTTGTCAACCGCACCATCCATTTTGGGCGGAAAGCAATGGAAGAGCTCCGATGTTTTAACGGAACAGAAATGGAAACCATGCTGCGCCTGATGAACCGCAGTATTGAAACTATGACAATTGAGTCGGTTGGGCTGAATCTGCAATCCTATTTAGAAGAATATATGCAGAAACTGGAAAAACATTCACCACTCAGGTTTGAGTTTATCCGGAAAAAACGTACGCAATCCAAATCACAACGGTTTTCGATGTTTAAGAAATATTTTGAGCAGGTGCCTGTAAGTACTACTCTTCCGAAAAGCAGTACAACGATTTGAATCCCCGCAATATAAGATCGTTGCCAACAATTACAGGCGATGCGTGGAAATTGTCGTCAACCGGATTGGAGGCAATTATTTCAAAGGTTTCCCCGGCTTTGATGACCATCACCACATTTTCGGCTGCAATGTAGAGCCGGTCGTTTACTCCGGTGGGAGAGGAGTAGAGGGTGCTGATATCGCCGAGCCGTTCGTTTTCGTAAAAAGGTTCACCGGTTTTGGCATCAATACACGATAGAAAACCGTTATTCACACGCATAAAATAGAGTTTTCCGTTCATTAAAACCGGTTGCGGTGTGTAAGGTGTGTTTTTGTCGTACGTCCATAAAACGGCATCGGTGCCGGTAATGTTTCCGCGTGCGTTAGCAATATCTATGGCCTGCATGGCGCTGCCCCTGAAGCCGCTCATGGCATATAAAATCCCGTCGCTGTAAATTGGGTTGGGAATTACGTTTCGGGTAAGACCAGAGGAGGTCCAGATTATTTCTCCTGTTTCAAAATCGTAAGCCGTTACATTATCGGTAGCAGTTGTAATTACCTGGGGTTTTCCGTTAATTTCAACCACAAGCGGTGTTGACCACGAGGTGTTTACGTCGCGTGCAACTTCCCACTCAATATTTCCGGTGTTTTTATTTAGTGCATAAAGATAGGAATCTCCTTCGTGGTCCCATAAAATGAAAAGTTTGTCTTTGTAAAGAAACGGAGAGCTTCCTTCGCCAAAACTCATGTGTTTTTGCATTTGTCCGAAGTCGCGCTGCCACAGGATATTTCCGTCGAAATCGAGGCAATAGATACCGCGGGAGCCGAACCAGGCATAAATGCGTTCGCCGTCGGTACAGGGCGAGTTGGAAGCCCAGCTTCCCAGTTCATGCGTGTTTTCCCGGGGCCATTCGCGGGTAACCAGGGTATTCCAGATAATTTGCCCATCGTTTTTGTCAACCAGCAAAACCCTGAACTCGTGAATGCGGTCGGTTTGGTTGGGCGCCATACGGCTGCCTTCACCTGCTCCGTCAGGCGCCTCCGGGGCAATTTCGTCGGTAGCAACGGCCGTTTGCACAATAATTTTGTCGCCCCAAACCACCGGTGTGGCATGTCCTTTTCCCGGAATGGCGGTTTTCCATTTCAGGTTTTTGGTTTCGCTAAACTCCACCGGCGGATTGCCCTTAACAGCAACGCCTGTATTCAGCGGGCCGCGCCACTGCTCCCAGTTGTCATCCGATTCTTGTTGTGAAAACGCTGATTTGCAAAAGATTAATAACAGTACAGAAAGAAAAATTTGAATGGATAATTGTCGCTTCATTTTTAGTTATTTTTTGGTTTTCAAGCTATTTTGACCTGAAAACCCGGCATGGGTTTAAAAGGAATGGCAGGAATGTTTTCAGGAAATGTTACTTTTGCACACCGAAACAGTGTAACGGGACGAGGTGTTCTGTTACCTATTGAAAAAGCCGGTTTATGAAGAAAAAGATCATTCACTTAGAAAATATTACTAAAAATTACAAGGTAGGAACCCAGGTTGTAAGAGCGCTGCGGTCGATTACACTCGACATTTACAAGGGAGAATATGTGGCCATAATGGGCGCTTCCGGTTCGGGAAAATCTACGTTGATGAATATTATTGGCTGTTTGGATACGCCATCGGGCGGTAGCTATATTTTAAATGAAAAAGATGTAAGCCGATTGTCGGACAATGAACTGGCCGAAATCCGCAATGCCGAAATCGGATTTGTATTTCAGGTGTTTAACCTGCTGCCCCGGAGCTCTGCCCTCGAAAATGTGATGCTGCCCATGGTATATGCCGGTGTAAAAAAGCATGACAGAAAAAACAGAGCTACCAATACATTAACCGATGTGGGGCTGGCTGACAGGATGGACCATAAACCCAATGAACTTTCGGGCGGTCAGCGGCAAAGGGTTGCCATCGCGCGGGCTTTGGTGAATAATCCCTCCATCTTGCTGGCCGACGAACCCACTGGTAACCTCGATTCTGTAATTTCCGAAGAGATTATGAAACTTTTTGCCGAAATACACCGCAAGGGAAATACGCTGGTAATGGTAACCCACGAACAGGACATTGCCAATCATGCCCACCGGGTAATAAAACTTAAGGACGGGGAAGTTGAGTCGGATGAAATAAACCCAAACCCGGTATATTAGGTTGTATAAGCATGGGAAAAGATTTTAAAATTTATACAAAAACCGGCGACGATGGCACTACCGGTTTGGTAGGCGGAAGCAGGGTGAAGAAATATGACGTGCGTTTGGAAGCTTACGGAACCGTGGATGAACTGAATGCCGCCATAGGATTGATTCGCTCGTACAAACTGCCTGCCGATGCTGAAAACTACTTGCTTGAAATTCAGAACAAGCTTTTCAATATTGGTTCACGGCTGGCCTCCGATGAAAAAGGAAATGCATTCACTGAAAAACTTTCCATTACAAAGGACCATATTTCCTTTTTGGAAAAAGCCATCGATAAAATGGAGGAAGATTTACCCGAATTAACGCATTTTATTTTACCCGGCGGTGATTTGGCCGCTGCACAATGCCATGTGGCACGCACAGTATGCCGCAGAGCTGAAAGACGAATTCTGGAGTTCTCCGAACTCGAAAAAGTTCAGCCCGAAATCAAAAAATACATCAACCGGTTGTCCGATTTTTTGTTTGTGTTGGCTCGTAAACTGGCCGCCAGCAGAGGGATAGAGGAGAAACCCTGGAAGCAGTTTTAAAAATAAAGTTTCCCGCGGGTTTTCGTATCATTTTTTTATTATATTCGCGGCATTGTAAAAAACGAGTATAACCGCTTAAATCCATTGAAATGTATTGGACACTGGAATTAGCTTCGAAGTTGGAAGATGCGCCCTGGCCGGCGAGTAAAGATGAATTGATCGACTACGCCATTCGGTCGGGTGCCCCACTTGAAGTGATTGAGAATTTGCAGGAAATTGAAGACGAGGGCGAAATTTATGAAAGTATTGAGGACATTTGGCCCGATTATCCGAGTAAGGATGATTTTTTCTTTAATGAAGATGAATATTAAGGTTTAACCAGGAGAGAAAAAATAGAGAGAAAAGCAGGTTTTTGGCCTGCTTTTTTGTTTTATACACTGGCCAGTAAACCGCCATCCACATATAGGATATGTCCGTTTACATAGTCGCTGGCTTCCGACGAAAGAAATACTGCAGCACCTGCCAGTTCTTTTGTTTTGCCCCATCTGTTGGCAGGAGTTCTGTTGCAGAGCCATTTATCAAACTCAGGGTCATTTTTTAGCGGTTGGGTAAGTTCGGTTTCAAAATAACCCGGACCAATTCCGTTAACCTGAATATTGAATTTTCCCCATTCAGTAGCAAGTGCTTTTGTCAGAATTTTTATGCCGCCTTTTGAAACGGTATAAGGTACAATGGTTGGCCTTCCAAGCTCGCTTTGAACAGAACAGATGTTGATGATTTTTCCAGCTTTCCGTTTAATCATGAATGGTCCAATAGCCTGGGAAACTATCATGGCCCCGTTGATGTTAATGTCCAGTACTTTTTTCCAGTCTTCCTCGTTAAAATTTTCAAAAGGCCCCCGAATATTTATTCCGGCATTATTGATGATTATATCAATGGGGCCGGTATTTTTTTCATAACCGGTTATAGCTTTTTTAACAGTTTCAGAATCGGTAACATCAAAAACAAGCTTGCAAACGTTATATCCTTTTTGCTGCAATTTCTGTTCTGCATCTGTAAGTTTGGCTTCATTCCGGCCATTCAGAATAATTTTTGCGCCGGCACCTGCAAGTCCTTCTGCCAGGGCCAGTCCTATTCCGCTTCCCGAACCGGTTATCAAAGCCGTTTTACCTTTCAGGTTGAATAATGAAAGTGTATCCATTGTAAAAATTTTAAAGTTTTTCTGCCAGTTTTTTCAAAGGTAGTAAATCGAATTCACCAAAATAATTTTCATCTTCAAATTCACCAATAAATTCACGGTTTAATAAAAACAGTTTGCTGTTGTATTTATCCTGGGAGAAAGTATTTTTTTCTGAAAAATTTTCAAAATTAAAATCCCTGAAATTGAGTTCGCAGGTAGATAGTTCCCACTCGCCATCGTCGCTGGTGTAAAGCAAGGGCAGTCCGTGTGTGCGGCAAATCAACGGTCGTGATTCGTAAATGGTGCAGGCATGGTCTTTTAGAAATATGCAGTCTTCATAGTTTTTATAACTCTTTGACAGAATGATTTTCTTATCAAAACTCCGGCCTTTTAATTCTTCAAGAATGGTATAAAACTCAACCGGTAAAATGCTGTAATCCATGCAGCACAAATCGCAGCCTTTTTTGCATTGCAAATGAGAGGAGTGAACCTTCGACAGTTTTTCAGAAATTACATCTGTTTCTTTTCGTATTTTACGGTAGGCGGAAAAATGTTTTTCCATATTTTTTCTTCTGTAAATTTTAAAACAAAATACGTTAAAATTTTGCAGAAAACAGGAACAAAGTATTAATTTGTACATACCGTAACAGAACAGAACAGTTGAAAAAAAAAGAAAACAATGAAAAAAAAATTACTATTTCCGGTTATAGTTTTAATGGGCATTTCTGCAACTGCACAACACACAAATTTCGATTATCTAGATTACAATCTTCCTGTGGAAGAACGAGTTGAAATTTTGGTTTCGCAAATGACCCTGCAGGAAAAGATTGATCAGATGGTTTACAATGCTCCGGCTATTCCGCGGCTGGGTGTGCCGGAATACAACTGGTGGAACGAAAGCTTGCATGGCGTTGCCCGCGCCGGTTACGCTACGGTTTTCCCACAGTCGATAACCATTGCCGGCTCGTGGGACAAAGATTTAATGTACCGGGTAGCCACAGCCATATCCGACGAGGCGCGTGCCAAACACCACGATTTCGTGCGACGCGGGAAACGCGGCATTTATCAGGGCCTAACTTTCTGGTCGCCCAACATCAACATTTTTCGTGATCCGAGGTGGGGACGGGGCCATGAAACATACGGGGAAGATCCTTACCTCACCGGCCAAATGGGGCTGCAATTTGTAAAAGGGTTGCAGGGTAACGATTCCCGTTATTTGAAAACCGTAGCCACAGCTAAACATTATGCCGTGCATTCCGGTCCCGAGCCTTTGCGGCACGAATTTAATGCAATAGTTGGCGAACGCGACTTACGCGAAACCTACCTTCCGGCTTTCCGCACGCTGGTGAATGACGGGGGAGTTTATTCCATTATGTGCGCCTATAACCAGTATCACGGATTCCCCTGTTGCGCAAATACTTACCTCGACAATATTCTGCGCAGTGAATGGGGATTTGCCGGTTATGTGGTGTCCGACTGCTGGGCAATTTCTGATTTTTTCAGGTTTCAGAATTTTTCGGCTGACGCGACAGAGGCTTCGGCAGCAGCAGTGAAAGGAGGTACGGATTTAAACTGTGGGAATTCCTATCCATACCTGAACACGGCAGTGGAAAATGGTCTTATTCAGGAAAAAGATATTGATGTGGCAGTTAGAAGGCTCATGACCGCCCGTTTTAAACTGGGCATGTTCGACCCGGATGAAGTGGTTCCCTTTGCTCAGATTCCGTTTTCAGTGAATACTTCTGATGAGCATGCAAATCTGGCTTTGGAAGCCGCCCAAAAAAGCATTGTCTTACTGAAGAATGAATCGCTTCCGGGGCAGAAAAGTAAAATTTTACCACTTTCGAAAAATATTAAAAAACTGGCCGTTATCGGTCCAAATGCCGACAATTTTGAAGCCTTGCTGGGCAATTACAACGGCATTCCCAAAAATCCGGTAACCGTTCTCGAAGGATTGAAAAGCAAACTAAAAAATACCGAAATTCTTTATGCCGAAGGAAGTCATCTGGCCGAAGGAGTTTCCAACCTGCATCCGGTTTCCAATGAATTTTTAATGACTGAATCCGGTAACCCCGGTGTTGTTGGAGAATATTTCGACAATGCCCAACTGGAAGGCGAGCCGGTGTTTACCCGCATCGATAAAAACATCGATTTTTACTGGGAATCCCATGCGCCATCACCCGTGTTGCCCGACGACGATTTCAGCATCCGCTGGACGGGTTATCTGGCGCCACCGGTTACCGGAACTTACCGCATGGGTTTTTGGGGAATGCCCACCCTCGATATATGGCTCGAAGGTGAAAAAATCCTTCAGTTTAACAGCGAGCACCATGCTGCCCACCATGAAAAGGCTGTGGAACTGGAAACCGGCAAAAAGTATAAGTTCGTATTTGAATACAAAAACTGGCACGGCGATGGCGATGTGCGTTTTTTATGGGCAATGCCCAATCCGGATATGCTTCAGGATGCGGTGGATGTGGCCGGACAGGCCGATGCGGTTGTGCTGGTTCTGGGGCTTTCACAACGGTTGGAAGGCGAAGAAATGCCCATTGAAGTGGATGGCTTCAAAGGAGGCGACCGCACCCATCTGATGCTGCCCAAAACCCAGCGCGACCTGATGACTGCCATCAAAAAAACCGGGAAACCGGTAGTGCTTGTTCTGTTGAATGGCAGCGCTCTGGCTGTGAACTGGGCTAACGAAAATCTGGATGCCATTCTTACTGCCGGCTATCCGGGACAGGAGGGCGGACATGCCGTGGCCGATGTGCTGTTCGGCGATTACAATCCGGCCGGACGGTTGCCGGTAACTTACTACAAATCGGTGGAACAGTTGCCGCCTTTCGAAGAATACGACATGACCAACCGTACTTACCGCTATTTCAATGGAGAACCGCTTTATCCGTTCGGATACGGAATGAGCTATACCACTTTTGAATACAACAACCTGCAAATTCCGGCAAAGGCAAAAACCGGGGAACCCGTAAAAGTGAAGGCGGATGTTACCAACACCGGCAAAATGACTGGCGACGAGGTGGTGCAGCTTTACCTGAAAGACGAGGAGGCCTCCACACCACGCCCAAAAATACAGTTGGAAGGTTTTGAACGTATTCACTTAAAGCCAGGCGAATCAAAAACAGTGGAATTTGAATTGCAGCCTCGTCAGTTTTCCATGATTGGAACCGACGAAACCCGGATTATTGAACCCGGTTGGTTTACCGTTTCTGTAGGAGGCGGACAGCCCGGCGCAAAAGGTGCGGTTTCGGTTTCAGGAAGGGTTAATTTGATCGGAGAAGTGGTGAAGGTGGATTAATCAACTTAAAAAAAATAAAGGGGTAATTTTTTTCACCGGCGCTTCACAGACTATGTGAAATTTGCAACAAAAACAACTATCTTTTGCACCGGGTTTCTCCCAAAGGTCCGAAGCCCCGAAGGGATGCCTATGGCAGACTCCTTTGGAGGATTCCCTTGGAAAACCCGGTGTTTTTAGTGAAGAATAAAATCTGGCTTTAGCGTTTAATCTTTTTAATTGCTAAAGCTGCGTTGTAAAATGCGCGGTTACAAACCGCGCCACCCAAGCAGCACTGAAACAAAGTAATTTCGTGGATTTCCGGGATAGTAATACCTCGGCTGGGTCGCACCAAAAGTCGGCGCATTTACAGCCAGCATGGCGGCATATTTGATATCGAAAATATTCTGAACACCGGCTTTTATTTCAAGATTCAGGGAACCTTTGGTTCCGGTATATTTGAATTCAATGTTTGTAATTCCGTAAGGGTCGGTAAAACCGGTATTGGCATCGTTCACAGGCATTTCACCGGTAAAGCGGTGCCAGGCTCTGAAACCGATATTCTTTACCGGCTGGAAATTACCAGCCATCAGCCAGGTAGTTCGGGTGGTGCCGGGGAGCAGGTTGCCTGAATAATTATTGTCTCCATCCACAAAATCCTGAAAATGATAATTGGCCAGGGTGGCATTTCCGTTAACAACCAGCGATGGGTAAGTGCCGGGATTTAAAAGGGCCCACCTCAGTTCAGCTTCCAGTCCGGGGTGTACCGATTTCCCGGCATTTACGCCCACATACGCATCTTCTCCGGTGCGGCGTGCCACCAGCAGGTTTTTGATATAAATTCGGTAATAGCTTACAGTTGCTCTGAGCCGGTTGTTCCAGTCGGCCCGCATTCCAGCCTCCAGATTCCAGCCGCTTTCCGGTTTTATGTCGGTATTGATTTGCCCTTCAGGTAATAAAGTTTCTTCAAACGAAGGGGTGGAAAATCCGTGGCTGGCATTTCCAAAGATTGAAAAAGCATTTGAAACCCGGAAGTTTGCCCCAATACGCGGAGAAAGCACTGGTTTGTAGGAACGTTTTCCTGACTTGTCTCCGTCTGCCAGGTAATTGTCAATGTAGTCGAATCGCGTCAGATTACCGTTTACTCCGGCAGAAAGGAAGATTCTTTCCTGAAAGTTCGATTCCATTTGTATGAAGAGGTTTTCGTAGGAGCGTTTTTCGAAATTATCCGAAAGGACTTCTTCCGGATTATCGTTCGACCATGTGGACCAGTTGTAATTTTCCCGGAAAAATTCGAGCCCCGAAGTGAGCGTGATTTTAGCCAATTCACCATCTATTGTTCTTTGGTAGTAGCCGCGCCAGCCCAAATAATGTGAATTTTCCAACAACAGATTAAAAGGTCGTGGCTCGTCGGCATCGCGGAAACTACCGAATGCAGCCAGTGAAATTTTACTCTGGTGTGTGGGCAGAATATTCATGGAAAGCCCCATTTGTCCTTTGGTATAAGCCTCGTAACCCTGAATTCCTTTCCAGTTGGCTGCCGCTTTTTCGGGGCTTTCCATAAAAGTATTCAGATCGATGGAACTGGGAATAAATCCCTTCATTTTGGTAAGTTTAATCAGTGCCTCCAAACTTACATTTTCTGAAACGGAATAACCGGAATGGAGCGTAAGATTGGCTCGGTTGGTGGTATTGTTCTCCCTGAATCCCTGACTGTTCAACACGGAGCCCAGCGCAAAAATGTCGAGGTTGTTTTGTTTAATTCCAGCCATCAGTGTGTTTTTATACGTGTCGAAAGATGCGATGGTGGTTTGATACCGGACAAAATCACTACGCACACTTTTGGGATGAAACAAAATGGTTCCGCCCAGACCTGCACCATAAAGGCTCGAAGAAGGTCCCTTTATTACTTCAACCCGCTGAATGGAAGAATTTTCGAGGTCCTCAAGAACGGTTTCACCATCGCCGCCGGTGAGCGGAATTTCCCCGAAATAGGCTTTTATTTTGTTGGTGGCATAAGGCGTGCGCGACCCGATACCGCGAATGGTAAGCCGGTTTGTACTGATTGTTCCGTGGTGCATTAAAACCCCGGGAATCTGGTTCAGCGCTTCAACAGGTGTCAGTGCACTTCCGGTTTCCAACTGAATGGGAGTAATTAAATTGATGGGCGCCGGCGTGTTAAACAGGTTGTAAGGTGTACGAAAAGCTGTTACGGTCACTTCGTCAATTTCTCCGGAAAGTGCGGTGGTATCTCGCATGGTGTTTCTGACCGAATCAACCGGAAACTTATTTTGTGTCTTTACTGAAAAGGGGAAAATAATTCCTGTAAAAAATAATATCAATATAAAGGAAACAGGTATCTTCATTCTTTTAAAACTTGTCAAAAGTTGGTTGAATTCACTTTTTTGTTATTTTAACAGATTTAAATGCTAAAGTTAATACAATGGATAAACTTACCGTTTTGTTCGCACTTTTTTTTGCTTTTCACGTTTCAGCACAGCAACATCCTGATCCGGTGACACTTGAGCCGGGCGCAAAAGCCATCGATTTTAACCTGAAGGGAGTGGATGGGAAAATGTATTCACTTCGTTCGTTTCAGGATGCAAAAGTGTTGGTAATTATTTTCACTGCGCCGCATTGTCCTACTGCGCAGGCCTATGAAGACAGGCTAATCGTTCTTCAAAACGATTTTGGCAAAAAGGGCGTTCAGGTGGTAAAGGTAAATCCGAATGACCCCAACGCGGTTTGTCTTGAAGAGATGGGGTATTCCGATGTGGGAGATTCCTTCGAAGATATGGTTATCAGGGCAAAGGATAAAGAATACAATTTTCCGTTTTTATATGATGGCGACACTGAAGAAATGTCCATTGCCTATGGTCCGGTTGCCACACCTCATGCTTATGTTTTTGATGAAAACCGCATTTTGCGTTATGTGGGAAGGATTGACGATAATGAAAAAATTGGTGCGGCAAAACAGCACGATTTACGGAACGCCATTGAGGCTGTTCTGGCAGGAAAGGAGCCACCGGTTACCCAAACCAAAGTGTTTGGTTGTTCGGTGAAATGGAAATGGAAAGGCGAGTGGCGGAAAAAACTGGATACTGATTGGGCAAAAAAGGAAGTTCTGTTGGAAAATCTTTCAGTTGACGGTCTGAAAGAGTTGGTAAAAAATGATTCTGAAAAGTTAAGGCTGATTAATGTGTGGGCCACCTGGTGCGGACCTTGCATTGCCGAATTCGACGAGCTGGTAGATACTTACCGTATGTACATGGGGCGCGATTTTGAAATGTACACCATCAGTACCGACAGGTTAAATATCAGAGAAAAAGTGCAAGAATTTCTGCAGAAAAAGGAAACTGCAATCAACAATAATTTCATTTTCGAATCGGAAAACCGGTACGATTTAATTGAAAACCTTGATCCCAAATGGCAGGGTGAAATTCCATACACCATCATTGTGGAGCCCGGTGGTAAAATTGTTTACCGCAGTTCAGGTGGGTTGAAATTTTTTGAATTGCGAAAAGCCATTGTAGAGCATCCACTGATTGGCCGTTATTATTGAATTTCAGGATTCAGACAATCGGCTGTTTTTTTACCGGTTAACAGGTTGAAAAGGTTCAACGCTGCCCGTTTTTGGAGTTCCTGCGCAGCACGATCGGAATACCACGCATAATGACCGGTACAGATAGTACGTGGATGGTTGATAAGTGCTTCCTGAGCGTCAGTTACCGGTTCGTTTTCGTAAACATCCAGTCCGGCGCTGTGAATTTGCCCGGCATTTAAAGCCTCCAGCAAAGCTTCTTCATCCAAAACTTCTCCACGGGCACTATTAATGATTACAGGTATTTTTTTCATTTTTTTGAAAGCTTCCCTGTTCAGTAAATGGGTGGTTTCTTCGGTTAAATTACAGTGAACGCTTACGACATCCGAATGTTTCAGCAATTCGTCAAGAGAAACCTTTCTTACTTTCAACCCATCGAAATGATGTTGCGGTTGGTATGGATCACAGGAAATTATTTCCCGGAAAAGGGGAGCGGTTTTTTTGCTGAATTCGCTGCCAATCCGGCCCAACCCAATTATTCCCAGTGTTTTATCGTGCAATTCAAAAACATCTTCCACAGGCGGGGCTGCAAATCTGGTTTTGATCTGTTTTTTTGTATCCCACATTCCGCGGCTGCATGACAACAGCAATACCAGAGCATGATCCGAAACCGAGTGGTTGGCATACCCCTGTACATTGGCTGCTTTCACGCCAAAACGGGTGCAGGCATCAACGTCAATATTGTCGTATCCCACCCCGTAACGAACAACTGCTTTCAGGTTTTTCATTCCGGAAAGAAATTCAGTATCGATGGCAGTGTGCCGAACCAGAATTCCGTGGGCTTCGCGGGCAAATTCTATTTTTTCAGCTTTTTCACCTTTGTATAAAGGATGAATTTTCAAGTTGAACCCACTCCCTTCAAAAAGAGATTTTTCAAAATCATAGGATTTGTAACCGGAATCGAGAATTACAATATTGATGCTCATAATTCCATGGTTTTTAAATCATTGGCCTGGCCTTCAATATTGATTTTTATCACGGTAACCAATTCACGCTCGTTTGTCGGAAGGTCAATTTTCAACGATTGCCCGGACTGCTCAAAATCAATTTTTTCCCCTTTCAGCAACGAACAATTTTTCACCTGAATATTTTCCGGGAAAGGAAGTTCCACTGAATTGTTTTTGTAATTTAGAAGATGAATAAAGATATCGTTTCCTTTTCGCGTTGAAGTAAGCCAGTCGTTGGGTTTGTATGGTCCGCCTGTGGTTTCATAAACCGATTTACCGTATTTTTTCAGCCATGTACCCATTTCTTTCAACCGTTCTGCCTGTCGTGGTTCAATTCTGCCATCGGGCATGGGGCCAAGATTCAGCAGAAGATTACCTCCGCCGCCAACCGTTTTCAGTAATGTAAACAAACATTCCTCCAGACTTTTTAATTCATCATTTGGTTTCCAGGCCCATTGCCGGCAAATGGTAATGCACGATTCCCATGGATTTTCAATATCGTATCTTCCAATTTGCTGCTCCGGTGTGGCAAAATCACCGGCAAATTCATCCGAAATGGTAATTCCTTCCATTCCTTTCCGGCCTTTGTCCACCCGGTTGTTAATGAGGATGTTTTCATCTAATCCTTTCAGATAATCGTAAAAGTCCAGCCCCATTTCGTGCGTCCATGGTTCTTCCCATTCGCCATCGAACCAAAGGATTTTTGAATGGTATTTTTCAATCAGCTCCCGGGTTTGTCCTTTGATGAATGTAATATATTTTTTCATGTCACCGGATTCTTTTTTGGTTTTGCCCCCCGGACATCCCAGCGGATAAAGCGGATGCTTCCAGTCGCAAATGGAGTAATAAGTTCCGAAAAGAATTCCTTGTTTGTCACAAGCGTTTTTCATTTCCATCAACACATCTTTTTTGTATGGTGTGGCCGAAATATCATAATCGGAATATTCGGTTGGCCATAAACTGAATCCATCGTGATGACGGCTGGTAATAATGAAGTATTTCATTCCTGCATCTTTCAGAATTTTCATCCATTCATCAGCATCGAATTGAACCGGATTGAATTCCTTATACAAATTGTCGTATTCTTCAATCGGAACCTCACGGCCTCGTGACCAGCCAATTTCAGTACCTTTTAAACTAACGGGCCCCCAATGCACGAACATGCCGAATTTCATGTCCTGGAATTCTTTCAGCAGTTTTTTGTCGGTTTCAAATTTTTGTGCCGGGGCATAAATGGTCATTAGCGATAAAATGAAAATTATAACTGGTTTCATTGCTTTGAATTATTGATTTCATCAAGTATTTCCTTAATTCTTTCCACCACTTTTTTCGCCATCTCCCGGCTTCCCTCTTCGGTAAAATGAACGTTGTTCGGACGCTGCAACTCGGCTATCCGGGGCACCATAAAAGCATGAAGATTGTTGATGAGGATTCCGTTTTTGTTCATAATTTTAACAGCAATGCGGTTGTATTTCTGCGGCATCCCGGGTTTTCGCAGCGGCCCTTCCACTGAGTCGGGGTAGGGAGTGGTGGTGGCAAATATAAGTTTAGCACCAGTGGCTTTCAGCTTTTCAACAATGAATTCGAGATTTTTTTTGTACTGTATTCGGTTTGCCTGTTGCGGGTGTTTTGGATTTTGGCTGTTTTCTCCGGTAACCGGATCAACATGTTTAATGTCGTGCAGGCCAAAGTTGAAATGGATAATATCCCATTTTTTGCCACCCAGCCAGCGGTCAATATTTTCCATTCCGTTGGTTGTTCCGGCACAATTTTCAGGTTTCCCGTTTTCCAGCATGGGCCGAAATACGTTTACTCTCCCTTTCAGAAATTCCTGAACAAACGGTGTATATCCAATTGAAATGGAATCGCCCAGAATCAGAACATTGGGTAATTCGTTCTGAAAAAGGTTAACCAGGGAATTTGGCCAAATCACGAGGGGTGAAAGCATCAGGGTTTTTTGCAGAAATTTTCTTCTTGAATTCATTTTTTGAATGATTAGAATGAAACTGAATTGCCATTGGTTTATTTCTGCTAATCTAATAAATCTGTTTTTGAAAATTACGAATTTGAATGGAATTATCTATTTTAGGCAAAAATAACTGAACAAGTTGTTTAAAATTCATGAAAAATTCGATTACAATGAAAACTAAACCAGTCGCTTTTTTATTCGTTTTTATCCTTTTTTTTGGCGCATGTAAACAGGAAAATGTTGTATGGCCCGAATCAACACAGGAATCAAAACCCTGGACGCGCTGGTGGTGGCCGGGCAACGCGGTTGACAATGAAAATATTCAGCGTGAGTTAGAGGAAATGGCCGGTGCCGGAATTGGTGGCGTGGAAATCACATCCATTTACGGTGTTCAGGGAGAGGAAGAACGGTTTATCGAATACCTTTCGCCTGAATTTTCTGAGATGCTGAAATTCACCATCGAAGAAGCCAACAAACTGGGAATGGGTGTGGACCTGCCTCCAGGAAGTGGCTGGCGGTGCGGCGGACCGTTTGTTCCCGAGGAAAATGGACTTTGGTCGTTGCGCATGCACAGCTTTAAACTTACTGGCGGACAAAATTTTCAACTGCCAGCAGAAATTAAAATGGCTGCGGCAATGTCTTTTGTTAATGAAATGGACGAGGTGAGGGTTCTTAACCCGAATGATTCATTCACTGCCCCTTCAACCGGAATCGTATATTTTGCTGAACGGCTTAAAAACCGCGACATGGTGAAACGGGCTTCCGAAGGTGGAACGGGCTGGGCGATTGACACGTTTAATGACGAAATAACCGAATGGTACCTCAACGAGTTCTGGCAACGGCTCGGTATTGAAGATGGAATGTTACGCTGCTTTTTTCACGATTCGTTTGAATACACCGGCGATTTCACCACACATTTTACCGAAGAATTTAAAAACCGGCGTGGCTACGATTTGGCAGAATTCCTGCATGTGCTGGCAGGCGATTACGAAGACGCCGAAATCATTGCCCGCGTAAAATCAGATTACCGTGAAACCCTGTCGGATTTGGTGCTCGAATCGTTTATTCAACCGATGACCCGATGGGCAAACCGGCATGGAAGCATGAACCGCAATCAGGCACATGGTTCACCGGGCAATATTCTCGATTTGTATGCTGCCTGCGACATTCCCGAAACAGAAATTTTCCGCAGAGTAGCACCTGGTTCATCTGATATTCTGGTCAATAAATTTGCGTCGTCGGCTGCCCATGTTACCGGACAAAAGCTGGTTTCTTCCGAAAGTTATACCTGGCTCGACGACCACTGGACGGTTACCCCTGCAGATATGATACGGGCTACCAACCGGTTTTTTCTGGCCGGTGTCAACCACATGTTTTTTCACGGAACCTGTTATTCGCCCGACGATGCCGAATGGCCGGGCTGGCTGTTTTATGCTTCCACACAGGTGAATAACCGCAATCCGTTTTGGCACGAAATGCCGGCGTTGTTCAAATACATTGAACGCGCGCAAACCATTTTGCAGCAATCCAATCCGCAAAACGACCTGCTGGTTTACTGGCCGTATTACGATGTGACTGCCAGCGAAGGCCGGCTGTTTAACAACCTGAATATCGATGGCGGTGACAATTCACGCTGGTTCCATGATTATCCGTTTGACAAACTTGTGGGAAATCTGCTGGATGATGGTTATTCATTTGATTATATTTCAGATAAACAACTGTTGAAATGTCAAACGAAAAATGGTGAAATTGTAACTCAGGGAAAAGCTCAGTACAAAGCAATTTTGCTCCCGGAAACAAAATACATTCCGGTGGAAACCATGAAAAAACTGGTTGAATTTATTTCGGAAGGAGGAAAAGTTTATTTCGAAAAACAACTTCCTGAAAGCGTTCCGGGAATGTTTAATCTGAAAGAAAGAGAAAACCAACTGGCAGGTTTGAAATCATCTGCTGATTTGAAAAATTATGTGGGAGATGTTTTTGAACTGCTTGACAATGCAGGAATTTCTGCAGAAAAATCGCTTTCCGAAAAAGGTTTTAAATACCTGAAAATGAAACGGAATGGCGAAGACTGGTACATGGTTTTCAATATGGGAACTAAACCACTGGATGTGCGGGTGGAGCTGAACACCATAGCGAAATCTTATCTTTTCTATTTTCCTGAAACCGGTGAAATTGCAAAAGCTGACAACCAGGGAAATTCGGTGCGCATTCAGTTGGAACCTGAACGAGTGGTTTTTATTCGTTGCACCAACAGGAAAACCGACGCAGCAGATTTCAGTTATGTAAAACCTGAAACAGAAAGCAAGGAAATTGAAGGATTGTGGAAAATCACTTTTGTGGAAGGCGGACCGGTTATTCCGGGCGAAATTACAACAGATAAATTGGTTTCATGGACTGAATTGCGTAGTGACGAAACATCCCGTTTTGCAGGAACAGCCCGTTATTCCGTTGAATTTGACTGGGAAAATGAAACATCAAAGGGATTGCTTAACCTTGGCGAAGTGAAAGATTGTGCCCGTATAAAATTAAACGGAAAGGATTTTGGTGCACTCCTGGGGCCCACTTTTAAAATAAAAGTGGATAATCTGCAGCAAGGGAAAAACTTGCTTGAAGTGGAGGTTACCAACGTAGCAGCTAATCGTATCCGTGATTTGGATATCCGCGGCGTGAACTGGAAAAAATTCCACGACATCAATTTTGTGAACATTGAATACGTGCCGTTCGACGCTTCGGATTGGGAGGTAAAAGAGGCGGGATTAATGGGGAAAGTGGAAATAATTTCATTAAAATAAATTCGAAACAGGAAGGTACAGGTTATTCCGAAATAGATATTTTTACACCTTTAGCCTTTTAAAAATTATTGATTAATCTGTAAAAGAATGAAAGAACCGAAAAAGCCTGTTGTCTCGAAAAAGGTGTTGCTGCCTTTTATCTTAATTACCAGTTTGTTTGCCATGTGGGGGTTTGCCAACGATATTACCAATCCGCTGGTGGCTGCATTTCAAACCGTAATGGAAATTTCCAACGTAAAAGCTGCGCTGGTGCAGTTTGCCTTTTACGGTGGATATGCCACCATGGCCATTCCTGCGGCACTGTTTGTGAAAAAATTCAGTTACAAAAAAGGGATTTTAATGGGGCTGGCACTTTATGCAGTGGGTGCGTTGTTGTTTTTTCCGGCAGCGCAGTTTGAGATTTTCGGTTTTTTTCTGGTTTCGCTTTACATTTTAACTTTCGGACTGGCATTTCTTGAAACCACGGCCAATCCGTATATATTATCGATGGGAGCGCCGGAAACGGCTACGCGACGGCTTAATCTGGCGCAGTCGTTTAATCCAATGGGTTCCTTACTGGGAATGTTTGTGGCTTCCAATTTTATTCTTTCGGCACTGGAATCGGACAAACGTGATGCAGCGGGTGATTTGATTTATACAACGCTAAGCGAAGCCGAAAAAGCGACCATCCGCACACACGATTTGGCTGTTATCCGCGATCCATACATCATTCTGGGTTTTGTGGTTATTGCCATGTTTATTGTTATTTTATTGGCAAAAATGCCCCAACGTGCCGGTGCCGATCACACCATCAAAACGGCAGATACCTTTAAAAGGCTAATCAAAAATGTAAAATACCGCGAAGGAGTGATTGCGCAGGTTTTTTACGTGGGAGCACAAATCATGTGCTGGACATTTATTATTCATTATGCCGATAATCTGGGAATTCCCAAAGCCACGGCTCAGAATTATAATATTGTGGCGATGGTTATTTTTCTTTCGAGCCGGTTTATCAGTACCATGCTGATGAAATACCTTAATTCGCGGTTATTGCTTATGGTTTTTGCCATTGGCGGCATGATTACCATAACCGGGGTTATTCTGATACAGGGGATGGCGGGACTCTACTTGCTTGTTGCAACATCAGCATTTATGTCGCTCATGTTCCCCACTATTTACGGTATTGCACTCGAAAACCTGGGCGATGACGCTACCATTGGCGCTGCAGGTCTGGTTATGGCCATTGTTGGCGGTGCGTTAATGCCACCGTTGCAGGGCGCTATTATCGATTTGGGAACAGTCGGTTCAATGCCGGCGGTTAATATTTCGTTTGTATTACCATTTATTAGTTTTGTGGTCATAGCCATATACGGTTACCGCACCATAAAAGTACATCCGAAACTGGAATTCAAACAAAAATGATATGGCTTATTACAAAAGGTACTGCAAAACATTAAAGCTGGAAGACGATCCCAAACTGATTGAAGAGTACAAGAAGGTTCATGCTCCGGGGGCAGTCTGGCCTGAGATTACACAGGGGATGAAAGAAGTGGGAATTGTGGATATGGAAATTTATATTCAGGGAATGCAACTGTTTATGATTATGGACACTGTCCCTGATTTTGACCACGACAAAGCCATGAAAGTGCTGGCATCAAAGCCACGGCAGGCAGAGTGGGAAGCGTTTGTTTCCCGGTTTCAGAAAACTTCGGCTGAGGCTTCCGCCGATGAAAAATGGCAGTTGATGGAAAGAATTTTTAAGCTTGATTAAAACAATTTTTATGAAATTTGTAACCATCAAAGAATCGCATTATTTGTCTGATTTATCGGTTTTAAAAAGCCGGCTGGATTCGGAAGGGATTGAATGCCGGTTGAAAAATGAACTAACAACCCAGGTAATCAATTACATTCCTTCATTTACGGTGGAATTGCAGGTGCCGGAATCTGACCTGGAGCGGGTTCGGGAAATTCTTATTGAGACAGGTGAGATATCGGACGTAAAAAATATGATTGTTTGTCCGATCTGCGGTTCCGAAAAGATAAAAATGAAATTGAGCCTGAGAAAAAGACTACAGGTTTTTTTATCGGTTATCGCTGTAGCACTGTTTGTTAGTAATCTTCCGTTGGATAAAGTATTTAAAAATGCCCGTTACAGATGTTTGGATTGTGGCGGTAGTTTTAATAACATTTTATGAGCGTTTTTGCGTTTTTATGGTAAATCTTTATTTCTCTTCCGGTACAAAGACAAGCGAAACGGAATTCACACAGTGCCGTGTGTTTTTTTGTGTGTAACGCTCGCCGTAAAAAACATGACCCAGATGACCGCCACAGTTGTTGCAGGTGATTTCGGTCCGGCGTCCGTCGGCATCCGGGGTTTTGGTTACCGCACCTTCAATTTCATCATCAAAACTGGGCCAGCCGCAGTTGGATTCAAATTTATCCGATGATTTATACAACGCAGCACCGCATTGTTTACATACGTAAGTGCCTTTTCCTTTGTGGTTATTGTATTCACCGGTAAACGGACGTTCAGTCCCTTTATGGATAATCACGTATTCTTCAAATTCTGTTAATTGCCTAAATTCATTCATTTTTCCGTCCTCCTTTATTCCTGCTTTTTTTACCTCAGCTTTTGACTTCGCCTCAGCCTTTTCCTGAACCTGTCCGCAGGCAGTAAAGGTGACAGCAAAAAATAATATGGTAATAATTGTTTTCATTTCAGGATTAGAACAACCAAAGAAGATTATTGGTTCATGTCTACTTAATCCCAATCCCCGGCTTATCAATAAGTGTAATCTTTCCATTCACTATTTTTACTCCTTCGAACGGGTCGTTGGAAATGAGCAGGTTGCCGTCCAGATCGGCCCATTCGGCTTGTGGTGCAAGCTGGGCGGCTGCTGAAATGGCGCACGAAGTTTCGGTCATGCAGCCAATCATTACCCGCATGTGGCTGGCGTGTGCCAGATTAATCATTTTGTGGGCTTCGCGCATGCCGGTACATTTCATCAGCTTGATGTTGATTCCCGAATAAACACCCACGGCCTCCTGCACATCGCAAAGCCGCTGAATGGCTTCGTCACCAATGATGGGCAGTGGCGAACGTTCCGTCAGCCAGGCGTGATCGTCTTTCCGGTTTTTGGGCAACGGTTGCTCCACAAATTCAACGCCTTTTTCTTTCAGCCAGTGTATCATTTTAAGCGCTTCCTCTTTGTTGTCCCATCCCTGGTTCACATCCACACAAAGTGGTTTATTCGTTGCCGATCGGATTGTTTCAACCATCTCCTTGTCGTTGGGGCCGCCCAGTTTAACTTTCAGAATTTTATAGGGTGCAGCTTCATCCACTTTTTGTTTCACCACATCCGGTTCATCCATTCCAATAGTGAAAGAGGTATTGGGCGTATTTTCCGGTGAATACCCCCAGATTTTATGCCACGGCTGCCCCATTATTTTCCCCACCAAATCGTGCAGGGCAATATCAATTGATGCCTTGGCGGCCGTGTTACCGGGTGCTGCCTCGTCCACGTATTCCAGAATTTCCTCCATACGAAACGGGTCGGTGAACTGAGTCAGGTTAAGCGCCGTTAAAAACCTTCCCGCTGTTTTTTGCGATTCACCCAGATAAGGCGGCATGGAGGCCTCACCATAACCGGTAAACCCTTCACATTCAATTTTGGTTAGCATTACCGGTGTGGTGGATCGTGAACTGTTGGCCAGCGTAAACACATGTTTCAACTGCAAATCATAGGGTTCAAACGTCAGTTTTAAACCCGGTGTAGGAAATCTTCCTTTCATATTCGAATAAGTTAACCGGGGCAGCGCTAAACCACCCACTGTAAATAATGCCGTATTTTTTAAAAAATTTCTTCTGTTCGTACCCATTTTCTTGAAACCTTAAACTCATTTAACCCGAAACTCTGAACTTTACCTTGTGAAATAAATCTGCGATTTAATGCTTTGCATTATTTTCAAAGGGTGAACCCGAAACTCCCTCAGTACCATGGATGCTCTTTCACCCACCAAATCCCTTCTGTTCCTTCCGACCCGATAACCCGCCGGGCACTGATGAACGTATTTTTTCGATATTCTGAATATATTTCACTTTCAGGATCGAAACTGTTTTCCTCCACTTTTCCGGCGGCGTGAATATACTCTGTTTTTCCTTTCGAAATGGCCACATGGGTAATTCGTTCCGGTTGTGCCTCATTTGCTTTCTGCCCGAAAAAAAGCAGGTCGCCGGGTTGCAGATTTTCAAATGAATCACCCGGATTAACTGGTTTTCCGTGCCGTACCTGCAACGAAGCATCGCGGGCGAGAATGATTCCGTGCATAAAATAAATCATTTTGGTGAACCCACTGCAATCCATGGCCAGGGCCGAAGTCCCGCCCCAAAGGTAGGGACGTCCTTTTAATTTTTGAGCTAAATTTACAACTGAAGCACTATCGGGCCGGATGGTTTCCCTGAATTCAGAAAAGGAAACCCAGTTTTGCGGAGCGGCAAAACCTTCCCGTCCGTCGGGAAACCGCACTTTGACGTAATTCCATCGCTGTTCCAGCAATTCCAGAATGCCGCCCATAGTCACATCGGCAACAGGATTTTCCATTCTTTCCGTATCAAAAATTTGTGCAAACGAGCCTGTGAAAATAACCCGTTCGGTTTGCCGCCAGTTTTGAAGTTCGGTTTCAGTAACCGGAAAAATTCCGCCCGACGGCGCCCACGATATGTAGCGATCGGGTGTTTGCACCAAATGCCAGCCGCCTTGTTTTTTCAGAATTTTAACCGGAGTTCCCAGTAATGCCTGGGTAACCAGTTCCGAAGAATACCGCGGAGTTGCCCTGAAATTGGCAGCAGAAACATTTACCAGCGCATACGGTTTTTCTCCAACGGTGGAGTCGGGGAGAAGTGAAATTTTATCAACTATCTCAAAAGCTTGGAATTGGTTTAACAGTTCATTTTTCAGGTTCGTATTATCGGTTTCACCTTGTAACACCACTTTCCCTTTATGAAACGAAGCTTCCACATCGAAAACAGTCTCGCGTTTGTCAGGAACATTATTTTGTTCAAAATGAATTATGATATCTTCTGTTTCTTTGCGGTTATTTACACCACACGAAACTAAAATCAATACAGAAAGTATCAGAATAACAATATTTTCAGATCTTTGGCCCATGTTTCGATGTTGCAGTTGAACAAAGATAGGGAAACGCGTGGAACAATAACCTAAAAAATATCAGTGGAAAACAATTTTGAAATACCGGTTCTGTACCAGGATGACCAGATTATCGTGGTGGACAAACCGTTTGGACTGGCAGTGCATAAAAACGATTTTATGCCATACGATGCGCCTTACCTGACCAAACTACTGGGCGATGTGACCGGCAAATGGATTTACAATGTGCACCGGCTCGATGCAAAAACCAGCGGAGTGATGGTGCTGGTGTTTTCTCCGGAAATGGCGAAAGAACTCACTTTGCAGTTTGAACGCAAAGAGGTGGCGAAAAAGTATGTGGCTGTGATTCAGGGAAATCCGGGCGAGGGCACATTCGACGAAAAGGTGCTGGTGAAAAAGAAGTCGAAATTTAAAAAACCGGCTGTAACACACTACAAAACACTGCGTTCGTTTGAAACGGATATTTCATACAAAGAGAAAACCAATATTGTATTGAGCCTTGTTGAAATAACTCCTGAAACCGGTCGCTGGCACCAGATTCGACAGCATTTTGCCAAAAACCGGTTCGATATTGTTGGCGACTCCCATCACGGCGATTTTACGCTGAATAAAATTATTACCGAAAAAACCGGCATTAACCGGTTGCTCCTTCATGCATCATCGCTGGAATTCACTCATCCCGAAACTCAATCCCGGAAGGAATTTGTTTCGCCGGTTCCTCAGAAGTTTGAGAAGGTGATGGAGATTTGCAGGAATTTTGTTCGGTAGCCAATTTGCCGGATTTTTTGCCTGTCAGTTTTTTTTGTATTCAATCAAACGAATTTAGGTTACACATAAATCATCTTCTTCGTCATCCCGCCGTCAACCACAAAATTCTGGCCGGTGATGAAACTGTTTTCGGGGTTGAGCAGAAACAAAACCATACGTGCAATGTCGGCACCGTTTCCAACCCTCCCGGCTGGATGTAGGTTTTTGTCGGCTTCGGTAATTTGGTAGGGATTGGCTTCCGATTTTTTTCGGATTCCTGAAACATCAATCCATCCCGGGCTGATGCAGTTCACCCTGATTTCAGGTCCCAGACTGATAGCCAGTGCGTGGGTGAGGGCATAAACACCGCCTTTACTGGCCGAGTATACTTCGGTGTCAGGTTCCGACTGAAACGCACGGGTGGAACAGAGGTTGATGATGCTTCCGTTGGCTGTTTTCAAATACGGAGCTGCATGTTTGGCGCACAGAAAGGTTCCGGTAAGGTTGACATCAATCACGCGTTGCCATTCTTCCAGGGTAAGTTCGGTAAACGGTTTGTTGTTTAGGATGGCTGCGTTGTTTACCAGTCCGTTAATGCGGCCATATTTTTCAGCAGAATTTTTTATAGCTTCTTTCACTTCGTTTTCACTTGAAACATCGCATTGAAAAAAAGCTAGTTTTTCTGAGGTTTCTTCTAACCGAAACTCTTCAATGGCTTCAATGTCAATTTCAAATACGGAAACATAAAAGCCTTCTTTCAGCAAGTGTTGTGTAAGGATTTTCCCGATTCCCTGAGCGCCGCCGGTTACAATAATGTTTTTGGTCATTTGTGAAATTGTAAAATGGTTAAATTGTCAAATTGTTAAATGGTAAAACGGCCAAATTGTTAAGGTACAAATTTAGGTTTTTGCCATGAGGAATGGAAACCCTTTCTGTTTTTTGAATACCCTGTTCTTTTTTTCTTTTTCACACCGATTGCTTTCGCTATTTTCGCCATTCAAAACCGAAAAATTATTAACGATATGCGAAAGGTGTTTCTTTTCATACTGCTGATTGCGTCAATTCAACTGGTTGCACAACAAAAGCAAATGTCTCTTCAAGACGCCATTCTGGGCGGATTCTCGTATTTACGGCCCGAGTCAATGGAAGGACTTGCCTGGCAGAACGATGAGGTTTTTACTTATGTGAAAAACGACACCATGTGGGCAGAAAAGGCCCAAAAAGGGGAGAAGGCATCTTTAATTACCCGCGAAGAGTTAAATACCTTTTTGAATCAAGGCAATAACGAAGTGTTTCGACATTTTCCCTCCTATTCCTGGGTTGAAGGAAAATTGCTGATGGTTCAAAACAATAGTTGGTATTTCATTTTTAATCCGGAAGAAAAAAAGCTGGTTTATGAAATAGAACTTCCGGCGGAAGCTGAAAATGCCGTATTTAACCATCCGGGAAAATTTGTGGCTTATACCGTAAATGACGATTTGTTTGTCACTTTTCCAAACGAAAAAACGGTTCAGATTACAACTGATGGTGGAAACGGCATCGTAAACGGGAAAACAGTTCACCGCAGCGAATTTGGCATTACCAATGGAATTTTCAATTCACCAAAAGGAAATTTCATCGCTTTTTACCGCAAAGATGAAACGATGGTTTCCGATTATCCGCTGGTAGATTACATGGCCCGTGTGGCCGAACACAATTCCATTAAGTATCCCATGGCTGGCATGGACAGCGAGCATGTTACAATTGGCGTTTACAATATTTCTTCAGGAGAAACCCAATTCCTGAAAACGGGTGATGACCCGGAACATTACCTGACCAACCTGGCGTGGTCGCCCGACGAAAAATACATTTACCTTGCCGAACTAAACCGCGGGCAGGACCACATGCACCTGAACTGTTACGATGTGGCTTCAGGTGATAAAGTGAGAACGCTGTTCGAAGAAACCCACAGCAAATATGTGGAACCGCTTTATCCCATTCAGTTTTCAAAAGTGAACGAAAACGAATTTTATCTGCTGAGCCGCAAAGACGGCTGGTTTCATGTGTACAAATACAACACCGGCGGCGAACTTGTCCGGCAAATTACAAAAGGCGAATGGGAGGTAACGAAAATTCTGGGATTTGATGAAAAAGAGAAACACCTGTTTGTGGAGGCGACCAAAGAAAGTCCGCTGGAAAAGTACCTTTACCGGATTGAGGTGAAATCGGATAAAATGGAAAAACTAACGGAAATTGAAGGTATTCATAATGGTAAACTTAGTCCCGGCGGTAGTTGGCTGATTGATGATTTTAAAGCTCCTGAAATTTCTTCACAAACCGATTTGATTTCTTCCAGCGGTAAAGTTCGCCGGAATTTGCATTTGGCTGAAAACCCGCTGAAAGATTATGTTTTAGGCGAAAACAAACTGGTTCCCATTCAGTCGGCTGACGGCGAAACCGAATTAGCCGGAAGGCTGATATTACCGGTAGATTTCGACCCGGCAAAAAAATATCCCGTTATTGTTTATGTGTATGGTGGTCCGCACTCACAACTGGTTGACAAAAGCTGGCACAATTCTGCCCGCTGGTGGCAGTATTACATGGCGTCGCAGGGTTATGTCGCATTCACCATGGACAACCGGGGTACCAATAACCGCGGTCGCGATTTTGAAACGGCTGTTCACCGCCAACTGGGCGTTTTGGAAACCGAAGACCAAATGAAGGGCATCGAATACCTGAAAACGCTGCCGTATGTTGATGCAGAACGAATTGGGGTACATGGCTGGAGCTACGGCGGATTTATGACGCTGAACATGATGCTGCGCCATCCCGGGGTTTTTAAAGCCGGAGTGGCCGGCGGTCCGGTGGTTGACTGGAGCATGTACGAAATAATGTACGGCGAACGCTATATGGACCGTCCACAGGAAAACCCGGAAGGATACCGCGAAACCAATATGCTGAACCACGTATCGAATCTTGATGGCAAGTTAATGCTGATTCACGGGGTGCAGGACGATGTAGTGGTAATGCAGCACAGCATGCAGTTTTTACGCGAATGTGTATTGCAGGGCAAACAGGTCGATTTTTTTGTGTATCCCACACATCCGCACAATGTGAGGGGAAAAGACCGTTTGCACCTGATGGAAAAAGTGAGCAGGTATTTTATGGAGAATTTGTAAAAAAACTGCAGGAATCCAGTAATACTTTCATTCTCAATCTCAACGACAAAAAGCAATATCTCATCGAAAAAATTCGTGGGCTGGTTTTGTTATTCATAAATTTGAACATGAATTTTAAAAATTAATAAGATGAAAACGGTAAAAGTTCTTTTGTCAGTTGCCTTGTTTATTTTTATTTCGGGGTGCGTAGTTTATTCCTTCTATCCGCTTTATACCGAAAAAGATTTGTTTCCAAATACGCTTCTGCTGGGTAAATGGTTAGATGGCGATGGTACTGAATGGTATTTTGAATATGCGTACAAAGGCGAAAAAGTTCCGGAAAATACAGACAGTACCTCGTATGTTTTAACTCAAAAATATGAGGGTGAAGAACTCCAGGATTCCTCTGAATTTTCTGTTCATGTTATAAAACTGGGAGAAAATTATTTTCTCGATTTTTATCTGGAGAAATTTGACGATAATTTTTTTCTGAAAAATTTCCATATCATACCGGTGCATACCTTTGCAAAGCTAAAGGTTGAAGAAAACAAACTGGAAATTCAATGGTTTGACCAGGAATGGCTGGAGGATTTACTGAAAAAAAACCGGATAAGGATTCATCACGAAAACAACGGCGATATTATCCTGCTCACGGCCAAACCAGCTGAGTTGCAAAAGTTTGTTAGTAAATATGTTGATGATGAAAAAGCCTTTGAGAATGGATTGAAAGCTGTTTTAAACCGGAAGTAAATGGTTTACAAAACAAAAAACGGAAAAGGCAGATTGTTGAAAAACAGGAGTTTACAGCACATCCTGTTTTGGAGCCTTTCGTACCTCATTTTGATAAATATTCTTAAAGTTTCTGCTGAAATTCAGAAGATTGATTTAATATACACCGCTATTTTTCATCTTCCTCTTTTCCTTGTGGTTTATCTTAATCTCAAGGTATCGTTTCCCCTGTTTTTTGAAAAAGGAAGATTTCTGATTTATCTGTTGTCCGTATTGTTTGTTGTTTTGCCGGGGATTGGATTTTATTTTCTTCTTTTTAATCACTGGATCGATCATATCTTTCCGGGCTACTATTTTATCGCCTATTACAGTTTTTGGGATATTTCATTGTTTTTTGTCATTTACCTTTCGGCGTCGGGACTTTTGCACCTTGCCCGCAGTTGGTTTCAGGTGCAGGAGCTTGAAAAGGAAAAGACTTCTGCCGAGCTTAAAGCATTGAAATCGCAGCTGAATCCGCATTTTTTATTTAACTCGCTTAACAGCATTTACAGCCTGGCACGAAAAAAATCACCTCTTGTTCCCGAAAAAATTGTACAGTTAAGCGATTTAATGCGACACATTATTTACGAGTCGGATGTTGAATTTATACCGTTGGAAAAAGAAGTTGAAATGGTAAAAAACTATATAGAACTTCAGAATTTGCGTTCCGTGGAGCCAGACAGAATTAAATTGGAAATTAAAGGAGAAATTGAAGAAAAAAGGATTGCCCCGCTTCTTTTTCTTCCCTTCGTTGAAAACAGTTTCAAACACGGTCTAAAAGGCGGCAAAAATGATTCTTATGTAAGAATAAGAATAGAAACTACGGGCCAGTTTCTGTTTTTCTGTATTGAAAATAATAAGGGGGAAAATGTTGAAATTGCCGATTCAAAATACAAAGGCATTGGAATAGAAAATGTAAAAAAACGGTTGGAACTGGTATATCCCGGAAAACATTCACTGAAAGTTTCAGATGACGATGAAAAATTTGAGGTAAATTTACAGATTCAAATGAGTTGATATGCAGATAAAATGCCTGGTTATTGACGATGAACCGCTTTCGCAGGAAGTGATTGCAGATTTTGTAAACGCCTGTCCTGAATTGAATTTAACCGGAATATGCAGCGATGCTCTGGAAGCCGGAGAATTTTTGAAAACACAACCGGTTGATTTGTTGTTTCTCGACATTAATATGCCCCGGCTTTCGGGAATTGGCTTTGTGAAAAGTCTGAAGGAACCACCGCTTTTTGTTTTTGTAACGGCTTATCCCGAATATGCTTTGGAAGGTTTTGAGGTTGATGCCGTTGATTACCTTGTAAAACCTGTTTCATTTGAGCGTTTCAGGAAAACAATAAACAGAGTACTGGAACGAATTAAAAAAAATGCTGAAAGCAAAAATGATCATATTCTTTTACGCGCCAATAAAAAAGATTATCGTATTGAGTTCGATAATATCCTGTACCTTGAAGCTCAGGGCGATTATGTGAAGTTTATGACCAGCGAAAGATCATTGATGGTTCATGGAACCATGAAAGAATTTATGGAGCGGCTACCTGAAAATTTATTTGAACGGATTCATAAATCCTATGCTATCCAGTTGTCAAAAGTGGAATACCTTGAAGGAAATGCAGTTAAAATTGGCGAAAATAAATTGCCGGTTAGTTTGAATTACAGGGAACTGTTGCTTAACAAATTGGGAAAAAAATAAGTACTACAGTATTTTCCCAATAAAAATTCCCAGGTACGACCCAAAAGCAAATCCTAAAATTCCAATGGTAAGTCCGCCAATGATTACGTCCCTGTTTTTGAGGGCAAGCGCAACCGCCGGCACAAATGGTGGAGAGTAGGTGAGCGCTGTAATGGCAATAATCGTATTGTCGGTATCGACCTTAAAAATGCGGGCCAGTCCCACATGAATGAACATCGAACCAAAAACAACCCATAAAACGTATAAAAACAATTCGAGAAATTCAATCTGAAACATTTCCCGGAGATTGGCCATCGACGAAAGTGCCAGGCAGAACACAATAATAAAATACATTCCCAGCGGAAAGCTGATTTTCAACTTATTCACCGGTTTTAACAACGAGGCCAAAATACCAAGTGTAGTAATGGTTAGAATAATTACCAGCACCTGGTCCTCTTTGGGAACAAAGAATATGGTGCTTCCCCCTACAGCAAAAATGATCAAAGCATAAAACAGCGATTTTCCTATATCGGACAGGTTTTTAAGCTGAAACAACCCATCGTAGTTTTCCAGATGGGCATCATCTTCTTCAATTTCAACCTGCATCACATTTTCTGCCTTTCGGATTACACCCGAGCGGGGGAGAAATATATTGAACACACGCTGGGCAATGGTCATCAGAAAAAGGAGCGCCACCGAACCAATAATCAGGTCGTAGGTGTGGGTGAGAATAAAAATATCAGGACTCACATTTAAAGCTCTTCCTATGGCAGCCAGGTTGGGTGTTCCGCCGGTGTAAACGCCAATGAGCATGCCGGTAACCTTTGCCGATTCGGTAATGTTGTGGGCAAACAGGTAATACCCGATGAAAATGGCTACCAATAGCGAAACCATGGCCAACACCAGCGAAAGCAGTGTGTTTCGTGCATTTTTCAACCATTTTTTTAAGTGCAGTGAGAACAACATTAACGGCAGGGCTAACAATATGCTGTAATTCATTATCGATTCCTGAAGTTGAACTATCTGGTTGTAGGTCAGGTCGCTCTCTGTAAATCCGGGAGTTTTCATAAATTCCTGAAGTTCATTTTCAGGCAAAAATGTTCGTGTTCCGCCTAATACCTGGATGAGCGCATCGCTGGCGGTTGGCAGCAGTCCGATGTTGCCCAGAACAAGGCCAACAGCGTATGCCAAAACCACGGCGCCAACGCGGTTGAGTGTATTGGATATTTTACAAAGATAGATGAGCAAAACAGGCATCAGGAGGTAAAACAGGATTAAGACAATCGTGATCCACATAAGATGGTTTTTAGCTTATTGAAATTAAAAATACAAAAATAAGAATTTAAGTCTTTTTGCAGGGGAATTTAAAATTTTAATATGGTTTGTTTAAGGTGTTGATTATGTGTTTTTTTAATGAAAAAAGGCACGAATACAGGATTCGTGCCTTTTGAAATATTTAATAGGAATTGTCTAAAATTTAAAACCGAGCGAAAACATCACATTGTTTCTGGTCGTTTTAAATTCGGCCATTTCCGGCATCTGGTAAAAATTGGTTGGTGGCGCCGGATAAAGTAAATCGTATTTTGTGTCGGTAGTGTACCGGTAGGCAATGTCGAAGAAAAAGCCACCGGTGCGGTAACCCAAGCCACCGGAAAATACATTCAGTTTGGCATCGGCATTGGGTTGACTGGTTCCAAGAGCCTGACTGTTGTATGGTGAAGGATAATTTTCGAAACCTGCCCGCAGGCTTATATTGCTTGTAGCCAGCAATTCACCACCAATTCGAAGATTACCTACAGACCTGTAAACTTCGGCTATTTCACTGTTTTCATCCACAAAATTGTAACCGTCTCCGCCACGCCTCAAACTGGCAGATCCAAAATTTGCATATTCATAATCAATGCTTATTAGTCCTTTATTCGCAATAACATAAGCAGCACTGAGGGTAGCACGAAGAGGTGTTTCCAAATCGTAGTCATATTCAGAATAGGGAGAGACTTTCTTGTAAGTATCAGTTCCATCATCATAAGTTAATGACGAATACATTGTGGTTTCAAACACGTCGCGCAAATTGAAAAACGTCGGGGTATGAATGGATGCGCCTAACCTGAGTTCGTTTACGGGTTTAAAAATAACACCAAGTTTCCCGTTGTAACCGGTTCCTCCGGTGCGCAGGTAAGTGTCAAACTGCATTTCATTAAAATAGGGGATGGAGTTGTTGGTATCCCACTCACGTAACTCCGTGGATTCTTTATAATATGCATCTATGATTCCTACCGATGCACCGATATAAAGTTTGTGATTGAAATTAAACCCTGCTGCCAGTGAATATTCATTCATATAACCTTGTCTGGAAATGCTTTTGCGCTGGTTTTGTCCGTATCCTGCTTCTTCAAGGTCATGCCAGTAAACATCCTGGTCTTCGTCGTATAAAAGCAGGTCGGCATCCCATGCCAGTTTTTCGTAAAAGTCGCTCCAATTTCCAACTGTAGCATTATCGGCAAAGTAATCCAGGAATGACCGGTCCAGGTTGTTCGCACCAGCAAGCATAGTGCTGTTAAAATCCCTTAACCTGTTAAACCCAATTCCAACATTCACACTAACCAGTCCTGTTTCACTTTGATTCCGGGTTGGCATCGCAGTCACATAGCTCAGATTATTAAATGTGAAGTTGTATTTGCTGTCGGTCATTAAATTGTTCCGGTAAGTTGCATCAACCTGTGTTTGCCCGAATGTAGGTGTAAACACCAGTTCTGAAGTACGGTATAAACCCAGTCCCGCCGGGTTAATGCTTACCGAGGTGAAATCGCCGCCAAGAGCTCCAAAGGCATTTCCCATACCTCCCGAGCGGGCAGTTCCCTGAACCTGAAAATTTGAAAAGCGTAAAGCATCGTCTAAATCCTGTGACTGAACAAAAAATGGCAATGCAAAAGCTAAAGTTAATAATGTTATGAATCTTTTCATGGCTAAAATGCTTATTCGTTAATTATTAATTCAATGCGGCCCGCCTTTTACCTTCTCCTTCCGGAAGATGAAGATGATGAGCCGGAAGAAGATGATCTTGAACTTCCGGAACTACTTGGTGTACTGTAACTCCCTGATGAGGATGAACCGCTGCTGCGGTAACTTCCGCTGCTGCTACTCGAAGGAGTACTTCTTTGATAAGTACTTCCTGATTTGGTAGTGGTTGATGACGGTGTACTGTACGTTCTGGTAGCACTGCTGCTGCTCGAACTCCGGTTATATGTTGAATTTGTACGGTATGTGCGGTTGTATGTTGAAGTTGACCGTGGAGCAGTGTAATTTGAACCTGACCTACCGGAGGGTGCAGCAACCCGTGGGGTAGTAGTTGCATTGGTTGTCGGCCTGGTGTAAGTTCTTGTTGTAGTTGTATTTCCAGGCCTTGTATAGGTCTGTGAAGGTGTATTGCTGCTGCTTCTTACCGATTCACTTCCTGAGCCGGATTCTGCCCTTCTTCGTTCAGTTAATACATTATTTGTGGCAGAGCGCTGGTTTGTTGCTGATTCAGCACTTCTTACCCCGGAACTGGAACTTGCACGGCGTGCGTCGTGGGTAGTTTCTCCAACCCGGGTTCTTGTATCCTGTGCGCTTTTTGTAGTAGTGGCCGATGACCGAACACCGGAAGTTGTAGTTCTTCTTCCATCCTCATTACCGTAAAGTACTCCGGTTCCGGTTGAACGTCTTTGACCGTAACGGTAATTTTCTGAATCAACATATCTTCGATTACCATATCCATACCAGCTATAATAGGGATATCCGCCGTAATAACCTCCGTAGAATCCGCCATAATATGGGCGGTGCCAATAGCTGTAATAGGGTGAATAACCCCATCCCCAGCTATAATAAGGTGAATACCAATGGCTTCCCCATCCCCAACTATAGTAGGGTGAATGCCACGAAGAGTAATAAAACGGATCATAGAAGAATGGATCGTAATACCAGCTATCCCAGTAAAACGGGTCGTAGAAGTGCGGCCGGTGAAAACGACGGATACGGTAGGCATAGTCAACAGCGCTACCATCGTAATAGTTATTGATTACATATTTTACATCGTCTTCGTTGTAATAAACGGTGGTGTCGCTTTCATACAGATCGTATTGATCCATGCTGTAAACCAGCGCATCGGCATCTCTTTCCGTTCCGTCAAAAATGTAGTTGTTCATGGTTTGTGAACCTTCTTCATTTTCTCTGATATCACTGATAATCATCCGGTTTGCTGATTTTTCCGCAGCCTGCCTTTCTGCCGCTGTTTCTTCAAGGGCAATAGGTGGCGGAACATCTCCCGGGTTAAAATAGATGTCATCGGTGTAGGAACTGGTGACATAAGTACCCGTGGTGCATGCACCTAAAAAAAGTGCTGCCATTGTTAAAATTGTTAATCTTGATTTCATTACTCGTCCTCCCGGTTTATTTAATGTCAATAATATTTCTTTTCTTTGTGAACTCTAAATAATCAACTACAAAAAAGCAAAATTTGTACCAATTTAAGAAAAATGGCGAAAGAATTAACATCACGCAGTGAGAATTATTCTCAATGGTACCAGGATCTGGTAATTAAGGCCGATTTGGCCGAAAATTCTGCTGTACGGGGTTGTATGGTGATAAAACCCTATGGTTATGCTATTTGGGAAAAAATGCAGGCCCAATTAGACCGGATGTTTAAGGAAACAGGACACGTAAATGCATACTTTCCGCTGTTTATACCAAAATCTTTTTTTAGTAAGGAAGCAGACCATGTGGAAGGTTTTGCCAAAGAATGTGCCGTAGTTACGCATTATCGCCTGAAAAATGATGAGGAAAACGGTGGGGTAGTGGTTGACCCGGAGGCCAAACTGGAAGAGGAACTAATTATTAGGCCCACTTCAGAAACCATTATCTGGAATACTTACCGCAACTGGATTCAGTCGCACAGGGATTTACCGCTTTTAATTAATCAGTGGGCCAATGTGGTGCGTTGGGAAATGCGCACCCGGTTGTTTTTACGTACAGCCGAATTTCTCTGGCAGGAAGGCCACACCGCACACGCCACCAAACAAGAGGCTGTTGAGGAAACCATTAAAATTATAAATGTTTACGCCGATTTTGCTGAAAACTACATGGCCGTGCCGGTAATAAAAGGATTAAAAAGTGAAAACGAACGGTTTGCCGGCGCGGTTGATACGTATTGTATTGAAGCTTTGATGCAGGACGGAAAAGCGCTGCAATCGGGTACTTCGCACTTTTTGGGCCAGAATTTTGCCAAAGCGTTCGATGTAAAATTTACCAACAATGAAGGCCGCGAAGAGTACGTCTGGGCTACCTCATGGGGTGTTTCAACCCGTTTGGTGGGTGCGTTGATAATGGCACACTCCGACGATAACGGTCTTGTGTTACCGCCAAAACTTGCACCCATCCAGGTGGTAATTGTTCCCATTTACAAGAAAACGGAACAACTGGCTGCTATTTCTGAAAAAGTGGATACAATTGTGGCAGAACTGAAAGCGAAAGGCATTTCAGTAAAATATGACGACAGCGACAACAAAAAGCCGGGCTGGAAATTTGCCGAATATGAATTGAAAGGTGTTCCGGTGCGTTTGGCTATGGGACCGCGCGACCTCGAAAACGGAACCGTGGAAGTAGCACGCCGCGATACGCTCGAAAAAAATGTGGTTTCACTGGACGGTATTGCCGGTTACATTGAAAACCTTCTGGACGATATTCAGCATGGAATTTTTAACAAAGCGCTGGAATTTCGAACCCAAAATACCACCAAAGTGGAAATCTGGGAAGAATTTAAAGAGGTTATTCAAAATAAAGGCGGTTTTGTTTCGGCACATTGGGATGGAACTTCAGAAACAGAAGACAAAATAAAAGGCGAAACAAAAGCTACCATCCGTTGCATTCCTTTAGAAAGTGAACAGGAAGAAGGAAAATGTGTGTATTCTGGTAAACCTTCGAAGCAACGAGTGCTTTTTGCACTGGCCTATTAGTTTCAAAAAAAAATATTTGTTGGGAAGCAGCTCTTTTGGGCTGCTTTCTTTTTGATTATTCGGCAGGTTATGTATTTTTAGTTCAAATTTGAACGAGATGAAGGAAAAGGAAATAAGGGCATCGTTGCTGGAGGCATTTGTGATTAAATCTACGGTAAAGCAGAAGGTGTATGCCAATACCCTGCAAACATTCAAAATTCTGAAAAAAGTACTCAAATTACTGGAGAAAGATTACCATTCCATCATAAAAGACCAGGTGGCACTTTCGGTACTACCGGCCTTCAGGGAGCGCGGGCCTTTTGAAGTGGAATTTGAAATTGGCGGCGATTTATTGATTTTCAGTATGCACTCCAATGTGTTCGAATTCGACAATAAAAGCCCCATCCTTCAGTCGGAATATATTCAGAATGATCCGCTTCGTTCCTATTGCGGAATGATTAACATTTACAATTTTCTGGCTGATTCGTTTAAGTATAACCGCCAAAAAGATTTGGGATATCTGGTGGCTCGGATTTTTGTAAATAAAGACAACCATTTTTTTGTGGAAGGAAAACGCCAGACTGAAGAAAATGTAAAAAGTTTTGCCGTTGATACCATTTCACCCGGAGTTATCCGGCAAATTGTGGAAACAGCCATTCGTTATTGCATTGAATTCGATTTGCTGGTACCACCCTACGATGCTGTAAAACTGGCCACTGTGGAACAAATGCAGGAAAAAATCATCCATTCCAAAATAACCACCGGCAAACGGCTGGGGTTTTCGTTTAATTCGGATGATGTGTGATTTTTCAGATTTTTAGAATATGAGTATGGAGTATCAAGACAAGAAAAAATATCATTTATGAAGAAAGTTGTTGAGCGGTTTTTACGCTATGCCAGGGAATACACCACCTCCGACCCGGAGAGTAAAACATGCCCGAGTACTGAAAGGCAGATGGATTTTATGAAAAAGCTGGAGGCAGAATTAAAGGAAGTTGGCTTGCAGGAAGTGGATCTGGACGGGAACGGCTACCTGATGGCTACCATTCCGGCCAATACCAGTGAAAAAGCGCCGGTAATTGGTTTTATTGCCCATGTGGATACCAGTCCCGATTTTGCCGGGGAAAACGTTCAGCCACAAATCGTCGAAAAATACGATGGGAAACCAATTCAACTGAAAAACAACGTTACAATCGATCCGGCTGAATTTCCGGAGATTTTGCAATACAAAGGACAGGATATTATCACTGCCGACGGAACCACACTGCTGGGCGCCGACGACAAAGCCGGTGTGGCCGAAATTATTACCGCTGCCGAAATTCTGTTAAAATCCGAGAAAATAAAGCACGGTAAAATCCGTATTGGCTTTACACCAGACGAGGAAATTGGCCGTGGCGCCGATAAATTCGACGTAAAAAAATTCGGGGCCGATTTTGCCTACACCCTCGATGGCGGAGAAATTGGCGAACTGGAATTTGAAAATTTCAATGCTGCCGGGGCAAAAATAACTATTCAGGGCAGGAGCGTGCATCCCGGTTTTGCCAAAGACAAAATGATCAATGCCACACTGGTGGCCCATAAACTTATTTCCATGCTACCGCCAACCCAGCGGCCCGAACATACCGAAAAGTATGAAGGTTTTTATCACCTGATGACGCTGAATGGCAATGTGGAGAAAGCGGAAATGCAGTTCATTATTCGCGACCACGATTTTGAGAAGTTTGAGGAAAAGAAAAAACTGCTGAAGGAAATTGTTCAACTGGTGAACATGGAATTTGGTCGCGATCTGGTCCAAATGGAACTGAAAGACACATATTACAACATGCGGAAAAAAATTGAACCGGTGATGCATGTGGTGGAGCGGGCCAAAGTAGCCATGAAAAAGGCTGGTATTCAGCCCAACGTAAAAGCCATTCGGGGTGGTACCGACGGTGCACGGCTATCCTACGAAGGATTGCCCTGCCCCAATATTTTTGCCGGCGGGCACAACTTCCACGGGCCGTTCGAGTTTATTCCCATCCCTTCGATGCTGAAAGCGGTGGAGGTGATTCTGAATATTGCAGAAATTCCGGGTAAAGCAATGAATTCGTATATCTGCTAAAATGAATTCGAACGGAAACTAAAAAAAGAAAATAACCTATGCTCGGCAGGTTTCTTGAATATATCAACGAAAAACAGCTTTTTGAGTCCCATCAAAAAGTGTTGCTGGCGGTAAGTGGCGGCATCGACAGTATGGTTTTGCTGCATTTGTTCGAAAAATCGAAATTCGATTACGGAGTGGTACACTGCAACTTTCAGCTTCGCGGAAGCGAATCGGATATGGACGAGGAATTTGTTCGGCAACAGGTACTTATCCACGGTTTACCGTTTTTCAGTACCTGTTTCGATACGGAGGATTATGCCCGTGTGAATGGCATTTCCATTGAAATGGCTGCCCGGGAGTTACGGTATAACTATTTCGAAAAGATACGAACCGAAAACAACTACGATTTTATTGCCACGGCCCACCACCAGGATGATTTGCTGGAAACCTTTTTTCTGAACCTGTCGCGTAAAACCGGTATTCGAGGCCTGACGGGAATCAAGGAAAAAACGGGCCATATTATTCGGCCGCTGCTGTTTGTCAGCCGAAGAGAGATTGAGGATTTTGCACGAACTCAATTCATCGGGTTTCGCGAAGACCATACCAACAGCGAAGTAATTTACCAGCGCAATTTTATCCGGCACCGCATTCTGCCGGTTTTTTCAGAGTTGAATCCGGCTTTCAAAAATAATCTTTCCGAAACCATTGAAAACCTGCGCGATGCGGAAGATGTTTTTTCTTTTTTTATGCAAAAAGAGAAAAACAGGGTAACTTCTGTTGCAGGGGATGAAGTCTCGGTTTCCATAGAAAATTTACTTCAGTTTGCCTTTCCCAAAGTACTGTTGTTTGAAATTCTTACCCCATACAATTTCAATGCGAATGTAATTCAGCAGGTTTTCATAAGCCTCGAAAATTTGCCGGGCAAACAGTTTTTTTCCAAAACCCACCGGTTGGTAAAAGATAGAGAACATCTTTTTTTAACGCCGTTGTCCGAGCCTGAAAATCGTATTTTTTATATTGAAAAAGACGATATGGAACTGTTTGCTCCGTTTGATCTGGCCATAGAAAAAGTTCAGGCTGACCATTTTGAAATAGTTAAATCTTCAAAGATTGCCTGTCTCGATATGGATACACTTGAATTTCCGTTGCTCATTCGCAAATGGCAGCAAGGTGATTATTTTCAGCCTTTGGGAATGAGCGGGTTTAAAAAGCTAAGCGATTTTTTGATTGATGAAAAAATACCGGTTCATAAGAAGGAAAATACATGGCTTCTCTGCAGCGGACAGAAAGTTGTTTGGATAATTGGACACCGGATTGATGACCGGTTTAAAATTACTCAGGAAACCCGGCAGGTTTTCAAAATTGAAATCAAAAAGAACTGATTTTTTGATTAATTTTTTATTCCGGCAAAGATTCTGTATAAAAATTCCTTTGTGTGCTAAACTTTCATTGAACTTATTGGTTTGTTTTAGTGATAAAATTGACGATAACCTTTTTTTGGGACAAGTTTTATGAAATTCTCTTTTTTAAAAAATCATATTAAAATTAACCTGGTTTTATTGCTTTTATTCCAGGGTTTTTTGTTTGATGCGCAGGGTCAGGCTGTAATAAACCCTGTGGCAAATGCCGATGATGTGGAAATTGGTGTAGTAGAGCACCTTGATGAATTCCTTCCCGACAGCATTTCGCTGATAAATGAAAACGGCGAAAAAGTCTGGCTGTCGGATGTTATTGACAAACCCACCGTAATTAACTTTGTTTATTACCGTTGTCCGGGTATTTGCAGTCCTTTGATGGAAGCAGTTGCCGGTGTGATGGACAAATCGGAGTTGATTGCCGGAAAAGATTACCAGGTGTTAACCATTAGTTTCGATCCGCGGGAAACCATCGATTTGGGCATTCGCAAAAAGGAGAGTTACCTCAATTTGCTTTCAGAAGAAAAAGCTGAACAGGCTAAAGACGGCTGGCTCTTTTTTGTTAGCGACAGTGCCAGCATTGTCAGGGCAACCAATGCCACAGGGTTCAAATATAAAAAAACCGGTAATGATTTTTTACATGCAGCCTCTTTAACGGTAGTAAGTCCCGAAGGAAAAATCACCCGCTACCTGAACGGAATGTTCTTTTTACCTTTTGAATGGAAAATGGCCATTGTTGAGGCTTCCAAAGGACTTTCCGGTCCAACCATCAATAAAGTTTTACGGTTTTGTTTTACTTACGATCCGGTTGGACAGGCTTACGTTTTGAACTTTACCAAACTGGGTGGCATAATGATAATGTTTTTTGCAACTATTTTATTATTATATTTGGTTTTCAAACCGAAAAGAAATAGCAATATCTAAACGAATCTTTTATGAATTCAACACGCATTGCAAATGAGGCAAACTACCTGACATACAAGGGGAAATACAAAGGTTTGCTCGGATGGATTTTTTCAACCGACCACAAACGAATCGGTTTACTATATCTTTATTCCATGGCAGTCATGTTTTCAGTTGGCGTTCTGCTGGGCCTTGCCATGAAACTTGAATTAATTGCTCCCGGAAAAACGGTGATGGATGCCCAGTCATATAATGCAACTTTTACCGTACACGGGGTAATTATGATTTTTATGGTTGTGATACCCGGATTACCGGCTGTTTTTGGTAATTTTTTGTTACCCATAATGATTGGAGCAAAAGACGTTGCGTTTCCAAAATTAAATCTTTTGTCGTGGTGGATGTTTGTGGCCGGAGTATTTCTGGTGCTGTCAGCCTTATTATTTGGTTCAGGAACTCCTGATACCGGATGGACTTTTTACGCGCCTTACAGTTTTAAAACCGGAACCAATTTGCTTCCAGCAATTTTCGGGGCATTTGTTCTCGGATTTTCATCCATTTTAACTGGCTTGAATTTCCTGGTTACCATTCACCGAATGCGTTGTCCCGGATTGAAGTGGACCAAACTTCCGTTGTTTGTCTGGACACTTTACGGAACAGCCTGGATACAATTGCTTGCCACACCGGTTGTTGGAATTACGCTGGTACTTGTTGCTCTCGAACGTTTGTTTAATGTTGGCGTTTTTGACCCGGCACTGGGTGGCGACCCCATTTTATACCAGCACCTTTTCTGGATTTATTCCCACCCTGCAGTTTACATTATGATTTTACCTGCAATGGGCGCTATTTCAGAAATCATTCCCACGTTTGCCCAAAAACATATTTTTGGTTATAAGGCCATCATCGCTTCAACAATGGCCATTGCTTTTGTGGGCTATCTGGTTTGGGGGCATCACATGTTTACAGCCGGTATGAGTGGCACAGCACAATATTATTTCTCCCTTTTAACATTTATTGTTGCCATTCCAAGTGCCATAAAAGTTTTTAACTGGATTTCAACCATGTATAAAGGTTCAATAAATGTTCAAACTCCTTTTTACTGGGCAGCAAGTTTTATTTTCGTGTTTATGATTGGCGGTTTAACCGGACTTGTATTAGGCTCGCTGGCAACCAACATTTATTTGCACGACACCGCCTTTGTGGTAGCCCATTTTCATTACATCGTATTTGGCGGAACAGGTTTTGCCTTTTTTGCAGCAGTACATTACTGGTTTCCAAAAATTTTCGGGCGCATGTACGACAAAGCATGGGCCAATATTGGCTGGCTTGTATTTTTTATTGGCTTTTTAACACTTTATACTCCCATGTTTTATTTGGGAATGATGGGAATGCCCCGCCGGTATTACGATTACCTCGATCAGTTTCATGGTCCCAATATTTTAAGCACATTCGGTTCATGGATACTGGTAACCGGATTTGTTATCATTATTGTAAATTTGGTGCGTTCGGCAAGGTACGGAGAAAAAGCTGAAATGAATCCGTGGCATGGAAAAACTCTGGAGTGGACAGTTCCTTCCCCTCCACCGCTTGAAAATTTTGATGAAATTCCGGTGATAGACGAAAACGACGGACCTTACAATTACGAATAAAACCAAAAAACCAATGGAACAGGCAAAACATGTAGCTCACGACCATTACGACGCCGAAGCTTCCAAAATTGGAATGTGGCTATTCATTTTTACTGAATTGCTGCTGTTTGGCGTGCTTTTCGTTATTTATGCGGTTTACCGTTACATGAACCACGACGCATTTCATTTGGCTGCCGAAGAGCTGGATACGTTTGTGGGAGCGGTGAACACGATTATTCTTCTAATCAGCAGTATGACAATTGCCATGGCAACCACTTCGCTGCAAAAAAGGAATAAAAAGCTTACCCTTGCCCTGACTGGGATTACTCTTATTCTGGGCGTAGTTTTTTTAGTGAACAAATATTTTGAATGGGGCGCAAAATTTGATCACGGTATTTTCCCAGGTTCCGACCATTTAACCGAAGCGCTTAGCCAGGGAGAAATTCTCTTTTTCGGCCTTTACTTTATAATGACCGGATTACATGCCCTGCATATTATTATCGGACTTGTGCTTATTGCAGTGGTAATGTGGAAAGTTCAAAAAGGGAAAGTTCATGCTGAACGGTCAGTATTACTCGAAAATTCGGGTCTTTACTGGCACCTGGTAGATATTATCTGGATTTTTCTGTTCCCGTTGTTTTATCTAATTCATTAAAATCAATAACCATGGAAAATGAAAAACATCATATTGTACCATACCGGCTTTATGTTCTGGTGCTGATTGGACTTCTGGCTTTGACACTTCTTTCGATAGCCATTACTGAAATTGAACTGGGAAGTCTGACTGTTGCCGGTGCTCTGGTTTTTGCATCGGTAAAATCCTATTTTGTGCTAAAATATTTTATGCACCTGAAATACGACAAGCCTTATATCGTTTCAATGGTCATTTTTGTGTTTGCCATTTTTGTTGTTACAATAGTTGTTACCTTTTTAGATTATTTATACAGATAAAAAACCATGTATAGTTCGGAAATTACACAAGCATCCAATTTTGTGAAAGGGGTTGACGCCGCCTTCATTCTAATCCTTGGAATCGCATTCTTTTTCCTTATTTCACTTACAATTGTAATGCTGGTATTTATTTATAAATACAACAGAAAAAGAAATAAGAAAGCCACGCAGATTGAAGGAAGTACAACTCTTGAGATTGTTTGGACCATTATTCCCTTTTTAATTACCATGCTTATGTTTTACTACGGCTGGGCTGGCTGGAAACCCATGACCAAAGCACCTGATGGTGCCATGGAAGTTACGGTTTACGGACGTATGTGGAATTTTATGTTTGAATATGAAAACGGCAAAAGAACCGACACACTTTATCTGCCGAAAGACAAGCCTGTTAAACTGAATCTTGTGGCAATGGATGTACTGCACAGTTTATATATTCCGGCATTCAGGGTTAAACAGGATATGGTTCCGGGTTTGGAGAATAATTTTATGTGGTTTGAACCGCAAAGAGTGGGAACCTTTGAATTATATTGTGCCGAATATTGCGGATTGCAGCATTCATATATGTATTCGTATGTGAAAGTATTGGAAGATAGCGCATTTCAGTCATGGATGACTGATACCACTTTGGTGGCCACTGCCGACATTGAATCGCCCACTGCCACCGGACGCCGGATAATGCAAAATATTGGTTGTTTTGCCTGCCACTCCATTGATGGAACCCGGTTGGTCGGGCCAACTTTTAAAGGTATATGGGGGGCCACTCACACAGTAACAACCGGACGTGAAAAGAGAGAGGTTGTGGTGGACGAAGATTACATTAAAAAATCAATTTATGATCCGAATGCTGATATCGTTGACGGATTTAACCGGGGTTTAATGCTTTCCTATGAGGGACAACTTACAGAGGAGGATATCGATTACATTATCGAATATCTCAAAACGTTGAATTAAAACGGTTTGAAACAGTTCCTGAAAATTATTGCTGAACTGGGCAAAGTACGTATTTCTCTGCCCGTTGCTTTATCTGCCCTTGCCGGATACGTTCTGCAATCGGGTAAACTGGATATGCAAGCCTGGTGGCTTTCATTGGGTGTTTTTCTTATGTCATGCGGATCGGGAGCGCTCAATCACTGGCAGGAAAGACACACTGATGCATTGATGCCCCGAACTAAAAACCGGCCTGTTCCTTCAGGAAAAATAAAGTCGAATCAAGGTTTTTTAGTTGTTGTTGGATATACCCTTGCAGGATCACTGGTTTTGATTTTTACAAACCCTGTTGTTGCACTGGTAATTAGCTGGGCAACTTTGATTTCCTATAACCTGATTTATACGCCATTGAAAAAGATAACAGCTTTTGCCGTTATTCCGGGTTCGCTTGTGGGGGCACTTCCGCCCCTAATTGGATGGGCTGCCGCGGGTGGTTACCTTTTTTCTGAAACAATCATTATTGTTGCCACATTCTTTTTTATTGGCCAGATACCTCATTTCTGGTTGCTGCTGATGCTTTTTGGTGACCAATATAAACTGGCGGGACTTCCAAGTCTTACCGATATTTTTTCAGGAATACAGATTGAACGAATAACGTACACCTGGGTTCTGACAACCGTGGCTTCTGCTTTGCTTGTCCTTTTTTTTGTATTTACGCAGCCCGTTCTTATTTTTATTCTTATTCTTTATATTTTTTACCTTCTGGTTTCGCTCACGCTCTCGGTATTTTTTCAAACCGGATTCAAGGTTTTACCTGCCTTCTATAAACTTAATTTTCTCTATTTGTTTATGATGCTTTTTTTAATTGCAGATAGTTTGATTCGGGCGACACGGCCCGGATAGTTACCGGGATAAACGGTGTTTTACAAAAACCATTGGAAATGCCAAAAACATCGTTTCACATAAAACCGACATGCCCCTGAGATTCCATCAATTCGAAAAGTACACCTTCTCTCAATGCGAAATCGGTTTGAATAACTTGCGTAATCCCGGTTTCTTCAATAAGTTGCCCAATAAGAACCATTGCCGGAACAATCAGGTCAACACGCACCATATCCATTCCTTTCATATTCAGCCTTTGTTCACGGGTCGATTCAAGGAGTGTCCTGTAAACAGCGAAAAAATCCTCCATTGTTATTTCCTGCCGGCGTCGCTGTTTTTCACCCGGATTTACCTGGTCGATAACATCGGCAATGGTATCGAATGCACCTGAACAGCCAATAAGTGTTTTTACATTTTGGTTGAGGCATTGTAAAAAGGCGGTTTTGTGCCTTACTTCAAAAAAATTCTTCAGTACTTTAAATTCACCCTGTTTTAAGGGTTCAGAGAGTGCAAACTGGGTAATAACCCTTGCCATTCCGGTTGGCTGGCTTTCTTTCCAGAGAATCTCTTTTTTATGAGCCAGAATAAGTTCGTTGCTTCCGCCGCCAATATCCAAAATAACCGAAGGGTTTTCCAATCCCCCCAAAGCTAGCAAAACGCCCTTAAAAATCAGGTCGGCCTCTTTATCTCCCGAAATTACTTTCACAATCCACCCCGAATTGTTACTTATTTTTTCCAGGAATTCCAGTTTGTTTTCAGCTTCACGAACCGCAGAAGTAGCAAGAACACAAACTTTATTCACCCGGTAATTTTTAATTATTTTTTGTTGTGAGAAGAGAACTTCAATTACGCGGTTTGAAGCTTCATTGCTAATACGGCTGGTTTTTATGCTTTTATCGCCCAAACGAACCAGTTGTTTGCTTTGGTGCAGAATTCGGAACCCCGGGTTAATGAATTCTGCAATCAGCAAATTGCAGGTGTTGGTGCCCAAATCAATAACTGCTGCTTTCATAAATTCCGCATGTGAAGAGTCAGCAAGTTAATGGAAAGAATCTGAAAAATCAAAAAAGGGTGGTGATTAATTTTTATTCTTTTTGAACATGAAAAAGCACACCTAAATCGAATGGCGACCAAACTGACGTTTTTATTTCTATTTCTTTTAATGCAACATTTACCCAAACATTGCACGTTCTGAAAAGTGAAAAACTTCCCTGGGCGTTATAAAAGGAATCAAACCTGCTGTAGCCATCAAAGTCCAATAGTATAAAATTGCCATATTCGTTTTTTTGAAACGAATTTTCAATATAACGGTTCAGCCGGTCAAGCTGCCACGAGCACAAACGAATTTTTTTCCACTCCGAAAGTGCCCATGGCAAATAAGTAACATGCATTGCGGTTTCACTTTTCAGAAATAACGCTCTGAAAGCAACGGGAAAAGTAAGGTCCGACCATTCCGGTGTTTTAATGTAGAACTCTTTATCGCCCCATCCAAATGCAATAAAAAGGGTTTCAGGTAATTTGTCAAGTTTTTGTAAAATTTGTGGATCCAGGTTTTCAACCGGGAAAATAATATCGAGATGAACCCCATTGGTTGCAATGTAAACTTCGAATTCGGGATTACAGTCCTGGCTTGGCGGATGGGTAGGAAGAAATGAAAACAGTAGTGCAAACACAAAATAAATTACTGCAACACCAATAACTGTGAGGAAGGATTTTTTCAGAAAACTGATGAGGATTCTAACTTTTTCTTTCTGCCTTATCATGCTTTAAAGGTAGAAAGAATTTTGGGAAGCCGGAACAAAGTCATACTCCGGTTTTTGACCGGAATATGACTTTTTGTGTTTCTCATTACATATTTTTCCTGTTCATAATAAAGAAATAGATGAGAAAACCGAGCGACACGAAAACCAGCAAAATGCCTATCGGGAGAACTGCATTGTGATAATCAACCAATACCGGGTTAATCTGGCGTAGTATTTCTATGAAAATAAAACCGAGTCCGGTTGTAAGTGCAACCAACCCCCATTTAAGTGATGGATAGCGGTTGATTTCTTCACTCTGCTGTGGTTCCAGAATTCCTGCCTTGTCAATGTGGCCGGCTTTAATAATTTTTCTTTTAAGCAGGTAGTCGGCAATAAGTTTCATCATGTGGAATAAACCAAAGAAAACGATAGCCGTAACTGCAATTTGTGATACCATAATTAATTGTTTTTAAAATTTGACATTCTGAACGTTTGACTCCGGTGAAAACAGAAATGTTGCAGTAATATGATACTTTTTTGAACTTTTAAAATATTCTCAATTCCGGAAGATTTTGTGATTGGTTTTCAAAAAATCCTTTCATGAAAATTGTTGGTAAAAAATGCAACATTATTCAAAGGAATGAGTCTGATTAGGTAATTATGAATGATGCAGAACTGATTCAGCAAATAAAAGCCGGAAATGATAATGCTTTCCGATACCTGGTGGCCAAACACCAGCGACTGGTTTTGCATATAGTGGGAAGAGTTGTAAAACAACAGGAAGATGTGGAAGATATTTGTCAGGAAGTTTTTTTAAAGGTTTTCAGGAAACTTGAAAAATTCAGAGGTGAATCGAGGCTTTCTACCTGGATTGCAACTATTGCCTACAATACAAGTATTTCGCACATAAGGAGGTACGAACGAAAATCTGAATTGCCGGCAGATGCAGATGACAGAATAATGCAGGGTAATTCGGACAATTGGCAACTGACTAAAATGGTGGAAAAAGAGGAAGCTAAAAAGGTTTTGCTTGAGATGATTGAAAAACTTCCGGTACAGTATCGCACTGTACTTACTTTATTTCATTTGGAAGAGTTTTCTTACAAAGAAGTGGAGGAAATTACCGGAATGCCCGAGGGTACCATTAAAAGTTACCTGTCGCGGGCCAGAAAACTTCTGAAAGAAAAACTGGAGAAAGTAATTGAGTTGGAGAAAACAAATATATTTGCAGATTATGCAGAAAGATGATAAAAATATACTGATTGACAACCTTCTGGATGAAGCGTTGAAAACTCCGCCCGGATTTTTATTATCCGAAAATTTTGCTGAAAGAATGGCTGAAAAAATGAGAAGAAAGTTTGTCTGGAAGCAATACATTAAGGAGTTTTTTGTTTACCTGGCAACAATAACAGGTGTTTTTGCCATTTTTATTTTTATGGCATTTTTCTGGCTTGAAGCCGACTGGCAAAAATGGCAAACATTTCTGCTCAATAATCTCTCGTGGATAATTGGACTGAATATTATCGGCTTGTTTGTGCTATTTACCGACCGTGTTTTATTGCGGTTTTTTTTCTTTCGGTTTTCAAAACACGAAATCAATTAGCCGGTTTCCTGTTTCGCAGGTAAACCACATCTCCTGCATTGGGTTGTTCGTCCGGTTTCATACGGTTTCTGCGATAAAGCGGTTTTAATTTCAGCCCATACATTTGTGAAATAAAGTGCATGGTTTCGCCTTCGGAAGCTGTGTGAAACTGCTGGTTTTTTGATGCCCGCCTGTTTTTCGATTCAATATACACCACCTCATTGGGCTGAGGGCGGTAACCTGCCGGCTGGTCGTTAAAATTGTATAGCTCCCACGACTCAAGACCAATTGCCTGGGCAAGAATTTCGTATGTATCCCCTTCACGGGCTATTACTGCATCGAGATTATTAATTTTAGTGGTTTGACGTCCGATGAATGGGTTAATTGTCATTCTGTCAGATATTCTTTTGTTTACCGGTGCTTTGTTTGCGTTTGCCGCCAAAGGTCTCAGTGTTTGTTTATCGTCGAGGCGGTAAAGCTGATTGTCTTCAATTATTTTTATAAGTGAATTATCGTAATGCCGGGCGGTGGCATATCCGGCTTCTTTCAGTCCTTTTGCCCATCCTTTATAATCATTTGGTGCCAGTGTAAACAGAAAAGCATAGCGGGGATTGCCCATTAAAAAGTTGGTATGATCGATATACGATTCTTCTACCGACTTGTATTTCCGGAAACATTCACCTATTTCGTCGTCATCATGGTAAACCTTCTGGCCGGTCCAGTTACTTTTACATTTTATGCCGAAATGGTTGTTCGATTTACGCGCAAGCTGACTGTTCCCGTTACCCGATTCAAGCACTGCCTGTGCCATTTTTATACTTGCAGGTATTCCACTCCTTCCCATTTCTTCAATGGCGAGCAACTGGTATCTTTGAATGTATTGTTGCCGCGTCATCTGTGCCCTGGTTGTTAAACCAAAAGTAATCAAAAGAATTATTATGAGTCCCTGCTTCATTGCCAAATGTTTTCAGATATTTTGGGGCTAAAATAATTCCTTCCGGTAATTTCCGCACAAAAAACCTGTATTTTTATGAACATATCTACGTGAATATCGCTGTATTGCTGCTTTTGTCCTGTTATTTGCGTCCATTGTTTTGATAAAATTGTACTTTTGAACAAAATCAATAGTATGCGAACGAAAGAGTTGAGGATTTTCGTATATGAATACCACACTGTTTGGGATTTACCCGAAAGTGATCAGAAACTGGTGCTGGCCGCACGCGATGCATCGCAAAAGGCATTTGCTCCCTATTCCCGGTTTAAAGTTGGTGCTGCCATACTGTTGGACAATGGTGAAACAGTGAGCGGAAACAACCAGGAAAATGCCGCCTCGCCAACAGGGTTATGTGCCGAGCGGGTTGCCCTGTTTTATGCAAATGCCACCTATCCTGAAGTGCCGGTTAAAGCGATGGCTATTACTGCATTCAACAGCCAGGGATTAGTTGAAGGGCCTGTAAAACCATGTGGTTCCTGTCGGCAGGCAATGGTGGAAACTGAAGTGAGGTTTAAACATCCCATACGTATTATTTTAGACGGGAAAAAGAAAATTCAGGTTTTTGAGGGGGTGGATAACCTTTTGCCATTTGCTTTCAAACCGGAATCACTGGACTAAACTGGTTTTCGCGAAAAAGTTTTATAAATTCATTCCAAACTTTATCATTTGGCGGCTCCGCAATTATGGTTACCAGTGTTTTTTTTACCGGGTGAATAAATTCCAGTTTCCGCGCATGCAAATGAATTCCTTTGTCGTCATTGGCCCTGGGAAATCCGTATTTTAGATCGCCTTTAATTTTAAGATTTTGTGTTCCCAACTGTACACGAATCTGATGATGCCTGCCGGTAAACAAATCGATTTCAAGCAGATGGTAACGCTCCAGGCTTGCCACATGCCGATATGTTAACCGGGCATATTTTCCACCCGGAACCGGTTGGGGATATGCATAACTTTTGTTTTTATCCTGTTTTTTTTTCAGATAGTGTTCCAGCGTGTCGGTGTGTTTTGGCGGGCGTTTGTTTACCACAGCCCAATAAGTTTTGTTAATTGAATTACGTTTCGAAAACAAGTGGTTAAGCCGTTCAAGCGCTTTGCCGGTTTTGGCTAAAAGCACAATTCCACTGGTGGGCCGGTCAAGTCGGTGTGGAAGCCCTACGAAAACATTACCGGGTTTGTTGTATTTTTTTTTCAGGTAATCTTTTAATTCATCAACCAATGTACGTTCATCGGTAATGTCAGACTGCACCAGTTCACCACAAGCCTTATTAACAGCAATAATATGATTATCTTCGTAAAGTATTTCCACTTAATCTTTCCACTTTAAACGTTGAACTCTGAACTCTGAACTCACACTTTCCTCAGTATTGTTCTTTTTCGTTGGGGAAATCCGTTGTTTTTACATCTTCAATATAATTCCCCACTGCGCCTTTAATCTCTGCTGCAAGGTTATGGTAGCGGCGCAGGAAACGCGGTGAAAACTGTTGGGTAATTCCCAGCATATCGTGAATAACCAATACCTGTCCGTCAACCCCCGACCCGGCGCCAATACCAATTACCGGAATTTTAAGTTCTCCGGCCACCTGTTTACCCAGTTTTGCTGGTATTTTTTCCAAAACCAATGCGAAACAGCCGGCTTCTTCCAGAAGTTTGGCGTCCGACAGCAATTTTTCAGCTTCGGCTTCTTCTTTAGCCCTAACAGTATAAGTGCCGAATTTATGAATTGACTGGGGCATCAGGCCAAGGTGCCCCATCACAGGAATACCAGCCGACAGGATACGGTTTACCGATTCAATGACTTCAGCACCGCCTTCCAGCTTAACAGCATCAGCAGCCGTTTCTTTCATGATTCGAATAGCCGAACTAAGTGCTTCACGCGAATTTCCCTGATAAGTGCCAAACGGCAAATCAACCACAACCAGCGCCCGTTTTACTGCCCTTACCACAGAAGCTCCGTGATAAATCATCTGGTCGAGGGTTATGGGCAGGGTGGTTTCGTGACCTGCCATTACGTTGGAGGCAGAATCTCCAACCAGTACCACATCTATGCCTGCTTCGTCAACCAGATTTGCCATGCTAAAATCGTAAGCAGTTAACATGGCAATTTTCTCACCCCTTAATTTCATCTCCGATAACCGGTGGGTGGTAACCTTTTTTATTTCGCTGTGTACCGACATCACTTGTTTATTTCAGATTTGGCTACAAAAGTAACCAAAGGTTTTACCACTGCAAAATAGTGCAATTCCGGCAAATAAAAATTTTACTTAACTTTTATTAACCACGGTACGTTCGGGTTTGCAGGAAGTTTCGTTATTTTGTCGTTTGAAAATGTTTCAGAAAATGAGAAAATCCGTATCTGTTATTTTTTTTGTTGTTTTCAGTTTATTGTTGTCTTCTCTGAATTCGCTGTCACAAATGAATAGCGACAGTGATGCATTGTTCTTTTTTATAAAAAAGGAGCTGAATTCAGGATATGTAATTTCTTTCGATTCTGAAAGGGAAGAATTGAGGACTGAAGAAACACGAAAATTTGAAAAAATAATGAATGGTTATGCAGGTTTCAGGTGGGAAAACCGAAACTGGATTTTTCTGCCCAACAGACAGGAAACCTGGAATTACCAGCTTCAACTGGGCCCTTACTTTGGAAAGGGTGACCTTGTTGACAGTTCATTCACGCAGTTTATTGATACAGAGCAGAAACTGGCCGGACTTCGCGGAAATGTTCAGGCCGGTTACACATCCCGGTTTTATTTCGACAGTAAAAATTATACCCTTGTAAGTGTTAATGTATGGGGCCGTTACAATCTGTACCAAAGAAATGCAGAAGGTTTTCTTACTGATTCAAATCAGGTTTTGAATCCTTATAACGAAAAGTCGGAACATTCAAAACTAAGGTATGGCTTTCGTGCAAAAGCGGGATGGGGTATGGGAAGGTTGAATCCAATGAATCACTATATGGCTGCAGAGTGGTTGCTGGAAAAATATTATCCCGGGAGACTGTTTTCTGTTGATGAAATTCTCAAAGTAGCCCGTGAAATAGGTCGGATTAAACATTCAAGGAATGCACGTGCAGGTCATTCATCGGAGGTTGAACGCGAACTATTGGCAGAATTTCTGAATAAACAATTGTATCTCAAAACACCCGGAGGAAATACTTCTGACTGGGAACTGACGGAATTCCGTCCGCGGTTTGAAGGTTCGCGCGTTGAGTTTGGCCCGTTTTTCAATTATTTCAACCGTGAACCCGATATGGTGTATGGAGGTTATCTGAAATATGAAAAGCACAAATATTGCAGTTTAAAACGAAACCGGATTATAAGTGCAAATCTGAGCTATAACGGGTATAAAAATCACGACTGGGTTTTATTGGAAACCGCTTTGGGCTGGAGTTTTTATCCCGGCCTGAAAACCGAATACGGTTTTGGTGTAAAATATATTCCCGGAATGGTAGTTGACGGATTTGATAATATTGGCCCCGTTCGGCACAATTTTATTCCTTACCTCGAATACTTCAGCCAAATCAATTCAAAATTCAGAATTGAAACAGTGCTGGCGTGGCGCATTACACCCAACGACCAGTTTATGCTGCCTGGACCGGAAGTTATGGTGTCTGTTTACAGAAGTAAGTATTAAACCCGAAGGAAAATTTTCTTTTTATACATGTAATAGAGCACCAGCCAAATAACCAGGAGGTTGCCAAAAATCAGGAAAAGTTCACCGTTTTCGCCCATGGGTTTGGCCAGCCAGCCCAGAAAAAAACCGGTGATTCGGGGCACATCAACAATGCGCGCAAACAGGTAAACAAAAATGGAATTCATGCCAATCACCCTGAAATAGAATGCCCAGCGCCGGAATCCCCAGTGGTCGACAACCAGGTAGAAAAACGCCAGCAGCAAAAAACTGATTCCGCCGGTGAGCAGGTTAAAAGTGGATGTCCAGCAGCTTTTAATGATGGGATAAACCGGTGACAAGGCAAGTGCCAGACCGATGCCTGCAATACCAGCCAGTGAAAGATACCCCATTTTTTGCCAGTCGCCGGATTTTTTGTGGCGTAAAATGGTTCCGGCGAAAGTTCCCATCAACGTAATGCCAGTGGCAGAAAGGCTGCAAAGAATTCCTTCGGGGTCGAAGGTGCCGCCGTAAAGTTTGCCGGGCAACAACATCCGGTCGATGTAACCGTTCATACAACCTTCGGGAGTTGAAACACCGGCGCCAAACCCGGGCACCGGAACCAGCAACTGTAAAATACCAACACCAGCCAGAATGCCTCCCAGCCAGATGAGCCTGTTGCGAACCGACTGAAAATAAATGACAATAACAGCAGCAAAAAAGTAGGCAATACCTATTTGCCCCAAAACACTGGCAATCCGGCCGTCCTGAAAACCATTGCGAAAAGTGCCGTTGTACAAAATTCCAAGAACAATTAAGATGATGAGGCGTTTAAACGCTTTTAAAAGCAGTTTTCGCTGCGGGACATTTTTTTCCAGTTTGGAAATTACCGAAAATTGAATGGCCACGCCGGCAATAAACATAAACAGCGGGAAAATCAGGTCGTAAAACCGGAAACCTTCCCATTTTACATGGTGCATTTGGGTCTCAAGCCAGCCGGCGCCTGTCATTTGCGAAAGTGCGACAGCAAGCGCTCCTCCGCCGGTTATCCAGAACATGTCGAAACCCCGAAGGGCATCGAGTGAATAAAGCCGCTTTTGAGGCTCGGTTCGTAAAGGTTTTGTTGTCATCTTTTGTCGATTTAAGCTACCGAAAATAGCAAACTTTTCTGTTCAACTAAAAAAATCTGCCCCTGTTTTAAGCGCCCCTGTTTTAACCCAAAAAAATATTTCTGCCTTTTTGTCACCGGTTTTTGACAGAAGGTTTCCCTAATTGTGTTTCTGCTGTGCCATATTTTCGGATTGTTCACTGATTTAACGGGTGGCACAGTCATTGATAATCAGGGTACAGTTTTTAGTGAAATGCTGAAAAGGAAAATTTAAAATATTAACGAAATACATATCTAAAATGGGAAAAATAATTGGAATCGACTTAGGGACTACCAACTCATGTGTGGCAGTTATGGAAGGTAACGAACCTGTGGTAATACCCAACAGCGAAGGAAAACGCACAACTCCTTCTATTGTTGCTTTTGTTGAAAACGGGGAACGAAAAATTGGCGACCCGGCAAAAAGGCAGGCGATTACCAACCCTACCAAAACCGTATTCTCTATCAAACGTTTCATGGGCGAAACGTTTGACAGGGTGAACAAGGAAGTAGCCCGGGTACCTTATAAAGTAGTGAAGGGAGATAATAATACGCCGCGTGTACAGATTGACGACCGCAAATATTCGCCACAGGAAATTTCGGCTATGGTTTTACAGAAAATGAAAAAAACCGCCGAAGACTACCTGGGACAGGAAGTGAGTGAAGCCGTTATTACTGTACCTGCATATTTTAGCGACTCGCAACGCCAGGCCACCAAAGAAGCCGGTGAAATTGCCGGACTGAAAGTGCGCCGAATCATCAACGAACCTACCGCCGCATCACTGGCTTACGGTTTGGACAAGATGCACAAAGACATGAAAATTGCCGTTTTTGACCTTGGTGGTGGAACTTTCGACATTTCCATTCTCGAACTGGGCGACGGTGTTTTTGAAGTAAAATCGACCGACGGCGATACGCACCTTGGAGGTGACGATTTTGACCAGGTGATTATTGAATGGCTGGCTGATGAGTTTAAAAAAGATGAAGGTGTTGACCTGAAACGTGACCCGATGGCTCTGCAGCGGTTAAAAGAAGCTGCAGAAAAAGCCAAAATCGAGTTGTCAAGTTCTACACAAACCGAAATCAACCTGCCTTACATTATGCCGGTTGACGGTATTCCAAAACACCTGGTGAAAACGCTTACCCGTTCAAAATTTGAGCAGCTATCCGATTCACTGATAAACGCAACTATTGAACCTTGCCGCAAAGCATTAAAAAATGCCGGTTTAACTGCCGCCGAAATCGACGAAGTGATTTTAGTTGGAGGTTCAACCCGTATTCCGGCAGTACAGGAAAAAGTGAAGAATTTCTTCGGGAAAAACCCGTCGAAAGGAGTAAATCCCGATGAAGTTGTTGCCGTTGGTGCTGCCATTCAGGGTGGTGTACTTACCGGCGAAGTAAAAGACGTATTGCTGCTCGACGTTACTCCGCTTTCACTGGGAATTGAAACCATGGGCGGTGTAATGACCAAGCTGATTGAAGCAAACACCACCATTCCGACCAAAAAATCGGAAACCTTTACAACGGCTGCTGATAATCAGCCTTCGGTTGAAATTCACGTGTTGCAGGGTGAACGGCCAATTGCTTCAGGCAATAAAACCATCGGGCGTTTCCACCTCGACGGAATTCCGCCGGCCCCGCGTGGTATTCCGCAAATTGAAGTAACGTTTGATATTGATGCCAACGGTATTTTGCATGTAAACGCAAAAGACAAGGCAACCGGAAAATCACAGTCCATACGTATTGAAGCTTCTTCCGGATTATCTGACGATGAAATCAAACGGATGAAGCAGGAAGCTGAAGCCAATGCCGAGGCCGACAAGCAGGCCAAAGAGAGAGTTGATAAACTGAATCAGGCCGACAGTCTTATTTTCCAGACCGAAAAGCAACTGAAAGAGTATGGCGATAAAATTCCGGCTGACAAGAAAAAGCCCATCGAAGATGCGCTGGCCAAACTGAAAGAAGCACATAAAAGCCAGGACTTGGCAGCCATTGATACAGCAATGAATGAACTGAATACCGTGTTCTCGGCTGCTTCGCAGGAGATGTACAACGCAGCACAAGCCCAGGGAGGCCAGCAAGCCGGCCCTCAGAGCGGTCAGGAGCAGGCACAGCACGGTGGTTCTGACAAAGGCAGTTCAAAAGACGACGGCGAAGTAACCGATGTTGATTTTGAAGAAGTGAAATAAGAAGAGGATAAAAAAACATTTATAAACCCTGCGTGAAGATTCATGCAGGGTTTTTTATATCCTTATGTTTGTGTCGATAATCGCTCCGTTTGGTTTCTGGCGCATTCGTTTGGGTACACTTTGAATTACAGATTCTTTTAAAGCTGAAATCTGTCTTTCTTTGGGATTATTGCGAGTAGTAACCAAACTGATTTCCCGGACGGGTGTTGTTCCTGCAATGGATTTTACCAGTTCTTCCTGATCGGATGGTATGTTAATGGTAGCCAGTTCGGGAATAAAAGTAATACCGTTTTGGTTTTCCACAATTCTTCTTAACGATTCAATGGAATTGCTTCTGTAAACCAGGTTTTGCGATTTTTTCTTTTGCAGGTTGATTCTGCAAATGGAATTCACCTGATTTTGAAAACAGTTGCCTTCCTCCAGATACCAGATATCTTTTTCGGGAATATCCTCAATCTCAAACGTTTTATTGCTGAATTGCGGATGTTTTTCTGATACATAGGCAAAAAAACGTTCGTAGAACAAACACTCAAAAATCACCCCAACTGCAAAAACCGGCGTTGACAAAATTCCGCAGTCGAGTGTTCCCGTTTTTATCTGCCGAATAATATCCTCAGTTTTTAATTCTGTTATTTCGACCTGAAGATGAGGAAAGTTCGCGTTCAGATTATCAATGAAAAAAGATACAAGATAAGGCGCAAGTGTGGGTATGATGCCGACTTTCAGGAAACCTTTAACTTCGTCTCCCATCTCAAACGAAACTTTTTTCAAATCACTCACCAGTTTCAGAATTTCCAAAGCTTTTGCATAAAAAGTTTCTCCTTCGGGTGTGAGTTGTAACGGTCTTTTTCGCCTGTCAATCAACCGAAATCCCAGCTCCTCCTCCAGTTTCCCGGTTTGCAGACTTAAAGCTGGTTGTGTTATCTGTAGCTTTTCGGCAGCCAGCGAAAAACTGCCGAACTGGACAATCGCTTTTAAATATTCGAGCTGAGTAAAATTCATTATTAGTTATTATAATAAGCATATAAAAATAGTAAATATTACTTATAGTATATTTGTATCAGTTAAAAAAAACAAAAAAAATCATTTAAAATTTAAGAAAATATGAAAGCAAATAATTCGAATTTAGTTGAGAGATTAAACCAGTTACTGGCCGATTACCAGATTTATTATCAAAATCTTCGTGCACTGCACTGGAATGTGAAAGGACAGCAGTTTTTTATGCTTCATGAAAAATATGAAGAGTTGTATGATGAAGCAGCCGAAGTGATCGACGAAATCGCAGAACGCATTCTGATGATTGGCGGACAACCGGTTCACACCTTTGCTGACTATTTAAAAACAGCAAAATTAAAAGAAGCAGGTTTTATTTCGGAAGGTAAAAAAGGTGTTGAATTAGTGTTGGAAAACAGCCGCTATCTACTGAAAAGTTTCAACGAAATTCTTGTAATTGCCGATGGCGACGAAGGAACTTCAGCCCTGATGGGCGACCTGATTGGCGCCGCCGAAAAACGCATCTGGATGTTGGAATCCACTTTGGGTTGATAATACGCACAAATAGTAATAGAAGCCTCGCAGAATTTTGCGGGGCTTTTTTGCACGTCAAACTTCAAAATAAATTCCGTAATTTACAGTTTTGTTGAATAAATGATGATGCAAAAAATTTTATACATACTTTTTTTCTTTATTCCGTTTAATCTGTTTGCCCAGGTAAACCAAACCGATGCCAATGGTTTACGTCAGGGGAAGTGGCAAAGACCTTATCCCAACGGGAGACTGATGTACGAAGGAATTTTTAAGGACGGTAAACCGGTGGGAGAGTGGACCCGTTTTCACGAAGGCGGACAGGTAAAAGCCAAAATAAATTATGCCGAAAGTTCAGATTCAGCCTTTGCCCAACTGTTTGATGTGTGGGGGAAAAAAATTGCCGAAGGTGTTTATATAAATGAAAAAAGGGAGGGCACCTGGGTTTCGTTTTCAAATAATGTGAAAGTTTCGGAAGAAAAATATACAGGCGGAGTGAAGCAGGGAATTTCACGAACTTTTTATCCTTCTGGCGAGGTGCTCGAGGAAACAGACTGGCAAAATGGAAAACAGGAAGGAAATTACCGGGTATTTTTTAAAAATGGTAACCCATACATGCAGTGTAAAATAAGCAACGAAAAACGAAACGGTTTGTGTCTGTCCTATTTTCAGAATGGCCGGGTGGAAATGGAAGCGTATTACAAAAATAATTTACGGCACGGCGAATGGAAATTTAACAACGAACAGGGAGAATATTTGTATTCATTAATATATGAGGATGGACACTTACTGAATCCAGAGGTGCGTGACAGTATTGACAACCAACATATTCAAAGTTTGGAAAAGGATCGCCATTCCATTCTTGATCCTGAGAAATTCATGCAGGATCCAACGGAATTAATGATGCAAATGCAAAATATCAGGAATTAATCAGGATATTTCGTTATTTTGTTCCGTATTTTATTATGCTGAAGATTGAATGAAAAAGATCCCTTCCGGTATGAAAAAAGTATTTGTCCTGATTATTTTTGTCACCTGTTTTGGGCCATTTACAATTCAGGCTCAAAATTTTTACTGGGTTGCATTCACCAACAAGGATAATACACCATGGTCGCTTTCCAATCCTGAAGGTTATCTTTCTGAGAGAGCCATTCAGCGCAGGGAAAAACAAAATATACCGGTTGATTCACTCGATTTGCCTGTTAATCAATTTTATACAAATCAAGTACTGAAACTTGGTGCAACCTTCATTCACTCTTCAAAATGGTTGAATGGAATAACAGTCAGGGCAAATAATGAAGATTTTCAGGCCAATGCTCAGCAATTACCTTTTGTTAAAGAGGTAATTCTCTCCAAAAGAGCCTCGGGCACAAAAAGTGCTGTGAATAAATACCATAAACCTGAAGGACCTGACAGGACGCTTGAAATAGACACAACAGTTTACGGGGAATCTGCATATCAGGTGGCTCAGTTAAACGGCCAGTTTTTACATAACCAGGATTTTAAAGGTCAGGGAGTCCATATTGCAGTATTGGATGCCGGCTTTTACAGTGTTGACAGATATCCGGCATTCGACAGTCTGTGGGTAAACGGACAAATTCCGGGAACCATGGATTTTGTTGCAACCAATGAAAATATTTTCGAAACCCATTCCCATGGTATGAGTGTACTTTCGATAATGGGTGGAAATATACCCGGGCAACTCATTGGTACTGCTCCCAAAGCCTTTTACTGGCTTATCAGAACCGAAGATGCTGCCTCTGAATTTATGATTGAAGAAGATAACTGGATTGCCGGCGCTGAATATGCCGACAGTGTTGGTGCAGATATAATTAATTCCTCTCTTGGGTATTACACGTTCGATGATCCGGGTATGAATCATACCTACGCTGACATGGACGGAAAAACCACCCGTGTAACCCGTGGGGCCAATATTGCTGCATCCCGGGGAATGCTTGTGTTCTCCAGTGCCGGAAATGAAGGCCGCACGGGGAACGCATGGAGATATATTATTGCACCTTCAGACGGAGACAGTGTAATTGGTGTGGGGGCAGTGAACAAAGAGGGAATTCCCGCACCGTTTACTTCCTGGGGGCCTGCCTCCGACGGGGATATTAAACCCAATCTTTCTGCGGTTGGATGGAATACAATAATTCAGCGTAGCAATGGCACTGTAGGCAAAGGCAACGGCACTTCATTTTCATCGCCCGTTCTTGCCGGCGCAGCCGCTTGTCTCTGGCAGGCCAACCCACATGCAACAGCTTCACAGGTAAAAACTGCTCTGGAAAAAAGTTCGCATCTCTACGAAAAACCGGATTCCCTGGTAGGGTTTGGAATTCCTGATTTAAAAATTGCTGACAGGATTCTTAAAACTTCGATAGTTGAAAAATGGGCGAATGGCGCGAACTGGCTGGTTTATCCAAATCCGGCCCGGGATTACATTGTTTTGCAAAAACAAACCAACGTTACTTCAGGAAAAGTTACAATTGCTTTTTATACTTTGGATGGCAAGCTGCTTCGAAAAGAAGAAAAGCAGGATGCTGCAAAAATTCTGTTGCAAAATCTGTATGGATTGCCTTCGGGATTACTTATTTTGCAAATTATATCAGAAGATACGAGTGAAGCCGTAAAAATTAGTATAAGCTATTAATCTGATGAATCAGAAGCTGACATTATTCGAATTAAACCAGTTAGTTAAAGATGCTCTGAGCAGTGCTATTCCAGGGTCGCTTTGGGTGGTGGCTGAAATCAGCGAACTAAAGGAAAACCGCAACGGACACTGTTATCTGGAACTGGTGGAAAAAGAAGGAAATGAAATTACTGCACGGGCACGGGCAACAATCTGGTCTTATACTTACCGCATTTTAAAACCTTATTTTGAAACCACTACCGGTCAGTTTTTGACGCATGGTTTAAAAGTACTGGTGCAGGTTTCGGTGGAATATCATCCGGCCTACGGATTAAGCCTGAACATAAAAGATATTGACCCGGCTTACACTGTGGGCGACATGGCGTTGCAACGGAAAGAAATTATCGAAAGGCTTCAAAACGAAGGCGTTTTCGATATGAATAAAGAACTGGAACTGCCGCTGGTGCCACAAAAAATTGCCGTTATTTCATCCAAAACTGCCGCCGGTTACCAGGATTTCATGAACCAGTTGGAAAATAATTCGCAGGGCATTAAATTCTATACGCACCTTTTTGAAGCTTACATGCAGGGAGGCGAGGCTGTTCCTTCCATAATGGCAGCTTTGGATCGGATTTTCGAATATGAAGAATTTTTCGATGCAGTGGCTATCATTCGTGGAGGGGGTGCCACTGCCGACCTGAGTAGTTTTGATAACTATGACCTGGCTTTTCACATTACCCAGTTTCCATTGCCCGTGGTAACCGGAATTGGCCACGAAAAAGACGATACCATTATCGATTTGGTGGCTCATACACGCATGAAAACACCCACGGCAGTGGCCGAATTTTTTATTAGCGGCGCTGAAAGGTTTTACGAACGACTTATCGGTCTTGAAGGAGAAGTTGTTCAGTTGGCCCGCGAAACAGTGGATTCTAAACGAGAACAACTGGAGGATTTTGCGGAAAATTTGCACCGTTTTGTGGGAACTTTCATTAACGAAAAAAACAGACAGTTAATTAAAACCGGAAATAATTTACAGCAACAGGTCAGCCGGTTTTCATTCAATAAAAAATATGAACTCAATAACCTGAAACACGATCTGCACTCCGCCTTTTCAATTTGGAAGGTGGAAACTAGAAACTCAATCAACCTGCAAAAAAGAATTTTAAAAAGGGTGGTTCATGAATCATTACTGAAAGAAATGGCTAATTTCAACCAGTTGAAAGAACAGTTGAAACATGAATCCGTGCGGTTTCTGACAAAAGAAAATGAGCGGATTCTTCGGAATGAAAACACAGTGCGCCTGCTGAATCCCCAAAATGTGCTCAGTCGCGGTTACACAGTTACCCTGAAAGATGGAAAGATTGTAAAATCGGTGGTCGCGCTTGAGTTGAACGATGAAATTGAAACCCATTTCGCCGATGGAGAAGTAAAAAGTAAAATCACAAAAAAAGAATAACATGGTCACAAAAAAGGTAACCTATAACGAAGCAATTTCGGAGATTGAAGAAATTCTCGAAAAAATTGAAAACGAAGAACTTGATGTGGACGAATTGGCTGAAAAAGTAAAACGGGTGTCTGCATTGCTGAAAATTTGTAAAGACAAACTGCTAAAAACCAACGAACAGGTAGAGCAGATTTTAAAGGAAATGGAAGAATAGGAATTTTTTTAGATTCGCACTTTTTTAAAAATGGAAATTATGACAAAAGAAGAAGTTGCAAAAACAATAGATCATGCGGTATTAAAACCGGAATTTACCGACGCTGATTTGCAGAAGCACGCCCAAATGTGTATTGAAAACAAGGTGTTCAGCATGTGTGTGAAACCGTGCGATATAAAATCCGCCAAAGCACTTTTGGAGGGAAGCGGCGTGAAAGTTTCCTGTGTGCTCAGTTTTCCACATGGTGCAGATGCCACACCGGTAAAAGTTTTTCAGGCGAAGCAGGCCATTAAAGACGGTGTGGACGAAATTGACATGGTGATGAACATCGGGAAATTTCTGGGGGAAGATTACCATTACGTGGTGGAAGATATTGCAGCGGTGGTTGAAGAGGCGCATAATTATGGGGTATTGGTTAAAGTCATTCAGGAAAGCGGATTTCTTACGCTGGATCAGGTGGAAAAAGCCTGCGAGCTTTCTTACATGGCAGGAGCCGATTATGTAAAAACTTCAACCGGTTTCGGACCGGGAAAAGCTACCCCCGAAGTGATAGACGTTATGGTAAAAACGGTGGGCGATAAAATGAAAGTGAAAGCCTCGGGCGGAATCCGAACCTGGGAAGATGCGGTCGCTTTTCTGGAACAGGGCGCCGACCGGCTGGGAATTGGCTCAACCGAAGCCGTTTTGAACGGAGCTAAAGCCGAAGGAAATTATTGATTTTATTTCTCCAAAAAAACCGGCATATTTGTAATCCTTGCTGAAAAGGAGAAATCATGTATTTTTTAAACGGCGATCGAATTTATATAAAACCAGAAACCGGCTGCGCTTCACTTGATGGTCAGTTGCTTAATTGTTTTGAACAGTTGCAAAAAATCAATTCGGGCAAACGAATTTTTAAACTGAATTTTTTTGCCGAGGTTTCTTCAAAAGAAAATTACGTGAAGTTGCAATCCCAATTGCAGCGTTTGGTTGCCGAAAAATTCAAGATTCCGGTTATTTGTGCGCTTATTGCACAACCTCCGTTGACCTGCCGTATTTTGGTTGAAGCTTTTTATTTCGATCCGGAATTGTGGAATCAGGTACAATTCGGTTCTGAACATGGCTCGGCCATGCTTTTTAAAAGAGGAAATGCCCGGGTTTTAATTGGAAACGTGCAGTCTGATTTTTCTTCCGGATGCAGGGAAAATACCGAAACAGCTTTTAATTCGTTTGAAAACCTTTTGATTCAGGCAGAAATGAGTTTCCATTCGGTCATCAGGCAATGGAATTACATAGAGAATATTATCGGTTTTGATGAAGGTAATCAGCGCTACCAGGAATTTAACAACTTGCGGGCTGGTTTTTATGATGAAAATTTTAATCGGAATGGATTTCCGGCAGCAACCGGAATCGGAATGAACATGGGAGGTGTCATCATCGAATTTGTTGCTGTTGATGCCCCCGAAGCGGTGAGCCTTCCGCTCAACAATCCCGAACAAACAGCTGCCCACGGGTACAGCGAAAAAGTGCTGGTGGGAAAGCAAGCAGAAATGAAAGCAACCCCCAAATTTGAACGCGCCCGTTACCTGGAATTGTTTGGCAAAAAGCAGATTTTTATTTCAGGAACTGCTTCCATCCGTGGCGAAAAAACAAAGGGTGTTAGCGACCCGGTGAAACAAACTGAAATTACCATTCAAAACATGCAGCGATTGTATTCGCAGGAAATATTATCTGCAATTACCGAAAATTCACTTCGCCCGGTTTACGGGCATGCACGGGTGTATGTGAAAAACCGCAAAGACTTTGCAGCCATCAAAAAAACCTTTAAAAGCTATTACGGCAATCTGCCCGTGGTTTATATCATTGCCGATATTTGCCGCGATGATTTGCTGGTTGAGATTGAAGGGAAGGTAATTTTGGAATAATAAAATTGTCACTTGTTAAGTCAGAGTCCATGTTCTTTAAAATCAGGATGAAGGCGCGAAGATTGGCTAGTGGCATTTGTTTATTTGTGGTGCGCATTCTGGATTCTCAAAAGCAGTACTGAATTTTTACGTACATATTCATGGTCTGTACTGAATTTTTACGTACTTTTGTAAAAAAGGTAAAGCGATGAGATCAATTACAAAAGAACAAGCGAGATTTGATGCACGACTTCCAAAAGAACAAAAGCAGTTCTTTGAAAGAGCGGCATATTTAGGTGGGTTCAGAAGCTTAACAGACTTCGTTATTATTACAGTTCAGGAAAAAGCAAAAGAAATAATCAAAGAGAAAGAGCAAGTCATTGTTTCTGAGAGAGATAGTCGAATATTCTTCAACGCGGTAACTAAACCGGCAAAGCCGTCTGAAACTTTAAAAAAGGCATTGGATGATTACAATGCATTTGCTTCAAACTCAAAACGAAGCAATGATTGAACTGTTAGATAAGAAGCACAATCGAAATGAATTTGACTGTGGAAAAGAGCTTTTAAACAATTACCTGAAAAACAGGGCCGGACAAGACATAAAAAGAAAATTGTCTGCCTGTTTTGTATTTTCAGAGAAAGAAACAAATTGCATTCAAGGGTACTACACATTATCAAACAATAGCATTCCACTGAACAGTTTTCCCGAATATTTAAAACGGAAGTTACCTCCATCATATCATTCAATTCCGGCAACATTATTGGGGCGATTAGCAATTGATAAAAACTATCAGGGAAAAGGATTAGGAAAAATTTTACTGATAGACGCTTTGAAAAGAAGTTTTGAATTGTCGAAAGAAATTGGCTCATTTGCGGTTATTGTTGACCCAATAGACAAAGAAGCCGAACAATTTTATGAAAAGTATGACTTTATAAAACTTCCGGACAGCGAAAAAATGTTTATTGCAATAAAAACACTAGAAGAACTTTTCGACTAAAAAGCTAAAGAAAAAGAATCGTTTTTTTTAATTCTACTTTGACAGATTATATGAGAAACCGATTTTTCTTATTTTTTACCTCGGCCCCAAGTGGAGAAATAAGAAAAATCCCCGATTGACGTCGGGCAGGTATTTGGTTCCCCTTGGGGTTTAGGGTAAAACGAATAGATTTTTCGATGTTAGTGTATAGTGTCAAAGTAGAATTAATAGTTTTGAAGTAAAATAATTCAGCCCTGACAGGGTTTTGAAGCCTGTCAGGGCTAAGTATCATTGGTATTTTAAAACTTCAAATCAACCCCCAACATAAAATGCCGGCCAGCCTGAGGAAAATAACCATCCATTTTGTAGCGTTCGCCACCCAGAATGTAGGAATATACCCAGGCATTGCTTTCGTATTCTTCGCTAAACAGGTTATTTACCATAAGGTGGATCGAAATGTTATCGAACAAACCTGTTTTGAAAGAATAATCCACTTTCAGGTTATTCACAAAATACGCATTCAGGCTACGGTCGTCGCTGGCTGTGTTGTCAATAAACTGTTTGCCAACGTAGGATGAAATAAATGCAAAATTCAGGTTCTTCACCGGTTCGTAAATCAGTTGGCTGTTGGCTATCACGTTGGGTGAAAAAGCAATGTCGGTGGTTCCCAGATGAAATGATTCCTGCCCGCCGGCATCCCAGTTGTCCACATATTCGGTAAAATTTTCTATATTGTTTTGGCTGAATGTGGCATTGGCCAGCCACTGCAGGTTTTTTGTCAATGCCAGTCCCGTCTGTAACTCCAAACCCGTTCGGTGACTTTTATCCACGTTGGTCATAATAGGATTTCCCACATCGTTGATTTCCCCTGTGAGCACCAGTTGATTTTTGTAGCTCATGTAATAAAAATTGGCACTGCCCGAAAACCGGGCCGATTTAAATTCGTAGCCCAGCTCCCAGTCGTACAAAGTTTCATAAACCGGCGGTTCTGCATCCTGCCGGGCATCGATGTATGCCGACCGGTTGGGTTCGCGGTTGGCCGTGGCAAACGACAAATACAAATTCTGATTTTGTGCCGGTTCGTAAAAAACACCCAGCTTCGGATTAAAAAAGTTGAATTCATGTTGTTGCGTAATGTTTCGCAAATCGTCGTCAATACCGTCGATAGAATAATTGATATGGCGGTACTGCATGTCGGCAAACAGGTTCAGCTTTTCGGCTACCTGGTAGTTGTATTTGGCAAACAGGTTGAAATCTTTTTTCAAGCCTTTATTGAAATACCATTCGTGGTTGGGGTCTGCATCTCCGACAAACTGCGCCCAGATTACATTCCCGTAATGGTCGCCGTCGTAGGTATTCCAACCACCTCCAAGCGTAAAATCGCTTTTCTGCTTTTGGTAGTTCAGCGAAAAAGTGAGTCCGTAAAAATGATTATCGAGCCATTTGCGGTCAATTAAATCGGTTCGTTGCACTGTTTCACCGCCAACTGTTATCTCAGGAAGCTGGTAATTTTCCAGTTTCCGGTTGTACCGGTAATTTTCGTAATACCCCTTTCCCCTGATGTAGAAACCGGAAGCATTCAGGTTTAAGGCCTGACTGAATTTGTGCGAAAAGTGCAACTGGTAGTGATCCTGCTGGTAGTAATCCACCTGATTATCGTAAGTGTACAAATTGTAAGTGCGGCTGTCGGAATTTATCATTTCCTGCGTTTGCTTCGGCGAATAAAGCCAGTGTTCTTCATAGCGATTCATGCCTTCCAAATCGTTGTTCAGACGAACTGATGGAACTCCGTTCCACGACTGATAAGTAGTTTCCACGCCCGAAAAAATGTTGGCTTTAATTACCGTATTGCCGGAATGATAGCCGCCGGAAATAAAAAACGATTTGAGGTCGGAAAAAGCCCTGTCGATAAAGCCGTCGGAAGTAACTTTGGAAAGCCGGGCATCGAGGGTGAATTTTCCATCGAGCAGTCCGGTGCCGGCCGAAACGGTGTTTTTAAAAGTATTGAACGAGCCGGCTGCAGTTTTGTATTCGGCATACGGGTCTATGTTCAGCGTGTTGGTTTGCAGGTTGATGGTGGCACCGAAAGCTGCTGCTCCGTTAGTGGAAGTTCCAACGCCGCGCTGCACCTGCACGTTTTCGAGCGATGAGGCCAAATCGGGCAAATCTACAAACCAGGTTCCGTGCGATTCGGCATCGTTCAGCGGAATGCCGTTCACTGTAACATTGATGCGGTTCAGGTCGGTGCCGCGAATGCGGAAGTTGGTGTAGCCCACACCGGCGCCTGCATCGGAAGTGGCCACAAATGAAGGCGTAAGCTGCAGCAGGTAGGGAATATCCTGGCCCATATTGCGGGCAGCAATTTCTTCTCCGGTAATATTGGTGTAGGCAACCGGAGTTTTGTCTTTGGCGCGTGTGGCCGAAACCAGCACCTCACTGGTTAAAATTGTTGCAGGGGTTAATTCAATCAAAACCTGCTTTATTTCAGGCACACTGACTTCCATTTCCTGTGTGTTGAACCCCACAAATGAGGCTTTTACAATGTAGTTCCCTTTTTTCAGGTTGTTGAATTCAAAACTGCCGTCGCTTTTGGCAGAAACCCCGTAAAAGGTGTTTTCAATTACAAGGCTGGCTCCGGGCAACGGCTCACCGTTACCGGTAACTACTCCTTTCAGGCTGTGTTGCCCCAGCGCGGCAACAACCATCAACTGCAAAAGCAGCCAAACATGTAAACGTTTCATTTTTAGAAATTTTGGTTATCAAACTAACCAATGGAGTGGGACGCATCCCGTTTGCCCTCCCTTCGCCGGCATTACCCGGATCAGGTTCAGTGGGTATAATCTCAGCCCTTAATTATTAAGGCACCCCCATTGCATAAATATCGGTGTAAAGTTAGAAAGTAAAACCGAAAAAGACAAGTTTGCCTTTATTGATTTACATTTTTTCGGCCAGAAATTGTTCAAAAGCTTGTCTGTATTCTTCTGTAAGTCTTGCCGGGCGCATGGTTTCGCGGTTGATGAACAATCCCTTTTGCTGTGCGGTGGCACACAACTCCCCTTTTTCGTTCAGAAACTGAAACTCCATTATGGCAGAAGCATTATTCAGTTTTGAAATCCAGACTTCCACCGTTACGGTATTGTTCAGAAAAAAAGGCTTTTTGTATTTTATTGAAGTTTCGGTTAGCACCGGTACAATTCCATCGGAAACAGCAAGATCGAATGCCGGCATGCCAATGGCTTCCAGCAGCCTTACACGTCCGTTTTCGAGCCACTGAATGTAAACGATATTGTTTACATGTCCCACAAAATCAATTTGGTAAGTGTAAATTTTCTCTGTGAATAAAAGTTTCTGATTCATTTTTCAGGATTAAAATTCAGTTCTGAAAATTTTCGTTTTTTCTGAATAAAAAATTTCCACATGATGCTGCCCCGGTAAATTTCGGTATGCTTTTTTACGGTAGTTAATTTCAGCAGCTTTTTTCTTTTTTTTATGAGTTTCCCCAGATTGTGGTAAAATGAAGCGTGTGCTTTCAAAACGGCCCAAAAACTGTAAAAATGAAAACCAAGCAAAAATTTCAGGGCTGCCACGCCATCCAAAATCATTCGTGCAAAAAAGATGCGGGTAAACTGTGGGCGGGGCAGATTTTTGAAGAGCATAAACAAGTTGTTTCTAAAGTTCAGATAAACCTTTTGCGGACTTTTATATGACAGTGTTCCTCCTCCCAGATGAAATACAACGCTTTGGGGTTGGTACGCCACTTTATACCCCTGATTTTTCAGGCGCCAGCATAAATCTATTTCTTCCATGTGCGCCCAGAAATCGCCATCGAAACCATTTACATGTTTAAATGCTTTTGATTTAACGAACATACATGCACCGCTGGCCCAGAAAATAGGTGTGGGAGAGTTGTATTGTCCCAAGTCAGGCTCCATACGGTTCAGAATTCGCCCGCGACAAAACGGGTAGCCAAACAAATCGACAAATCCTCCGGCAGCACCTGCATATTCAAACTGGTGAGGTTTTTCGTAACTCAATATTTTTGGCTGAACCGCAGCCAGTTTATCATCAGCTTCCAACATCGAAATGGAGGGTTTCAGCCAGTTGGGAGTAACCTCAACATCAGAATTAAGCAGCACAAAATAATCTGCATCCACCTGTTTCAAAGCCTGATTGTAACCTTCGGCAAATCCATAATTTTTTTTCAGATCGATAATTTTTACCTCAGAGAAATTTTCTTTCAGATAAGGAATCGAATCGTCGGTGGAACCATTGTCGGCAACATAAATTTTTATTTCCGGTTCAGCTGAATTTCGAATGACTGAAGGCAGAAATTCAGGAAATAGTTTTTCGCCGTTCCAGTTCAGAATTACAATGGCAATTTTTTGGTTGTCAGGCATATATTAAGATGATGTAAGAAGTTTGGAGATTACAGCCGCCATACTTTCTTTGGAAAGGGTTTCCAGAATTTCAGATATTTTTTCCGTTTTTTCCCGGTCTTCAGAATTTAATAGTACATCAATTTCTTTTATTTGCTTTCCGGTAAGTTCATCTTCCAGCAACTCCCTTATTTTTTGTTTTTCCTTTTTTTCCTGCTGAATCCCCAGACTTTCCAACTCAGTAATAATGGCCTCCAGAATTTCATTAGCCTGAATTCTGACCGGATCTTTATCTTTGGTAGATCCTCCGGCATAAGTGTCGCGTAAACTCCAGCTAGAGTAGTCGTAATGCAGGTTTTGAATCATTTTCAACTTGGGACTTTCCTTCCCGAAAATGCGTTCCAGGAAAATTTCAGTACGATTTTTCCATGCATCCAAATCGAACTTTTTGTCGTCGAGGCGATTAATCTGTTCTTTTAATAAGGCAATTTCTTTTTCGGCCATTGGAATCATTGTTTTGATGCAATTTACAAATTAAGATAGAATTGCAGTAAAATTAATTTAAAAATGAACCGAAACGGCAGAAAAAGATTAGGAATAACCCAGGTTTTTGTGAATAATTGAATAGAAATCGTTGTAAATTGACTGGCTGGCGGCAACCATTTCACCGCCATACAGCCAGTTTTCGCCTCCGTTAAAGTCGGAAACCTTGCCGCCCGCCTGTTTTAAGATAAGTACGCCCGCTGCTACATCCCAGGCGTGGAGGGCGTGCTCGAAAAAGCCATCGAAACGGCCACAGGCAACATAAACCAAATCAACTGCTGCCGAACCAAACCGCCGCAAACCGCGGGTATGCTGCATCAGTTCTTTCATGGTATTATTGTAATCATCCACCCGTTCGAACGCATAGTAAGGAAAACCGGTTCCAATAAGCGTTTCAGCCAAATTTGCTGCTTTTGAAACATTGATTTCTTTTCCGTTTAAAAAGGCCGGACTACCTTTCCATGCATAAAACATTTCATCCTGACCAATTTCATAAACTACGCCAACCACCAGTTCTTCATTTTCCATTAGCGCAATACTGACGGAGTGGGGTGTAATTCCGTGAATATAATTGGTGGTACCATCCAACGGATCGATAATCCATTTGTGTTTTTCGCCGGAATGCGAGGCTGTGCCTTCTTCAGTAATAAATCCGCTATCAGGAATTAGTTTTTTCAAAGCCTTTACAATTCGCGCCTCAGCCGTTTTGTCCACATAAGTTACCAGACTGGCCACGCTTTTTAATTCCACATCCTTTTCCGAAACTTTTTCACGTTCATTTCGGATAAAGCTTCCTGTTTCGCGAGCAATTTCCTGAACTTTTTGGCAAATAGACTGATAGTCTTTGTTTTGATTCATTTCATCTTAATTTTACCGCCACATGTCCGTTTGCAAGTATTGACTGTAATTCAACTTCCTGCAATTCGTTAATTAATTCTTCCTTAAAAGATGTTTCTACTTTGATGTAATTTTCGGTGAAACCGCTCATATTCTCCCTGTTTTTTTGAGACTCGAACAATACGGTTTGTTTTGTGCAAAGATGCTTTTCGTAAAATGCCCTCAGTTTTTTTTCTGAAAGGTTGATGTACATCTGGGTACGGCGTTTGCGGTCTTCCACATCCACTTTCCACGGAATTTTCAGCGCCTGTGTGCCACTTCGTTCGGAGTAGGTAAATGCATGCAACTGCGAAATTTCCAGTCCGTTTAAAAAATCGTACGATTCCTGGAACAGTTCTTCGGTTTCGCCGTTTGTTCCTGCAATCACATCAACTCCTATAAATGCGTTGGGCACCAGCTCCCTGATTTTATGAATACGTTTGGCAAATAATCCGGTAGAATATTTCCGTTTCATCAGCGACAACACCTCGTCGGAACCTGACTGCAACGGAATGTGGAAATGGGGCATAATTACTTTTGAGCCGGCCACCAGTTCAATGATTTCATCTTTTAACAGATTTGGTTCAATGGAACCCAGTCTCAACCGGGACAAACCTTCTACTTTTTCCAGTGCTTTCAGTAATTCAAGAAAATTTTCGCCGGTTGTTTTTCCGTAATCACCAATGTTTACGCCGGTCAACACAACTTCTTTATACCCTTTTTTAACCGCTTTTTGGGCTTCTTTTACCGTATTTTCAATGGTGTCGTTACGGCTTTTTCCCCGGGCGTACGGGATGGTACAAAAGGAACAGTAATAGTCGCAACCATCTTGTATTTTTAGAAAACTGCGCGTGCGGTCGCCCCACGAAAAGGCTTTGTGATAACTTTTTATATCGGCCAGGCGGGTGGTTTTAATTTCGGTGGTTTTTCGTTTTTCGAGGTTGCCCAGGTAAGCCGGAATGTGAAATTTTTCCTGTGTTCCCAAAACCATGTCAACACCCTCAATGTGTCCCACTTCGTCGGGTTTGAGCTGCGAATAACATCCTACCACAATTACCATGGCGTCAGGATTTTTTTTAACAGCCTGCCTGACAATGTTCCTGCTGGCTTTGTCGCCCTGGTTGGTTACTGAACATGTATTAATTACATATACGTCAGCCTCCTCTTCAAATCCAACCCGCTCGAACCCTACTTCTTTGAAAGCTCCTGCAATGGTGGAAGTTTCAGAAAAATTGAGTTTACAGCCCAACGTATAAAAAGCAGCTTTTTTCCCTTCGTAGTTCATTTAAAATGATTCTAAATAAACTGCAAAAATAGAAAAAAGCTGCTGAACATGAAATGGGTCACAACAGGTTGCTTGCCAGTTCGGCAAGATAGCTTCGTTCGCCTTTTACCAGGTTAATATGAGCAAAAAGGTCCTGGTTCCGCATCCGGTCCGTCAAAAAGGCCAGTCCATTCGATTTCATATCAAGGTAGGGTGAATCAATCTGCTGTAAATCGCCGGTGAAAACCATTTTGGTTCCTTCTCCGGCACGGGTAATTATGGTTTTTATTTCATGTGGTGTTAAATTTTGTGCTTCGTCAATAATAAAAAATGAGTTGGACAAACTGCGTCCGCGAATGTACGCCAGCGGAGTTATGACAAGCTTTTCCTCCTTTTGCAATTCTTCTATTCTTTGGTATTCCTGACTTCTGGGATTAAAAGCGTGTTTTATTACAGAAAGATTATCGAATAAAGGCTGCATATAAGGACTTATTTTTTCTGACGCATCGCCGGGAAGATAACCCAGGTCGCGGTTACTTAGCGCCACAATTGGCCGGGCAAGCAAAATCTGGTCGAACGATTTGTGCAATTCGATTGCCGCAGCCAGAGCCAGCAATGTTTTTCCGGTTCCTGCTTTTCCTGTAAGCGCAACCAGTTGAATGTCAGGGTCCATTAATACATTCAGACTGAAAGTTTGCTCGGCGTTTCGCGGTTTTATTCCGTATGCCGGCTTTTTTTCAACCCGCAAAACACGATTGTTTTTCGGTTCGAAACGTGCCAAAACGCTCGAACTGTTCCCTTTCAGGATAAAACATTCATTGGCCTCGGGTTGAAATTCCAGTTTCAGCTTATCTGCCTGTACTGATCCCTGCTCATAAAGTAAAGCAATCAGGTTGTCGTCGAAGTTTTCAAACGTTTTCAGGGTTTTATCCAGAACATTCTCATCGGTCACCTGGTCGGTTTTGTAATCTTCAGCCGGAATTCCCAGCGATTTCGCCTTCATCCGAAGGTTAATATCTTTTGAAACCAAAATGGTTTTACGATTGGGATAGGCTTTGTAAGTATGTTCTGCAATTGCCAGAATCCGGTGGTCGGGAATATCTTCACGGAAAGAGGCTTTCATTTCCTCCGAAAATGGTTTTCCGGTTTCAATCCGAAGTTTCCCTTTTCCTTTTCCAAGGGATTTTCCCCCGTTAAAGAGTTCGTCTCCCACAATTTCGTCGAGTACTCGCACAAACTCGCGGGCCTGGTAGTTGATTAAATCGTTACCTCTTTTAAATTTATCCAGTTCCTCCAGCACAGTTATCGGGAGGATAATGTCGTTATCCTGGAACTGGTAAATACAGGTGTGGTCGTGTAAAATTACATTCGTGTCGAGAATGAAGATTTTACTTTTGCTGGTTTTGTTTAACATGTCTGTAAAATTGAATTTCCGAAAAGTAGATATTTTAATAAGAATTCATCCGGTTTATTTCATTTTTTAATAAACTTGCATCGGTTAATAAATTTTAATTTTTAGAAATTGGATTATTCAGATACCCTTGAATTTTTGTTTTCCAGATTGCCAATGTTTCAGCGAATCGGACCTGCTGCCTACAAAGATAATCTGGATAATACCATTTTACTTGATAATTATTTTGGAAATCCTCACCGGAAATTTAAAACCGTTCATGTGGCTGGTACCAACGGGAAAGGTTCGGTTTCGCACATGCTGGCAGCTATTTTACAATCCGCAGGTTACCGCACCGGACTTTACACTTCGCCCCATTTGAAAGACTTCAGGGAACGCATCCGGGTGAATGGAGAGATGATTTCAACTGAAGAAGTAGTTGAATGGGTGGAAAATTACCGTATTAACAATGAATTGTGGAATATTGAACCTTCTTTTTTTGAATTGACTGTTGCCATGGCCTTTGATTATTTCGCAAAAGTGGAAGTTGATATTGCAGTTGTTGAAGTCGGGCTTGGTGGCCGGCTCGATTCAACAAACATAATTACCCCCGAGTTGAGTATTATTACCAATATCGGGTTGGATCATATCGCGTTACTGGGTGATACGATGGAAAAAATTGCCGCTGAAAAGGCAGGTATTATAAAAGCCGGAATACCGGTAATTATTGGTACTACGCAGCCTGAAACGAAAAGTGTTTTCGATGAAATATCAGCACTAAAGCTCGCTCCCTTGTTTTTTGCCGACCAGGATTACACGGTTGTTTACGGACTTGCCGATTTGGAAGGTAACCAATTGTTATCAGTTGAAAAGAATGGCCAAAAACTTTTTCAGCAGTTAAAACTTGACCTGAAAGGTTTTTACCAGCGGAAAAATTTGCCGGCCGTGTTAAAGGCTGTTGAATTGCTTCAGCAAATGGGTTGGAAAATCAATGAAGAAAACTTGCTGCACGGACTCGCAAATGCCAAAAGAATGACGGGTTTACAGGGCAGATGGCAAATTTTAGGTTACAATCCGCTTTTAGTTTGCGACACTGCGCACAATGCAGAGGGATTAACTGAGGTGATTTCGCAGTTTAACCAAACTCCACACGAAAATTTACACATTGTATTTGGGTTAGTAAACGATAAAGATGCAGGGAAAATGCTGCGTTTGCTTCCTCATGATGCTGTATATTATTTTACTCAAGCCGATATTCCCCGGGCAATGGGTGAAAAAGAACTGGCCCGGCTGGCTGCTGAGTATGGATTGACGGGAACAGCTTATTCCTCTGTTTCAAGAGCTTTTGATGCCGCCCGCAGCAAAGCAGGAAAAAACGATCTTGTTTTTGTTGGGGGTAGTACATTTGTGGTTGCAGAAATTTTATAGATTATTTTTGCAGAACTGAAAATACGTTTTATATTTGCAGCGCCTTACTGAAAAGCAAGGCAAGTTCTGGTAACAATATGGGAGCATAGCTCAGCTGGTTCAGAGCACCTGCCTTACAAGCAGGGGGTCACTGGTTCGAATCCAGTTGTTCCCACCTAACGCCATCAATTGTCATAATTGATGGCTTTTTCTATTTCTAAAGTATGTATTACTGCTATATTTTATATTCCCAGAAGCTTGATAAATACTATATTGGCTCAACAGGTGACCTTTACGGAAGGATAAGACGTCATAATTCTGCGCATAAAAGATTTACTGCAATAGGAAAACACTGGAAGCCCTAACTTTTTTAAAAAAAAGGCCGTCTCGATTTTGAGACAGCCTCTTTTGTATAATGCCTGCTTGAATTTTCTTTTAGAAGATAAAACGAATGGAGAGAGCTACTTCGTCGCCCCAAAATCCGGTGTATCCAATGAGGTTAAGTGCGGGTTTCCAGTCTAAACTAATATTAAACGGAATCACATCGATGTTGTATTCCAAACCCAAAATTCCGTCAACACCAATAACAGTATAGGTTCCGTCCTTAAACCAGGGATGATTTCGGTAACCGTCCCAAAACCCAATGTGGCCACCAACACCATAATACCAGTGTAACCTTGGAGTATTAAATGCCTGGGCATGGATTTCATACAATCCGGTGATGTTGAAACCACGCCAGCGCGACGATAATATCCCTTCAATGGCTGCATTATTATTAATAAAATGTTTAACGGTTAAACCGTTCGAAAATCCGCCCCTGACACCAATCCCGGTGTTATAGTCGTGAGCGTTTACCGCAAAAGCGGTAGAGAAAAACAGTGTTAATGCAAAAATTAACTTTTTCATTTTTTTTTGTTTAAATTAAAATTAATGCTTAAAAACAAATGAAATTATATTGGCTCCCATTTTTAGCGCTTTTTCCCGAAGGTCCTGTGGATTATTATGTACAGCTTCGTCTTCCCAGCCGTCGCTGATATCTGTTTCGTAAGTGTAAAGCACAACCATCCGATCTTCAATAAACAGGCCGAATGCCTGGGGTGGTTTGTTGTCGTGTTCATGAATTTTCGGCAGGCCTTCGTTAAATGAATATTTTTGGTGAAAAACGGAGTGGGATGCCGGTAATTCCACCAAATCGTTGTTTGGAAACACCTTTTTAATTTCGCGCCTGAAAAATTCATCCAAACCATAGTTGTCGTCCACGTGCAAAAAACCTCCGGCTTCCAGGTATGTGCGCAGGTTCATGGCTTCGTTTTCCGAAAAAACAACGTTTCCGTGACCGGTCATGTGAACAAACGGGAAATTGAAAATTTCGGTGCTGCCCACTTCCACCGTTGAAGGTTCGGGGTGAATATTTGTGTTTAAATGCTGGTTGCAAAAGTCAATCAGGTTGGGCAGGGCTGTCGGATCGGCATACCAGTCGCCGCCACCGCCGTATTTCACCAGGGCAATTCGCACAGGTTGCGCCAGTCCGTTTAACGAACCGCCCAACATCAGAAACATGATGATGATAATCTTCATTACATATAATTTGGCCGAAAATTACAATTCCCCGCTGAATTGAAAAAATTAAAGGAAAAGATTCCGGTTATTCATTGTCTAAATTAACAATATGGCAGGCCACAACACCGGCGGTTTCGGTTCGCAGCCTCGAGTTACCAAGCGAAATACTTTTAAAGCCTGATTTTTGGGCTTGTTCCACCTCTTCAGGGCTAAAATCGCCTTCCGGACCTGTTAAAACAAGTACTGAACCTCCTGCTCTTATTTCATTTTTCAGATGAGGTTTTTCCCCTTCGTTACAATGTGCGATGAATTTTTGGGAAGCTTTGCTTTCTTCCAGGAATTTACCGAACGGAGTCATGGGATTTAATTTGGGCAGGTAAGCCTTAACCGACTGTTTCATGGCCGAAATCAATACCTTTTCGAGCCGTTCCGGTTTAATCGTTTTTCGTTCGCTGCGTTCACAAAGCAGTGGCGTAATTTCATCGATACCAATTTCAGTGGCTTTTTCCAGAAACCATTCAAACCGGTCGTTGTTCTTGGTAGGTGCAATGGCAATGTGCAATCTGAAATCCCGCTTTCCGAATTCCCTGATTGACTCAATCAGGACGAGCCTGCACTTTTTGGGATGCGGGTCGTTTATTTCGGCTGTATAAAAACCTCCGTTTCCATCCACCACCTGCACCTTGTCGCCGGCATTTAACCGCAAAACCCGGATGGCATGTTTCGATTCGGTTTCATCCAGCACAATTTCATTTTTTGTAATATGCGGAACATAAAAAAGCTGCATGGGCTTCAGTTTTTACTTCGGACAAATGTAATTCTACTTTGGCACAATTGCAAAAAGCTTCAAATGCAGTATTTCATGGTTTTTATTGTGTCTGAATAACACAAAATAGTTTTTACAGGCATTTTATTTCAATTTTGTGACGATAAAAAGGTAATCTTTTGTATTTTTCACGCGATTTTGTATTTAAAACAATTTTAAATTCAATAAATAATTTACAGATGGAAAAATCAACAAAAAATCAATTGAACCGCCGGAAATTTTTGGGCTTGTCGGCCCTGGGGTTAACCGGTTTTACTGTTTTGCCCAGCTGGACGGTCAATGGAATAAAAATTGCACCCAGCGATCGCGTAGTGCTTGGCTTTATTGGTGCAGGCCGCCAGGCGTTGTCCGATTTCACCAGCTTCAGCAGTGTGCCGGGCGTACAGGTGGCCGCTGTTTGCGATGTGGACACCATGAAACAAAACCGTTTCAAAAAACGGGTGGTAGCCTGGCAGGAAAAACAGGGCGTTGCCCAGCGTTGCGACATGTACGAGCAATACGAAAAAATTCTCAACCGAACCGATATCGATGCCGTTGAAGTGGTAACACCCGACCACTGGCATGCGTTGCAAACCATTCACGCCATTCAGGCCGGCAAAGATGTGTATGTGCAAAAACCGCTTGCCTTTACCATTAAGGAAGGCCTGGTGATGACAAAAATTGCACGCGCAAACAAAGCAGTGGTGCAGGTGGGTAGCCAGCAGCGTTCCAGCGGCGAATTTCAGAAAGCCATAGAACTGGTTCGTGCCGGCAAAATCGGCCACATCGAAAAAATTTATGCCAAAGTGGGCGATCCGCCAAAACCACTGGATTTACCCAAAGAATCCGTTCCCGGAAACCTGAATTTCAACCTTTGGATGGGACCGCTGAACGATCCGAATATCCATTACCACCCCGACCTTTGTCCACCCATTTCGCTCGATCCGCAGGAAGATGAAAAACTCTGGGGTGCATGGCGATGGTACCTCGAAACCGGAAACGGCTTTACCGCCGACTGGGGCGCCCACATGTTCGATATTGCACAGGCAGCCATTGGAATGGACGGATCAGGTCCGGCAGAAATTATTCCCAAAGGTTACAACGGAACGGAATACCTCACTTTTAAATACCTGAACGGTATTGTAATGACCGAACAACCCTACCTGGAAGACATGCCGGGTGCGCAGGGAATCAAATTCATTGGCACCAATGGCTGGATAGAAGTAGCCCGCGGTTATTTGGGAAGCTCTGATCCGTCGCTGGTTCCCGAAGAGTTGGCAGGCAGAAGGCCACGCCAGATGACAGCAGAAGAACGTGAAGCCATGATGAAGGAATGGGCCAAAAGAAGGGAAGAGAGAGAACAACAGCAGCAGCGCGATGGCCTGGAGTTTGAGATCAGCTCACCGCACATGCAGAACTTCATCGATGCCGTTCGTTCGCGTAAAAACCCCATTGCTCCAATTGAAGTAGGATGCAGTACCAATTCCTTGTGCTGCCTCGGAAACATTGCCACCGAGCTGCAACGAACGGTAAAATGGGATCCTGCAACGCTGAGTTTCGGCGACGACAAAGAAGCAGCCGGTCATCGTTTATATCATTACGAATACCGGAGGCCTTATTCACTTGTATAATTCAAACCAATAAAATATTGAAATGGAAAAAAGAGATTTTTTGAAAAAGATGGGACTACTTACCGCAGGAGGATTGGTAGGCGGTTCTTTTAAACCGGCTGCTGCATCGGTATCGGCTGGCCGTGTATTTGCACCGAAAAAAGAAATCGGTTTGCAAATCTATTCGCTGGGCCGCGAACTGACTCAGGATGTTCCCAACGGACTGAAAAAAATTGCTGACATTGGATACAGCACCATTGAACTGGCAGGTTACCGCGACCGGAAAATGGGAGAATATTCCGTAACCGAATATCGCAAACTGGCCGATGATGCCGGGTTGAAGATTACCGGCTCACATGTGAACCCTCCCGTGAGAAAAATCACCAAAGAAAACCTGGGCGAAGTAACCGATTTCTGGAAACAGGCTGTGGAAGACCATGTGAAGTTTGGCGCAAAAACACTGGTGCAGCCGATGATGCCTGGTATTGATAATCATGACGATGTTGACGTTGTTTGTGAATCGTTCAACAAAGCGGGCGAAATTGCAAAATCGGCCGGCATAAAATGGGGGTACCACAACCACCACATGGAATTTGGCCGCGTGGTAAAGGAAGAGGACAAAGGAAGGCAAGCCAACCCATGGATGCCGGTGGGCGATGTAATTTATGATTTGATGTTAAACGGTACCGATCCCTCGCTTGTATTTTTCGAAATGGATGTTTACTGGACCGTGATGGGACAAAACGACCCGCTGGAATATTTTGAAAAATATCCCGGACGTTTCCCGGTGTTGCACATTAAAGACCGTTCAATCTTAGGCCGTTCGGGCATGATGAATTTTGAAAACATCTTCAACAAAGCCTACGAAAAGGGACTGGATGAATTTTATGTAGAACTGGAAAACATCCGCGAAGGCGTAACACAGTTCGAGGGAGTGAAACTGTGTTTCGACTACCTGAACAACGCTCCGTTTGTAAAGTAATATTTTAATGATTAAAGATGAGGCTGCCTGAGATTGAATTGCGGGCAGCTTTTTCTTTAACAGAAACTGGCCTCACCCCAGAATAACTTTCACGTTGCAAACAGTTTTTTCCTGAACAGGAATATTATTGTTTTCCATCCTTTCTCCGTCAACCCATAATTCTTTTACCCCTTTTGAAACATGATTCGGGTTTGAAACGTCTATCCGGTATTCCGTTCCCCTGAATTTGCGCTGAACGGAAAAACCATTCCAGCTTTTCGGGATGCAGGGATTGACAATCAGGCCGTTATAATCGGGCTGAATGCCAAGGATATGTTGCGAAATGGCAAAAAAGTTCCAGGCGGCAGTTCCCGTGAGCCACGAGTTTTTTGCTTCGCCGGGTTTCCAGGCGTCTTTGCCGGCAATCATTTGGGCATACACATAAGGTTCGGTGCGATGCAAGTCGCTGATTTCTTCCAGATACGACGGACAAATTTTACTGTAGTACTCAAACGCTCGGTCGCCGTTTCCGGCAGTGGTTTCGCCAATCATAATCCACGGATTGTTGTGGCAAAAAATACCTGCATTTTCCTTGTAACCTTCCGGGTAGCTGGTAATTTCACCTTTACTCAAATCATAACCGGTATAGGCGGGATTATTCAGCACAATTCCGTATTCACAATCGAGGTGTTTTTTTACCGAATCGAGTGCCTGTTGCGGCCAGCCTTTTTCTTTGCCAATGGCTGCCATGGTGCAGAAACCGTTCGATTCGATGAATATTTTACCTTCCTCACATTCGTTGCTTCCTATCTTTTTCCCAAAGAAATCATACGCCCGGAGGAACCATTCGCCATCCCAGCCGTAACTGGCAATAGCATCATTCATCTTTTCCACTTCGGCCAAAACTGCACCTGCTTCACCGGTTTTTCCCAGGCTGTTTAACAAATCTGCGTAATCGTTCCCATACAGCACAAACATGCCTGCAATCATTACCGATTCGGCCACTCCTCCCGATTGGTTTTCAGTGGTTTGAAACGATTCGTCGGGATTGGTTGAAAAGCAGTTCAGGTTGAGGCAGTCGTTCCAGTCGGCCCGGCCAATGAGCGGCAGGCCATGAGGTCCTAAATTATTTACAGTATGCAAAAACGACCGGTTCAGGTGGTCGAGCAGGGGTTGTGCATTGGTTTTGTCGTTGTTGTAAGGAACCATTTCATCCAGAATGGAAAAATCACCTGTTTCTTTGATGTACTGCGTTGTGGAAAGAATCAGCCAAAGCGGATCATCGTTGAAATTGCCGCCAATATCGGCATTGCCTTTTTTTGTGAGGGGCTGGTATTGATGCCAGGCGCCGCCGTCTTCCAGTTGGGTGGCAGCCAGATCGAGAATACGTTCGCGTGCTTTTTCAGGAATAAGGTGTACAAAACCAATCAAATCCTGGTTGGAATCGCGAAAGCCCATGCCACGCCCAATGCCCGATTCGAAATAGGAAGCCGATCGCGACATGTTAAATGTGACCATGTTCTGGTACTGGTTCCAGATGTTTACCATGCGGTCGAGCCGTTCGTCGTGGCTTTTTACCTGGTAGTTCGACAACAGACCTGTCCAATAGTTCTTTAGTTTTTGGAGTTCTGCTTCAACGGTATCAGAAACAGAAAATTTCTGAATCAGCGCTTTGGCTTTGGTTTTATTGATGACTTTTTTCGACTCCCATTTTTCTTCTTCATTATTTTCAATGTAACCCAATACAAAAATCAGTTCGGTTTCTTCGCCTGCATTCAATTCCATTTCAAAATAATGCGAGGCAATGGGTGACCAGCCATGCGCCATCGAATTTTTGGGTTTTCCCTGGCGTACAACATCCGGGTCGGAATATGAATTGTAAAGGCCCGCAAACGATTCGCGGTCGGTATCAAAACCGTCCATTTTCCGGTTTGCCGAGTAGAAGGCATAGTGGTTGCGTCGTTCACGGTATTCGGTTTTATGGTAAATGGTTGAATTTTCCATTTCCACTTCGCCAATGTTGTAATTCCGCTGGAAATTGGTCATGTCGTCCAGCGCATTCCACAGGTTCCATTCCACAAACGAAAACAGCCTGAACTTTTTCTTCTCAGTTCCCTGATTTTTCAGCTTTACCCGGTGAATTTCGGCGGAATCTCCTAAAGGAACAAAATAAGTAATTTCGGCAGAAAGGCTGTTTTTAATGCCTGTAATTTGGGTATAACCCAGTCCGTGCCGGCATTCGTAACGGTCAAGCTCCGTTTTTACCGGTTTCCAGCCGGGCGACCAGATGGTTCCGTTGTCGTTAATATAAAAATATTTACCGTTATCGTCGATGGGAACATTGTTGTACCGGAAACGGGTAATTCGCCGGAATCGTGGGTCTTTATAAAAACTATAGCCTCCACCGGTGTTGGATATCAGACTGAAAAAATCGTCATTCCCCAGGTAATTTATCCATGGCCATGGAGTTTTTGGATGAGTTATTACATACTCGCGGTTTCTGTCGTCGAAAAAGCCGAATTTCATTGATATTACATTTAGTTTAGTGATCTAAAATCACAAATGTAATTCATATTGTCATCGAAACAAAATGAAATTTGAAAATTTCGGTAAAATGTTCTATTGAATATTTCTGCTAATGCTGGTGAAACCCATCGGAAACAAAACGAAGCACCTCGGGCAGCGATTCGCGCCAGTAGGTCCAGTTGTGTGCTCCGTCGCGAACCCGGTATTCATGCGGGATGTTTCGTTTTTTCAGTGCAATATGTACCAGCGCATTTCCTTCGAAAAGAAAATCATCATCGCCGCAGTCGATATACCACCGAACCGCTTTTAAATCTTCTTCAGGCAGGTTATTCACCATTTCGGTTACGCTGTATTTTTCGTACCATTCATTCATTTTTGCCTCTGAAGCATCCTGCATTCCGCGGCGCTGCATGTAATTTTTCACCTCGTCGCGGTTTAGCGGTCCGGTGGCCGCACTCAACGGGCACGCAACCGAAAACAGGTCGGGGCGGTGCAGTGCGTAATAAAAAGTTCCGCCGCCACCCATGGAAAGACCGGCAACCGCCCGGTAACGTTTTTCTTTACGGATTCGGTATTCATTCTCAATAAACGGCATAAGTTCTTCAAAAAAGAAATCTTCGTAGCGCCAGTTACCGCTCACATCGTTGGTGTAACCCCGCTGACCTGTGTTGGCGTCGGGCATCACAATTATCATTGCTGTGGCTTTTCCTTCTTTAATAGCTTTGTCGGTAATGTTTAACACTTCGCCAAACTGAACCCATCCGCTTTGATCGTCGCCGCCACCATGCAGTAAATAAAGCACCGGGTAACTGCGTTCAGATGTTTCATAATCCGGAGGCAGGTAAATCGCATATTTGCGTTCCATATCCAGAATTTCACTTTTCATGGAGAGGTTGTCGAAAACTTTCCCGGTTTGTGCCAGAGTTGAAACTGAAATGATTAAGGCTAAAATGGTGGGTAAAAAACGGTAGTTCATTTAATTTATTTTTGGTTATTAATTCGGCCCTAAAAATAGTGATTTTCGGCTCAGTACAAAGGAAATATTTAGTTATTTTGATTTAGGAAAACGACTGGATTTTTGTGGTTTTGTTCTGTTAAATTGAAAAATTTAAAGTGAATTAAATGAAATACGTTGAAGTGATAACCGGTGCCAGCAGCACAAACACTGTAGTAGCTGTAGCACAAAAGGAAAAATCTTACGATACCCGTTTGGGGATTGAAGATGATAATGGATTGCAAAAAATAAGAATGTTGGTTGACGACGATCGGTTGCAATCGCTGCTCGATACCCTTCAAAATGTGCTGGGTTCAAGCTGTCCACCCGAATTGTGGTGTTACCGGTTGAAGCATCGCTGCCGCTAACCGGGGCCGAAAAAAACCGGAAAGAGAAATCGACCATTGCTGCGCGCGAATCCTTGTATGTGGACGTCAGAAAGAATGCCCGGCTCGACTGGAATTATGTGGTTTTGGTTTTTTTGTCAATCGTTGTTGCTTCTATCGGGCTCATTAACAGCAATGTGGCTGTGGTTATTGGCGCCATGGTAATTGCCCCTTTGTTGGGGCCCAATCTGGCTTTAAGCCTGGGTACTGCTTTGGGCGATTTGCATCTGATGCGTCGCTCGTTGCAAACTAACCTGGCAGGCATTTTTCTTGCAGTTTTTCTCTCATCCATTTTAGGGATTTTCTGGCCAACGGAGTTGGATGCCCCGGAGCTATTACTGCGCACCGAAGCAGAATTCGATTCTATTGCACTTGCTCTGGCATCAGGTGCTGCTGCTGCTTTGTCGCTCATTACAGGTTTATCCAGTATTTTGGTTGGCGTAATGGTTGCAGTAGCTTTGCTTCCACCAGCCGCAACACTCGGATTAATGCTTGGAAGCGGAAATTTCACCCTGGCTGCAGGTGCCGGATTGCTGCTGGCCATAAATATTGTGTGCGTAAATCTGTCAAGTAACCTTGTTTTCCTGGTGAAAGGAATCAGTCCACGTTCGTGGATGGAAAAACAAAAAGCCAAAAAATCGATGATTATTTATGTGGTTGGATGGCTGGTCATGCTGGGACTTCTTATGTATTTTATTTATTTGAGGGATTCACTGTTATAAAAAAAGGCCCTGTTTTATTCAGGACCTTCTTAAATATCAATTTTTTAATGGATTACAAGCTTTTTTTGGCGAGATAAAAGTCAACCATTTCGTAGTCGCTTTTTTCGCGTTCTTCCATATCCTGAACGGTTTTTGGCGGAGGAACAATCACTTTGTCACCCGGCTGCCAGTTGAGTGGCATCGCAACTTTGTATTTGTCGGAAGTTTGCAGCGCCTTCAGTACCCTGATGATTTCGTCCATGTTTCTGCCTACATTCAGCGGATAATACATAATCAGCCTGATTTTTCCTTCGGGATCGATGAAGAAAACAGCGCGAACAGCGGCAGTTTCACTTTCGTTGGGCTGCAACATGCCGTACAGTTTCGATACATTCATTGAAATATCTTCAACAATAGGGAAATCGAACAACACGCCGGTGTTTTTCTTAACGTTATTCACCCATGCAACGTGTGAGTGAATACTGTCGATGCTTAAACCCATAAGCTTGGTGTTCAGCTCTCTGAATTCATCGTGACGAACGGCAAATCCACTCATTTCGGTGGTACAAACCGGGGTAAAGTCGGCAGGGTGTGAGAAAAACACAACCCAGCTGCCTTTGTTGAAATCTGAAAACTGAATTGGACCGTACGTGGTGTTGGCTTTAAAATCGGGAGCTTTGTCGCCAATACGTGGCATAGAAATTACTTTTTCTTCTTCCATAATTTTTAATTTTATTTTGTTAATGAATAATAGTTTTTGTTAAAGTTAAACTTTTTTAGTGAAAATAAGTTCAATATAAATGTTAAGTGTTATTAAAAATAACATAACAATTTCAGGAAAGTTTAATTTTTGGCAGATTTTTTTGATGGCCACAAAATAGCAAAGTATATCAGGATTAGCGAAACGCCGGCAACTAAACCGCCAAGTAGGAGTTTTTCTTTTTGTTCCATCAGGAAAATAGCATGACTATTAATTTGTTGCCAGTAGGTAATAGTAAGCAAAACCATGAGGTTGTTAATTGAATGTCCCAGTATGGCAAGCAGAATATTTCGGGTACGAATCATAATCCATCCCAGCAATAATCCTAAAACGAAGGTGGCAGGCATTTGCCATGGATTCAGATGAAAAAGTGAGAACAGTAATGCTGAAACAAAAATGGCTGTAGTTGCAGTATAATTTTTCCGTAAACCATGCAGAATGAGTCCTCTGAAAATTAGTTCTTCAACTATTGGAGCAATTACTGCCACTTTCATGAATGCTCCCCACCAACCGTAGTCGCTATCAAATATTTTACTGAAAAGTTCCCAGAACCAGGGTGGGGCAGGCAGTACTTTTTCAATGCTCATGTTTATAATTTCCAGAATATTATGGGCTCCCCAGAAAAAAGTAATAATAGGAAATATAATAAGTGGATTAAAAAATTTCAGCGGAAAGACCTCATTTAACGGGGATTTCGTTTTTTTGAAACCATAAATCAGAATAAAGAGTGTAGAGCCGGTATTCAGTAATATTTTTTTTACCGGATGATACAGGTATTCTGTGTCTTTATAATAATCTATCAATGCCAATGGAAAATCTACCACTGTTTGAATAAACAGATACAGTATAAGGAGGTGAACAGCCTGTAATATTGAAGGATAATATGTTCTTCTGAATTGTTGCATTTTTCAAAATTCAGGACAAGATAAACAAATTTTTGTTTATTCTGATTTCAGCCTATTTATGAAACCGTAGCAGTTTTGAATGAAAAGTGACGCTGGGAAAGGTAGCTGAATGCCACAACAATTATTGTGGTAAGAATTTTCGACAATATGGCATATAATCCGATATATTCTACAAAAAATTTCAGAAAGATATAATTTAGAAAAATGGCACCCGATACGGTAAGGCCATACCGGAATAACTGAATTCTTCCCCGCAATTCAGAAGCAGTAAAAGTTATGTATTTGGCAAGAATAAAACCGGTTGAAAAAGTAATCGGAAAAACAATCAAAAAGGCCGCAATGTGCGGGCTTATGGCAACAAATCCCAGGTCAAGAATTTGTCTGTCGAGAACATATCTGTAAAAAATAAAATAGAGAAAAATGTCGAAAACCGTATTGGCACCACCCGTCATTCCATATCTGAAAATTTCAATGGGAACAAATCTCAGGCAGGGAAAATAAAAACTATCCACTATCCGGTTGATGAGTATTCGGAAAAAATGTAATATTTTTCTCATAGATTGAACAAATCCCTATTCACAGGTCAAAGAAACAATTTTCAGATGAAAAATCCAATTTTAAAAGTCGGGCGGTTTTCTCAATTGCTTTTTCTGTCCCAATAGTTTTTTGTTCTCAAGCCTTTTAAGCCTGGATGCGGCAGTGGGCCTGGTTTTTTTTCGTTTTCGGGGTTTGGTTAGTGCCATTTCAATGAGTTCGAAAAATTTTTGTATGGCTTTTTCCTTATTTCTCCATTGGGAGCGTTCTGCACTGGAAGTTACCAGCAGCTCGCCCTCGTTGTTCATCCGGTTTTTCAGTTTTAAAAAAATAAGTTGCTTTTGGTTTTCGTCCAGAACTTCCGATTCCTGAACCGGAAAACGCAATTCTATTTTGGTGTTTACCTTGTTCACATTTTGTCCGCCGGGTCCGCCGCTACGACTTGCCGAAAACTGAACCTCGGCCAGTAATTGTTCTTTTATAGAGTCGGGAAGTATCATCAATCAGCTGGTTTTACTAATGGTTTCCAGCTTTTTTCGGTCGGTAATTTCGATGTTTTTCCCATCTAACCGAATGATAGCTTCTTTTTCAAATTCTTTCAGAAATTTAATGGCGCTTTCGGTTGAAATGGAAGCAAAATCGGCCAGTTCCTGGCGCGTAAGAAATTCAAAAATGACTTCCTTCAGAAAATCTTCCTGTGAAAGGTAGAGCAGCCCCGAAGCCAGTTTCCCACGCATTTGTTTGTACGAAAGGTTTTTGATGATTTCCAGCAGGTGCCGTTCGTTGCGGTAGTTTTTCGAAGTAATTTCCAGCGCAAACTGCGGGTTTTGCAAAAGGATTTCTTTCAGACTTTCCTTTTCAATCATACAAATTTCCGAGTCTTTCAGTGCCTGAGCAGAGTAATTATGGATGTTCTCGCCAAAAATGGATGAAAATGCCAGAAAATCGCCGGTTTTGGCTATACTGATGTTCATTTGTTTGTCGTAACCGGTTTGCAGGTAAACTTTTATCAACCCGTTTACCACAAAAAGAACAAAAGGAGCAAATGCACCCTGTTTAAATATGGTTTCTCCTTTCAGATACGAAATTCGGGTTTTGTTTTGCGCAAGCTGATTTAACGCATCGGGAAACTGCTTTTCAAGGTCTTTGGAATCAGTTGCTTGATTTGTATTTTCTAAATTTTTGTTGCTCATTTTTTTCTTTCTGAAAACAATACAAAAGTACAAAAACAATCTGAGTTGGCTGATGACAGAAAAAAAACTGAAAAATGATAGTTCAGGGCCTTTCTAATGTTAGCCTAGTTTTCTTGCCCGGCAGTTGAGGGCAGGCTACTTTTGCAACAAAAGATTTTAACAATGAAGAAACGGGTAGCCATTCCGGTAACAAATGAACAACTAAGCGAATTTTTCGGCGAGTGCAGCCACTACGAGATATTCGAAATCGACGGAAAAATTGTGGACGTGGAAGAAGCAAAATTTCCTGTCGGTAAGATTGCATCTGAACTTCCGGCCTGGCTGGAGGATAAAGGAATTACCGATGTGATTGCTTTCCGGGTGAATCCGAAAATCATCAATTCGTTTGCTTCAAAAAAAGTAAACCTGTTTGTAGGTATCCAGCCTGACATGCCTCGGAAATTAATTGAAGACTATATGCAGGGAAAACTGGAATCGGATGAAAAAATGATACATGAAATTACATACTCAACAGCATTATAAAGAAAAAAATATTATTAACAAATTAAATTATTAATTATGAAATTGTTACAAACAAATTTGCACGAAATTGAAACAGCCGCCGAGCTGGAAAAAATGATCAACGAAAACGAAAATGTGATGGTATGCTGTGGCCGTATGGGGCCCATGTGTATGCCGGTTTACGATGTTATGGAAGAACTGGAGGAAGACCGCACTGATGTTAAATTTGCAGTAATGGCATTCGATAGCCCCGAGGCTGGCATCATTCGCAATGCGCCTGAATGTAGGGGTTTTATGGGATTGCCGTTTACCATGTATTACAAAGACGGAAAAGTAGCGCATGCAACCAGCAGCATCCAGAATATGCAGCAGATAACTTCCATTTTGGATGAACAATTTGCAGTAAAAGCATAACAAATGGACGAAGTGTTTGATGTGATGATAATTGGCGCAGGGGCAGCCGGTTTAACCGCCGGGATTTATGCCTCGCGCGCCAAACTTTCAACGGTTATTTTAAACGAAGGCGCTGTGGGCGGGCAAATGGTGCTCACCGAAGAAATTGCCAATTACCCCGGTGTACCTGCAACCAAAGGCTACATGCTGGCCAATACCATGAAACAGCAGGCCAAAAGCTTCGGGTGTAAAATTAAATCGAACGTGAAAATTGTTCGTTACTACCTCGAAGGAGAAGTAAAAACCGTAGAGTTGGAAGACGGAAGAAGTTTTCAGGCCAAAAGCGTTATTCTTACTCCCGGCGGAAGGCCGCGTTCGTTGAATATACATGGCGAAGACCAGTTTAAAGGTAAAGGAATTTCGTACTGCGCAACCTGCGACGGCGACTTTTTTACTGGAAAAGAAGTGGTTGTGGTTGGCGGAGGTAACTCGGCTTTGGAAGAAGCCGTGGCACTCACACAATATGCAACCAAAGTGACTATTGTGCACCAATTCGACCATTTTCAGGCATTTAAACATGCGGTGGAAGAAGCCCAAAAGAATCCGAAAATTGAATTTGTAATGGAATCGGAATTGCGTGGCTTCCACGGAAACGGTGTGCTGCAGAAGGTGGAAATTGAACACCTTCCAACCAAAAAAAGAAGTGAGTTGAAAACCGACGGTACATTTATTTTTGTGGGTTACCAGCCCAATACAGAGAGCCTGAAAGGTTTATTGCAACTGAACGAACGTAATGAAATTATAGTTGATTCAGATATGAAAACCAGCATTGACGGCGTTTTTGCTGCCGGCGACTGCATCAACAAAAAATACCGCCAGGTTACAACTGCTGTGGCCGATGGTACAATTGCTGCCCTGAGCGCTGCCAAATACCTTTCGGAGACTCAGGTGAAACAGGAAGAAGTGCTGGAAAGAGAAGCATAAATAAAAACAAACAACGATATGGCAAAAGAACAGGTAAAAGTAAAATGGCTGGAAAACATGGCTTTTTCAGCAGAAGTGAACGGGCATGAAATCATTCTGGATGCTGCTGAAAAAGTGGGCGGTGAAAATCGCGGCCCTCGTCCTAAACCGCTTATGTTAACCGCTTTGGCGGGTTGTACAGGCATGGACGTGGTTTCCATTCTGAAAAAAATGCGTGTGGAACTGGACGGTTTCAACGTAATTGTTGAAGGCGACCTTACCGAAGAACATCCCAAACAGTTTACCCAAATGCATGTGATTTACGAATTTACAGGAAAAAACCTTCCGGAGGAAAAACTCCAAAAAGCAGTGAACCTTTCAGAAGAACGTTATTGCGGGGTGAGCGCAACGTATCGCAAAGCCATTGGCCTCACCAGCGAAATCAAAATCATTGAAAATTAAAAAATATGTCAACTACCTTAATTGTTATTCTCGCATTTCTGACTGCACTCGTTGGTTTAATTACATTCAATTATTACCGGATGAAGAATATAAAACCGGTGACCGACAGCGACAAAATAAAAGTGTTGGGTAATAAAAATTTCAAGCCGGTTATTCGCCGGGGAATTACCCTGGTGGATTTCTGGGCCCCCTGGTGCGGACCATGTAAAATGGTGGCGCCCATTTTAAACGATCTGGCCGAAACCGAAGAGCGAGTTACCGTTGCCAAAGTGAATGTGGACCAGCAACAACAACTGGCAAAAAAATTTAAAGTGCGTAATATTCCAACGCTCATCATGTATCGCGATGGTCGCGAGGTGCGGCGTTACGTCGGTGTGAAAACCAAAAAGTTTCTGGAGAAGGAAATCGCAGCGGAGTTGGGATAGGTTTTATTGTCGCAACAACAAAGCCTCGACCTCAGAAAGTTGAAACGAAGTGAAAAACCCGATTGCTCGGGAGTCAAATGTTTATAGCAATGACGAATCATCGATGCACAGACCTCAGAGAGGTCGTATGTTTATAGCAATGTCGAAACAGAAGAGGCAATTCGACTCCGGCTGGAGTCGTATGAACATTGTGCTGAGATATTTTCTATAAACATGTGAACCCTCCGGGTTCGGGGATTTGAAAATCGTATTTTTCGATAACCATGTAATCCCTGGGGATTTTTATCACAACAACCAACGCAATGTGGGAAATCCCTGAAAGTTTTTTTGATACTTTTGCCTCTATAGATACTGAATTATGAAACTTTACGATTTATCACACCAGTTGAATAACGAAACCCCGGTTTTTCCGGGGATGAACAAACCGGAATTCAAACCGGCGGCAACGCTTGAAAAAGATGGTTACCGCGAAACCCGTTTCGAAATGGATTCCCATACGGGTACTCACATCGATGCACCGGCCCACATGCTCGAAAACGGAAAAACCCTCGACCAGCTTCCGGTGGACAGTTTTTCGGGTAAAGCTTTAATTGTAAACGTGCCGGAAAACATCAAACGGATTGAAAAGGAATTTCTGGTTCAATTTGAAGAGAAGCTGAAAGAAGCTGAATTTGTGCTGTTCAAAACCGGGTGGAGCAAACTTTGGGGAGCACCGCTTTATTTCGAAGATTTTTCAACGCTTTCGGCGGGCGCCGTTGAATGCCTGCTTGCATTTTCGTTGAAAGGAATTGGTTTCGATGTGATTTCAGCCGATCCGATGAACAGCACCACCTATCCAAATCATTTCAGCATTTTGGGAAAAGGATGGGTCATAATCGAAAACCTCAGGTTTCCGGATGAGCTGACCAAAACTGAAGGTCAGTTTTTCTGTTTTCCAATTTCTTATGAAAATGCCGATGGTTCGCCGGTGCGGGCGGTGTTTGGCATTTAAGGCTGGCCTGCAATCAAACCGTAATTTCTCCCATAAGGTAAGTAATTGCCTTTCCGCCAATTTCAACCCTTTCTCCCAAATATTTGCAATGAAGCACTCCTCCGCGTTTTGAAATTTGTTTGGCCACCATTTCCTTTTTTCCCAATCGTTCAGCCCAGTAAGGGATGAGCATGGTGTGCGCCGAACCGGTTACCGGGTCTTCGTCGATTCCTTCGCGCGGTGCAAAAAAACGCGACACAAAATCGAATTTTTCAGAAGGCGCAGTTGAAATAGTTCCCCGCATTTCCAGTGTTTTCAGGAAGTGAAAATCGGGTTTCAGTTTTTCAATGGCTTCCTGGTCTTCAAAAACGAACATCAAATCCTCGCGCCCTTTAAAACTTTTTTGTGGTTTTATACCGAAAGCTTTTACAATATTTGCCGGAAGTTCAGCTTCTTTCACTTCAGAGGTTGGAAAATCAAGCACAATCAGTTCGCCTTCTTTCTTCACTTTTAATACTCCGGTGCGTGACTGGAATCTTATTTCCTTCTCATTGAATTTCAAATGATTGAAGAGCACGTACGCCGTTGCCAGTGTTGCATGTCCGCACAGGTTCACTTCGGTGGCCGGCGTAAACCACCGAATGTGAAAACCGTTTTCAACCGGAATAAAAAAAGCGGTTTCCGACAGGTTGTTCTCCATGGCAATCTGTAGCATGGTTTCATCGGGGAGCCATTTTTTCAACGGAATCACTGCAGCCGGGTTGCCGTCAAATACCTGGTCGGCAAATGCATCAATTTGGTAAATAGGTAGTCTCATTGTTTTTCGATTTTAATCATTTTTATTCCACATTTACATTGGACGTTTCTACCGGTTTTTCATCCTTACCAAACCGCCTGATTTTAATGTTCAGATAAGCAAACAAAATGGTCATGAGCGGGCTAATTAGGTTGAAAAATGCATACGGGGCGTAAGCGAAGGTGTCCACGCCAAGAATCCTGGATTGTGTGGCGCCGCATGTATTCCAGGGAATCAGCACCGAGGTCATGGTTCCGCTGTCTTCAAGCGTCCGGCTGAGCACTTCCGGTTTCAATCCTTTTTCTTCGTAGGTTTTCCGAAACATCCGCCCCGGAACAACAATGGAAATGTACTGGTCGGATGCCGTAGTGTTGAAAAATATGCAGGTTGCCACTGTAGAAGCTACCAGGCTGCCTGTACTTTTGGCGTATTTTACAATGGGTCGGGTTATTCTGCGCAACAAACCAGCCGATTCCATTACACCCCCAAAAACCATGGCTGAAAGAATCAGCCACACCGTATCGAGCATTCCGCGCATCCCCGAGGTGCTGAGCAAATCGTTCACACTGGCATCGGAGGTGGTTAATGAAACATCGCCAAACATGGCCTGCATCACTGAAACATAACTGGCCTGCAGGTAATTTCCTGTATTCCCTGCCACGTCGGCAATAATATGTGGCTGAAAAATAATGGCGAAAATACCCCCCAGCAGTGTTCCGGCCAGCAGCGATGGCAAGGGTGGTACTTTCAGAATAATGATGGTAAGCAGAATGGCCGGCACCAGGAATAACAGCGGACTGGTATTGAACGTACCGTCGATAGCTGCTTTAACGGTTTGAACGTTGTCGGGTGCTGCTGAATGACTTCCGCTGAAACCGATAACCAGAAAAATGATGAGTGCAAGCGTGAGTGAAGGAACAGTTGTGTATAACATGTAGCGGATGTGGGTAAACAGATCGGTACCGGCCATAGCGGGTGCCAGGTTGGTGGTGTCGCTAAGCGGGGAAATCTTATCGCCAAAATAAGCCCCGCTGATAATGGCTCCGGCTACCACTGCCTCGCTCATTCCAAGCGCTTTTCCAATTCCGAGCAGCGCAACCCCGATGGTTGCAATGGTTGACCACGAGCTTCCGGTGGCTACGCTAACAATGGCACTTACCACAACTGCTGTAAAAAGGAACAGGTTGGGATTGATGATATCGAGCCCGTAATAAATCATGGCCGGTACCACACCGCTAATCATCCACGTGCCGGCAAGGGAGCCGATTAAAAGTAAAATCAGCATGGATGGCATGGCTGAACCAATGGTGCTCACAATTTTTTCACGGATTTTATTCCACGGTAAACCCAGCCTGATGGAAATAATTCCGGCTAAGGCAGCAGATAAAATGAGCGCAATCTGGTTGGCTCCGGCGAGCGTATCGTCAAACAAAAAAACGTTGGATGTTAGGAGGACTATCAGGACAATTATGGGCAACAGAGCTATAATCAGACTTGCTTCACGCTTCATGTACAATTTTTGTTCGGTTAATTGGCCAAACTAATACATTTTGCTGAAAATTCAGGTTGAAAACAGAAAATTTTCACAGAATAAAACAACCAACTTAAAATAACGTTTCTGGAATAATTAAATGTTCCTATTTTCGTTTCGTTTAATGGAAGGTTTGTAATGAAGAAATTATATCTTAAGATACTTTTTGCTGGTTTTATTATTTTGGGTTTGACACTGCCTGTTAATGCTCAGCGTAGCAACGGGTTAACCGTTGAAGGAACGGTAAGCGTGGAAGAAGGTTCGGTTGAAGGGGCCATTATTCAAATGTTTCGCGACGGACGCAGGCTCGACAATTACGGAATTGGCGCCAACGGGCGCTACCGTGTGGAGTTGAATTATAACCACGAATGGACACTGATATTCGCACGCTCCGGAAATTTCCCCCAGAAAATCGTAATAGATACCAAAGTTTCCCGCGAAGTGCTGCAATCTGACCCGCTTTTTCCTCCCTTTCCTGTCGATATCAAGCTTTTTACTGAAATTTCGGGAATTGACCGTACCTTTTCTGAAAATACAGTTTTGAAAATTTACTACAGCGATCGGGTTGATAATTTCATTTCCGACATGTATTATAATGATGCTCAAATTAAAAACCTCATTGATCAGGCGATCCTCCAGTCACAGCAAATAAATCGTGAAGCTGATTACCTGGCCGGGCTTACGAGGGCTGAACTGGCTGAACTCAGAAAAGAATATGATCAGCTCATTAAAGAAGCTGAAAATGAATACAAAAAGGAAGAATTCCTAAACGCGCTTGATGGGTACCAGGCCGCAAGTAAAATTTTCCCCAAAGAACAATATCCAAAAGATCGCATTGCTGAAATTAATGATTTACTGGGGTTGCTCATGGTAGCCGAAGAAAAGCAGCAGGCACTGGCAGAAAGACTTGAAGCTTTGATAAAACAGGCTGATGCCTTGTTTGACGCGCAAAAATACCAGGAGGCCAGGAACGCTTATCACCGGGCATTATCTGTTGATCCAACCCATAAACACGCATTGCAGCGGTCTGAAGAAATTGCCGCCATTATCAGACAACAACAGGTTGGTCAGGAATATCAGAATTTGATTGTAAAAGCGGATAATTCGTTTAAGGAACTGTTGTACGTTGAAGCAAAAAATGCATACCAGCAAGCCTCACAATTGAAGGAAAATGAATCGTACCCGAAACAACGAATTCAGGAAATTGACAACATTCTAAATCAGCAGGCTCAAAATGCGGAGAGACTAAAAAGTTATGATGAAGCTGTTTTTCAGGCAGAAGTGAATTTTGAAAAACAGTTTTATGAAAGGGCTATTTCGTTTTATGAAAGCGCTCTTACCCATAGGCCAGGAGATGAAGTGGCAGTAAAAAGAATTCAGGAAATTAAAGAGTTAATGAATGAACTGGCCAATCGGACAACTTATGACAGATTAATTAAATCTGCCGACAGATTATTTCAGCGAAAACAGTATAATGAAGCATTAGCCGAATATGAACATGCAGCAGAACTTTTACCAAAAGAAGAATATCCTCAAAATCAGATAAGCCGGATAACTGAAATTTTTGCTGAGGAGGAGCGTCTTATTGCCGAAGCAGAAGCAGCAGAACAGGCGCGCCTGGCGGCAGAACAGGCCCGGATTGAAGCGGAGGAAAAGGCTCGTGAAGAAAAGTATAAGGAAATTATTGACGAAGCTGATCGACTGGCTGAAAATGATGAACTTGTTGAATCTGTGGGTAAGTTCAGGGAAGCACTTGATATAAAACCACAGGAACAGTATCCGATTACCCGGATTGAGGAAATCAGTGGAATGATTACTCGCCGGCAAGGAGTTCAGCAAAGCTACGATGCAGCAATTGCCCGGGGTGACAGGGATTTTCAGCAAGAAGCTTTTAATACAGCCAAAGCTGCCTACACTGAAGCGCAGCAGGCCAAACCGGATGAAACGTATCCGGCAGAACAAATCGCCAAAATTGACAGCATCGTGGAAACCCGTGCACGACTTGCCGCGGAAGCAGAAGCAGAGGCAGCGAGACTTGCTGCTGAGGCCGAAGCTGCCGAACAGGCCCGTTTGGCAGCTATTCAGGCTGAACAGGATCGGCAATACGTCCAGGCCATTTCCCGTGGCGACAGTTTATTCAATCTAAACGAATACGAACCTTCCAGAACGGCTTATCAGTCGGCGTTGCAGGTAAAACCCGGTGAAACGCACCCGCAGCAACGGATTAATGAAATCGGTCAGATTCTGGCACAACTTTTATCGGCACAACAGACTTACGATGCCGCCATTGCACGCGCCGACAGGGAATTTGGTAATGAATCTTTCGACCTGGCCAAAGCCGCCTACACTGAAGCGCAGCAGGTCAAACCGGATGAAACGTATCCGGCAGAACAAATTGCAAAAATTGACAGCATCGTGGAAAGCCGTGCACGACTTGCCGCGGAAGCAGAAGCAGAGGCAGCGAGACTTGCTGCTGAGGCCGAAGCTGCCGAACAGGCCCGTTTGGCAGCTATTCAGGCTGAACAGGATCGGCAATACGTCCAGGCCATTTCCCGTGGCGACAGTTTATTCAATCTAAACGAATACGAACCTTCCAGAACGGCTTATCAGTCGGCGTTGCAGGTAAAACCCGGTGAAACGCACCCGCAGCAACGGATTAATGAAATCGGTCAGATTCTGGCACAACTTTTATCGGCACAACAGACTTACGATGCCGCCATTGCACGCGCCGACAGGGAATTTGGTAATGAATCTTTCGACCTGGCCAAAGCCGCCTACACTGAAGCGCAGCAGGTCAAACCGGATGAAACGTATCCGGCAGAACAAATTGCAAAAATTGACAGCATCGTGGAAAGCCGTGCACGACTTGCCGCGGAAGCAGAAGCAGAGGCAGCGAGACTTGCTGCTGAGGCCGAAGCTGCCGAACAGGCCCGTTTGGCAGCTATTCAGGCTGAACAGGATCGGCAATACGTCCAGGCCATTTCCCGTGGCGACAGTTTATTCAATCTAAACGAATACGAACCTTCCAGAACGGCTTATCAGTCGGCGTTGCAGGTAAAACCCGGTGAAACGCACCCGCAGCAACGGATTAATGAAATCGGTCAGATTCTGGCACAACTTTTATCGGCACAACAGACTTACGATGCCGCCATTGCACGCGCCGACAGGGAATTTGGTAATGAATCTTTCTACCTGGCCAAAGCCGCCTACACTGAAGCGCAGCAGGTCAAACCGGATGAAACGTATCCGGCAGAACAAATTGCAAAAATTGACAGCATCGTGGAAACCCGTGCACGACTTGCCGCAGAAGCAGAAGCAGAGGCAGCGAGACTTGCTGCTGAGGCCGAAGCTGCCGAACAGGCCCGTTTGGCAGCTATTCAGGCTGAACAGGATCGGCAATACGTCCAGGCCATTTCCCGTGGCGACAGTTTATTCAATCTAAACGAATACGAACCTTCCAGAACGGCTTATCAGTCGGCGTTGCAGGTAAAACCCGGTGAAACGCACCCGCAGCAACGGATTAATGAAATCGGTCAGATTCTGGCACAACTTTTATCGGCACAACAGACTTACGATGCCGCCATTGCACGCGCCGACAGGGAATTTGGTAATGAATCTTTCTACCTGGCCAAAGCTGCCTACACTGAAGCGCAGCAGGCTAAACCGGGTGAATCTTATCCGGCAGAACAAATCGCCAAAATTGATAGCATCGTGGAAACCCGTGCACGACTTGCCGCAGAAGCAGAAGCAGAGGCAGCGAGACTTGCTGCTGAGGCCGAAGCAGCCGAACAGGCCCGTCTGGCAGCCATTCAGGCCGAACAGGATCTGCAATACGCCCAGGCCGTTTCGCGTGGCGACAGTCTGTTTAATCTCAACGAATATGAACCTTCCCGGACAGCTTACCAATCTGCTTTACAGGTAAAACCTGAAGAAACTTACTCTCAGCGGCGTATTGACGAAATCAATGGTATTTTTCAGGAACGAGAGCGTGTAAACCGGGAATATCAAAATGTGTTAGCTTTAGCCGACCAGCAATTTAATTCCAGAGATTACAGTAATTCCAGAAATTCTTATGAAAAAGCGCTGGAAGTAAAACCGGCAGAAACTTATCCGAAAGATAAAATTGCTGAAGTGGATCGGATTCTGGCACAACGGGAACTGGATGAAAGTTACAGTACCATCATTCTGGCTGCCGACGGATTTTTCAATTCAGAGTCCTGGGACGATGCTAAATCAGAGTATCAAAAGGCATCGGAGATCAAGCCAAATGAAAGTTACCCCAAAAGCCAAATCGTTAAAATTGAAAATCTGCTTCGTCAGCAACAGGAGCGTGCCCTTGCCGAACAACGCGCCGCCGAAGATATGGAACGCAGAAGGGCAGAAATTGAACAACGGCAGCATCAAATGAGTGAGCGACGTGATATCAGTGAATCCGGATTGAATCAATTGTATAACGAATACATCTTGCTGGCTGACGGATTTTTCGATAATCAGCGCTACAATGTTTCGCGTGCATGGTATTTTAAGGCATGGGATGTGAAACCAGAGGAAACATATCCACCGCAAAGAATTGAGGAAATCAATCGGATTGTAAATAGTTTGCTGCTCAATCAGCGTGACCGCGATTACCAGAGTTTTGTAAATCTGGCCGATTCTACATTTCGTCAAAACCAGCTTGCTGTGGCACGTGGCTGGTACAACAGGGCGCTTACGGTAAAACCGCAGGAAATTTATCCAAAAGAACAGTTGCAAGCTATTACCGATTTGATTGCTGAACGAATGGCCAGCCGATCGGGCGAACAGTTCAACAGCCATATGCAGAATGCAACAGAAGCTTTTGAAAATGGAAATTACAATGTTGCCCGGTTCTGGTACAAAAAGGCTCTGGAATTAAGGCCTGATGATAGTGACGCAATTGAGGGTCTTACTAAAATTACAGATACACTGAAATAATTTGGTGTATTTTTCCCAAAAATGAATTGTGTGAACTAAAGAATAAATTTATCCCCGCACACTTGAAGCAGGAATACGTTTAATCAGATCGTTAAATTCATCGATGTTTTCAGAACCGATGGTGAAACAATCCATATAATCTTGTGCCAGTGCATATTGCAGAGCTTCATCCACTTTGTTGCGGAAATGACCTGCTCCCAGAATTTTCATCCCTATAATTCCCTTGCCATTGGCTTTCATATCCTGTAAAATTTTCAGAACTACAGGTACTTCGGCATCCATTCGCACGCCGGCAGGATTCATGCGGGCCAAATCAACCTGCACCCATAGTTCACTGGCAGCAGTTTGAAGTGCACCAAGTGAGTGGCAGGAAACTCCGTGTGCTTTGATAATTCCTTCTTCGCGGGCCCTTTCAAGGTAATCCATGGCGCCCCGACGGTTTTTGTTCCAGTCAGAATCAGTTAAAGCGTGAAGAAGAACAATTTCAATATGGTCGGTCCCCATTTCTTTTCGGTAACGGTCGAGGTCGGTCTTCATTTCTTCAGCAGTCCGGGCATGCGTTTTAGTCAAAAGAACTACTTTCTCTCTGTCAACTCCTTTTAATGCCTCTTTAAAATGCGGATGGGTTCCATACTGATCTGCCGATTCCCAAAAAAATACACCATTGTCATAACCGGTACGCAGCAGGTTGGAAAGGCCTTTTAACCCCAGTTTTCTTGATTGATTGGAGCTGCCGCCAAAACCACTTGTGCCAGTTCCCATAGCAAGTCTCGATACTTCAATACCTGTATTTCCAAGCGCGACCCTGTCGGATGCATACTTTTTGGAAGTGCCTGCAAATACGTGGTATGGAAAAGATTCGAACAACAGGGTTCCGGCTGCTGCTGCACCAGTTTTCAGAAAATGACGACGTTTCATAACAATCAGATTTTATTTGAATTAAAAACAAAAACAGATGGGAAAATGTTTTTCCAAATATTTTACGGAGGAATCTTTTTTCCCACAACTACTTATCCATGCACTTAATATAACATCAAATAACAATTTATTGAACTTTTAAATTAGAATGTTATTTTTGTTCATAGAAAAAATAGAATGAACAAAAAATCAGCTAAAGAAGAAATCGCAGCTCCCAGAATTTATTTGGCAAAAACAATATTTCTGTCTAATATTGTTACCATCGGACTTTTTTTTAATGTTTTAGTGGTTGGGGCTCAGGAGTTAGACAAACAACCTGGAGGTAAAGACAGAGTTATTGTTTCAGACAACGCGCCTTTTGTTTACCTCGATTGCCGCCGTTGTGATTTCGATTTTATCAGAACGGAGTTGACCTTTGTAAATTATGTACGTGATCCGGAACTGGCAGATATTCACGTTTTTGTGACGGATGAAAACACAGCAGGCGGAGGCAGGGAATATCAGTTTTCCTTTATTGGCCGTCGCGCTTTTTCAGGCACGGAATATACGCTGAAACATCATATTGGTCATAACGCCACCTCAGAAGAAAGACGGAGTTTGTTGACAGAATATCTGAAATTAGGGTTTGCATCCTTTGTTTTGCAAACACCCATGGCCACACGTTTTAAAATTCATTATGAGGGTAACGGGGAAGAACGAAAAATTAAGAAAAATGATGATCCCTGGGATTACTGGGTTTTTCAGATGTATATTGGGAGTGTTCAACTTGATTTGGAGTCGAATAAAAGTGATTTTGATTCCCGGTGGGGTGCATTTGCCGACCGCGTTACTGAAAACTGGAAATTCAGAATCAGGCCTTATTTTAATTTAGACAGAGTAAAAATTGAAACCGCCGACCGTGATAAACCGGTAATAAGCAAACAACACCGGCATGGGTTGGATTCTTATGCAATAAAAAGTATTAGCGACCACTGGTCTGCCGGAATTTTTGGCACCTATTACACCTATAGTGGCCGAAATATAAGACATCAGATAATTGGAAGCCCCGGAATAGAATATAGTGTTTTTCCGTACCAGGTTTCAACCAGAAAATCAATTAAATTTACCTATCAGGCTGGATACGGTCATCATCAGTATTATGCAGAAACAATTTACGGAAAAACAAAGGAGAACCTGCTCAGTCATCAGTTTGAAGGGGTAGTAAATATTCAGCAACCCTGGGGCAGTGTTGAAATGGGTTTGGAAGCTTCGCAATACCTGCACGATATGGAACGTCGCAGAGTTGAATTTTTTGGTCTAACTTCAGTGAGGCTTTTTGAGGGTTTTTCTCTGAGTTTACAAGCTGTTTACGACGTCGTTAGAGACCAGCTCTCGTTGCCCAAAGGAGAGGCAACTCTCGAAGAAATTCTCCTCAGGCAGCGCGAACTGGCTACCGATTTCAACTTCTCAACTTCAATTGCCATTACTTATACTTTTGGTTCAAAATTTACCAATATTGTCAATACAAGATTTTGATAATCAGAATATTCAATTCATTGGAAAAGTATTTTCCAGGAGTTTGTCAATTAAAATTCAAAAAAATGAAACAGTTTACACTGACACTTTTAATTTCAGGATTTACAATTTTTGCCAGTGCCCAACACGTGAATAGTTTAGTAAGAAACAGTTATTACCGACTGATTTCCGGCTCTGAGAACTCAGGAAAATTAAGATCTGAATTATTTTCTGATATCGATCCGGGTTGGGAGAAATGGCAGGAACGCGGGTATAATTTTGGTTTCAATCCGCAGTTAACGCCCATGTACACCATGGTAAACGGGATTTTGAGCACTCCCTTTATGATTCAGGTTCGTGGAAATGAAAATGAAAAAAACCGTAAACGCTGGGGGTACCATGTATTTGAAGGGTATGCATCGGATGATAAATCGCGAATTACGATGCTGGTAAACAAGCATTTGGAAGAAGAAAAGCCGGTTGCGGAACTATATTATTACGGAACAGTTTATAACCACTCAGAAGCGGCATACAACTGGTTTCGCATTGGTTCAGATGTCAGGAACCATTCATTTATGTTTAGCCGCGACAAAGCTATTTTTTATGGCTCTCTGAAGTTGTCCAATGCGCTTACCCTCGGACAGATTGGAAAGGATAATCTGAGACCGGAAATTCCTGATGGCGACGATGAACAGAATTATACAGAAAGCGCCAAACATGTAAATTTTAAAGCGCTGAAAGAGAGTGAAGATGGTACCGTTTTTTACGACAAGGACAACCATTTGGTTGTTATTAAAATTAACGGAAAATGGATGAAACTGGCTGTTGAAACTCTGCCGGAAAATGTAAATTACGATTTTGAATAGTTGACCTGTTGAAAAAAAACGGCCAGAAGTTCCCTGATTCGTTCCCTGCCAAAAAACAAAAGCCGCTATTGTAGCGGCTTTTGTTCGTTTTATGGTGCCCAGAACAGGACTCGAACCTGCACGTCCATGCGGACACTAGTCCCTGAAACTAGCGCGTCTACCAATTCCGCCATCTGGGCATTTGCTGAAAGAACGTTTTGAAATGCTTTCGGTTAAAGAAAACCTTTTCAAATTAGCGGTGCAAATATATAAAAAAACGACTCTGTCAGCGCAATTTCGTTTAGAATTTTTATACCATTTTAATCTGTTCGCCAACGGTGTGTTTTTCACAGTAGCGGCATCGTAAAGCAATAGGCGAAGTATCAACCACTTTAAATCGTGTGGTTATTTTTTCATTGTTGGTAATACACTTCGGGTTGAAGCACTTAACTATGCCAACAATTTCCTTCGGAATTTCAACCACCTTTTTCTCAACAACTTCATAATCGCGAATAATATTTAGTTTGGCATGAGGCGCAATTAAAGCTATTTTGTTTATTTCGTCGTCTTCAAAAAATTTGTCGGATACCTTAATAATAGCTTTGCTCCCTAATTTTTCGCTTTCGAGGTTGGTTCCAAAAGTAATCTGGTTTTCAATTTTATCGAGCCCCAGAATGGAGATAACTTTAAACAGGTTTTTGGCTGGTATGTGGTCGATTACAGTGCCTTCATTAATGGCACTTACTTTCAGTTTCAGTTTTTTCTTAATGTTGTCACTCATAGCTTTATTATTTGAGGTTCATAATATGCGAAATGATAGCTTCGCGGGTGAAAACTCCGTTAAGTGCCTGGGTAAAGTAGTAGGCTTTTTCGTTTTTATCCACATCGGTATGAATTTCGTTTACCCGGGGTAGCGGATGAAGAATTTTGAGGTTGGATTTGGTTTTGGCCAACATAGAATTTCGGAGAATATAAACATTTTTTACCTGCTCATATTCAATTGGATCTGAAAACCGTTCTTTTTGAACGCGTGTCATATAAATGATATCCGCTTCACTGATAATGTCGGTAAATTCCCTGTGCTCGAAATAGCGAATACCTTTATCGCGCAGGTACATTTTGTATTCAGCCGGCATATGAAGCTCAGGCGGGGCAATAAAGTTGAAGATGGGATTTTCGAATTCCGACATGGCCATAAGCAGGGAGTGAACCGTTCGTCCGTATTTCAGGTCGCCAACCATAAAAATATTCAGGTTGTCGAGTGTTCCCTGAGTTTTTACAATGGAATACATGTCGAGCAGAGTTTGTGTGGGATGCTGGTTTGCACCGTCGCCGGCATTAATAACCGGTACCGGAGAAACTTCCGCAGCATAACGGGCTGCTCCTTCCAACGGGTGGCGCATCACAATCAGGTCGGCATAGTTGCTAACCATTTTGATTGTATCGTGCAGCGTTTCGCCTTTCGAAGTACTTGAACTGCCCGGATCGGCAATACCAATAATTCTGCCACCCAACCGGCTGATTGCTGTTTCAAAACTCAACCGGGTACGGGTTGACGGTTCAAAAAAAAGGGAAGCTACTACCTTCCCCTGCAGTAAATCCTGATTCGGATTGGCTTCGAATTCTGCCGCAAGTTTCATTATTTTCAGGTATTCTTCCTTCGAATAATCTGTAATGGAAATCAAATCTCGTTTCATTATTTTATGTATTGATTGTCTGTTTTTGCACAAATAAAAAAAGCCAGTATTTTAAAAAAATAAAATACTGGCTTTTTGCTTTCCGGAAAAGCAAAAAGGCTTTTTTCCTGAAGCATGTGGTATCATCTCTTAACTTAGATACGATGAAACGCCGGGAATATGAAATTTTGTATTTCCGGCAGTCAACACTGCCGCAAAACTGATGGTGATGGATTTGTTGACGTTGCATCATAAAATCAAAAGTAAAATCTTTTCGAAAAATGAAGTTGAAAATTCAATCGTTTTTATCACCATTTTATTAACAGGTTTAGTGCTGCTGATTTTCAATTATTTTAACACCGTAAAAATTTTCAAAAATTGCTTTGATACGCGAAGTTTCAGACCGTCTCACTGAAAAATCAAGTTCGCAATTCAGTTCAAACCGGGTATTTTTTACATTGAGATTTTCCTGTTTTATTATTTGCATTACCTCGTTCATTTCGTTGTAGGTGAATTTAAGGGTGAATTGATTCTCGATTATTTTGGTTGTAATTTCTGCATTCCTTAGTGCATCGGCGGTTGCTGTCCGGTAGGCATTTATGAGCCCGCTGGTGCCAAGGAGGGTACCACCGAAATAACGCACAACAATTACTAAAATATTTGTAAGCTCAAAACTTAGCAACTGACCTAAAATGGGTTTCCCTGCAGTAGAAGAGGGTTCGCCGTCGTCGTTGGCACGGAAAGTAATTTCTTCTGTGCCTAACCGCCAGGCATAACAATGATGCCGGGCACTGTGGTGCTCTTTTTTCAGTTGATGCAATATGCTTTTTATTTCTTCTTCGGTATTTACCGGAAAAGCAATAGCGAAGAACTTGCTCCCTTTGTCCTTAAACTGGCCTTCGCTTTTTTTCGTTATGGTTTTATACGAATCCATTAAAATAAAATATACAGACTGATAAAAGCCAGTATGAGCCCGGCAATGTTTATTCTGTTCATTTTTTCCTTAAAAATAAAAAATCCGGCGGTTGCTGAAAAGGCTACAATAAGCATGTTGTTGAGGACAAAAACCAGCGAACTGTAGAGACGACTGAAATTCAAGGCGTTAAGTATAAAATAGAGCGAACCAAAATTGGCTAGCCCAAGTAAAACTCCAAACAGAATGGTGGGGAAGTGATTCAATTTCGAATTTTTAATACCACCTGAAAAAAGGATAACTGTTCCACAAATAAATGCCACGAAAAATACAAAGGTTGAAAATGTGGCTGATTGGTCACCGGATATCTGAGTGGCCTGTATGAGTTTAATTAACGAATCAATAAAACCGCTTCCAATGAATATGGCGATTGGGAGAACGAACCATAAAAGATTGGTTCTCCGGATATCTTTTTTATAAAGTGCAAGCAATATTGCAGCAATAGCGGAAACAATACCTGCAATTTTCCATTCCGAAACAGGTTCGTCAAACCAGAAAAGAGAGAAAAATACAGGGAAAACCAGCGAAAGTTTATTGGCCAGGGTGGTTACGGTAATTCCTGCTTTTTGCGACGAAAGTCCGATTAAAAAGAACATGCCAATATACAGAACCCCAAGACTTATTCCAAAAGGTATCCATTGGTTGTCGTAAAAAAACGGACGAAGGTTAAAATCGAGCAAAAAACCAAACCCCAGAATTGTTGCTGCGAGATAATTGATTGCAATTAATGTTTTTAACCGGCAAGAATAGTTTTTGGCCCACCTGAAAATGACATAAATAGAAGTGGAAGAAACAATGCTGGCTGCAAGAAAAATCATTTTAGAAAATGAATTGATAATGGCTCAAAAAATAAAACCAGGTAGTACCCGGCTTTACTCTATATTACATGGTTAATTTCTTTTCGATGTCTTCCACATACTGTCTGAAATTTTTGTCGGTATCTTTCAGGTTATTTACAGTTTTGCAGGCATGAAGTACAGTTGCATGGTCTTTATTGCCTATTTGGGCGCCAATGCTTGCCAGTGAATATTTTGTGAGACTTTTTGAAAAGTACATGGTAATTTGCCGGGCTTGCACAATTTCACGTTTCCGCGTTTTGGTTTGAAGTGATTCAACCGGCATATTAAAATAGTCGCATACCACTTTTGAAATGTATTCAATGGAGAGTTCTCTTCTCGAATTTTTTACCAGTTTATTAATGAGCTTTGCTGTAAGGTCGAGGGTAATTTCTCGTTTGTTTAGCATAGACTGTGCCAGCAGCGAAACAAGCGCACCTTCCAGTTCGCGCACATTGTTGGTAACATGCGATGCTATGTATTCCAGTACATCATCTGTAAGGGTAATTCCGTCTTTGTAAACTTTTCGGCGCAGAATTTCCATTCGGGTCTCAAAATCGGGAGTTTGTAAGTCTGCTGTGAGTCCCCATTTAAACCTCGACAACAACCTCTGTTCCATTCCCTTTAATTCAATGGGGGGTTTATCCGAAGTAAGAATAAGCTGTTTTCCTGTTTGATGAAGGTGATTAAAGATATGAAAGAAAGTTTCCTGTGTTTTTTCTTTTCCTGCAAACTCCTGTACATCATCAAGTATCAATACATCAATCATTTGGTAAAAATGCAGAAAATCGTTCCGGTTATTGTTTCTGGTTGCTTCTGTGTATTGTGTCTGAAACTTGTTTGCATTTACATACAGCACTACTTTGTCTGGCATTTGTTCTTTTACTTCAATGCCTATAGCCTGAGCAAGATGTGTTTTTCCCAAACCCGAATTTCCGTAAATCATTAACGGATTAAAAGCTGTGCCGCCGGGGTTGTGGGCTACGGCATATCCGGCACTTCGGGCAAGTCGGTTGCAATCGCCTTCAACAAAATTTTCGAATGTATTATCGTGTTTAAGTTGCGGATCGATTTGCAGCTTTTGAATACCCGGAATGATAAACGGGTTTTTAATTGACTTTTTCTCGTCGGGTTTTAAAGGTACTGTAAGTGGCTTATTCTGAATTTTTGTGTTGTTGTTGGTGGGGTAACTCACTGTATAGGGTTCACCATTATTGCCTTGCGAACCTCCGTTGGCAGGTCCCAAAACCACATTGTATTCCAGCTTGGCACCATTGCCAAGAACCATACGCAGTGTTTTTCTAAGAATATCTATAAACTGTTCTTCAAGGTATTCATAAAAAAAGGCACTAGGTACCTGAATGGTTAAAACCCTGTTTTCGAGTTTTACCGGTTCAATGGGTTCAAACCATGTTTTATAACTGCTTCCTGGCACATTATCTCTGATAATGTCGAGGCATTTTTCCCAAGCAGTCTGATGTTCGCTGTTCATTTATACTCGTCGGATTTTGAGGTTCTACAAAATTCCTTTTAATTCCCGAAAGCAAAAGTTGCGAAAAAAAAGTTAAAAAAAAAATCTGCTTTCTCTTGATTTTCTAAAAAACTGTTTATTGATTTACTAATGAGGGGGTTATTTTTTTAATTTTTTTTAATTTTCGTAAACATCTGGTTTTTAAATATTTAATTTTAACATTTTGATTTGTAATAGCCTAACTGGTAGGTAGTGATCGGATCTGATTTTTCATAAAGAACACTATTAACAAATTTAGGTTAATTACCTGAGCGATTTAAGTGCTCTTTCCAATTTTATTAACCTTCCGTTTTTAAATGCGACAATTGTTGCATCCGGAAATTTCCGGAGGGCTTTTTCATGAAGTTCCAGAATTTCTGCGAAGGAATTGGTGCTTCCGGTAAGATAGGTAAAAGCTCCGCTGGCTTCATATTCCTCTACCGGTTGCAATTCTTCGAAAAAGTCAGAATCTGTAGAAATACGGTTTTCGCTTGAAACCAGGTGGATTTTTAATACGATGTTGCCTGGTGCATCACCCGATGCATTTACATATACTTTTCTTCCCAGATCAATAGCTGAAAAGTTAAGGTATCGTTCAGGATTTACCCTGATGTCACTCATTAATAAATTGATATTTTCAGACAACAGGTTGATGGATTGGTATAGCTGGTCGTCATTAAGAAGCAAACCTGCTGTGTTATCATTCGATTCCAGGCGGGCCAGCAACACATTAATCCGTTGAGATGCATCCAGAATGTTTTGCAGCACAGGCGAAATGGATAACCGGGCAAGCGTATCGCTAAATGCAGCAAGGTTCCGGATTGTTTTGTCAAATTCTCTGATATTTTGGCTAAAAGCTGAAGAGATGTTGTCGATATTTGAGATGATGTTTCCTACATTTTCCTTTTTTGAGGAAACGAGTTCCTGCAAATCGGCAGTGGTTCTTTCAATGTTGAAAATGGTCTGGTTGATGTTTTCAAAACTTTCTGAAAGATTCTGACGTGCATCTTCATTAAAAATTACGGTAAGCACGGTTATGGCTGAATCAATTGTTCCGAGCAACTCCTCTGCTTTATTTTTAATGGGAAGCACCTGCATACTAACTTCTTCCTTCAGGTCTCTTTCCACATCTCCGGCTATGGTGTCGTTGTTACTGTAAAATTCTGTTGCCTTGCTGAAATTGATGCGAATGGAGCGGGTACCCATTAAGTCGCTGCTAACAATTTGAGCAACAGAGTTTACTGGAATTTTAACCGAGGAGTCAATCAAAAAGGATACGAGTAATCTGCCGCTGTTGTCAGGTAAAAACCGTATTCGTTTAACCTGCCCAATTTTATAACCGCTAAGCACAACATCATTCGATTCTGAAAGACCATCAACCCGGTCGTAAATTACATGGTATTCATCACTTTTCCTGAAAATGTCGTTTCCTTTCAGGTAGCTAAGTCCCCAAATAAGTATGGCAATTGACAGTACGATTAAAACACCTAATTTTGTAATTTTTGAAACTCTCATTTATATTCCTTTTTGACGTATTAAAAGTAAGGTAAAATTAGGGATTTCAAACAGGAATTACCCCTTAATTAACTGAAAAAAATAGTTTTTTGCCGCTATAATTTTTGAATGGCCGTTTCTACCGGAATCAATTCGTCGTTTTCAAAAGCCACCACAAAAGCGCCCTTAAATTTTACGCGTAGTCGGTATTGTGCCTGCCTGGCCTGTTCTGCCGAATTATATTTTCCACAAAAGTAACGGTAAATGTTCCCCTGGTTTTGCATAAAAATGTCTTTTTCACCAGCAAAGTTTGATGGTTTGATTTCTTTTGGGGCCGACAATGAGGCTATTTGTACCGAGAAATAAATGTTAGTCTTTGGGTTTTCATCATTTCCTGTTGAAACTGAAGCAGGAAATTCAACAGAAAGAGCCGGCTGGTTTTGCCCCGGTGAAGTAACTATTTGAAAACTGCTTCTGGCCTCTACCTTTTTTTTGTAATCTCTGAATGCCCTGAAAATGGCTGAAGCCAAATAGTCGCGTCCCGAATCGCTCATCAGGAAATTCCTTTCGGAAGGATGACTCAAAAATCCGGTTTCAATTAAAACGCTGGGCATGGTTGTTTGGCGCAGTACAAGAAAACCTGCCTGCTTAACACTCCGGTCTATGCGGTTGGCCCTTTCCCTAAACTGATCCTGTACGGCGGATGCCAGCAGGGCACTTTGTTCAAGATATTCATCCTGAACAAGCTCAAACATGATATAAGATTCGGGAGAATTAGGATCAAATCCTTCATACGTAGTATGGTAATCGTCTTCAAGTAAAATAACCGCATTTTCTTTTTTGGCCACTTCAAGGTTTTCCTGTGTACGGTGTTGCCCAAGAATAAATGTTTCTGTTCCCTGCGCCGTACCCCTGTCAACCGCATTTACATGAATGGAAATAAACAGATCTGCCTTGTTTTTGTTGGCTATGGCTGCGCGCTGGAACAAAGGAACAAAAACATCTTTGTCGCGGGTATAAATAACCTGTACATCTGGGAATGCAGAACGGATGTAATTCCCCAATTTCAGCGAAATATCGAGTACGATATCTTTTTCCCTTGCTTTGCCGGAAACAGCACCGGGGTCTTTCCCTCCGTGGCCGGGATCGATAACTACGGTCTTTATTCGTGACTGGTTGCCTGTAACCGGTACCGCGGGCTGGGCATAAACTCCATAAGTTATTACCGGGGTTGCGAGGAAAAGAATATAAATGTATCGAAGTATCTTATTCATGTTGTTTTCTGATTTCAGGAACAAAAATAGAAATTTAGAATTATTTTGCATTTATTAGGTCTCTGGTATAACCCTTATTTTTATTTTTGCACGTCGAGCCAGCAGGTAAAGCATTAAATGCAGAAAACATATTGTATAAATTAATATTAACATACCTTTTTGCTGTAATTCCACTGTTTGTATTTTGCCAGGAAACAGAAACAAGGCTTCAGAGGCCGGAATTATCTGTGTCAGATACATCTGGTATTGTTCCTGTAATTCAGGATACACTTCCGGGAACGGTTTTAGGTTCAGACACAATACCTCCGGAAACTTTTGGCTCAGGCGACACCATGAGAATGGTCCGCGAAAAACCACCGGTAATAGAGGCGCCCATTGATTATCATGCCGAAGACTCCATTGTTGGCTCGTTTGACGGACAAAAAGTTTATTTATACAACAATGCCCGCGTTAACTACCAGCAAATAGAACTGACGGCATATTTTATTGAACTTGACCTCGAAACCAAAGAAGTGTATGCAGAAGGGATAATAGATTCGACCGGAACCCTGATTCAAAAACCTGTTTTTAAAGATGGACGGGAGGAGTTTGAATCCAAAACACTCAGGTATAATTTTGAATCGGAAAAGGGAATTATTACTGATGTAGTAACTCAACAGGGAGAAGGATTCGTTCACAGTGAACGGACAAAAAAAATATCGAGAGACGCTTTTATACTGAAAGACGGCAAATATACCACCTGCGATGCCGATCATCCACACTTTTATCTTCACCTGACCAAAGCAAAGGTTATTTCAAACAATAAAATTATTACCGGCCCGGCATACATGGTGCTGGAAGATTTTCCCATTTATTTTCCCATTCTGCCGTTTGGGTATTTTCCGAATACGCCTACCTATTCGTCGGGTATTTTGGTGCCTATGTATGGGGAGGAAAACAATCGCGGCTTTTTCCTGCGCGACGGCGGATATTACTGGGCTGCAAATGAATATTTTGATTTGGCCTTGAGAGGCGATATTTATTCAAAAGGTTCGTGGGCAGGAAAGTTGCACACCAATTACCGGAAACGTTATAAGTTTAGCGGGGGTTTCGATTTCAGATACAATTTGAATGTTTACGGTGAACGAGGACTGGATACGTACACCCGTTCACCACAGTTCGCCGTTACATGGAGCCACAGTCAGGATGCAAAAGCCAACCCTAACCAAACTTTTTCGGCCAGCGTGAATTTTTCAACCAGCGGTTACGACAAACAAAACTCCATTTCGGCAGAAAATTACCTCCGAAGTCAGAAGTCATCGAGTATTTCCTATTCCAAAAAATTTGAAAACACACCCTACAATCTTTCAGTAAACCTTAGGCACTCTCAAAATTCAACCGACTCTTCGCTAACTTTGTCACTTCCTGAAATGACTTTCAGTATGGCAAAAGTTTATCCGTTACGGAAAAAGGTTCGTTCAGGAGCATTAAAATGGTACGAGAAATTCGGTGTAAATTATACAGGAAACCTCAGAAATTCAATTACAGCCCACGAGTCTGAAATATTACAGAAATCGTTTGCCCGCGACTGGAAAAACGGTATTCGCCACAACATTCCCATTTCTCTGCCAAACTTTAATCTTTTCAATCATATCAATTTCAGTCCGGGATTCAGCTACAACGAAAAATGGTATTTCAAAAAGTATGATTATGCCTATGTGGAGGATGGAAATTTCATTCACCCGGGCAGTATTCCCCGGACAGTCCGTATTGATACCATATCCGGCCTGAATCGTGTTTACGATTATTCTTACAGTGTTAGTGCCTCAACCAATATTTACGGTATGTATTTGCCCTTAAATCCAAATTCGAATATCAGGGGAATCAGGCATAAAATGACCCCGGCGTTAAGTTTCAGTTACCGCCCCGATTTTGGCGCCGAAAGATTTGGCTACTGGCAGGAAGTGCAAATTGATACCACAGGACGTGTCCGCTATTTCGATGTAAACGACGGAGGCATTTATGGTGGTTCTCCGGGGCGCGGAGCTTCAGGTGCAATCTCGCTTTCGGTGAACAACAATCTGGAGGCTAAGGTACTCGACACTCAGGATACAACCAAAACCGACGCCGCGCAAAAGTTCAAAAAGGTGAAAATTATTGATAATCTGAGTTTTGGAACTTCATACAATCTGATTGCCGATTCGCTGAATCTGGCTCCGATAAACATCCGAGCCCGGACTACTGTAGCAGGAGTAAGTGTAAATATGGGCGGTGTGCTCGACCCCTACATGACAGATGAAGATGGCGTTAAGATTAATAAATATGTATGGAATGAAAAATCGGGACTGGGCAAACTCGGACGGTTAACCCGTGCAAATCTTTCATTTGGGATGAGTTTCAGATCGAAACAGGGTGAAAGGCAATCTGAACGAAACCGGGAGATGATTGAGGAAGAAAATATTTTGCCGGGTGATTATGAGCATTATACCGATTTTAATATTCCATGGGATTTTGGTTTCGATTACAGTTTTAATTACACTGGTCCGAGAAGACCTTCAGAAAAAGGCAGGATTACCCAGACCATTGGTTTGCGCGGAAACCTGAATCTTACTCAAAAATGGAGAATTAGTGCAAATACCAATTACGATATTGTGGCACGTGAGTTTTCGTTTACCACTTTTAATGTGAACCGTGATTTGCATTGCTGGTCGATGGCGTTTAACTTTGTTCCGTTTGGATATATGAAAAGTTACAGTTTTACCATTAACGCCAAATCGTCGATGCTGAAAGACCTTAAACTGGAAAAAAGGCAAAGCCATTACGATAACTTCTAAAATCTTTTTACTATGAAACGAATAATCAATACCAGCAAAGCGCCAAAGGCAATGGGGCCATACAGCCAGGCAGTTGAAGTAAACGGCACGTTATACATTGCCGGGCAGGTACCAATAAATCCTGAAACCATGAAAGTAGTGGAAGGAGGTATTAAGGAGCAAACGCTGCAGGTAATGAAAAATATTGGAGCTATTCTGGAGGCTGCCGGTTATCATTTTTCTGATGTTGTAAAATGCACCTGCCTGCTTGCAGATATGGGATACTTCAAGGAAATGAATGAAGTTTACGGGCAGTTTTATCCGGAAAACCCTCCCGCCAGAGCGGCATTCGCAGTAAAAGATCTTCCTCTCGGTGTTCTGATTGAGATCGAGGCAATTGCAGTGAAATAAAACTGTTTGGAATACATTTACTATATTCAATTCCAAACTATTTAAAGCAACATTGCTATCTGCTGGAAAAAGTTGCATCAATTTGTTTGGCCAAAGAATAATCTTTTTCTGTTATTTTTTCTTCAGAATGGGTGAATAGCATCACTTTTACCTTTTTATAGGAATGAATTAAAATATCCGGGTGATGGTCTGCGGCTTCTGCCAGCGGCATAATCTGGTTGACAAAACTCACGGCGTTTTCAAAATTTTCCAATTCAAATTCTTTTACAAGTTTTTTGTTTTCTGTTTTCCAATCCATAATCTCTGTTTTTAAATGTATAAATGTTATTTAACTTGATTTTTCTTTTTTCTTTTTTTCTTTTGCGAATACCGGTAAATGAAGTAAATGGCAATAACAGCCAATGTAAGTGCTATATACAGAACCGGGTTTTTAACAGGTTCTGGTACGGTTGGAGGATACATGTCGGGCGACTGGGCCGATGATGTGGACCCAATGAATATGATTGAAAGCCATCCAATAATTTTGAGTCTCATATTTTAAATTTTTTACGATTTCTTTTAATTAGAAGGAAATAGGATAACCGATTGTTCAAAGTTGTTGATTTTTAATATCCGGATGGAATCGGTAACCAATCCCTCTCACACTTTCAATAAATTTTGGATGCGACGGGTCATCTTCCAGCTTTTTCCGGAGGTCGAGAATAAAGTTATCCACGGTACGCGTGGTGGGCAAAGCTTCGAAACCCCATACTTCATTGAGTAAATCGTGGCGGTGGACTGCTTCGCCTTCGTGAGCGATAAAATATTTAAGAATTTCGAATTCTTTTGCCGAAAGTTGTAATTCTTTATCATTTTTTAAGGCGCGGTACTCTTTGAAATCCAGAATAACATCTCCAAATTCAAAGTGATCCGGTGTGTTCTTTTCCGGGGAAGTAAATCTTCTTAAAACCGCGCGAATGCGGGCCATTAATTCAGGAATACTGAAGGGTTTGGTCACGTAATCGTCAGCGCCGGTATCGAGGCCGGAAACCTTGTCCATTTCCGAGCCGCGGGCGGTAATCATGATGATGGGGAGTTCCGGTTTTTCTTTTTTTAGTTTCCTGCAGATTTCATACCCATTTATTCCCGGAAGCATAATGTCGAGCAATAGTAAATCGGCATTTTCAGTACGTGCCAGTTCGAGCCCTTTTTTACCATCGGTTTCAGTAAGAACCGAATAACCCTCATATTCCAGGTTATCTTTTAATCCCCTGATGATGCTGACATCGTCTTCTATGACCAAAATATTTTTCATGCCTCAGTTGATTTTTGGGTTAAAATTATTAAAAATTTGCTGCCTTTGCCAACCTGACTCTCGACTTGAATCTTTCCATTGTGTGCTTTCACAATGTCTTTTACCACAGTCAGCCCCAGCCCTGTGCCACTTATTCCTTCCTTTGGATCTGCCCGGTAGAACTTTTCAAATATCCGCGGAAGTTGTTTTTCCGGAATCCCGATTCCACGATCTGTAAATTCAATAACAATTTCCTCCGCTTTGCGGAACAACCGGATATCCAGTTTTTTTGTACGCCCGGAATATTTTATTGCATTGCCGATTAAATTCACGAAAGCCTGTTTTAGCTTTTCGGGATCGACCTTCATTGTGATGGAATCGTCGAGTTGTGTTTTGATTTCAAAATTTTCTTTGTCCAGCCAGTAATCCATTTCCTGCAGTGCTGAATTTACCAGCGCTGCAAGGTTGGTTTCCGTGAAGAAATAGTCCGGTTTACCCTTCTCCATTTTCGAAAATTCGAGGATGTTGCTGATCATACGTTTCAGTCGTTCGCTCTCTTTCAGGATAACCGCCAGGTATTCGTTTTTTGCTTTGGCAGGTTTCACCCGGCCCAACAGCAGCGATTCGGTGAACATGAAGATGGAAGTCAGCGGTGTTTTCAGCTCATGCGTTACATTCGAAATGAAATCGGAACGAAGTTGAGCCAGCCTTTTTTCACGGGCAATGTCGCGTAATATTAGGTACACGCCGAGTAACATGGCTACCAGCAGTAAAACCGAGGAAATGCCATAAATCCAGCTTCGTCGTTTTATGATGTTCGTGAGGGCGTTTTCATCGGAGAGTTTTATTTGGAGCGAACGGACTCTGAAATAAGGATGTAACAAGGTAACAGAGGTTAAATAGTGCTGATTATTGCTGCTGTAAACAGCCGGGAATGAAAAGGAGTAATTGAATTGCATCTCTTTTTGAAGTTCTTGCTGCCCCACTTTTTCTAAAAGCATCTCTCCGTTTATTAAAAATCCCCAATAGTCGGACGAATCAGAATTTACAAGCAGTAATTCTGCAGGAGTGTAGGAAAAGGAATTTATCAGTTGGAAAGAATTGATGGCATTTTTTTGATTTTCAGTTTTATCGCTTTGAATCAATTCGGTCAGCTCATTTTTCCGGGAACTGACAAAACTGATTTGCCGGTTAATGTTTAATATCAACTCATTCATTCTGGCTTTTACTGAATCATTTTCCAGAGAAAGAAATTGCACTTCATCAGCAAATTGCAGCAGAAGATCCGTGGTTTGATAGGTCAGTGGAATTTTTCCCGCGTTCATTTTTTCCAAACAGTTTAAGCCCATATTTAAAACCTGTTGGGTTAAAGTTGTATCACGCATTTGTGTAAATTGCTGCAGTGCATAGTTTGCGAAAGGAATTCCGTAGGCATCGGTCAGGTCATAATAATTTGAAACAATTGCTGAATAGTGGTTGAAAGCAGTCTTTGAATCATCCAGTTTCATCGAGACCCGGCCCAGTGATATGAGAACACTCGCTGAATCCTCCGGATTTTGGCAATCTTTCAGCACCAACTGGTAAAATTTCCGGGCCCTGGCTAAATTGTTTTCCCTGAATTCTGCTGCTTCGGCTTTGCTGTAATTGGCACCCAACTGCTCTGTTTTATTCAACTTTGCGGGAGTTTCAGCAATGTCCGAAAAGTTGGGATACAGAAAAGTACCATCGCTGTGCAACAGGAATGACTGCCGAATAAAATCGTGTTTTGTTTCGGTTTGAATGAGGGAATCGATAAAAAGCGCCGGAGGAGTAATATTCTGCTGATGAAGCCCGGTTATTTTTTTTATCTGGTTTTCCAATTCAGTGAAAAACCGGGTTGTCAGCTCGCGTTGTTCTTCAAGTATGCTTTTTTCAGTGAGTTCCTTCAGGTTCGAAATGTTATTGATGCCAAACCACGCTAAAATGCTTCCCGAAAGAACAACTACGAGAATAAAAACGACAGAAAGCCGCGAAGCCGGTTTTAATTTTTGGTTCATAAAAATTTTGGTTCCTGCATTTTTTACTGTTCTGTTTTAGCAGAGTTTTATATTACTGATGAAGGGGAACCTGACTAATTTCAGATACCCCTTATATCATTTATTTTTCACCTTCATTTATTCATTTTGACTGTATATTTTTTCAACTTCTTTGTCCAGGTTCACAATCCTCCATATTTCCATTTCCTGATTAAATGTAGAACAAACAATCTTATTTCCATCAGGATGAATATCAATATTTGTTATTAGGTTTTTTGATTGCCATATTTCTTTTAGATTTTTACCATCAAAAGAAATCTGATTTAGAATTGAACCATCATCAATGTTTTTATTATTAATTTGATGACAAAAAATGATATTATTTCCATCAGCAGACCAAACAGCATCTTGAATATTGTACGACATGTCATTTGAAAAAACCAAAGACTCTTCACCTCCTTGTGATGGAATTACCTTAAGTTGATTATCTACGGAATAAAGCAAAAACTTACCATTTGGTGAAAGTTCCAGAATTCGGTTAAACTTCTTATTTTGCAATACTATTTTTTCTTTTCCTGAAGATAAATTTCTATTTATGAGCTTATTATTAACTATATAAAAAATATTTTTTTGGTCTTTAGACAATGCGTAAACCGTTCGCCACCATTGGAAATTTTCTTCATCGTTCTCAATTTTAGGAAAATCAAAAAGTAGAGTTCTATGACCTGTCACAGCATCAATTTTATATATTCCACCAACATAATCGTTTTGTGACTCTCTTTCCTTATCGTATCCTGACATTAAAAGAGATTTACCATCAACTGACCACTTTGGATAGCCGGTTTCAAAATTCGTTGTGAGGTTATGTTCTTTCCCTGTATTTATATCATAAATGAATATCGGGCGTTTATACCACCCAGGTCCGGCAGACTTTGTAATTTCTTTAGTATACGCAAGGTGTCTACCGTTGGGTGACCATTTTGAATACATTATGGATCCAAGTAACGGTTTACGTTTATCAAAACTTAGTTCTCCTGTTATTTGATTAAAAGGTGCCTCAAAAGCAGTAAATTTTCTTGAAAATATCGAATAATAATAATTTCCACTATTTGTAAACCCCATTGGAGAAACCTGTCCAATTTCAGTTAATATTCGTTTTGGTTCTCCTGTTTTCATTTCACTGCTGGCTACAACTGTCCAGGCATCCCATGTACCTGAGCGATTACTTCTAAACAGTATTTGATTTTTATCAGGAAACCAACCAAGTAATCTATCATTTGCCGGATGTTCAACTAATGTATATTCGTGTTTACCATCAGTTGATATTATACAAATATCAAAGTTGTCCTGAGTCGAATCTTGTGGCAAATCATAAGCAATGAATTTATTATCAGGCGAAACAAACATATACATCCAGTAAAAAAAGTCGAAGGTCTTTAAAACCTGAAATTCTCCGTTTTCAACATTTATAGCCAATATCCTACTTTGATGTGTTTTGTTAAGATAACATCTGGCATAAATGGTTGTACCATCGGGAGACCAGCAACATGGATAAGCATCTTCTCCTTTAATACTATAAATAATTTTTGGGTTTGGATTGTTTTTATCTACAATCTTTATTTCATAGTTTTCATTAGTATTGTACCAGGAATATGCGATACGTTTAGTATCAGGTGAAACAGTCGAATTAATAGTAAATTGCATTGGTTCATCCCATGTGCCTTCTTTTGTCAAAAGATGTGTTTGCCCTGTTGGTAAATCGCGAATAGCTAAATTGCCTGTTGCTCCATCCATATAAGAAAGAAACCTTTCATCAGGAGATGGAGTACCACTATTATCAGTATATTCATCTGTCCAAACTTTTTGCACGTTAACTGATTCTTGTTTAACATCAGCTTCCTCTTTTTGCGCCATCTTATCCAGTGGCAAAAAATCTTCCACAAACCAAAATTCCTTTCCACCTCCCGGGTAACCCCCAAATACAAATCTTTTCCCGTCAGGTGACCAGTCGAGGTGGTGAATTTTTATGTCTACTAGTCCGGTTGTGACATTTTCGATATTTCCATTCTCAATATCTATTACTTTAATAACTTTTCCTTCCGGATCATTAAAGGCAATTTTTTTACTGTCAGGTGACCAGGCAGTTTCAATATTTACACCTGATGCAGGTATTTCATAAGTAGCAAAAATTTCTTTTTTATCAAGATCGAAGACTTTTAGCATATCAGGTTCATTTTCTCCCTTTTTACTACCTGTCCAGGCAAGTTTTTTTTCATCCGGTGACCAGGTTAATGAAGCCATCCATGTTCCTTTCTCAGAAATTATCATTTTTGGATTGCTATCTAGCTCATTGGTAATATAGATATTAGCATCCCCAAAGAAATTCATGTTATCTTCTTTTAAGCTTTTCCGAATAAAAGCAATTTTTTCCCCATCGGGAGACCAACAAGGACTTAAGTCTGTATAATTTCCTTCAAAGTCGGTAATTTGAACAGCTTCTGTTCCGTCTGTTGCGATTTTCCATATTTTTGATGTTGGCCAGTGAACACCAAGTGTATTTGTATCTGCCTTGGTCCAGGCAGATGAAATAATCCATTTCCCATTGGGAGATATTTTGTTACCTCCCTGAAAGGAAAACTGTTTAACTTCGTTGTTTAAGTAATTATCAGACAGCGGTTTTCCTTCGCCACCATCAGCAGGAACTGAGGCTAAATAATTTTTATAATTTTCATTTTTGGGTTTTCCAACGTAATAAATTTGTTTACCATCTTTTGACCATCTTGGCTGAAGCGCGTACGTATCTGTTAAAATTTTTGCTGCCTGTCCACCTTTTGCCGGGAGCGTATATAATCCAAAATTCATTTCTTTAGATATTAAAGCTCCTATCCTGTTTTCAGGTGTCCATCCTGCCAGTAATCTTATTTCTTCAGTTCCTTCAGGGGCTTTTATCGCTAATGGACTGGGCAATTCATGACTACTTTTATCAAATGGGACAACAAAGATTTGTTTACCTTTTGTGTAATCTAAATAAGCAATCATTCTCCCGTCAGGCGACCAAACCGGACTGGAAGCTTTACCTGCATCAGCTATTTTCCATGGTTTTCCTCCATCTGCCCGAACAATCCAAACACCTAAATCTCCGCTATCAATCCCTCTGTTTTGGTCTTTCACAAAAGCTATATATTTTCCATCAGGCGAAAAAACAGGTTCTCTTGCTTCAAAATCCACTAGTTTTTTTGGAACCTTACCCTTAATAGGTATTGAATAAATATGTTGTTTATTATTTTTTACAGATGAAAAGGCCAGTTTTTTTGCCTCAGGTGACAGGCTTAACCGATAATTTACGACTCTTACATCACGATAGGTATCAATAATTTTTTCCGGTTTTCCTCCTTTAGAAGGAACAATGAAAATTGTTTGCGTTCTGGGACTATTACTTTCGTCAAATTCAGGACTTTCATTGAAAGCAATCAATTCACCATCTCTCGACCACGATAAGCCTGTCCATTCAACTTCCAATCCGTCAGTATTAATTTGTACTGGTGTTCCGGGAATATCAGGTCCAAGTTTACTGGAAAGCGGCATTTTCCAAAGTTTTTTATCGGAAACCAATGCAAGATCTTTTCCATCGGGAGAAATTGCCACTGACCACGATAACTCTGTGGGTATGTCAATTTTTGTCCATTTGGGTTGCAACGGAATTTGTTCCGCTTTTTCTTCAGCCAGAATTAACATAGAAAGCCGCTCCCTTGCAATTGCCACTTCATTTTTCCGTGTAGGAAAGTTGTTAATCAATTTCTGGTAGGCTCGAGAGGCCTCACTTTTCCCCAATTTCTCATAGCAGAGGCCAACATGCAGCAATGCTTTTGCCTGCAAGGCATCGTCTGCTTCAGAATCTTCCACAATGGAATTAAAAATCTCGATGGCTTCCGGCAGGTTTCCTTCGCCCTCTTCTTTCATAATTCCTTTTTGAAATAACTGCTCTGTGGTTTGAGCATTTGCAGGAAGTGTTGCTGTAACTAAAAATACAGCGGTTAACAAGGTGGTGACGATTCGTGTTTTCATTTTACGTTCCTCCGAATTAATTTTTAATACGATATCAAAATTACTTCGTTACACGAGGCTCATTGTCATGCGAATGTAGGAGTTTTGTAAAAGTTATGTCACATGCATTTTATTAAAGGGAATATTTGGACGAATGACTGCGATGTTTTAATTTTATAGAAACAGAAAAGATTCGAAAATGCATCCTGTTTCGCGCCGAAATATCATCAAATCACTCCTGCTTGCCCCGGTTGTGGGTTTTGCCCCTTTTTTACATTCAATGCAGATGCCGGATAAGGAAGAAGACAATCATGATTTTGAACCGGGATACCTTAAACTTCACCGGACTGGCGAGCTGAAAGAACGGGGAGAAAAATTATGGCAAATAATGGAAAACTGCCGCCTTTGTCCGCGGGAATGTGGCGCCAACCGGTTGAAAGGGGAAAGAGGCTTTTGCGGTTCCAATTCCCGGTTGGAGATTTCTTCGTTCCATCCGCATTTTGGAGAAGAAAAACCGCTGGTTGGGAAAAACGGCTCGGGCACCATTTTTATGACCAACTGCAGTTTGCGGTGTGTATTCTGTATCAACTGGGAAGTCAGCCAGGGTGGGGAAGGAAGCCGCAGAAGCATCGGGCAGTTTGCCGGAATGATGCTGGCTTTGCAGCGGATGGGATGCCACAATATTAACATTGTAACGCCAACTCATTACTCTCCCCATGTTTTATTAGCGCTGGACAAAGCGGCTTCCAGAAGATTGAAAATTCCGCTTGTTTATAATACTTGTGGGTGGGAACGGTTGGAAATCCTTCACCTACTCGATGGAATTGTGGACATTTATTTGCCCGACTTTAAATATGCCGACGGCGAAAAAGCTGCCAGGTATTCATCCGGCGCTGAAACCTATCCGGAAGATGTTAAAAAAGCATTGCTGGAAATGCACCGCCAGGCGGGAGTGGCTCATCCTGCAGAAGACGGACTGATGAAAAGGGGCCTGATGATCCGCCACCTCGTGATGCCGAACAACGTCGGCGGAAGCAGGAAAGTGATGGACTGGATTGCCAAAAATCTACCCAAAGACACGTTTGTCAATATCATGTCGCAGTACACGCCGGTTTACAAAGCAAAAGATTATCCCAAAATAGCGCGCAGGATTACCCGGCAGGAGTATGAAGAAGTTGTTGATCATGCGAGGGCAGCCGGATTAACCAATCTGGAGGTTCAGGGGTATTATCGCTACTAATAAAATTTATTGAAGAATAGTTGTCTAAATGAAAGGAAATTCAGGTAGCCAATAATAATTACGCGTTGCAGCCTACTGGTTACGATTCTATCTCTCCTGGTCGTCCAAAGAGGAAGTATCCGTATGAAACTATCAATCCTATGTGAATTACATATATTGAAGCAAACACGAAATTAAACGAAATTCCAAACAGAAAATTTAATGCCACTTTATATAAAATCAATAAGATGTAGAGCGTAAATAAAGAAAGAATTATTGCTCGTCTGCCCTCAGATTGTGAAGCATTTCTTGCGAAAAATGTAAGGACGCCAGTGCCAATGACAAATACACCCATACCTCGGGCAATGAGAGAGGAGTCACCCGCCACATTAAACCCCATCAACGAACTGCACAATGTTGGGAAAAAAGTAAACCCAGCTCCAAAAAGAAATGCAATGATGTAGTTTACAGTGAAAATTGTCTTTAGATTCATTTCAGCACCCTCCTAAATAGTTATAAATTAAAAATACGCAATCAATTTATTTATGTTACTCTATAAACTGGTAAAACAATCCTGAACCTACTCTGCCAAAACGCATAAAAAATCCTCTATATAAACTCTCCTACGTCATTTATTCATTCAATCATTCTTTTTATCCATTTCATTTTTTTCTTTGAATAGGGAGGATATTTCAAATTGGTCTCAAACCAAAAGGGTTTATGCAGAATGCTTTTATAATGAGAAAATGCATCAAATCCCGTTTTGGCATGGTAGCTCCCTATTCCGCTAAATCCAACACCTCCAAATGGCAAATTGCTGTTTGATAATTGCATAACGCTTTCGTTTACTGCCCCGCCTCCAAACGATAATTCCTTTAATAGCTTTTTTACTATTTTGTTGTTTTTAGAATAGATGTAACACGCCAGCGGTTTCGGTCTGCTTTTTACCTCTTGTATTGCTATATCAAGGTCTGAAAATGTGAGTACGGGTAGAATTGGACCAAAAATCTCATCTTTCATAATTTTATCATTGAATGAAACATTTTTTAATACGGTGGGGCTTATGAAACGGGCCTCTCTGTCTGTTGTCCCTCCATAACAGAGCTTGGTGTTATCAATCAAATCACAAAGACGGTCAAAATTTTTGGTATTAATAATCTGAGTATAATGATCTGAAAAATTTTCAAAAGACGTTGGATATTTATCAAGTTCCTCAAAAAGAGCATTCAAAAAACGCTCTTCGGCGTTTTTTTCCACCAGTATGTAGTCGGGAGCTACACAGGTTTGTCCTGCGTTGATGAATTTAGCCCAAACCAGCCTTTTCGCGGTCATTTTCATGTTGCAATCTGAAAAGACAAACGTTGGGCTTTTGCCTCCCAGTTGAAGAGTCACAGGTGTCAGATGTTTTGCTGCGGCCTGGTAAATTAACCTGCCAACCGGAATACTTCCTGTAAAGAATATTTTATCGAAACGATGTTCCAGCAGTTCTGTTGTTTCCGGAACGCCCCCTTCTATAACGTGAAAATAGCTTTTATCGAAATTATTGTTTATCAGTGTTGCTATTGTATTTGAGGTTCCTGACGGCAGTTCGCTGGGTTTTAAGATTACAGTATTCCCAGCCGCCAGGGCAGTAATGGCTGGAAGAATCGACAACTGGTACGGATAATTCCAGGCTCCAATAACCAGTGCAGTTCCCAGGGGTTCAGGAATAATATAGCTTTTTGCCGGGAAATTGGCCAGCCCTGTCGGAACTTTTCTAACCTTGCTCCATTTCTTTACATTCTTTATTGCAATGTTGATTTCGTGATAAATAAGAGCCAATTCTGAAGCATAAGTTTCGAATTCCGATTTGCCAAAATCCTCATATATTGCTTTGTATAAAAGGCTTTCATTTTCTTTTAAAAGAAATTTTACTTTTTTCAACTGCTCAATTCTGAAACCGACATCTTTTGTTTGGTTTGAATTGAAGAAGTTTCTCTGGTATTCTATGATATTTTCTGTTTTCATTACAGCCAGTTTTTTTGCTTTATGTTGCCTAACGTAATCGTATTTTATCCATCGTTAGCAGTGCTAACGCTAAGGCATTTCTGGAAAAATATGAACATCCTTTTAGCCTGAACTATTCATGAATAATCCGGGTTAGCTAATCTCAAACAAAAGCCATCCAAATTATTTAGATGTAATTTCACGGAATAACTCCACTATATTTTTTTCATCTTAATGCCAAATTAAACACATAATTGACGGAACGTATTCCGGCCTCTGCTTTATTGTTAATCCAGCCGCACGTATTTTTCGATATTAAAGTTGTTTTTATCCGTTTCCCCGGAAGTATCAACCGGCCAGATGTGTATCAGCGTATCACCTTTAATTTTGAGAATCATATTTACTTCGCTATTCTTATACTCCGGACGAGAATGGAAAATTACCTTTTCGCTGTAATTGTCTCCTTTAAGTGAATAGGTTCCAGCCACAAAATTGTCAGAAGAACCTCCATCCCAGTTATATTGTCCTACCACGTTAAAATAATTATCCGACCAGATTTTAATATTTCTTCCTTTTAGATTACCTGGAAGTTCATACAGCATGGTTCCATTTTCTACAGCTTTAAAACTAACCATTTCCCAGGCACCCTTTATATCAGGTGTTGCAGCCGAAGAAACTTCTTTTTCATTCATCATTTTGCTTTTTCCCTGCGACAGCGATGAGGAAAAACCAAACAATAAGATGAAGATTGTCAGCGGTAAAAAAATTAGATTTTTCATGATTTTTTTAATTATTTATTTTTGAAAAATAAGTTTCTTTATTGTGACATTTTCTTTTGAATGGATTTTCACAAGGTATATTCCATCACTAACCTGATTTCCATTGCTATCTTTTCCACTCCATTCTTCCTGGTGCAGACCTGAATTGTACCAACGATCGGATATTTTTTTTGCTATTCGGCCTGAGATATCTAAAATTTCAATTTGAAGATGACAGGCTTCAGCAACTTTAAATTCAATTGTTGCAGCGTTATTAAATGGATTTGGATAAATTTTAATTTCATTTACATTTGTTTCCGTTATTTTTATATCGTCCGAATGAGTAACAAATGCATCATTTTGCAGAAAGAGTATGTTGTTATATTTACTGCAATCATGACATTCGATTTCATCTTCAGGTTCATCAAAATGCCATAATGCCCGGGTAAATTCATCAACTTTAAATGGTTCATTGGCTACTGTAAAACTCTCATTCTGATAACGCGCATTATCTGATATACGAACTTCATCAATTTTCCCGTTAAAATTATTTCCAACCGTCAAATCATCATCTGAATTATTTACCGTCATTACAGTGTCAAACTCTGTCTCAAGAGCTAATTCACCATCAATATATAGTCTTCTTTGCTTAGAGGATTTATTATATACTGCGGCAACATGATGCCACCCGGGCTCATTTAAAGAGCCACCACCAAACTGCGAGACAGAAAGGGTATAAGACCAATCTCCCGAAGTAATTGAAAATCCAAGCATTCTTCCTGTGCCCGATGACCATTGACTTTCTTGGGTATCAAGATACAGTTTGTATGCATCCGGTTTATTTACAATTTCAGAAGGCGAAAAGGATGAAATATTAATCCAGGCTTCCAATGTGAAGTCTTCGTTTGTTTCATCACCTAAATCCAGTTCGGGATGATCGTATGCCATTGCAAAATCATCTGTTCCATCTAAAACAAGACAGCCGCCAAAAGGAAGTAAGCCAGAAAAGTTTGTTTGGTTAAAATTAGCAGTAAATGAACTGCTTTGAGTAACATTAAAATTATAAATGCTATCTGTTGATACTATTGAACCATTTTCTGTCCAATTTATAAACTGATATCCTGTTTCCGGTATTGCGACTAAGTTTACAGTGTCGTTGTAATAATAAATTCCTATGCCACTTACTGAACCACCTGAAACAGGATTTGCACTCGCATTAATATCAAATGATAATAATTCAAAATTGGCTATAATTGTTCTTGAGCTATCAACAACAAAACTATAAATACTATCGGTTGCTACTTCTGTTCCATTTTCTGTCCAGTTAACAAATTGATAACCAGTATCAGGTATTGCAGTTAAATTGACAGTGTCATTGTAAGTATAATTTCCTGCGCCACTTACTGCGCCAGATAAAACAGGATTTGCACTTGCATTAATGTCATACGACTTCTTTTCCAGTGCTTTTAATGTTTCATGAGCATTTATTTTCCCATACCCCCATGTATTGTTAGGAACAGTGCCAGTATAATAGTCTGTCCATGTGTTATTTGGCATATAAAATTTAATTTCATTAGGGGTTAATTCTGGTTTTGCTTCTAACCATAAAGCAATTATTCCAGTAACCATTGGACTTGCTATTGAAGTACCTTCCATAATTGCAAACCACCAGTAATGTTCTCCAATATTGACGTTATCAACTGTGTATTTGTTCGCAGAATTATATTCATCATCAAATGAATTTACTGAAGATACAACAACACTTCCGGGTGCTGCAATGTCTGGTTTTATCCTCCCATCAACGGTTGGCCCCAAACTGGAGTAATAAGCAATATCACCAACATCAAAAGAAAAATCATAAGTCTCATCCTGATAATTTGTAAAACTGTTTTTGGAATTATAAGCCCCAACTGAAATAACAGATTTCCCGGTCCCACCAATTTCCCCAATTGTACATTGGGAATCACCATTAATTACATTACTATAATTTTTATCTGTAAACACAGCTTCCCCACTTTGGCTGCACCAGGCAATTATGGTAGTGTTTTTACCTATTAGTTCTAATAAAATATAATCACAGGAGTCTCCTGGTTCATCCTGAGCACTTTTATCAAATTCTACATATATATGGGGTTTGTTGTTTTGAGGATTTGAATGTTCAACAGAAATCAAAATTGGACATATACCTTTTAAATTATCATTAAAGGTACTATCATTAGCAGTCGAAATGTACTTAGTCCAATCTGCAAATTCATCTGCGTTAGTATTATAAATATTAACAGCAATTGTGAAATCTTTATTCTCTTCACCCCAAATATCAATGAAGGTATAGCCATTATTATTATTTGCACTATCTGGAAATTCTACAAAACTAAAAACAGTATCTTGCGTTTCAAAAGTATAATCTAAATGTAAGGCACGATATCCTTCATTGCCAGCAGCACCAACCAAAATTTTACCTTTCCCAACAATATTATCGCAAAATTCATCAAAAAGTGAAGTTCCATCATGGGGGCCAATGTGGCTACCTAAGCTCATATTAATTACTGCAGGTTTCCCTTTTGAATCTGCATAATTAAAAATGTATGATATGCCATCGGCAACATTTGTATGAAATGTAGCTAATGATTCACTTTTATATGATACTAATATTATTTCACTATTATATGCAACACCTTTATATAAACTACACAATGAAGAACCACTACCTGCTGCTATTCCAGCTACATGCGTTCCATGGTTACCAAAACTATCTGAGCATTTATTGTTTAAAATAGTTGATTTTCCGACAAGTTCAGTTCCATAAGAAAAGCCTGTTGGGGGGGGACCTGTAATATCTTCCTGTTCCCAAACTCTACTTATTCTATATTCAGAGTATAATGAATCATAGAACATTGGATGGGTATAATCAAAACCGCAATCAATTATTCCAACTATTACACTATCACCCGTGTATGGCTGAGACAAATTATATCCATCATGCACCCAATCAACCCAGGTATCAGATAATGCATTATCAAGTTTTGGTAAAACTTTGTGTCCTATTTCAATGTATTCAACATTTTCCAGTGCAGCTAAACTGGAAAGATTATCAATTGGTATTTCTATAATAAAAATATTGCCTGCCTTTGAATTGATATGTAAGTTTAAATCCTGTAATTCATTATTATCAAAAACCTCAGATACTTTTACAAATGCAGACACAATTTTTTTATCGTTTTTTATCGATGTATTTTTAAGTAAATTCTCTTGAAAAAACGTTGTATTCTTTTGTATAGTTATTGCAGTTGTGGGAGAGCAGTTATCAGGTTTTGTGTATGCCTGAATTGCTGTGGAAACCTTGTTATTATCTTTTGTGTTTTTTATTCGTTGTCCAAAAACATTATAGCTATGAACAATGAAAATGCAACTCAAAGAAAATAGTATTAGCTTTTTCATAACTAATTAGTTTTTAAATTAACCTTTTGATTTATTTCAAAGTAACTAACACCATCATATTTTAAAAATGTGTCTAAACTATTCAGAGGTATATCTAATGTGATTATATTACCAGATTTAGAATTAACCTTAATATTCATATTGTCCAGATCGAGGAAATTGTAATGGTTATTAACTTTTGCAAAACCACCGATAAAAAATTGATTATTCCGTTTGATTATTCCGTACTTTTTTTTGAATTCATCTGAAAAATCGAATTCATCAAAGTTTTTATTAGTAGATTCAATTTCTTTGATAAACTGTTTAGTATGAAGTGATAATTTCATACTGGTACTAATTGTATCGTTTGTTTTATCTGTTTTTCTATGTGCTATGTTGTGTTTTATTTGTCCACACTGAATGAAAATTATAATGCTGGTAATTGCAAACAGAATAAACAGAGTCGTTGAAATAGCATTCACTAATTTCTTATCAATATGTCTTTTTGTTGATTTTAAGTTTTTCATTTTAGATCTCCATTATTTTTAATAATATTCATAATAAATACCTCCTTTTTTGATTTTCTGTTGAATTTCAGTTCTCTATCACCACTTTCTTCACCGGAAATTCCTGGTCACATTTTACTGCTAGCAGGTAAATCCCGGAAGCCAGGTTGTGTGTGGACATGCGTTGACGAATCGATCCTGTTTCGTTGACGCGATTCTGTTTTACAGTCTGCCCCTGCATATTTTGCAGTATAATTAAAGGCCTGTCACTGCCCTGGTAGTTGAATTCTATCCACAGCTCGTTTTTGGCCGGGTTGGGATATACTTTCAGTTCATTTTTAGTTGCAACATCATCTATAGCATTCGTATTCTCAAACCCCACCTCAATGGTATGCGCTTCCGTAACATTTGAAAAGGTATATTGCCCGCTTTCGGCATCCCAGTTTTCATCGGTTTCGAGGTTGATTTCATTGCCGTCAATATTTATATAGGCAACGCGAAAACCTTCATCGGGTGTAATAGTAAATACCTGGTCATGGTCGTACTCCACTTCCACCTCTCCAGATGGTACTATGCTTCCATTATCATCAGTACTTGCGATGATACTCATTTCCTTATTTACCGTAAGTTCAACTGGCACGGTTACAACTGGATTTTCAGGATCGTTGCTGGAGATAAGAATATTCGCATATCGCACATCCGGTTCCAGATCGGTAGCATCGAACGTTACGGTAATATTCGTATTGTTGCCGGGTTGGACCGTGCCTGCAGCAGAATCAAAAGAAATCCAAGTAAGATTAAGTCCAAGAATTCCCCTTATGTTCCAGTTGTAATTCAAATCGAGGTCGGCTATCTGATTCCATTCACTACCGTTTTCGTTTATCCAGCCACCTTTATTTGCTACCATTGGCCCTTCGTCACAGCCGGCGGAAAATTTATCCGCATCATGTGTTACTCTATAACCGATCCAATATTCTTTTCCGTTAATGAGCGGAATCGGTGCGGCAAGTTCATATTCATACCAGGAATCTGCCGGTGGAAAAAACGACTGTTCATAAACCTTATTGCCTGGATTGCCCAGTGAACCGCCTTCCCATATCTCAATTTGTGCATCACTTGGCTGATCTTTAATATATACAAGAACTTTTTCAATCGAGTATTCATCGTAATAATCACTCAGTTCTTCCGGTGTAAACCGGGCAGCAACGTGAAACGTACCACCATCTTTGAGTCCTAAAGCTCCATCGTTTTCACTGTCGTAATGAATGACGTCTTTATCATCATAGACAACTGCAGATTGCGGCTGTATGCGGGCCGATTTTTCAAATACGGCTTCCTCCCTTTTCACCGGTTCCTTTAAATAGTCGAGCTTAATGGTGGGGTCCATCGATGAGCTCACCGAAGCGGCAGGCACATCAAGACCGATGATCCTCGTATGGTGGTCTGTCTTCATACCTGCCGCATTAGGTGGATTTGCATGCCGGACACCAAGAGTAAAGTGCAGTTCTCCTTCTCCATGGTTTGATATGTTGAAAGTCCGCGTCAGCAAACCGCCCTGTTCAACCGTCTCCTTGAATGATTCAGGCGTTACAGCTAACGCCGGATACTGATCGCTTCCCCCAATCAACTTCACATAATTTACTCCTTTTATTCCCCCAACAAAACTCGAATATGACCCTCCGTATATTTTATAGACGATCTTATCTCCCTGCAATATTTCATATGAGATATCTTTGGTATGGTAATACGGCTTAAAATACACATCATTTATATACTGAGACCATTTCGCTACTAAACTATCTTCAATACTGACTTCAATATTAAACGTACCACCATACTCGCGAGAAGCGAGAATAGATTTCACTTCAATGGTATGAATTATCATATTATTCCTGGCCTCAAATTCCCACGTTTTCCCGCCCAAATATATATAGTAGTAAACATTGGTACCACCAAATTCATAGACCTCTTCTGTTGTTTGGGCACAGATGTTTGATGCTATAGCTAACATTATTATCGTAATTTTGAAAATTGATTTTTTCATTTTATGCTCCATTTTTGTTTTGAGATTGTTTCAAAGTTTGTTTAATATAAGTGTTTAAAAAAGTCGCAGATGGTATTTATTATTAGGTGTTTAACCCCAAAATTTATTCACCATTAGAAAGGACTGCTACTATGGGTAATACAAGGCCTGGCCTAATGCCCACCTCTTTTAATTTTCAAACAGGTTTAGCCTTAATAATTAGTATTAACGCTTCGCCTTCCATTGTCATTAAAAATTGTAATTCGAGTCTGTTTTCCGAAAGTTCCAGAATGGTCATTAGCATTTCGTCCGCAGTTCCTTCATCAAATATCAATGAAGTTTGATTGGCGTCAAAGCCCCAGGAACCTTCATAAGATCCTCCATTGGTGATGATGTAAATACCGTCTTTGTAAAAATCGCAAGTGCAATCGTAAAAAGGATTGACAGAAGTATTGGTTATATCAACACCATTACCGGTTACATTATAGATGTCCCATGTATTATTGGTTAACAGGTTTGTTTTCAAATCAATTTCTTCTTTTTCGCAACCAATAAACAATACCATTGCGCTTAGGACTGTCATTAGTATACATCTTAATATTTTATCTTTCATTTTTTTACTCCTTTCCTTTTAGATTTTTTCTGAATAATAATCTTCTCTGTTTTTGAATTGAACTTATTGTGTAATTGAAAATATATAATCCTTCTGGAACACTATTCAGGACGATTTGATGAAGTTTTATATGACAGCCACTGCTTATAATGCATTGCCTGGCAATAATGAAAAGTGTCACATAGATAAAGAATCTTATTCCTGATAACTCTATACTGAGTTTATCATTTACCGGAATTTGATAAATTTTCACGAGTATTTTATTCATCTTTTGAGAATTACCAGTCGGAAAATCCCCGCTTTTAAATTTCCATTCATTTTTGTCGGTAATTCCTTATTAAAACAATGTCGCACTAAAGGCAATTCCCAAATTACTGTTTTTTATATCGGAACTATTTCCTGCTGCATCTTCCTTATCCTCAAGTGAAGCTCCCTCAAAAAAACCGGCCACCCCCAGCCCCCATTTTTGTTTTTCACCAATCAACCATTCTTTTCCTATGCACAAAAAAATGCCTAATCCATTTTCTGATTCGCCTTCAGATGTTTCAAATTCAATAGTGTTACTTGCATAAAGCACACTGCCGGAAAAATAAATATTGGAAGGCATAAGGTAATAAGTGAGACCTACTCCTACGCCAGTGTATGAGATACTTGCATTGTTTGCAGTGCCTCTGTTTCCTTGCCATTCAATTTCAGGTTCGGTGATACCAAAACCTCCCAGATCACCATATAATGCCAGGTTGTCTGAAATTTCAGTCCCGATTTGAAAATGGAAGGTTCCGGTTGCACCTTGAAAAGTCATTGTGCTTCCGGATACATTGTCCAACTCAACATTTCCTGAACCTCCTCCTGCCAGGAAACGCATAAAAAAACCTTCATGAATGTTTATTCGGACATCTTCTTGCCCTTGAATCCATTGTGGTATAAAAAGAATTGCAATAAGTGTCAATAAGGTGTAATAAGTATTTATTTTTTTCATGAGAATAACCTCCTTTTATTTTAAAGTGATGATAACTAATGCGGGGCGGATAAGATGTAATATTGGGTTTGTTGAAGTGTCAGATGTCTTACAAAGACAGAACTTTAGTTTTTAATAGGTATTTTCAAGGAATCACTGTTCCTGACCGTAACATTTACCGGTTAATGTTTTTTATTCAAATTTATAGTACTTCATTTTACGAATTGTCACCTTATTGTAAAGGTATTGTCAAAATTGTGTCAAAAACTTTTTACAGACTATTCGGAATTAACCACCTGCTTTTTCACCTCCTCAAAATCGGCTTCCCAAAGTACTCCTTCGGGGCGGACTTTTACATCTTCTTCAATCAGGAAGGAAATCCATTTGCTATCCGGTGACCATTGTAATGCATATTGGAAACCATTATTTGTACCATCGGTTAAACGTGTTATTTCTTTGGTTTTGAAAGAATATTTATAAATGACTGTTTTGTATCCGTTTTCATTATAATCGCAAATAAATGCCAGATGCTTTCCATCCGGGCTGAAATTGCCAGAAGAAAAGAACCGTTCAACCCCTAATTCTTCAGTGCTGGCAATAGTTTCCAGTACTTTCCCGGTTTCTGTTGAAATAATTTTTATTTCATTTTCAGATTCAACCGCAGCTTTTTTTCCATCAGGCGACCAGTTAAAGGTTTCAAAGTCTTTAAAAATTAACTCAGAACTACCGCCATTTTCAGAAACTACATATAAATCCCAGTTTTGATTGTTTTTAATATTGTATCTGATCATTTTTCCATCCGGAGACCAATCGAGCCAGCGCTCATTTTCGTCAGTATCTGTAATTTGTATTTTTTCTCCATTTTTCAAATTCACCGTCCAGATATCATCTTCATGGATTAATGCAATTTTATTTCCATCGGGAGACCAGGAGAAGGTTACATTGTGAGCTCCACCTGTCCAGTCGTTAAAAATGAGTTTTGCCGGGCCGGTGGTTTTGGCTTCTTCCATTGAAAACGGAATGATGTACAGATCTTTTCTGCGTTCTTCGTGTTCAACATGAAATATCATTTGAGTCATATCCGGTGATATTGCAAAAGGAAACGGTGTGCCGTTGAATTTTTCTTTTATCTCAATGGGTCTTGGTTTTTCGCCGGTTAACGAAATGATTTTATACTGGATGTTTCCGTTCTCGTCTTCACTTTGTACCAGTATTTTCTGACTTTCATGAGCCCACTGATGTGAATACACTGTTGTTTCATCAGAGGGGGCAAATGAAGGGCCTCCGGATGCTGAAACTATTTTCATCCCCCATTTATCATCGTATGAAGGTTTGTAGAAATACATTTTTTTGTCATCAGGAGAAAAAGTAGCAAATTTTCCAACTGGTTTGGGTATTTCAAGTTTATAGTTTTTGTTACGTTCAAACGAATAAAGATGGGAATTTTCCCAATTGTAATGAAACAACCACTTTGAATTGGACGAAAAGAACGGATACCCTACATTTTCTATTATCATTTTTGAATCATTCCCATTTTCAGATGTTTCCCAAAGATCTCTTTCTTTTTTATATACAATTTTATCTCCAAGTGGCGACCAAACCGGATGTCCTTCTTCTTCAGGCGATACAACCACTGGATTTATATTTCCATTTTGAACAGAAATGGTATAGATATCTCTGTAAACTTCATCATCAATTCGTGCAAATACCAATTGATTTCCATCAGGCGACCAACTTGGGCTAGCTTGATATTTATAACTACCTTCAATCAACTTTTTAGGTTTTCCGGTTGCACGGCCGGTTTCCGGTGAAACAGGAACAGTCCAAATGGCGCTGTCGGCATAAAATGCTGCTTTTTTTATATCCGGAGAATAAACAGTCCGGTAAACATCCTCCATTTCAACAAGTTGAAATGCATCGCTGCCATCCACCGGTACCACCGTATTTTCCAAAACCAGGAACCGGCAATCGGGCGACATGTTAAATCCGCCTGTGGTATAGGTTATCTGGTCGTTTTTCCCTACGAAAGTTTTGTATTTTCTGAAGGTTATTCCCTGTTCTGAAACTATTGTGTTTGCATCTGTAGAATAAGAAACATCATTTGAATTTTCATCCGTTTTCATTGCATGTTCCACCTGGGCAATCATCAATTCACTAACCGGTGCAATATTACTTTCCGGATTTTCTTCCATCAGTTTTTGGAAGGTTTCCAGCGCCAGGTCATGTTTTCCGGCACGGAACCACGACTGACCGATACAATATTGTGCATTCAGTGCCAGCAGGCTGTTCGGATTGAATTCCATCGCTTTCCGGTATTCCTCTATGGCCGACTCGTATTCCCAGCGGCTGAACAGTTCGTTCCCTTTTTTCAGATGTTGTTGGGCCAGTTTTTCAAGATTGGCGGTATGTGCATTCAAATAGCTGAGCCGCTTTTTTGCAAAGGCCACTTCATCGGTTTGCTGCGGATATTTGGCAATTACATCGCTGTACATTTCCGTTGCCTGCTGTTGTCCCATTTTTTCGTAACACATTCCGAGATGTACCAGCGATTTCGCAGCCACCTCTCGATCAGCAGGATTTTGTTCTAATATTTCCATGTACAGGTTAACCGCCTGTTCAAGTTCGCCTTTTACCTCTTCCATGTAGAGCGCTTTTTCAAACAGTTCTCCCGTTTTTGTTTGTCCGTTAACGGCTGAAGCAGAAAGCAGAAAACAACCCAAAACGAAGACCAATACGTTAATTATTTTAAACCTTGTTTTCATAATAACCTCCTTTTGTTTTATACTTCAAAATTACGCCGGCCCGTTTTAAAAAGTGTTCAGGAAGTGTTGAGTAGTGTTGGAGAAAAAAGGTTTTGTTATTACTCCACCAATTTGTACCCCACTCCCCGGATGTTGATGATGTATTTGGGATTTGCCGGGTCCTTCTCCAGTTTTTTCCGGATGTTAACAATGTGGCTGTCGATGGTACGCAGGGAAATCATCACATTGTGTTCTCCCCACACTTTATCGAGCATCTCATCGCGCGTAATTACTTTTCCTTTGTTATTCACCAGCAGCTCCAGTAACTGAAACTCCAGCGGAGTAAAGATCACCGGCTTCCCGTTTTTGCTAGCTTCGAACTTTTTAAAATTCAGTTCGGTTTCCCCGATTTTGCAGGATTCTGTTTTTTGGGAATACTCTTCCATCCGGCGAAAGATGGTTTTCACGCGGGCCGACAACTCCGCCACGCTGAATGGCTTGGTCACATAATCATCGGCGCCCAGTTCCAGTCCGAGCACTTTGTCGATTTCCCGGTTTTTTACCGTCAGCATGATTACCGGAATGTGATTTCCTTTCATCCGCAATTTTTTGCATACCTCGTAGCCATCCATCACCGGCAGCATGATGTCGAGGATTATCAAATCAGGCTTTTCTTCCAGTGCCAGCCGGAGGCCCTCTTCGCCATCGGAAGCCACCATTGCCTGATAACCATTGGATTCAAATTCATCTTTGAGGCTCATTTGAATTCCCCTGTTGTCTTCCACAATTAATATTTTGCGCTTCATCTTATTTATTTAAACTCTTTTTATAGTTTTTAAACAGTTTCTTACAGATTATGCCGGAAGAACCACCGTGAAGGTGCTTCCTTTACCGGTTTCACTTTTCACACGAATTTCTCCGCCATGCGCTTCGGCAATTCTTTTTACAATGGTTAATCCAAGTCCCGAGCCGGTTGCCGAATAATTATTTGCATTTGTTCCCTGGTAGAATTTTTCAAAAATCTTATCCTGCTCTTTTTTGGTGATTCCTTTTCCGTAATCGGTCACCTGAATGATAACATTCCTTTTATTCTGTTTGACTGTTACATCGACAACTGCATTTTCGGAAAATTTGATGGCATTATCAATGAGGTTTCTTAATGCCAACTCCATCGAATTCCGGTCGATGGACAGGGGAGGGAGTTCTTCATTGATTTCCAAATTGATTTTGAGCCGCTCCTCGTGGTAATCTTTTTTCAGTTTTTTAATGGTTTGAGGCACCCACTGTTGCAACCCGGTTTTTACAAAATCGTACTGTTTTTTTCCTTCTTCCATTTTGGCGAAATCAAGGAAGTTACTTACCAGCCGACTCAGGTTCTCGGTGTCTTCGTATATCACCGAATAATATTCTTTCAGGCGTTCGGGTGATTTAATTTTCCCGTCGAGCAAACGCTCAGTCAATGCTTTAATCGATGTAATTGGAGTTTTAAACTCATGCGAGACCGATGAAACAAATTCCGATTTAACTTTAAGCACCTCCATTTCATGTGCGAGTGTGCGGATGATTAAAAACACACCAAAAATGAGAATGAGGATAGTGGTGAGAATGGTCCAGAAATAAAAACTCCTGAATATTCCGCGGAATAACCGTTCATCGTGTTGATTTCCTGCCACCTGAATTCTCCAGGGCGGAAAATTTCCTTCAAAAAAGGCGGTGGTAACCGGAGCATTTGCTGTAAAATCCGGCCTTCCGTAAAGCTGCCGGCCTTCAACGTTTTGAATTGAAACTGAAAAATTTTCATTCCCATTGTCTTCTGTCAGGCGATTGAATAAATAGTTATTGTTGATTTTAACACCAATTACCCCGGAAGTTTTGGTTTGAAAGCTATCCGGAATAGCTGTAGCGAGAATTAAAAATTGTTGATTGTTGACCTTTTCTGTGTAGCGAAGAATTTCCGGAGAATGCGATTCGCTGTTCAGCAATGAAAGCTCAATCTCAGGCAGGCATTTGTTTTTCAGGGCATTTACCATCTGCCACCGGGATAAAACTTTTTTATATTCTGTGTTAAGATTTTGAAACCGGTTGGCAAAATGTTCTTTGTCTGCTGAATTGAGCTCTTTTACGAGGTCCTGATAGGATTCACTCACTATCTCCGCATAAGTTTTGAGTTGGTTTTCAGTTAGTTCTGCATGATTCTGAACGAGCGTCTGAAATGCATTCAGCACTTGTTTCAGCGCTTTTTTGGTTGTTTCTGAATTCCGGTAGCAATCGATTAACTGCAATTGTGCAGTGATTCCGAGTGGAATTCCGGCCCTGGTTCTGGTTTGCGGATAATCATTTATGATTTTGGAATAAATACCTGCAGCTGTATCGAAATTTTTTAGCTTTAGGTAGTTCCTGCCGATGCTATTTAAAATACGGGCCTGCAGGTTTTTATCATTCGTATTTTGGAAGGCGCTTTCATAAACTTCAATAGCTTCCTGGTGGTTTTTCTGCACGAATTCATATTCTTCGGCACGGGTAAATTGTGTTTCCAGTGCATTTATTTTTTTACTGGTTTGAGCTGAATGTAAATTTTCATGTTCCATTCGAAATTGATGAAACCACGGGGTGTCATTTTGATATACTATGAAAAACTGATCCAGCAGCGGATTCTTCTCCAGGCAGGTATCCAGCAGCGAGGCTGTTTCAATTTTGTTATTATGGATTACCGGTTCACTCAGGCTAAGCTGGCGGAGTTGGTTTTCAGTCGTTTCAATATTTTGGCTGATTTGCGTTTGAATGTAACCGGCCATTTGTTGTTGTTCTTCCTCCAGTTGTTTTTCGAGCCGGTACCGTTCATTGCTCAGCGCAATAATACCAAAAACAGCCAGTGAAACCGCCGGCAGAAAAACCGTTATCAGAAAGATAATGATTAATCTCTTCTGCTTTTTTGCGGCTATTAAAAGGCTGCGGTACATATTTCGGTTTTTTCCTCTTGAGTCTTTTATCACTAAAAAAACGGCTAAAAATCAATCTTTTAACCAACAGGTAGTTTTACGTTTAATGTTGCAATTTGTTTTCTGCATTAAAATACGGCAATCTTTTCTGAAAAGTGTTCAGGAAGTGTTGAGATGTGTTGCAAAATGATGTTTTATGTTGATTTGAAAAACAAATCATTTAAAAGTTTGGGGATGATCAACAATGTAAGAATCAATCAAAAAGAGTTTACAAATCCTCCTACCACCTTTCCGACGAATCTTTGGGAAGCGATACGGTTTTCCGGGAAAATTTCAGAATCTTCGGTTCAGCCAGCCGTTCATAGTCTTCATAATCCATTCGTATGATTTCGGTGTGCGAACCGGCGTTGAACACAATTTCTTTGTTTTCGCGGAGCGCTTCAGCCACATAAACATCCATTCTCATTGTATAAGAAGTAGCTATTATGATTGGATTGTACTTCATTTGGTCTGAAATGTTACATGGATTTGCAGTAAATATGCAAGGCTGTCACTGAAGATTCATACTTTCGCCTTTGATCCACAAAAACCATTTGCCGGTTTCGGTTTCGTGTTTCAGGATATAAATTTTTTGGTTTGATGTACGTACTTTAAAGTAGTTTGCCGGTGAAAATTCAGGATTTAAGTCTCCCTGGTACCACCTGTCCAATACTTCTTCAATTTCAAATGGAATATCATCCCAGTAAAACCGTCTGGGATACTCGCTTTCCTTGTATCCCGCGTGGCACTCTACTTTTATTTCGAATAAATCTTTCATTTTTACGATTACTGCTTTTTGAATGGAATACGAAAGAGACTCAACCCGGTTTCACCTTTGAAAAAGAAAAGAGTTGTGTTAACTTTATGAGAAAATTAAAGATGGTATTATGAAAGCCTGGATAATTGATAAGATTTCAGATTTAACGAAAGAAAATCAGCCGTTAAAGTTGACTGATATTCCTGAACCGATGCCCCGTAACGGTGAATTACTCATTCAAGTTATAGCGTGCGGCGTTTGCCATACCGAACTCGATGAAATTGAAGGCCGCACTCCTCCGCCGGAATATCCGGTAGTATCGGGGCACCAGGTTGTGGGAATTGTGAAAAACTCAAAAAGTGGTTCATTTAAAGCAGGCGACAGGGTAGGGGTGGCGTGGATTTTTTCGGCTTGCGGAACGTGTGAATATTGTCTTTCGGAGCAGGAAAATTTGTGTCCGGATTTTCTGGCCACCGGCCGTGATGTGAACGGTGGATATGCTGAATACATGGTAGTATCAGAAAAATTTGCTTACCCAATCCCGGATGTTTTTACCGATGCAGAGTCAGCACCTTTACTTTGTGCCGGTGCAGTTGGTTACCGCTCTGTGATTTTGTGCAAACCTGAAAAAGGTCAGCGAATCGGATTAACCGGATTTGGTGCTTCCGGCCACCTGGTACTGAAATTGCTAAAATACAAGTACCCTGATTCGGAAATATATGTATTTGCCCGGAATCCGAAAGAACGCGAATTTGCCCTGGAGCTTGGTGCAAAATGGGCTGGTAATACCGATGAAAAACCACCGCAGCTTCTCGACGCCATTATTGACACCACTCCGGTTTGGAAACCGGTATTGAGCGCTTTGGAATTTTTGAAGCCGGGAGGTCGGCTGGTTATTAATGCCATCAGAAAAGAAACCATCGACCAGGAATATTTGCTGAACCTGGATTACTCACGCCATTTATGGATGGAAAAAGAGATAAAAAGTGTGGCCAATGTTACAGGTAACGATGTACGGGAGTTTCTTCGTATTGCCGCTGAAATGCCCTTCAAACCCGATGTGGAAATTTATCCGTTTGAAAATGCAAACGAAGCGCTGCTGGATATAAAGAACAGAAAAATCAGGGGAGCGAAGGTTCTGGTTTTATAGTTTTTTGAATTTCAGGAGTGCAGGTTGGGATAAAAAAATGCCCGGATTTTTTAATCCGGGCATTTTAATATTTTGTAGATGAAGTGGTTATTCTCCCACTACTTCAAATTCCAGTTCAACAACAACATCTTTAAAGAGCTTGATTTTGGCTGTATAAGTGCCAACTTCTTTAATGCTGTCTTCGGGCAGGGTAATTTGTTTGCGTTCAATTTCGAATCCTTTTTTGTTGATGGCTTCGGCCACCTGAATGGTATTTACCGAACCGAAAATTTTACCTGCCGAGCTTACTTTTGCTCCTATTTTTACTTTTTTATTCGCCAGTTTTTCAGCAATTTTCTGAGCTTCTTCCCTAAGGCGGGTTTCTTTATGAGCACGCTGCTTAATGTTTTCGGTCAAAACTTTTTTGGCTGAAGAAGTAGCAGCAATGGCTTTTTTCTGGGGAATGAGGAAGTTCCGTGCGTAACCGTCTTTTACAGTCACAATATCGTCTTTACTTCCCAGTCTCTCAACGTCTTGTATTAAAATAATTTCCATTTTAAACCTCCTTTTTATTTCAACATATCGGTTACATAAGGCAGCAAAGCAATCTGGCGGGCTCGTTTAATAGCCTGGCCAACTTTGCGCTGGTATTTCAAAGAGGTTCCGGTAATACGGCGGGGAAGAATTTTACCCTGTTCGTTCAGAAATCTTTTCAGGAATTCCGGGTCTTTGTAGTCCACATATTTAATCCCGTTTTTCTTGAAACGGCAATATTTTTTCTTTTTAATCTCTACTGACGGCGGGGTCAGATACCTGATTTCGCTTGAATTTTGTGCCATTTGTTATGCCTCCTTTTCTGTTTTTTCTTTCTGAAGTCTTTTCCTTTTCTCACTATACTCAACTGCATATTTGTCGAGTTTAACGGTCATAAAACGAATGACACGTTCATCGCGGCGGAATTCAATTTCCAGCTTGGAAATCAACTCAGAATCGACCTTAAATTCAAACAGGTGATAAAAGCCGGTAGATTTCTTTTGAATGGGGTAAGCCAGTTTTTTCATTCCCCAGTCTTCTTCATGAACCATTTCACCTCCGTTGGAAGTGATGATGTCCCTGAATTTTTTTACCGTTTCCTTTACCTGTGGCTCAGATAAAACGGGAGTACAAATGAAAACGGTTTCGTACTGATTCAACATAAACATCTATTTTTAATTAAACAATCTAAATTTTGAGGGCGCAAAATTAGAAATAAATTGATATTATTCAAATAATTACAAGGGAATATTTCCATGTTTTTTTGGCGGATTGGTTTTTCGTTTATTTCGTGTCATTTCCAGCGCGCCAATTATTTTTTTCCGGGTATCTTTTGGGTGAATGATTTCGTCGATATAACCAAGCGAAGCCGCTTTATACGGATTGGCAAATTTTTCGCGGTATTCGTTAACAGCATTTACTCTTTCCTCATCAGTAAATTTATTTCTGTAAAGGATGTTAATAGCACCTTCGGGCCCCATTACGGCGATTTCGGCGGTGGGGTAAGCGAAATTTATATCGGCGCCAATGTGTTTGCTCGACATTACATCGTAAGCACCACCATAAGCTTTTCGGGTGATAACCGTAATTTTTGCCACAGTAGCTTCAGAAAATGCGTAAAGAAGTTTGGCACCGTGTTTAATAATACCGCCAAATTCCTGGGCTGTTCCGGGTAAAAATCCGGGAACATCTACAAAAGTTACCAACGGAATATTGAAGGCATCGCAAAACCGTACGAAACGCGCTGCTTTTGCGGATGAATTGATATCAAGCACACCTGCAAGATGTGCGGGCTGATTGGCAACAACGCCCACCGGATGGCCGGCAAACCGGGCAAATCCGCAAATGATATTTTTGGCGTATTGAGGTTGTACTTCCAGGAAATGTTTGTTATCGATTACACTCTGGATGATGTCGTGCATATCGTAAGGTTTATTCGGGTCGGCAGGTACCAGTTCCTGGAGTTTTTCGTCTGTCCTGTCCGAAGGATCAATGGTGGATTTAACGGGCGGATCTTCCATGTTGTTTGAAGGCAGAAAACTTACCAGTTCACGAATCATCATCAGTGTTTGTTCCTCGTCGTCGCCTGTAAAATGGGCCACACCACTTTTTGTGCTGTGTGTTTGCGCTCCGCCAAGTTCTTCTTTTGTTACATCTTCGTGTGTAACGGTTTTAATTACATCTGGTCCGGTAACAAACATGTGGCTTTTTTCATTCACCATAAAAATAAAATCGGTAAGGGCAGGGGAGTAAACCGCTCCGCCCGCACATGCACCAAGAATGGCTGAAATTTGCGGAATTACGCCCGAAGAAATCACATTGTTGTAAAAAATATCGGCATAGCCGGCAAGGCTTTCCACTCCTTCCTGTATTCGGGCGCCTCCGGAATCGTTCAATCCGATAACAGGTGCTCCCATTTTCAGGGCCATATTTTGAACTTTAACAATTTTATCGGCATTTGCCCGGCTTAACGATCCTCCGAAAACGGTAAAGTCCTGGGCAAAAACATATACCAGTTTACCACTTATTTTTCCATAACCTGATACCACACCGTCGCCGGGTATCTTTTTTTCCTGCATCCCGAAATCGTAGTTTCGGTGGGTAACCAACTTATCAATTTCATTAAATGTGCCAGGGTCGAGCAGTTGAATAACGCGTTCGCGGGCTGTTTTTTTTCCTGCACTGTGTTGTTTTTCAATGCGTTCTTTTCCTCCACCCAACTCGGCTTGCTTATTAAACTCATCAAGTTGGTTGTATTTTTCTTTTAATTCCATATAAAGTTCGGATTATTCGATTTCAATAAGAATTTGATTTCCTTCAATGGTGTCGCCTTCTTTTACATTCACTTTTTTCACAATACCATCGATGGGGGCTTTGTATTCGCTTTCCATTTTCATGGCGGCAATAATGATGGTATTTTCTCCTTTTCTTATAACATCTCCTTCGTTTACCAAAACTTTAACCACCTTCCCCGGCATAGGAGAAAAAATATTTTTTTCGTTGCTTGCCGCACCGTTTGATCCCCGGTTGATAAGATACCGTGTTTCGGCATCGATTATTTCCACATCGAAGGAATGGTAAAGGGTGTGGGCAGTGTATTTTTTTGGATGGTTGTGCGGAACCAATTCAATATTAAATGAGCGTCCGCTTTCAATTATTGAAAATGTTCCGCCCGGTGTATGCATCAGGTCAACCTGGTAGGTTTTTCCATCTACTTCTATCTCAAGTAAATTTCCATTTTGTTTTAACAGGTTCACCCAGCAGACGCGATCGTTTATTTTTATTTCAACTGGCATAATTTACTTTTAAAAGTGATTTATATAGGGAGATTTTTTCCAGCGGCTTTGTGCCGGTGCAAAGCCCAGATTGCTTTTTTCCTGTACCCGGTTAATTTTGTCCAGGTAATCTATATACGCGGCAATAACCACCATATCGTCGCAATTGCCGCAGTAATCATCGGAAAGCAACTGTTCCTGGTTTTTTTCAATAAAATGGGTATCGTATTTTCCTTCTATAAAGTCGGGATTACTCATAATGCGTTCGAGAAATTTTATTGAAGTTTTCACCCCTGTAATTTTGTATTCATATAATGCACGGCGCATTCTTCTGATGGCTTCGTCTCTTGTTCCACCCCAAACAATTAGTTTGGAAATCATCGGATCATAGTAAATCGGAATTTCATAACCTTCATAAACATATCCATCGGTTCGTACACCTAATCCGAGTGGTTCTGAAATTTTATAAATTTTCCCGGCGCTCGGCATAAAATTATTGTCGGGATCTTCCGCATAAATCCGGCATTCGATGGAATGGCCTCTTTGTATCAGTTTTTCCTGTTGAATTTCCAGTTCGTGGCCCTCGGCAATTTTTACCTGCTGTTTTACAAGGTCTATTCCGGTAACCCTTTCGGTAATGGGATGCTCCACCTGCAATCTGGTGTTCATTTCAAGAAAATAGTAGTTCAGATCATTGTCAACCAGAAATTCGATTGTTCCCGCTCCGGCATATTTAACTGCTTTAGCCGCTTCCACGGCTGCGTTGCCCATTCTGTTTCTGAGTTCTTCTGTCATAAGTGGCGATGGCGTTTCCTCAATCATTTTCTGGTGCCGCCGTTGTATCGAACACTCACGCTCGAAAAGGTGAACGGCATTTCCATGCTGGTCGCCTAAAATCTGAAATTCGATATGATGGGGAGAAGTAATGTATTTTTCAATGTAAACCGAATCGTCGCCAAAAGCCGATTTGGCTTCCGAGCGGGCTGCACGAACGGCCGAAACTATTTCATTTTCGTTATATACAAGGCGCATTCCTTTTCCGCCACCGCCTGCCGATGCTTTTATCATTACCGGAAGACCTATTTTTCTGATGGCTTCGAGTGCCTCCTGCTCTGTTTCCACACTTCCCTCTGTTCCCGGAACCACCGGAATTCCGGCTTTTTTCATTGTATCACGGGCTTTAATTTTATCGCCCATCTGGTCGATTACTTCCGGCGATGGACCAATAAAAATGATATTTTCCTCCTTGCATCTTTGTGCAAACTTTGAATTTTCCGAAAGAAATCCGTAGCCGGGATGAATGGCATCGGCGCCACAAATTTTAGCCGTTTCAATAATTTTTTCAATATTCAGGTAACTTTCGCTTGAGGGAGCTTTGCCAATATAATATGCTTCATCGGCATATCTCACATGAAGCGAAGTCCTGTCAGCCTCTGAAAATACGGCCACCGATTTTATATCCATTTCTCTGCAGGTACGCATTATGCGAATCGCTATTTCACCACGATTGGCAACAAGAATTTTTTTAATATGATTCATTTGTGAATATTTCCAGTTTTTTAAACACAACTATAAATAACCTTGCTTTGGTAAAATTGTTTAACCTTGGTTTTTCGCTTTTTTTGCAAGACCGAAATTAATTTTATGATATCTCACAACAAATCATTGTATGTTAATAAATGCAAATTGGCTTTTATTACGTTAAAATTTGCAGATAGTTTTTGAATCATGGACATTCAAGTTCGAAAATTGTAAAAAAAAGGATTAAATTTTTTTTGTTTACTAAAACATGTTATTTTTAGCCAGTAAAACGTAACCTTTGATGAAACGCAAACTCTTAATTCTGTTAACTAACGTTCTGATTACCATTAGTCTCACAGCTCAGGATTTTAATTATACACTTTCAGACGATTCGCTGGTGAATTACAATGCCAGCATTAAAAGGATATATAACGCCACCCGAACAGAAATGAAACCCCGGATTGACGGAAAGCTTGATGATGATTGCTGGCAAACTGAGGGCGTGTGGGACGGAGATTTTATTCAGCAACAGCCCAAACAGGCTCAGCCGCCTTCTCAGGAAACCAAAATCAAAATTTTATACGATGATTCCTACTTATATGTAGGTATAATTTGTTACGATAACGAACCTGCAAAAATAAGAAATGTACTTGGCCGGCGTGATGAAAACAACGGCGATATGGCCGGAATTGCTCTCGATACTTATTTTGACAGGCAGACGGCATTTGAGTTTAATTTAACAGCAGCCGGACAAAAAGTTGACTTGATGCATTTGGGCGAATATGGATGGGATTTTAACTGGGATGCCGTGTGGGACGGAAAAACAACAGTGGGAGATTCGGCCTGGTATGCTGAAATGCGCATTCCTTTCAGCCAGTTGAGGTTTGCCGGGAAGGATGAACACGTTTGGGGTATGCACATTTGGAGATGGATTGACCGTTTAAAGGAGGAAAACCAGTGGAAACTTATTCCTGTTGATGCCCCGGCAATGGTTTATATTTTCGGAGAATTGCATGGAATCAAAAATATTCCGGCACGGAGAAATTTTGAACTTTTACCTTATGCCAAAACAAAATATGTTTCAGACGCATTTAAAAATCCGGTTAGCGGAATTGGTCTGGATGGGAAAATTGGAGTTACTTCGGATTTTACGCTGGATTACACTGTAAACCCCGATTTTGGACAGGTGGAGGCAGACCCGTCAATTCTTAACCTGACCTCATACGAGGTTTTTTACGACGAAAAACGGCCTTTTTTTCTGGAAGGAAACAGTATTCTGGAATTTGGCGCGGGAAACGATTTACTTTTTTATTCCAGGCGCATTGGCACAGCACCCGGATACCGGCCCGAAATTGCAAACAATGAAACACTTGAGATTCCAGAACAAACTTCAATTCTTAATGCACTTAAACTTACAGGGAAAAATCATTCAGGACTATCACTGGGAATTATCAACAGCATGACTGCATCTGAACAGGCAACCATTTTTTCCGAAAATCAGGAGCGCAAAGAGGTTGTTGAACCGTTTACCAACTATTTTATAGGCAGAATAAAACAGGATTTTAACCAGGGCAATACTGTTCTGGGAGGAATGATAACTTCCACGCTGCGAAATATTAAGGAGGAACATCTGGAGTATTTACCGGATAATTCCCTGACAGGAGGATTCGATTTTCAGCATAACTGGTTAAACCGGAAATATTACGTTGATTTCAGGGGATTTATGTCGAAAGTGTCAGGAAGTGAGGAGGCTATTGCTGAACTTCAGTTGAATTCAAGGCACTTATACCAGCGGACAGATGCAGCACACCTGGAGTTTAAGGACGGATTGACCAGTATGGAAGGTTGGGGCGGAAGACTAAGCGGCGGAAAAAGAAGCGGAAAATTCAGATTGACAGGTACACTCGACTGGCGTTCGCCCGGTCTGGAGTTAAACGATGTGGGTTACCTCAGGCAGGCAGATTATATAAATCAGAATTTTAGCATGCTTTACTGGATTAACAAACCACGTGGAATTTTAAACAGTTACTACATCAACATAGAACAATACCACCGAAGAAGCTTTGGCGGAGAAAAACTTGGAGATGAAATTACAGGGCATGTAAGGTTTCAATTTAAAAATTTATGGAAATTCGATTTAATTGGAGGACGACAATTTTATCAGATTGATACCCGCCAGTTGCGCGGAGGACCATCATTAAGAATCGATGGAATTACTACGGGCAGGATATTCCTGCAAACCAACAGCAGCAAAAATCTGTTTTTGGGCGGTGGTCCCTATTTCACACGAAATGATGATAAAACCGGTAGAACTGAAAGTTTTAATTTTTATGTCCAGTGGCTGATTTCCAACCGGATCAACTTAATTTCCAACACAACTTTTTCAAATACCACAGACAATAACCAGTATGTGATGCAAACAGATGTGGATGGTAAAAGAGAATATATTGTGGGAAAAATTGATCGGAAAACCCTTACCACAACGCTCAGGGCCGAGGTTTTTGTTACTCCCGAACTGTCTTTTCAATATTACGGGAATCCGTATGCTTCGGTTGGAAAATACGATGATTTCCGAAAGGTAATGCAATCCAAATCAACCGATTACGTGAAAAGATTTTCACCTTTGTTAATAAATACAGTTGATGGTGAAAGAATTTTACGGGATGAGGGAAAAAATACGATCCGAAATCTTACCACCAATAATCCGGATTTTAAATTTCAGGAATTTCGTTCCAACTTTGTAGCCCGCTGGGAATACAAAACTGGTTCAACCCTTTACTTTGTATGGACAAACACCCGTTCGCGATATCAAAGTTTTTATGAACCATCAGTTTTTGAAAGCCTGAAAGGAATGAATCAGATTAAAGCAGAAAATGCTTTCATGCTGAAAATAAGTTTCTGGTTTTCCATATAATTCAATAATGTATCTTTGGCGCCGTGAATTTGGCGCAGTATATACCTTTTTACAGGCGGAATCTTCGTTTGGCCATACCGATTGTATTGTCGCAAATCGGGCAGGTCACTGTATCTCTGGTTGATAATATGATGGTTGGTCATGTGGGAACTGCTGAACTGGCAGCGTCTGCATTTGCCAATAATGTGTTTATTATCGGCATGTTTTTCGGGATGGGAATTACTTACGGATTAACACCTTTGGTTGGTAAAGCTTTTGGAAATAGTAAACAGGAAGAAGTGGTTCAGTGGCTGAAAAACGGAGTTTTTACGCACGTTGTATCATCAATTGCACTTTCGGTTATCATGTTCGGTGTATATTTTCTGCTGCCATTTATGGGACAAACCGACGATGTTCTTGAACTTGCCCGGCCATACTATTTGTTGCTTTGTGCATCCTGCCTTCCATTTATGCTTTTCTTTTCGGTAAAACAATTTTTTGAAGGAATTGGAAATACCCAAATGGCTATGCAAATAACTTTGATTGCCAACGCTATAAATATTGCAGTTAACTATGTTTTGATATTTGGGAAACTCGGATTTCCGGAGATGGGATTAATAGGAGCGGGCATAGGAACCCTGATTTCGAGATTAATAATGCCTTTATTGTTTGTGATTTATATTTTAAGGATACCTAAGTTTCGGCTTTATTTTTCAGTCGCTCATGTACAACCTTTCAGCAAAAGCCGGATTGTTTCGTTGCTTAAAATTGGAATTCCAATAGGGTTACAGATTATTGTTGAAGTATTAACGTTCAGTATAGGTGCTATTATGATGGGCTGGCTTGGCGAAACACCACTGGCAGCGCACCAGGTTGCAATTGGACTGGCCAGTTTTACTTACATGATTTCACTCGGAATTTCGCAGGCAACCACCATAAGGGTAAGTCATCAGTTAGGGAGAAAGGACTATAAGTCGTTGAAAATGGCTGCTTTTGCTTCCACTCACCTTGTAATTATTTTTATGACAGTAATGGGTTTGATATTTATTATAGCCAGAGATTACCTGCCACTGGTTTTTACAAAGGACCCGGATGTTGTAATTATTGCTTCACAATTATTGGTAGTAGCCGCTGTATTTCAGGTTTTCGACGGCCTTCAGGTGATTATGCTCAGTACTTTACGCGGAATGGCCGATGTAAAAATTCCCATGTTGATGGCTTTTGCAGCATACATGCTTGTTGGCATTCCTACAAGCTACGGATTTACATTTCTGCTAAATGCCGGACCAATAGGAATATGGTTTGGATACCTTGTGGGACTGGGTTCAGCGGGAATTTTTTTCTTTTTTCGGTTTAAACATAATATTTCAAAAAAGGCATAAAAAAACGGGTTATCAATGGTGGCGATAACCCGATTGTTCATAGTTTAGTTTAGTTAGACCTGGAAAAATATTGGTTTAACAGAGAAAAGGTAGTGTTTCAAATAACATTCAATTCACATTGAATTAAAACATCGCTAATATAACACAAAATTGTGTTCAAAGTAAAATAAAATTAAAAAATTATTAATAAGTGTTAATAAAGGAATGGGTATTTTATTGCAAATACTTGAATAACAGACTGAGATAAAAAAATGAATTTTTTCAGGGAAAGAACAGTTTTTTTTGAATTTTGAGCTTCAAATGTCAATGGTTAATTACTTTTGAAATTTTTTTAAAAGAATCTGGTGAAAATGATTAAAAATTGCCGGATATTACAGGATGATTTTTTATCATGCAATTTTTATCTTTCCCACCTAAAATTGAATAAAAATGAAACGAGCATGTAAAATATTTACACCCAGGAGCATAATTAAAATACATGCGAGTTCTCCCGGAGGGATTCCTTCGGAGCAAACTATACCTTAAAAATAAAAAATTTTAATAGTATGAAAAAAGTTGTTTTAACAGGCATACGTGAAATGAAAATGATCACAGTACCGAATCCAATTCTCACCGGAGAAGAAGATGTGAAAATTAAATTGGCTTCAATAGGGGTTTGCGGATCTGATATTCATTATTATTCTGAAGGAAAAATTGGAACACAGGTGGTTGATTACCCGTTTGCTGTAGGGCACGAATGTTCGGGCACCATTGTGGAAGTTGGATCAAAAGTAACTAATGTAAAAGTTGGCGACCTTGTCGTGGTTGATCCTGCAATTCATTGCGGCTATTGCGATCAGTGTCTGGCCGGACGACCTCACACATGCCGGAATAATAAGTTCCTGGGTTGTCCGGGGCAGCTTGAAGGTTGCCTTTCCGATTACATTGTGATGCCTTCGTTTACCTGTATTCCGGTTACAGGAAAATTGAATCCGGTACAGGCTGCTTTAATTGAACCGTTTACCATTGGAGTTTACTCCGTTAAACTGGCTGAAATTAAAACGAAAGAAACTTCTGCGGTAATATTTGGCGCCGGTCCAATTGGATTAAGTATTTTGCTGAAGCTGCTGGCCGATGACATAAAAAATGTTGGATTAGTTGAACCGCTGGAATACCGCCTTGAAAAAGCAAAAGAAATTGGTGTCCGGTATGTCATCAATCCTGAACGGCAGGATGTGGAAATGGAAGTGAAAAAACAGGAAGAACTGCTTGTTGATGTGGTTTTTGAAGCCAGCGGTGAACAGGATGCCGTTACCAACGCTGTAAAAATCCTGAAACCCGGAGGAAAACTTGTTTTGGTAGGAATTCCGCCATCAGCGCAATATACTTTCGATATGGATTTAATGCGCCGGAAAGAACTTACAATCATTAACGTGCGCCGTCAAAATCATTGTGTTGAGGAAGCCATCGATTTGGTCATCAACGGTAAAGCCGATGTGGAAAAAATGGTTACCCACCATTTTACCCTGGAAGAAACCGGCACCGCCTTCGACATTGTTGAACAATACAAAGACGGTGCAATTAAAGCTATGATTGATTTTTAATCAGTCGATGTCGATTTCTATCCAGCCAGATCGGTCAGGGGGCTCAGGTGTATTAACCTTTTTTACCGGATTTTCCTGCAGTTGTTTTAGCAATACTTCCACCGCTTTTTCAATCATGGGGTCCTGTCCTTTGGCCAGTTGTTCCGGGCGGTCAACAACTTCAATGTCCGGATAAACGCCAATTCCTTCGATAATCCACTCTTCATTTTCATCGTAAATGCCGAACCGTGGAACCGATATGCTTCCGCCATCAACCAGAGTGGCATTGCCTGAAATTCCGATCAGTCCTCCCCAGGTACGGGTGCCGATGAGCGTACCCAGTCCTTTTTTCTTGAAATAGTATGGAAATGCATCGCCTCCCGAAGAGGAGTAACCATTGATGAGCATCACTTTTGGCCCGTCGTGGGCAACTCCCGGCGTGCGCATGGGGTTTAGTCCGGCACGTTGCCAGTAGCTCAGGGTTTTGCGGTCGAGCAGGTCGGCCATCCTGTCGGGGATAAAACCGCCACCATTGTAACGTTCGTCAATAATCAGCGCTTCCTTGTCGTGGTAAGCATACATCCCGCGATGCAGTTCACGGTTTCCTTCAACGGCCGTGTTGGGTACGTGAATGTAACCAATTCGTCCGTTGGAAAGTTTTTCCACCAGTTCGCGCCGCTGATTCACCCAGGTGAGGTACATCAGCTCCAACTCACTTTTTATGGGTTCAATTACCGAAGTGCGCGGATTACTTCCATCTGCATTTGCCGAAACGGTAATTTCCGTGCGTTTTCCGGCAAGGTTTTCCAGGTAGAGATACGGATTTTCACTTGCTGAAATTTCTTTCCCGTTCACAGATAGCAGATAATCGCCTTCATTCACATCCACTCCCGGCATGGTTAGCGGCGAGCGGCGTGTTTCGTTCCAGTTTTCGCTGTTGTATATTTCTGCAATTCTGAATTTATTCGCTTTGGTGTCGGGTTCGAGTCGGGCACCCAAAAGCCCGCCGTCGATGCGTTTTACGTTTTCAAAATCGCCCCAGTTCACATAAGCATGGCCGGCATTCGCTTCCGAAACCATTTCATTCAGAATATGGTCGAGGTCGGCACGGTGGCCAACATACGGCACCCAACGGCTGTAATTGTTTTTCATTTTTTGCCAGTCGAGGCCGTGCAGGTTTTCCACATAAAAATAGTCTCTGAAAATGCGCCAGCCGTCTTTAAAAATTTGTGCCCATTCCTTTTCCGGGTCAATTTTCATTTCCAGGTTATCGAGGTTTAGTTTGCCGTCGCCGGGTTTCGCTCCCGGTTTGATGGCTGTAATTCCGTAATCATTTCCGGAACGGTAAAGCATCATATTCTTATCAGCCGAAACCTGAACCTGCAAAACTTTGTCCATGATTTCTTCGCTCTTTTCTTTTGAAATATCGTACTTTTCCAGTTTTCCGCTACTGAGAAAAAGCAAACCGCCTTCCACCGGAATCAGGTTGCGGTAGCTGCTTGCTTTTGGCGGTAATGCCACTATGCGATGGTTAATTCCTTCTATATCAATTTTTACTGAAACTTCTACATCTTTTTTGCCGGTGTTTTTATCATTTCCGTTTTTCTTTTCTTCTGAATTCTCTTCTTTCACCGGCTCAACATCGTTTTTGTCTTTGAACAATACCGGACCGTCGGTTTTCAGAATCATAGCATAAATGCGGGTGGCATTGTCGTAAATGTAGTTGAATTCAAAACTCGAAAAATTAAGGTTGAAGTCGCGGTTTGAAAGGAAGAAAATGTAGTTTCCATCGGTTGAAAACACCGGAGAAAAGTCGCTGAAAGTGTGGTCAGTCAGTTGGTAAGTCTTTGCTTCCTGAATGTTATACACCCAAACCGCTGGCTGGCCGTTGGAAGATTCTTTGGAGTAGGTAATCCATTTGGAATCGGGTGAAAACGAATAATCCCTGATTTCGGAATCTTCGGCTTTATCCACAATTATTTCCTTTTTTGTTGTTACGTCAATCAGCTTCAGGTTCAGTGTCCGGTCGAAATATACCAGGTATTTGCTGTCGGGCGACCAATCGCTGCTGTATTTCCAGGTCGATGAGCCGGAAGTGAGTTGAGCCGGTTTTGCTCCTTTTTTATTTTCCAGAAGGTAAATTTCGTATTCGCCGGTAGCGTCGGAATAATAAGCAATATACTTTCCGTCGGGCGACCAACTTGGATAAATTTCCCGTACACCCTGCGTTTGTGTCAGATTTTCGATAGAACCGTTTTCAGCCGGAACCGAAAATATATCGCCGCGGGCATCGAAAAGGGCGCGTTTCCCGGTGGGGGAGATGGTGTAACTGTGAACGTGGTCTTTTACATTTTTGAAATACGAAACCAGGTTTGGATTATCAAAATGAATGTTTACCATAACCTTTTCACTTTCAACGGTTTCCATGTTTAGTTTGTAAAGATAACCGTCATTTTCAAAAACCAGTTGTCCGTTTTGCCCCGAGGGCCACAACACATCCATTTCAGTGAAATGCGTGAGTTGTTCCGTTGTTTTGGTTTGCGTATCGTAGCTGTAAATATTCAGTTTCAAATCGCGGTCGGATGCAAAAAATATTTTGTTGCCATACCATACCGGCCACTGGTCGCTGCCGGCAAAATTGGTGATTTGCTCTGATGTATTTTTCTCGAGATCGTAAATCCATAAATCCGTTGCCCGTCCGCCTTTGTAACGCTTCCAGGTTCGAAATTCGCGGTCAATCGGGGTAAAGCATATTTTTTTTGCATCGGGAGAAAAAGTGGCCATCCCACCGTTAACAATGGGCAACGGTTTTTCAAAACCACCATCAATACTCACGGTAAAATATTTCCCGTTACGGTCGCCAAATTCCGTACGGTTTGAGCGGAACAGAATGTTTTTACTGTCGGGGGTCCAGCCCAGCACCACATTGTCCCATCCGCCGCGAGGCGGCATCACACCTACTGAGTTGTACCAGGTTAGTTGTCTGGGAGTACCACCTTCCGACGGAATTATAAACACCTGACGATTTCCGGCATATTCCCCCGAAAACGCAATCCATTTTCTGTCGGGCGAAATTTTAGGGAACAACTCCATTCCTTCGTGCGAAGTCAACCGGCGGGCATTGCCACCGTTGGAACTAACTGTCCAGATATCCCCGGCATAAACAAACGCAACCAGGTTGCCGTTGATATCGGGAAATCGCATGAGCCGTGAATCGGAGGCTGCTTTTGAGGGAAATGTTAAACCTATAATTAAAAAAGCGGCAACAATTATGTTTCTTATGTTCTGCATGGAATAAAAATTTAAGTCAATTATAATTTGGAGGCCGAATATACAAATTCACCAAAGGACTGAAAAATACATTTGTCAGGAAAGGAGAGGTTTTAAGTTTTTTCCTTCCTAAACGCACTGAAATATTCATCTATTGAATTCACATAGGTTTCATAAGCCGCTAATCCTGTTTCGGTTATTTTACAGGTTGTAAGCGGGTAATTTCCCCTGAATGATTTTTTAATTTGAACGTAATTTGCCTCGCTCAGTTTTTTTAACTGAAAACTCAGGTTTCCTTTGGTGGTGTTGATGTTTTCAAGTAAAAATGAAAATTCTGCCGACTCAACCGTAACCAAAACAGACATAATTGCCAGCCGAACCTGAGAATGAAGCATAGGGTCCAGATTTTTGAAAGTCATTTTTTATTTCTTGTAGCAAAAAGTATATGGCCTGGAATAATGAAAGCAATAAGCCAGGCAATGGCTTCAAACAACAACTGGGTTTGCAATTCGAAATAAGATGCTGCCAGTGCCAGTAGCCCAAAAATTATTCCTCCGGCTATAATTAAACTGTAACGCAAAATACCCCCGGTAACGGTTACGGCAAAAGCAATTAACACCATAATAATGGGATGCTGCAATTCGAAATTTATACTGTGCAGTACATTCATCTGAATCAGATTTACCAACACCATGCTGGTAAATAACGAAAACCAGACATACCGTAATGAAATACCGATATAGGTTTGTGCTTTTTTACGCTGCTTCAAAATATAGTAAATGGTGAAAATGAGCCCGAAAACAGGCAGAATTACCCTGAAACTGTGAATTATCTCCATCAATTGGTGCGACAATAAAATTTTACCGGGGAGGTAATTCAAAAAGAGATAGTTGATGAAAAAAATCCATCCCCACACAATAAACAGGATTCCATCATTTTTTAATTTGTTTCTGGAAACCTGAATCATTTCCCGGATTACTTTTAGTGATTGTGTTTCATCCAGATACTCTTCGTTTTTAATTGTTGCCTTCATTGTTTTTATAGTTTAGATTATAAAACAAGTTTGTAATACAAACCTAATTTATTTTCATGAGAAAAACAATGATTTCAGATACAATTTTTGGGGTGGTGAATAAAAAACGGCAAAAGCACTTGCCCTTCCCGTTTCTATTTTTCAGGTTCCGGTTGAAACGAAAAAACTTCTTCAAGCGGTTTGTTAAAATAGTGTGCAATACGAAACGCCAGTTCCAGTGAAGGTGAATATTTTTCATTTTCGATGGCTACAATCGTTTGTCTCGAAACTCCCGCGGCATCAGCCAGTTCCTGCTGTGTCAGTTCATTGGCATCGAAACGCAACCTTCGGATATTGTTTTTAATTCTGCTTTTGTTTTTTTTTATTGCCATTTTAAACTCCTTTCCGGTAGTAATAAATTTGAGAACCATTATCAATAATTTCTGATACAAGTCCGCTGATAACAAACACAACAAATATGATGTATGGAGCAAATCCAAGCGCCAAATAAATAATGGCTGTCATAAAGCCAATGGAAAAAGTGTAGTGGGAATTGCGGGTGGCTTTCAGCTTTATTAATTTATCGCGCTCATCTTCTTCCGGAATTTTTTCCTCTCTGGTAACAATGGCATTAATGATGTGAAAAATGATGTAGATAATAATCCGTGCCACGACCGACACCCCTGTATAAATGAGAAAAATAATTCCCCACTGCTGAAAATCGACGGTTAAATCAATCCGGCCATCCAAATGTCTTTGGTAAACCGCCCATGCAAAAATGGCTGTAATCAGCAATCCGCTGAAGATGTTGATGATGTTTTCTTTTTCTCTGTACGACATAGCTTTAAATTTTTAATGTGTAACTTGTTTTACTTCGTGTAAATAATACATGTCACAAAGATAATTATTTTTTACAAAATGTAAAGTATTTTTTACAAAAATATTTTGAGAAATGAAATTTTTGGAAAGTTTGAAGTTATCTATTTCATAAAAAAGGGAAGCAACCTGAACTGCTCCCCTTAATATGAAAATTCTGATTTTTTTTTAAACGTTGTAAGTTGACGAAGCTGTATCTCCGCCGCGGCCGGTCCAGTTGGTGTGGAAGAATTCGCCGCGCGGCTTGTCGGTGCGTTCGTAGGTGTGTGCACCGAAATAGTCTCGCTGAGCCTGCAACAGGTTGGCGGGCAAACGTTCGGTGCGGAATCCGTCGAAGTAGCAAAGCGCCGAAGTAATTGCAGGAACAGGAATTCCGTTGGACAAGGCCGTTGCACTTACTCTGCGCCAGCCTTCCTGAGCAGCTTCCACTTTTTCTTTGAAGAAGGTGTCGAGTAACAGGTTGGGTAACTCCGGATTTTTCTCGAATGCCTCTTTTATATCTTTCAAAAATACGGAACGGATAATACATCCACCCCGCCACATCAGGGCGATGCCGCCGTAATTTAAATTCCATCCATATTCCTTCGCAGCTTCCATCATCAGGTTGTAACCTTGCGCATAGGAGATGATTTTTGCTCCGTAAAGTGCCATTTTCAGGTCATCGAGGAATTGTTGGCGGTCACCTTCAAATGTAGGTTTCGGTCCGTTTAATATTTTAGAAGCCTGAACGCGCAAATCTTTTTGTGCCGACAAGCAACGGGAGAATACCGATTCGCCGATTAACGTAAGCGGAATTCCCAGGTCGAGTGCCGAAATGCCGGTCCATTTTCCGGTACCTTTTTGTCCTGCAGTGTCCAGAATGAAGTCAACGGTTTCTTCGCCGTTTTCATCTTTGTAACCCAGAATGTCGCGGGTAATTTCAATGAGGTAGCTGTCGAGTTCTTCTTCGTTCCATTTTTTGAACACCTCGTGCATTTCGTCGTTATTCATGCCCAACAAGTCTTTCATCAACTGGTAAGCTTCGGTAATAATCTGCATGTCGCCGTACTCAATTCCGTTGTGCACCATTTTTACAAAGTGGCCGGCACCATCTTCGCCAACCCAGTCGCAACAAGGTTCGCCGTTTTCCACTTTGGCGGCAATGCTTTGGAAAATTTCCTTCACATGCGGCCATGCATCCGGCGAACCTCCCGGCATAATCGACGGTCCTTTTAATGCACCTTCCTCACCACCCGAAACGCCGGTTCCGATATACAGGAAACCTTTGCTTTCAACATATTTCGTACGACGAATGGTGTCGGGGAAATGGGAGTTCCCGCCATCGATGATGATATCGCCCTTCTCCAGGTGAGGCATAATCAGTTCAATAAAATCGTCCACCGGTTTACCGGCTTTCACCAGCATCATTACTTTACGTGGTTTTTCGAGCGAAGCAACCAGCTCTTCAATGGAGCGGGCGCCAATGAATTTTTTACCTGCGCCGCGGCCTTCCATAAATTTATCCACTTTTTCAACTGTCCGGTTAAACACCGCAACGGTGTAACCTTTACTTTCCATGTTCAACACCAGGTTTTCGCCCATTACGGCGAGGCCAATGAGGCCAATGTCTGCTAACTTTTTCATATTTATTTTATTTAATAATTGATATTTTTTTGAACCTCATAGGCACATAGGGCACATAAGATTCTATTGTGTCCTATGTGCCTACTGTGGTTTTATCCTAAATCCAAGTTTTTTCAGTTTTTCCAACGTTTTATTTTCAATATTTCTTGCTACTACAGTGTAGGAATCAAACTCCCGTCGTACCGGATAACCACCCCTCAATTTTTCAAACAACTGCGGATTTTCCTTTAGCGCTTCATCGTCGTTTTCAATGTCATACGTTGAAAGGACAGCCTCTGCCAGGATGGAATATTCACGTCGCTGGTTGCCGTCGATTTTAATCGTTGTTTTTTCAGGAAGCTCCACGTTTTCCGGTTCCCAGTTGTCTATGCCGAGGTTGAAAAACCGGCTGATGGCCTGCACACTCATTTTTGTCCCATTGGCTTTTCCGTCTTTGGAATAACCGGCAATGTGCGGCGTTCCGTAGTCGGCCATTTTCAACAATTCCAGGTCTATGTCGGGCTCGTTTTCCCAGCAGTCGGCAATAAGACCCGAAATTACTCCGTTTTTCAGCGCGTTTTTGATAGCTGCTGAATTAAACACTTCGCCCCGGCAGGAATTGATGAGCAATAGCTGTTTTTTCAGGTTCTGAATAAATTTTTCATCCACCATGTGGAATGTTGCGTCTTCACCTTTCATGTTTAGCGGAACATGAAACGTAATAATGTCTGCTTCTTTTTGAATCGTTTCCAGCGAAACAAATTGTTCCGGTCCTTCAACCCGTTCCCGCGGCGGGTCGTTGAGCAGCACCTTCATGCCAATGGTTTCGCAATGTCTGGCTACTCTTGAACCAACGTGCCCGACACCGACTATCCCAATGGTTTTTTCTTTCAAATCGAACCGTTTTTTCATGGAGTAAGAAAACAGCGCAGAAGCAATGTACTGGTTTACGCTTTCGGCATTGCAGCCTGGTGCGTTGGTCCATTCGATGCCGGCCCGTTCGCAGTAATCGGTGTCGATGTGGTCGTATCCGATGGTGGCCGTGGCAATAAATTTTACTTTCGAACCTTCGAGCAACTCCCGGTTGCATTTGGTGCGGGTGCGTGTAACAATAGCATCGGCATCCTTTACCACTTCGGGAGTTGTTTTGCTTCCCGGCAGGTAAACCACCTCGGCAAACGGTTCAAATGCCCCGCGGATGTATGGTATTTTATCGTCGATGACTATCTTCATGTTCTCCTTTCTACTGTGCCCTATGTGTCTATTGTGGTTTGTTCTTAAATACTAAATAGGCACATAGGACACATAAGTTATTCTTTTGGTAAATTTCTAAAATATTCTTTAACTAACGTTTTTTGTCCTTCTTTGAAAATATTGGTGCAATTAAAATTGATTAGAATTCCTTTTGGCTTTTTTAGTAAATTCAGATAAGTGAGCAATTTCGCTTCATGTACCGGATGAAATGCATCAACAGTTTTCAACTCAACAATAATCAAATCATCAACAAGCAGGTCGTAACGCAAATCTACATCGAGGTATATCCCTTTGAATTCAACTGGCACAACTTGTTGTCGTTTAATATCGTGTCCGTTTAATTGCAAAAGATGAGCAAGGCATTTTTCATAAACGCTTTCCAGTAATCCCGGTCCAAGCTCCTTATGAACTTCAATGGCATAACCGATGATTTTGTATGTTAATTCGTTTATGTATTTCTGAGTAATCATTTTTTACTCTATTGTGCCCTATGTGCCTATGTGGTTTTTCTTAACGTAGTACCCTTTTACCATCTCACCCAGCACCCAGCTCGTCCTCGCGGCAGAAACTCCGGTACTTGCACATTTGCCCTCGCCACGCAGCTCGTCAACCACTTGCTTTACCAGATTTTGCTGAATATGTTCCGGATTATCAAATCCCATTTCAAGTACTCCTTCCTGCGATGTAAATTTTACATTTTCGTGGGTGAAACAGGGCAACACAATTTCGCCTTTGGAACCGGTAATTACAATTTCATCGGTTTCTGCAGATTTGTCGGCCACAAAACACCAACTGCCTGAACCGGTTACTCCCGATTCGTGTTTCCAGGTTCCCACCACCGTATCTTCGGCAGGGTAGAGGTTCGCTTTGTTGGTTGCTATTCCGGAGACTTCCGTTACCGGGCCGAACAAAAAATCGAGGTAATCGAACTGGTGGGAAGCCAAATCGAAAAAATAACCTCCGCCGCTAATTTCAGGATGAACATGCCAGCTCTGTTCTTCCTTTTTCAGGTCGGGTATCCGTGGCGGTTTATGCAGTTTAATGTTGACAACCAAAGGTTTTCCAATGGCTCCGGTTTCAACCATTTCTTTTACCTTTAAAAAAGCCGGAAGAGCCCTTCGGTAATAAGCTACAAAAAGCGGCATTCCCGTTTCTTCCGAAACTTTCAGCATTTCCCGGCATTCGGCATAATTTTTTGCCATGGGTTTTTCCACATAAACCGGCTTGCCAGCGCGCATCACTTCAATGGCATAGCGGGCATGCGAACCGGGTGGGGTAGCCACATAAACCGCATCCACTTCCGGATCGTTGATTAATTCAGAAGCATCGGAATACCATTTTTGAACATTGTGGCGGCGTGCGTAATCTTCAGCTTTATCAGCGTTGCGACGCATAACAGCCACCAGTTTTGAATGTTCTATCTTATAAAACGCCGGACCGCTTTTTAACTCGGTCACATTTCCAACGCCAATAATGCCCAATTTTATTTTTTCCAATTTAACTGTTTTTTTGAACCACATAGGCACATAGTTCACATAGCTTCTATTGTGTCCTATGTTTCTATGTGGTTATTGTTAATACTCAAACCTGTCTTTATACGCCCACAGCCCGATTGCCGGATTGGAAATATAGAAAATTTCTTCACCGTCGGGCATGGTGTTGAATCCGTCCTTCAGTTTTGCCGGATTGTATTTTGCCGTTACTTGATCAATATCGGCATATTTAAAACCGACACCTTCAATCTCTTGTCGAGTCAGGTTTTTTTCATCTTTGCCCGGACAATAGGTAATACTGAAACGGCCTTCGGATGAACCGTGGATGAGATGTGCTGCAGCTCCAAGGTTTGCACGTAAGTCTTCATTTTTTTCCACCATTTTTAATGTGTGCGGTGTACCGAAATACCCGTATTTTCTGATGAGTTGATCAATCTGCTTGTCTTCCCCAAATTCCACCAGAGCCGGAGCCAGAACGATGAGTTCACCACCGTCGGCCAGAGCCATGCGGGTGCGGTACACACTTTTGTTGCCCAGCCAGGTGCTTTTAAATTCGGTGGGGTCGAGCCAAACAACCACTTTTTTCAGTGGTTTGTCCACCATCTCGAAATTCACCTGCAACGACAGTTTGGCGGCTTTATCGAACACACTGAAATCGTCGCCAATGAACAGGCCATAGGTTTGCAATTTGCCATTTTTGTTCAGTCCTACAACGGTTTGAACATAAACGATGGGCATATGATCTGCAAAATGTTCCGATGCGTAATTGAAAATTTTCCTTACCGGCGTATCAGCCCGGCCCATCATTTTTTCCATGCCGTAAGCCGCGCCGATAAAGTGGCTTTTGTTGATGCCTTCGGAACCGCCCGTTCCCACAAAAATGTTTTTGTTGTAGTTGGCCATTCCCACCACTTCGTGCGGCACTACCTGCCCGATGGAAAGAATGAGGTCGAAACCGCCTTCCACCAGCAGCTTGTTCACCTGTGACGGCCAGTCGTAATCGACTGCACCACCGGAAACTTCCTTTACAAATTCTGCCGGAACGGTTCCCAGCGTAATCACATCGTTGCGCCAGTCGTGGTCACGAAAAAGGTTACGTGGTGTTTTGCCAAACATATGGCTGATTTGCACGTCGGTCATAGGCGTATGTGTACCCAGTGCCGGCAAAATATCGGTGAGTTTATCGCCGAAATACTGCCAGGCAAATTCGGTAAGTTCGCCAGAGCGCGAAGGCAGGCGGGTGTAATCCGGCGGTACCGCCAGCACTTTTTTCTTCTCACCCATTTTATCCAGCGCTTCGAATAATCCCTGTTTCAGGTCTTCTGCTGAAAGACTGGTATCTTTTGAGCCGTTTTCGTAGTAAATCATATTTATTATTTTTCTTATGTGTCCTATGTGCCTATGTGGTATTTATAACGAACCACATAAGCACATAGAGCACATAGTTATCTACCGTTTCACTCTCGCATTACCTTTCCAGATACTCCAAACCATATCTTCATCAGTAGGTTGAGCGTAATCGGTAAGGAATGTTGTGGCCATTGCGCCGGTAGCCCAGCCAAACTGCGGCCATTTTTCCGGTTCCCATCTTTTCAGAATTCCGTAAAGCATTCCGCCCACAAAACCGTCGCCGCCACCAATGCGATCGAGCACCACAATCGGGCGTGGTTCTATCACGTGCCAGTTTTCACCTTCAAGCAGAATAGCGCCCCAAAGGTGATTGTTTACGCTGATAACTTCGCGCAGTGTTGTGGCAAAAACGGAAGCATTGGGGAATGCTTCTTTCACACACGTTATCAGTCCTTTAAAACCGTCAATTTTGGCTTTGATGCCCTCGCCACCTGCCGGTGGACCTTCAATTCCAAAACAAAGCTGAAAATCTTCTTCGTTCCCAATTAAAATGTCGGAAACTGAAGCAATTTCTGTGAAATTTTCCCGCAACTCTTTTTCCCGACCTTTCCAGAACGAGGCCCGGTGATTCAGATCGAACGAAATCTTTGTGCCGTGTTTTTTGGCTGCCCGTGCCACTTCCAGACAGAACTGGGTGGTATCGGGCGATAATGCTGCAATTAATCCGGAAAGGTGAACAATTTGAACACCTTCTTCACCAAAAATGCGCTCCAGGTCGAAATCCTTTGCATTCAATGTTCTTCCTACTTCGCCTGCCCGGTCGTTAAACACCCGCGGACCGCGCAAGCCGTATCCGCTGTCGGCAATGTTAATCTGATGGCGGTATCCCCACGGATCGCCCTGTTCCACTTCCGGACCTTCATAATCCATGTGGCGGCCTTTCAGATTACTTTTTATAAACTGGGCAATCGGGCTGCCTTTCACAAAAGTGGTTAAAACTTTTACCGGCAATCCCAGATACGACGAAATGCTGGCCACATTGGTTTCGGCACTGGTTGCATACATAGTAAATTTGTCGCTGGCATGAACCGGCTGACCGTTGTCGGGTATAATCCTGATTCCCATGCTTGTGGGAACCAACATAGCGTATTTGGCGTCTTTTTTTAATTCTAAACTCATGTTATATAATTTTAAAAGGTTACTAATTGCTGAAAACTGCTCCGCTTCTTTCAATTCCCAATTCCAGGCCGCGGAGTTCAGCCATTCCGCGAAGCAGACCGATGGCCGAGTAGCCCGGATTGGTTTTCTTTTTCAGGTCGTCGAGAATGGTATGTCCGTGGTCGGCGCGCATGGGTATTTTGTGATCCGGCCGGTAAACACCCTGTCTTTTTCGTTGCTCTTTCAGAATAGCAAGCATCACTTTGTACATATCCACGTCGCCCCGCAAATGTCCTGCTTCGTGAAAACCATTGTATTCATCGCGCTGGGTGCTTCTGAGGTGAGCGAAATTTAATTTGGCGCCGTGCTTTTTTACAATTCCTTCTAAATCATTGTCTGGTCTAACCCCAAGAGAACCTGTGCAAAGCGTAAAGCCATTATAGATGCTGTCGTAAACATTCAGAATAAATTCAATGTCTTTTTCAGTACTTACAACCCTAGGCAATCCAAAAAGCGAAAAAGGTGGATCATCGGGGTGGATGGCCAGTTTCACTCCGCTTTTTTCGGCAACAGGCGCCACTTTTTTCAGAAAATATTCCAGATTTTTCCGGTATTGATTGTCGTCGATGCGGTTATATTCGCCGAGCTTTTCCCGGAATTGTTCCAGTGTCCACGACTCTTCAGAGCCTGGCAGGCCCGCAAGAATGGTATGTTCAAGTTCATACCTTTCTTCACTGTTCATGGCTTCGAAACGGCGTTCGGCTTTTTTTACCAGTATGGCATCATAAGTTGTAACAGCGCCCTTCCTGTTTAATATAAAAACGTCAAACGCGATAAAGTCTATCATGTCAAATGCCAACGCCCGAGCTCCATCTTCCAGTTTGAGATTCAGGTTCGTTCTGGTCCAGTCAACAACGGGCATAAAATTGTAGCACAGCACAGGTATTCCGGCTTTTCCCATGTTTCTGATACTTTCGATATAATTACCGATGTATTTCTCGCGTGTTGGTTTTCCCTGTTTGATATCTTCGTGAACCGGGATGCTTTCAACAACCGACCAGGTAAGTCCGCGAGGTTTTGGCACCGGTTGATTGTCGTCCCATTCAATAAACCGTTTCCGTTCTACTATGGCTTTCAAATCCCAAACTTCTCCGTTGGGTATTTCGTGCAACGCAGTAACGATGCCGGTTGCGCCTGCCTGACGAATATCCTGCAGGGTTACCGGGTCGGAGGGTCCGTACCATCTCCATGTTTGCTCCAGTGACATATTTTCTAAATTAATTTACCTTTTCAATACTTCGTTTGCGCTCACGGTTTTTGTCTGAAAAGAGGGGGAACAGTATGTATTCCCCCGTTCATATTTTATGCTCCCCTTGTTGGGTGAGGCTTAATGTCTGTAAGTTCTTCAATTTTAATTGGGCGTTGCTCGTCAATGGATTTGCGGGCTGCCACACCAATAAGGCACGACATGGCACCGTCGCGTGTTCCGGCTGAATGTTTATACGGATCAGCCATATCAGGGTCCCTGAAAATTTTATCCTGCAAGCGTGAGTCCCCGCCACCATGGCCACCGCGGGCTGCTTCAATTTTCATGATTTCAAAATCGCGATCGAAGTTTTTCATCATAAAAATTTCATCGTAACGGGTGGCATCTCCACCGCTTTGGTTCATTTCGGCAGCGTGGAGTTGTGCCTGATTTATTTTTTCCTGCCTGCGCCACGGAATGTCTTCCCACGATTCGATGCGTCCGTCTTTTCCGTTAAAAGCAATACGCCAGCCTTCGTATGGCGAATAGGTTGTAAGTGAGTAATTTACAATCACATTGTTGGCGTATTTGATTTGTGCCGACATTTTATCAAAAATATCAATGTCTTCACGCCATAGGCAGTTGTCGCGAATGTACCCGTCGTATTTTTCATTTTTTACGTACAGATTCATATCGTGCTGGCTTCCGGTAATATCCCAGAAATAGTTACATTTGTCGGTATAAGCGCAGTTGCGGCAGTTGGCACCCCTAAACTTGTTGTTTTTCCCATAGTGCTCCAGCGCTCCGTAAGCGGTGACTTCCACCGGGTCGGAATCGATAAACCAGTTCAGCAAATCGAAATGGTGGGTTGATTTGTGAACGAATAACGTACCGCCTTTATCGCGTTCTCCGTGCCAGCGCCTGAAGTAGGAGGCGCCATGATACACATTCAGATACCAGTTAAAATCTACTGATGTGATTTCGCCAAACGGTTTTTTGGCCAGTTGTTCCTTAATGGCAGTAAACAGTGTTCCGTAGCGGTAATTAAAACCTACGGTACATTTTTTACCGGTTCGCTTTTCTGCATCCAGAATGGCCTGGCATTTTACCTCGTCGGTGGTCATGGGTTTTTCGGTTAACACATCTGCGCCCAGTTCCATACCTCTGATAATGAACTCATGATGGTTGGAATCCATCGTAGTAACGATTACCATTTCCGGTTTGGTTTCATTCATCATTTTGTCAAAATCGGTGAAGACCGGACAATCCACTCCCATGTGTGTTTTTGCCAGTTCAAGCCTTCCGGGATTGTGATCGCACAAGCCGACGAAATCCACGATGTCGCTGTAATTATCAACCACACGTTTTCCCCAGAACCCGATTCCCCTGACTCCGGTTCCTACCATGGCAATTTTCTTTTTTCTCTGGCTGGAGGCAGCCGCCCCAACCGGACTTGAAAGCAATGTGGCTCCTGCAGCTGCGCCTGCTGTAGTTGTCAAAAAATCTCTTCGTTTCATATTATAACAGTTTAAAATTTCGAGTTCAAAGTTTCGAGTTTCAGGTTTCAGGTTCCAGTTCTCAAGTTGCAAGTTTTGTACCCCAAAAAAAATGACCATTTATGGGTTCCCCTCCTTAGGAGGGGTTAGGGGAGGCTTTTTTTTAAACTCCTCCAAAAGCGCTGTAGCCGCCGTCGACCGGGATTACAATGCCGGTGATGAAGTTCGAAATATCGGAAAGAAGGAAAAGTGTGGCTCCCTGTAAATCTTCGGGTTCGCCAAATTTTCCCATGGGTGTGTTGTCCACAATTTTCTGTCCGCGGGGTGAAAAATTACCGGTTTTTTCGTCCATCACAAGAAACCTGTTCTGGTGTGTGATGAAAAATCCGGGCGCAATAGCATTCACCCTGATCCCAACTTTTGCAAGATGAACTGAAAGCCATTCTGTAAAATTATTAACGGCTGATTTAGCTGCTGAATAGGCAGGAATTTTTGTAAGTGGTTTATACGAATTCATTGAAGAAATATTCAGTACGACCCCTTTTTTATTTTTGAGCATATCCTGCGTGAAAACCATGGTGGGGAGAACGGTTCCTTTAAAATTCAGCGCAAATACTTTGTCGAAGCCTTCCATTTGCAAACCGTAAAATGTGTCGGCCAGGTTTCCGAGATCGCTTTCCTGCATTTGTTCCACTTTTGTGGTAGCCTGCGGACTGTTTCCTCCGGCGCCGTTAACAAGAATGTCTATTTCACCAAGTTGCTGATTGATTTCTGCTTTGGCCTGTTCAAGCGATTCCTTGTCGAGCACGTTGGCGGCAACTCCAATAACCTGTGAACCGGTTTCAGCCGAAATTTCTTCGGCTACTTTATCAGCCACTTCCTTGTTAATATCGGCAATTGCGACTTTTATTCCCACCGAAGCCATAGCACGAACTATGGCACTACCCAATACACCGGCTCCACCGGTAATTACACAAACTTTTCCTTTTAAATCTTCAAATGACATTGGCTTCATTATAATTCCTTTTTAAATTCTTTGTAATAATCCACGTTTTCTTTTGTTACGATGTCAATGGAGGTATAGTTTTCGCTGGCCGTAACTCTTTTTTGAACCACATTCCTGAAAATTTTATTGATGGCGTTATATCCCTGTTCTTCGGGGCGCTGGCAAATCAGAAACTGTACAATGTCTTTTTTCAGGTAAGCGACATTTTCTTTCAACAGGTCGTGCCCAATTACTTTTAAATCGAAAAGACCATACTTTTCAATTAGCCGTCCCATGTTAAAAACTTTGGAGTTTGTAACAAAAATGCCTTTTATATTTTTTTCCTGAATGATTTTCACAACTTTTTCCATCCATTGTTTATCGGAAGTATCGGGTACTTCAATGGTAAAAAGCTGGTGAATGTCCCGTTTGTTTTTGAAATACCAATCGTAAAACCCTTTTTCACGTTGCACCAAATGGTTTTGGTTGTCCATTTCCTTGGCAAAATGAATCACCAGCACATTTCCTTCAGGAAGAATGAGGTCGAGCAGTTTCCCGGAAACCAGGCCGCTTTGATAGGAGTTTTGTCCGATATATCCCAGTTGCCCGGCATTTTTTATTTCAGAGTCGATAAACACAAACGGGATGTTCTGTTCTTTAAGTTTTTGGATAAATACATTCGATTCTTTTTTGTAAAACGGGGCAAACACTACACCGTCCGGTTTTAGTTCCAAAACTTTTTGGGCATTTTCAGCGAAACTTTTCGGGTCGGTTTGACTAAAAGTAAACGGTTGAACCTGAATTCCGTACTGGCGAAGTTCGATAACCCGTTTTTTTACACCAATTGCCGGCCGGGTCCAGTACCCATCAGGCGATGGTGGTTCCGGGAAAAGTGTGGCGAACAAAGCTGATTTTTTGGAAGCAAGTGTACTGGCCAGAATATTTGGCTGGTAGTCCAACTCCTTAACAATTTGCATGATTTTGTTTTTGGTTGATTCTGCCACCTCGCCCCGGTTATGCAGTACCCGGTCAACAGTTCCGATGGAAACTTTTGCTCTTTCTGCAATATCCTTAATTCGTATTTGTCTATTTGTTCCTATAACGGTTTAAATTTTAACAGGTTAATAAATCATATTACCTTAAATGAATACAAATCTAAAGAATTTTTTTTATTTTCGTGCACGTACACGGAAGTTTTTTACCTAAATGTTTTGTATTATGTGTAAGGAGTAATTAAAAATCCTGTTCAGGGCTTTGTATCCAGCAGTTCAGGGTTTTTTACCATTTGCCTGATAAACCTGAAAAGTTTTCCTCCGTGTGATCCATCCACAACACGGTGATCGAGTGTTGCCGAAAGCGTAAAAACTTTGCGCGGCACTATTTCATCGTTCACCACCACCGGCTTTTTGTAAACTTTTCCGATGATGAGAACTATTGATACATTGGAGGAGGGGAGAAGTGCGCCGTAACCGGTGTCGAGACCAAGCGTGCCAATATTTGATATAACATACGAACCAAAACTGTCTGATGAAAGGTTTACCCACGGAAACGAAAGTCCCCAGTCGATGGTAACAATTTTATAAATGTTGAACAACCAGGTACGAAATGGCCACGGAACAGAAGAAAGCAGGTGTTTCGACTGCATGGCGCTGTTTTCATCCCCTTGTCTCGATTTTTTTATTTTTTCTGCCATGGCATCCGAAAGTTCTGCCACAGTTAGTTGATCGATATTTGGAATTTTTACCGAACCCATTTCATCGGCTTTTAGTAAAACGCTTACCATGGCATCAATTGTAGAACGTTTAACAACTTTGCCCCGTTTAATGTAGGCATTCAATTCAGGAACCTCATCCCGAAAGGCCCTTCCTACAATAAGTGTCATCAGGTGGGTAAGTGTGGTTTTTACTCCTTCCCGGCGTTTTTTTGCAATAAATTTTTCCAGCTCGGTTACATCTATATCTACAGAACCATAAATTTTGGAATCACGCGGTTTGCGGTAAATGGACGAAGCTACTTTGCGCCAGTTTGTATTAAGTTCTGATGATGAATCAGCCATATTTCGGTTTTTATAATTTGTCTGAAATTTTTTTTATGATTTTGAAAAGCAAATGTAACTTTTAAAATGGAAATTTTCTCAAACGATTTTGAAACTTGTTTAAAACCATTTTAAATAAACCTTCACTATTGTTTTAAAATTCAATAATCCATAAACTTGAAAATTATTGTGAAAAAACTGAATACAATTGCAATATGCCGAAATCAAACCAAAAAACAAACTTCCGGTGGGTGATTGTTGCCCTGCTTTTTTATTCCACTACCATTGTTTATTTCGACCGGGTAATTCTGGGAATTCTTGCTCCATTTATTACGGAAGAAATTGGCTGGAGCGAGCAGGAATATGGCTACGTGGTTTTTGCTTTTCAGCTTACTTATGCCATCGGGCCGCTTTTTATCGGTTATGTTATCGACAGGCTTGGAACCCGACGGGGGTTTTTGTTGGCAGTAGTTGTTTGGGCGCTGGCAAGTTTGTCGCATGCATTAGCCCGTAGCTGGATTGGTTTTGCAATTGCCCGCCTTGGACTGGGAATCGGACAGTCGGCCAATTTTCCGGCAAGTATTAAAACCGTGGCCGAATGGTTTCCTCAGAAGGAACGGGCTTATGCAACCGGTGTTTTTAACGGTGGGTCCAACATCGGGCAGGTCCTTGCACCTTTGCTTATTCCGGTGGTACTGTATTTTTTTGGCTCGTGGCAGTATGTATTTTTCGTGTCATTAATTTTTAGTGCAATCTGGCTGGTTTTGTGGCTGATTCTTTTTAAATCGCCACAGGAAAGCCTTTTTGTAAATTCAGCCGAAAGGGAATACATTGACAGCGACAACAACAAACTGGAAACCGTAAAAGTTCCCTGGAGAAAGCTGGTGAAAATCCGGCAAACATGGGTCGTGGCGCTGGGAAAACTGTTTGCCGACCCGGTGTGGTATTTTTACCTGTTTTGGGGCGCAAAATTTTTAAATGCACGCTTTGGGGTGGAACTGAAAGGCCTGACGCTTCCGCTGGTTATTATTTACGTGGTGGCATGGAGCGGCGGAATAGCCGGAGGCGCTGTTTCTTCATTTTTTCTGAAAAAAGGAAAATCAACCAATTTTTCACGGAAAATTACCATGCTGGGAACGGCTTTGCTGGTACTGCCCGTTATGCTGGTTCCGTTTATCGAATCGCTGCCGGTATGTGTGGGATTGATTGCTTTGGCCGCTGCGGCGCACAATTCCTGGTCGGCCAATATTTTTACAGTGGCGTCCGATCTGTTTCCAAAAAATATTGTGGGCTCGGTTATCGGATTTTCCACCACAGTTAGTTCATTCGCAGGAATGGGAACAGCTTTGCTCATTGGTTGGGTGCTGAATGAATCGGGTGTTGATGGTTATGTTTTTCCGTTTGTAATTGCGGCTTTTGGTTATCTTGCAGGTTTGCTGGTAATTCATCTGATTTCGCCCAAAATGAAACCGGTATCAATTGAAAATACCTGATAATATGAACTCACGCGAACGGATTTTTAAAGCATTGAATCACGAAGAACCCGACCGGATTCCGTTGGATTTGGCCGGATCAACCTGGACAGGAATAACTCATGCCGCTTACCAAAACCTGCGAAAATACCTGGGACTTGAACCTGATGAGCCGGAATGGTCGGATGTAATTCAGCAAATAGTAATTCCTTCAGAAGTAATATTAAACCGGTTTGAAGTGGATACCCGCGGGGTTTTTCCGCTTACCAGCCACAACTGGGATGTGTATTCCAAATTAAAAGACAAAGGCGGATTTTGGGAATATTTTGATGAGTGGGGATTCACTCATCATTTCCCGAAAAACGGCCACTGGTTTTCGCTGGTGCTAAACCCTTTGGAATCTGTTGATTTTGAAGCAGAAGGAATAATTGAAAACTACAACTGGCCCGACGCAGCCAATAACCAACGGTTTGCCGGATTGCGCGAAAAAGCGATTCACCATCGAAATCAGGAAAAAATCATATTGACAAAAGGTCTTTGCGCAGGCCTTTTTGAAATGCACCAGCGGGTTCGCGGTATGGAGAACGCCATGATCGATCCGTTCCTTTTCCCGGTGAATTCGGACAAACTGATTGGTAAACTGGCCGATTTGAAGATTGAATTTTGGGATGCCTGCTTAAATGAACTGGGCGATGTGGTTGATATTGTGGGAGAAGGGGACGATTACGGAACCCAACAGTCGCAGCTTATAAGTCCCGAACAGTTCCGGGATTATTACAAACCGCATTTTGAAAGAGTTCTTTCTTTTATAAGTGGAAAGGCGCCACATTTAAAAATCATGTTTCACTCCTGTGGAAATGTCCGGCCAATCATTCCCGATTTAATTGAAATGGGCGTGGATATTTTGAATCCGGTTCATATTAATGCAACCGGCATGGAACCGCTTCAGCTAAAAAAAGATTTTGGACGCGATATTGTTTTCTGGGGAGGAGGTGTGGATACCCAAAAAGTGTTACCTTCGGGAACAGTGCAGGAAGTAAAGGACGATGTTCGCCGGAATATTGAAGCACTGGCTCCGGGGGGTGGTTTTGTGTTTAATACGGTACACAACATCCAGACCGATGTACCTCCCGAAAACATTTTGGCCATGTTTGAAGCTTTAAAGAAATTTGGGAATTACAAATAAAATGCAATAAAAATGGAACAAAACAGGAGGCAATTTTTAAGGACATCTGCAATTACAACAATTGGGTTGGGAATGTCAAACCCTTTATTAGCCGGTTTATCTGGCAAAGTTTCTAAAATGAAATTCGGGCTTGTGACCTACCAGTGGGGAAAGGACTGGGATTTGCCGACGTTAATAAAAAGCTGCGAAATTACCGGTTACGAGGGGATTGAACTCCGCACTCAGCATGCACACGGCGTTGAAACCACTTTAAGTGTCGCCGAAAGGGCAGAGGTGAAAAAGAGGTTTGCCGACAGTCCGGTAACCAACGTGGGGTATGGCTCGAACTGGGAGTACCATAGCCCGGATTCGGCAGAACTCAAATGGAACATTGACCAGACCAAAGAATACATTAAACTATGTTACGATACCGGGGCGTCAGGAATTAAAGTGAAACCCAATACCCTTCCTGCAGGAGTTCCCAGAGAAAAAACCATAGCACAAATTGCCGCATCGTTAAATGAAGTGGGGAAATTCGCCAGCGATTTTAACCAGTTAATCCGTGTTGAAGTGCACGGACGCATTACCCAGGAGCTTCCCAATATGAAGGCTATTTTCGACCAGGTAACCGAAAAAAATGTAAAAATCTGCTGGAACTGCAATCAAACCGATCTGAATCCTCCCGGGTTGGAGCATAATTTTAACCTGGTAAAACAATGGCTGGGAGATACTGTGCATGTGCATAATTTGAACAAATATGATTATCCTTATAAACCGTTTTTTAATCTTTTGAATGATGCAAATTACAAGGGATGGATACTACTTGAGGACGGTGAAGTGCCAAATAATATTGTTGGCGCTATGAAAGAACAATTGGTTTTGTTCAATAATTTGGTAGCCGGTTTAAAATAAAAAGATTTCAGATCAATAAAATAATCAAAGAAATATGGAACGAAGAGAGTTTATTCAGAAATCAGCCAAAGGAACACTGGCATTGGGAACAGCGCCTTTAATTTTTTCCAACTCCAACTGGAAGGGCGCCAACGACCGTGTAAATGTGGCAGTTATCGGAATCCGGGGAATGGGGCAATCACATATTCAGGAATACCAAAAGCTGAAAAATGTGGAAGTTACGGCATTATGTGATGTGGATGAAAACCTGTTTGCAGAACGGGTGAAAAAACATTTTACGGACAAAGACTTACGCGAGCCGAAAGTTTACCAGGATATGCGCAAACTTTTCGAAGACAAATCGGTTGATGCGGTTTCTATTGTGACGCCCAATCACTGGCATGCACTGGCGGGTATCTGGGCCATTCAGGCCGGGAAACATGCCAGTATTGAAAAACCATCGTGCCATACCATCGAAGAGGGGCAAAAACTGGTTGAGGCAGCCCAAAAATACAACGTAGTGGTTCAGGATGGCGCCGAACAACGGAGCAATCCGGGAGCGCAATCATCCGTGCAATTTATGCAAGATGGAAAACTGGGCGAAGTTTACCTTGCCAAAGGAATTTGCTACAAATGGCGCGATTCCATTGGTAAATACCCGGATGGTTACATGCGAGAGGATGAAAAGTATGCCAACACCCTGGACAGTAAATCGTGGATTGGGCCTTTTACAAAAAGTTATATGGATAAAGTGGATTATGACCTGTGGCTTGGTCCGGCACCCAAACAACCGTTCAACCGCAACCGGTTTCACTACAACTGGCACTGGAACTGGGATTACGGGAACGGCGACATGGGAAACCAGGGCGTTCATGAAATGGATGTGGCCCGCTGGGGACTTGGTGTAAAACTTCCGGCTAAAGTAAGTTCAATTGGAGGGCACATGATGTTTGACGACGACCAGCAAACGCCCAATGTGCAAATGGCCCTATTCGAATTTCCCAATCCGGAAGGCGGAGGCGATAAAAAGAAAATCATGCAGTTCGAAGTCAGGCACTGGATGAGCAATCCTGAAGGAAATCATCTGGGTTCAGGAGCGCCACTAACCAATACTTACATGACAAGCTCCGTTAATGTGGTGGGGAATATTTTTTACGGCTCCAAAGGTTACATGCTGAAAGATGTGGATGGCTGGCAAACCTTTATGGGAAAAGAACGCGAACCCGGCGAATCGGGAAAAGGTCTGGGCAACCACTACCAGAATTTTATCGATGCCATTCGCGCAAACGATCCTGCTTTGCTAACTGCTCCCATCGAAGAAGGATTTTATTCCTGTGCGCTCATTCACCTGGCCAATATTTCTTACCGGTTGGGCCGCACTTTGGATATTGATCCGGAAACTTTAACTGTGCTGAATGATAAGGAGGCAAATTTAATGCTAACTAAAGAATACCGGAAACCTTTTGTTTTACCCAAAAAAATTTAAAATCATGAAGAGTTGTTTAAGTTTATTGTTTGCACTTTTCTTTTTGTCGCTAACCTCTGCAAACCCTTCTGGAAAACAAGATGAGAAGAAAAATCCCCAAAATCAGGAAGGTGACTGGGAAGTTTTATTTGACGGATCCGGCGTTGAAAAATGGAGAGGAAAATCTGAACTTAGCTTTCCCGCAAAGGGATGGAAAGTTGAAAATGGCCAGCTGTTTTTGATGGAAAAGGGAGGAGGAGATATCATGACCAAAGAAAAATACAGTGATTTTGAGCTGGTTTTTCAATTTAATCTGACAGAAGAAGCCAACAGCGGAATAAAATATTTTGTTGGAACCATTGTTAATCAGGAAACCGGAAGTAAAATGGTAAATGGTCCTGAATATCAAATTATTGACGATTACAATAATACCCATGTAAAAGATGACCCAAACGGGTTGAGTTCAACAGCTTCTGCCTATCTTCTTTATGCTCCGAAAAACAAAAAACTGAATCCACCGGGTGAGTGGAATACCGGACGTATAGTTGCCAAAAACGGTAAGGTAGAGCACTGGCTGAACGGAGAAAGGGTAGTGAAATATAAACGCGGCAGCAAGGATTTTCTGAAAAGAAAAGCGAAAACCAAATTCAAAGACGATTTGAATTACGGTGAGCTGGAAAGCGGACATATTTTACTGACGGATCACAACGACATAGTTTATTTTAAAGAGATTAAAATCAGGAGGTTATAATCGGGATTTGTTTGCTTCATGAAAATACCTGATGGCTTATATATTGCGGGGGAAAGATTAAAATAAAGTTGTAAATTGCCGGATAATTTTTTTTTTGAACCTGCTTTTTACCTATGGAACAATTAACCGACAAAACTTTGCTATTGAAACTCCGGGCGGGCAATCATGTTGCGTTTCGTTGTTTGTTCCAAACATATTATCAACGGCTGTTTTTGTTTGCCCGCAAATTTGTTGAGGAGGATGTTGCCAAAGACGTGGTTCAGGATTGCTTTCTGGAACTTTGGAAAAAACGGAAAAATACAGAAATCTCAAATTCATTTTCAGCATGGATTTTTACAGTAGTAAAAAACAGATGCTATAAACATTTAAAGGAAGAATCGAAAAAATCTGAAAGCCAGAATAACTACAGGCTGAAATTAAAAGAAGAGGAATTGAATTTTTTTATTCATTCCGAAAAAAGTATCCTCGAATTTGAGGTAAAAGAAAGAATTCAAAATGTGGTGGAACAATTGCCACCCAAATGCAGCCAGGTATTTAAAGACAGCCGGTTTAACGGACTTTCAAATAAAGATATTGCAGAAAAATACGACATTTCATTAAAGGCAGTCGAGAAACACATTTCAAAAGCATTGAAGTTATTCCGTGAAGAGTTTAAGGATTTAATTACTTTTTTTCTTGCAATTCTTTTTCAGAATATTTTATAATATTTTTCAGAGGAGGTAGGGTAATTGCTTTCCAAAATACTCATATTAAAAATGGAAAGCATAAACATGCCAAATATTAAACCAATAATTCATAACTTCCTGCAGGGAACTACTACTCCCGGTGAAGAAAAAATTCTTTACAACTGGATAAAAGAAAACCCCGAAAACCGCAAAACACTTTTCCACGAAAAAGATTTTTGGGAAGCCTCCCGGTTGGGAACGAAAAAATTAAATGAGGCAGAATTTAATCACTGGTTCGAGTTGCAGGATCAAATCGTTCAACAAAATAACAAGGTAAATCGGCTGAAAGAAATTCTTAGAATAGCTGCAATTGTTATTCTTTCTCTTGGCGCCGGTTGGCTGGGACATTATTTGGTTTCAACCGGAGTTTTTTCCAATGAGCAAATTGAAATGAAACAGGTTGAATCATTAAACGGCCAGATAAAAGAAATATTCCTTGCCGACGGTACTCACGTTTGGTTAAATTCCGGTTCCAAACTTTCTTTTCCATTTGGTTTTAATGCCGAAAATCGTGAGGTCGAGTTAAGCGGTGAAGCTTTTTTTGAAGTAACCGCCAAAGAAAAGGAACCCTTCCTTGTAAAAACACAGGATCACACAGTTAAAGTAACCGGTACCCGGTTTAACATTAGTGAATATCCTGAAAGCAATATTATTGAAACCACACTTGAAGAAGGGAAAGTAAAAATTATTACCGGCAACTTGATTAAGGATTTATACCCCGGTCAGCAATCGAGCTTTAATACCCGAACCGCCGAAATACGTATTGGGGAAACTGACCTTGAAGTTTATACCACCTGGAAAGAAGGTTTTTACGAATTTAATAATGAATCAGTAAGCAAGGTATTCAATATTATTGAGCGCTGGTGGGATGTGAAAATTGATTATCCTGAAAAAGAGTTAAAAAACGAACGGATTACCGGAACTTTAAGAAGACATAAACCTCTGGACCAACACTTTGATGTAATAAAACAACTGGTGCCATTTCAATATAAAATTGAATCAGATTTGGTTACAGTTACTTTAAAATAACTAAATACAACTGTTGAACTTAAAACGAATTGCCTATGTAAAAACTGAAAAGAACTTTCCAAAACAAAAAACGGGAAATGCGCCACACATTCCCCGCTTAGAGTTAAAACTTTGATTTTTAAACCAAAATCGTAACAAAAGTATGAAAAATTTATTTATGAACGATTTTCTTCCAAAAGGGAGAAAATGTAAAAAAATTTTACTGATTATGAGATTATCATTGATACTAACGTTCGCAACCCTGTTAAATGCAACGGCCAGTGTTTACTCGCAGTCAGTTAAGGTGAACCTGGATTTGAAAAATGCTACACTTGAAACTGTTTTCAAGTCCATTCAGGACCAGACCGAATTCTATTTCTTTTACAAGAACGAACACCTTCCCCAAAACAAGGTAATTACTAAAAATTATGAAAATACCGGGGTTGACCAGATTCTAAATGAAGTGCTGGAAGGTACCGGTTTAATTTATCGGGTGATGAATACCGATATTGTTGTAACAAAAGGAACAGCAAGGTCTTCTGCTTCAGGAGTGAATAATGTTGTTTTCCAGCAACAAACCAAAACTATTGCCGGTAACGTAACCGACGATTCCGGACAGCCGTTGCCCGGAGTTACGGTAGTGGTAAAAGGCACGACTACTGGTACAGTTACCAATGTGGATGGAACATTCTATTTGCAAATTCCAGAAAGTGCTGATGTGCTTACCTTTTCATTTGTTGGATTTAAAACACAGGATGTTCAATTGGGGAACGAGACTAGCATTAACATTCAATTGGTTCCAGATGTAATTGGGTTGGAAGAAGTTGTAGCAATTGGTTACGGTACAATGAGAAGAAGTGATTTAACCGGAGCAATATCTTCAGTATCGGGTGCAGACCTTGCAGAAACATTATCTCCTAACGTATTGGAACAGGCACAGGGAAGATTAGCAGGTGTGGATATTGTTAGAAACAATGGTTCTCCGGGATCTCCATCAACTATAAGGATCAGGGGAAATCGTTCTATTAATGCGAGTAATGATCCGCTTTTTGTAATTGATGGAATTCCAACCACCTTAAATATAAGTGATTTTAATCCAAGGGACATTGAGTCAGTTGAAGTTTTAAAAGATGCAAGTGCAGTTGCAATTTATGGTTCCAGAGGAGCAAATGGAGTAATCTTAATTACTACAAAAAGAGGGAAGGAAGGAATTGCAACAATAGAATTCAATAATTATTATGGAATAAAATCACCTATCGAGAATATTGAATTGATGAATGGACAGCAATTTGCTGAGTATGTGAGAATTGCACGTGGCTTGGATAGAAATGACAGTAGTCAGGATGTAGCTCAACTTGGCGATTTACAAACAGAATACTTGCAAAAGGGAATTGAAACAAATTGGCTTGATTTAATTCTGCAAAACGGAATACAACAGGAACACCAACTTTCAATAAGTGGAGGTAACAATGCAGTCAGGTATTATCTGTCGGGTAGTTATTATTTTGAAGAGGGAGTTATTAAAAAAGCCGATTATGAAAGATTTTCCATCCGAACAAATATTGATGGCAGTTTTAGTGAGAAATTAAAAGTTGGAGTTAGTTTAACAGCTTCTACCGATATTAGAAATCAAATGTCTAATGAGCCGCTGAGTGCTGCAATTGGATATGTACCCTTATTATTGCCGTATGATGAAGATGGCAGAATAATTCCCTATCCGAATCCTTTTGAAGGACTTGTTGCTTCTCCTTTGTTAAACTATGCACCAAATCAGTATGTTGATGAAACAAAAGGTTATCGATTTTTTTCAAATATATTTGGAGAATACTCCGTCACTAAAGATTTGAAATATCGTTTAAATTTTGGTTCTGATTTGAGAGCGACAAGGAGAGGTCAATTTAATGGAGATTATGATGGAAGTTCGAGCAATGGGTCAATTGTTAACAATAGTTCTTTTGCTTATACAATTGAAAATATTTTAACATTCGATAAAATTATTAAAGAACATGCTGTAAATATTGTTGGATTATTTAGTACTCAGAAAGAAACTTTTGAGAATTCGAGTCTCAATGGACGAGGAATTCCTATCGTAAGATCTACGTTTTATGGTTTGGGAAGTTCTGGAGAAATAACAGGAATTAACAGTGGTATAACTGAATGGGGATTGCTTTCATACATGGCAAGGATTAACTACAGATTTAAAGACAGGTATCTTTTAACAGCATCGGGAAGAGCAGACGGATCTTCGCGTTTGGCTAAAGGAAACAAATGGGCGTTTTTCCCTGCTGCATCAGTAGCCTGGATAATATCAGAAGAAGATTTTTTTGATATTCCTTCACTTTCATTTCTCAAAATACGTGCAGGATATGGTCAGGTGGGTAATACTTCTATTCAACCATATCAAACTTTAGGCGGTTTAACCAGAACCGTTTATGCTTATGGTGACGAAGGTGCTTTTGGTTTCGGACACTCGGGAATTGCCAATCCGGAATTAGGATGGGAGATTTCTAAAACCACAAATGTTGGACTTGATTTTGGCCTTTTGGGAGGTAAGATTTCCGGAACATTGGAATATTATGACACAAAAACAGATGATTTATTGTTGAGCAGATTGCTGCCTATTTCGTCCGGTTTTAATTCTGTGCTGGAAAATGTTGGAGCTACAAGAAACAAAGGTTGGGAACTTTCTTTTTCCTTTAATGTAATGAACAGCAGTTCAGGATTTAAGTGGGATATTGATGCAAATGTTTTTTCGAATAAGGAAGAAATTGTGGAATTGTTTAAAGGAACAAGCGATGATGTTGGGAATCGTTGGTTTATTGGATACCCTGTTAATGTTTTTTATGATTACAAGTTTGATGGAATCTGGCAATCTGAGGAAACAGAACAGGCTACTTTGGCTGGTCAGAGGCCTGGTGATATTAAAATTGCTGATGTCAATGGCAGAGATGAGGAAGGTAATTTGACTAAGCAACCAGATGGCGTAATAAATACAGATGATAGAACAATTTTAGGTTCAACTGTCCCTGATTGGAGTGGCGGTCTTACTAACAGAATATCATATAAAGGTTTTAACTTTTCAATGCTCATTTATACCCGGCAGGGACAAATACTTAATAGTTCATTGCACGACTTAGGAGCAAATAATTGGGAAGGCAGAAGATCGAGATTGACTTTTAATTATTGGGCGCCTGATAATCCAAGCAATGAAATTCCTATGCCAAGAGCTGGTATTGCACCATTGTATTCAAGTGCGTTGAGATACTTCGATGGTTCATTTGTGAAAATCAAAAATATTACGTTGGGTTATGATTTGGCCAGAGATTTGTTGAAAATCCGGAATCTGTCTTATATGCAGATTTATTTTTCAGCCTTAAATCCAGTTATTTTTTCTAAATACGATTTTGTAGATCCTGAATCGGCTAACGGAAATGTAGGGGTTAATTCTCAACTTACATCTTCAACTTATATAATAGGTTTAAATTTAAAATTCTAACTAATGAAAACAAATAAAATACTTTTTATAAAGCTTATTAAAGAATTAAAAACTATTGTTCTTTTATTGAGCGCATTACCACTAACCTTTTTATTATCATGCGAGGGTATCCTGGAGGAGGACCCGGTTAGTCTCGCAGTTGCTGATAGCCATTATACAACAAGAACCGGAATTGCTGATGGCTTAAAAGCTGCATATCCGCCGTTACGTAGTTTTTATGGCAGGGAAGGATCATTCTTTTTAACTGTAGTTGGCACCGATATTTACACAAATGGTTTTGGAGGTCAAGTAAATAACCCATCATTTAATAATTACGATCAAAACCTTTTGGGTATTCATGGATATTTTTCAGGTTTATGGAATAATTTCTACGTTGGGATTAATCAATGCAATACTATCATTGGAAGGACTCCAGATGTTTCAGATATGAACGAAAATGAAAAAGCTGTTGCAATAGGTGAAGCGCGCTTTTTAAGAGCATTCTACTATTTTCATTTGGTCCAACAATTTGGTGATGTTCATTTTACCCTTGAAGAAACAATTGGAGTTGAAACAGAAGCGAATAGAACTCCAGTAAATACAATTTATCAGGATGGTATTATTCCTGATTTACAATTTGCAGCGGCTAATTTACCAGTTGTCGCAGATAAGTACGGGAAAGCAACAAAACCTGCTGCTGAAGCTCTGCTTGCAAGAGTTTATCTTACAATAGGAAACTGGAGTGAAGCTGAAAGGCTTGCTAAAAATGTAGTTGAGAATTATAATTTCGCTTTGGTTGTACCTTATTCTGAATTGTGGAAAATTGAAAACGATGTAAATGAAGAGATAATCTGGTCAGTTCAATATACTGCTGATCCTCTGACAAATGGCCCTGGTAATTCTGCTTTTCTGTATTTCGTTTGGGATTATACACAAAACCCTGCAATGGTCAGAGATATTGAAAATGGAAGACCATTTCAACGTTTTATGCCTACAAATTATTTTTACAGTTTATGGGATTTTGATAGTGATCTTCGATTTGAGCATTCGTTTAAAACAGTTTGGTTTGCTAACACAAGAGGAACTATCAATGGTCAAGTAGTAAATCCTGGTGACACTGCAATAAAAATTGTTATTCATCCGGTTGATGATGAAATTCAAAAAAATGCTCCATATTGGTATATCGATTATAATAACGAGAATGTATCAACACAAACTGACCCTCTTCAGATTGGTGGCCGGTTAAGAAGACTTTGGCCAAATCTTTGGAAGTTTTATGACAATTTGAGACCTGATGTAAATGCAACTGATGGCAGAAGAGATTTTCCTGTAATCAGACTTGCTGAAATGTATTTGATTGCTGCAGAAGCAGCCCATAAACAAGGAAAAAACGATGTTGCTGTTGCATGGATTAATCAACTTCGGGAAAGAGCTGTAAAACCAGGAAAAGAGGAGCAAATGCTGGTCAGGACTGAAGATATTAATCTTAACTTTATTCTGGAAGAAAGAGCCCGTGAATTATGTGGTGAAATGCATCGATGGTATGATCTTAAAAGAACCGGGACGTTACTTGAAAGGGTTCGGTTACATAATTATGATGCTGCTCCAAATATTAAAGAGATGCACTTAGTACGGCCGATTCCGCAAACTCAGATTGACAGAGTATCTAATCCGGGATCTTTCCAGCAAAACCCAGGATATTAATGAACTTAAGAAAGATTTCAAATATTTTACTCCTTTGAAGTTAGTTTAGTTAGATAAAACCACCTCACAATTGGGGTGGTTTTCTAACTTTAAGATTTTAAGAAATAAATTATATGGATAAAAAGATGATTATTGCTCTATCTGCTATGCTACCTGTTCTTACAGTTAGTTGCGGACAGTCAGAAAATAAAATAGATAGTTCTGTTAAAAACCCCAATATCATTTTTGTGATGGTTGATGACATGGGTTACGGAGATTTAGGTTGTTACGGACAGAAAGAAATAAAAACACCAAACATTGATCACCTTGCCAGTGAAGGGATACGATTCACTAACTTTTATTCAGGTTCACCGGTTTGTGCCCCGGCGCGTAGTGTTTTAATGACCGGAAAGCACACGGGGCACACGACCGTTAGAGGAAATTTTGGTATTGGAGGAGTAACCGGTTTAGGAGGAGGTGAGGGTAGGGTTCCTCTTAAAAGTGAGGATGTGACCATTGCTGAAGTTTTGAAAAAAGCCGGTTATGTAACCGGAATGACGGGCAAGTGGGGCCTTGGAGAGCCCGAAACTACCGGGTTACCAAACGATCAGGGATTCGATGAATGGTTTGGTTATTTAAACCAGCGTCGGGCACATAGCCATTATGTCGATTATATTTGGCTTAACAAGGAGCAATACCCGATTCCGGAAAATGAAGGCGGACAGAAAAAAAGGTACACACACAACATGTTTTCTGAATTTGCGCTCAGTTTCATTGAAAGATATGCAAATGGAGAACAACCGTTTTTCCTGTATATCCCGTATCTATTGCCTCACGATGCATTTGAAATTCCGGAAATAAATCCCCTTTACCGGGAAAAAGACTGGTCTGATCAGGAGAAAGTATATGCCAGTATGATTAGTTTAATTGATGCCGATATGGGTAAAATCAGAGCATTATTAAAGGAGAATAATATTTTGGAAAATACTTTGGTCATATTCACTTCAGACAATGGTGCTGCCAACCGGTACGAAGGCAGATTTAATAGCTCTGGAATATTGAGGGGAAGGAAGCGCGATGTTTACGAAGGTGGAATCCGTGTTCCATTTATTGTTTCCATGCCCGGTGTTGTGCCGCAGGAAGAAACGAATCAGAGTGTGGGTTATTTTGCCGATATTTTGCCAACCTTTATTGACCTGGCTGAAGTTGAAATACCGGAAAATACAGATGGGATTAGTTTGAAAGAAGCTTTTCTGAAAAATAAGTATTTGGCAGAAGAACGTACTTTGTATTGGGGATTTCATGAACAGGAAGGTAAACAGGCTGTTCGCCGGGGCAATTGGAAAGGCGTCAGATTAGATGTTCATAAAAAAGGATTTCACGATGAAATTGAATTATATGATTTACAAACAGATCCTGCTGAAACAAATGATATTGCTGCCGAAAACCCGGAGATTGTAAAAAAAATATTGGAAATCATGGCAAGTGAACACGAATTTTCAGAATCCTTCCCTTTTGATTTTGAATTAAATAATTAAAAATGAATACAAAAATTCAATCATTCGGAATCGCATTTTTCTTTTTAGCAATTGCATTTTTCTGCACCAATGCACTAATAGTCAACTATTTCGTTAATTTGAAAAGTCATTAATTATGAAAATGAAAAACTTATATACTTATTTGCCCCTCTTTTGCACACTGTTTTCCTGCACAGTAAATAATGAGTCTGCTGATAAAAATCTGCCCGAACACCCCAACATCCTCTTCATCGCCATCGACGATCTGCGGCCCGAACTCGGATGTTACGGAAATGAATTCATCAAGTCGCCTCACATCGACCGGCTGGCGGAAACGGGGGCGGTGTTTACCAACCACTTTGTACAGGTGCCGACATGCGGGGCATCGCGGTACAGTTTGCTTACCGGTATGCTGCCCAAAACCAAAGGGCATTTAAGCAATGAGGCCTGCCACAACTATATTTCAGGAAAACCGGAATCGGAAAATCCCGAAACATTCATTCATCAACTGCGGCGAAATGGATATTACACCGTGGGTATCGGTAAAATCAGCCATTATGTGGACGGGCTGCTTTATGGATATACAGATCCTGTAGGAACAGAATACGAGCTGCCTCACAGTTGGGATGAAATGCTGCTGAACCCCGGCAAATGGGGCACGGGCTGGAATGCTTTTTTCGGGTATGCCGACGGCGAAAACCGCCAAAGTTTGAACCGTCAGGTAAAACCTTACGAAATGGCCGATGTCCCGGATACCGGTTATCCAGACGGTTTAATAACAGAACAGGCATTGGAAAAAATGGGGGAACTAGCCAAAAAGGAAAAACCTTTCTTTTTGGGCGTCGGTTTTTTTAAGCCCCATCTCCCGTTTAACGCGCCCAAAAAATATTGGGATATGTATAACGAAAATGAAATTCCGTTGTCGCCCAATCCGTATATTCCTGAAAACGTGAATATAGCCAGTTTGCACGGTAGCGGCGAGTTTAACGGCTACCAACTTGGCGATGAAGAAGCTACACTCGACGGCCCTGTTTCGGATGAATATGCCTGCAAGTTGCGTCATGCATATTTTGCCTGCGTAAGTTACATTGATGCACAGATTGGTAAACTGATAGATGAACTGGAAAAACAAGACCTGGCAGAAAATACGATAGTAGTCATTTGGGGCGACCACGGCTGGCATTTGGGCGATCACCTGGTGTGGGGAAAACATACCATTTTTGAACGGGCCTTAAAAAGTGCCTTCATTTTAAATGTTCCCGGAAAAACAAAAGGGAAATCAATTGATAAAATAGTAAGTACTGTTGATATTTATCCAACGCTTATGGAATTGTGCCAAGTGGAAATGCTGCATGAAACCGACGGAAAAAGTTTAATTCCACTTGTAACCAATTCGCTGGCTGAATGGGAAGATGCTTCTTACGGCTACTTCAGAAATGGCATATCACTTCGAACGGGTCGGTACAGGTTTACCAAATATTTCAGAGATGCCCAACCGGTAATCGAATTATTTGACCATCAGACCGATCCCAATGAAACCAAAAACATTGCAACTGAACAACCTGAAATTGTTGAAAAACTGATGCCGTTCTGGGAAAAAGGGAATACGGGTTTGTTCGGTAAATAACTAATACTAATCCATATCGTTTTAAGCAACTTCAGGCAGTAAGAATTAAATTTTAATGGAAGTCGTGTCGAAATTTTTTATTTTTGATACAAATTTTAATTGGTCCGGTAAAAATGAAAAACGATAACATTATTTTTCACGTGTGTTCTTTGCTTTTGTTGTTTGTTTATAACATCAACTGTCTATACGCAATTAACGACACCATTCCACCCCGCCATGAGGTAACCCTGCGTGAAGCGCATATTGGCAATCTGGAAATAGATACAAATTTGCTTGACAGCTATGGTCTGTTACCTGAAAATATCAGGCAATTCTATCTTGATTCAAGGGCTGTGTTTTCCGCTAATCCCGATGCCGACTTTACACATCCGGAGATTATTGAAGCTGCCCGGAAACACGATATTCAGCTAATGGGAGGTCCGATGTTGGGTGAATTACGCGAAAATGGCGTGGTCATTTGGTTACGTCCTTCTACCTCAAAACCTCTGGTAGTGAAAGTTACAACATCCGATGGCAACGTCGAAAAGTTATTTGAAACGAACTCTGTTGAGCCGGGTGTGGAGCAAAGAATTGTACTGGACGGACTGGCACCCGATACCAAATACAACTATGCGGTTTATGCAGGCAACCGAAATATTGCAGAAGGCAGCTTCACCACAGCATCCTCTCCGTGGGAAAAAGGCGTATTCAGGATTGCTTTCGGTTCATGCTTTCATAAAATAGGGTTGCATAATTCGAATCTTATTAACCAGATTTTGAAAAGTGAACCCCGGGCTATGATGCTTTTGGGCGATATAGCGGTTGACGACAGGGAAAACCAGATAAATATGCACAGAGCTGATTATCTGCTTCGCGACGTTTCAAAAGCCTGGCGCCTTCTTGCTGAAAATACTCCGTTATATAGCAGTTGGGATGATCACGATTATTTTAACAATGATCTTGGCGGAATTCCTGAAGGATTCACCGCAGCAGACCGTGAGGCAGTGAGGAAAGTGTGGCACGAGAACTGGAACAATCCGGAAAATGAAAATCCGGGAATTTATTTCAGCGCACGCATTGGGCCTGTGGAAATGATTATGCCGGACACCCGGTCGTTTCGTGAAAACGACCGGAGAGGAGAATATGGTGCCTATCTGGGCAAGGAACAACTCGTCTGGTTAAAAAAGACTTTAAAAAATTCGGAAGCTCCCTTTAAAGTCATTTCCAGCGGAACGATGTGGAGTGACTATATTACACCGGGAAAGGATTCCTGGGGAACATGGGATACAGAGGCACGTGAGGAGCTGTTCCGTTTTATAGAGGCTGAAAATATTTCCGGTGTGCTGCTGGTGAGCGGCGATCGTCACGGTGCGCGTGGTTTTGCTATTCCCAGGCCATCGGGATTTTCATTTTATGAATTTCAGGTCGCTACTCTTGGCGGAGTACCCGGACCTGTTGCCATGGCTGAGGATACTTCCGGTCAATTGTTCGGGTACCTTGGCACAGATACAATAGCTTTTGGCGAATTTACTTTTGACACCACCGGAGAAAGCCCCAAGGTTGTTTTCAGACTAATCGATGAATACGGTAAAGTCCTGGAAGAACATACCTTACCTTACGGTAAATTAACACCCTGACAGGAATGGGAAAATCTAAACAAGACATTTTTTACTGAAAAAAATATATTTCACTGAATATGAAAACATTGCTTGCATATATTTTGTGCTTTTTTTGCCTGATATTTTTGCCAAACCTGAATGTTACAGGTCAAACTTATCTGAACCAATTTCACAGTAAAAAAGCGCATACGCCAACCCTTGAAGGTAGTCTGCATATCCTGAATCTCTGTGAGGAACAGCCGAAATATGTTCAACAGATCTTCACCACTGCTTTTGAGGTTTTGGAAAAAGACCCACAGAATTCATTTGCAGACCTTGCTGAGCATAGCCTGTTTGTGCAATTGTGCCGGGAAAACGGAATGACACATACCGGTGGTCCGATGTTGGGGAATGCCACTTCTGAAGGAATAGATATCTGGATTCGTACACTTACACCTTCAAAAGTAGAAGTCAGGGTAACAGCAGATGGCAAAGTTAAATCCTTTGGTCCGGTAGCAAGCACTTTGCAATCTGACCTGGTTGCAGTTGTGAAAGTTATCGGCCTGAGGGCAGATACCCGGTATTCTTATGAAATTTTCATAGATGGAAAGCCGGCAAACATACAAAAGGATTCCTTTTTTCGAACCCTGCCGGAAGCAAACAGTCAGGCTCGTAATGCCATTGCTTTCGGAACCTGCTTTCACCGGTGGGGATTATGCAACCCGAGACTTGCCAGCCAGATTAAATCAAGGGAGCCGCTGGCACTGTTACTGGGTGGAGATATTGCAGCCCAGGACAGAAACAACAATATTGCCATGCACCGTGCAGATTACTTGTTACGCGATTTTCATACAGCCTGGAAAAACCTGGCAGCAAATATCCCTGTTTATGCCACCTGGGACGATCACGATTATTTTGACAATGACCTTTATAATATTCCCGATGGTTATACCAAAGAAGATAAAGAAGCTGTCAGCAATATTTTTCGGAATTCATGGAACAATCCTCCTTATGGTTCCGGTGAAAATGGTTTCGGTGTATTTTTTCGAACCCGCATAGGACCGGCAGATGTTATTATGCTCGACAACCGGTATTTCAGGGAAAAAGGGAATTTCCTGGGAGATGATCAGATGCAATGGCTGAAAGAACAGTTGCTTGATTGTAAAGGACCGTTTATTATCCTTTCAAACGGTACTATGTTCAGCGATTATGTCTCAAACGGAAAGGATTCATGGGGTGCGTTTGATCCCGAAGGCCGGGAAAAGATATTTAGTTTGATAGAGGAAAATAATATTGGAGGAGTACTGTTAATTTCCGGCGACAGGCACGGCGCCCGCGGTTTTAAAATTCCGAGGCCATCAGGTTTTAATTTTTATGAATTCGAGATGGGAAGTCTCGGGGGAAGAGTTGGCCCTCCGCCTGTCAGAGCCGACTGGGATACACAACTTTTTGGCATTTCAGGAGAATATGCCTTTGGGGAATTTACTTTTGATACAACATTACCTGATCCGGAGGTCACATTCAGATTAATCCATGAAAGTGGTACAATTTTTTATGAATTAACTTTGTCGAAAAGCCAGTTGACCCCGTAAAAGGAATAGAATTTAAAAAAGAAACAAAATGAAGGCAAAAAATGAAGTTATTGGATTCACATTGTTCTTATTGGCAACAACATTTTCCTGCACCAATCCACAAAAAGGAAAAGAGGTAGTTAATGAAGAACTCCCCAATATTGTCCTGCTTATGGGCGACGACCACGGCTGGGACGAAGTGGGTTACAACGGGCATCCGTTTGTAAAAACACCGGTGCTGGATGAAATGGCAGCCAGCGGTTTGCGTTTCGACCGGTTTTATTCTGCACATCCGACTTGTTCGCCCACACGCGGCAGTTTTTTAACAGGACGGCATCCCAACCGCTACGGTACGTTTACCCCCAACTGGTCACTAAGGCCTGAGGAAATTACCATCGCTCATCTTTTGAAGGAAGCCGGATATGCAACTGCCCATTTTGGAAAATGGCACGTAGGCCCTGTTAAAAAAGAATCGCCAACCAGTCCGGGAGCCATGGGCTTCGACGAATGGCTTTCGCATGATAACTTTTTTGAAATGGACCCGGTACTTTCCCGAAACGGAGAAGCTCCGCAAAAATATGAGGGGGAAGGTTCGGAAGTGATTGTTGACGAAACCATAAAATTCATAGAAAAGTCAAAAAAACAGAACAAACCGTTTTTGGCAGTGGTATGGTTCGGTTCGCCGCATGAACCCTACAGCGGATTGCCCGAAGACTTGGCCCTTTATGAAAATCTTCCCGACAGTCTGGCAAACAAAAATGTTCGTCTGACATCCAATGAAACAGGGCAATCGGTAAACCGTCCGCTTCGCGATGTTTTGCAGGAACGTTATGCGGAAATAACGGCTATGGACAGGTCTGTTGGCACATTAAGAGCCTTTCTTAAAGAAAATAACCTGAAGGAAAATACCCTGATTTTGTACTGTGGCGACAATGGCACTTGTGCAACAGCAGCCCGCACAGGTTCGACCCTCCGGGAGCAAAAAGGAAGCATGTACGAGGGCGGTGTCCGGGTTCCCGGTGTGCTGGAATGGCCTGCAAAAATAAATAAGCCTGTATCTACTAACGTACCCTCATTCACCACTGACATTCTGCCAACTCTTGCTGAAATAACAGGTCAGCCTTTACCGGATAGACCACTCGATGGGATTAGCCTGGTTCCGTTTTTTGATGACCCGGCAGAACTGCGCACTGAACCGCTTTATTTCTGGCAGTTTGAACCCGGTAAAGTGTTCGGCGAAAATCCGGAACCTTATATCGATCCGGAATTGCAGGAAGGAACCACACCGCTGGCTAAAATAATGGCAGGGAAATTCACCCGCAGTTTCAGAAATTATAAATACAGCGGGATTTCAGAAAAGGATTATTCCGGGGAACGTTCAATGATGAAAGGAAAATATAAACTGGTAGTTGAAGGAAATACTCCAAATGAAAAAGGCTTTGAATTGTATGATATTCAAGATGATCCGGGAGAAAAGATTAACCTGGCTGATGAGTATCCGGAAATCGCAGAGAAAATGCAATTTGAACTGCGCAAATGGCAGGAATCGGTTTTGAACAGTTTAACGGGAGCCGATTATTAACAGAGAAAAACAAGTATAGCGAATAATAATCCCGTTCATTTGAATTAATAAAGACATTACCTGGGGAATCGAAAAAATTGTGTAATTATTTTGGTCGATCACGGCCGGCAACTCGACGACCTGCTGGTTTGCTGTAAACATACCATTTTTGTGCAGGCGTTTTAAAGTGCCTTTATAATAAATGTTTCCGGAAAAACAAAAGGAAAATCAGTTGATAAAGCAGTAAGTTCGGTTGATATTTACCCCACACTTATGAATTTGTGCAATGTGGAAAGCCCTCAAAAAAATGACGGAAAAAGTTTGTTGCCACTTTTATCCAATTCGCTGGCTGAATGGGAAGATGCTTCTAACTGTTACTTCATAAATGGCATATCACTTCGAACAGACCGGTACAGGTTTACCAAATATTTCAGGGATGCCCAACCGGTAACCGAATTGTATGATCATCAGACCGATCCAAAAGAAACCAAAAATTATTGTGGCAGAATATCCTGAAATTGTGGAAAGTTTACTGCCAATTTGGGAGAAAAGGAATGCCGGCTTATTCGATTAGATTTCAGTTTATTGGTATTGTGAGGAAGTATATTAGCTTATAAAGTATTTCACAGGCGAACACAGATATTACGTCTTAAGATGTGGTTTTGACAAAAATTCTTACTATTTTTTTGGTAATTTTGTAAGTTGCATTCAACAAAAAAAAGAAAGTAAAAATTCTTTTTGAGTTTTTGTAAACATTTAGAGGGTTTCACTGGTATTTCTATATACTATAAAAAAGACTAAAATCTGCGCTATGAGACCATATATGTTCGGGGAATATTTTTCAAAAATCATTGGTTGTTCCCGGTTTTTCCTTAACAATAAGCATCTTAATACATGTTTTATCCTAAAAAAAATCAGCTATGGCAATTTGTTGCTGATAAGTTTATTTATTTTTTTGGGAATCTTTCCAATCACTGCAGGTTTAAGGAATGGGAGCTTAAACGAAAATTTCGCGCAGACGGCTTCTGTAACCATCGTTTTGGATGCAGACAAAGCAATTGTTACTCAGGAAGGTGAAACAATAACCTTATTTTATACTGTTACCAACAATGGTGATGAACCTTTAACAGGAATTGAAATAACAGACAACGTTTTTGGTACAGTTGTGTACGATGAAAACATACTGGAACCTGACAGTACAAAGACTTTTACTGCTACTTACGAGGTTACACAGGACGATATTTTTTTGGAAGATATTGTCATTGAGGCCATAGTTACTTCTTCTGAGGGTCCCTCAGCCGAAGATGTCATAGCATTGTCAGTTGTAAAGAATCCTTCAATAAAAGTACAAAAAGTACTTAATCCTTTAGGTCAGATTTTTGATGAAGTTGGAGATGTAATAACCTACCGGATTTCACTAATAAATGATGGGAATGTTCCGGTTTACAATCCGGCAGTAATTGATATTGGAGCAACCAGTGGTCCGGCTTACCAAATCGGAGATGAAAATAATGACGGAATATTGGATCGCACTGAAACCTGGGTTTATCAGGCAAACTATGAAATAACACAATCTGACCTGAATAGTGGTTTTTATATGAATACTGCTGAAGCTTCTGGTTCTGCAGACACTGACGGAGACGGTCTTGGCGATACCGGTGTGACGCATAGTGATTCCGAAACGGTAAATGCCAACCAGCAACCCGAATTGACCGTCACTAAAACAGCATCACCGACCACTTATAATTCAGTTGGGCAGGAAACTACTTATACCATTATTGTAGAAAATTCAGGAAATGTTGATCTTACCAATGTTTCAGTAACCGACCCTTTAACAGGGTTGAATACCACAATACCCAGTCTTGCCTCTGGTGGACAACAGATATTCACGGAAAGCTACACCATCACACAGACCGATTTGAATGCAGGCAGAGTGGAAAATACGGCAACAGCTTCGGGCACTTCCCCTGACAATTCTACAGTCGATGCAAGCGACACAGAAATTACTGAAGCCATCCCAGGCAGTCAGCAACCTGCTTTGTCAATTTCCAAAACAGCATCGCCAACCACTTTCAATTCAGCAGGGCAGCAGATAATTTACACCATAGAAGTTGAAAACACAGGTACAATTGATCTTACCAATGTGGTGCTGACCGATGAATTTACAGGTGGTGCTACTCTTGAAAGTGGTGATGATACGAATGCAGGAGTTCTTGATGTTGGTGAAATCTGGATTTATAGTGCTGATTATTCAGTCACTCAGGCAGACATTGAAGCCGGAACGGATTTGGTTAATACAGCTTCAGTAGTTACCGACCAGACCAATGTTCAGCAGGACGATGCAGTTACTACTTTCATCCAGGAGGCATCTCTTAGCATAGACAAGACAGCCGACAAAACAACTGTTTCGCAGTCAGGCGAAGTTATTACCTACACTTACACGGTAACCAATACCGGAAACGTTTCGCTGACCGGCATAGAG